>JBBQZX010000053.1:0-3868 GCA_038207335.1 Chthoniobacterales bacterium | reverse complement strand
GGGGCTGAGCTTGACCGCGACGGGAATCTTGAGCTGCGCTTTGACGGAGGCGACAATCGTCACGTATCCGGTTTCGATGTCTTCGGCGCTGATGTTCGGATCAGTCGGCAGCGAGTAGATGTTCAGTTCCAGCGCGTCGGCACCGGCTTGCTCGATCTGCCTCGCGTAGGTGAGCCAACTGCCGAAGGTCGAGCCATTGATGCTGCCAATGATCGGGATCTTCACCGCTTTCTTGGCGTGCGTGATTTGGGCGAGGTAGTCCTCCAGGGTGACTTCAAATTTCGCCCGCTCTGGAAAATAGGTGAGTGCCTCCGGATAGGGCTCACGGGCGCGCGGCAGCCCTTCGTGCGGCTCGTAACCGTCGGCGCGAATCTGCTCTTCAAAAAGGGAATGGAAGACAATCGCCGATGCGCCCGCGTCCTCCATACGCTTGATGTTGTCGATGTCTTCGGACAATGGCGAAGCTGATGGCACCAACGGCGTGCGCAGCTTCATTCCGAGATAAGTGGTGGTGAGGTCCATTAGAGTAAGTGGCGATTCGGAGTTACGGGGCAGCGCTCAGGCCAGCGGCTCGGCGAGGGCCTCCGGTTCGACGCGCCGGATGGTTTCCGCGAGGACGGTGAAGGTGCGCCCCTTCAGCCCCGCGACCGCATTTTCCAACATGAAGACGCAAGGGCCATCCGCGGTCAGGAGCGTGATCTCGGTCGCGTTAATCAGGTTCAGATAACTCTCTTCGCGAGGGGTGATGTGGACGCTGCCGTCCTCCGTGCGCACATCGATCGCCGACGCAGTCGCGGTAAAGACGCTGCCGCTCGGGGTGCTTAGCTCGACTGTCAGATCATTCATTTTTGGAAGGTAATTCTACTGGGCGTCTTTTGGCAGCTCACGAGACCAGCTTCGCAGGCGCCCGGTTCGCCGCTACGCATCCGCCCGGAAAGACTGCGCATTTCTTGCGGTCGCGTTCGGGAGTGGTGGGTCACGACGGAGACGCCGGCGTGGCATTCGGAGGCGACCGCCAATGGCTTTGCGGGTCATCAACTTGGATGGTTTTAATTTTCGGATGGTTTGATTCGGAAGGGTGGTCGCGTGCTTGCGGCTTGAGCAGCCGGGAGAAGAAGCGGGAGTAAGGATGCACGCGCTGGCGGTTTTGCCCGTCGTGTTCGAGAGGAAGTTCCGCGTTGGCCCAGGCGAAGATGCCGCCTTCGAGGTTCCACACTTTCCGGCGCCCAGCGGTTTGGAGACGACTCGCGAGGGTCGCGCCGCGATAGCCCGCTGAGCAGTAGATGACAATGGGACGTTCGGGATCGAGAGCGGACAGCGTGGCTGAGGCGGTGGATTCAGGATCTACGCGCCGGGCGCTGTGGAGATGACTTACCGCGAATTCCTCCGCCGAACGCGCGTCCACGAGTTGCGGTGCCAGTCGTTGCGTGTCGCGCAGCCAGGCGTCGAGAGACGACGGGGACAAGTGCGACACGTCTGGAAAACGCCCGCGCACGACGGAGACAGCCCAAGCGATGCCGCGACGGTGATCCGCAAACCACCACAGCGCGACGCCGGAGAGACCGATACAGCCGAGCGCAGCGCAGGTAAGTTTGGCGGCGGTTTTCATCACGGAGCTTCGGCGGTGACGTCGCAAAAGGTGGTGTAGCCACCGGAGAGATTGGCGGCGTCGAAACCATGCTGACGCAGGAGCCGCACCGCGTTGTGACCGCGGGCACCGACGGCGCAATAGACGGCCAGCGGTCGTTCCTGAGTCAACTCGCCGAGCCTGCTGCGCAGCGTGTTGAGCGGGAGATTGCGGGCACCGGGCGCGTGGCCGGCGGCGAATTCATCTGGGTCGCGCACGTCGAGCAAATCGCGGCTCGCGAGCTGCGGGCTTTGCCAATGCACGAGCGGATCGTCGCCGCGCAAATGATTGGCTGCGATCATGCCGGCGAAGTTGATCGGGTCTTTGGCCGAGCCGAACTGCGGCGCGTAGCAGAGTTCCGCTTCCTCGAGATCGTAAACGGTCGCGCCTTTCTGGATCGCCATCGCGATCACGTCGATGCGCTTGTCCACGCCCGCCAATCCCACGGCTTGCGCGCCGAGCACGCGTCCGTCGGTGGTGCGAAAGATCAGCTTGAGATGAATCTTCTCCGCGCCGGGATAGTAGCCGGCGTGGTGGCCCGCGTGCAGGTAGAGCTTCTCGTAATCGGTGATGCCGGCGCGTTGCAGCACCTTCTCGCTTGCTCCCGTGGAGGCGACGGCGAGCCCGAAGACGCCGCAGATCGCGGTGCCTTGCGTGCCGTGAAACGCCGCGGGCCGTCCGCAGATGGCGTCGGCGGCGACGCGGCCCTGGCGGTTCGCGGGACCAGCGAGGGCGAGCAGCGTCCACGCGCCGGTGATGCGGTCGCGCACTTCCACGGCATCGCCGACGGCCCAGATGTGCGGGTCGCTGGTGCGCATTTGCTCATCCACGCGGATGCCACCGCGTTCGCCGAGCGTGAGTCCGGCGGCTTTCGCGAGCGTGGTCTCCGGGCGGACGCCGATGGCGAGAATGACGATGTCGGCGAGGTGCGAAGCGCCGTCCTTTGTTTGGACTTCGAGGCGGCCATCTTTTTGCGCGAAGCCGGCGACGGCGGTGCCAAGGGCCAGCTTTACTCCGCGCGCGATGAGGTGTTCATGCACCGGGGAGACCATCTCCGCGTCGATCGGCGGCATGACTTGCGGGAGCATTTCCACCACGGTCACGTCGAGGCCGAGGCGCGTGAGATTCTCCGCCATCTCCAGCCCGATAAATCCTCCGCCGACGAGCACCGCAGACTTCGCGGCGTGCTGCGCGATCCACTCCTTGATGTGGCGGGTGTCGGGGATGTTTCGCAGCGTGAAAATGCCCGGCAGGTCGATCCCCGGCAGCGGCGGGCGGAGCGGTGCAGCACCGGTCGCGAGGACCAGCGCATCGTAACGCTGGCGGTCGCTTCGGCCCGCCGCGAGGTCGCACACCTCCACCTCGCGCGCTTCGCGATGAATCGCCACGACCTCATGCTGCGTGCGCAGGTCGATGGCGAAGCGCTCTTTGAAGAGCGGCCCTTTCGCGACGAGCAGATCGTCCTCCTGCTCGATGACGCCACCGACGAAATAGGGCAGCCCGCAATTGGCGAAGGAGGCAAACGGCCCGCGTTCGAGAATGATGATCTCCGCGGTTTCATCCATGCGCCGCAAGCGCGCGGCACACGAGGCCCCGCCCGCGACGCCGCCCACGATGACTATAGTTTTAGGTGAGGCGGTTTTCATGGGAGTTCAGAAAGCTGAGCACCGTCCGCATGCCGACCTATTCGTTGGTCAGGATCACTTTCAACGCGCGCTCCCTTCCGGCGTTACCAAAGGTGTCGTAGGCGCTGATGATGTCGTTCAGCGCGAAGTGATGCGTGATCAACTGCTTCGGCTTGAGGCGGCCGATCATCACGGTTTTGAGGAGCATCGGCGTGGTCACCGCTTCCACGAGCCGCGTTGTAATGGTGATGCTTTGCGACCAGAGTTTTTCGAGGTGCAAGGTCACGCTCGTTCCATGCACGCCGATATTGGCGATGTGACCGCCGACGCCGACGATTTCCTGACAGATGCCGAATGTGGCGGCCACGCCGACGGCTTCGATGGCGACATCCACTCCCCGGCCAGAGGTCAGGGCCATGACTTTCTCGGCGGCCTTGCCGTCGGTGCTGTTGATCACGTCAGTCGCCCCTAACTGTTTGGCGACCTCAAGACGGTTGTCGTCGAGGTCGATGACGATGATCTTCGCCGGGGCAAAAAATTGCGTCGTCAGCAGCGCCGAGAGGCCGATGGGGCCGGCGCCAACGATCGCGACAATATCTCCCGGTTTGACCGCACC
>JBBQZX010000052.1:0-6748 GCA_038207335.1 Chthoniobacterales bacterium | reverse complement strand
AAGATCGAACGTCGCTGATGTTCACCGTGCAGGACAAGCCGGGTGCGCTTTTTCACGCACTCGAGCCGTTCGACCGCTTGAAGATCAGCATGAGCAAAATCGAGAGCCGCCCCTCGAAGCGCAAAGCTTGGGAGTATTTTTCTTTGCCGACGTGGACGGGCACTCGAGCGATCCTCACTTCCTTCCAGTGCGCCTAGTATTAGCTTGGTCGGCGCAAGACGCACGGCAATCACACGACTAAGAACAGCCTCCGGCGGATCCTAGTGACCACGTACAAGTGGGCGCGGCAACAGGGCTATCTCGACCAAGATCGCAAGACTGCCGCAGAGCGTGCGATTACCTTCCACGGCACCGAGAGTGCGCCGGCGATCTTCACGGTTGCGGAGTTGGAAAAGATTCTGGCGGTGTGCCCGCCGAATCTCCTGTCTCACATTGTCATTGGTGCGTTCTCCGGCATCCGTTCTGCCGAGATCGAGCGGCTCTACTGGCGCGACATTCTATGGGATCGCGGCTACATCGAAATCAAGGCGGCGAAAGCGAAAACCAAGGCTCGCCGACTCGTGCCGCTACTGCCGAATCTGCGCGCGTGGATTGAGCCGATGAAGAAGGATGAAGGTCATGTCTGCTTCGTGCCGAACGTGGCGTTCCGACTGAACTACCTCGGTGACAAGTCCGGCGTGGGCTGGCGGCAAAATGCGCTACGTCACAGCTATGCCAGCTACCGGCTCGCAGACACGCCGGACGCCGCGAAGGTCCCGCTGGAGATGGGCAACTCGCCCGACAAGCTGTTTCGACACTACCGCGAGCTGGTCACGCCGGACGCAGCGAAGGAATGGTTCGCCATTCTGCCGCCCTCTGCTTTGGAGCTGGGCATGGGCTTGCAGAATGCGTGATTTTTGTGGTCACTCTCATTGATCGCTTCCGCGCTCGCCTCCTCGACCCATGAACCTTCTTTTCAAATCTTCGCTCATTTTCTCCTGTTGGGTGGCCGCAGCCATTTCCTCCCGCGCAGCGGATGCCCCCATTGTCGCCACGCCGGATCACCTAAATGGCGTCTATCGCGAGGGCGAACCCATCCACTGGCAGGTCAAGCTCGGGGCCAAGAACAATACTGGCGCAGATTCCAGTACGGCTCTGTCCTTTGTCATCAAAAAAGGCGGGTTGACCCAAATCGCCGAGGGCACGATTCCGCTGGACCATGGCGTCGGCACGCTTAGCTCCACTTTGCCGGAATCGGGCACCCTACTGGTCGAGATCAAAGGCGGTGCGAACGGGGCGCTTAAGGGCGCGGCAGGCGCCGTCGTCGCTCCGGAGAAGATTAAGGTCGGGGCGGCGTGCCCGGATGACTTCAACGAGTTCTGGAGGGCCGAACTCGCGGAACTCGAGAAAGTCCCCGTCAATTCCGTCCTCGCCCCAGCCGGAAGTGAACGAGAGGGCGTCCAATACGAAAAAGTCACCCTCGACAACATTCATGGCACGCATGTCCAAGGTCAGATCGCCCGGCCTACTGCCGGCCTGAAATTCCCGGCTATCCTCCAATTGCAATATGCAGGCGTCTATCCGCTGCAGAAAGGGTGGGTAACAGAGAAGGCGGCCAAAGGCTGGCTGGCCATGAACATTCTCGCCCACGACCTGCCGATCGATGAGTCCGACGCATTTTACCAGACTCAAAACGCAGGCCCGTTGAAGAACTACACGGCTATCGGCAACGAAAGCCGGGAAACCAGTTACTTTCTACGCATGCTTCTGGGCGACTATCGGGCGGTGGAATATCTCGCCTCGCGTCCGGATTGGGATGGTAAGACGTTGGTCGTCATCGGGACCAGCCAGGGCGGCATCCAATCGTTCTTTACCGCTGCGTATTTTCCGAAAGTCAGCGCCGTCATCGTCGAAGTGCCGGCGGGCTGCGATCCCGGCGCCAGCGCAGCCGGCCGGGCCTTTGGCTGGCCGTACTGGGCGGCAAGCCATTCCGCAAAAGCCATGGAAACCAGCCGGTATTACGACGCCGTGCATTTTGCGGCCCGGACGAAATGCCCGCTCCTTGTCGGCGTCGGCCTTATCGACACCACTTCGCCCGCCGGCGCTGTCTACGCCGCCTTCAACTGCGCACAAGGTCCGAAGGAGATCGTCCCGATGCCTCAGGCCGATCACAAGACCCACCACGAAGAGTTCACCCTGCGCCGCGAACAGTGGCTCAAGGCGCTGGCGCAGGGTAAAGCAGCTCCGGTTGCGAGCAAATAGCCGGAATCGATGCTGCTGGGCTTGAAAGGAAGCCCCGATTCGTCCGGCGGATGTGTTGCGATGCCGCACGATTTCCTTGTCGGCTTGTGCCGCTTCTGCCGAATCTGCGCGAGTTCTTCTAATTCACTTTCGGACGGGGTGCGCCACAAGGTTCGCCAACATCTGCTTTAACTTCTCCTGCGTGACGGCATTCTCCGGCAGCGCCTTGTCGCCGAATGCGGGAAGCAGATGATCCCAGATCGCGTTCATCTCCTGCTGGAAGGCATTCGTATCTGCCGTGATTGCGACGACCGTATCTTTCTCCGGCATCACTACGCAGAGCTGGCCGTCGCGACCGTCGCCGCGGAAGGCGTTGTGCGTGCAGCGCCAGAACTGGAAACCGTAGCCCTGCGTCCAGTCGATCCCGATCTTCGAGTGTCCTTCCTCATCGTTGCGCACTTGTTTGCTCGTCGCCTGCTCGACCCACTTCTCCGGCAGGAGTTGCTTCCGGTTCCATTTGCCTTTTTGCAGATAGAGCTGGCCAAACTTGGCGATGTCCTCGGTGCAGAGAGCTAAGCCATAGCCTCCGAGCGAGGGGCCTTCCGGGCTCGCGTCCCACTTCGGGTTCTCGATGCCGAGCGGATCAAATAGATGCGGCTTGAGGAAACCTTGGGACGTCTGGCCCGTCACCTTCATCACGATCGCGGAGAGCATGTAGCTCCCGTAGGTATTGTATTGAAAATGCGTTCCCGGTGTGTGTGGCACTGGCAGCGCGAGGAACTCCTTCGCCGTGGGTGCGTTGTCTTTGATCTTTGGCTCTGAGTCATGGCCGCAGGTCATCGTCAGAAGATCGCGCACCTTCATCGCCTTCAAATTGTCGGACGGATTTGCCGGCGCGTCATCAGGGAAGAACTCGAGCACCGGATCATCGAGACTCAATTTTCCCTCCGTGATCGCGAGGCCCACGGCCGTCGAGTTGAAGCTCTTGCTGAGGGACCATAGAACATGCGGCTTGTCCGCCTCTTCCGGCTTCCACCAGCCCTCGGCGATCACTTGGCCATGACGCACAATCATGAAACTATGTAGCGTGTTGATCCCGTCCACCGCCTCCACGAAGTCACACACACTCTGCGTTGAAACGCCCTGCGCCTCCGGCGTGCTTCGCGGTAAAGGCTGTGCCGCCAGACCGATTCGGACATGCGCGAATAGAAGGACGGCGGCGAACGCTGTAGCGAGGAAGGTGCGTTTCATATTTTGCAGGCTGCATATATGCACCGCATTTCACAAGCGGTGCGAGAAAGTCTGACTTCGCGATCCAATCAGGGTGCAGATTGAGGAGAGCGCGGCAAGCGAATTGACGTGATGCACGAGCCATGAACTCACCCACGCCTGCCTCGCATCTTGTCCGCAAACGCCACCTCGCCGTCCTTCTCTCCGTTAGCCCTCGCACGATTGATGGCTGGGTTGCCCGGCGGATGATTCCCTACATTGAGCCGAATCCGCGGCTGCATCTCTTTGATCCGGCGGCGGTCAAGTCCGCCCTGCTTGCACAGTTCTCCATCCCGCCAGAATCCTCGAGCAAGTGGCCCGCCGAGCGGAGCTGCAAAAGACGACTTGAAATCGGTGAGGGTTAATCCTCGTGAACCGAATCGGACGAGTGTATCGCAGCGACGAAATTTCGCGCGGCCTGCCAGCACGAGGGAACTCGCACCCATGCTCCGCATTCATCTCATACTATTCGTCGTCATCGCTTCAATCATGCCTTCGACCGGTTTGACTGATGAGCCCGCTGCGTGGCCTGCGCTCGATTGGAGGAAAGCTGCACCGGCCCCATTTGCGCGGGTCGAATCGCCATCCGCCGTGGTCGGCGGCACGCTCTACTTGTTTGGGCGGATTTACCGACGATCTGGGAGCATCGAACCAACTCAACATCTACGATCCTGCGAGCGACAGTTGGACGCTGCAGAAAGACATGCCGACGCAGCTCACGCATCTCAATCCCGCCTTCGACGGAAGCGCCATTTGGCTCGCCGGCGGGTTCAAGGGCAAGCATCCCGGCCCGGTGACTGCCGAGGTCTGGAAATATGACATCGCGTCCGACACTTGGACTGCCGGGCCGCCCCTTCCAGAACCGCGCGCGGGCGGCGGGTTGGTGGTGTTGGACGGCAGGTTGCATTACTTCGGTGGCTACAAGGCCGACCGAGATACGAACGGCGGCGACCACTGGAGTCTGGCGTTCGACGGCGGAAAAGAGTGGCGGCGCGAAGCAGATTTGCCCGATCCGCGCGGCCACGTGAGCGCGACGGTGCTCGATGGGAAAATCTACGCGCTCGGCGGCGATCACGGCCACGACAAGACGCAGATTGATGTGAGCTGCTGCCACCGGTTTGATCCCGCCACAAAGCAATGGAGCGAGATTGCTGCGCTGCCGGAGGGGCGCAGTCATTTTGAATCAAGCACGATCATTCACAAACGCCGCATCGTGATCGTCGGCGGGCGATGCAACAGCTCGCAGCCGCCGCGGGGCGTGGTGGGCGATTTGTTGGAATATGATCCAAAGGCGGACGCGTGGCGTGTCGTCGGTGCTCTGCCAGTGAAAGTCCTTGCCCCTGCGGCGGCCATTATATCCGGGCGCATCGTGGTGACTGGTGGCGGACTGAACAATCCTCGACCGCTCACGGACGCGACGTGGACAGTGCCGCTCCCGCCCGGCGAGTAGTTGTTGCAAACAATCCTATGGGAGCGGACGCCGATCGTTCGCGCAGGGTTGGCCGGCGTTGGCGATGCACTTTTCGCCGACGAGCGTAGCTGCGGCGATCCGGAGACTGATTGCGAGACTGCTCGCCTTGTCTTTTGCGCCTTCGGCAAAGACGCGCTCGCGGTCGTCGTGGCGGCGGAACGCGGCGAAGTTGTCCGACGTCATGACAACCTCAACTCCCGCGGCCTCGGCGCGCAGCAAGAGGTCATTGTCCTCCCAACCCCAGGACCAGATCCGCTCGTCGTAGCCCCCGAGGGCGAGCCAGTCTGATTTGCGCAGTGCGATCCGGCCGAAGCCGCCGCCGCACGTATGAGGGCTCATGCTGGTGATGCGGCGGCCGTGCCGCGCGAAGACCTCGCGAAGCCATGCGGAAAAGCCCGCCGATGCGCTGGATGGCGGAGATCGCGGACTTCTTGCCTTTGTTCGTGTCCTCCTCGGGATCGAGCAGCGGGCCGCTGGGTTTGGTCGGCTGCGTGGCGTCGAGCGATTGCTGCGAAACAATTTGCACGCGGTCCATCACCGAATCCACCGCGTCACCGAGGTGCTGCTCCCAATCGCTCGTGTCGATCAAGGAATTGCCTTTGTCGAAGCCAGCGCTCAACGCCGTGCCGATGTTGCTGAAGGCGTCGCGCATCCGAGTCGCCGCTTTGTCGAACGATGGACCCAGCAGATCGCCACCGGAGCCGCGATTCTCCTGCCCTGACTCGCGCACCGACTGCGCCAAACCCTGCATCTCCGCGGAGCCCTTTCCGATCTTCTCGCCGATCAGCGGAATGCCGGAGAGGTAATCGAGTAGCTTCGCAATCCCATCGAGCAGGAACGCGATGAAGCCTTGTGCGATCCCCATCATGGCCTTGCCCATCCAATCCAAAAGTCCGCGGTCGTGAGAATCTCAAAAAGCGTGATCGCGTTCTTGATCGACTCGGCCAACGCCTGCCAGAGTGTCTGGGCCACGGCCATGAGCGCACCCGCAAGGAAGTTCACGGCGCGACTTCGCCATCTTCGCAAGCATCGGTCCGACGTCCTCCGCCGTCTTGCCCGCGTTAGCAAACTCGTGCTGCAAGACAACGAGATCGCCCACGGCCACGCCGGTGTTCGCCGAAAGATCGCTGAGCTCCCCGCCTAAATCGAGCGCCTGGCGGAAATGATCGAGCCCGCGGTCACCACGCCCGCCGCCGCGCGGATGGCAATGAACGCTGCCGCAAACTTCGCGATGCGCGACTGCAGCGCGAGCATCTTGCCGTTGATGCGCGCCAGCGCGCTGGTCAGACGGCTGTCGTCGGCATCGAATACGGCGGAGGCTTTCGGCATACCCACCCCGCCACGACAAAGGAACGCTCGGAGAGGTGCTGAGCGGCTGTGATGTGTCCCGTCTGGCAATGAGGGCAGGTCGGCGCTATTTTACATTTCGCCGCCAGCCATTTGGTGCGTCTCCAGAATTCCAACTCATGAAACCAAAGAAGCCTGCCACATCCTCCACAGCCCGCACTGCGTTGGCTACCGCTCGCACCGGACGGCGGAGGTCGGCGCCGCGCCGCGTGAGCGCTGGCGATACCGTGCCGTCGCTCAAAGCCAGCGACATCGCAAAGGAAGTAGTCTCGCGAAATGGGTCCGCGGCGAAGACGAACCAGAAGCTGTCGCTCGCAGACATGATTAAGAGCCACTTGAAGGGACGGCCGCCGAGCGAGGTGTTGGATCACATTCAGGCGCTGATCGCCGGGGCGTCGCCGGACGAAGTGAAGGGGTTGCGCCGCTTTCTTTTCCCGCCCC
>JBBQZX010000051.1:0-7802 GCA_038207335.1 Chthoniobacterales bacterium | reverse complement strand
ATCTTTTCACCGCCTTCCGCCGCGCGCGCAATGTGGCCGATCTTCCCGGCACCGGCCTCGGCCTCGTCATCGTGCGCAAGTGCCTCGACGCGCACGGCGGCGACATCCATTTCGAGAGCGTCGAGGACGAAGGGACGAACGTCCGCGTCACGCTGCCGCTGTTTCCAAATCCCTGAGCCATGAAAAAAATCCTCCTGATTGAAGACGAACCGCAGATGCGGAAAAACCTCGCGCTGATTCTGAAACGCGAAGGCTTCGCAGTGGTCGTAGGCGCCGACGGGAGCGAAGGCATCCTCCTCGCGAAACGCGAACTACCCGACCTGATCCTCTGCGACGTAATGATGCCCGAAGTCGATGGCTACGGTGTCCTCGGAGCCCTCCGCGCCGAGCACGCGACCGAGACGATCCCGTTCATCTTCCTCACCGCGAAAGGCGACAAAGCCGACATCCGCTCCGGCATGAATCTCGGCGCCGACGACTACCTGACGAAGCCCGTGAGCGTGGACGATCTCCTCGCCGCGATCACCGCCCGCCTCGCCCGCAGCTCCCAACATCGCCGCGAACTCCGCCCCATTTTCGAGTCCCCCGCCCCGCTCGAATCGCTCGGCCTCACGCCGCGCGAAGCCGAGGTTCTTTTCTGGGTGGCGCAAGGCAAGACCAACGCCGAAATCGGCACCATCCTCGGAGCGGCCGCGGCCACGGTGAAAAAACACCTCGAACACATCTTCGAAAAGCTCGGAGTTGAGAACCGCGCGGGCGCATCCCTGTGTGCGCTGGAAGAGCTGGCGCGCGGGTAGTTGGTTTTAAATACCTTCTTTATTGCCTCAGTCGTGGCGCGCTGAAGATCGGCTAAGACATTCGCGGACCAGCCGCCCGCGACTGGCGCACAATTGAACGCGGTGCGCGCTTCCTCCGCCGCCGCAAGATGATTTCACGCGAGTGAAAACAAGGAGCGGTGATTTGCAATCGCGGCTCCTTGGAGTGCGAAGCCGCATGGATACAGCATTTGCGGGCATGCGGCGGACGGCGTATTTCGCGGTTTTGGACGCGGGCGCAGGGTTGCGTCATGCAAACGATCATCCATTCCGACCGCGATCTGCTGAACGAAGTCGCCGCGCTTTCGCACGGCCCACTGCCCGCGCAAGTTATCACGCGCTGGGCCGGTGGCTGCCACATCCGCGTCGCGGACACGTACGACACCATCCTCCCGCCCGATGCGCTGCCGGAGGACGCCGACGAATTCCACGTCCGCATCGAGCCCGCGGGTCTCGTCGTCTTTACCGCCGCCTGATTCTCACCTCAAACCCGTGAACGGCGACAATGTCACCATCCACACCTCGAAAGGTTCCAACGCCGATTTGCCCGATGCCGCCCAAATGCCGGGCACATCATCTCCGGCGGGGCCCTCGGAACCGTCGCGCTCACCATCGGCGGCTCGATCCTCGGCGGCGACGGAGTCTCCGGCACGAGCGACACCGGCGAACTGGGCGTAGGTGTCGCCAACAGCGTCACCATTCGCGGTTCGCTCGTCGGCGGCACGGGATTCTACTCCGGCGACATCAAGTCCAACTCCATCGGCGCGCTAAACATCGGTGGCTCCATCGTCGGCGGGAGCACCACGAGCGGCGGTCAGTCCTACCGCTTCACCGGCTCCATCCACGCGCAAAACATCGCGGAGATCATCGTCGGCGGGAGCATCGTCTCCGGCACGAGGGTCCCCGGCAGCTCGCTCAGCGACAACGGAGCGATCAGCGCGGCGATCGGGCTCGGGGGCGTGAAGATCGGCGGCTCCGTCCTGGGGAACGAAAATACGCAGGCGTTCATCACGGTCGGCTCCAGCCCGCCTGGCTCCCGGCGCAAATGTGCTCAAGCGCCTGACGGTCGTCGGCGGCGGCGAACACGCTAGTATTCTCGCGGGCTACGATGGCAACCTCGCTCCCAAGACGAGCGACATCCCAGCCTCCACAAACTCACGCCATGTTCCTCACGATCTACTTTTGCGTCGCTGCCGCCTGCTGGCTGGGCATCTGCGGAGGCGCGCTCTTTCACCTGCGCTGGGCGCGGCGACTACCATCCTTCGCAGCACTGATCGCGGAGAGCGATGCGTCCATGGTCGAAAGGGTGCGGTGCTCGGTCGTGATCGCAGCGCGCGATGAGGTCGAGCGGATCGAAGCGACCGTGCGCCATCTGCTCGCGCAAACAGGAGTCGAGATGGAAGTCATCGTCGTGGACGATCGCTCCACCGACGGCACTGGCGAAATCCTGCGGCGACTCGCGGCGGAAGACAGTCGCGTGCGCACGGAACGCGTGGAGGTGCTGCCGGATGGATGGCTGGGAAAATGTCACGCGTGCCATCGCGGCGCGGAAACGGCGACAGGTGAGTGGATTCTTTTCACCGATGCGGACAGTTGGTCGCGGCCTGATTTAATCTCACGCGCGCTGCTCGTGGCCGAGCGCGACAGCGTGGACCACATCACACTCACGATGGGCGTCACACCCGCGACGCTCGCCGGGCGCGCGTGGCACATCACGTTCCTGATGACCCTGGCGGGATACGTCTCCGGTGCGAATCGCGACCGACCGAAGGCACACATCGGCATGGGCGCATTCAATCTGGTGCGCGCCTCCGCCTACCGCGCATGTCGCGGCTACGAGGCGTTGCGCATGGAGGTGCTCGATGACATTCGCCTCGGCCTGCTGCTCCATCGCGCGGGCGGTCGCACGAGGGGCTTCATCGGCGGCGACGACATGGATTGCGACTGGGGCGTTACCGCCAGTCGGATGATCCAGCACACTGAGAAAAACTACTTCGCCGCCGCGGATTTCAACGTCGTCGCCGCGCTATTCCTCAGCTTCGGAAACACGCTACTCTGGCTCGCCGGCATCGTCGGTCCCTTCACCGGAACGCCCGCCGGAATCGCCGCTGGCTTCGGCCTGCTCTCGATGATCCTTCCGGCGAACATCGTCGCAAAGCGTCTCGGCTGGTCGCCGCTGACCGCCCTCGCGACGCCCTTATTTTTCCCGCTCATGCTCTACGCCATCCTGCGCTCGACCGTCCTCACGCTCCGCCAGGGTGGTATCCGTTGGCGCGAAACATTTTACCCGCTTGCCGCGCTCCGCGCTGGACGGGTGCGGTGAGGAAGACGGACGGGATTGCCGGTGGCAGGTGAGCACCGGCACCGCAAGCACGGGAAAACGTGGCTGCCGGCGAACGTCACGACGAACAACGCCTCGTTCGGAATCGCGAGCGTCGTTGAAGTCCGGGCTCTCGGCACCGTCGGCGGCACAGATTACCACGGCATTATGGCCGAAGTCATTGGTTGCCTGAAAATCGGCGCTATCCAGGTCTCGTTCAGCGCCGCCGTCACGGAGACTCGCGATATCGGTCCGACAGGCGATTTCATCGTCCGCGAAGCCACCTAAAACCATGAACCGGCGATGCGTCATTTTGCGCCAGAGCGCCCGCAAACCCTGATGTTTACTTGAGTTTCGGGGCTGCGTCCGACGGCGTATATCGGGTTTCGCGTGGCTGTCGCAAGGTTCATCGATGCGAAACAAACAGCCTTCCGATCACTCTACACCGGCATGCGTCGCGTGCGGCGGAAAGTCCACCTTCGGACTTGTTTCGCGCCGCTCTGCATCTGCCACGGCACGGAACTTTTCGGTCGCATCGTCCTTGCAGGCACCGCCGCGCACCTCGCGCTCTGAGGCACGTCCCGAACGTTCCCGTCCAAACCATTCTCCCTCCAGACAAACCAAAAAACCAAAAACCACTGCATCCTATGAAAACTAAAATCATCCTCGGCCTCACCGCCGCTCTCCTCGCCGCTGCCTCCGCCCGCGCAGAAGTAGTCATCTACAAGGGCGTTATTCGCAACACGGGAGACTTCAATGTCCAGACCGCCTCCCCGAGAACGATCAACCTCTTCTTAGCCGTTGACTACTCCCAGCAGCAAGTCGGCCTGGTCGAATTCTATGCCAATGCCCCCGGAATACACTCTGTGGAGGGGATACCCGGAGACATCCACATTACGACCGCGCTTTTGGTCGGAGGCAAAAGCGCAACGCTTCTGTCGTCCGGATCCGCCGCCGATAATGGCCCTGGGGATTACAGTCAGAGCGTGACCTTCCTGCGCGGCACGAACGCGACCGTGACAGTGGCCACGATCCCGTCCCCCGCGCAGCGGAATCTTCAACGTGCCATCCTCGGCAACAGCACCGTCGTCTCGGCGAGCGGTGGGGCCGGTGACTTTAGCCTCGGGAGCTTCGGCTTCACGCAAGACTTGAAGAAGACCACGGACGCCAACAATGCCGGCCGCACGATCCAGCAGGCAATGGACGACATCGCAGCTGGGCTCAAGAAAATTGGCTACGCGCCGTAATCCGCATCCGGCTCACACTCATCCACACCGACGCTCAAAATATATGAACTCCATCGAACATCTCGAATCCCGCATCGCCCCGGCGGCGCTCGTCATTGCGTCGCTCGATCACGGCAAGCTCACGCTCACCGGCGACGACAACGGCGACAACTTCAACCTCTTCCAGACCGGACCGAATTCGTTTCGGCTGATCTCCACGAACGCCACCGAATTCCAGCTCGGCGCGGTGGGCGTCCCGACGAACTACCTCGATTTCACCGGATCCGTTTCTTCGATCGATGCGACGTTTGGTGCGGGCAGTGACAACGTCACCTTCAACAATCTGCACCTCGCCGGCAGCCTCACGATTCACGATGGCGAGGGAGCAAATTACCCGACGCTCCAGAACTGCGTGATCGGCGGAAACGTCTCGATTTTCGGCGGAGCCGCGAGCGATACGGTCTTCATCGCGGGCAACAAAACGACGATCGGCGGGCAGCTCGCGGTCAACTCCGGCGATGGCGGAAATACGACGACGCTCACGGGGCACGCGATGTCCCTCGGCTCGCTGCGCGTGCTCGGCGGCACCGGCCAAAACGCGCTGATCGCCAGCGCGCAACTGCTGACCGTGAAAGGCGGCATCGACCTCGACAATACCGCGAGCAGCGGCTCGACCAGCAGCTTCTCCAGCACGATCGCGGCGATCGGCGGGACGGTCGCCATCCACGGCGGCGCGGGCGACGACTCGTTTTCGATGTTTGGCGTGCGGACCTCGATCAAAGGCAATCTCACCTTCGACGGCGGCGCTGGACTCGCCGGCATCTCCGTCCTCCCGACTGCACTTTCCGTCGGCGGAAATGTGGCGGTGACGGTGGGTGACAATCTCACCGCGAACCCCGAATATTACCAATACACGCCGGCCCATCAGTTGAAGATCGGCGGAGACTTTTCGTTCCAGGGCGGCAACGGCTTGCACACCTTCAACGCCACCGCCGACCTGACCGACATCGGCGGCCACGTCTCCTTCACCGAAGGCGACCATGCCACCGGCACGAACACCTTCTCCCTGCGCGGCACGGATCAATTGCACGTCGGCAAGTCGCTGACCGTGCAGCAAGGCGGCGGCACTTTCGCGACCAGCGTCGCCGGTGGCACCCTGCTGCAAGTCGGCGGCGCGGTTTCGATCACGAACGGCGACCACCCTGCGGGCACCAATACGACCGTGAATTTTTCCTCGGCGATCACGACCAAGCTCGCCGGCGCGGTCACGATTCACGGCGGAAATGGGCAGCACTCGATCTTTCTCACGGGCAGCGAAAACCTTTCGCTCGGATCGCTGACGGTGACGGGCGGCATGGACAAAGACACCGTTCTCCTCACCGGCGCGAAAACGCGCGTCGGCGGCTCGGCGAACCTCGACCTCGGCCTCGGCGACGCGGATGTGACGTGGAATGCTTTCACCCGGCTCGACGTCGCCGGCGACGTGCATTTCAGCGGCAGCGGCGCGAGCACCGGTTTGAAGATCAATGCGGGCGCGGGTCTCATCAAAGGCAGCGTCAGCGGCGACTTCGGCACTTCCACGCAGGCTATTCTTGGCCTCGCTGGTGACGCGGGACTGCTGCAGGTCGCCCAGGGCATCAAGTTTCTCGGCGTCGATACCGCCAACAGTTTCATCTCGCTCGCCCGCATCATCGCCTGTGGCGCGACCGATCTCTCGACCGGCGTCGGCAGTGACAATGTTTACATCGACGACTCGGTCTTCACCGGCACCGTGAAAGCCGCGCTCGGCGACGGCGCGGACCAACTCCGCATCGAACGCCTCAACACGACGCACGCGGCCAGCACGACATTTCTGAAAGGCGTGCAGTTCGACCTCGGCGGCGGCGACAACGATCGCCTCGTCCTCGGCGACGCCCTCCCGAATCAGCGCGTGACATTCGCCGGACCCGCAAACTTCGACGGCGGCGCCGGCCTCAGCGACGCCTACTTCACCGTGCCGGCAAACGTCTTCAAAGTCACCGGTCAACCTGTACTCGCGGGCTTCGAGTAATACCCGCGCGAGAAGCTCGCCCTCCTCTCACGCGCCTGCTGCTACCTCGCTGGCAGCGGCGCGATGAAGGCATGTGAACACCTGCCGCACCTCAGAACCGCGTCTTTTCCAAGCGCTTGAGGAACTCGTGGATGCGGTGTCCGGGTGGCGTTTCGGAAAGAGTGCCTGAACCTCCACCTTCAAAACCTCGGCGAGATACATAAGTGTGCGATCGTCCACGAAGACCATGCGGGCCTCGATCTTCGAGACGCCGCTGCGTTCGCAAACTGTCACAAGCTCAATTCAATCGTGATCGAGCGCGAGATGTGCGAGTGGCTGGAGCAACACGGCTACGACTCGGTGGAACAGGTGAAATGGCAGCTTGAGCCAGGAAAACTGCCCCGAGCCGAGTGCGTTCGAGCGCGCGCAATACATGCGCGCACTGGCCGTCGATCGAGTGATCGAGATCGAGCCGTCTGCGTGAAGGTTCGCGCGGCGGGCGCGGTTCACATTATGCGGCCGATCCGGCTGAGCACGACGCGTTGCACGAACTTGGATCACCAACCGGCGAAGCGGACGAGGCTCATTTAGGATCTGCTTCATTGATTCAAAGCACCAGCGCCACGCTGTGCGACATTCCCTGTGCATCGTTTGACCGATTGCCTCGGCAAAACGATGCAGCTCACATGAGAAGCTCCCTTTATTTCCGTTCCGCCGTCGCGCTTCTGCTCTCCGCGCTGATCTGGGTCGCCGACGCGCTGGCGCAAACTTCGCCGGCGACGAGCGGCACCGCGGCGGAGCAGCCCGCAAGAACCGTCGCTGAGAATGCCGCAGTTCTGAAAAAAGGGCGTCTCAGCGCAAAGCAGAAAGCGCTGGCGAGACTTGGTGTCCAAGCCGACCCAAGCGCCGACAAAGTCCTGCTCGCGCAATTCGACCGCTTTCGCTCAGGCGACCTTCCGGCCGCGCTGTGGCTCGATTTATTTGAGGCCGCGGCGAAGCGCGACAACGCTGAACTAAAATCCCGGCTCGCCGAACGCGCGCAGGAACTCGACACGACGACCGATCAACTGGTGCGCTTCCGCGAATGCCTCGAAGGCGGCGACGCCGACGAGGGCCGCGTCATATTCACCAAAAGGCCGGAGGCGGGCTGCATCCGCTGCCACTCGGTGGACGGCAAAGGAGGGGCGATCGGCCCCGACCTGACGTGGCTTCGGCATTCGACCGACCGCATCCTCGTCCTCGAGTCCCTGATCATACCGAACTCGAGCCTGGCGCTCGGTTTTCAACCCGCATTGCTCAAGCTGAAAAATGGCGAGGAAGTCTCCGGCGTGATCACTTTTGAAACCGGCGATGACCTCACGCTCACATCGGTGGTCGATGGCAAGAAGCGCAAACTGAAGACCGCGGACATC
>JBBQZX010000050.1:0-8720 GCA_038207335.1 Chthoniobacterales bacterium | reverse complement strand
TGGAGCGTGGCGAGCAGACGGGCGACTTTGGACGCGGGCATTTTTTCCAAGAGGATGGAGGCGGCTTCCTCGATGGTGGCGAGTTCGTTATCGACGGTGATGCTCATGGCTGGGACGGTGACTTGAAAATGTCCCGCGCTTTGGCGAGGACTTCGGCGAGCTTGGCGGGGAGAACGTTCCCCGTGGAGTAGAGGATGACGCGCTGCTCGACCGTGAAGAGCCGTTGAGGACGAATGAAGCTCGATTGACTGAGTTGCCCGCGGGCAAAATCGGTGGCGTCGAGCGGGATGGAGAAGCCGTCAGAACGGGCGCGGCTGGTGATCTGGCAGAGGATGAGATCGTCACCCGGCAAATCGACGAGCACCAAAGCAGGGCGGCGTTTTCCGACGACCAGGTCGGTCTGCGGAAACGGGATGATGACGATCTCGCCTGCTACAGGTTTGCCCATGCAGCGTCCTCATCGGGCGTATTCCAATCGGTTGCGAGAACGGATTCGCTCAACGCGGCACCATTGAAGGCTTCGACGCCTGCTTTTTGCCGAAGGAAGACAGCGAAATCATAAACCTCGCGTTGCAAGGGCTCGGGCAAGGCGGCGATTTCCTTTTCGATCAACTCTTGCGTGCTCATACGGCGGTTATCGCACACTCACGCCTTCGCGTAAACCTCCGCGCCTTTCTCCACGAACTCCTTCGACTTCTCCGCCATCCCATTCGCCAAGCCTTCCTCTTTGGCTCCGTGGAACCGCTCGAAAAGAAGGCATTTCCGCTCCGACTCCGGCTGCCCCGCGGGCAAGGAGGCGAGGACCATGCGCCGGGCCGCTTCGCACATGCGGATGCCCATGAGAAAACGCTCAGACCCGGACAACGCCATCAGGCGGGTGCGGACCATTTCAGCGATTTCGGGCGGCGTGTCGGTTACGCTTGGCATTCTTTCCAGAGGTTAGTGAGGTCGAGAGTTTGCGTCCAGTGCTCGACGTAGTCCGCATCGTAGCCGGTGGAGGCGAGGTTCTTCACGTCGCGAAGCTGCATCTCGGAGTGCGTGTCTTTGGCCCGGGAGAGCTTGGAGATGGGCTATGCGCCCATGCCGTCCTCGAAGCTGCCGCCGGCGGGGGCGATGAGGAGGTGGTCGCGGACGAAGGCGATGCCGTTGGCGCTCGTGCTGTCGAGGTCGCGGTGGGCGCTCTCGGCTTCGACGACGAGCGGGGCGGTTTTCGTGCCGTGGAGCTGGCAGTAGCGGGTCGGGTAGCCGGTCATGAGGAGGAGCTCGGCGTAGCGGTTGAGATTCAGGTCGCCGCTCGGCAGGTCGGTGAATTGCATGGCGCGCTTCGGCCAGTTTGGCTCCATCGTGCGCAGCGGGAAGCCGGAGCGGATGGTGAAGTTTTTCACATGCGCGGCCCAGATTCGCGGACCGACTTTCAGGAAGCGCGTCTCCCAGCTCTCGCCCTCCCAGCAGTGCGACGGATCGGCGTTGACGCCGAGCGTTTCGTCGCCGTCGCAGATATCGACGAGCATGTTGAAATCATCGGCGGTCGCGGCGGCGGTGTTGGGGTGGATTTCGTGGCAGAGCTTGATGCCGAGCTTGCGCGCGTGGTCGCGGATTTTCTGCGTCTTGGTGACGAAGCGCTCCTTCCCCTCGGCGAGAAAATCGTAGCCGGGTCCGGCCCAGAAACCCCACGGGTAGCCGCTCGCCATTTCCCAGCCGAATGCGATGCCCCAGAACATGGGGAGCACTTTCACACCGAGTTCGGCGGTGAGGTCGAGGAGCTTTAGGAGGTAATTTTCGGCCCACTTTTCGATCTCGTCCGTGGAGCTTTTCGCGACGCTTTCCGGGAGGAAGGGGCGGATCGTCGGCGAGCCGGTCCA
Organism: Chthoniobacterales bacterium; assembly: GCA_038207335.1. Lineage (GTDB taxonomy): Bacteria > Verrucomicrobiota > Verrucomicrobiia > Chthoniobacterales > Chthoniobacteraceae > CAIURC01. The sequence goes on along the minus strand of JBBQZX010000050.1, from coordinate 6,858 downwards.
TGCGGTCGTATGCACCCAGATCGGGCAATGCGCGCTGATGCCATCGAGCGCGAGGCCCGCCTGCTCGAAGGTGTCGCGGATGACTTTCGCGGATTTGAAGCCGTCGCCGTCGTTGAGCATGTAGTTGCTCGGTTGCGCGCCGGCCGCGCCGGATTTTTTTGCGTAAGCGAGGAAGTCGGCGAGGGGTTTCGCGCCGTGCTGCGCGCCTTCGATGGATGCGTGGAAACAGGATGTGGCCATGTGTAGGAGAGGGTCTTGGGGTTTAAAAACGGAGACGTGGGAATAGCCGACGCGGGCGGGCATGGGGAAGCGTTTTCCAGTGGGCGGTCTGTTCGCAACTGGATGCGACGTTGCCGCAGAATGGATGTTCCATCTCGGAGCCGTGCCATTAAAAGGAAGGCGTGCTTGAAGACGTCGAACGCATCCTTTTCCACGAACAAACTATCCTCAGCCGGCTCGATGAGTTGGCCGCGCAGATCAGCGAAGAATATCGCGGGCAGGAGCTCACGATCATCGCGGTTTTGAATGGCTCACTGATCTTCGCGGCGGACTTGCTCCGGCGCATCCCGCTGCCGCTGAAGCTCGATTGCATCAGCGTCTCCAGCTATCACGGCGGGACGGAGAGCAGCGGGACTGTGACCTTCGATCAGCTCTCGATCCCGGAGATCGACGGGCGGCATGTGCTCATCGTGGACGACATCCTCGACAGTGGCCGGACGCTCCATGCGATCTGCGGCAAGCTGCGCGCCGAGGCGTCGCCGCTGAGCGTGAAAATCTGCGTGCTGCTGCGGAAAGTGAAGGAGCGCGCGGAGGAGATGGACGCCGATTACGTGGGGTTCGAAATCGGCGATGAATTCGTGATCGGATACGGGCTCGATTACGACGAGCGGTATCGGAATCTGCCGTTCGTCGGCGTGCTGCGGAGCGAGATTTTCGCGGGCTGACTAGAGCCCGCGGTAGATCTGCTCGAGGGTGAGTACGCCGTAGCTGGTGACGAGGACGGCGTCTTTTTCCATCCAGCGGCCGCTGTCGTCGTTGACCCATGAGCCGTCGCTTTTTTGCAGGTCGAGGAGTTTCTTGGCGACTGCGGGACGCCAGTCGATTTTCTTGCCGTCGGCGAGCGTGAGCTCGTCGATGTGGGCGGCGGTGAGGCCCTTCGTCATGAGGTGCAGGTAGTAGTAAAGGCCCGCTTTTCCCATGCCGGGGTTTTCGTCGAGCGAGTAGTTTTTTTGCAGCCAATCGAGCGCTGCGGTGACGCGCGCGTCTTCCTTTTTCAAGTCGGCGAAGATGAAGCTGAGCAGCCCGGCGTAGCTCATGGAACCGTAGCTGCGGAGCGCCTTCGGGCCTTCAGCGGAGTCGGCGTTGCTGTAGCCGGGGTAGTAGATGAAGCCGCCCTGATCTTTCGGATCGGCGCTGCCTTTCGGGTTGGTGCTGGTGAGGTTTTGCGTGCGCGAGATGAAGTCGATCGCGGCTTTCCAATCGAGGTCGTTTGTGACTTCCACGTTGGGCCGCGCGGCGCGGTAGGCGCGCAGTGCTTCGAGCGAGATGACGGTGTTGTCGAGGTCGGGGTGTGCGCGCTTTGGGCTCACGCCGGTCGGACCGTATCCGATGCCGCCGTCGAGCGATTCGCTCGCCATGCCCTTCGCCTGCTGGCCCACGATGAAGGCCCGCGCCTTCGTGATGGCCGGCTCGTCTTTCGCATCGCCGGTATCGAGCAGCGCAGTGAGGCAGACGGACGTGTTGTAGTTTGAGAGCCCCTTGTCGTAGATGCCGCCGTCGTCGTGGATTTTGCTGCGGAGGAAGTCGTAGCCGCTTTTCAGGAATGGCGTTTTTGCATCGCGATACTGGCCGGTCGGCTCGCGGTGAAAGGCCATGAGGGGAAGCGCGGTGAGCGCGGGATATTCCTCATTCGCCCACCAGCCCTCGGGCTTTTGCTGCGTCTTGAGAAAGGCGAGCCCTTTGTCGATCGCGACCTGGACTTCGTTGCGCAGTGAGACGTTTTCTGGGTTGCGCGCGATCGGTTCCTCAGCGCGCGTGAGTGTGAGTGCGAGGACGGCGGAGGTGAAGGTGAGGAGCGGTGTTTTCATGGTTGGGAGTTATTTCTTCGGCGCGTCGAGGTGGATGGAAACTTCGATCTGCGTTTCTTTTGGCGGCACCGTTTTCTTGTTCGGAATCCACACGGAATCGTTGTCGTTGTCTTTGCGCGGGTTGTTGATGAGCGCCGATGGATTTGTGACGAGAGCGGCGAAGCAGCCTTCGATTTGCGCGAGGAATTTATCCTCCGCAAACATCGAGCCGGAGTAAATCCACGGGCCATGCGCGGGCGACTTTTTCGTCTCGGTGTCGAGCAGCCAGTCCTCGATCGGCACCTTCGTTTCCGCGCCGTCTTTTTTTAAAATCGCGCTGATCGTGATGGCGTCGCCTTTGAGTTGCGGCGCGTGCTTGAGATACTCGCCGTTGAGCTGGGGCGGCGGCGCATCGGCGGGCGCGGGCGCATAAATTCCCGAGCCTTTCGCGCCGAGCAGGAGCATCGCAAAATGCAGGTCGGTCGGCTGCACATCGGTCACGAGCAGGCTCTCGTGCGCGCTGCCCTGCGGCGTCACGAGCAGGTATTCGAGGTTGCCTTCGTCCATGTTCACGCGGGCGGGGAAGGTGATGGTGCCCGTGTTTTTGTCGAGGTGCAGCTTGCCGATTTGATACACGCCGGGGCTGAGCTCCTGCATCGGCAGTTGCGGCTTTTCCTCGGCAAAAAGCGGCACGCTGGCGAGTAGCAGCGCGGCGGCGAAGAGCGGGAGGTTTTTGAAAATCATCGGGAGGCGGGCTTGTGCGGAGACGGTTGGAGACGCGGGTTTATTAGAGGCGTTCAAATTTCCCAGACCGTCTCCCCGGCGACGATCGTGCGCACCGCGCGGCCCCGCAGCTCCCAGCCGTGGAATGGCGTATTGCGGCTCAGAGATGCGCTCGCGTTCTTGTCAACCGTCCACTCGCGGTCGGGGTCGATGAGCGTGATGTCGGCGGGCGCGCCGACTGCGAGCGTGCCGCGGTCGAGGCCGAGCAGGCGCGCGGGCTCGATGGTGAGCATCGCGATGAGGCGCGGCAGGTCGATGGCGCGCTTCTTGTGCACGAGGATGTCGAGGAAAAGGCCGAGTTCGGTTTCGAGCCCGAGGATTCCAAATGGCGCGACGTCGAACTCGACCTCCTTTTCGTATGAGCAGTGCGGCGCGTGATCGCTCGCCAGCACGGTGATCGTCCCGTCCGCGACGCCGCCAATGAGCGCGTCGATGTCGCGCTCGGTGCGGAGCGGGGGATTCATTTTGAAGTTCGTGTCGAAGGCGCGGATCCACTCGTCGGTGAGCGCGATGTGATGCGGGCAGATTTCGCCGCTGAGCTTCACGCCGCGCGAGCGGGCCTCGCGCAGGATGCGGACGCTCCCGGCCGCGCTGAGGTGCTGGCAGTGGATCGGCGAATCGCACAATTCCGCCAGCATCGCATTGCGCTGCACGATGATTTCCTCCCCCGCCGCGGGCCAGCCGGGCAGCCCCAGCACCGTCGAGACGAAGCCCTCGTGCATCACCCCTTTCCCCACGAGATCGTAGTCCTGGCAGTGGTCCATGATCGTGAGGCCGAACATCCGCGCATACTCCACCGCGCGCCGCATGACCTCGTGATTTTGGATGCAATGCCCGTCGTCCGTCAGCGCCACGATCCCGGCCTTGTGCATCGAGCCGATCGGCGCGAGTTCCTCCCCGGCGATGCCTTTCGTGATCGCGCCGCTCGGGAAAATATTCACGCACGACTCGGCGCGCGCCTTTTCCAAAACCCACGCCACCACCGCCGGCGAGTCGATCGCCGGCGAAGTATTCGGCATCACCACCACGCTCGTAAAGCCCCCCGCCGCCGCGCACTTCGCGCCCGTCGCGATCGTCTCCTTCGCCGACTGCCCCGGCTCGCGGAAGTGCACATGCAGATCGATGAGCCCCGGCGCGACGACGAGGCCGGTGCAGTCGATGTGCGGAGGTTGAGGGTTGAGAGTTGAGAGTTGAGAGAGCGCAGCGATGCACCCGTCGATGATGAGCACGTCGCCGATTTCATCGCGCCCACTGGCGGGGTCGATGATGCGGCCATTGCGGAGGAGAGTGGTGCTCATTTTGAAAAATCGCGGCCCGCTGGTTTAGCGTCGCGCCTCCGAGACGACAAGCGGTGTGCGTTTCTCGGCCTCGAAAATTTCGCGCACAGCGCCGCGCTCGCGGTAGCCGAAGCCTCGGGCTTTGGGAGCGTTCCGGTGTCTCGCCCGGCAGCAGATTCTATCCACAGCCGGTCTTCTGCCCGTGCGGCCCCCCTACGGCTCCCGGCGCAGCGCCACGATCAGCTCATCCAGCTTCGCCGCCACCGCCGCCATCTCCGCTTGCGAAGGCGGATCGCTGATCGAGATAGACAGCGGCGACACGCTCGCCGGATTGCGCGCGTGATTGATCCGCTCACTCACCAAATCCGCGTTCGTCACCTCTCCCGGCGCCCCATCCGCCCCCGCCGGCCCCACGCCTCCCACCTCGCCATTCGCCCCCGCCGCGCCCGCCACCCCATCCGGCCCCACCGGTCCCTGCGGACCCGCCGGACCGGCAGGCACCGCATCGATCAAATCCTTCAGCCCATTAAACTGCGCGCGAAAGGGCGCGGAAGTCAGCGCCTGACCTGTCGGTGGAAAATTGGGATCGTATGGCATGGGGGAGATTGTAGGGCGACCGCATCGGTTGCCCGCTGGGGGTGGGAGTTCGGGAGAAAATGGAGGACGACTTGGCAGGCGGAGCGCCCGCCCTACAAAATCACGGCACGATCTTCGTCGCCGGATCGCTCCACGGCCCGTGGCCATTCGAGCCGATCCCGCGCACCTTCACCCACACCCGCTGCCCGCTCGTGAGCCCCGTCAGACTCCAGGATGAAGTCGTCGGCTGCAGCACCGTCACCCACGGCCCTGCGATCGGGTCCACCGTCGCCAGCGCCACCTCGTAAGTCTTTGCGCCGTCTGCCGGATCGTGCTGCCCGTCGAGCGCCCCTTCGTCCTCGCCGCCCGTGAGTGTAAAGTTGATCACCTGGTCCGGTGCTGCGCTCGTCTGCGCCGGTGTGGCTGCCAGAGGAAATCCGCTTGCGGCGAGGAGCGTCGCGTCGCCCTTTGCCTCGCTTTCCACCGCGCTAGCTACCGACTTCATCTCCAATCGGAGTGCGTCGAGCTTCGCGTCGCGCGTGTTTTTCCGTGTCACCAACAGCGCCTTGGTCGCTTCATAATCGTCATTGGCCGCTTTTGCCTCGTCATGCGCGGTGACCATCAGCGCCACCTTCGCAGCCATATTTGGCAAAGGGGGTGTCGCTGGAGCGGCGGGAGCGAGCTCACCGGCTGAAAGTTCGGCTTGCGCCAGAAGCTGTGCGGGATTTTTGCGGCTAAGTTGGAGGTTCAGAGAGGCCATGTGTTTTTTAGTAGGTGTCGGTGGGGTTGGTTCGTCGCCATCTAGAAAGAAGCCGCCGTCCAGAGTGACTCCGGGTTGATCCCAATGCACGATGACGGCCACAGCTTTTAAGAGGTTTAACGGCGAACGAACAGCTCTTGTGATACATGTGGCCAACATACGCAAGCAGCTTCGCTCAGAATTTTCACCGCCGCCAAACGCGAAGTTCGCACCTGCCCAATGCGCCCACCTGCTCCCCAGCAGACGCCCGCCGTCGGGGAACGCCGCACCTGCGCTCCCCAGCAAACGCTCCGCGTCGGGGAGCGCCGCACATCTGCTCCCCAGCAGACGCTCACCGTCGGGGAACGCCGCACGTCTACTCCCCAGCAGACGCTCACCGTGGGGGAACGCCGCACGCGCGCTCCCCAGCAGACGCTCGGCGTCAGGGAGCGTGAGCCTCGCGCTCCCCCGCACGCGTCCTCCGTCACCCGACAAAGCCCCTCCGTCAGGGCACAGAGCGCCTCCGTCACCCGCCGCCGCCACTCTGTTGGGGGGAGCACAGCGGCTCATTTCCACCCCAAAAGGTGCTCCCAGCCCCACAGATTGCCGTTGCCAAACACCACCGACCTCCACAGGCTTCGCCCACTCTAAAGCCCCACCGCCACACCTCCCCACAGCCCCCCGCCCCCACCCAGCCCCACCGAAATAGACGAAACAGCTTCGTCCAATTCACGTTAGGCGTTTCTCGCGCACTCCTGTAACGAACAATTCAAATACACCTACTCACATGGCACCTTGGTTCTGGTATGCAGTCGTCGCCGCCGTTCTTTACGGCGCGCATCAGATTTTCACCCGCATGGCGTCCGACCACATCGGCGACGGCATCGGCGGCTTCGTCGTCGAGGGCGTAGCGGCGCTGACCATCCTCATCTATCTCGCCTTTCTCTACTTCACGAACCGCTGGAACCAGAAGTTCAGCAGCGAGGGCTTTTACTATTCCGCACTTACCGGCATTTGCGTCGGCGCGGGCACCGTTGCATTCTTCCTGCTCTTCCAGCGCGGCGGCCCGCTTTCATCCGTGCCCGTCATCTTAGCGGGCGGCGCGGCTATCATGGCCATCGCCGGCATCGTCTTTTTCCACGAGCCAGCTTCTTGGCAGCGGCTTCTCGGAGTCGGTCTTGCCATCGCGGGACTCTTTCTCCTCCGCAAGTAGTTCAACGCGCCAATGCAAATGACCGAAACGCCTAACCATGCGCTGCAGCGAACGGCTCCGCGTGTCACGGTAGCTGCTCTTTCTAGCTCGGACCCGTCTCGTCCGAGCCACCTTTCTTTCTAGCTCGTATGCCTTCACTTCGCTCCACCACGCAGCTACCGCGCCACGCTCCGCCGTCGCTGAGCTTGGGGTCGTTAGGCCACT
>JBBQZX010000049.1:0-10272 GCA_038207335.1 Chthoniobacterales bacterium | reverse complement strand
AAGTTGGCCGCTGACAGTCTCTCGCCCCCGATGGGCACCGATTACTTCCACTCTTCAACTCTCACCCCGAATCTCTCACTAAAATCACTCCGCCTCAGATGACTTCTGTCACGCAGTGCTCTTTGATCAGCGGTTCCTTAGCGTATCGGTGTGCTGCCTTGCACTGCAAATTCCTCCGAGAATATCGGCGTTGGGTTGGGTCCATAACTCGGGAACTACCCTTCTCGCGATCTCCGACGCGCGAACAAAAAAGAGTATGTTATCGTGACTAAGCTGAGTGCCGCCGTGACCACTCGGAAAGAAATGTGGCGCATCCTTCGGTTGTGCATTGTCAACGGAATAGCCGGTTTTACCGAGTTGGTACTCGATGATTCCGCGATTGTTGTGAATGGAAAATCCTTCGATGCCGAACCTTTGTATGTCTTCGTGTAAAAACTGCGCGCGCTCTTTCACTTGCAGCTCGGTCATCCCTGCTGTTCTAAGCGGGTGTATGAGAGCCCTCTCGAGTTCGGCAATACTTGGGACCGACGTGGGAATAGGATTTCCTGAGGCCATGGGTGGAAGCTAGGCAGCGTTAGTGGCTGCGGTCAATGGCCAGCGGGGCTGCGGACGCGGAGCTGTTTTTGTTTTCCTTTGCGTTTTGCGCGGAGCGCGCAAGCCTGCCGGGTGCAGGCCTTCGGCTCCTCGACATGCAAGCAGCCGGGGCGTAGTCTCCACGCCATGAGCCAGTCCTTGCAATATCTCACCGACGAGCACGGCGACCGCACCGCCGTCGTCCTCCCGATCAGCGACTACGAGAAGCTGCTGGAGGATCTGGACGATCTGGCCGTGGTCGCCGAACGCCGCGACGAAACCGTCATCCCGCACGCCGAATTCCTCGCCGACCTCCAGCGCGATGGAACCCTTTAGCATCCAGTGGCGCAACTCCACGAGAAAGGACATCCGCAGTCTGCCGCGTCAGGAGGTGGCCCGCGTCGTCGAGGCCGTGGGCGAACTGGCGAACGACCCGCTGCCGCACGGTTCGCATAAGCTTGCTGGTTCCGAACGCTCCTATCGCCTCCGCGTCGGAGATTGCCGGGTGGTTTACGAAGTCTTCAGCGATTCCCGGATCGTGGAGGTCCAGCGCGTCAGACACCGCAAGGATGTCTATCGGGAATGAGCCGCGTCGCGTGAGCCGCATCCCGGAATAGGCGACGACCACCGCCCGCTTTTGCGCTTTGCGCTTTGCGCTTTGCGTTTTGCGCGGAGCGCGCAAGCCTGCCGGGCGCATACCTCCGCCTTCCTCCCAATTGCTCCCGCTCACACCTTGACTCCGAGATGAGTTCCGACAGGCTGCTGGCATGACTCTCACCGCCGTTTTGATCCCCGACTCGGAAGGCGGCTTCGTCGCCTTCAACCCTGAAACCGGCACGACCACCCAAGGCGAGTCGGTGCCGGAGGCGATGAGCAATCTGCGCGAGGCGACGGAGCTTTATCTCGAGGAGTTTCCGCTGGAGCAGGCCGGCCCGCCGCTGTTGACGACTTTCGAGGTGACGGCCCATGCCTAGAGTGCCGCGGGTCTCCGGCAAGGAGACGGTGCGTGCTTTGCAGAGCCTCGGCTTCGAGGTCGCACGCCAGCGTGGCAGTCACATCGTCATGGGTCGCGGCCCATCCGGCTGCGTCGTCCCCAATCATCGTGAGATCAAGCCAGGCACGCTGTCGGGCGTACTCCGGCAGGCGGGGGTTTCCGTGGAAGAATTCATTGCTGCTCTCTAAATGCCGCGCGCTCACTAATGGCTGCCAAGTCCCCTCAAAACACACTTCTCGATCCCGTCGCGATCCAAAGCGCGGAGTATCTCGGTCTGCAAGCGCGCACCGTCGTCGAGGGTTACATGGCCGGCGCGCACCGTTCGCCGTTTCGCGGCTTCGCCATCGAGTTTGCGCAGCACCGCGAATACGTGCCGGGCGACGACACGCGGCATCTCGACTGGAAGGTGCTCGGGCGCAGCGACCGCTATTACATCAAGCAGTACGAGCAGGAGACCAACTACGTCGCGCACCTGCTGCTCGATGGCAGCGAGTCGATGAAATACGCGTCGGGCAAAGTCTCGAAGCTCGACTACGGGCGCATCATGGCCGCGTGCCTCGCGTATTTGATTTTGCTGCAACGCGACGCCGTGGCCGTCGGCATTTTCGACGCCAAGATGCGCGACTATCAGCCGCGCACCGACTCGCTCGCGAAGATCCATCAAATCTGCCAGGTGCTCGCCGCTTTTGTTCCGACGGAGCAGACCGCCATCGCCAACGCGCTCAGCGAAATCGCCCGGCAGGTGAGGCGCCGCGGCATCGTCATCCTCATCAGCGACCTCTTCGACGATGAGGAAAAAATCATGCAAGGCATCCAGCACCTGCGCTTCGGCGGGCACGAGGTCATCGTCTTCCACGTCCTCGATCCGTACGAGCTGAAGTTTCCCTTCCAAGGCACCGTCGAGTTTCAAGGCCTCGAGGCGCAGGGCCGCATCCTTACCCGCCCGGCGGAGCTGCGGAAAAGCTACCTCGAAGAGTTCGGCGCGTTTCTGGATCGCACCCGCCTCGCCTGCGAACGCGCCGGCTGCCCGTACGTGCGCATCTCCACGGATCAGCCGTGGGGGGATGTGCTGTCGGCCTTTCTGGCGACGAGACAGCATCGCTACGGATGAAATGACGAATGTCGGATGACAAATGACGAAAGAATAACAAAGCACGAATGTCGAAGTGCGCGCGCACAGTGTTGCCGGATCGTCATTCCGACTTCGTCATTCTTTCGTCATTCGACGTTCGTCATTCGTCATTCCTTCTTCCGCTGACGCATGGCCTACCTCAACCCCCTCCTGCTTTTCGGGATCATCGGCATCGCCTCGCCGATCATCATCCACCTGCTCGCGAAGAAGCGCATCAAGCGCACCATTTGGGCGGCGATGAAGTTTCTCCGCATCGTCGTCGAGAAGAACCAAAAGCGGCTCACCCTCGAAGACCTCATCCTGCTCCTCCTGCGCTGCGCAGTGCTCGCCGCGCTCGCGCTGGCGATGGCGCGGCCGTCGTTCAAGCAGGGTGGTTTTGGCGGCTTCGGCGGGAGCAATGAGTCGGCGATCATCGCGCTCGATAACTCCGCGAGCATGTCGCAGAGCGACGGCGTGTCGTCGAAATTCGACAAGGCGCAAAAGGCCGCGGAAGAAGCGCTGGACGCCCTCCCGAGCGGATCGTCCGTCGCGGTGTGGCTGGTGTCGGATGTGGTCAAAGGCGTGATCCCCGAACCGACGCACGACTTCGCGCTCGCGCGCAAAGTCATCCGCGAAGCGCAACGCTCCGACCGCGGCACGGAGATGCCGGCAGCGTTGCGTCAGGCGGTCGAAGTCATCCAGCGGCAGACCACGGTGGTGAAACAGATTTTCCTCATCACCGACGGCCAGGCCACCGGCTGGAAGCAGCTCGCCGACACCCGCGCACTGCTCGATTCGGTGAAGAAGGACATCCAGACGCGGCTCGTCCTCGTCGGTGAAAGCGAGCAGCACAATCTCGGCGTGACCGGCCTGCGCATGTCGAGCGCGCTCGCGCCGGTGAACCAGCCGGTGCGCTTCGAGGTCGAAGTCGCAAACTACGGCGTCGAGGAGGCGAAGAATGTGCAGGTCAGCATCGGCGTCGATGCCGAGCCGCCGGGCGACGAAGCGGGCATCGAGGCAATCCCGCCGGGCGAGTCGAAACGCATCTCGCTCTTCGTGCAGTTCCGCGAGCCGGGCTTTCATTCCGTCACCGCGCACATCCCCGCGGATCGCAATCCCGCCGACGACCAGCGCGCCGTCGCCGTGCGCGTCATCGGCGAGATCAACGTGCTGCTCGTCGATGGCGACCCCGGCGTCGAGCCGCGCGAGAGCGAGGTCTTTTACCTCCGCAACGCGCTCGTCCCAGTGCCGCCCGAGCAGCGCGAAAAGTATTACATCAAGACGAAGACCGTCAGCCCCGCCGACCTGCAATCCGCGAAGCTCAGCGACTACGAAGCCGTCGTCCTCGCCAACGTCGCAGACGTGCCCGACCCCGTCCTCGCTAGCCTCGAAAAATATCTGCGCGCAGGTGGCGGCCTGATCGTTTTCCCCGGCGGAAAAATGAGTGCGAGTTTCTACAACGAGAAGCTCTTCACCGACCGTGGTTTTCTCCCCGCGTCCTTCGGCCCCGCGCGCGGCAACGCCGAGCAGCAGGAGCAGTTTTTTCATCTCCAGTCGAAAGCCTACGAGCATCCCATCGTCGCCATTTGGAAAGACCCCGCCGCCGGTTCACCGGCCACCGCGAATTTCTACCGCGCCTTCGCCCTCGAGCCCGCGAAGTCCGACGTGCCCCGCGCCGACATCGGCCCGCCCGCGCTCGTCCTCAGCTACGCCGACGGCCAGCCCGCCGTCATGGAGCGCACCTTCGGCTACGGGCGCGTCATCCAGTTCAGCAGCACCGCCGACAGCGCGTGGAACGACCTCTGCATCCGCCCCATTTTCGTCCCGCTCATCCACCGCATCCTCGGCGCCATCGTCACCCGCCAGGACGAGCACTTGAACCTCCGCGTCGGCACCAAACTCAACTACGTCATGGACGCCGAGATGGTCGGCAAAGACATCACCATCACCAAACCCGGCGCGAAAAAAGACGCGACCGCCCTGCGCCGCATCGCCCTCAACGCCGGCCTGCCGCTGCTGCAATTCGACGAGACCGACCTCGCCGGCGTGTACGACGCCCGCACTGGCGAAGACGCCACCCCCATGCTCCGCTTCGCCACCCAGGCCGATCCCGCCGAATCAAGGCTGGAAGAGCTTTCCCCCGCCGATCTCAAAGTCTTCGATGGCGTCGCCCAACTCATCCGCTGGTCCCCCGAGCACGGCCTGCGCGCGGTCTTGCAAAAGGAGCGGACGGGTTCGGAGTTCTGGCTCGCCTTCGCCATCCTCGCGCTCGGACTGGCGATTGCGGAGACGTGGCTTGGCAACCGCTGGAGCCAGTCGAAGTGAGGATGGGGATTGGACAGAATCGACAGGATTAACAAAATGAGTTAAGAGCGTAGTTACGACTTGGCGGGTAAAGTCATCGGGCTGGCGATGAAAGTGCATTCGGTTTTGGGGCGGGGCTTTTTGGAGGTCATCTATCAGAATGCGCTTTGCATAGAGCTGGCCAACGCCGGCATCGATTTTGAAGTGATACCAAACACAGTTGAAAACCGACACCTTCCAAAGTCCGAGAACCGAAGGAAATCGCGCAACGCACCGATTCGTATCGTCCAGTCTTCAACTGAGTTTGGTATGAGCCCAAGCATCAGCGTCTTTTACGAAGGCAATATCGTGGGACAGTTTTCGGGTGATCTCCTGGCCGAGAAAACCCTGCTCATCGAAAACAAAGCAGTTAGTGCGTTGATCAAATCTCATGAGGTGCAGCTCGTGAACTACCTGACCGCCACAAAATTGGATGAAGGACTGCTCTTAAACTTTGGAGCCGCGGGCTTGGAATTCAAAAAAAGTTCCGCATTTATCGCGCACCCGAATCGCTCAGCGATCCACCCTCGCTCACCTAATTCTGTTAATTCTGTCCAAATCTCCGCGGCGTGGTGGGCGTTCCGGCCTCGCATGATTTCCGGTAGGTTTCGATGCGCTGGCTGCGCCAGGGGGCGACGACAGTGTTCGGGAAAAATGAGGGGCGGTTTCCGGGGATTCGGTAATCATTTATGGCGTCCGGTGGTAATTTGATAGAGAACGACGGCCTACAAATACCCAACATCAATCGCCAAAAGAGGCCAGATACTCGCCGAGGGTCTGAGGGTGTTGGTCTGAGCCCCCTTCAATATCCGCCGATAAACCGAAATCTCAGGAAAATGTGCGACAGTCATCCGACAACAAATACTCCCGCAGCATCACCATGACGACCGAGAAGATACCCTTCGAAAAAGGCGAGATTTCCCTCCCAATCCCGGACGGTTGGAAAATCGTGGATACTGTTCGCCCGGTGCCTCATGCGAAAGTCGCCCATGTGGACGGTTCGCTGGTGCACGCCCTCGATCATCCCATCGGCAGCGACGTGCCGCTGCGCGACCGGAATTTGGGCAGGAAGCGGATCGTCCTCTGTGTCGAGGATATCAGCCGCCCCACGCCGACGGCGCAATACTTCGGTCCTCTTCTCGACTACCTCATCGCGCACGGTGCTCAGCGCGAAAACATGCTGGTCCTCTTCGCCCTCGGCGTCCATCGCGACATGACGGCTGACGAAGTCCACCAGAAACTGGGCGACGCGGACCTCCGGGGCATCCCGTGGCGCAATCATTCGTGCAAGGATGAGCGGGAGGTCAAGCATCTTGGGACCACTTCGCGCGGGACTTATGTCTCGCTGAACCGCCATCTGACCGAGGCCGATCTTATCATCACCGTGGGCGCGATCGAACCGCATCTTCTGCTCGGCTTCAGCGGCGGTTGCAAGATGCTCATTCCGGGCCTCGCCTCGTCACGCACGATCGGTGAAAACCACATGCAGGGAGTCGGCCCCGAGAGATACAACTACGTCGGCATGACGGAGAGCCCGATGCGGCTCGACCTCGAAGAAGGGGCGAAGATGCTGGGCAAGGAAATATTCATCGTGAATGCCGTCATGAACGAGTCGCTCGAAATCTGCGCAATTTTCGCGGGCGATGCGGTCAAGGCGCATCGCAAGGGGGTCGAGTTCTCTCGATCGCTCGCCGAGCGTCCGGTCGAGAAACAGGCTGATGTCGTCATCGTCGCCTCCAATCCCATGAACGCCGACCTGCGGCAGAGCATGAAGTGCGTTGGCAATGTTTTGGAGAGCGTGCGCCCCGACGGCCTGATCATCGGTCTGGCCGAATGCCGCCACGGCGTCGGCGACATCACCATGCCGCCGAAGTCCCTGCCGAATGGACTGCTGCGATGCGTCCTGAAAGTTGTTGGTCGCAAGCGCATCCTCAGCTTCATCGACACTGTCCGCAAGGGTGAGGGCATCGAAGAACGATTCCTCTCCCATTTCTCCGCGCAACTCGCGCGGAGGAACAAAATCTTCATCTATTCCCGCAAGCTCCCCGCCGATACCGGGAAAAAGCTCGGCATCTTCGTGCAGTTCGCCTCCGTCGAGAAGATGATGGCCGCGGCACGCCGCCAGGCTCCCAGGCATGCCCGTGTCCTCATCTATCCGTATGGTGGCGCGACTTATCCGAAGGCTGCGTCCGAAGCGAGACCGCATTCGACCTAAAACTGATCAAATCTGGGCGTAGACATGCGAGATCATGTGGCGCTGTAGGGGGCCGTGCGCGTGGCCCCGGTGCGGACGAGAATGAAGACGGATGGAAGAATTCCCCCTCCGTGCCGAGCCGTGCATCAAATTAGCAAACTACCTCATTTTTGGCGTCTGGACGGTGCTTTGACAGAGAACGAAGGTCTACAAATACCCAGCATCAATCGCCAAAAGAGGCCTGTGTTGGATTTTCACCTGGCTCTGCTGGATCGTAGCCGAGAAAGGCGATAACCTTGGGCCGCGATTAGGGGCCAATCTCCATGCGATTGTGTTCCCCTTTTTTCCACGGTCTGATACGCTACGCCCAGAATATGAGAGACTTCTATGTTGGTCATCCCGCGGTCAGCCCGAGCCCGGCGCAAATGCTCGCCGATGGTCTGAGGGCTCGTCGGAGATCCCTTTAAAATCCGCCGATAGACTGAAATCTCAGGAAAATGTGCGACAATCGTCTGACTACAAATACCCAACACAGCGCACCACCAGCGCCACGCAGTCAGTGCCATCGGATTGCAGGCCGGAGCTCTTACGGCTTCACCCGCAGGCCCGCCGCTTTCGCCAGGACACGTTGCCGGGCATCGAAGGTCAAAAGCTCTTTTGCGCCCAAGGCGAGCGCGGTGGCGACGTGGAGAGTGTCGAGGCTGCGATGGCCGCCTTTCATTGCATGCTGTGACGAAAGCTGCTCGGCGAGGCTGTGAACCTTGGCCCAGTCCGCAGGCGCGAGGGCGACCACGCCGCTGTCCAGATCGCTCTGCAAATCGCTGAGCATTTTCGCGCCTTCTTTTACGCCGTAGCCTTTGGCGGCGTCCTGATGATGAAGCCATGTCTGGAAGCGGACGGAATGGCGAAACTCGAAAAGCAAGAGGCTGGTGACGGGCAGCACCGCCTTTAGCGAGTGGCGATACGCATCTGCGGCTTTGGAGTTGTCCTGTTCCCGATAATGGGCGCAGAGAAAGGAAGTGTCGGGATAGGAGGTCATCCCTCTTCGCCTTCCAGTTCCGCGTCCCGCATGGCCTTTACTTCCGCTGCGCTGAAAACCCGGTCGCCCCAAGTCTCGCGGCGCCGTTTGGCATGAGCTACGGGATCGAATCGCGGGGCGGCTGGCTTTTCCATCGGCACGAGCCGGGCGAAGGCCCGTCCGCGCTTGACGATTTGCACGGCCTCGCCGTTTTCGATCCAGGCGGAGATGCGCGCGAAATGGTTGCGAAGGTCGGCGACGGTGGCGGTTTGCATGATAGCAAGAGCTATCACGGGTGCGTTCGAAGGCAACGGCTGGCTTTAAGCCTGCGTGTGCAAATTTTCGGCAGTGTGCGGAACGCCGTGGCGGGAAGCGATGCGCGCTCGCCAGCCGTGCGCCAGCGGTGCATACCAAAGCCGCGTCGCCGCTACGCTCTGCCGCCGCACTCCATAACCCCGTGACCGAATTTCTCCTCCGCATCTTTGGCGTCCGCATGGACAACGCCGCGCACATCTCGGGTGTGCAGGTGGTGCTGCGGAATAGCGGGGCCGTGGGTTGGATCATCCTGCTGGCGGTGCTGCTCGGGGTGATGACTTGGTGGAGTTATTGGCGGGATGCGCGGGAGTGGGTTTCGCCGGCGAAGCGGCGGGTGCTCACTGCGCTGCGCATCGTGCTTTTTCTGCTGTTGCTGCTTGTGCTGCTGCGGCCGGTTTTTGCGTTCACGATCGAGGGCACCATCCGGCGGACGTTGATCAATCTCATCGACACGAGCGCGAGCATGAAGATCGCCGATCCGCGGTTTGACGAGGCGGATTTGAAACGCGCGGCGCTGGCGAAAGGCGGGCTCGATATTCGCAAGGGTCTCGACCAGCCGTTTGATGCGAAACAATCCGCCGCGCTGAAGCTGGTGCCACGCGTGGACTTGCTCCGCGGCGTGCTGCGCAATGACGACCTCGGGCTGCTGGAAAAGTTCGCTAAGGCGTATGACGTGAACACCTTCAGCTTCGGCGCGGCGCTCGCGGAACTGACGACCGCCGCGCCCGCGCCGGACGCGGCGAAGCCCGCTGAGCCAGCGCCCGACCCGCGCGCGTGGTTGGACAAGCTCGATCCGAAAAGTCAGACCACGGCCATCGGCGATGCCATCCGCGAACTGCTGGAGCGCAAGCGCGGCCAGCCGCTCGCGGGCATCTTTCTCGCGACCGACGGCGCGAGCAACGTCGGCACGCAGCCGCTCGAAGCGGCGCGGCTGGCGCGCGCAGAGGGCGTGCCGCTTTTCATCTACGGCGTCGGCATCACCTCGCCGCGCGACATCCTCGTGGCGAACATGTTTGCGCAGGAAGTCGCCTTCGTGAAAGACGAACTGCCCGTGACCGTGCGCGTGCGCGGACAGGGCCTGCGCGGCGAGAGCGCGAAGATCACGCTACGGCTCGGCACCGAGGTCGTCGCGAGTAAGGAACTCACTTTCGCCGATGACGAAGAGCAGACGGTGGCGCTGCCTTTCACGCCGAAAACGGTGGGCGAATACGAACTGCGCGCGTCCATCGAGCCGCGCGAGGACGAGGCGGTGAAGGACAACAACGCCGTCGCGCAACGGCTCAAGGTTATCGACAGCAAAGTGAAGGTGCTAATGGTCGAGGAGTCGCCGCGCTGGGAGTTCCGTTACTTGCAAAGTGTGCTGCTACGCGATCGGCGGCTGGAAGTGAAATGCTGGCTGCAGGAGGGTGATCCGGCGATCGCCGAGGGCGAGGGCTCGCCGTACGTGAAGACCTTTCCGCAAACCAAGGAGGAACTTTTCAAATACGATCTCGTCGTGCTCGGCGACGTGGACCCGAAGACGCTCGGCGACGCGCCGATGACGTGGCTCGGCGAGTTCGTGACGAAGTTCGGCGGCGCGTGTCTTTTCGTCGCCGGAAACAAAAGCAACCCCGCGTCGTACCGCGGGACGGTGCTGGAGAAAATGCTTCCCGTGGAGTTGGGCGAAACCGTCGCCAAACAAGCCGGACCCGAGCGCCCGACCACGCTCGAACTCACGGCTCAAG
>JBBQZX010000048.1:0-10982 GCA_038207335.1 Chthoniobacterales bacterium | reverse complement strand
GCTCTGATCCGGCAGGGAGAGCCCGGCCGCTCCCGGCCTTGGTGAAGCATGGCGGCGCGACTTGGGGCGCCACCCGTGAAGAAACCCCGCAAAGCATCCGGCGGATCACCGGGATGGTCGCCTTCCCGAGGATCGATCCGTTTTCCCCCAATCCGCCGCTCCGAAAGTCCGCGACAGTATCCCACCGACCACACCACACCGGCGCAGGCTGTTGCCGTGCCTTGTGCGCCGGCAATCATGATCCATCTAGCGTGCGGAGTAGACGAAATGCGGCTTTACGGGAGACATCCATGCTCAGCAAAGTCGATCTACGGGATTTTTTCGAGATCAATCAGGGGCTCTACGATGAGCCGATGTCGCCGGCCCATCTCGGGTTGGCTAAGGCCTTTGGTTTGGTGGCGGACACCATGGCCGCGGCACTGACGCGTGGCGTGCACCCGCACGAACACAACACCAAGCGCTAACCAAACCACGGATCGAACCGACTGCACCACAGCACGGCAAGCGGAGCAGGGAACCTGTCCGGTTGCCGTGCCTTGTGCGTCGTCGCCGTCCGTCCATGACCGCCGCCCCGATCCTTTTTCCGTAACCGGTTCTCGCGCCAACGGCGCGAAGGGAAGGGGTGAGCCTTCCGCCTCGTGCCTGCGTCCAAGCGAACAGCGAAGCCGTCCGGTTGTCCTTGACGCTCGCGGGAAGGCTCACGGATTGTCGGTGCAGGCCGCCCTAGCGGGGGCCTTTGCCCCGACAAAAGCCCCTACAATCCTAGCTATGTAGGGGCTCGTGGTGCGCCGATTGGCGCAAAAGGCTTGCGATTGCAAGCCGTACGGGTTCCGCGCTGGTCGTCGTGCTACCGCCCGACTTCGATGCTTTCCCGATGGTTCCAGCCGGCTATCAAACACTAAAGTGTCCGATAGGCGGCTCGAACCATCGGCTCCGCTCGCTAGCGAACACCTTTGCCGGGCAAAGGCGTCCGGTAGCGCGCTCCGGGTCTCCGTCCTCTCTCCCTTGGGCGGGCGGTGGACGTCGACCGAAACCATCGAAGTCGGGCGCTAGCGCTTCCGGATTGCTATCGCTCCGCTACGCTGCGCTCCCACTCGCCGCGAGGCGCGTCTCGTGGAGCAATCCGGCCCGACGACCCGCGCGGAAACGGGGTGTCGCCGGAGGGCGACCCGGGTTGCGTGGTCACCCACGCACCACAATGCAGGAATGCAGGGGAGGAGACGCATCCCCGCCCACCACCCCGTGAATCAGAAAGCCCCCGCGACGCCAAAGCGCGCGGGGGGTCGTGCTAGCGCACGAAAAAGTTGGGTGGATCGAAGAACTCGGCGGCCACCGTATCCGGTGCCGCGCCGTCCGGCAATGACGGGGTAAGGACAAAGAACCGGCGGGCGAGGCGGGGGAGGAGCTCGGCCGTGGCCGCCCGCCCCGGCGCATCGCCGTCGAGGAGAAGGATGAGGCGATCGGCGCCGTGATCGGAGAGAAGCTCTTCCTGCTCGGCGGAGAGCGACCGGCCCATGAGTGCCACGGCGGGAATGCCGAGCGCATGGAGCCGGAAGACCGACCAGTAGCCCTCGACGAGGGCAAGGCGCGTTGCCCCTTCGACCCGGTGCCGGTTGAACAGCACATGGCTCTTCTTGAAGTTGGCCGGGAGCTTGTACTTGTCCTCGCCCACGGGCCAGCCGTCGTCGCCGGGCCAGCGGCCGGCGTAGGCGACGAGCGCGCCTGCCTCGTTGTGGATCGGAATGCAGATCCGCCCTTGCAGCAGGCCCTTGGCGCAAGCGCCAAGGCCGAAGGTCGCGGCGAGCTCGGGCGTCACGCCGCGCAGGGCCAGGTACGGATGCGCCGGGTCGAGCTTGAGGGTGAAGGCGAGGGGTTTGTTCTCCTCCTTCTCGGCTTTCTCCTTGCCTGGGCGCACAGGAGGCCCGTGGAGCGGTTTTTCCGCATTCGACGACGTTTTGTCTGGCCGCGGCTCTTGTCGCGCTTCTGGGAGCGATTTTGCGCGCTGACGCGCTCCCTCACGCGCCACCGGCGCGATGTTCGAGCACGCAGCCACGATCCGGGCGGCGTCGGCCGCCGTGCAGGCCTCCTTGCGCATCACGAAGTCGAGCAGATCGCCGCCGGCCTCGCAGCCGAAGCAGTGAAACAGCCGGCGCTCGAGGTTGATGGTGCACGACGGCTTTCGCTCCGGGTGGAACGGGCAGAGGATTTTCCGCCGCGCGCCCTTGCCGGTGGCCTCGATGTCGTAGTGGGCGAGCACGGCGAGGAAGTCGCCGTGCTGTTTGATCTCCCTGAAGTCATACCAGCTCTTGTTCGCCATGGGGTTGCTTCCTTGTGCGGATGTACAATCTACACAAGAGAGTAGCAAATGACTGAAATTCGTCAAAGTTATCAACTGGTTAGAGAGAAGGGGGCGGGGGATGGCGTGGTAGAATGGAGGAACTACACAACTTCATCGTCTCGCGAAGCCAGCCTCCGCTACCTCGCCGGCCGGTCACACCAAGAACCGCATGCCGGCGAACTCCGGGCCGTCGCCGAGAGCACCCAAATCTCGGGCGTCGGCCACGCAAATGGGAACACGCAGCGGAGTTACTCGGGGATCAGCATGCTTCCCATTTGGTGCTCATACCCGGGTTAGCCGCGGCGGCTGGCTTCGCGGTATGGACAATCCTTCTTACATTGCGATGCGGCCGCTCTGGGACGGGGAGATACCCGTCGGTCTTTCCCAACGCGACCGGGCGCTCCACTGCTGGATCATCGGCCGCTCGGGCTCGGGCAAGACGACCCTGCTCCATAACCTCCTCGTCCAGGACATCGAGGCGGGCAGGGGCTTTGCCTTCATCGATCCGCACGGCGACGAGGCCGAGGCCCTGCTCGACTGCATTCCACCGCACCGGCTCGATGAGGTCGCCTACCTCGATCCCGCCGACCCGGACTTCGCCTTCTCGTGGAACGTGCTCGCCCATGTGCCCCCGGAGCGGCGGCCGTATGTCGCCTCGAGCGTGACCGCGATCTTCCGCCACCTGTTCGCCGACAGCTGGGGGCCGCGCAGTGAGTACATCGCCTACAACACCCTGGCCGCCCTGCTCTCCTGTCCCCCGGGGATGGGGGTGTCGCTCCTCGGTGTGTCGCGGATGCTCGCCGACGAGGCCTACCGTGAGCGGGTCGTTGGCTACGCCGACGACGTCCGGGTGCGGTCGTTCTGGCAAGACGAGTTCGGCCGCTGGGATCAGCGCTTTCGCGCCGAAGCAATCGCGCCGCTGCAGAACAAGGTCGGCGCGCTCCTCGGCAATCCGGCCCTTCGCGCCATTCTCGGCCAGGCGCGGCGCGCCTTCGATCCGCGCTTCGCCATGGACAACCGCCGCATCCTGATCGCCAACCTGGCCAAGGGCGCGCTCGGCGAGCAGGAGGCGAACTTCCTCGGCTCGCTCATCGTCTCGAGCTTCGCCACCGCGGCGCTCGCCCGCGCCGAGATGCCGGAAGCGATGCGCGAACCCTTCCACCTCGTCGTCGACGAGTTCCATGCCTTCACCACCACGAGCTTCGCCGATCTGCTCTCCGAGGCCCGCAAGTACGGGCTTCACCTGACCCTGGCCCATCAGTACCTCGACCAGCTTCCGGACGAGATCGCCGCCGCCGTCTTCGGCAACGTCGGCACCATGATCGCCTTCCGCCTTGGCGCCCAGGACGCGCCCTTGCTCGAGCGTGAGTTCGCTCCCTATCCGGCGACGACCTTGCTCGAATTGTCGCGGTTCGAGGTGTGTGTCAAACTCATGACCGGTGGCGAAGTGCGCGAGCCCTTTCTCGCGCGAACGCTTCCACCTCTCGAGACAGACGTTGGCCGGCGGGAGCTCGCCGCCGCGCGTTCCCGCCGGCACTTCTGCCGGCCGCGGGCGGAGGTCGAGGGGAAGATCGAAAGGTGGTCGGGTAAGTAACGGCACGAGCGGAATGAGCTCGATCGGCTCCTTTTATGGGCACCGGGTAATTGTGGAGATACGCATTGGGTGCGAAGGGGTTTCTAGTATCCCCATCTTTTCTTTTAGCCTATACCCACACATACCGCACCATTACGGAACATGTTCGCACATAGTCCGGAGATTGCCGTGCCGTGACCTCCATGCCCTGCACGCTATACTTTGCGTTTGTTATACTGACCCCATGGAGGCACCAAACGAGACACCCCACCGCGCTCCCCGCTTCAGGCGCCGGCCACGCGGCGAGGTCGAGCGTGTCGAGGTTACCGAACGCGACGCCGCGATCGTGCGGCTCGTTGCCGAATACCGCTTCCTCCGCTCCTCGCACATCACCTCGCTGTTGCTCCTCCATGGTTGGAGCGAGCAGCAGACCCTCCGCCGGCTGCGCGCGCTCTACGACATTGGATTCCTCGACCGGCCCGAAGAGCAGTGGGCGTACCGCTCGGCATCCGGCGCCCGGCCGACGGTCTACGCGCTCGGCGACAAGGGTGCCCGCTTCCTCACCGAAGAGGCCGGCATTGCCGTCGGCCGCACCCGCTGGCGCGACAAGAACCGCGAGGTCGGCAGTCGTCACGTCGAACACACGCTCCTCGTCGCCGACGTCATGCTCGCCTTCGAGCGCATGTGCAAACGGCGCGGCAACGTCCGCCTCATCTCGCCGCGCGAGATCCTGGCCGGCGCGGCCGAAGAGGTGCGTCGGGCGAGGACGCCGTTCACCTGGCAGATTAAAGCGCCATGGGAGGGCACCCAGCTCCGCTTGCCGGTGGTGCCGGACAAGGTGTTCGGCCTGCAATTTCTCGACGAGCCGGAGGGCAAGAACCGGCTGTGGTTCATGCTCGAGGCCGATCGCGGTTCCGAGACGATTGCACCGGAGAACTTGCTGAACACCAGGAAGCCGACGCTCTTCCACAAGTACTTCGCCTACCAGGCGACCCACGCCCAATCCATCCAGACACAGCGCTTCGGCTTCCGCGGCTTTCGCGTGCTCACCGTGACCGCGAAGGGGCAGGGGAGAGTGGCCGGCATGGTCGAAGCCGCGAAGCAGGCAAGCGGTGACCGTCAGCCCAACTTCTATCTGGCCACCGATCTGGCAACGATCGAGGCGCACGAGGACATCCTCCGCGCACCGTGGAAGAATGCGCGGGGAGAAGAGCGGATCTTGGATTTATAACCGAATCGGCCGAGTTGGGTTTCGGCCGCACAACACGATCAAATCCGGGGCGGCACGTCGGGGCTGCCGCTACAGATGGGGGGACAATGATGCGGATGAGATTGGCCGGTACCGTCATTGCGGCGGCGACCGCGGGCGCAATTGTCCTGTTCGCGCAACCACACGAAACCTATGCCGCCGGATCGGCCACGGGCATGGTCGCGCAAGCGGGGCAGGGCACCTCGGTCGCGCCCAAGGCGGCCCTCGAGAGCTCCGATACGAGCACGAGGGTGGCCGCGTTCAACGTCATGGTGAACAGCGGCAACCCAGCCTATGCCGAGCTCGCCATCACGACGGCATATGCGAGCGCCGACCCAACCATGCGCGCCCTCGCCTTTCGTGCCGCCTTCAAGGCCGTGGGCGTCTTCTCGGTTAACTTGGTGGCACCGGAGAATGCCACGCAGAAACAGCGGGAAATGCTGACGTTTTTCGCTCTTCAGATCGGCGAGCCTATCAAGGCGTACGCCTATGAGACGGGGAAGTTTATGGGGAGAGGAAGTTTACAGGGGAGCATCAGCGGCACCGCCATTCTGTTCGCTTCCGGCAATTGCTCGGGAACGTTGACGAACAAGGAAGGCAGCTGGGATTTTGTTGGCCTCGTCACCTGCACCTCCGGCGACAACCCCACCTACCTCGGTAGCTTTTCGTTGAGGTAATTAACGGAAATAAAGCTTATGATTGCATAGATTAGTTTTGTAAGTATTATTGAGTAGCATGTCGTTACGTTTCAGGAAATCCATCAAGCTGGCCCCCGGCATCAGGATGAACCTGAGCGGGAGTGGTGCCAGTTGGACACTTGGCCCTCGTGGTGCATCCGTCGGGATCGGCAAACGGGGAAATTTTCTTAATACCGGCATACCCGGAACAGGTTTGTATTCCCGCCAAGCCCTGAGCGGCGGAGGCGGTGTCCCCAGGAGGCCGCCTAAAACCACCGTGACCTTACTTCTCAGCGCCTCTGTCGATGACGAAGGAGTGATTACCTTCAAGGACTCCGACGGGAATCCGGTATCTGAGGCTCTGATTGAGACCGCGAAGAAACAGCAAGGGCCGGCTATCAGAGCACTGATTCAGGAGAAGTGTGACGAGATCAATGCACAGGTGGAGGCGCTGGGGGAATTGCACCTTCACGCACCATCACCGAACGACTCCCCAACCTATCAGCCCCAGAGCTTTGATGTTCCTCGTCCGATTCAGCCGGCGCCCAAAGCACTCGGGTTTTTCGCCAACTTCTTCAAGGGCAACGCGGCGAAGATCAAAACTGAGAATGCTAACGCCCAAGTCGATTTCGAGGCAGAGCTTCGGGAATGGGAGGCAGCGAAGGCACGGTTCGAGGACGCCGAGAGACAAAAACATGAGCTCGTGGCAAAGGCGGTCTCTGGTGATCCTGACGCGATGGAAGCGTTCTTCGGGGAAGTCTTGATGGACATTGTATGGCCCCGAGAAACAATCGCTTCCTTCGAGGTGCGGGACGGTGGAACACACCTAGCCTTTGATGTTGATCTACCAGAGGTGGAAGACATGCCGATCAAGACGGCCTCAGTCCCTCTGCGGGGATACCGATTGTCAGTCAGGGAACTGGGGCCGACTAACATTCAGAAGATGTACGCCACGCACATTCATTCCATTGGCTTTCGTTTGCTTGGTGAAGCCTTCGTAATGTTGCCGACGGTTCAGGAAGTTACACTGTCCGGGTATTCCCAGAGGAGAAGCAAGACAACAGGCGAGGAGAAAGACGAATACCTCTTCTCCGTGGTTGTGCCACGAAGCAGCTGGGAGGACATCAACTTCGACGGACTTCAATATATAGATGTGGTGGAGTCGTTCACCCGTTTTAAAATTAGGCGGGAAATGACCAAGACTGGTATTTTCAAAGCCGTTCAGCCGTTTTGAGAACAACGGCCGCCGTAGAGCTGGTTACAGTGCAAAGTTTTCGTGCTGAGATGTGGTGGGAGAAACCAGAAACCTGGGTGCCATTTTTGTCAGCATGGCTCAATCCGCGATTGCGTCGGCGGGCAGTTAGTGTTTTGCGCCAATCGGATTACAAAGATTTCTGCGACGACGACCCGGAATGGCTGGAATTGCTCGCTACTCAATTACATCTATCGATCGACGAAACTATAAATGATCTCGCTGTTGCCATCGCACAGACAAAAATAAGAACATTTCACGGTTGTAGAACGTCAGACGCGGGTGAGTATTTCCGAGAAGGTCTGCGTATTCACAGAAAATGTGAGCTTAAGGAGAGAGCATGCCTGCTCGTTGAGCAGAACGAAATCTCTACGCTTACATCCGGAATCGATATCGATGAAGGTTGCTGCTTTGTGGTGCTAGATAAACGAGCATTAATAAAATATGCTGCACACTACTTGATCTACGGAAGCGAATTTATTTGCGCGGCTCTTGGTGAAAGGCATCGAGTCAAGGTCGCTCCGGAAGCCTCCGCTCTCTTGACTTCGGCTGGTGTGTCGAGCACGTGCGAAGAGCGAGCGCGCCGCCCCGGAGACGCGGAACGCCCCGCACAAAAGGTCGAGATTAGTAGCGACTAACACACAATTACCATGGACACATCTTCTGCAAGCTTCCCCGACCCGCACGATGAGGCCATCGCCGGTCTTAATGACGCGTTCCGGCGGACGGGCGAAGGCGGTCACGTCTTCCTTACCCACGGTGTGCGCGCCCTCGGCGCGGAGAAGGTCATCACGGTACTCGCCGCGGTGCGCACCTTTGACGCCTTCACCCCCGCGAACGATCCCCATGGCGAACATGATTTCGGCGCCTTCGAGTTCGAGGGACAGACGCTCTTCTGGAAAATTGATTACTACGATCCCGCGCTCGAGTTTGCCGACGAGCCGAGCGACCCCGACGAGATCGAGCGCGTCCTCACGATCATGCTCGCCGACGAGTATTAGGCGCGCCGTTACCAGCTAATCACGCAACCTATGGGGTACATTCACCTGTTCGGCGAGAAGCTCGACGCGCTCCTTGCCGCCCGCGGTGTCGCCGAGGGCGACCGCGAAGAGATCATCGCCTACGTCAAGCACATCGTGCTCGAGAGCTACAACAACGGCCGCGCGGCCGCGCGCGACCGAGGAGCACCGCCGTCCGCCCAAGGGCGACGACGACCGCCGCGACCGGCGAAATAGACAGGAGAAACCCCCGCCCAATTGGCGGGGGTTTCTCCTGTCTCCTCGACTGAAGCGGGATTCAGACGGGATTGATGCGGGCTTTTGTGCGGGGCGGAGAAGACGGGGCGGGGGAGGAGTGCCCCCACCCACCCGGGAGGAGGCAGATCGGAATACCGGAATTGCAAACGATCGCAATACATATTCCAACCAACTCATCATGCTGTGCATAACTACCTAGGATTTAAAAAGTAACTGATATATACTTACCAATATCTTTTAGCAGGTAACTTATTTCTTACTCTATGTCACGATTACCAACCGTAGGAGCAGATGCAGGTAACTGGGGAGATGTCCTCAATGACTACCTTTCGCAGTCTCACACCGCAGACGGAAAGCTGCGTCTCGACATTGCCACCATTGCAGACCTCAAGGCACTCGACGTTTCAAATATCCCAGACAAAATGCAGGTCATGGTGGGTGGATACTACGCCCATGCAGACGGTGGAGGCGGGCAGTTCTACTACGACCAAGCGGCAAGTGATACGGATAATGGCGGCACCGTCATTGCTCCAACTGCAGGAGCAGGGAGATGGAAGCGGGTCTATTCCGGCGCGGTGAATGTGAAGTGGTTTGGAACAAAGGGCGATGGCGTCACCAATGATTCATCGAAGCTCCTTGCTTTTTTTAATTACTGCATAGAAAGCGGCAATGGAGGTTACATCAGTGCTGGCACATATCTAATAACGCCGGGAGTGCTCGTGTTCGATAATGGCTTCGTGAATACGCCATGGCCTCAGATTGAAACAGACGGTTCTTTTTTTGTGATCTTCAAGGTTGATCCTGCAACTGCGGTGGATGCTCCGATCATCACCTTCTCCAACGGTGTCGCCCCCGGCCCC
This sequence comes from Chthoniobacterales bacterium, assembly GCA_038207335.1. Lineage (GTDB taxonomy): Bacteria > Verrucomicrobiota > Verrucomicrobiia > Chthoniobacterales > Chthoniobacteraceae > CAIURC01. Next base: position 1,777 of record JBBQZX010000048.1, on the reverse strand, counting down.
GCAGGCAGATACTGGAATGGCGGTTCGCTCGGAGGCATCAATTTTGTCGATGCGACAGGGGCTGTAGCCCCTAATAGGCACGCAATATCACACCTTGGCATGTGGGGAACGAAATTTGGCTGGATGGTGGGCACCAATCTGCGTGGCGACCTGTTTCATATCCCGCAAGCGCTCTATGCAGGAGCAAACCCGGACCCCTATGCCGTGACTGGATGCGAATACGACGGTGTTGAGGCCGTTCGCTGCAAGGGGCTCCCATTCAACAACCTAAATTATGTCGGCTTCAACGGCTGTCATATCAGGTATCTGCGCGCTGTAGAATGCGAAGGTGGTGTGTTCTACGGGACTGGTGCGGCAAATGTCATCGACTCGATCTCGTCAGGTTCGTGTAAGGGATGGGCAATAGACGATGGCTTGACCTTTAATGCCACTGGTGGAGCATCCACACGTTTCACACTCGGCAGCGCCGAGTTCGACGATATAGAAAACGGAATTCGCCTGAATCGCACCACCGACTTCGTTATTGGTGCGTCAGCAATCCGTTTCAATCATCGCTACAATTTCAGCTCTCTCAATCCTAGTGGTGGCTACTGGCCGCGCGTCGTCATCGACCTTGCCGGTGGCACCTCGCCGACCGTGAGGAGCGGAACCATAAATGTCATCAATCGTATCCAAGCGGGCGGTGCGAAGACAGACATGGGGGTGTTCACTAAAGGTAACAGCAGCGGGGGCATCGTCAACGTCAGGATCAACCAGAACATCCTCGACAATGCAGGCTTCGGCTTTGTCGATTCTGACCTCTACACCGGGTTCACCAATTCCGCGGCGGCGTTGATTTCCTTGGATGGCAAGATCATCCTTGACGACCTTGTGAAAACCGTCGGGGTGTTCCGAGGCTCGGCAGCAGGAACCGCGCTCACCATAGGCAACAATCCGATCACGAGCGGCGCCATTGGCACACCGACCTTCACCGTTGCCGCGACCGGGCATGGTCTTGTGGTAAATCAGGTCGTAGTGCTTCAAGGAGCGGCAGCGGTCGATGGCATCCCGGCCACTCAGATCAACCGGGGACACATCGTCACGTCAGTCACCGATGCCAATAACTTCGTCTGCACCGTAGAAACGAACTGCACCGCAGGGGCTACGAACGGCGGCGGGGCTGGCGTGACAGGAGCGAAGGATCGCTCTTTCCTCAATATAGCCGGCGCTGCTACTGCGAAGTGCAAGGTCGCATTCCCAACTGAGATATATGACAAGGGCTCAGCGCATGACCCGGCGATCTACGAGTACACCGTACAGCGAACCGGCCTTCATCGATTGTGGGGCCATGTTCATGTGACGTTTGCCGCGAGCACTAGAGTCCGATGGTACTTTTTGAGGAATGCACACACTTCAGCTTCGGTCGTCGGACATGCTGAATTCCGCTGCCAAGGCTCGGGTATTGAGACTCTTAATGTTGAAGTGTGGGCATCGCTAACGAGAGGTGACAAGATTTGCGTTGCGATAGACCAGAACACCGCAGCAGCAGCAGCGCCGACCATTTCAGATATTAGCGACCTTATGTGGTCGATTGAGGCGATTTAATGCTTGGCGATGAAGACATCCGCACACCTTAGTAGCATCGCGAATGTTGTGAGTCGCTTATCCCTTTGCTTCCGGCGCGATCAGGATGTTGTAGGTCGCTGGTATGATGGCGACGGCGACGCCCAGTAGGGTTCGGAAGGCCGCGTGCGGCGTGCGCCGCCGATTGAAGCGGAAGACGAATTCGTCGAGGTAG
>JBBQZX010000047.1:0-11156 GCA_038207335.1 Chthoniobacterales bacterium | reverse complement strand
GTGGCGCCGACGGATCAGGACGATGTGTCGATTCCGGACTTCCCGGGGACGATCACGATCACGATCACGACGGGGGCGCAGCACGCGAAGACGCTGACGGCGGCGGAGAATCTGGCGTTCACGGGCGGTTCGCTGGAGCTGGGCGGGGCGTCTTCGATCACGGGAGGGCTCTCGCTTTTCAATACGACGCTGATGGTGGATGGCGCGCTGGATGTGACGGGCAGCATCGCGTGGAATGGCGGTGTGACCTTGATCGGCGCGGGATCGGTGAGGAGTCACGGGACGGTGACTTATGCGGCGAATGACACGCTGAACGTGAATTTCAATAACGCGGGGATCTTCAACCTGACGAGCGGGGCGGTGAACTTCGGCGTGGCTGTGGGCGTGAGTTTCACGAACCAGGTCGGCGGCGTTTTCAATGTGACGGGCACGCACACGCTGAACATCGTGGGGGACTTCGCGAATGCGGGGACGCTCAACAATGTGTCGGGCACGTCGCTGCACTTTGGGCCGCTCACGAACACCGGGACGCTGCATGTGCTCGCGGGCGAATACGATCTGCGCGGCGATACGCTGAACAGCGGCAGCTACAATGTGGACGCGGGCGCGACGCTCGGCTTCATGGCGGGCGGTGGGCCGAATGGGCATCATATCGCGGCGGGCGGACTGCTGAATGGCACGGGGCGATACCTCGTCGCGGGGTTTGCGAGGCTGACGGTGGATGCGGGGTCGGCGACGATTCGCACGCTGCAGCTCGATGAGTTCAGTCAGGCAGGCGGCGCGGGCGACATCGTCATCCCGAGTGGCGGGGTTGTGACTTGGAATGGGGGTCAGCTTTTCGGCGCGGGCAGGACGATCGTGCAGGCGGGCGCGGTGGTGAATGCGAGCGGCGGAGAGTCGCTCGAGGATCACGAATTGGAGCTCTCCGGCACGCTGAATCTGAACGCGGCGCTCCTCAATCTCCACGAGCAATCGACGCTCAACGTGCTCTCCGGCGGCGTGGTGAATCTCTTCGGCCATGTGCAGCTCACCGGCTCCGGCGCGAGCCTGCTGACGGTCGTGAGCGGCGGGGCGATCAACTCCAACGCGCCCGGTGACAGCGCCTCCATCTCGGCAAGCAACGCCTCGATCTCGGGCAGCGTCCACTCGATCGCGGGGACGCTCGTCATCCTCACGCCGCTGACGACGGTCGGCAGCTTCACGAACGATGCTGGCGCGGGGATCAGCTTCAGCGGCTTCCTGCAAAATTACACGATGCAGCCCGGCACGACGTGGTCCGGTGCGGGGCACTTTTTCGTGAATCAAAACACCACGCTGACGATCGCCGCGGGGCTGTCGCTGAGCGTGGCGGATTTGCAGGTGAATGGGACGCTGACCGGTGCGGGCGACTACACGGTGCCGACGGGCGGCGTGCTGACTTTTCCCATCGGCGGCACGATGAGCGGCACGGGCAAAACGACGATCGCGAATGGTGGGACGCTGAGCGTGGGCGGGGCGGGCGCGGCGACGCTCTCGGTGCTCGATCGCACGGTGGAAAATGCCGGGACGATCTCGGTGAAAGGGACGCTCGGCAACGGCACGAACGCGGTGCTGAACAACAACGGGCTCGTGGAATTCACCGGCTCGGGCTCGCAGGGACTGACGGCGCGTTTCACGGTGAACAACAACGGCATCCTGCGCGTCGGGCCGGCGAGCACGTCGTTCACGTTCGACGGCGTTTTGCACAATGACGGGCTCTTCGACGTGCAGGGCGGGCAGGCGACGATTCAACGGCTCAACGTGGTCGGCACGCCGACGAGCACCGGCGAATTTCGGTCCGGCACGGGCGCGACAATTTCCTTCGCGTCAGCGGTCTTTTCGTTCAATGCCGGGACGACGTGGACCGGCGCGGGCGCGTTCGCTTTCACGCAGGGCACGCTGACTTTCAACGACCCAGGCCTGACCTACGCGCATCCGAATACGAGCATCGTGCAGGTGACGCTCAACGGGCCGGGCGGGCTGGTGACGCCGGCGGGCGCGACGTGGGCGGTCTCGGGGCTACCGTCGTTCAAGAATCTGAGCGGATGGACGGTGCAGAGCGGCGCGACGATGACGGTCGCGTTCGGTCTGGTCTTCGACAACACGGACGTGTCGAATTCCGGCACGTTCGATTTCAGCACGACAGCGTCCGCGGCGCTCTCGGTCATCAACGGCTCGGACTTCACGAACTCCGCCGGCGGCACCGTGATTTTCCGCGCCGATGCGATCAACGTGGCGACGGCCGGGAGCGGCGGGACGCTCGTGAATGCGGGCACGATCCAGCGCCTCAGCGGCACGGGGACGCTGAATATTTCGCCGACGACTTTCAGCAACAGCGGCACACTCGACGTGGGCAGCGGCGAGGTGCTCATCCCGTCGTTCATCGCGGTGCCGCAGCTTTCGGCGGATCAAAGCACCCTGCTCGGCGGCACTTGGAAAGTCTCCGGCGGCGCGTCGATCCGGCTGATCGCGGCGGAGACGACGGACGCTTTCAATAATCCGCTTTCGAAGATCACGACGAATGCCGCGACCGTGGAAATCAGCGGCGCGGGCACGGTGTTTCGGCCCTTTTCGAATCTCAGCGCGAACACTGGAACGCTGCGCCTTTTGAATGGCGCGACCTTCACCACGGCGGCGCAGACCTTCAATCCGCCGACGAATCCGATGGGTCCGCTGCCGGGGCCGCTGACGAACTCGGGCACGATCGAAATCGGCGCGGGCGCGACGCTGGCGGTGACGGAGAATTTCACGCAGACCGGCGCGGGGACGCTCCGGCTGCACGTCGCGGGCGCGTCGGCGAGCGGGCATTTCGGTAAGGTGACGACGACCGGGCAGGCGGCGCTCGGCGGGACGCTGGAGCTGATGCTCGACGGGGCGTTCGTGCCGACGCAGGGGCAAAATTACGCGCTGCTGTCGTATGGCAGCGTGGCCGGGGATTTCGCGGTGCTGAATGGCGTGCAGCCGGTCTTCACGCCGACGCGCGCGGCCACAGCTTACACCTTTGCGGTGGGGAATCTGAGCGGGCTCGCGGACCTCGTCCCGCAGTCGATCGTCGTGCCGGCAAATGGCCTCTCGGGGCAGAATGTGACGATCAATTTTCAGGTCCAAAACGCGGGTGCCGATCCGACCAATGCGGCGACCTGGACGGACTCGATCTATCTTTCAAGGAGCGCGATTTTCGACTCCTCGGCGGTGCTCTTTGGGCGCGTGCCGCACACGGGAGCGCTGTCGGGCGGGGCGTCGTATGCGGACGCGATCACGGCGGCGGTGCCCGCGCTGCTGCCGGGCGTTTTCCATGTCTTCGTCGTCACCGACAGCCGCTCGCAAGTCGCCGAGACGGACAACGCCAACAACACGCTCATCTCGGCGGGCTCCGTGAACGTCGATGTGCCGGTGCTCACGCCGGGCGTGCCGCTGAATGCGTCGATTACCGATGGGCAGGAGCTGCTCTTTCGCGTCGATCTGCCGGACGCTTCGTCGCGCGTGCAAGTGGCTGGCGCACTCGCCGGACAGGCCGAGCTTTTCCTGCGCTTCGGTGCGCTGCCGACCGTCTCCGCGAGCGATGCTTTCGCCTTCGATCCGCTCTCGACCACGCAGAGCCTGACCGTCGCCGATTCGCTCGACGGAAACTACTTCATCCTCGTGCGCGGACGCGCCAGCGCGGCGCTCACGCTCACTGCGGATGCGCTCCCATTTTCGCTCACTGGTGTCGGCCCGTTTGCCGGCACGAACAACGGCACGGTGACGCTGACCATCCGCGGCGCGCAGCTTTCCACCGCGACGGCGCTGAGCCTCGTGCCGAATTTCGGCGGCGCGGTGCTCACGCCCGTGAAGGTGCAGGTCCGCGACGCCACTTCGGTTTTTGCGACCTTCGATCTTACCGGTGCTGCGCCGGGCAACTACGATGTGCAGGCCGTGAGCGGCGCGGACACGCAGATGCTCGACAATGCTTTCAACGTGCTCGCCGCGCCGGTGATCGACTCCGGGCTGCAAGTCACGCTCAGCTTTGCCGCGCCGGCTGCGATTCGCCTCGGGCGAACGGCGACGGTGCTCGTGAGCTTCAGCAACCCGACCGGGCACGATCTCATCGCGCCGCTGCTCGTGCTGATTTCCGACAACGGTTCGTTCAGTTTTCCCGGGAATCCCGGGTTCCATTCCGACTATCTCGAACTCATGGCTCTCGGCGACGGGGCCGATCCGGGCGTGCTCGCTCCGGGCTTTCGCGGCGGACAATACGTCACGTTTTTGCCGGAGGTGCAGGGCGAGGGATTGGTCAGCAATTTTCTCCTCACCGAAGTCGATCGCGCCGCTCCCGTCGATTACGGTCGCGTCGAGTTGCTGCTGCGGCCCGTCGAGATCAGCGATGCCGCGTGGGCGCCGGTGCTGGCGTCGCTGAAGACGCGGCTCGGCACGACGTACGGGCAGTATGAAGATGTGCTCGCGGCGGTGGCGAAACTGCTGCCGCCGGAGCTCGGCGACGCGCGCGAACCGCTGGCGCTGCTGGCTCTGCCGCTGGCTCAGGCTTTCGCCGATGCGAAGACCTCGATCCGCGGCGTGGCGCATTCCGCCGACCCGCTGGTGGATGTCTCGGGGCGCGAAGTCATCGCGACCAATCTCGACACGCTGGAGCAATTTTCGACGACCTCGCTGAACGACGGTTCGTTCGCGCTGAGCGGGATTTCGGCGGGACATTACACGCTGCAATTCGACGGCGCGTTGATCGCGAATCCGCCCGCGCTTCTCGTCTCTGCGGGCGATCATGTGGCGAACGTCGCGCTCGATCTTTCCAAAGGCGCAGCGGTGTCCGGCAGCATCCTCGCGGGCGCGGAAATCGAGGTGCTCGCCGCCGACGGGACCTTTCGCGCGACGGTCGCCGACGCGAATGGCGCGTACTCGCTCGGCGGGCTCGCCGACGGGATTTACACGCTGATTTTCACCGCTCCCGGCAAGGCGCGGCAGGTGATCGAAAATGTCGCGGTGAGCGGCGGTGGCGTCTCGCTCGATGTGAGCCTCGCCGATGAAGGGCGCATCGCTGGCAGCGTCACTTCGGGAAATCCCACGGGCGATACTTTCGTCATCGCGCGGCCGATCGGCGACAGCGATCCGCTGCACGTTTTTGGCGCGTCGGTGACGGGCGGGCAATTTACGTTCACCGGTCTGCCCGCGGGCGCGTACGACCTTACCATTTCGCATCCGGGCGATGTGGTGAAAATCATCGGTGAGCTCACCGTCGCGGCGGGCCAAACCAACGCGCTCGGCAACATTGCGTTGATTGATGGCGCGACGATCAGCGGCATCGTGACCTCGACCGATCCCGCGCAGCCCGCATCGGGCCTCACGGTCGTCGCGAAAGCGGGCGGCGTGGTGCTGGCTTCGGCAGCGACCGACAGCAGTGGCAACTACACGCTGAGCGATCTGGCCGCGGGGACTTACGACATCGAAGTGGTCGGCAATGGAGCGTTTCAGGTGCCGGTGAGCGTGGCGCTCGGGAGCGGCGAAGATCGCGCCGGCGTGGGCGTCGCCGTGAAGCCCGGCGGCAGCATCACGGGTGTGGTCACGGACACGGCGACGGGCGCGGCGCTCGCGGGCGTGCCGGTCTTCGCGACGGCGTCGGACGGGCGTGTCGTGAACGCGCTCACGGATTCCACTGGGCACTACCTTTTCGAAAATCTCGCGACCGGGAACTACCACCTCTTCGTGCGGTTCGAGGGCGCTGCCGCGGGAGGCGACGCGGCGCTGCCGACGCTCGACTCGGCGATCACCGGCGTCGATCTGCACGGTGCGGTGGCGGCGCGAATCACGGGCACGCTGCTGCTCGCCGACGGCGGTATCGCGAGCGGTGGCGTGGTTTCGTTGAAGCAGAATGGCGAGACGATCGCGACGGCCACCGCGGATGGCAGCGGGCACTATCTTTTCCTCCTCGAAAACCCGGGAACCTATGATTTACAGGCCTTCGCGGGCGATGCGGTCTTTGCCGTGATGAATGGCGTGGTGGTCGGCGCGGGGGCGACGGCGACGGAGGATTTGACGAGCGGAGCGGCCACGCTTGCCGTCACCGTGACCAGCGGTGCGGGCTCGCTGGATGGCACGGTGCTGCTCATCAAAAATGCTGCGTCCGGTGAGATCGTGGGCTTCGCGCTGGTGGATGAAAACGGGCTCGCGCAATTTTCCCACCTGCCCGCTGGCAACTACGTGGCCGAGGCATTTCAGGGCGACGCTCGCGGCGCGCAAATGAACGTGACGGTCGGCGCTTCCGGGAGTTTCGGCGTGACGGTGCCGCTGGCCGCGCAGGGGATCGTCTCCGGCACGGTGACGATCAACGGTGGCGCGGGAATGTTGCACGATGGCTACGTCGCGCTTTATCCGGCGGGCGGGGGTGCGCCGGTGATCGTGCCCATCGGCACGGACGGCAGCTACCTGCTTTCCAATGTCCAGCCCGGCAGCTACGACCTCGTCACTTTCGCCGATGGCTACGCCGTGAATGTGGCCACCGGCATCACGATCGCGGCGGGCCAGACGGCGCGCGATGTCGTGTTGCAGCCGGGGACGACGACCGTCACGGGGCGCATCGTCGATGCGTCGGGCACGCCGATCACGGCCACGAGTGTGAACGTGACGGACGCGGCCGGGCACGTCCTCGGCACCGGGTTGTCGCTGGCAGACGGCACGTTTGAAATCACGTCCGCGGTCGGCTCCGGCTTGCGCGCGGCGGCGCAGGCCGATGGCGGGCGCGAGACGACCCTCGCGACCGGGCTCAACTTGAGCGGCGGGCAAACCCTTGCGCTCGGAAATTTCACCTACGATCTGCTCGCGACCGGCGGCTCGCCCGCGGCGTCTGCTTTCCTGGCAGCAACGGTCGAGGCGGCATCCGCGCATTCGCTGCTGACGGCTCCGAGCACGCTGTCCGCGCTCGGCTCGTTCGGGCTGCCCACGATCCAGACGCCCACCTTCATCACCGTGCTCCAGCACAAGGACCTCATGCACAGCGAGAGCGAGGTGAAAAGCATTTCGCCTCCTCCGCCCGGTGCGTGCGGGGATGCGTGCCAGAGCGCCTACGACGCCGCGGTGAAGGCGAAGGAAAAGCAGGATCGCACCTTCATGGAGGCGAAGGAGCAGGAAATGCAGTTGCGCGACCAGGCGGCTCGGAGCATCGGCATCTTTTTGGGAGAACTCGGGACGGACGTGAAGAATGTGGGCCTCGGCTATCTGGGGCTCGCCGCGCTGGCTGGCATCGGGGTGCCGCTGGGTGCCGGCGTGGTGGCGGGCCTCGCGTACGCTGGGTTGGCGGATTTCGTGGCGGACTTGAGCCGGATCATTTTTGCGGACGATGCCAAGGACGTCGGCAGTGCCGCCGAGCGGGGAGCGCTCGACTCCGCGAAGGCCGTGACGTCCTACGCCAACCTCTTGAAGTCCCTGAATCCCGAAGTGGTGGGCCAGTTGAAGTTCGGCGGGCCGATCGCCTCCGCGCTCAACCTGCTTTTCAACGGTCAGAAAGTGGTGTCCGCGCTCAATCTGACTGCTTCGCGGGACGCCGCGCAGTTCCTCGATGGCCTCAAGACTAACTACGACAACGCCGTCCAGCAGTATTACGACGCGGTCTCCAACGCCATCGGCAAGCGCGACGACTACGAGCGCTGCAAGGCCAACTCGGGCGGCGACAACGCCGAATGCAACCCACCGCCGCCACCGCCACCGCCGCCGTCCGGGCCTCCCGGTGCGCCCGGAAAGCCGGTCGTTCCCGTGCCCTCGCAGCCGATTCGCCAGGTCCGCTCGGTGGACCCGAACGACATCATCGGGCCGGGCGGTTTCGGTGACGCGCATTTCGTCGCTGCCACCGCGACGCTGCCGTACACGATCCATTTTGAAAATGTCGCGACCGCGTCCGCATCGGCGGCGGAGGTCTTCGTCACCGAGACGCTCGATGCGGATTTGGACTTCTCGACGTTCCGCGTCACGCAGTTTGGATTTGGCGGAAAAACCTACGTCATTCCCGACGGACGCAGCTCGTTCACGCAACGCGTGGATGCCGTCGCGACTCTCGGGGTGTTCGTGGATTTCTCGGCGTCGATCGACCTCCAGACGGGCACGGTTCATTGGTCGCTGAGCGCGATCGATCCGGCGACCGGCGATGTGCCGGGGGATGCGTCGCTCGGTTTTCTGCCGCCCAATATCAGCGGCGGGCAGGGTGAGGGATTCGTAAGCTACAGCGTTTCGGCCAAGACGGGTGCGCACACCGGCGACACGATCGACGCGCACGCGAGCATCGTTTTCGACGCCAACGATGCGATTGAGACGCCGTCCATTTTCAACACCATCGACGCGACGGCACCGATCACGCACGTCGAGACGATCTCGGCGAACGGCACCAGCGGACCGGATTTCACGGTGCGCTGGAGCGGGGCGGACGACGCGGGTGGGTCCGGCCTCGCGACGTTCGAGGTGTTCGTCTCGGACAATGGCGGGAAGTTCGAACCGCTCCTGCTCGGGACGACTTATCATGCGGCGATTTTCAGCGGAGTCGTCGGGCACACGTACGATTTCGTCGTGAGCGGGCTGGATGGCGCGGGGAATCACGAGGCGCTGCCGCCGGTTGCGGATGCGAGCGTGATGGTGGTCGCAGGGACGACGTTCACGCTCGACGCGGCGCACGCGGTGCAAGTGCATGACTCGACCGGGAAGCTAGTCACCATCAAGCTTTCCGGGCATGGCTCCGGGGTCGTGTCGCTCGTGAATGGCGTTTTGGACGCGGCGGATTTGCGCGCGATCGTGCTCACCGATACGGATATAAAAACGGCGCTGAAGATCACGACGGCGAGTGGCGGCAGCGTGAATGTCGGACGCATCACGAGCGCGGGTGCGCTCGGATCCATTTCTCTCAGCAGCAGTGTCGTGCTCGGCGACGGCTACGACGACGGCGCGGACGATTTCGTGATCGGTGGCGCCGTGAAGTCGCTCGCGCTCGGCGACATCGCGGCATTCACGCAGCTCAAAATCGGCGGCACGCTGAGCGATGTCGCGGTCGCCCAAACGACGCTCAACGTGAAATTCCGGGACGCCCTCGGTGAGGGAATCACCACGGATTTCGCGACGAAAGTCGGCGTGGTGAATGTGCTTTCGTGGGCCTTCGATGGGGTGCTCGGATCGCGGCAAAGCGTGGCCGGACTCAACGTCACCGCGGGCGATTTCCGCGCATCAGTCGATGTCGATGGCGGTGGGCTTTACGCCGGCACGGCGACGCTCGGGCCTGTCAATATCAAGGCTGGCGGGCTGTTCGGCACGGCGTTCCAAGTCGAAGGCGCGCTCGGAAACTTGAAAATCAAGGGTGCGGTGAGCACGCAACTTTCAGCCGCTTCGATCGGTGCCATTGGCGCGGGTTCGATCGGCGCATCGACGATCGCGGCGCTCTCGGGGAACATCGGAAACATCACGGTTTCCAGCGGCCCGCTGGCCTCGAGCACGATCCGCGCGCTCGGCGGAAGCATCGGAAACATCACCGCAAAACTGAGCAATCAGACCGCAGATGTCGCCTCCATCGACACCAATTTGATCGAGGCGCGAAGCATCGGAAACCTCACCGCGAGCGTGACCGGCACGATGACGATCGCTCGCGGATTCTTCGGCGGACTGTTTCACGCGACGACCGGAAACATCGGCAATATCTCGGCGAGCGTGACGGGCACCGCGCTGACCGACGGCATCGCGATCGACATTCCGACCTTCGCCAGCGACGGCGGATCCATCGGAGCGATCACCGCGAAGGCGTCCTCTCCGGCCGCGACCGCGCAGCTTGCCGCGATTCGGGAGACAGACTTTTTCGCGCACAACAATCTCGGAAACGTGAGCGCGGTCGCGCTCGTGACGAGCAGATCTCCGGTGAGCGGCCGCGCTGCCGCGATCCAGGCCGAGAACTTCGACGTGAACTTCAATGCCGGTGGCTCGATCGGGAAAATTTCCGCCTCCGCTGGCGGCGCGGCGGAGGCGAATGTGGCGCTCGATGTGGCTTCGACGCAGCGCGTGAATTTCAACGCCAGCACGGACATCGGAGCCGTCACTTTGAAAGTCTCGAAGGGCCGCGCGACCGCATCAGTGAATGAAGCGGCGGCGTTTGCGAACTTCATCGCTGGACGAAATATCGGCGCGTTCAACGCCAGCGGCGACGCGACGACGACGCAACTCGACAGCGTCGTTGCGCGCGCCGGAGGCAGCATCGCGGGACTGAATGTCTCCGCAAAAAACAAGGACGCGGGGACGGTCTCGGCGAGTTTCTTTTTCGCGGGACAAGGGCGCTCGATCGTGGTCGCAAATGACCTGAGGGCCGCGGGCATTGGTTTCATCAAGGTCTCCGGCTCATTCGAGAATTCGCAAATCGTCGCGAGCGGAAATTTGGGTGCGATCGCGGTTGGGAAAAATGCGGACCGCGATTGGTTCGTCGCGGGCGCGGATGTGAGCGGCGACGCAATCTTCCTGACCGGCGATGACAGCTACAACGCGCACGCCTCGATCGCTTCGCTCACCGTCGGCGGGCGCTTCGCCATGAGTACCGTCGCGGCGGGGATTGCTCCCGGCGCAGATTTCCTTTTCGGCACGAGCAACGATTTCGCGGGCGCGACCGGCGGGCTTTCCACGCGGAGCAAAATCGGCGCGGTGAAAATCGGCGCGGCGAGCGGCGCGGGCACGCCGATCCTCGCGAGTCTTTTCGATCACACCGACGCGATCGAATCGCTCGCACTCAAGAGCCTGAAAATCGGCACGAGTGCGGTGGTAACAGCGTTCACGTCGAACGGCGCGGTCATCGACTTGGACAGCAACGGCATCGGCGACGCCGGGGAAGTCGTCGTGCGGACGGTCTGACGCCGCGCCTTCGACGGCGCTTCAGTCCACACGAGGTCTGAGCGAATTCCGCTGTGCCAGCTTGCGCGGGTCGGGATTTGGTGAAATGATCCGCGGCGGTCCTTCACTTATGAACTCGTTCTTTTCCCGCGCGGTGTCGCGGCGGAGCCGTTTGCAGAGCTCCGCGGCGTCGTGTCACTTCAATCTGCCTGAGCCGTTGGAGGCACGAATCGCGCCGGCGGCGGTGGCGTGGATCAATGGGGCGGGAGGGGATTGGAAAGATGGTGTGAATTGGAGTGGGGGAGTGG
>JBBQZX010000046.1:0-11954 GCA_038207335.1 Chthoniobacterales bacterium | reverse complement strand
CACGCAGACCGAGCGGATCGCCCGCGCGACCATCACACCCGCGCAGACTGGCGGCGAGTGGGCGGGCTTTTGGTGCCTCTCCATCGAGAAGGCACCGAAGGGCAGCTTCGACGACGTCTTTGTCACGCTCGACCGCGCACTGCCGCAATGGTTCATCATCGATCCCGCCGAGCCGTTGACGATCTCAGCGCTGAAGGACCTGAAATGACTTCACGCAACGCCATGAAAACCATCCTGACTTTAACTTGTGCGCTGCTGTTCACGACTGCGATTTTCGCGGCGGACAAGTCCGAACCGAAGGAGCAGGCGGCCAGCGGCTCGTTCGTGTCGTTTAGGGACGGGACGCTGACGCTCAAGGGCAAGTCCGGCCCGATTATCTTCGAGCACATCGGCGCGAACTACCAGACCTTCGAGAATAATGAAAGCGGCCCCGGTTCCAAGGTGGTGGATACCGCCGATGCCTTGAGCCGCGTGGCTCCCGGAACAGTGTTTCGGGTGAGTGTCGCGGATCACGAAATCATCTTCGGCTTGGATCATCGCGTCATTGGCACGTTTGAATCCTACCGCAACGGGAAACTGAATCTCCTCGCCGCCGATGTCCCGCCGGGATTTGTCCAGAAACCGGCAGGCAATGTCTCGCTGACGATCGACCCGGCCATTCCTGTGCTCGAAAGCATCGACGGCGGTGACTACAAACATGCAGGCCCAGCCGGGGAGGTTTTGAAGAAGGCCAAGCAAGGCACGCTCCTCACCGCCCGCAGCGAATACGATCCCGACACGATCGAGGTCATCCAACTCGGCGCGTCGAAGCGACAGATCGAACGTTACATCGGGCAAAGCCGAGGGACGGTGCGCGGCTCGTTTGTCTCCTTCAAAGACGGCATCCTTCGGATGCGCGGGAAAGGTGTCACTTCATTGGCCGCCAATGAATATGAGAGGCTAATCAACCTGCGGATCGCCGACCACGTTTCGATCGTCGAAAGCATTGATGGTGGTGCCTATCGGCCGGCAGGGGCTGCAACTTTGAAAGCTGCCAAGGAAGGGACGATTGTGACGGTGCGCAAGGTGGAGGAGGTCGTCCTCGAAGTTCAAATCGGCGTGGCGAAAACAAGCTAACTCGCCCGCGCGCTGCATTTTCCAACCGAAACCGACAGCTAACCACGATGAAATTCAACCTGACACTTCTCTGCGCTTTTGCGCTCACCGCCGCGATGGCCGCAGCGGAACCCGTAGTCTTCAATGCCCGCACCGCGCATGGCGGCAAGTGGTCCGACGCGCAGACGTGGGAAGGCGGGCGCCAGCCGCAGGCGGGTGATTTTGTGCAGGTGCGCGCAGGGCACGTCGTCACCTATGATGTGGATTCCAGCGCCGCGCTGCGGCTGCTGCACGTCGCCGGCACGCTCACTTTCTCGCGGGAAAAAAACACGCTGCTCGATGTGGGGCTCATCAAGATCGAGCCGGGCGACACCACGACAGAAGACGACTTCAACTGCCATGATGAAGCACCCGCGCTGCCTGCGAGCGGCGCGATGCCGGTGCTGGAAATCGGCACGCCAGCCTCGCCGATTCCATACGGCGTGAAGGCGACGATCCGGCTGCGTCATTTCAAAGGCACGAACCCGGAGACGCTGCCCGCCATTATCGCCTGCGGCGGAGGCTGGGAGGCGCATGGCGCGCCAATGAGCCGCACCTGGCTCAAGCTCGCCGCACCGGCCAGGGTGGGCGATGCGCGCGTCACCCTGGAGCAACCCGTGAGCGACTGGCACGTCGGTGACCGCGTCATCATCACCAGCGGCGACGCGCCGACGATTGAGTCTGGGACTAGCTTTCAAAAAAAAGTGCCGTTTGGCCGACAGAAGCCGGTGGGCACTGAAGAGCGCGTGATCACGGCCATCGAAGGCGCAGCGCTCACGCTGGATCGCGCCCTCGGCAAAGCGCATCATGGCGAAGGATTGATGCGCTGCGAGGTCGCCAATCTCTCGCGCAACGTCGTCATCGAGTCCGCCGAACCCGCCGGCGTGCGCGGCCATACCATGTATCATCGCGACTCCGCGGGCGGCATTAGTTACGCGGAGTTCCGGCATTTGGGAAAAGACGGCGTGCTCGGCAAATATCCGATCCATTTTCATCTTGTGCGCAGCACCATGCGCGGGAGCGGCGTGCTCGGCGCGAGCATCTGGGATTCGCAAAACCGCTGGGTCACCATCCACGGCACCGACCATCTGCTGGTGCGCGATTGCGTGGGCTACCAGTCGCGCGGCCACGGCTTCTTCCTCGAGGACGCGACGGAGCAATGGAACGTGCTGGATCGCAATCTCGCCGTGCAGGCCTTTGGCAGCGTGCCCTTGCCGAAGCAGGTGCGCACGTTCGATCCCAACGACGGCGCGGGCTTCTGGTGGGCGAACGCGCGGAACACTTTCACCCGCAATGTCGCGTGTGAAAACGATCACTACGGCTACCACTTTCAGATCATTAAGACCGCGGACTTCAATCCCATGCTGCGCCTGCGCGGACCTGACGGCCAGGTCGCCGAGCGCGATGTGCGCACGCTGCCGTTCCTGCGCTTCGAGGACAACGAATCGCACAGCGAAGGCTTGTTCGATTTTCGCTTCGGCGACGAGACGCACGGCTCGGTGCATGGCGACCGCGCGCATCCGTTCATCGTCCGCAACCTGCGCGCATGGCAGTCGCATTATGTCATCCGGCCCAATGTGCAGTTCTTCCTGCTCGACGGACTGCGCGCGCAGAACGCGGCCTTTGGCATCTACCACCCCGACTACGATGCGCACGTCTATCGCGACATCACGCTCGACCACATCACCGCCGAGCCGCTCAACGGCGGCCATGACGAGGAGAGCCTGCCGTATGGCGATTTTTCGTATGACCGCCTCACGTTTACTAACTGCCGTCTCGAACGCGACCCGTTCATCCAACTCACCGGCATCGCGCGAAAAGCCGATCTCACCGGACACTTTCGCTGCATAACAATCACCAACAGCAAGTCAGGCGGCAACGTCGTGGACTTCGGCGGCGGCCCGCGCACGGAGAAGCTGGATCATCCCGTGAGCTATTACTTTCACGACACACCCGCGCCCGGCGCGACGACGCGAGTGGCGAGCATGAAGCTCCCGCAAATCATCAACGACGGAGCCTATCGCAGCATCGCCGACTGGACCGGCCCCGAGGCGCGCGCCGCCGAGGTCAAACGCATTTCGTTCCCCGAACTCCTCGCACCCGTGGATGACCTGCCGCCCGCAACCTTGATCACCAGCATCACCAGCGAAGATGCCAAGCGAATCGTGCGCGGCGTCTCGCACGACAACGGCGAGATCGCGACCATCACCGTCAATGGCCACCCCGCAACGATCATCACGCAAGAAGCAGGCATTGCGGACTGGACCCTCACGCTCGACGCCCCTGCCGATGGTCGCTACGTCGCGCAGTCCACCGACCGCGCAAACAATGCGGAACTCACGCCGCATGAAGTCCGGCAACACGCCGAGCCTTGATGAAGTTCTTTCGTTGCTGCCCCCGGAGAGAAAATTGAGACGCATTCACCTCCTGCTTCTCCCTGTGTTGCTGTCACGGCACGCAAACTGAGAGTCGGGTATCCGGGGGGCGATGGGTCTCGATACCTCCTCATACCTCTCCTCCGATTTGGAATGCAGTCGGCGGTTGGGTTGACGGCGCGCGTCCGTCGATGCCGAAAGCCACCGCCGTATTCGATGCCGACGACAGCCGCCTGAGCAGTGCGCTAGCGCGCATCAATGGCAAGATGCTCGCGCTGCAGTCGCGCATCGCAAAGTTCGCGGCAGCGTTCATTGCCATCCGCGCGGCGGCGGGAGTTGTAACGGCAGGCTTCGATCATTTCCGCCAGGCGCTCGATTTAGGTGGGGAGCTCAGCGATCGTTCGGCCAATACCGGCGTGGCCGTGGGCGATCTCGTCGTCTTACAACAGGAGTTCGCCAACGCGGGCAAGACGGCGGAGGACGTCGGGCCGGTGCTTGCGAAGATGGCGAAGTCGCTGCATGGGGATTCCGCCGCCGACACAGTGGATAAGCTCGGGATCAAACTCGAAGAGCTGAAGGCGAAGACGCCTGCCGAGCAGTTCCGCACGCTCGGCAAAGCGATTAACAACGTCCGCGATCCCTCCGAACGCGCCGCTTTGTCGATGCAACTATTTGGCCGCAGCGGCGCGGAATTGCTGGCGCTTTTCGCCGGTGATGGGTTTGGCGACGCGGCGGCGCAGGTTGGATCGCAGGCGGCCTTGCTTCAACGCGATGCCAACCTCTTCGATGACATCAGCGACAAGCTCGCACTCACCGGGGTCAAGGTCCGCGGATTCTGGATTGGGCTGGCAGACAAGGTCGCGCCCGTTCTCAAGCCGTTGATCGACCGCTTCGCCAATCTCGATCTCGCGAAGTGGGGCCAGCAGGCAGGTGAAGCCGTGGCGTTTATCGTCCAGGCATTCTCCGATGGGAAAGTCGGCGACATCCTTTTGACCTCGGCGAAAATCGCCTTCGCCAATGCCGTGAACTTCCTCGCGGGCGCGCTCATGGCCGTGGCCCAGGCGCTCTGGCAGGCGTTGGCCGAGTCGATCAAGAACGCGATCACGCTCTTTCAGATTCTCACGACCGCGGACTTTTGGATTGGGATGGGCAAGGCCATGATGGGGATCGCACAAGGCTTCATCGCGTTCCTGCTCGATGGGATTGCGAAGCTACTCGATTACCTCTCCGGCATTCCGCTGATCGGCGAGAAAATCGGCCAGGGTGCCGCGGAGATGCAGGGTCTGGCGCAGACGGTGCGCGAGTCCGGTCAGGATAATCGCGACTCCGGCGGTGACTTGCTTGGCCCATCGTTCGACAAGGCGGCGAGTCGGATGCGCGACGCCTTCAGCAACATCGGCACGGCATTGAGCGCGGGCTTTGATAAAGGCAATTCCCTGATCGAAACGAGCGATTGGGAGCAACACCTCGGCGACGCGGTGGCCTCGGTGATGAGCCGTGTGCAGATCGTTTCGCAGCAATCACTCGACGCCACGAAGCCAACCAAACCAAGCGGCCCTCTGCTTGACCCCGAGGAGGATACGAACAAAGGCAAGAAGTCCGCGATCTCGGCCATCCAGCGCATCGGCGGCGGCGGTGCGGCTTACAGCAATGGCGATCCCATGCTCCGCGAGCAACAGCGCCAGACGCGGGAACTGACGACGCAGAGCGGCCTCCTGCGCGACGTGAAGCGCGCCATCGAAAACAAGCCCACGGCAGGCAACGCCACACTCAGCCCCGTCTTCGCATGAGCACTGCTCCACTTCCAACGACCGGGATCACCGGCGGCATTTCCGAAACGGGCGTCGCAACCATCGAGGTTCCGATGTTCGTCGAGACACTCGCGGACGCGCTGAGCGTGCTGCCGAATCTCGGCATCGGCATTCCGTATCGTTCGCGATCCTTCGCGCAGGAAGACGACGGCAGCTTCAAGGTGACGCTGCACTTTGAGGGTCTGAGCGACGAGCCCAAGGACGACCAAGTGACGTTCGAACTGGATACTTCGATGGCCGAAGATCCGATTCAGACGCATCCGTTCTTCGACACGCTCAAAACTCGCTACGCGTGGGACGCAGCAAAGGAGCAATTCGCGGAGACGTTGCCCGAGTCGAGCGCCCAGCAGACCGCACTCAGCGGCAGCGGCAAAAAGCCGAAGAAGAACCCGATGTTCGGCGTGGACAACTGGCTGGTTGTCGGCGCGGTGTTCCGCAAGACCTACGCGGCAAAGACCATCCCACCTTCGATCCTCCGTGGCATCGGCACAATCGTGGACAAGCCACCGGGTATCGAGCAGTTCAAGATACCCGGCGCGGCCAAGAAGCGGACCTGGCTGAAGATGGCACCGAAGATCAAGCGCAAGGGCAACGCCGTGGAGATCACCGAGGAATACTTTCCACAGCCTCTCCATCAACGACTTACGTCGGAGACGGGGGCTTGCATGACGGATTTCCTGACAACGTTGACTCCCGCGCCCAAACAACATGCCAGCCGCCAGTGATCGATCCGCCCGGCGGCGGTGACGGTGGAAGTAATCCGCCGGGCGATGGCGGCAATGGCTCAGGTGGGAGCGGCGGCGGCGGCGGCAATTCCGATGGCACCGGTAGCAGCGATGGCGGGATCGGTTCCGGCGGCGGCAGCTCAGGCGGAGGCGGCAGCGACAGCGGCGGCTCGGGAAGTTGGGGCATTTCGGGCGGCGGCAGTGGCGGAGGAGGTGGTCCGCATTCGCCGAAGCCGCCGAGGAAGCGGGTGCCTTGGGGCGATTACACTCCGCTCGTGACCGTCGATCTTGATCCCAACATCGATGGGCCGGGCTGCTTCATTGAATCGCCACGTCCTTGCACTGCGCTTGTGAATGTGACGGTGCCAGATCCGGGCGACGGCAAACTGAAGGTCGCGACGATCTCGGTGACCTGCTTTGGAAAAACCAAGCTCGGCGCCCTCGCTCCTGGCGGGACGCAGGGATTCTCGTTCACCGGCAAAGTCAGCGCGGGGCAGGTCGTTACCGCGACGGCAACGGCTTCCGCAGGCGACGGCATCCATGCGTGGACCGGCTCCGGCGAGAAGACGTGCGACGTGAAGGACTGCATCAAGACCGCCTTCACATGGACCGGTGACGAGGAAGATTCTCATCGTTGTCCGCCACAGGGATCCGAGAGCACGGAAACCGGCTGGGATTTCTCCGATAGCTACACAGTGACGCGCAAGTATGCGATCAACCCGGAGCCGGGCACGGAGATCGGGATCGTTTACGGCAAGGACTACAATCCGCCGGGCAATCGCACGCAGCTCACGACGTCCGTTCCCGACGGACAGACCACGACGGTCAAGCTGCACGTCGATGCGCCCGGCTCAGTAACCTGCCAGGTCAGCGCGCAAGGTGGGATCAGCAACGTCGAGCCGCACAAGCTCGGCATCGTCTACGACGGATCGACGACCACCCAAACCGACCTCCATGGCTGCACCACACAAAAGCGCGGAACTGAAACAGGCCCCTGATCAGCTCTGCGCCTTGATCTCGCGGCTCGCGCGGACGTTTTCGATCGGCACGGTGGGCCTGACTGGCAGCGATGCGCGGAGGACGTCGATGGCTGGCGAAGCTATCGAGCTGCTGTTGCTGCCTTCCAAAATGGCAGTGCCATTTGCACGTGCGCTCGCCGATGCGGCCGGCCGAGCTGTGCGGATGCGCGATCCGCAGACGCTGCCTTACACCCATCCATTCCACTACTGCGTGCGGTGGCTCAACGTGGATCGCTTGCCGGTCTGCCGGTTCCCGCGTGGCGCGATCCTCTCTTCAATCAATGGCGCGCCAGCGTTGATTGAACTTGCTGCAATCTCACACTTTGCACCCATCGATGGCTACGTCCGCGCAACGCCTCTAACCCCGCTCTTCGTGCCAGCACCGGCGCTAGGCAGCTTTCTCATCTGACCCGCTTTGACAGCGCGAGAGCGGAATGTTGCCACCTCGTATCTGCCGATGCCTCCGTGGCGTCATGAGCCTTTGGACGAAGACGCCGATGTTCAGCGTGCATCGAGGTCCGATGTTGATTCAGACGCTGGCAACATGCCTCGCAGCGCGCGCCTTCGAGGAAACGGAATTCGTCACCGACATTCGCGGCGCAGCCATTGCGAAGCTTTTCGGCTGGCCATTTACGAACATTTCAACGGCGCTCGAAAGCTGGCCGACCGATGGGCTCACGCACATTTGGGCGCTCGGAAAACTTCTCGCATGTGCTGTCCAGGAGCAGCCGTTTGTGCAGTTCGACGGCGACGTACTCATCTTCAAACCGTTGCCAAAACGGGTCGAGCGATTCCGCCTGATCGCCCAGTCGCCGGATTACGCCCATTACTACACTTCGCCCGACATGCTTGCGGCTCAGCGGATCGCCGGCTTCCCGCACGGGGCGCCCGCATTCAACGGCGGACTGCTCGGCGGCCATGACGTCGCACTCGTGCGCGCTTACGCGTGGGCGGGCCTCGAGCTCGCGCAAAAGTTTCGCGACAGCCCGCTCAACGGCACCACGACTTCGATGCTCGTCGAGCAGTATCAGCTCGGCGTTTTTGCGCAGCGCGTCGGCGTGGAGGTGGGCACGCTTTTGCCGCTGCATCCCACGCGGAAGCAGATTGCCAAAGCGGGATATGCGCATCTCACCGGCGGCGCAAAACGTGACCCTGAACTGATCGCTCGCGCCGAGCAGCGGCTCGCCCACGACTTCCCGGAAGCCTACGCACGCTTCCTCGCGATGTGGCCGCAGGTCGAGGCTTTGACACCTCGCGGCGGCTGTGAATACGCCAGCTCCCATTCCTCCGCCGAACCGACCGGGCATCAGCTTTTGCACGACCTGCAAGGGCCGACTGCACCACCTTCGCGAGTCGCTTCCCCGCACGCTCGAAAGCCTGCTGCCCGGCGATGAAATTGTCCTGCTCGACTACGATTCTCAGGACGGATTGGCGGACTGGGTCCGGGCGGAACTGACGCCCGAAATCCGCGCGGGCCGGCTGCGTTTCGTGCAGCTCGATGAAGGTCCGCAGCCGTGGCATCCGACGCGCGCGAAGAACATCGCCCACTTCTGTGCGCGCCTTCCGGTTGTTTGCAATCTCGACGCCGACAATTGGGTCTTGCCGGGCTTTTCCGCATGGCTTCGCGAGGTCTTCACGAGGGACGGCCGCCGCATCACCAGCATGAGCCCTCTTACGTGCGGCGGCGGCTTCGGCCGAATCGCATTGCGCAAATCAGACTGGCTCGCGCTCGGGGGCTACGACGAGCGGATCCGATCCTGGGGTTGGGAGGACAATGACCTCTTGCTGCGCGCCGAGGCCGCGGGACTTGAGGTCGTCATGACGCCGGACAACTTCGCCGCGTTTCGCCGCCACGGCGACTGCGAGCGCGTCTTCGCCGAAGGCGCAAAAGACAAGACAAGCAGTCTCGCCATCAGTCGCCGGATCGCCGCAGTTACGCTCGCCGGCGAAAAGTCCATCGCCAACGCCGGCCAACCCTGCGCGAACGTGCGGGTGCGCGTGAATTTCGGCTGAACCGTGGACATCCGGGCGACCTTTCCGTTCCGCGTGTTCATCAGCCTTGAATCACGCACCGACCGACGTGAGCGGTTTCTGCCGAGATTCGCGGCGGCAAACCTCGATGCCGAATGGTTCAAGGGCGTGGACGCCAACTCACTCCGCGGCGACCCCCGCGGCTTTCTCGACGTCCGCAAACGCTCGCTCGCGCTCGGCAAACGTCTCATCCTTCGCGAGGCCGAACGCCGCAATGCCGAGGCCGTGCTCATCTTCGAGGACGATGCCGTTTTCCATCCCGAGTTCCTCGATCGGGTCGAGGCACTCACGATGCCCGATGATTGGAGCATCTTCTATTTCGGTTGCCAGCACATCGAGACACCGGAGGCAGTCGCGCCCGGCCTCTTCCGGGTTAGTCGCGCACTCGATGGGCACGCCTTTGCCGTGCGCCGCAACTACTACGCTGTCGTGAGAGCTTCGATGCGGGGTGGTGCCAAGGGCACCGTCGGTGAACTGCACAGTGATGTGCTTCTCTCCAGCCTTCACGGGATCATTCCGACCTACGCCGCTCACCCCAATCTCGCCTGGCAGGCCGTCGAGTATTCCGACCTCACAGACACTTGTTACAGCAACTATTTTTCCGATGGGTCTCAGTGCTGGTTCCGCCACCTTCTGCCACCGTTTTGCGAGGACGAGAATTTGACGTGCGTGCAGTAAGATGAAGATACGTCTCACTCTTGCCATCCTACTCGTTGCCGTTCTTCCCAGCGTTGCTCTCGGTGCGGTTGGCGTGGCGACCGGCGCAATTCCGTTCGAGTCGGAAATCGATTATCTCGCCAGCAAAAACATCGCCTATTGGTTCCTCGCGCTGGCCGCAATTTCAATCGCGAGCTGGTCCTTCATTGTCCGCTGGATGCTCAATCAGCTCGAAAGCCAGCGCAGTGTGAACGCCGACGCAACCAACAAGCTCATCTCCTACATGGAAGGCGACCACTCCAAGATGCTCGTCGTCACTGAGAAGGTGCTGCTCGTCATGGACAAGGTGTTGGAGCGGCTGGAGCGGCGTCCGCTCCCCTGATGTCCCGCGGGAACACTCGTCCCGTCGGCTATTGTTTGGAGCGACCCGCTGCTGGCATCGCGTCTCTCTTTAGCAATGCTGGCGTTTCTGAGGATACGATCTCGATCTCGTCGCCATCCTCCCGGTAGATCACCTCTCGGCCATCGAACGTGGTGACCTTGAACCAGCGTTCGACCGGATGGACGTCGACCCGACGGATGACGGCTCGCGCATTTTCCTTGAGCCTCTCCGTGTCTTGCCAGTCGATCCTCCCAACGTCGATGTCTGCCGCTTTCTCATCGGATTGCATCTCGGCGATGTGCTTTTCCAGCACATCCTTCTCCTTTTCCAGTTCGCGGAGTTTCTGATCCACGGAAGCCGAAAATCCCGTCGCCACGAACTCCACGAGACGCGGAATCTGGATTTCCATCTCATCGATGCGCTTAAGAGCGGCGAGCAATTCGGTGTTCTGTTTTTGCGGAGCCGCTGGGGCCGTGGTGATCGTCTCGCAGACCGTCAGAAGGGTCTTCAAGAACTGCTCGAACTGCCAACTCACGTAAGGAGCACCGCCAGTTGGCGCGGCGGCATCGAGCAAGTAAGTCCACTTCTTCGCCTTGCCCTTGGAAACCCGCATCATCTTGTTGCCGGTCATCACGTTGTAAGTGAGGCCCGCGATTGGATTCGTCTGACCGCGCCCACGGTAGGACGGGCGCACCCGCTGCATGCGCTGGACGGCGGCGAACAAATCCATCGGCACGGCGGCCGGGAAATAATCCGGCACGCCCTCGAGGAACTGGCGCTTGCCGCTGACCATTTTACTCGGCTGATACTCTCCGATGACCGCCCGGCTGTGCAGGATCACCCTGATCGTCGAACTGTACCAGCGAGCCCCATTGGAGAAGCAGGGGATCTGCTCGCGTCCAAAGACTCGCGCGATATGGTTTTGGCCCTTCCCGGCGGCAGCCATTTCAAAAATGCGGCGCACGACTGGGGCTTTTTCCGGGATCAACTCAAAGCCGGTCCGATCCGGCTTCATGCGCAGCCATGCCGGACAGCGCGCGGTCAATTTCTCCTGACCGGCTCGCTCGCGTTTGTTTGCCCACGCCGCACAGAGGCGACTCGATTTGATCCGGCTCTCTTCATTCGCCCGGCTCAGAATCGTCAGGCTGATGATGATGTCCGTGAAATTGCCATCGTTGATGCGCTCGCGATCATAAACCCGCTGATCGGCGAGCGTGACGACGACGATCCCTGCGTTGATCAGCCCCAAAAACATCTGGAGCGCAAAAGTGATGTCGGTGCGAGAGAGACGATCCAGACTCTCCACGATCAGATAGGAGCCCGGCTCGATCACTTCGCTCTCAACCCTGTCCAGAAACGCTTTCAGCGCTCCTTTGTCGGCATTTGCGCCACGGAATGCCGAAACCCCGAGATCCCGATAGTTGTCGACCAGCGGGACGCCCGTTCTCTCGCACCACGTCCGCGCCAGCTCAGTTTGTCGCCGAAAGGAGTCGCCGCGAATCTGGTCCGCCGTCGAGAAGCGCAGATAGGAGTATGCCTTTGGCTTGCGGGTTGAGTGCGCGTTCCTTGCGGGCTGTTCGCCGGGTGAGAGCTGCGTAGATGTCTTTGGCACGAAGCAAATGATACCAGCCAAATCATGGGTAGTAAATGCTGATTTATTAGCCGGGGGTAACACCCCCGGATTCGTGTCCCACATTTGCGCGCACCCCGGCAGGGGTGCCGGAAGCGGCGCGCAATTTCCCGCACCCCTGCCGGGGTGCATCCGTTTTTGTATCGGCATTCCGGGGGTGTTACCCCCGGCTAATATCCATCGGCCCTCC
>JBBQZX010000045.1:0-12000 GCA_038207335.1 Chthoniobacterales bacterium | reverse complement strand
TGCGATGAGTTGTTCGGTTAGCTTGGGTTCGCCATAAGTCAGTGTCCCCGTCTTATCGAAAATGGCGGTGCGGCAGCCGGAGATTTGTTCAAGCACCGCGGGGTTCTTGATAATGATGGAACGCCGCGCCGCCAGCGAGATGGAGCCGATGATGGCGATAGGAATCGCGATGAGTAAGGGACAAGGCGTGGCGATCACCAGCACGGCGAGGAAGCGGATGGGTTCGCCGCTGATCACCCACGCGGCGATGGCAATGGCGTCCGCGACTGGCGTGTAGATCGCTCCCAACTGATCGCCGAGCCGCCGCAGCTTGGGTTGGTTCTGCTCGGACTCGCGCATCACTTCCATGATCTTGGCATAGCGGGAATCCACCGCCCGGCGGATCGCGGAGATCGTCAGCGCCGCTTCCCCATTCACCGCACCGGAAATGACCGCGGAACCGGGTGCCTTCGTAATCTGAAACGGTTCGCCGGTCAGGAACGCCTCATTCATCACGCCATTACCCTCGATCACCGTTCCATCGACCGGACAAATATCGTGCGGATAAACCACGAGCGTATCGTCCACCGCGATTTCATCCAGCGCCACATCGCTGATCGCCGAATCACGTTTGCGATGCGCGATGGAAGGCATCCTTTTCGCCAAAGCCCTCAGCACCGAAGACGCGCTCCGCAACGCATAGCTTTCCAAAGCCTCCCCCCCCGACAGCATCAACACCACGATGGTTCCGGCGAGGTATTCTCCCAGCACGACGGAAGTAACAATCGAAAGCCCCGCGAGCAGATCGGACCCGAACTCGCGCCTCAGCAGTTTTCTGAAGAGTTCATAGACGAGCGGGATACCACCGAGAGCGAGGGTAGCCAGCAGCGGAATCTGGTAAGCGCCCGGACTCTTATGAAAAGCGAAACGCAGCAGGAGATGCGCGACAATCGCCGCGACAGCAATCCCCGCGATAACCGTCGTCCTGCGTCGCCAGACCGCGGACATGGATTGCGAAAAGCGACCACGTAGCTCCGCAGGCATCAGTTGGGGTTCCTCTCCTTAAGCCCCGTCTCCCATTCCAACGCGGCTACCTTTGTCACCCTCCGCCGGCGAGACAAACAAGCGCTTGCCCCCCGCATCTCTTTTGCCGTGATGCACGCAACCACGCCACTGCCGCAAATCGCTAAGCCCAGGTCCAACTCTCGATACGCGCCTTGTCCATCAGCGCGGACTCTTGGTCTTGAATGGCGGCGTTTTTGCATTTGCGCGCGGCGGCGAAGCGCCCCGTGGCGCCGCCGCGTCAGCTCCGGGCCAATCTTGCCTCTTTTGCCATCGACCGAATGGCAGCGGAAATGGAGCGTGGTTCGCATCTGAGTCGCGTCATTCCGCCGGGATGCGATCGACCAATCGTGCAGAACGCAAACCGGCGAAGACAATGGCAAGAGAGACGAGCGAGCTGGCGGGCATTAGGATGGCGGCGAGGAGTGGGTTCATGCGGCCAGCGAGACAAAAAGTGATGGCGAAGAAATTGTAGGCGAGCGCGAAGGCGACGACGGCACGCGCGGTGAGGCGGCGGCGGGCGGCGGTGTGGAGGAGTGCGCGGACGCCGTTGAGACCGCGTCCGAGGAAATAAAAGTCGGCTTTTTGTTCGAGTAGGCCGCGGTCGATGGCGGGCGTGCCGGCGCACCACGCCGCGTCGAAGGCGAGCGAATCGTTCGCGCCATCACCGATGAAGAGGGTGTCGCGGTGGTCGTTGCGGCCGAGCCAGTCAGCTTTTTCTTCCGGCGACATTTCGGCGTGGCAGTCGGCGCGCGGAAGGTGGAGGCGGTCGGCCATCGCATCGACTTTGGAACGGCGATCACCACTGAGGATCGAGACACGGCAACCGCGCTGGCGGAGCGTGGCGATTTCTTCGACTGCGTCGGCGCGGGCTTCTTCGCCGAAATGGAATGCGGCCAGCACTTCGCGGTCGCGGGAGAAGACGCAATCGCCTGCTACGCCACCGGCCCATTCCGGCCGGCCGAGCCGCCATGCCGAATCGGCGTGCCCCAACTCCAAACCGAAGCCGATCGTTTCCGCCACCGGTCGGCGGTTGGCGGGTTCGACGCCGTCGGCCAGCAAATGCTCGCGCAGGCATCCGCTGACGGGATGCAAATTCTCCTGCACGATCGAAAGAAGCACGGATCGCTCGGCGTGCGTGAGTTGGTGAAGCGCTTCTGGATTGCGCAGCGACATGGCTTCGAGAGTGAGCGTGCCGGTTTTGTCGAAGACGACGTGACGCACGCGATCGAGCCTCGACCAGACTTCGGATTCGCGGATGAAGACGCCGAGGCAACGGAGCTGCGAAGTGGCGAGATCGCGGGTGAGCGGGAGCGCGACGCCGGACGCGCAGGGGCACGAGACGACGAGGACGGAGATGAGCACTTGGAGCGCGGGGAGCACCTCGCCGCGCACGACCCACCAGCCCGCGAATCCCGCCAGCGCGATGCCGACGACGATGACGATGTAGCCGCGGATGAAGCGCTCCAGCGCGAGATCGCGCGGAGCAGAACCGGGAGCGATGTGGAGCAATTTCGCGAGCAGCGATTCGCTCCATGACTCCAGCGCTTCGAGTTCGATGGAGGCTTGGCCGCAGTTCACCGACCCCGCCGCGACGATGCGTCCGCGTCGCGCGACGGCGGCTTCGCTTTCGCCGCTGATCCACTCCATGCCGAGCGTGGCGGCCTCGGATCGGAGCAGCGCGCGGACGGGCACGGTCTGGCCAGGATCGACCGCGAATGCTGTGCCAGAGCTGATCGTCGCGACCGGCAGCTTTCCGCCGGTCGCCGCGTCGCGCACGGGCATCGGGTCGCCTTGCGCGGCGAGGAGTTGGTGGCGATTGCGTTCGACGGCCTTTTGCTGGAGCCAGCGACCGACGAGCATCAGGAAGGTGAACGTCGCGACGAAATCGAAATAGACGAACCCCTGTGCGCCGCGCGTCCACGCGAAGACCGAGCCGGCATACGCGGCGCCGAGTCCGAGCGAAATCGGCAGGTCGATGTGCAGCACGCGCTGGCGCAGGCTGTGCCAGGAGCGCCTGAAAAAGTAGCTGCCGCCGATAGCGAAACTGAGCGTGCCGAGAATGAGCTGGAGCCGGTGAAAGAGCGGCGCGAATTGAAAATCCGCGCTCATTCCGAGATAGCCCGGCAGCGTGAAAAGCATCGTGTTCAGCGCGAGCGCGGCGCAGAGGCCGAGCCGGATGTGCAGCCCGCGATTGCTGTGGGCATCAGCCTTTCCGGGCGGACCGACGAGGTAGCCGAACGACTGAATTTCCCGCGCGAACGCGACGACATCGAACTCGCCGACCTGCCAGCGGAGTTCGATTTTGCCGAGCGTGGGATCGACGCGGATCGTGAGCGCGCCCGGTTTTTTCGCGAAGAGTTTTTCGATGAGCCAGACGCAGCCGATGCAGGAGATGCCTTGCAGATCAAGGCACAGAGCGGCTCCGCGGGCGGCGTCGGTTTCGGCGGCGCGCGCGAGATCACCGAGCCAGGCGTAGTCGCGCTTTTGAAATACGAGCGACTTCACCGGCTGCGCGCCGCCTTCCTGCAAGTCGTAGAACTGGCCGAGGTTGTTCTTCGCGATCAGGTCGTGGACGAACTGGCAACCGGCGCAGCAGAAGTCGGGACGATGCGCGTTCGGGCGGAACGACGTGCCGCAGTGGATGCAGACCTTTCCCTCAATGGCAGCTCGCATAAATCGGAAGCGTGGCGCGCCAGATGAGCAGCGCGGCGGAGACGAGAGCGATGCCCTGTTGCGTCCAGCGGAGCGCGAATGGAGAAAAGCGGCGCTGCAAATTCGCGGCCTGCGCCTGCACCAGCCACGGCAGCGGGATGGTGCCGGCGACGAAGCTTGCCATGAGCACCGCGCCGGCGTGCCACGAACCGGCCACGGCCGCCGCGCCGATCATGAGCCAAAGGGGGCCGCACGGCAGGAGCGGGGTGAGCCAGCCGAGCGAGCGTTGCAGCCGCAGGCGCAGCAGCAGCGCGGAAAAAAACCGCGGTTGTGGCAACCGCTTTTCGAGTCCGAGCCCGATCAGCAGCAGCACAGCCGCGAGAATCCATGGGAGAAAATGCGAGACGTTGCCTTTGAAAAATCCGGCCACGCCGCTGCCCGCCGCGCCCGCGAGCGCGCCGACGGCCGTGTAAGAAACGAGCCGGCCGAGATGATACTCCGCGGGCCGCACGCGCAGTGCGCAGACGAGCGGCCCGCACATCACCGCGCAGTGCAGGCTCGTGACGAGGCCGACGACGAAGGCGGCGAATGGCGTGGTCATCGCGCTGGCGTCCATGCGTCTATTTTTGCTCCGAAGTGACGATCGGAACGGACGGTTGCGGATGTTTCACGGCGATAACGACCATGGTGATCAGGCCAGAGACGCCGAGGACATACGCCGCGATGATCAGGATCCAAGGGCGGCTGAGGAGGGCTTCTTTCACGAAAAAAGGATCAGTAGCCGGGACCGATGAACGGCACGGATTTTGTGATTTCGGTGCCGTGCTCGTCGGACTTGATGCGCACTTCCAGCGGGAAGGTTCCGTGCGCTTCGTCGCGTGGGACGACGACGACGAGCGGACGCATTTCCTCGCCGAGTGGACCGACTTCGACGCCGTGATCGGCGCTGTTCCAAGTGAGATGCGGAGCGCCCGAAGTGAGCGTGATTTCGAAATGCTGCGGCGCGTTTCGCTTGTTCAGGATGCGAAGGAGAAACTGATTCCGCACCTGTCCTTCGCTGAGCACGTAAGGCGTGCCGGTCATGCGGATGATGCTCACCGTGACCGGTCGCAGGGTGGAGACGCTGGCGGTCATCGCGGCTGCGCCGAGCAGCAGGAGCGCGGTGTATAGGATAATGCGCGGGCGGACGATGCGCGTCGGTTTTCCCGCGAGGCCGTGCATCGAATCGTGGCGCACGAGGCCGCGCGGACGATCGAGTTTCGTCATCACGGTGTCGCACGCATCGACGCACGCGGCGCAGCCGATGCACTCCATCTGCAAGCCCTGCCGGATGTCGATGCCGGTCGGGCAGACCTGCACGCAGCGCAGGCAATCGACGCAATCGCCCGCGCCCGGCGTGTTCTTTTTTCCGCGCGGTTCGCCACGGATCGCATCGTATCCGATGACGAGCGAGTCGTTGTCGATGAGCGCGGATTGCAGGCGGCCGTACGGGCAAAGGACGATGCAGAATTGCTCGCGGAACCACGCGAAGTTGAACCACATGACGCCCGTCACGAAGACGACGAGAACGAAGGAGCCCCAATGCTCGCCGGGCGCGTGCGTCATCATTTCGTAGAGCCGCGGGAGGGAGACGAAATAGGAAAGTGAGACGTGCGCGATGGCGAAGGCGAACAGCCCGAAGACGAGCTGCTTGGCCCCGCGGCGCAGCGTTTTTTCAAAAGTCCAAGGCATCGCATCAAGCCGCCGGCGCGCGGGTGCGTCACCTTCGATCCAGCGCTCCAGGCGGCGTGCGGCATCGAGAAAAACCGTCTGCGGACAACCCCAACCGCACCAGACGCGGCCCGCCAATGCGCTGACGTAAAACAGCGAAAACGCGAGTCCGCTCACGAGGAAAAACCCGATCCACAAATCCTGCGTGACGAACGTAAGCCCGAAGAAATGGAACTGAAGTTTCGCGAGGTCGAGGAAGACCGCGGGGTTGCCGTTGATCGGAATCCACGGCAGCGCGACATAGCCCACGAGCAAGAGCGCGCCGACGACGGTGCGCCACGCGGTGAAGCGCCCGCGCACGTCCGCGGGATGGATGAAGCGGCGCGAGCCGTCAGCGTTAATCGTCGTGACGGACTCGATCGTGGGAGTCTCGGCGATCATGTCAGTGCGCGAGCGCGGGCGGCGCGGGCGCGGCGGGAGGCGTGAGAATGTTGCCTTGTCCGGGCACCCAGCCGAAGACTTTGCGAGTCTCTTCACCCTTCGTGTGATGATTCAAAATGAACGCGGCAACCTCGGAGATTTTCTGCTTTCCGAGTATCGGTCCCCACGCCGGCATTCCCTTTTCGAGGACGCCTTTTTCGATCGTTCCGATCATCTCCATCGGCTCGCCACCGTGGATCCAATCGTGGTCCACCAAGTTCGGTCCAATCAGTCCGGTGAGGTCGGGCAGATGGCACGAGACGCATGTCGTCGTGTAGGTCGCCAGGCCAGCCGCGACCACGTTTGGGTCGCGACTCATTTGCCAAAGCAGGTCGTCGGTCAGCACGCCGGAGCTGCGCGCGGCGATGGCTTGGTTGGCTTTCATTTCGGCCTCGACCATGCGCCCCGGCTCCGGTGCGTCCATGATCTGGTGGCGGATCAGCCAATACAAAACCGAGAAGGCGATCGTGCCCCAGAGCGTCACGAGCCACCAATTCGGCAGACGCTTATCGTATTCCTGAATGCCGTCGTAAACGTGCGGCCGCAGCGGATCCTCGACCGGTTCGGTGAGATATTTGACCGGCTGCGTCAGCGGATCAAAGCGCTTCGGCTCGGGCGAATTTTCAGCGGCGTTGCTCATGGGTATCGTTTTCGAGCGGGAGATTTTCGAGGTGGCTCACGCGCTTGCGCGGCATGCGCAGGACGCGGATGAAGGTGAGGACGAAGACGAACGCGAAGATCGTGAAACTCGCGATGGAGAGCGCGCGCTGCCAGTCTTCGACGAGGATGCGGTGAAACATGGCGCGTTACCTGGCGGCAGTGTGCGTCGTGGTCGGCGCGGGGACTTGCTCGGACTTCCCGAGCTTCTGCATGTAGGCGATGAGCGCGATGATTTCGCGGTCGGGCGGCACTTCGGCGCCGGCGACTTTGAGTTCGTCGGAAAGGAGCTGCTCCTGCTTGCCGATCGAGGACTGGAGCTGATCCGCGGTCATCGGAGGGAAAGGCACGCCGAGCCGACGTTGCACCGCGATCTTGTTCGGCAGTGCCGCCACATCGGTCTTGTCCGTGAAGAGCCAGGGGAAGTTTGGCATGGTCGAGCCGGGCGAGATTTGGCGCGGGTCGCGCATGTGATGGAAGTGCCAGACGCTCGGATATTTTCCGCCTTCGCGAGCGAGATCGGGACCCGTGCGCTTCGAGCCCCACTGGAACGGATGGTCGTAAATCGACTCGCCCATTTTTGAATAATCGCCGTAGCGCAGCACGTCGCCGACGAGCGTCCGAATCTGCTGCGAGTGGCAGTTGTAGCAGCCCTCGCGGATGTAAATGTCGCGTCCGGCGAGCTCGAGCGGCGTGTAGGGAATCTGCCGCATGCCCTCAATGTTCGCCGCCTTGTCGAACATCACCGTCGGGATGATTTGCACGATGCCTCCGATGAAAACCGCGACGGCGGTGAGGATCGTGAACGGGAGCGAATTCGTGAGGAGTTGCTCGTACCACTGACCCCACGAGGTCTTGGTCATTTCCTTGTGCATCGACATCGCCATGAGCGTCGCGATCAAGGCGAAGATCGACATCCCGCTAAGCACGCCACTGCTCGCCGCCCACCCGACGATGAAGAGAATCGAGAGCATGGCGTAGATCACCGGAGGGCCGAACAATCCGCCACGAAGGCCGATGGGCGCTTGATCCGGCGGCTCGACGCAGACCTCGATCGAGCCATTCACGGCTTGTCCGAGGCGCGCGGTTTTCCACACGTTCCAAGCGAGCATGATGTAGCCCGCGAGATACATCGCGCCGCCGATCGTGCGGATCACCATCAGCGCCCGCGTTGAGGTGACGGCGTCGATGAAATTTGGGTAGGCGAGCACCGTCCCGCTTTCCCGCGTTGCGCTTAGCATCAGCGCCTGCGTGAGGCCCGAGACGTACATCGCGGCCACGTAAAGCAGGATGCCGGTGAGCCCGAGCCAGAAGTGCAGGTTGGCCGCGGAGACCGAGTGCAGAGGCCGATTCCAGAGCCGCGGCGCGAGCCAGTAAAACATGCCCGCAGCCATGAATCCGTTCCATCCGAGCGCGCCGCTGTGGACGTGGGCGATGGTCCAGTCGCTGTAATGCGAGATGGCGTTGACCGCGCGGATCGACATCAGCGGCCCCTCGAAAGTCGCCATGCCGTAGAACGTGATCGCCGCGACGAAAAACTTGAGGACGGGATCGGTGCGCAACTTATGCCAGGCACCGCGCAAGGTGAGCAAACCGTTCAACATTCCGCCCCAACTCGGCGCCCACAGCATGAGCGAAAAAATCATCCCCAGCGACTGGAGCCAGACGGGCAGGGATGTGTTCAGCAGATGATGCGGCCCGGCCCAAATGTAGATGAACACGAGCGACCAAAAATGAACGATCGACAGCCGATAGCTGTAAACAGGGCGCTCCGCAGCCTTCGGCACGAAGTAATACATGATGCCGAGGATTGGCGTCGTGAGGAAGAACGCGACGGCATTGTGCCCATACCACCACTGCACCAGCGCATCCTGCACGCCGCCGAAAATCGGGTAGCTGTGCGTAAGACTCGTCGGGATCGAGAGGTGATTGATGATGTAAAGCATCGCCACGGTGATGATCGTCGCGATGTAGAACCAGATCGCGACGTAGAGCGTCGGCTCATTGCGGCGGGCGAGCGTCCAGAAAAAATTGATCGCGAAAACGACCCAAATCAGTGCGACGGCGATGTCGATCGGCCAGATGAGTTCCGCGTATTCCTTCCCGCGCGTGAGCCCGAGCGGAAGCGTGATCGCCGCCGCGAGGATGATCGCCTGCCAGCCCCAGAAATGGAGCTGCGAGAGGAAGAACGACGCGGTGCGCGCCTTCACCAGCCGCTGCGTGGAATAGTAGATGCCGGCAAACATCATATTGCCGACAAACGCGAAGATGACCGCATTCGTGTGCAGCGGACGGAGTCGGCCAAAGGTCAGCCATGACGTGTTGAAATTCGCCTGCCAAAACGCGAGTTGCGTGGCGATGAGCACGCCGACGAGCATTCCGACGATGCCCCACGCGATGGCCGCGATGGTGAACTGCCGGACGGTGTCGTCGTCGTATTCGATCCGGATTTTTGAAAGGGATGCGGAAGTAGCGGGTGCGTTGCTCATGATTCAGAAATTCGGGTGAGGTCGGAGCCATCGGCCGCGCGGGGCGATTCCTTCTCAAGCGGCAACAGCGCGTCGCGCTCATTGAAGGCCGATCGGCCGCACGCCTGCGCGAGCCAAAGCAGGACGAAAAATCCTACGAGGACGAAACCGACGAAAATGGTGAGCGCGAGGACGTTCAATGCTCCCGGCCCCGATGGCTGGGGAGAGCGGGTTCCAGAATCTCCACGGAAGCATCCGACGACGTGCCGAGTGTTTCTCCGTAAAGTTGTTTGAGACTTCGTAGCATAGAATTTTTTGTGAGTGTCCGACCGCGCCACTGATCCGGCCAATACCTCCTCAGGCACTGCCGCATAGCCTCCAGCTATAAGCAAAGTCACTGACATCAGCGGTTCTGATAGAAGCGGACTTCGGCGCGCAGGCGTTCCACTTCTTCGGCGAGGTCGAACATGCTCTTGATCCAAGCCACTCCGATTCCGTGAGCGGCTCTCACATCTTCGATGCGTCGGACGGTGTAGATCGCCTCTTCCGTGAAGACCATGACTCCATACGGGGGTTGGAAGACCGGTCGCACCAAGCCTGCGCGGCAATAGATCAAAACTGAACGACGGGGCACGCGTGCGAGATGCGCGGTGGCAT
Organism: Chthoniobacterales bacterium; assembly: GCA_038207335.1. Classification (GTDB taxonomy): domain Bacteria; phylum Verrucomicrobiota; class Verrucomicrobiia; order Chthoniobacterales; family Chthoniobacteraceae; genus CAIURC01. Next base: position 2,332 of record JBBQZX010000045.1, on the reverse strand, counting down.
CAAGGCTGTAGAGAACATCGGGTCTGGGCTGAAACAACTCCAACCCGAGATCGGATGGGATGTGCGGATTGGGTAAGTCGCTCATGCGCTTTCCCTCGGGTTGAACTTCGATCCTGCCGCTAGCTGCTCCCAGAGAACCTTTTCTTCCGGGGTAAGCTGCGGCGGAATCTGGATATGCACCACGGCATGCAAATCTCCGTGCGTTCCGTCAGTTGACGGCAAACCTTTCCCGCGGAGTCGGAATTCGCGATCTGCCATCGTGCCCGGCGGAACTTTGAGCGATGCCTTTCCATCGAGAGTGGGGATTTGGATCGTGGCGCCGAGCGCTGCTTCCCACGGGGATAGATCAAGGTCGTGATAGAGGTTGGTGCCGCGCACGCGGAATTCAGGATGCTTGGCGAAGGTCACTCGCAAATACAGATGCCCCGCCTCGCCACCGCCGGTGCCCTCTTGTCCATTGCCGGGAAGGCGAATTCTTTGTCCTTCCCGCACGCCAATCGGAATTTTCACCCGCAAGGTCTGCGTCGTCGATTTCCCGGTATGTGGGTCGGTGCGCTGCAGCTGGATCGTGCGCGTCGCCCCATGCAAGACCTCGTCGAGCGTCACCAGGATGTCGCCCTCCACGTCCTGGCCGGGCTGCGCAAATGCCACACTCCCATTGCCATGGCCAGCCGTGGGACCGAACCCACCAGCGGGGCGACTGCGACCGCCAAAAAACTGCTCGAAAAAATCGCTGAAGCCCGTGCCGTTGAAATGGAACTCAGAATCCCCACCGGGACTTCCACCGACTCCACCGTGCCGCGCCGATGTCTCCCTTGTCGGTTGGTTCCAATCCGCGCCCAGTTCGTCATACTTTCGGCGTTTGTCCGGGTCGCTCAGGACTTCGTTCGCCTCATTGAGTTCCTTGAACTTCGCTTCGGCGTTCTTCTTGTCCTTTGAGACATCGGGATGATGCTGTCGCGCAAGCTTGCGGAAGGCCTTTTTGATCGCCTCGCCGCTGGCGTTTCGGGGCACGCCGAGAACGTCGTAGTAATCCTTGAATTCAACGGCCACGGCGGCCTCCTGAATCATTCACGATGACCTTGGCGGGACGAAACATTTTGTCGCCGCGGCAGTATCCACGCTGAATGACTTTGAGGACGATATGCTCGGGTTGGTTCGGATCGTGGCCTAAAGAGACGGCCTCGTGGCGGTGAGGATCAAACGGCTGGCCCAAGTCTTCGACAGCCTCGATGCCGTGGAGGTGGATCAACTGGGCCAACTGGTGCAGCGTCATCGCCACACCTTGATACATTTGCTCGTAGGAACCGGGTTGCTCGCCGACCAGCGCGCGTTCTAGGTTATCGAGCACGGGCAACAGCTCGCGAATGAAGGATTCTTTTTCGGCCGCGGCTTGCTGCTCGGAATCGCGCCGGGTGCGTTTGCGATAGTTATCGAAGTCCGCAGCGAGGCGCAGGTAGGCGTCTTTTTGAACGGCCAGCTCGTTCTGAAGGATGTCTGATTCCTCCGAAGCGGATTGGTGCGGTGAGTCGGTCATCGTGTCTCAACTGGAGTGCGGCCCTTCGCCACGCGGCGTGAGCACGATTGGAGCACCGTCCGGCACCGGTGCGCCGGCCACGATCCACGCGCGGAGAGCCGTGGCGTCCGATCGCGAGATGGCGTGTCCCGTTGGCGGCATCGCGCCGGGTTGTTTATCTGACAAGGTCACGACTTGGAAAAAGCGGCTGCGTTCGGGATGGCCGGGGACGATCCAATTGGCCGGGCCGGTGAGCCGCGCCAAAGCTCGCGTGTCGGTGAACGCGGGCATGTTGGGCAGGTGATTTGGGCCGTGACAATGGACACAATTCGACTCCAGCACCGGACGCACGTTGGCAAAGGAACCGGTCGCCCCGCGCTGACCGGGGTTGGCACATCCCGCACCGACGATGATGGCCGCGACTGCCGCGACGCTGATGATGAATCGAGTTGGCAAAGTGGCGGCCTTCATTTTGCGAAATGAATGACTGCGGGATAACCCATCGTCATTACGCTGGCTCATCGCTTTCCTTCGGCCTTCGGATTCACGAGCCGCACCACCGCTGCAACCGCATCGTCCTTCGCGTTCCCGATCCCCGATTTCTGGAAAACGATTTCCCCAGAGGGATTCAAAACGGAGATGAGCAGCGAGTGCGCATACTGCGTGGGCGAACCAGGTTGGTAATTGAAGCCAACCATTCCAGCTAACTGTTTTGTGGCTTCCGCGCTTCCGCGGAGCAAAGTCCAGCGCTCGGTCGGCAGCTCGTGCTTGGCTCGGAAGGCACGGAGCACTTCGGGCGTGTCGCGCTCCGGATCG
>JBBQZX010000044.1:0-15572 GCA_038207335.1 Chthoniobacterales bacterium | reverse complement strand
TGTCCCCACCCGGGTTGGGGCGGCGGCCGCCGGGCGGGGGGGGGGCCCGGCGCCCGCCCGGGGGGGCCCGCCCCCCCCCCGGCCCGGCCTCCTAAATCGCGTCGTCCAGCAGTCCGCGCAGATAGGCCGCGGGCTCGAAATTTTCGATCAGCACTTCCGTTGTCCCGTCGCGGTAGAGGCGCACTTGTGGGACGTTGATCTCCGGGGTTTTGGTCGGGGAGAAGAGGATGTCGTCGTGTGTCGCGTTCATCTTTTCGGCGAATCGGTCGGGAGTCAGCGTACCGCCGAGATGATCGCTGCGGCCGGTCGCGACGTGCATCGTGCCGAGGATTTTTTCGTCTTGGATGTCGCGGCCTGAGACGGGCAACTCCTGCGTGCCGAAGCCGAGTTCGCCGAGCTCACCGGTGACCGGATCGCTCGTCAGCTTCGCATTGTGCGCTGCGACGGTGGCGGCATTTCCCGAGAGCAGAGTAGCCTCCTGAATGCGCCCGCCAGTCACCCGCATGAGGGCCATCGTGCCGTCCTCGTAGCGCTGCGGAAATTCGCCCTCCGCGCCCGTGGGGACGAAATACACCTCGCCAGCCGGGAGGTTTGCGATGTCGGGGCCGCCAAGGCAGAGGCCGTGACTTTTCTGCGCCTCCTGTCCGCCGAGTTCGAGCCGCAGCGTGTGCAGCGCGCCAGCCACCTCGAAGTCGATTTCCACGGCATCCGCGTGAGTCACACCAAGCCGCAGCTTTTCAGCCTGCACGCTCACTTCGTTGTAATCGACTGCGAGGCCAGAGCTCAAAATCACGTCGTTCACGCCGTGCAGCGTCGCGCCGCGGAAGCCGTATTTCTTTGCAAACGCAGTCAGAGGTGCGGTCGCGGAATAAGTGGAGACGCAGAGCACGAGATCGTATTTGCGCAGTACGTCCTCGACGAGATTCAGCTCGCGACCGTCCACGCCGAATGCCTCATCAGGCAGGTCGAGATTGCTGCCGCCGGTCTTTTTATAGGCGAACATCTCACCCCCTTCGAGCCCGAGCTCGAACATCACGCCGCCGCGCAATCCCTGATAAAAAACATCGTGCGCCTTGCGCTGGATTGTGAGCGCCGGGTCTTCGAGAAATTTGAACCCGCGCATGTCGCGCGGCTCGTCGAGGTCGATCAGGACACCGACGCGCTCACCCGGCTTCGGCGCGAAGACCGTGCGCAAAAGGCGGCTCAGGCTGAACGGCGGAAACGTGCGGGGGACGGCGGGTTGGATCAGCGTGGTTTGCATGTTTTTTTGAAAAGTGAGTGCCTGTTTTGCGGGTCGGTATCTTCGGCAATCCGTGGGTTCACGCAACCGCGCGTCTCCGTGATTACACGGGCGTTTTACGCGTGCCGCCTGTCGGCGGACGCGTCGCGGGCGGGCGAAAACCTTTGAAATACACGTCCTCTCATCGGGACGCCTCGACCGACCCGCGGGCGCCGGGTGCTACCCGTCGGTTTCGGGCTCGAGTTCCGCACTCGCGGATTCCCAGTCGGCGGTGATGCGCGCGAGTTCCTCCGAGACGGTGGAAAGTTCGCGGTTCAGTTCCATCGCGCGCCCTCCGGCTTCGTATGCAGCCGGGCTTTCCAGCTCGGAGGTGAGTTCTTTTTGCCGACCTTCGAGCGAGAAAATCTGCATCTCGAGATGACTGACGACCTGGGCCTTCTCACGCTGAATCTTCGCGGCGGCTTTTCGCTCCTCGGCTTCCGCGCGGCGCAGTTGCTTGAGTTCGCGCATTCCGAGTCCGCTCGTGTCAGTGGATTTCGGGGCGGCGGCGGGTTGGAGATTTTGCAGTTTATCGCCTGCGGTGAGAGCGGCGCGCGCGGAGGTCGCGCGGCTTTTATCAAGGTAATACTGGTAGTCGCCGGCGTAGGGCGTGAGCTGCCCGGCGCTGATGTGGAGGACGGTGCGCGCGACGGCGCGGATGAAATGGACGTCGTGGCTGATGAAAATCAGTGTGCCCTCGAACTGCTCGAGCGCGCCGATGAGCGCATCGATCGAGCCGACATCGAGGTGGGTCGTCGGCTCGTCCATGAGCAAAAGATTCGGCGGGTCGAGGAGCAGCTTGACCAGCGCGAGGCGCGACTTTTCGCCGCCGCTGAGGACGGCGACCGGCTTGAAGACATCGTCGCCGCGAAAGAGGAACGAGCCGAGCACGGTGCGCGCGGTCTGCTCGCTCGCGGGGTTCGGGCAGTCGAGCACGCATTCGAGCACAGTCTGCTTGAGGTTGAGCACGTCCGCGCGGTTTTGAGAGAAGTAGCCAACGCGCACGTTGTATCCGACTTCGCGCGTGCCGCTCTGCGCTTCGAGCGCGCCGGAGAGCAGCTTGATGAGGGTCGATTTCCCCGCGCCATTCGGCCCGACGAGCACCGTGCGCTGTCCGCGCTCCGCCTCGAAATCCAGTCCGCGATAGACCGGAAGTTCGCCCTCCGCGGTCTGATACGCGAAGTCCACTTTCTTCAACGAGATGACGCGCTGCCCGCTCCGCGCTGGCTGCGGAAAAGAAAAGTGGATCGACTTTTGCAGCGAAAGCGGAGCCTCGATTTTCTCCATTCGATCGATCTGCTTCAGCTTGCTCTGCGCCTGCGAGGCTTTGCTGGCCTTGGCTCGGAAGCGATCGGCGAAAAGCTGGAGCGACGCGATTTCCTTCTGCTGATTCGTGTAGGCGGCGAGCTGCTGCTCGGCGCGCGCGGCTTTTTCGAGGACATATTTGTCCCAGTTGCCGCGGTAGCGGTGGAGCTTCGAGTGCGCGATTTCCACGATGCTGCCCACGAGCGCGTTCAGGAATTCGCGGTCATGCGAGATCATCAAAATCGCGCCCGGATACGTCGTGAGATATTCCTGAAACCAGTAGAGCGATTCGAGATCGAGGTGATTCGTCGGCTCGTCGAGCAGCAGCAAATCGGGCTCCATGACGAGCAGCCGCGCGAGGTGCGCGCGCATGATCCAGCCGCCGCTCATCGTGCGCGCCTCGCGGTCGAAATCGCTCTCGCGAAACGCCAGCCCGCTCAGGATTCGCTTCGCCTTTGGCTCGAGCTGCCAGCCGCCGTGCTCGTCGAAAACCGCGAGCGCCTCGTGGTATTTTTCATCGTCGATGAGCTCGCCTTTTTCGTGCAAACGAATGACGCGCTTCGCCTCCCCGAGCGCGGGCGAAGTCGAGGTCGCCAGCTCCAGCACCGTCTCCGCTCCGCCGGGCGCGCTTTCCTGAGGGAGGTATCCGACCGTCGCATTTCGCTCGATCGCGACGCGTCCTTCATCTGGCGTAGCCTCCCCGAGCAGCAGCGAAAACAGCGTCGATTTTCCCGCGCCATTCGGTCCGACGAGGCCCATGCGGTCGCCGCGATTGACCTGAAGTGAAACGTCCTGAAAAAGCAGGCGACCGCCGAAAGATTTACTGACTTGAGAGACTGTGAGCATCGAGAGCCGGGCAGTCTTTCCAACTTCGCCTCCCGCGCAAGTTTCGACCTCGATTTCTACGTGTGTGCGCCGGAGATTTGCGATCACTTTCATGGCAAAAATCGCTGTCGTCGGTTCTGGAGCAGTCGGCTGTTACTACGGCGGGATGCTCGCGCATGCGGGCGAGGAGGTGCATTTCCTCATGCGCTCGGATCTCGCGGAAGTGCGCGCGAGAGGGCTCACGATCCGCACGCGCGGTGAGACGGTGCGGCTGGAGGATGTCTCAGCGGAGGCTGAGACGGAGGTTATCGGGCCGTGCGATATCGTGATCGTGTCGGTGAAGGCGACGGCAAATGCGGCGCTCGAAAAATTACTGTCGCCGCTGCTCGGGCCGGAGACTGCGCTGCTCACGTTGCAGAACGGGTTGGGCAACGACGAATTCCTCGCGGCGCGGTGGGGCGCGGAGCGCGTGATGGGTGGCCTTTGCTTTGTCTGCCTGAATCGGACGGCGCCGGGAGTGATCGAGCATTTCGATCATGGATCGATTTCGATCGGTGAATATCGGCGCGCTCCACAGCCACGCACACGCTCAATCGTAGAGGCATTTCAGCGCGCGGGGATCGATGCGAATGTCGTGGAAAATCTGCTCACCGAACGCTGGCGGAAGCTGGTCTGGAACATCCCATTCAACGGCCTCTCGATCGTGGCGAATGGCGCCACTGTCGCCGACGTGCTTGCCGATTCCGGACTGCGTGAACTCGCGCGAAATCTGATGAGCGAAGTGCTCGATGCCGCGCGCAGACTTGGCCACGAAATCCCGGACAGCTTCGCCGATTTCCAAATCGAGCGAAGCTGGAGCATGGGCGGATACAAACCTTCCTCCATGTTGGATTGGGAGGCGGGTCGGCCGGTCGAGGTGGAGGCGATTTGGGGCGAATCGTGGCGGCAGGGCGTCTCCGCTGGCGCGAAAATGGGGCGCCTCGAAATGCTGTATCGACTCCTGGGACGGCTCACCGCAAAGGATGCCGTACGATGAGCAACTTGCGCAATTTTCAACCAGAATGGGGCGTCGTCCTGGGCTCCGGGCTCGGGACGTTCGTCGATGAGGTGGAGGTGGAAATGGCGGTGAGTTATTCCGAAATCGACGGTCTGCCGGTGTCGAAAGTTTCCGGCCACGCGGGGCGATTCGTCTTCGGTCGGCTCTGTGGAAAGCGCGTGATGATCGCGCAAGGCCGCGTGCATTTATACGAAGGCTGGAGCGGCTCGGACGTGACAGCCGGCGTGCGGTTCATGGCCTCGCTCGGCGTCCGACGCGCGGTGCTCACGAATGCCGCGGGGACGTTGAATCCCGCGTTCGAGCCGGGATCGTGGATGATGCTGAGCGACCATCTCAATCTCACTGGCACGTCGCCCCTGCTCGGCGGCCCGCACTTCATCGACATGTCGGAAATCTACACCCGCACGCTGCGTGAGAGATTTGCCGCTGTGGCTGCGAAGCAAGCGCTGGACTTGCATGAAGGAGTTTACGCCGGCCTGCTGGGGCCGCAATACGAGACGCCCGCGGAGGTGCGAATGCTGCGCGTGTGCGGTGCTGATGCGGTTGGCATGTCCACTGTGCTCGAAGCGATCCAAGCCCGTGCGCTCGGGCTCGAAGTCGCCGGATTTTCGTGCCTCACGAATTGGGCCGCCGGGCTGAATCGCGACCCGCTCACGCACATCGAAGTCCTCGAAATGGGGCGGACGGCGGCGGGTGCCTTGGTGCGATTGTTGAGCGCGGTGATCGCTGAGAATTAGCTGCACAGCCACCCGAAGCGCATCCACATGGCGAACCATTCCTGGATTTTTGCGGCGCATGTTTCGGGGAGGACTTTCGAGTCGCGGAAGGCGATGTCGCAGGCGGCGTCGAGAGTCTCGCCGTCGCGCAAGGCGGTGAGAATGCGGTGGGCTTCGGGATCGAGGCGTTTGTAAAAGACGACGTAATCGACGCGGTGGACGACTAGGTGGATGGGCTTGCGGCTGCGCGGGACGCTGAGGCGCGTGGTGCGGCGAGTTGGGCCGCTAGAGACGGCGTTGCTGGCGGTGCCGGTTTCGACGCCGGAGTTCTTCAGCTTTCGGAGGAGGTCGTCGATCGGGTAGTCGAGTTCGAGGAGTGTGATGTAAGGCTGGAGCTTGATTCGCAGGCGGTCGGGCGCGATGCGCGCGATTTTTTGCGGGTCGAGCACGGGTTTCTCCGGGCCGTCGAAAGCCTCCATGCACGCCCATTCCATCCGCGCGGTTTCGAGGGCGAGCTGATGTTTCGCACCGCCGTGCTCCGGGTGGTCGCGGAGGTAGGTTTCGAGCTGACGGCCGAGGTTGCGGAGGTTCCACGAGGTCGAGCCACAGTGCTCGAGATAGGAAACGGAGAGCCGGTCGAATGCGCGCGTTCCGAGCGCGGCGCGGACGCCGGGAAAGTCGTCGGCGAAATTTGCGAGGAGCCGCCACCAGTATTGTTGGTTGTAAATTTGAAGCCGCTCGGGCGATGTGAGCCGGTCGTTGGGCTTGATGATTTCATCCGCGACCGCATCCGACTCGGACGTCATTTCGTCATCGCGCGTGAGAGGGCGCATGAGCACTCCAGCGATGGATCGCTGGATCGCGGCGAGCGACGGCGCCATTTTTTTTTGCGCGATCACGCAGCGGCGAGTTTGCTTGCCTCGGGGAGGAAGCGCGTGGCTTTCAGCGCCTCGCGATGCACTTCGTTGAAGCTCGGGATGCGGTCGTCCCACTCCAGCAAAGTCGCGGTGCGCCCGGTGTGCGCGATGGCGAGTTCGTAAAGTTTCCAGACCGGGTCGAGCACCGGATGATCGTGCGTATCGAGGAGGTATTTCTCGAATTTCGTATGTCCCGCGAGATGGATTTGTGCGACGCGATGATGCGGCACGCCCTCGACGTAATCGTTCGGATTGAAGCCGTGATTTTTCGACGAGACGTAGATGTTGTTCACGTCGAGCAGGATGCCGCAGTCGGCGCGCTCGGCGACTTCGCTGAGGAATTCCCACTCAGTCATTTCGGAGACGTGGAATTCCGCGTAACTGCTCACATTTTCCACCGCGACCGGCAGTTCGGTGAAGTCCTGCACCTCGCGGATATTTCGCGCGGTGGTCTCGACGGCTTCCCATGTGTAGGGCATCGGCAGGAGGTCGTGGGTGTAGCGGCCATCGACGCTGCCCCAGCAGAGATGGTCGGAAAGCCAAGGCGTTTTCGTCCGCTTCGTCAGCGCCTTGAGCCGTTTCAAATGCTCGCGATTTGGCCGGCTCGCGTTGCCGAAATACATCGAGACGCCGTGCTGAACGACGCGGTATTGCTCGAGGATTTGGTCGAGCACATGCAGCGGCCGACCCGCATCGACCATGTAGTTTTCCGAGATGATCTCGAACCAATCGACGACCGGTTTTTTCTCGAGGATGTGCTGGTAATGCGGCACCCGGAGGCCGATGCCGATTCCGTGGTCGCTGAAGCCGTTGAAGCGCGAGGCAGGCATTTGAAGGAGGTCGAGAGCTTTGGTTGAGAGTTGAAAGCCGGATGGGATTGGCACCGCTGGCTCGGCGTGAGCGGTGCGGACAAAAAAACGCCGGGGCTCTCGCGTGAACGAAAGCCCCGGCGTGACGTTAATTACTTCTTTTCGACGGGCTTGCCGTCTTTCACAGCGCAGCCGCCTTTGCCTTTGCAGGAGTTTTTGCCTGCGCAGCCATTGTCGCCGGTTTTGCAGCCGCCCTTGCCTTTGCAGGAGTTCTTACCCGCGCAGCCGTGGGTTTCGCCTTTTTCTTTGTCGGCCATGACGCCCGCAGAAGCGGTGCGATCGGTGGAGGTCGCCGCATTCGAGGAAGCGACGAAGCCGCCGGTGACGATGCCTGCGACGGCAGCGCCGGCGAGGAGGGATTTGAGTGTGGAGTTACGTTTCATGTGTTTTTTGTTTTTTTGTTTTTGGTTATCTGCCTGCTCCGCTCTCCGAGAGTTCTCTCGGAGTGATGAGCCGGCAAAAGTATGGAAAGTGAAGTGCCCCGGTTGGCGATTCGTAGTGATTCGGAGTTGTCGCCCGTGTCGGTTGTAGCCCTTTGACGCCGAAGTGTGTGTCTTATTCCAAAATTTTTGTGCCTTCTTTTTCCTAATGTGCGCTTTAATGCACATTCGCCGACAGCGTCTGGAGCAGCGCGCCTTGCGTCAGGATTTCCGGTAGCACCACGGGTTCGTTTGAGCGGCCGGGCGGATAGAAGACGTATGCCGGCACGCCGATGCGCCCGAACTTTTTCAATATCGCGGTGATCTCCGGGTCGCCGTTGGTCCAGTCGGCCTTGAGCGTCACGATTTTTTTGTCGCGAAAAGCAGCGCGCACAGGCTCGGTCTCGAGCACGTATCGCTCATTGTATTTGCAGTTCAGGCACCAGTCCGCGGTGAAGTCGATGAAGACCGCATCGCCGCGCCCAATCGCGGCCGTGAGCGCGGCGGGGGTGAAGGGCTGCCAGGGGATTCCACCGCTCTCTGCCGTGGCGGAACCCGATTGGGCGGACGCCTCGAGTTTTCCATTTAAAAAGAAGAGCCATGCGCCTGCGATCAGCCCCAGCACAAGCACGGACGCGATCGCATTCCGGGCGAAGCCGTAAATCCACGCCGCCACCGCAACCACCAAGAGGAACGAACTCACGGCTACGAGCGCCTCGATCCCGCGGCTCTGACCGAGCACTCCGAGCAGCCAGATGACGACCGCGAGCAGGATGAACCCCATGAACTGTTTCATCCGCTCCATCCACGCGCCGGGCTTCGGCAAAAAGCGCATCCACGCGGGCTGCCACGTCAGCAAAAAATACGGCAGGCTCATCCCCGCCGCGAGCACGGCGAAGACGAGGAACACGACCTGCGCTGGCTGTGCAAATGCGAAGCCGAGCACGGGCCCGAGCAGGGGTGCGGTGCAGGAAGTGCCGAGCAGCGTGGTGAAAAGCCCGTGCGTGAATGCGCCTGCGTAGCCCTCGCGATGAGCGAGCTTGTCCATGGATGTCGCGGCGCCGCTGCCGATCGTGATTTCAAACACGCCGAACATCGAAAGCGCAAAGACGAACACGAGCGCGATAAGGCCCGCGAGCAGGTAGGGGTTTTGAAATTGGAATCCCCAATTCAACCCGTGCCCCGCCGCCTCGAAGCCGACGACTAGCGCTGCGAGCGCGAGGAAAAAGGTGAACACGCCCGCGACGAACGCGAGCCCGAGCCGGAAGACGCGCTCCGGCGCTTCGCCGGCCTGCTGGATGAATCCGAAGATTTTCAGGGCGATCACCGGCAGCACGCAAGGCATGAGGTTCAAAATCAGCCCGCCGAGAAACGCGAGCCACAGGATGTGCAGGAGGCTCGGCGGTGCGGGAAGTGCGGCGGCGGGCTGCATTGCGGCAGCGGTCGCGCGTGCGTCGGATGAGACGAGCCAGCCCTCGCGTGGCGCGTCGGCCTTTTGCGTCACGAGTACGCCGCTCCATTTCGCCCCGGCTGGGTCGCCGTCGAATGGCACAGTGATCGTGCGAGTCCCGTCGGCGGCTGGCGCGCTGACTTTCGGATGCCCAGGCTGCACCTCGGGGCTTGGCGGCAGCGGGTAAAATTCGACTTTGAAATCCGCCGGCACACCTGCGACCTGCACTTCCACGCTCTTCGCCCCGACCGTCCATTTCAGCGTGAATGGCCCACCCGCGTTCTTCGCCAACCGCTCACGCCACTTCGCGAAAAGCTCGGCATTCGCGGGCTCGGGCGCACCGGTCGTCGGGAGCGTGAGCGACACCTCGGCGTCGCCGGGGATGCACGATTCTTTGCACACGAGCCAGCGCAGTTTCGCACGGAGCACGGCTTCGTTCCCGGGTAAATTCGCGGGCGGCGTGATCTCCACAAGCAGCATTGTCTCGCCTTCATAGACATACGTGAGCTGGTCGCCCTCGTCCGCACGCGGCATCGGCAGCGGCCACTGGATCGCCCCCGCCTTGAAGCCCTCCGGCAGCTCCCACTCGATCTTCGTCGGCGCGCCCGAATCGCCGCCCCACTGCCAATACGTGTGCCAGCCGGGCGCCATTTTCAGCGGCACACCGACCGTGAACGGCTTGCCCGGAGCGACTGCCGACGTATCCGCCGCGAGGCTCGGAGTCACGAGCTGCACCCCGTGGAAAACCTGTGCCGAGGCTGGCGCGACGAGCGGGAGCAGCAGCGCGAAAGCGAAACTCAACAGGCGGCTGGCGGGGTTGTAATTCATGTATCGGCGCGGGTGAAAATCGAAGCTGCTGTGACCCTCGCAGCCCGCCCGCCGTTCATTCGCGGCGCGTCACTTCACCACATCCAGAAACAGCGCCGCCGATGCCGTGTAGCCGTGGACGAAATTCTTCCCGCCCACGGGTCCGATCTCTCCGTTGCAGAAAAATCCCGCGCTCGCGCGCGGCTTTAGGATATCGCGCATCATCCCCGCGTCGTGATTTTCCACGCCGAAGAGATGCCGCCCGCGCCCATTGCACGCGAAGAGCAGCGACGCCAGCGGACGCCCGCCCGCGCGCGCCGCATCGCCCGCGAGATGTCGCAGCTCCGCGTCCGCACTACGCCCATCGCGGAGCTGGAATTGCAGTGTCTGCCCCACGCGCGGATACGCCCCGATCGCGAGTACACCCTGCTCCGGGTCCGCGCCCAGGAGATTGCGCACGAGAAAATCGCCCGTCTTGAATTCATCCACGTATTCCGAAGTCGCGAGGCCCGCGAAAATATTCCCCTGCGCGGCCACCTTGTCCGCATTTGGCAGCGCCTCAAATGTCTTCTGCAACACCTCGTACGCCGGCCGATTTCCCAGCGAGATCACGAAATTCTGATCTGCGCCCGTGATCGTCATGGGTTCACCGATCGGCCTGCACCCTTGGCTCACGAGCGCCTGCACACGCACGCCGCCCTTGAATCCCACCGCCACGCCGCCCTCCACGAGCTCCCGGTCGCGCATCACAAAAAGTTCATCCGCGCTCTGCCCGCCGCTCGCCAGCCCGCCGATCGTCGGGATGCCGGGATACGCCGCATTCCATCCCTCCAACCATGGATCGAGCGGGAAGTTCGCCGGGTCTGCCAGCGCGATCCACGCATCCACATCACCCGCTTTTACCCCAGTCGCTTCCGCCCAATCCACATCGCCCGACTCCGTCGGCGTGAGCGGTGCCACATGGATTTTCGTCTCCGGCAGATCGAGCAGCAGGAGCGAAAAGCCGCTCGCATTTTCCACCTCGACGCCCGCCCCGACGAGGCTCGCCCCGCTGCAACCCGCGAGCATCGGAAGATGCGCATGGAGCTGCACGAGCTCCAGAAAATCCGCGATCTGGGGCTTGTAGTCCGCCGACACAAAAACGAACCCTACGCTCGCGTGCCCGCCGGCCGCCTGCAGCGTCTCCCGCGCCGCCGCGACCACAGTCTCCTCGGAAAACGGCGCGAGAACGATACGGGAAGCGGCGGAATTCGACATGGCACTGAATCGTGCCGAAAGCCCTCGCGGACGGGGAGTAATTTCCGCGCGCGTGATGCGGCAACGGCTGGCATCTCGCGTAAACCTCTGGCTGCGGCTCAAGCCGGAGGCTTGAGCTGTCGGCGTCGTCCCGCATCGGGCTGCATCGGAGCGAAGGCTGGGATTGCACATTGGAGGTTCCGAGGGGAGTCTCGAAGCGGGGGTAGGTGCAGTCGGTTTCGCATCCAGTCGGCGCACCGCACACCGACCCGCATCCACTCGCAATGAACGCATGCTTCGTCACTTTGCGGCCACGGTTTTGCTGCTTGCGCTCGTGCTCGGGCTTGCATGGTGCGGCGAAAGTTTACTCTCTGCCACTCGCATCTGGACCGGCGGAGGGGCGACAGACCTTTGGAGTGACCCGGCGAATTGGTCGGGCGGCGTGCCAATTGCGGGCGACGATGTGATCTTCGGTTCGAGCGCGCGATTTGCGCTGGTGGATGACTTTGTTTCGCTCAGCCTGCTCTCGCTCTCGTTTCAAGCGAATAATCCTGCGTATCAGCTTTCGATCCTGGGCGGTGGAGCGGTTTCGCCGATTCTCTCGATCATGGGCGCGGGGATTTTGAATTCGTCGGGCGAGGATCACGACGGGCAGCGTGAACTTTTTCAATAGCGCGATGGGCGTCGATCCCAGCGGGATGACGAAATTCCGCGACACGTCTTCGGCGGGGAGCGGCGAGTTTTTCAATGAGGGTAGCGTGACTTAGTTCGCGCCCGGCGGGCGGCTGCAATTTTGCGGAAGCTCGACCGCGGCGGCGGCGGTGATCACGAATAGCGGCGGGCTGTTCGAGCCGGGCAGTCTCACCGCGCCCGACTTCACCTTCAGCGGCCTCGCGGGAAATTTCGCCATCGCAAACGGCTCGCTCGCCTTCACCGTCACGCCCTCCCCGAGCCCGGCGCGCTCGGCCTGCTCCTCCTGGCAGGAACGTCTGCCCTCGGCAGCCGACTCACCTCCCGACGGATGTGGCCGCGAGTTGGCGGGCGGAAGATTTGAGACTCGATCGGGAGACTCGTCATCGCGCCGATTTTGCGGGCATCATGATGCCGTGAAATTCCCGCCTCTCCTCCCCGCCGTCCTATTGCTCACACTGCTCCTCCCGCTGTCCGGGCGCGCGGAGGAGGCCGTCCTCAGCGTCGATTTCTCCGTCCCGACCGGGAGCGTCCGCGCGCTGAATGGCGTGAACAAAGGGCCCCTCGCGCCGGGCGGGATGTTCGATGTCATCGAGCAGCAGCGGGAGTTGAAAATCCCATTCACGCGGCTCCACGACTGCGGCTGGCCGAATCCCTATGTCGTGGATCACCACGCGGTGTTTCCAAATCCCGACGCCGACCCGGCGCTGCCGGAGAGCTACGATTTTCGCCTCACGGACGAATACATCGCCGCCGTGCGAGCCACCGGCGCGGAGCCGATCTACCGCCTCGGCGAGAGCATCGAGCACACGAGCGTGCGGCGCTTTGTGCATCCGCCGGCGGACCCAGAAAAGTGGGCGGCGATCTGCCTCGGCATCATCCGCCACTACAACGAAGGCTGGGCCAACGGATTCCGCTACAACATCAAGTATTGGGAGATCTGGAACGAGCCCGAGAATCGCCCGGCCATGTGGAGCGGCACGGACGACGACTATCTGCGGCTGTATCGCACCGCCGCGAAGGCCATCAAGACCGCCTTCCCCGCGGTGAAAGTCGGCGGCCCGGCGCTCGGCGCGAGCGGCAGCTTCGTGAACGGCGAATTCCAGCCCACCGAGTTCACGTCCGCGTTCCTCACGATGTGCCGAAAGGACAATGTCCCCGTGAATTTCTTCTCCTGGCACTGCTACACGGACGATCCGCAGGAGCTGGTGGCCCGGGGCCGCGCGATCCGGCGGCTGCTCGACTCCCGCGGATTCGACGACACGGAGAACCACCTGAACGAGTGGAACTTTCTCCCGAACAACTCCTGGAAGCCCATCTCCCGCGGAGCACCGGCGGAGGCGCGCACGCAGGCATACGCCGAAATGGCTGGGGCCCACGGCGCGGCGTTCATCGTCTCGGCGCTCCTCGAGCTGCAAGACGTGCCCATGGACGTCTGCAATTTCTACCACGGCGAAATCGGCGGCTTCGGGCTCTTCTCAGACCAGGGCGTCCCGCAGAAATCATGGCAGGCACTGCGCGCATTTCGCGGCCTCCTCGACACGCCAGCGCGCGTGGAAGCCGCCGGATCCGTGCCCGGGAAACTCGACGTCGTCGCCGGCCTCTCGCCCGACGGCCGCGAGGCCTCGATCCTCGTCAGCAACTTCGCCGACCCGCGCCCGGAAGTCCTCGTGAAGTGGAGCGGCTTCGCGTGGACCGGCGTCGTCACCGCCGAAATCCGCGTCATCGGCGAAAGCAGCGACTTCCAGACAGCGCGCGTCCAGACCATCCCCGCCGACGAGACCTCCCTGCGCCTGAAACTCCCCGCCCCCGGCGTCGCATCCATCCACCTGAAGCCCAGCGCCGGAGCCACCGCCCTGCCCACCCTCGCCATCACATCCCCCGCCAACCGCCTCGTCTTCCAGCGCGACGCCTCCGGCCACGCCACCCTCCGCATCGCCGGAAAATCCGCGTGGCCCGGCGCCGCAGTCGAGGCCCGGCTCGTCGATGTCGCCAGCGGAAAAGCCGGCGAGTGGAGCGCCGCCGGCACCGTGCAGCCCGACCTCACCTTCCATGGAAAACTCGACGCCCCCGCCGGCTGGTACGCCCTCGAGGCCCGCGTCCGCAGCGACGGCAAAAACCTCGCCACCGCGCGCGTCCAGCGCGTCGGCATCGGCGAAGTCTTCGTCGTCGTCGGCCACTCCGTCGCCCACGGCGGCCTCATCAATCTCCCCGGCGCCACCGACGACCGCGTCAACACCATCGCCCTCCCCACCGGCGACCCGCAAAAACAGCGCAGCTACAAATCCAACGGCGACCCCGCCCTCCTCCCCCCCGTCGTCGGCCGCCACTTCGACTCCCTCCTCCAGCCCGCGCCCGCCGGCAACGGTACCTACTTCTGGGCCGCCTTCGCCGAAAACCTCGCCAAAGCCCAGGACGTCCCCGTCCTCCTCCTCAACGCCGCATTCGGCGGGACCAGCCTCGAGCACTGGGCAAAATCCGCGCGCGGCGAAATGTTCGACCACCCCTTCATCCGGGCCACCGCGCGCATGCCCTACATCCGGCTCCAGCACGCCCTCCAGAAATACTGCGCCGTCACCGGCCTCCGCGCCATCCTCGCCGACCAGGGCCAAAACGACTGGCCCGAGCGCGACGAAGAAAAACTCTTCGCCAACTACGAGGCATGGATCGCGCAGGCGCGAAAAGACGCCGCCTTCCCCGACCTCGCCATCGTCATCAACCGCCAATCCCCCCCCGACGCCGTCGGCCAAATCCGCCGCACCCAGGAGCGAGTCATCCGCGACACCCCCCACTGCTACCCCGGCGCCGACTACGACACCCTTGGAAAAGACGACACCGTCGACAAAATCCACCTCAGCGCACCCGGCCAGCGCAAAGCCGCTCAAATGTGGGCCACCGCCCTCGACGCCCACTTCTTCAAAACCGCCGCCCCCCTCCTCCCCACCGGCACCGGAGACACCGCCCCCCGGTAGCCGGCAGCGCCGATCTCCCCCGCGTCCCTCCCATTGCCGGGCGGGCGCTCCGCCTGCCCGAGCCCAATGGCCGCCGGAAAAAAAGCATTGCGGTCGGCGCGGGGCGGGGGGCAGGGTGCGACCGTTCCGCTTCCCATGATGGATATCATGCCCCTCCTGCGGGCCCGCGCTGGCTCTGTGCCGCGGGTCGTTCGGAGGAAGAGCGCCGTCTTCGGGCCATTGGAGCCAGCCTCCGGCCTCACCTGCCCAGCCACTCCGCTGGTCGGCGAAAGGGCCGCGACCTCCGGCGAAGCCGCTCCGCGTGTCAGCGAAAGGCCTGGGACTTCCGGCGAAGTCGTTTCGCGTGTCGGCGAAAGGGCTGGGACCTTCAGCGAAGCCGCTCCGCGTGTCTGCGAAAGGGCTGGGACCTCCGGCGAAGTCGCTTCGCGTGTCGGGAAAATGGCTGGGACCATCGGCGAAGTCATTCCGCATGTCCGGAAAATGGCTGGGCGGACAGGGACAAGCCTCTCCGCCAGCCAGCGAAACGGCGGGGCTTGCCGGGAAAGCCGTTTCGCATTCCGGCGAAGCGGCTGGGCCGGCCTGCGGAGCCGCTCCGCGTATAGGAAAAATGGCTGGGAGTATCCGGAAAATCATTTTCCGAAGACTCTTTGCGCAAAAATCGCCACTTTTCGGGCCCCTCTTGTAGGCGGGCGCTCCGCCTGCCCCGGCCCCTTCAGCGACCCCGCCACCAAAGTCGCCCCCTAAACCCCCTAAAAAAACCCATCCACCCCCGACCGGTCCCACCCCGGCGCAGGGGAAAACCCTCCCACCTCATGCCCTCCACCGAAATCGACGAAATCATTTCGCCTTTAACTGCGAAAGGGTTTCGTCTGATTCAGAGTTAGGCGTCGCTACGCGTCTCCCATGAACGGAACCACAGAATTCCTTGCGAAGTCTCTCGTAGCAGCCGGCGTTTTCCTGGCTATTCCCGCCGCGCTTGCAGTTCTTCTTGCCCTTCTCGCCGTCGGTATTTCACTGCCACACACCCGCC
>JBBQZX010000043.1:0-17024 GCA_038207335.1 Chthoniobacterales bacterium | reverse complement strand
CCGTGCTGACCCGCAGGTAAATGGCGATTCGCATGATTTAGAATCGCTGAAAATCATCCCCTCGATTCGGGGTGGTGGCTACTCTGTTGGCGAAGCAGCAAAATCGACCGCTGAAAACCTTTAGATTCTCGGCCGCGCGATGAGCACCTCGCGCCCGCAAAAACCCGTTGAGTGTCTATGCCCGAGGGCGAATCCTCTCACGACTTCCGCGCTCTGAGACTCAGGCTCGGGTCAGCGGCGAAACAGCAGCGCTGCCGTCTTTGGAAATGCGCGGCGCAAATACGTGATCGGCTCGAAAGGGGTGACGAAAAAATCAGTTAGCGTTTCCCGCACAGCGAGTTGGTAATCGTTCGGCTGCAACCTCAGGAAGGCTGCGAAGCGTTCGTCTCCGACAAGGTGAAAGACAATGGGAACCACGGTGGAATGTTCTTCTGCTGCGCCGCCATCAGCACCGGTTAGGCCGAAAAATTGTTTCATCGCATTGACGTCTCCCTGTGCGGCTGCACGTGCGACGGGCACATAGTCAAAGCCGCTTTTGCGCGCAACGGCGGAAATCTCTTCGCCGGTGTCGCCCTCCTGCGGCAAATCCTTTTCATCAAACGCCAGTCGGATGCGGCTGGCGTGCATCCAGCCGCTCTGGCCGGAATCAAGTGTCACCTTGCACCACTGCGACCCGGACTCGACCTCGAAGTTGAACGTCACACCCGCCTTTACCTTCGCAATGACGTTGGCGTCGGCGCTCTTTCCGGCGCGAAGATTGGTGAATCCGTCAGGATCATCGATCATGCCGCGTTTGGCCACGAGCGTGTGCCGATTTTCGCTGCGCTTCAGTTTCTTCTCATCTGGGTAGTAGAGTTCTTTGAAATTCGTCGCATCCTCCCCAACCGGTCCGATTTCCTTGCCGTCAGGCCGAAAGAGCCAGAACCAATCATAAGAACCGCCGCCGACGAAGTAGCGGTGCTGTCCGACAAGCAGGCAACCGCGGTATTCGCCGGAGCGAATCACCTCGAGTCCACCGCCGGCCATGAGAAAGCGCTCTTTTCGATTTGTTGTATCGTAAACGTGAACCGCGCCTGTGGTGGCGTAAGCCGGAGTGACGAAGAAGACGTAACGACCATCCGAGGAAAACTGCACGTCTTGGAAGTTCGCGATCACATTCTGCATGTTCTCGGCTTCACGCGGCGCGGCGAGCAGAGTCGGTTCTTTGCCACTCGCGCTGATCTGCCAAAGTTCCGCGGCGTCGATATCTCCAATGCCAGTGCCGATCTTTTTTCCCGGGAGCGCGCGAACGAAAACTATCCAGCGACCATCCGGCGAAAGAACAGGCGCGGAATCGCGACCGGAAGTGGTCAGTCGCTTCGCTTCGCCCTCACCAGAGCGGACAAAGATATTTCCGCCATTCGCTTCCACTGTGGGTGCGGCGCTCGCAAATTGGATCATCACTCCTTCCGAAGCGACCAAGGCCCAGACAATTATTGCGTTCTTATTCACAAGGTAAACTACGGTTCGGAGCGATCCGGAGGAATCTCATTGTAGGGCCGTTTTTGGGGCAGTAACAGCCAGAAGATTGGGCGGGGCGGTGGGCGACCATCGTGCCGGTGAGCCGTTCGCTGCCGAGTGCCTCGGTCCAGTTTTCAAACGGCAGGTAGCTCGTTCCAATCAGGCCGGTGCGTTCGTAGGCGCGGCTGACGGGTGTCGAAGAACCGCTCGGCGACATCCGCACCATGCAGGAGCTTCCGGGGCACAAGGACGTGAGCGCTACGCCGGTTCGAAGGCCGTTTCACTTGCGGCGCTCCGAACCGCTGTAGGCGCTCATTGGTGGCACCGTGACCGGCGGGGTTCACCCGATTTGCCCCCCGGCAGAAAGTTTTGGGGCAGCTCAGGTCCATTTTAGTCGTAGAGCACGGATGCGCGTGGCAAGGCTGTGTTGTGAAAGACGACCACTCTTCAGAGAGAGAAGTGTGGTCGGGCTGCAGGGATTCGAACCCTGGACCTCCTCGACCCGAACGAGGCGCTCTACCAAGCTGAGCCACAGCCCGAAACTGATTGAGCCGCGAAAGTAGCGCGAGGTGCGGCGCGGTCAAATGGAAACGTGCGATGTTTTGAAGGTGATGGGATAGCAGGGATCGGTGATCCCGGCGGTGCGGGTCTCGCTAGGCCCGAGATTTTCAAGCACGCGCCGAACGGGATCAGCGATCGCGGCTACAACGGGCTGGGATCACGGCTGCCGGTAGGAGGCGGCGATGGCTTGTTCGAGGGCTGCCAATTGGATGGGCTTGGTGAGGTGGGTGGTGAAGCCGGCGGCGAGGCTGTTGCGGATGTCCTCGGGTGCGCCGTATCCGCTGAGGGCGATGCCGGGGATGCCGTGGGCGATCTGGAACTCGGCCATGAGGGTGTGGCCGGTGCCGTCGGGGAGGCCGATGTCGGAGATGAGGAGATCGTAGAGATGCGCGGCGGCGAGGGCGCGGGCGGTGGCGAGGGAGGCGGCGGGGGTGACGCGGTGGCCGCGGCCCTCAAGGATGCGGATGAGGATGCGCTGCGTGGCGGCGTGATCTTCGACTAAAAGGATGCGAAGGCCGGGCGGGGCAGGGGAGTCGGGAGTTCTCATGGGGTGTATTCGGCGCGGATGAATGCGAGGGCGTCGTCGGCGGTGGTGAGGGTGCCTTCGAGTTGGCGGGATTGGACGGCTTCGAGGATTTCCTTGAAGCGCGGGCCGGCGCGGAAGCCGAGGGCGATGAGGTCGCGGCCGCTGATGAGGGGTGGGGGGATGAGAGGTTCGCTGGCGAATTCGGCGGCTTTTGCGCGGAGGAATGTGTGGTTGTCCAACATGCCGTGGCTGCTGGTGCAATCGACGCGGTGGAGCTCCATCTCGTCGTCGAAGTGGGGGCGGGACATGAAGCGCTTGAGCTTTGAGACGCGCATCTGCTGGACGTCCTTGAAGGCCATGTGCTGGGCGACGGCTTCGACGGTGGCCTCGATGTCGCGGCGGGAGAAGCGGAGGCGCTCCATGATGAGGGCGGTCATGTCGGCGCCGAGTTTGTCGTGGCCGTTGAAGCGGATGCGGCCCTCGGTGGGGTCCCAGGTGAAGGTGCCCGGCTTGCCGATGTCGTGGAAGAGGACGGCGAAGACGAGGGGGGCGGAGACGTGCTCGGGGAGGAGGCCGAGCATGATGCGGGTGTGGATGAAGACGTCGCCCTCGGGGTGAAATTGGGGCGGCTGTTCGCAGCCTTTGAGGTCGTCGATCTCGGGGAGGATGACGCGCAGGAGGCCGCTCTGGTCGAGGAGGTCGAAGCCGCGCACGCGCTGGGGAGAGGTGAAGATTTTCACCAACTCCTCGCGGATGCGCTCGGCGCTGACGTCGAGGATGTGCGGGGCGTTTTGGACGATGGCGTCCCAAGTGGGCGGGTCGATCTGGAAATCGAGGAGGGCGGCGAAGCGGATGGCGCGCAGCATCCGCAGGCGGTCTTCGCGGATGCGCGCGACGGGGTCGCCGATGGCTCGCAGGAGCCCAGCCGCGAGGTCGCGCTGGCCGCCGACGTAGTCGATGACGGTGTTTTCGAGGGGGTCGAAGAACATGCCATTGACGGTGAAGTCGCGGCGCTCGGCGTCTTCCTGCGCGGTGGAGAAGGTGACGGTCTCGGGACGGCGGCCGTCGATGTATTGGCCGTCGGAGCGGAAGGAGGCGACTTGGAATTCGGTGTCGGCGTCCATGACACAGACGACGCCGAATTGCACGCCGACGGCGACGGTGCGTGGGAAGAGGGACTGGACTTGGTCCGGGCGCGCGCTGGTGGCGATGTCGTAGTCGTGCGGCGGGGAGCCGCGGAGCATGTCGCGCACGCAGCCGCCGGCGTAGAGTGCGGAGTGGCCGGCGGCGCGGAGTGTGGCGACGATCTTGCGGGCGGCGGATTCCAGCGCTTCAGGCATGGTGAAGTGTAGCAAGCAAGCAGGACTTTCGCTCGGGAAGAGTTGGGTCGCTGGGGCGAGCCTCCGCGATGCGCGAATCACCCTCAGGGATCCACCGATTCGCCTAAGACTGCGCGAGTGGGATGAAGACCGTGAAGACCGAGCCGACCGCGATTTTCGTCTGCAAAAAAATGCCGGCCTTTGCGCCACCCGCGAGCCGGCGAACGATGGAAAGGCCGAGCCCGGTGCCGCGGTCGGGCGGCTTGGTGGTGATGTATTCGTCGAACATTTTCGCGACGACCTCCGGGACGATGCCGGGGCCGTCGTCACTGACAGCGATGGAGATGAGGGGTGCGCGATTGGCGAAGCCGCTGCGGTTGACGAAGCGCTCCTGCGGGCCGTCGAGCATGGCGTCAACGTCCAGTGGGCGGTCGAGGCGGATGGCACGGACACGAACTTCGTGCGGGGTGTCGGTGGACTGGAGGGCGTTGATGGTGAGGTTGAGGAGGATCTGAAGGAGATCGGTGCCGTTGATCTCGGCGACGACGTCGGCTTCGAGCGTGTCGATGCTGAGACGGTGGCCGTTCGTGCTGGGATGCCGGACGAGAAGGTCGCGCAGATCGGAGAGAATCTGGCGCACGCCGACGCCGACGGTGACCGTGGCGCTGGTGTTGAGGAAGCCGAGGTATCGGCGCGAGATTTCAAAGCAACGCGCGACTTGATCATGGAGTCGCTTCAGGTCGCCTTTGATCGATTCGAGCTTTTCCCCCTCCACGCTGGCGGCATCCTGCATCGAGCGGTTAAGCATATCGATGAAGCCGGAAATGACGGTCAGCGGGCTGTTGATATCGTGCAGAACGCTGGCGTAGATCTCGCCTTTCGCGCGGGTCATCTCTTCCTGCACACGCTGGGCTTGGATCTCGCGCTGGAGTTCCTCGAGGCGCTGGTGCGTCCCATTCATCGCGAGCGAGATGCGGCGCTTTTCCGCAGCGCGCCCGACGGCAGCACGCATGGTGGGGATGTCGAAAGGTTTGTTCAGGTAATCGCTCGCCCCGTAGCGCAGCGCGCGGCGCGCGGTCTCGACGGTCTCGTAAGCGGTGAGCATCACGACTTCAATGTTCGAATCGATCTCCTTCAGCGCGTGGAGCACATCGACGCCGGAAATCCCGTGCATGAGAATATCGAGCACCGCGACATCGACCGGTTGCTGCATGGCGAGCGCAATCCCTTCTTCGCCATTATTCGCGACCAGAACGTTGTATTCGTTTTTGAAAACGATCCGAAGGGACTGCCGCGGCCCCTCCTCATCATCAACGATGAGAAGCGTCGGTCTCCTCACCGCAGATTCGGGCGGCGGAGAAAGGGTCAAGGCTGGGCCGGAGTCGTTCATCAGGCTGCTTTGAGAGACCCTGCCAAATTTGCGGTCATCTGCGAGCTTTATTCTGAGGGGCGGTCCAGCACCTCCACAGTTTCCGTGACGAAAAGCGTATGCACAAAATGATTCGAGTGCCCCATGAAGTTCGGTTCGTCCGCGACGACAGCGGCAAGCTCCGGTGAACTTTGCGCCTTGATCAGCGCTTCTTCCGACTCCCACCATGTCTCGACGATTCCATCCACTGGCGCATCGACCTGCGCATACTCCGGGCGGGGGACTGAGGCCACATGATGCTGAAAGTAGCGCACGAGACCCGGCAGCTTGGCGACGATGGGGCCGTGAACTTCTTTCCAGTAACGGTGAAATTCCTCGACTGGAGTCTCAGGCTTTCGGCGAAGAATGAAGAAGTATTTTAGCATGAGTCGGTGATGCGGATTAGAAACGGTATCCTACCGCAACGCTCACCGCGTGGCTCTGGAAATGATAGGTTCCATTTGCCGCCGTGCCATTGTCGATTTCGCGATTGGGACTGTGAGCGTACTGGTAAGTCACATCCCAGCTTAGCCGCTCGGTCTGTTGGCCGATGCCGAGGCTGAGAATGTGACGGTTCGAGTCGGGTACGATCGGACTGAAGCTCTCGTTCGGGACGGAGTTTTCGCTGTAGATGTAGCCCGCGCTCACCGCGATGCCGTGGCTGAATTTTCGAGTGATGCCGAACTCGTAGATAAAGCTCGATTCCCAGTTGAAAGCCAGCGGCACGTTTCCGGAGTGTTGCTGGAGAGTCAGGGTATTGAGGCTATCCCAATCCGTCCACTCGACATCGGCTTCGAAGTTCCAATCGGGGGTTGGCTGGAATGAGTAGCCCGCTGCGATGGTTTGCGGGAAGTGAAACTTCAAGTTGGAATCTTCTTCGCTGTCGAATTGCGCGACCGGAAACGGTCCATAAGGCGTAGCCGCGGTGAAGGAAGGAATGTGGACGCGCGAATGCCCGCTGTAGTCCACGTTGGTCTCGCTTCGGTAGGTCAGACCAAAGTGATGCATCCTGTGCGGATTCCAGAAAACGCCGGCATTGAAGCCATAGCCGACACCTTCGCCATCGAACAGAAATTCATCGTGCGGGACGACGATCCCGCGGGTCAGTTTGGCTTTCGAGTAATTGATCGTCGGCCCTGCTGCTACAGAAAGCGTCCGAGTGATTTGAAGCGCAAAAACCGGATTGAATGTCAGGTATTCGATGCGTCCTTTTTTCGCTAGAGTTCGGAAAGGTGTGTCATCGGGGTACTCGATGCCGAAGCCGAAAGGCGCGTAAATGCCAAAGCCGATCGCCGCGGGGGAGTTCGGAGCCTTGTAGGTCATGTAAAGCTGCGGGATTCCTTGATACTCAAATTTTGAGTCGAGGCTGCGTCCGGGCGTCGTCGGATCGACGCTGGCCTCGAGCGTGATAGCGTAAGCTCCGACGCGCACTTGTGTCCCATCGAGCTGAGTAATGCCGGCTGGGTTGTAATAGATTGCCGAAGGATTGTCCGCAGTGGCGACAAAGGCCTCTCCGCGAGCGGTGGCACGCGCATCTTGATCCACAATGCGAATGCCCAAGGCATAGGAGGAGAGGGGAGCGAGAGCGGCGATTAAAAAGGGAATGACTGGAGCAAACGTGGGTTGTTTTAACATGTGTGGGAGGGCTGAGTTTTCAGAAACGCGGTTGGGTCGGAGAAGTTAGCTTTCGAGTGGGAGAGAGACGAGAACGATACCTGCGCCTCCCGCCGATGCCTTCGGAATTTCGATGCGGCCGTTGTGGCTCTCGATGATCTTTCGCGAAACTGTCAGTCCGATGCCGAGTCCAACATTTCGCGTGGAGAAGAACGGCTCTTGCGCGCGCTCCGCAGCTTCAGCCGAGAAGCCTTTGCCGGAGTCCCGCACTTCCACGCGAAGCTCTGCAGCGCCTCCTTTTCCTTCATGAATGTTCACCGAGACATTGGGGTCGTCGGGATTTGCCTGGAGCGCATTGAGCATGATCTCGGAGAAGGCATGGCGCAGTGCCTTCGCGTCGCCGGAGATTTTCCATGGCCCGATGTTCTTGTTGAAAGTAAGCTGTGCGAGCTTCTTTCCGGGATGATTGGTGTGCGCCTCGTGAAAGGCTTCGACGATAAGCTCCGGGAGCTGGAGCGACTCTCCGACATCGGCAGTCCAGTCCCGCGCAAGGAAGACCATCTGGCTGGCCAGCCGCGAGATGCGCTTCACGCCATTCGCCATCGCGATGCCGAGCGACTCTTGAAACTCGGGATCGAGGATGGATTCCTTGAGCAACTGCTGATGCGTCGAAAGAGGCACGAGCGCGTTCCCTATCTCATGCGCGAGATGCTCGGCCATGGACTTGATGAGCCGGAGGGTCGAGGCTTCGGATTCCAGCGCGATCGCCCGCTCGTGCTCGGTCACGTCTTCGATCAGGAGCAACGCGGCATTGGTGCTGGCGGCGCTTTCCATACGGAACGGGACGATCGTAATCCGAAAAGTAAGGTCTTCGGAATGCGGGAATTGATAGTTGAAGGACGGCACCGCGATGCCGGTTTTGATGACCGTGAAAACCGTGCTCCCGAGATGCTGCGGAAGGTCGGTAAATTCCATGCCCGAAGGATTGGAACGGCCACTCGCGAAAAGCCGGATAGCGGCCTTGTTTGCATGAAGCGTTGCGAGATTGCTCCCGATCACTACGCATCCGCTGCCGAGATGGCCGAGGATGTCGGCGATCATCGCGTGGTTTGCGTGGAGCTGGTCGTGAAGCCACGAGTTTCGCACCGCGAGGCCGACTTCCTCAAGCATGTGGAAAATCAGAGAGAGTTCTTCATTCGCGTATGGCTCGCCGGTGAGCCGTTCATCGAAGACTGCGACGCCCAGCAGCGATTCGCGGTCGAGGATAGGGATGGCGACCTGTGCGCCCAGCAGTTGAAATTCCTTTGCAATGTCGCGGTTCGCGAGCGCTTCCGCACCATCCGCTCGCAGGATGCGGCCCTGCCGGTGGAGCGCACCGCCGATGCCGGCGCCGAGTGAAAGCGCGAAGTGCTGAAGCACACTCTGGTCGAGCCCGATCGCGCACGCCGAGCGCAGCCATCGGTCATCTTGGGAGAGAGGGCTTTCGCTGAGGATGCCTGCCGGCTTTCGTAGAAAAATGATCGCGCGATTGACGCCGATGATTTCACGCAGCAACAACAAAAACTGCTTCAACAACGCCGCCGAATCGAGGCTATGGGTCAGGATGCCCGAGAAGCGCCTCATGGCTTCCAGCGCACGCACTTGATCGTGCGAATTCCGCTCGCGGCCATTCTGAGAAATCGGCGCATAAGCGGGGCGTGCCGCTGGCGGAAGTTGCTCGGGAAAAAGGCGGGCCAGGAGTGTGTTGAGCAGCCTTCCGCGCACCGGCTTGGATAGGACGTTCGTAACCCCTTGAAGGTAGGCGTCTTCCTCCCATTCCCACTGCTTTTCCCCGGTGTAAACGATGACGGGGCAGTTTGGTGCGTACCCTTTTAGTTCCGTAATGGCGCGAATGGAACGCGTGTCCGTCAACTCCGTATCGAGCACCGTCGCGTCAATCGCTCCGCGAGCCAGCAGGAATTCCGCGTCGCAGACATCGCTCTTCGTGATGAGTTGAAACTTCCCGGGATCGAGGACGGATTCGATCGCAGTTGCGAGCGAAGGTTGCTTAGTGAGAACGAGTAGGGTGCGCATTCAAGCTGCAGTTGCGATCACTGCGGTGGGGGTGACGACTTGCCGACTCGGCAAATCGACATGAACAGTTGTGCCCTTTTTATGCTGGCTTGCAATCGAAAGGTTTCCCCCGTGCAGATTTGCAATCTTCCGGCAGATGGCCAGACCGAGGCCAAATCCCCGGTTTTCGTCGCCGCGGTTCTTTGTGGTAAAGTAAGGAGTGAAGACCCGATTCATGTCCTCCTTGCGGATTCCCTCACCGGAGTCGGCGATTTTCACTCTCAGCCAGTCGCGGTGCCCATCCGGCCTTGGCAGTTGCAGGATCTCCACCCGCACTTCCGACCCGGGTTCCGATGCATCGATGGCGTTGACGATGAGATTGGCGATGAGTCGCTGAATGAGAATCTCGTCGATTTCCACTTCGACTTCGCCCGGCATGCTCGCGATGACAGAAACCGACTTTTGGCGGCTGTTGCGTGCGACTTCTGCGGCGTTTTCGACGAGTAGATCGAGTCGGACGAGTTGAAAGTCGGGTCGCAGATTCTCGGAAAAAAAAAGCGACTCTTTGATGTAAGCTCGCATCGAGCGCAGATTGCGCAGGGCGACTGGGAGAAGTTCTTCATCCAACGAATCAGTGGACGCATTCTCGCCCGCAAGCTGCAGGAGCGTCCAAACAGGTGTGAGGAGGTTGTTGAGATCATGGGCCATGCCACGGCTCATCCGTCCTAGTAAGTCCAGTTCCTGAGCCTGCGAGACCTGCGTCTTCAGGCGAATCTGATTCACAATGAGACTTAGGCTTTTCACGAGCATCTCCATGAGACTCACGTCGGAGGCGGTGAAAGGAGCCTGGGTGGCTTTTGCACCGATCAACAGAAGGCCGAATGGCTCATCCTGTGTCGCGAGTGGAAAGCAGAACTCTGCATTGAACCCCGCGAGTTGACGAATCGCAGTGGACTCGAGTGCTGGAGTGCGGGCGCGTAGGCGGGTGGGGCTGAGCGAGAGATACCTGCGCTTGCCTCCCTCGAAGAACTGGAAGACTGCCGAATCCACTTTTGGCATAGGCTGCGACTGAGTTCCCTGCTCCGGGAAGCACCGGACGATGGAGAGCACGCCACTGATTTCGTCGCGTAGAATGATCTGGTAGCTCGATAGTTGTAGGACGTGAATGAAGAGCTCGTTCAAATCATTCAAAAGCGTCTGCATGTCCCCGTACCAACTCATGTTTTCGATGAAGCCGCGCATTTGGTCCTGATACTCGAAGTGATCGCCGAGCAACCGTTGCTCCAGTGCCTCTCCTCCCATTCCAAAAATTCGCGGGAACAAAATCGATGCAATGATTCCACTCAGCATCAATGCGACCATTGCGGCTAAAAAGGACGCTCGCGTAAAAGCCGGTGTAATCAGGGTGGCGATGAGTAGTAGGAGCAGGCCGATCGCAAACAGAAATGCAAAGCGAATGAGCTGAGCGGCAAACCGGCCGATATGGAGGCGAATGCTCAGAAGCTGATGGTGGAGCACGCCGTAGGCAAACATGATGCCATACAGTACCGCTGCCAGGCTTCCATAGGGGTAAACGACTGACTTGGTGAACGGGTAGGTGTCGAACCCAAGAAGCGGAAGAAGGTCGTTTGTCCCGAAAACTACCAGGCAACTTTGTGCAATGATTAACGCTGTGAGTTGCGAGCGGTGGTGGGGTGGGAGAGCACCTCGTCGCCGGATTAGTATGACGATGGTGAGGAAGACCAGCGAGAACAACGCCATGAAGGCATAGAACAATGGGCCAGGGATCGCATAGTAACCCGCCGATTCCAGCGACCGCACACCTTTCAAGAACAGTGGCGTCGCGTCCGTAATCGCGACCACCGCGGAGATGCCGTATGCCCAGCCGACAAGTTTGCTCGGAGGCAACTCGGCGACGACGAGTGAGAGGTGATACAGTAAGACCGGAATGAAGATCACTCCAAGCCATAGAAACCTCGCCCAAAAAAGCGCATCTTCGGGCTCCGATGTGACGAAAAGCGAGAACTGGCCGAGATTCCAGACTGCAATGGCGATTCCAAGAAAGAAGAAGACGCGGTGGGCGGGCTTTCGTAGTCCATTCCAGAGAACGAAGCACGCGAGCAGGGCGTTCCAAAGGCACCCGACCAGTGGGATCAACGCCGCAAGCCTCATCGGCTAGACGGATAACGGGCTATGACGAGGCATGAGTTTTTG
Organism: Chthoniobacterales bacterium; assembly: GCA_038207335.1. GTDB lineage: Bacteria > Verrucomicrobiota > Verrucomicrobiia > Chthoniobacterales > Chthoniobacteraceae > CAIURC01. Next base: position 5,830 of record JBBQZX010000043.1, on the reverse strand, counting down.
CCTCCGAAGCCGCTGCTCAAGTTTAGCGCGACGTTGACCGGATACGGGCGCGATCCTTTTGAAACGTAGTCGAGATCGCACTCATCTCCTCGTTCCCGCAGATTGATGGTCATCGGAATTTCGCTGCGTGCGATGGAGAGCGCGCAGATCACAGTTTCGAGTGCGCCCGACGCAGCCATCAAATGGCCGGTGATCGGTTTGGTGGAACTCACTGCGACGCGGCTTGCATTCTCGCCGAAGAATTTTTTGATCGCGCGGGACTCGACGAGATCATTGGCAGGCGTCGCAGTGCCGTGGGCGTTGATGTAATCCACGTCGCGCGTGTGCAGTCCCGATCCTCGCATCGCTTTTTCCATCGCTCGCACATAGCCGATCCCATCCGGGTGCGGAGCGAGGGGGTGATAAGCTTCGCAGCTTCGCCCGTGGGCGAGGATCTCAGCGTAAACTCTGGCACCCCGTGAAAGCGCATGGGTCAGTTCCTCCATGACGACAAACCCCGCACCCTCGCCGAGGATAAATCCGTCGCGATTTTTGTCGAATGGCTTCATCGCCTCCGAAGGCACCCCGCCGTGCCGACTCATGACGCGGTTCAGGCAAAAACCGCCCCAGACTGACTCGATGATCGGCGACTCAGCGCCGCCTGCGACCATCACATCCACATCCTCGTGCCGGATCATATTAAGCGCGTAGCCCATCGCATCGTTCCCGGACGCGCTACTCGAACTCAGCGTGATCGCGTGTCCGCGTGCGCCGAGTTCATTGGCAATTTCACCGCTCCCGCCGCCTGCCGCGCCATTCAACATGGCCGAGATGGGAACCGAGCGGTAGCCCCGCTTTAAAAAAGCCGCTTTCGCTTCGTAGGCCGATTCGTTGTTGCTGAGCGAAGTCGCCTCGACGATCCCGAGGCGATCCGGGTCGATTTTTGAGACGTCAATCCCCGCGTCGTCCGCAGCCATGCGGGCGGCCGCAACCCCAAACTGAAGCGAGAGATCCAGCCGCCGTACGGACTTCGCCTGCATGTATTTCTGCGGTTCGAAATTTCTCACTTCGGCCCCGATCTTCGACGGGATGTTGGAGACATCGAACTTCGTGAGCGGGCGCGCGCCGCTTTTCCCTTTGCAGATCGAGTCCCAGAAAGTGTCCAAGTCCAAGCCATTTGCCGCGACCACTCCCATGCCGGTGATCACCACGCGCCGCCTAGTGTCGAAGTCCCTGCTCATCGATTACCCCGGTGGCCACTGCATTTCACGACCGCCGAGGAGATGCACATGCAGGTGCGGCACCGTCTCGCCGGCGTCGCGTCCATTGTTGATCACCACGCGATATCCGCTGTCCGCAATGCCCAGTGTGCGTGCGATTTCCGCCGCCGCGAGCAACAGTTTTCCGAGAAGCTCGGCATCGCCGGGTGACGCGGCTCCGATGCGTGGGATCACCTGCCGCGGCACGATGAGCACATGCACGGGCGCCTGTGGATTCACATCGTGAAATGCGAGAAGGTCCTTCGTCTCGTGGACGATGCGTGCTGGGATTTCACCAGCCGCGATTTTTTCAAAGAGGGTCATGCAACGGAAAATGAGACTTCGCCCTGAGCAGCCGCAATGCCTGCGTGCTCGCGAGCGAAAGAAACAATCTCCGCCTGAAGTGCGTCGCAGTCTCGGCTCCAGACTTTTCGGGCGCGGAGCAGCTTCACGCAAGGCTCCAGTCCAAACAGTTCGAAGTGAAACGTTTTCTCTTGCATCAATTCGCGAATTTGCATCCGCAATCTTTCAAAAAAAGCGAGTTCGTACCCGTTGCCCGCCGCCCGCGCGAGGGCCAGCAGCGAGATCTGCGCGATCGGTTTTCCCACTGCGAAATGCCGTCCCACCTCGGCATAGCCGATAACTTGCAAGACTGATTGGACAGCCTTTTGCAGGCGATGCGAGGAGAGCACCGTCGTCTCGGTCTGAGCCTCGAGATACTGCGTCACGCTCTCGGCCACATGAGTCGCGAGCCACCACTGATCGTAGCCCGCCTTTCGCGCCGCGGTCGCGAGCGAACGCAGCAGCCACTCACGCTCAAAGGCGACGGTCTGCCCGCCATCGAGTTGCACTAGTGGGAGATTGTCGCGAAACGCGATCATCGGTTCAGCTTTTGAAAAGCTCAGGTTGCAGGGTGCTCCGCTTGTGTCTCCGGCCAAGCGATTGGATTTCCTCGATGAATTCCCCGATGTCCTGAAAGCTCCGATAGATCGACGCGTATCGCACATACGCCACGCCGTCGAGCTGATGCAGCGCGTCCATCACCCTGCTCCCCAGATCCTGCGACGATACCTCCCGCACAAAGCTCTGCTCCAAATCCCGCACGATTTCCTCCGCTGCATTTTCCAGTGTCTCGACTGAGACCGGCCGCTTTTCACACGCCTTCAGCATCCCACCGAGCAGCTTTTGCCGGTCGAATGGCTCAGTTCTTTCGTCGCGTTTCTTCACGCGCAGATCGACCCGCTCCAGCTCCTCGTAGGTCGTGAACCGATGCTCGCACTGCACGCATTCACGGCGGCGTCGGATGCTCCGGCCATCTTTAGAGAGCCGGGAATCGATTACTTTGTCATCGAGACTCCCGCATTTGGAGCAGTGCATCTTGTGGTTTAAAAGGGGGCGTCATGTCCATTGCCACAACCAATTGTGGTGTCAACGCAAAACTCCTCTTTCGCATCTCTCCTGCCTTCCTTTCACCCTCTGCTTCGCGTCTTCGCGGTGGAAAAAATGGTTCCGCGATTTACTCCGAATTTCCCGCTTGCCCTCCCCGCGAAAATCTCCATTGTCTCCGGCCCGGCTGGAAGCCAGCTTCCCGACGGTAAAAGCACTCGTAGCTCAATTGGATAGAGCATCTGACTACGGATCAGAAGGTTCCGCGTTCGAGTCGCGGCGGGTGCATTTCCTTATTTTTAAGGCTGGCAAAGGATCGGCTGGCGATCGAGCAGCCCATTTTTGGAGAGGAATTATTTTCGTCTGGCCACTTTCAAGCCAGTTATTTTGAGCATCCCTTTTGCGGTCCGCATCGCCGCCTCGGCCTCGGGAGAATCGTCGGGCACGCTACCATCGATAAGGAGAAACCATCCGTTGGGCCGCAGCACCCGCGCCGTTTCACGCACAAAATTTGCAGGCGAACTGAAGTGATGCGCAGCGATGCGCGAAGTCACGAGATCGAAGCTCGCGTCGGCATACGGCAACTCTTCCCCGGGATGTTGCCGAGTCGTAACGGACAAGCCGCGCTCTACAGCCGCTTCGCACACGCGCTCCAACATCGGCGCGGCAAGGTCCGCACAGGTGACCTCCTGACCGAGGCTGGCGAGATGCAGACCGGTGTGTCCGGCACCCGTCGCGACATCAAGGACTTGCGCTCGCGCGGGGAGCCAGATGCGTTCGAGCGCCGCCACGACATCGGAAACATCCGCGAGGATGTGCGAGCGACCGTAGTTGCGGCTCTGCCGGGCAAATTGCTCCTTCGCCGCTGCTTGGATGGGATCGAGGTTCATGGGAAGAGGGTTGCCTGTTGCAGAGTCAGTGCCTTGACCGGTGGCGCTGCTACCGATGCGCCTTCAGGGAGTCGCAGCACAGGCGCGCGATCGTTTCCCAAGATGGCAAATTGCTCGGGCGTCGCCGGCTGCGTGACGACCTTCAAAAGCCGGTAATCCTTTCCGGGTGGCGTCGGCAGCAACATTCCTTCCAACGATGTTCCGGCGGGCACTTCCTCCCAATTTTGCTGGCCGGTCGTTTTGTCTTTTTCACCGAAACGCTCGATGTCGGGAACAATCACCGGCTCGGCTCCCTCGCGACTGATCCAATAGTTCCGGCTCTCGTTGCGAGCCGGTCCGCCGAACACCGCTTCATACGGTAGCTCGAAAAAACCTCCCGGCCCCTTCATTAGCACCGTGGCGTTCTGCTGAGGACGAACCTCTCGGCCTTTTTGCACAAAGCGGTTGCACATAGGGTGCTGATCTTACCCGACGGACAGGAGCGCCGCAACGCGCTGCCATACCGCAGCCGCACTCGGATCGGATGGGGACGCTAGGTCCCGCGCGCAAACCAGCTCGACCGTCCCAATCTTGAGCGGTGCGATGAAAGCGACGCTGAGCTATCTGTGGGGAATGGCTCCTCCCAGCGCTATCCTCGAAACCTGTCTCAGCGTGGAGAATCTCGCCCACGCCCGCGCGTTCTACACCGACTTCTTCGGCTATCCCGTCATGCGTTTCGACGAGCGTTTTTGCGCTTTCGATATTGGCGGCAACCAAGTGTTGCTGCTCTTCGTGTGCGGGAGTGATCCGGGTGGAACGGTGCTCCCGTTCGGCACCATTCCGCCTCATGGCTCCGGCGGCGTCAGTCACATTGGCTTTCGCGTTCCGGCGGGGAGTCTCGCGGCATGGAGAGGCCGGCTCGACGAGCGGGGGATTTCGATCGAGAGCGAGTTCCAATGGTCGACCGGCGGCACGAGCACCAACCCGGCCATCTTCCACGTCAGCGCCACCGCCCACAAAGACTACCAGCGCCACATGAACGCCGAGCAACGCACCTGGCCAAGCAAAAGAAGTCCGGGCGGCTGCAGCTACCACTGGCACCAATTCAGCCGCCACAACCACCTCCACGACTGCGAACTCATGTGCCTCGGCCGCGCCCTCCAGCTCGGACTCGTCCCGATGCCCGACGGCCCACAGGCTGCCGTCCAGCAGAGTTTTGGAATGGCCCGGTCATAAAAACGCGAGGAGCTCCTCAGGAAATCCGGGCGGCTGACCTTCATTCTGGTTTTTCCTCGCTGAAAGCGAACCATTTGCAGGCGATCGAGGCCATTTGGAACAGCTTCCAGACGCGGCACCTCATCACGCGGAGTTTGGCTGGCCGCGCTTGATTTTTCATCACACAAAACTGTCCTTACTTGTGGATTTAAGGAGGCTCACAGCCCTATTTTCGCGAGGCGGACTTGGAGCTGGGCTTCGACCAAGCCGGCGGGGCTCCTCCCAAGAAAGGCTTGTGCTTGCGCCAGAATTCGCGTGATCATCTGCACACGGATGCGAAGATTTGGACGCTTCTCCGTTTGGTTTGCTCTATTCCTTCCTCCATGAGTTTCCCTCCCTTACTCGCACTCTTCTGTCTTAGCTCATCCTTGCTTGCGCAGCAGGCGACTCCAGCACCGAAGAATGCTCCCTTCGGAGGTTTCGGGGGCACGGCCTTGGATCGACGCCCGACGACGAAAACGGGTTCGATGACGCCTTCCGTTCCAAAAACAAGCGGTTCTTCGCTGGACTTGCGCCCGCAGCCCACACGATTACCGCCGACTTCGGAATCGGCTCCGAACGACATCGGAACATCGTCGCTGGATCAGCGACCTACGGGAGCGAGGGTTGCCAGTTCGGCGCCTTCCGCTTCCACCCTGCCGCCCCTCGCCACCGCGCGAGGGCTGAGTTTTGAAGCAAAGAATCAGTCCAGTGGCGGCGGGACCGATGTGCAGCGGATCGGTGCCACTGGCCCTGCCGGGCCCACAGTTGCTTCGCCTCCAGGCATCACCAAAACCACGGTCATTGATCGGCATCCGATCCTGAAGTTGAGTGTCCGCAACGTCCGCCACGAGGCTGATCGCGCGCAGTTCGACTGGTTTTTCGTGGCGAAGGCGATCGGTTGCGGCAGCCTATTTATTTGGGATCAAGGAGAGCGGGAATTGGCGGTGGCGGCAGGCCAGGAACGGACGGACACGCTGGAATCTCGACCTCTTCTCGATAGCACGACCGTCGAAACTCACGGCGAGCTCGTGAAGGAAAATAGCTATGGGCAAACTTCGGTAGGCTCCACCTATGTCTCAG
>JBBQZX010000042.1:0-22020 GCA_038207335.1 Chthoniobacterales bacterium | reverse complement strand
TTTGCATAGTCTAATGTTTCCGGCTGGAGCCGAGGTTCAGGAGCCGGACGACGGATCGGGCGATCATGAGTTCTTCATTCGTGCGGATGACGCGGACCTTCACGCCTCCGGCGTCAGGCGAGATTAGCGGCGCGTGCGCGGCGTTGCGCTTCGCGTCGATTTTCACCCCGAGGAATTCGAGCCTTTCGCAGATGCGTTTCCGGATCAGCGGTGCGTTCTCACCGATGCCTCCGGCGAAGACCAAAGTGTCCAATCCACCCAACGCCGCGGCGAAGGAACCGATCCACTTCTTTGCCTGATAACAGAACAACGCCACAGCTTCCGCTGCGCGGACATCCGTAGCTTCGCTCGCCAGCAAATCCCGGAGATCGGAGCTGGTTTCCGAAACGCCGAGCAGCCCTGACTTATGATTGGCCATGTGGTCAAATTGCGACGCGGACATTTTCCCAGACCTCGCGAGAAAGCTGACCAATCCAGGATCCAGGTCGCCCGAGCGCGTGCTCATCATCAGCCCGGAGGCAGGGGTAAAACCCATGCTGGTATCGATGCTCTTGCCGTTCTGCACTGCGGCGAGGCTGGCGCCGTTGCCGAGATGCGCGAGGATTACCCGGCCCTTCGCCGCGGCGGGATCGACCTGGCGAAGCTCCTCCATCAGGTACGCGTAGGACAGGCCGTGGAAGCCGTAACGCTCCACGCCCTTGGCTTCATATCGTCGCGGGACCGGCACGAGCTTCGCCACTCGCGGCATCGTGCGATGAAAGGCGGTATCAAAACAGGCGACCTGCGGGAGCTTGGGATGCCGCCGGCGAACGGCCTCGATCATCTCGATTTCGCGCGGCAGATGATCGGGATCATACGGGGTGATCCGGCGCAGTTCGGCGAGCAGCTTTCCCGTGATCCGCTCCGGCTCGGCGTGCTTCATGCCATGTACGACCCGATGGCCGACAGCTTTGATCGAAGCAAAGACCGGATGCGTTTCGAGCCAATCCACCAGGAACTGCACCGGGCTCTTGCCAGCGGCCACTTCCGAAGACGACGCGCCAGCCGGCTCGAAGATCGCCAGTCTCGTTCCGTTCAATCCGATGCGATCCATCTTCCCCGCCAGTTGCAGCCGCGGCTTTTTTCCGGCCTCAAAGATAGCGAAGCGGATGCTCGAAGAACCGCTGTTGATCGTCAGGACGCAGGGTGTCGCGGATTTCATAAGATCAGGCCCGCTCACCCACGTTTTCGAGAGTTCGGGTGCACTGAAGCGTCGAGATCAATTCCTCCTCCAACGCCTGCAAGTGCGCGCCGTCCGTGCGGAATCCAATCTCCAGGCAGGCCAGAAGGTGGGTCGTTTGTTCGTTGATCATGTTCAAAGGTTTGTGGGTGCCTGGAGCGCGCGCGTTCGACTTCGGCCGCGGCGCAGGGTTTTCCAAACTCGCAACTCCAACGTCCGGGAGCGTCGGGAATTCGGCTACGCATCCGCCCGGAAAGACTGCGCATTTCTTGGGATGGCGTAGCGCTCGCCCGCACCTCCAAACGTCACCGACGCTCCGGCCGCCCTTGTTCAAGCCTCGGCCAACGGCAGCTTCGCGCGATAATCCCGAGGCGATTGGCCGGCGACTTTCTTAAACGCGCGGTTGAACTGGGAGAGCGACTGGAAGCCGACGTCGAACGCGATTTCGCTCACGCGCCGGGTCGGATCGAGCAAGAGATTGCGCGCCTTCTCGACGCGCGTGCGGGCGACGTAATCGACGAAGTTGATCCCCGCCATCTCCTTGAACTTGGCGCTGAAATAGGCCGCACTCATGTTCACCGTTTGTGCCACGGCGGCCAGCGATAGCTCATCGTCGGAGTGATCCCGGATGTAGCTCCGCGCTTGTTCGATGGCCGGTGTCTCGCCGCTCGTGCCGTGGAGGGCGAGCGCATTGCCGCACTCGGCGAGATGGCGCGCGAAAATCTCGAGGAGCCGGATGAGCGCCTCATATTGCTTCGGGGTGAGGACACGCGTGTTGAAGTAGTGCTCCTCGAGTTTCTTCAAATCCACCTCCGCGCCCCATTTGAGAAGGGTGGCGGCAATTCGCTTGAATTGCGCTTTGTCGGGACGCTGCAACAAGACCTGCCCAGTATGAAGAAACGCGATCACGTTTGCCCCGACCCGCACGGGCACAGCCGTCTCGCACATCCCGGCGAAGCACTTGAGTGTCTTCGGTTCAAGCTGCGCCGCTGCCTCCACCGCGCATTGCAACTTGTAGCACTGCGCGCAGCCCGCGTCCGTCTTCGACATCATGGCGCAAAATGGATTTTCCTGCTTTTTCGGGTAGTGGACGGCATTGAGAAGAGTGGACCCTTGCAGCCGCAGAGGCAGCCCCGTGCCTTGCGTGAAAGCACGCTTGTAGTCGCGATACACCTGCGACTCGGAGAGCACTTCGAGTGTGTGCTGACCGGATTTGGCGGTATTACCGGCGTGCTGTTTCGCGAGAGTTTCGGCCATTACTTCATTCCTGATTGGTCGCGACTATGAGCGAGGCGGCGTGGAACTCGGGGGAGGGAATAACCGCGCATCGGTCTGGGTGGCTGGAACGGCGTGGTCCGAGGGGGCGATCGGTAAGGTGACGAGAAACTTCGAGCCTTTGCCGCGTCCTGCGCTCTGTGCGGTGAGCGTCCCGCCTTGGGCTTCGGTCAGGCCCCTGGCGATGAAAAGACCAAGGCCGAGACCGCCCCTGGCGCGCTGCTCCGCGACGCTGCCCTGTTGGAAGGCATCGAAGATCATGGGCAGGAGCGCGGGCTCGATGCCGATCCCGTGGTCGGCGAATTCGATCGTCAAATGACCCGGCGGGCTGTCGGTCGTGGCGATGGCGATGCTGCTGCCGGCCTCCGAAAACTTGGCGGCGTTCTTGACCAGATTCCACATCACCTGCTGGAGCCGCACCGAATCCGCCACGACGATTCCAGGCGAGGCTCCGAGGAAGAGAATCGCCTCGATCCGCCCGGCGGAGAGCTCGCTCCGGCAGATTTCCAGCACGAAGCGGATCGCTTCGTGGACATCCAGAGCTTCGAGGTGCAGCCGCACCTTGTGCTCTCCCACGGAGGTGAAATCGGTCAGCTCCTCGAGCAGCCGCGATTGCACCTCCACGTTGCGCCGGATCATCGCCAGCGTCGGGCGCGCTTCGATGAAGCGTTCGTCTTCCTGCAGATCCTGGACTCCGAGTTGGATGGGCGTGAGCGGCGTGCGCAGTTCGTGCGAAAGCATCGAGAGGAAACGGTCTTTGGCATGCGAGGCATCCTTGGGAACAATCTCCGGCGGCGGCGGTTCGGCGGGCAGCGGCCGGGGGCTCGCGATGGGCCGCAGAATGATGACGACGCTCGCCGGGGAATCTCCGCTCAGCAGGCTCACCGTCGCCTCGATCAGCCGAAAGGAGCCATTCCGCATCCGATGATAAAACAGCGCCGTGGCGCTCTCCTCGAATCCCTCGATGACGTTGAAGAATGCGGTGTAGAGCCGATCCAGATCGTCTCCGTGAAGGAAGTCAAAGATGCTGCTCCCCACTAATTCATCGGGCTGATAGCCGAGCACGCTGAGCACCGCGCGGCTTTGCGAAAGGATCGTGCCGCTGCGGTTCACGACCGTGATGACATCGGCGGCGCGGTCGATGATCTCGCGCAACCTCCTTTCGCTTTGCCGCAAGGATTCCTGCGCCGGGCGTAGAAGATGGGCGTGGCCGTCGGGATCGATGATCGCATCCACCTGTCCCGCGGTGAAATCGTGAATCGCTTTCTCCGCTTGGGCGAGAGTCAGCGCGAGCGTAATGGCCTTCTCCGATCCTGTGGGAACATGGGATGGATCGGCGCGATGTGCAGAAGTCATGCGGTTTTATTTTGAGGCAGTCCGAGCGCGCGGAGGACTTCCTCCTCGTCGCTGAGGTTGCCGATGATATGCAGGGTGGGAGCGGGGGAGACTTTCACCAGCGTCGGCGTGACGAGGATTGCCTCGCCCAAGGCGCGCAGCGGTTCCTGCAAGACGTCGATGACCTCGATGCGGTGGCTCTCGGGAAAGTGCGTGCGGCAGAGCGCGTAGAGATTCGCCAGCGCGCGCACGGAGTTGGGCGCTCCGCCGGCCACGTAGAGCTGGAAAACGTGCGCGCCGTTCGCATGATCGCTCATGCTGAAGTCTTCGCTCCGTTGGCGGTTTCCTTTTCCATCCGCATCGTGCCCATGAGCACCTCGCCGCCCGCCGTGTAGGGATCGGCAAGCGTCACCCCCGCGGGGCCGAATTTCAGCTCGCGCAGTTGATTCGAGTGCGGCGAGCCGCGCGATTTGATGATCGAGAGCGCGCGGTTGCGCTCCCCGTCGAGCAGCGCATAGGAGATCTGAATCCACGAATCCGAGATCGTCGAAACGTGCAGATTCGTCGTTTCCAAATGCGGGTCCACGCCCTCGAGCAGGCTGGTGAAGAGCACGGTGATGCCCGCATTCCGGCACAGGTAAATGAGCCGCTCGGCGACGGCGCGCGCGGCGAGCCCGCCGCCCACGCGGGCGAGCGCCGAGAGCGGGTCGATGACCACGCAGCGCGGCTCCTGCTCGGCAATGACGTGCTTCATCCGCATGAAGTGCTCCTCCGAGGATGCCGACTCCGAGCGCATCGCCTCCATCCGAAGCAGGCCGCTCGCGAGATGCGGCGCGAGGTCGATGCTCATGGTGGAGAGGTCGCGCACGATGTCGCGCGAGTTTTCGTCGAAGGAGATAAAAAGCGCTCGCTCGCCGCGCTGGCAGGCGGCGGCGATGAAGGCCCCGGCGATCGTCGATTTGCCCGCGCCCGAGCTGCCGGTGAGCAGGGCATTGGTGCCGCGGTAAAAGCCGCCGCCGATCATTTCATCGAGGCGCTCGATACCAGTGGAGACGCGCTCCTTGAAAGGCTGCGGCTCGGGGTGGACGCCATTCGAGGAGCCGACATCCATGCCGGCGGGGCCGATGACGAAGGGCACTTCATTGAGGACGTGCGGCGAGCCGCGGTATTTCAGCACGCGCATGGCCCGCACCGCCACGCGATCCACCACCCGCTGGGAGAGCAGCACCGCGCAATCCGCCATGAAGGGCATGAAGCCGTAGCGCTGCGCCGTGCCCGGCGAGTCTCCCTCCACCTTCGTGGTGATAATGCCAGTCAGCTCGTTTTTGCTGAGCCATTCGTGGAGCCGGTAAAGCTCGCGGCACTCCGCCGCCGGATCGTCGAGCAGACTGAGCAGCACGTCGATGGCATCGAAGACGATGATCTTCGCGCCCATCTCCCGAGCCTTCGCCTCCAGCCCGGCGAGCAGCCCGGAGAGGTCAAAGGCGCCGGCTTTCACCACGTCGGAACGCATCCCGGCATCTAGGAAAAAAAGCTGCTTTTTCTCCTCCAGCGCGCGCACGTCCCAGCCGAACGATTCCGCATTGGCCGAGACGCTGCGCACATTTTCCTCGAACGCGACAAAGATGCCCGGCGCGCCCCGGTGCAGCGCGCCGCTGACCAGCACCTGGAGCGCAAAGACCGTCTTGCCCGAGCCGGGACCGCCCATGAGCAGCGTAGTGCGCCCGAGTGGCAATCCGCCCGCGGTGATGTCGTCGAAGCCCTCGATGCCACTGGAGAGTTTCTCCAGGATTTCCGCGTCGTGCTTGTCGCTCATGCGGTCTCCCCGTCCGTGCTGTGGAAGCAGCGCTTTAGAGCCGCGCCGGCCGGGTGGGCGAGAGCTTCGGGGTGGCGCTCCCCTTGAGCGAGATACGGCCGGGCGTGGGGAGGGATGTGGTCCGGTGGCATTTTGGAATGAGGGAAGCTTTGGCGCATGGGAGTCCCCGTGAAGGTGTCATCATCATCGGAAAAACCCTCCGCTCCGGCCAATACTTCGGCGCACGCCGCAGGATAGCCGAAAGCTATGCGCGAGACCGCACTCAGCCCCCCCCCCCACGTAAAGGCCGATTTTATACCGAAGATTGGTGATAGCCATTGGCTATGACATTCGCCATGCTTCGCGAAATGGAACTTCGTCACCTGCGCTACTTCATTGCCGTCGCCGAAGCGTTGAGCTTCACGAAGGCGGCGCAAAATCTCCGGCTCGCGCAGCCGTCGCTCACCCGGCAGGTGCGCAATCTCGAGGACGAAATCGGCGTGCGCCTGCTCGACCGCGCGAACAAGAAAGTGACGCTCACCGCGGAGGGTCGCCGGTTCCTTGTCGACTCCAAAAAAGTCCTCGCGCTTTCCGCCGAAAGCGTCGCCGCCGTGCAGCGGATGAAGGACGGGGAGAACTCCCAGCTCAACCTCGGCTACATCGCGAACATCCACTACGGGCTGCTGCCGGCGACGCTCGGCGCCTTTCGCAAACTCTACCCGCGCGTGGCGCTGAACCTTTTCGACATGACCAGCGCCGAGCAGCTCCAGGCGCTGGAAGGGCTCAAGATCGACCTCGGCTTCATCGGGCTGCTCCCCGCGCTTGCCGGTCACCACTTGCTTTCCGAATGCGTGGCACACGACGCGATCCTCGTCGCGCTGCCCGACCGCCATCCGCTGGCGAAAAAGGCGAAATTCAAGCTCGCCGACCTCGCCTCGCAGTTCTTCATCAGCATGTCTCCCACCACCCATCCCGGCGCGCGGGAATGGTTGCTCGCCACTTGTCAGGCCGCGGGATTTGCCGCGAAGATTTTGCAAGAAGCGGACGTGGAGCCCACCGCGATCAAATTCGTCGCCGACGGCCTGGGCGTGGCGTTCATGCCCGAGCAAATCACCGGGCTCCCGCACGAAGGAGTGGTCTTCCGCCCGCTCTCCCCGCCGCTGCGCCGCGAAGCGACCATCGCCTGGCGCGCGGACAATCCCTCCAAGCCGCTCCAGGATTACATCCAGATCGTGAAGGATCTCTCGAGCAGCATGTAAGCGCGGCGAAACCACCCTCCCTCTTGCGGCTTTTGCCCGTTCGACGGTTGGGACGGATGGGCGCGGGGAAGGCGATGCGGTTGTCGAGATACAGCAGCGTGGCGCGAAGAAGGGGATGAAGGGGATGAAGGGGGCGAGGAGGTTGAACGCGGCAAAGATCAGCAGCCTCCACAACCGCTAATCAGTGCGCCCGTGATCATGCCAAAAGCGGCCGTCGCTCGCCTACGCGGCGGCGCAATTCCGCGAGCATTTCTTTTTCGCTCAAGCCGCGAGCCCAAGCAGGTCGAAGTTGAAAGTGCGGTTCGTCTTGGATCGACTTCCAATTTCCGCCCCACTCGATCCCCAGTTGTATTCCAATCGCGCCGACGGCCTTGTATGCGGGCGACTCTGCGATGTAGCGAGCGCCCTCGAAAACGCCGATGTCAAAGGCGATGCCAAAGTTATGGTTGGAGTAACCGCCCCGCGCGTTAGTGACGATGTTGCCAGCCTTCGATCGACCTTGTTCGTAGAGAGCGTTTTGCTCGTCGTAAGTGCGGGTGCCGGAGATAACCTTGATCGCGATCCCGATCGCGGCGGCGGCTTGGATCAGCGAGCGGGCTAGCGGCTGCGCTTCCGGCAGCAGGGTCGCGATGTTGCGTTCGCTGCGCTCGTCTCCCGTTTTTGTCGTGCCCACTACGACCGGCGGCTCGCCGACTACGTGGCGGTAGATCGCATTCCAGGTTTGCGGCGCGGGTCGGCCGTCAGCTTCGAGACCGAGCTTCGTCTGCACGCCGCGGATGGATTCGTCGAGAGTCATGCCTCGAAGGGCTCGTCAACCGCAGCCTCCGCGTCCGCCGCTTCCGTGGGCACGACGGCCTCGCGCCCGATGATCTTGAGCATCGTCGCCGCCGCGGCCTGCATCGCCTCGCAATCGAGTAGTGGTTCGGTCGCTTGCCGATCTGCTTCCAGAGCCATTTCCCGCCGTCCTTTTGCGCGCTGCTCGCTCTCCATCTGCGCGAGATAATCATCGTCGATGTCGTCCGGCACTTGAACTGGAAGGGAATTGGCAATGAGCTGGCGGCCTTGGCGTTCGTTCGACTCACCTGCGCGAATGGATTCAGATAGTCTGAGGGCGCAGGTCGATGGAATCGCCGGTGATGCGACCCTCGGCACGGTCAGCAACCCTGGATGAAGCAGAAGTCGAATTCATGGCAATGGAAACGGTGAGCTCATTCGGCGGCGATGTGGGCGCCTTTTTCGGCCACGGAACGTTTCATCGTGAGGACAAGAAAGGCGAGCGTGGCGGCGACGATCGCGGAGATCAGGAAACTATCGAAGTAGGCCAGCGCGGAGGCCTGCTGGTGGCGAAGATTCGCGAGACTTTGCCAGGCCATCTGCTGGGCGGCGATGGGATCGCCGGTCTGCTGGAGGAAGTCGATTTGCGCTTGGGCGATGTAGGAGTTCGCCGCGGGATTCAGAGCGTCGAGATTTTCGCCGAGGCGCAGGGTGTGGAATTGCTCGCGCCGGTCAATGATCGTTTTGGCGACCGACGTTCCGACGCTGCCACCCTCGTTGCGCAGCAGCGCTAGCAGGCCCACGGCGGCACCGCGCAGTTCTCGCGGGATGTGCTGGAAAGCGGCGACGTTGAGCGGTGCGAAGATCATCGAAAGGCCGGCGATCACGACCACGCGCGGCCAGACGACCTGCCACGCGGTGATCTCGAGATTCATCCGCGACATCCAGGAATTTCCCACCCCGAGCGTGACGAGCCCGACGGCCATGAGATACCGCGCATCGACGCCGCGACCGAGCAGCATTCCGACGATGAAGAGGATGATCACCGCGCCGATGCCCGCGGGGGAGAGGACCATTCCCGAGGTCGTGGCGTCGTAACCGAAGAGCGATTGCAGCAGCCCGGGGAGGCTCGTAGTGTTCGCGTAAAGAACTCCGAACGCGCAGAAAATGATGAGACAACAGGAGCGGAAATTGCGGTCGAGCAGCGTGTGAAAATTGATCAGAGGATTCTTGATTCGCAGCTCGCGAAAAATGAGTCCACCGAGGCAGCCGACGAAAATCAGCGCGAGCGTTTGGATGCGGAAAAACGGGTCGCCGAACCAATCCCACTCCTGGCCTTTGCTGAGCAGGATTTCCCAGCAAATCATCGTCATGCTGAGAAGACTGAGACCGAGAGTGTCGAAGCGCCGGTGCTCCCGGCGCATGGTCGCTCGCTCTTCCTCAAGATAGGGCGGATCGACGACTACCCTCCGGCAGAGAAATAGCGCGAGCAGCCCGACAGGAGCGTTCAACAAAAAGATCCAGCGCCAACCGTAGTTGTCGGTGATGTAACCGCCGAGTGTCGGTCCGACGACCGGTGCGAGCAGCGCGGCGATGCCGAAAATGGTCATCGCCGTGCCCGCTTTTTCCTTCGGAAAAGCATCGAGCAAAATGCCTTGGCTCGAAGGCTGCAATCCACCGCCGGCCAGCCCTTGCAAAACGCGGGAGGCGATGAGCATGGGAAGGCTGGTCGCCATTCCGCAGAGCACCGAAGCGAGGGTGAAGATCGCGATCGACCATAGGAAATAATTGCGCCGACCCAGCCGCACCGCGAGCCAGCCGGAGATCGGTAAGACGATCGCGTTGGCGGCGAGATAGCTGGTGATGACCCATTCGCTATCAGTCGCTGGAGCCGACAAACCGCCGGCCATGTAGCGGAGCGCCACGTTGGCGATCGTGGTATCCAGCACCTCCATAAACGTCGGCACGACGACGGCGAGAGCGATGATCCACGGATTGAAAATCCTCGTCACCGCAGCCGCGGGATGGGCCGGAGCGGCGACCGACCCGACTGCGCTCATGGCTTCGTGGCGGAAGCTTCTGTCGGCTCCTGGAGAAATTTACCGGCGTTCGGCCCGGTCGGCCCGGACCTCAAATCGACCATCGGCTCGACCGAGAGGCCGACGAACAGGGGCATCTTGTCAGGGTCATAATTCACCAGATCGATCCGGACCGGCAGTCGTTGCACCACCTTCACAAAATTGCCTGTCGCATTCTGCGCCGGCAGCAGTGAGAGCGTGGATCCGGTTCCCATGGTGAAGCCTGAAACGCGCCCCTCGAAGCTCCGTTTGCCGCCATACATGTCCACTTCCAAGTCCACTCGCTGGCCGATCCGCAAGTCGCGGAGTTGCGTTTCCTTGAAGTTCGCATCGACCCAGATGTCGCGCAGCGAGCGAATGATCATCAAGCTCTGGCCGACTTGCACATTGTTGCCGGGGTTCACGTTGCGGCGCGTGATCACGCCGTCGATCTCCGCCACGATGGTGCAGTAGCGAAGATTCAGTTGCGCCTGATCGAGATCGCGCTGCGCCTGTAGCAGACCCGCTTCGGCCTGCTTCAAACCCGGCGCCTTTGTGATGATCTCGGCGTAAATGCGGTCGATGTCGCCGCCGGGATCGCGCTTGTAAAATTCATCCACCAACTGCTTCGGGGTCAGATCGTAGGAGGAAGAAACGACGCCGAGTTGCGCGGCGCCATGCATCAACTCCGCGGTCGCTTGCCGGACCGAAGAAAATGTCTGGTCGAGGTCCGCGGGAACATCCGTGACGTTCTGGCCCCCGGGCGGCTTGCCCGGAAGACCCAGAGCCACACGCGCCTGATAGACGCTCTCCAGCGCCTGCGTGACTTGTGCGCGCGCGACATCGAGCGCCTCACGCTTTTGGTCGAACTCTTCTTCGCTCACGACCTTCGTGGCGAGCAACTTCTTTGAGCGGTCAAACTCCGCTTCGGCCAGCGCCAAAGTCGCCTTGCTTTGCTCCCAAGTGGCCGCCCGCGCCCGCACCAGCGCCACCTGATTGTCCACGTCCTCAATTGCGTGCGTGAGCTTGAAGCGCAGTCCGCGCACTTGGCCGATTTGGCCGCGCACTGCGGCGTCTGCGACGACGAGGTCTGCTTGCGCGGCAGCCACCGCTGCCTGCTTGATCGCGACCTGCACGTGGTAAGGCTCCGGGTCCAGTTCGACCAGCGCGTCTCCTTTTTTGACGCGATTATTGTCTTCGACGAGGACCCGCGCCACCTGGCCCGTCACCCGCGGTGCGACAAAAGTCGCGTAGCTATTCACGTAAGCGTCGTCCGTTGAAACCGTCCGCAGCGAATGCAGGAGCCGCGGCACACCGATCAGGAGGATCAGCAGCGCGACGAACGCGGTGATCACGAAACGCAGCCAGCGACGCTTCGGACGAATTGGAGCAGGCGGTAACGGTTTGCCGTCGCCCGTAGATTTCGGCTCGTTGGAAGGCGCGTCCGGCATTGCACCGAGGATTGGCAACGCGGAGCTATCCGATCAAGCGGTATTCGCGTGTGGAGCTAACTGGTGAGGATCCGCGCTTCAGCTCCGGCGCTCTGGTCGTCAGGCATTCGCCCGGACGTTCACCCACACGTGCACGTGAGGATCGCCGCGGAAATACCAGACCATATTCGGACCTTCGAGCTGCCAGACATCCCAGACCCCGTCGTTGCCGATGTCCTGATTCTTGTAGAAAGCCATGTGCAGCTTGTCGAAGCCTGCGGTCTCGATAAAACGCAGCGCTTCGTCGGCGTCCTGCTTGCGAAAAGGTGCGAGCAGGTCGCCCATCACTTTACAAACCTCGGCCTTTTGATCGGCCGAAAGATCGGCGACGGCGATTCCTGAGAGCGGTTCCGACGTGCCTTTGAGTTTCACCGTTTCGAGGCCTTGCTCCATACGGCCTTTGCTGCGAAGCGCGACCTCCCGCTGTTTGCCATCGAGCATCTGGAAGACCTCATTCGCGCGCTTTGCCTGATACCAATAAACGTTGCCCGGATGATCAGGCTTCTCATTGAAACCCTCCGCGGCGTGTCCGTAGAAAATCGGTCCGCCAAAGGCCGCACCTTCCACGGAGTCGCCGTCGCATCGCCGGGTGCAATGCCGCCCGGTCAGCACGAACTCGAACTTGCCGGTGCCGGGCTCGCCGAAGAGCGCGATGGACGAGTCGCCGAAGCCGGCTTTTCCGCTGTCGTGCTCGACCTGTTTGAGCACTGTCTCGGCGTATTCCGGCGAGTGCAGACCGAGAAAAATCTCCTTCACCATTTGGTTCTGCTCCTTGTCGAGGAAGGTTGAGATATGCTCGTCCGTGATGTGCCAGTTATTATCGACCTCCGTACGCAAGGGATGATCGAAGTCGAAGCAGAGCGCCTTGCGTTGATCGTCCCGCAGCGATTTGAAAAGCGTGGCGACGAGAGTCTCGGACGTCAGGGCTGGCGCGGCAGATCGCCCTATCAAGGGCACGCCGCCAAAGGCGGATGCCGCCGCGAGGCCGGCAGCCGTTTTCAAGAAATCGCGTCGGGTCTGATGGCAGCAATCGGAGGAGGGGAGGTTCATGGTGGGAGATTTGGGGAACTGATGTTCAATAGTTCGGTTGGCGGTGTTTGTCGCACCGAAAGGGTTAAACTAATTCGTGATTCAATCCCACCACTTCATGCAGATGGTAGCCTCCCGTTTTGCCGCGGAATTCGAGCGGCTCGGAGGTCTTTACGAGGAGAGCGTTTCCGGTCGCGGCGAAGAGATCATCGGAGATGAGGAAGTGGGTGTTGAGCTCCTTGTTCTTTGACTCGATGCGGCTGGCGAAGTTCACGGCGTCGCCAATCACGGTGAGTTTTTTTTGATGATCGAAACCGACATTGCCGACGACCACTTCGCCGAAGTGCGCGCCGATTCCGATGTCGAAGGACTGGCCGTGATGGGCCTCAAAATATGGGCGCAGGCGCTCGACGATGCTGAGCATTTCCAAGCCGCACTGCGCCGCACGCAGCGCGGGAAATGGAACGTCATCGAGGCCGAAAAGCGCGAGGAGTCCGTCGCCCATGTAGTTCGCGATGAAGCCGCCGTGACGCGTGATGACGCCGCCCATGTGGTGAAAGTAGCGGTTCAAAATATGAACCACATCGTAGGGCGGAAGGTTTTCCGAAAAGTGGGTGAATCCGCGGATGTCTGAAAAGAGGATCGCGAGGGTCTTCTCGCCACACGTCGGGCACGGATCGGTCTCGGGCAGCGCGGCGTTGGAAAGGGTTTCCTGTTCCCAATCGAGCACCAGTCGCCGGACTTGCACGTCTCCGTTGAAGGTCGTCTGACAGGCGAGACGCACTTCGGGATCGAGCCCGATTTGGCCGGCGAGTGCTGCTTCGATCGGGCTGCGGGGAGAGCAGAACTCCAAGCCCTCGACGATGCGCACGCGGCAGGTGGAGCAGCGCGCATTTCCCCCGCACTCGTTTGAAAGTGGAATCCCGGCGGCGAGCGAAACTTCGAGGATCGTCGCGCCGCTGGTGACCTCGACTTCGTATCCTTCTGGCTCGTAAGAAATGCGCGGCATGATGAGTGGAAGGTCTATCGGTGCGCGCTACGGGAGGCTTTGCAAAAAGGTTTCGACGCGGGGCGCGGCTTCGAGGCTGGAGAGCCAGCGGGCTGGGATTCGTGACTGCCCATGCTGTGCGCCGAGGATCATGCCGAGGGCAAGGGCGCGGGCGGCGTTGTCGCCGCCGGCGTTCACGTTTTCGATCAGCGCGGTCTCAAGGTCGTGGCCGTAGCGGGCGAGAAGCATGAGCAGGGTGGGGAGCGCCTGCGGGGCGGGGCAGGCGAGGCCGAGCGATTTGGCTGCGGCGGCGGTATCGAGAGACAGGCTTGCTTCCACTCGCTGCAACATCGCGCGCACGTCGAGTTCGGCGTAAGTCGCGGTTGCTGCTGCCTCGATGCTCATGGGCACGTCCGCGCCGGCGAGGAGGGCGAAAACGATGCGCGTGAGGAATTCCGCGGCGTCGCCCGCGATCGTCGCTCCGTGGGTCAGGGAGGTTTGCTCGCGCGCTGCGGCGACGGCCCTTTCGATTGAGTCACCGCCCATCCGCGCGAGCAGTGGAGCGATGCGCGCCGCGCCGCCGAGTTCGTTTGATTTCGACGCCGCCTCCGCCGTCGCGATACAGGCGCGGAGATGCTTCAGGGTCTCTTTCGTCGCATGGTCGAAGTAGTCGGGATAGCCTTCCCACATCTGCTGCCAGTCTTGCACGAAGCCCTCGAAGTCGAAGCCGCCGCGCGCCTCGATCGAGGCCATGAGCGTCAGGGCCTGGTCGCCGTAATGCGTCTGCTGGCCGCGCTTTTTCGTCGGATGATACGAGTCGGCGTCCGGATCGAGACAGTCTGTCACGCGCCCGAAATCGCGCCGGAATTCCTCCTGATCGTAAATCCAATGCGCGCCGAGTGCGAGCGAGTCGGCGACGAGGGAACCGTACAGGAGTCCCGCAATCTGGTCGGGTTTGGGATGATTCATTTGTCTCGCCGTGGCGCTCACGTGTAGGTCCCGAGCGCCTGGTGCACGTTCTCCACGGCCATCCCGCCTTCACCGACGGCGGCGGCGCAGCGCTTCACCGAGCCGGAACGCACATCGCCCGCTGCGAAAACGCCGGGACGGCTCGTCTCCAGCGCTCCCGGGGCGCGGGTGGAGGTTCTCCATGCAGGCGCCTCCGCGACGGCTGGGCCCGTTCGGATGAAGCCTCTTTCGTCCCGCTCGATCTCCGGCGGCAGCCAACTCGTGCAGGGCTTCGCGCCGATCATCGAGAAGACGGCCTGAGTTGGGACGGTGCGCCACGCGCCGGTCTTGGTGCATTCGAGTTCCACCGTCTCCAACCGCTTCTCGCCGCTCATTCGCCGGATCTCCGTGTGGCACAGAATTTCGATATTTGGCTTGGTCTCCACCCGGCGCGAGAGGTAGCTCGACATGCTTTTGGAAAGATCGTCGCCGCGTATGACGAGCAGCACTTTTTCCGCGCTCTCGGAGAGAAACATGGCTGCTTGTCCGGCGGAATTTCCACCGCCCGCGACGATGACCGTCGAGTTGCGGCAGAGCTGTCTTTCAAGCGCAGTGGCTGCGTAGA
Source organism: Chthoniobacterales bacterium (assembly GCA_038207335.1). Classification (GTDB taxonomy): domain Bacteria; phylum Verrucomicrobiota; class Verrucomicrobiia; order Chthoniobacterales; family Chthoniobacteraceae; genus CAIURC01. Next base: position 7,226 of record JBBQZX010000042.1, on the reverse strand, counting down.
AAACACCGATCCCCTCGAAGCGCTCGCGCCCCTCGGCGTCGATGCGATTGTAGTCCGCGCCCGTGGCGATGACGACGCACTTCGCCCTCAGCGTCGCGCCGCAACCGTCGATTTGCAGTGCTGCGGGATGTTCGCCTTCGTGGAAACCGAGCGAAAGCGCCTGCGCGGGCGTGGAGAATTTCGCGCCGAAGCGGAAGGCCTGGAGCTGGGCGAGGTTCGTCAGCTCGCCGCCGCTGATGCCAGTGGGAAAGCCGAAGAAATTCTCGATGAGCGACGAGGAGCCGGCCTGCCCCCCCGGCGCATAACTTTCCACGACGACTGTTTTCAATCCTTCGGACGCGGCATTGAGCGCGGCGGAAAGTCCCGCCGGTCCCGCGCCGACGATCGCGACGTCGCACCTGATTTCGCTTTCATCTCCCTGTGCCAGCGGCCGGAGCAGGCCAGCGACTTGCGCCACCTCGCGGAGCGACGGCCGCCGCAGCGGCGCGCCATTCGGCGTGATCAGCGCGGGCAGGTCGCGCTCGTGCAGATTCAAGCGCGCACAGACCTCGCGAGCTTCCTCACTTTCAAACGCGATCAGCCGATGCGGGATGTGATTCTTTTCCAGGAAGTCATCGAGATGATGCCCGTCGCGCGAGCCTCCCGCCGCGACGACGCGCAGGCCCGCAAACTCGCCATCGCGCAGCAACCGGGCGCGCCGCATGATGAATGCGCTCACGATCGGCTCGCCCACGCCCGGCAGTTCCGCGAGCGCCCGGCGCAGCTCCGCGGCGGGGATTTCGAGAATCTCCGATTCCTCGGCTTTGCCGCGCGCACTGGCGAGCGCCGACGTGCCCGTGAGCATCGAGACGTCGCCGACGAAATCGCGAGGGCCCGGCGTGGCGAGGATTTGCTCGCGTCCGTCGCGCGCCTCAAAGACCTCGAGCTCGCCACTCAAGACCACGGCGAATTTGAAATCGCGCTGCCCCGCTTTGAAGATCATCTCGTCTCGCTTCAGCACCCGCCTCGTCCCGAGCGGCTCCAGCAACGCGAGCTGGTGATCGTCGATTTTGACAAACGCGACCGCTTCCGTGTCGCGGTAAAATTGATCGTCCTTTTCAGCGGCAGTCATCGAGTCGAATCTCACATGAGCAGTGGCGGCGCGACGACTTTTCTTTACTGGAATCGCTTCGCGAGCCGCTGCTGGCAGCACGCCGATTTTGTTTTGGCGAACGGGGAAGAATCCTGACTTCCGTTCCGCCGCGAGTTTCTTGCTGTGCACCGAACTTCCGATCTAGGGCCGGACTTGCGAACGTCGCCGTCGCCGTCGGTCACAAGTTCTTGGTGAAAAGCTGGTGGCGCACTAAGACGGCCGCGTTGATGGCGGTCACTGCTTGCTCGTGAGGAATTTTAGCAGCTCGATCGCCTTCCGTTCCGGCAATGCCTCCAGCATTCCGGGAGGCATCAGCGATTGCGCGAGCTTCTGATGATCCTTGATGTCGGCCTTTGCCACAATCACGGGCTCCGCGAGCGTCCGCAGCGTGAGCGCGGTGCCGGTTTCCTGTTCGAGCAAACCGGAGAGCACGGTGCCGTCCTTTTTCGTCACGACGTGCAGTTGGAAATTTTCACCGACCACCGCATTTGGATCCACGATGTTTTCGAGGAAATAGGGCAGCCCGTTGCGCCACGAGCCGGCGAGGTCGGGGCCGAGCTTTCCGCCGACGCCATTCATCGAGTGACACACGGCGCACACTTGCTGGAAGGTTTCTTTGCCGGCGTTTGCGTCGAACGCCCACAGCGGCGCTTCCTGGTAGGCCTTTTGAAGACGCGCGATCGTGGCCTTCATCTCGGCGGAGGATTCGGTGACTTTGCCCCACGTCTTGTCGAGGAGTTTGTCGAGCGCCGGATCGCGGAGGTTGCGCAGTTGGCGGACTTGAAAGGAGCCGATCTCGTTTCGGTCAAACGTGCCGTTCTCCAGTGCGTGCAGAAGCGGCGTGGCGAGCGTGGCGCGGCTGGTGAGGGTGGTGAGCGCGGCGCTGCGGTCGGTGTCGCTGAACTTCGCGTAACGCTGGATCAGCGCTGTGGCGGTCGCGGGATCGTTGCTGCGCGAGAGCAGCGGGATGACGACGGAGCGGAACTGATCCAAGTCGAGCAGCGTCGCGAAAATCGGAGTCGCCTCGGTGTCGCCGATGCGCTTGAGCAAATCGAATGCGGCGCTGCGTTGCGCGATGGGTGCCTTCGCATCGGCGAGCGTCGCGCGGGTGGCGGCGATGATCGACTTATCGCCGAAGAGCGCGGAGAGCTCCGCTGTGCTCGCATTCGCGAATCGCTTCTGCACCTGCGGCCACGACTTCGGCATCGACGCCGTGGCTTCGTTTTTCAAACCAAACACAAGGATGCGCAGCTCGCGCTCGGCGGTGTCGTCGGCGTCCTTTACGATACGCTCGGCGAGCAGTTCGCGGCCCTGCGGCTGCGCGGCTGCAAACCAGTGGATCGAGTTGGCGAGCGTCGGTAGCGGAGTCTTGTCGGCGAGGGCAAGACCGCGTGCGAAGTCGTTGCCGATGACATTGCCGAGACCGAACCAGATCATCTTCGGCAGAAAGCGATCCCTGGCATCCTCGCCGTGTGCGGCAAGTGCGGCGCTCACGCTCCAGCAGGCGTCCGCGGACAGCTCGGGCAGCGCCGACGCGAGCGCGAGTCGCACCGTGGGCGAGGGATCGTTCACCGCGAGTTGCGTGAGCGTTTCATTCGGGATGCGTGTCTTTCCCGCGCGCTCGGTCGCGAGCTGGATGGCCCACGCACGCACGCGATCGTCGCTGTGCTTCAGTGCGGCATTGAGCGTCGCGTCGTCGAGCGCGCCGATGACGTGTAGCGTCCACAGCGCGCGCAGGACATGCGCGTAGTTCGGTGATTTCGCGGCGAGCTGTGTCAGCGATTGCACGGCTTCTGCGTCCACAGTTCCTTTCGCCGAACGCTCCTGTAGAAGCTGCCGCGCAGCGCGCGAATACCAGTCGTTGTGCTGCGTCTGGAGTTGCGCCAACTCGAGGTCGCTCTTCGTGCCAAGGTTCACCTTCACCGGGTGCCAAGTCTTCGCCCACGAGATTCGGTAGATGCGGCCATTCGTGCGATCCCATTTTTCCTCCGCGGGATTATGGCAGTGCTGGAGGTCGCACCAGTCGATGACATACACCGCCCCGTCCGGCCCGGTCTGCAAATCCACGGCCATGTAGCGCGGGTCGGGCGCGAGCAGCATGTCGAATCCCGCGGGCTTCGTCTCGTAGCCGGAGCCGCTGCGCTCGTTGACCTGATGGTTCATCTGATGCCCGAACAGATTGTTCGTAAAAAGATGGTTGCGGTATTCGTCGGGCCAGTTGTCGCCGAGATAGATCATCGTGCCGGCGTGCGAATGGCCGCCGTAGATCGCATCGCTGCCTGGCGCGCCCGCGCCGCCCGCGCCGTCGTCGTAGCGCGCGGAGGCGGGCAGGAAGTTTTTCAAGTCAGGCGCAAAGTCGGGCCCGGAATTCGAGATGAACGGGGCATAGCCATTGTTCGCCTGATTCCAGAAATGGCCGTTGCGAATGACGTGCGTCGTGCCGCCACCGCCGTAGAAGCTTCGGCAGTGCGTCATGAAAAGATGGCCGGCTTCGTTGAAGTCGAGGCCCCACTGGTTGCTCCCGCCGTGCGCGAAAATCTCGAACTCGTGCCGCACCGGATGATAGCGCCACACGCCGGAGTGCAGCGGCACGCGCTGCTCGTCGGGCGTGCCGGGCTTGCCGATGCGCGACGAAGTGAACACTCCCTGGTTGCCATAAAGCCAGCCGTCCGGTCCCCAGCAAAAGCTGTTCAGCGTCTCGTGCGTGTCCTGAAAACCCCAGCCATCGAGCAGCACCTGCGGCTTGCCCGCCTTGTCGTTTGCGTCCTTTGGAATGAACAGCAACTCCGGCGCAGCGCCGACCCACACGCCGCCGAAACCCACCTCCATGCCGCTCACGAGATTCAGCCCCTCGATGAACACCGTGCGCTTTTTGAAAGTTCCGTCGCCATCCACGTCCTCGAAAATCGTGATGCGATCCTTGCCCTGACCCTCCGGCTGTTTCCTCGGGTAACTGTATGCCTCGGCGACCCACAGCCGTCCGCGCTCATCCATCGCAAACGCGATCGGCTGCCGCACGTCGGGTTCCGCAGCGATGAGTTCCGCCTGAAAGCCCGGCGTGAGCATCATCGTGGAGACGACCTTTTGCGCATCCTCGCACGCGACCGCCGTCGGCTTCGCCGGGTTCGCGACGAGGTGTTTCAGCACCGGACTTTCCTTCTGCCGCGCGGCGCGATCGTTGTTCGCCGCGGCTCCCTGTGGCGCAGGCGCCGGGGCGACTGCGGGCTGGGGCACCACCGGCGCTTTGTCGTGAAAAACAAAGTCGTCGAAATTCACATGCCCCCAGCCACTCGTGCCTTCATCCACGACCCGCACGAAGATGCGCTTTCCCTTGTCGGCCTGAAGATCCACGACTTCACGCCGCATGTTTTCCCGGTCGGTGCCGCTTGCGCTGCGAATGACTTTCCCCGTCGCCTCATCGACGACTTCCACGCGCGTCAGCTTCGCATCCCTCCCGCCGCCGACGAGAAAGCTCGCCCACGGATGCGCGACCTCGAACGTCGCCGAAGTCAGCGTGCCCGTCCCTTTGTCGCCCACCTTTTCAAAGCCCCCGATCCAGTACTGCCCCGCGTGATTGCTCTGCTCGGACGGTTTCCTCGCTTTCACGGTGTCCCCCTTGATCGGCTGCCCTCCCCACGCGCTGCCCTCCGCCTTCCAGCCATCGAGCGAGCCCGTTTCAAAATCGAGATTCAGCGGCTTCCCGTCAGCGCCGAGTGGCTTGATCGCACTGGCTTCGAACTCTTTCATCGCCGCCATCGCCTGCCCAGCATCGACCTTCGGTGCCACCACCGCCTCGGCGTGCGGCTTCAGTTTAGCGCGCTGCCCATCCACACCGCCGAGCGATTTCCAAGTCGGCGCGCCCGGCGTCGTCGGCAGTTCCTCGATGAACACCTCCTTCACCTGCACCAGCGTGTTCCCGCCGCCATGCACCTGGATGCCGATGATGCCGTCGCTCGCGATGTCCGCATCCATCTCCTCGTAGTCCACGCCTTGCACCCCGTTGATCCACGTCTGGATGTGCGCGCCGTCCGCCTTGATCACGTAGTCGTTCCAATCAGACACCTTGAACACCGCACGCAGCGCCTCCATGTCCGATTTCGCCATCAACCGGTTGCGTCGGCCCTCGTCGTAGATCGCCGCATACCACTCCGGCTCCCCGTAGTCGCACTGGTAGCCGCAGACTTCGTGACCCGTCGCGTTGCGCTGCGTGCGGATCTGGATGCCCGAATTGATGAAGCCCGTCTTCGGATCGCCCGTGAGCTTGATCTTCAGATGCAGGATGAAGTTCGAATAGGAGCCCCTCGTGCAGAGGAAATCGTTGTAGGGGATCTTCTTCTCCCCATCGCCCCCCGTGAGGCAGCCATCCTGCACGCTCCAAAGCATCGGCGGAGGCGCTTCCCAGCCCTCCAGCGTCTTGCCATCAAAGAGAGACCTCGCCTGATCCGAAAGAGCCGGCGGAGTCCCGAAGGCGGAGAGACTCATTGAAAGTGCGAAGGCGACGGCGGAGAGGAATCGGGGGAGTTTCATGCGAGCGGTGAAAGCGTGGCTTGTCAGGGAACTGCTGGTTTCAGCTTTTGTTAGGCAGCCTGGAGCCGTTCGCTGCAGCGATGGTTAGGCGACGCCGTGGGTTGTCTCATTGGTTGAATTACCGATCATTACGCCCCTCGCGGAAAATAGTCCGAAGGCTGACCATGACGTTTGGCGATAAGGGCCTCATTCGAGAGTTGACGTTAATGTGCCATAGCCGAGCTGATCGAACCCGCCGCTGTTCGGACCGTAATCTCCGCCGCCGCCTTCGGGTCGCACCTTCTCAGCCATTTTTGTCGTGTAGGGCGCGGCGAGTTTCTTGAGTTTCACATAGTGGTTGTAGGCTAGCTCCCACACCGGTCGCAAATCGCCCCGCGCCGTATCGCTGATCACTTCTTGAGTCTTGTCACTATTCTTGTAGGTCTTGTAGGGAACTTCTTCGCCGAGGTTATACTTGGCGACATACTCGCAGCCTTTGAGGAGACGATTGTCGTCGAAACCATAAAGGTCCTCGCCTTGCTTCCAGGCCATTTCGCAAATGGCGCTGGCCAGGGCGATCCCCATGACGGTGTGGCCTTGATCGCGTCCGGCTTCCTGCCATTGGCCGAGGCCGTCCGGGTGGATGAAATAGACGGCCTGCCTGATGCAGCCATTTCCCTTCCCGTCTTTGTAATAGCCGACCACTTCATCATAGAGGCTCCGCTGATCGCAGAGAATGCCAATGGCCATCATCGACGCCATGTTGCAGAGGTCCCAGTTCGCCCAGTAATGGTCAATCTTGGTATTGTTGTGACGCTTCAGAAAGTCCTGGTTGATGGGCAAAAAGACATCGAGCATCATCTTCTGAAAGCGGGCGAACTCCTCGGGCTTCCATCCCGGGTAAGTGCGCATGATCTCGGCAGCGTTGGCAAACTGATAGCCGTAAATCCCTGCGGCCAGAGCTGCGTCTGTGGAGCCGCCGATTCGCTTCAAAATGGCACCCCACGCATTCAGTATTTCCACGGCTTTGTCCCCGTATTGCTTCTCACCCGAGATGCGCCAGCGCAACGCCAGCGCATAAGCCGCCGCGGCATCGTTAAACATCACTCCGTAATTCTCCGGCTCCACATGAGTCCTGTCCCGGCCCCGGACGATGTTTGCGGCGGGACGCGGTTTGTAGCGGAGCGAGGCATGATTGTTTGCCGTCAGTCGTTCCCATCCATCTTTCCACGGCTGCTCACTGATATGAGCGCGCATCCGGTTAAAGTCCTCTTCGTTGTGGAGCATTCCGGGATGGACGAAAGCCCCGTTCTTCGCCGGCGGGACGGCTCCGGCAGTGCCAGTTGCGGCTTGTGCGAGGGAAAGCGAGGCCCACGTGCTGATGAAAAACAATGTGATCAGGGTTTTCATGCTTGGAATTATTCCGATACGTTTCGTGCGTGAAAGTCGCCTAACAGGCTGTTGAAGAACGGCCGAATCCAGATACCCGGTTAAAGGCGAGAACGTCGGCAGTTGTGGAGAGATTTGGGCGGTGGGTGGACCGAAGGGCGCCCAAGCGGAGGAGAAGTGCCTTGCAGACCACAATCAG
>JBBQZX010000041.1:0-26819 GCA_038207335.1 Chthoniobacterales bacterium | reverse complement strand
ATTTTCCACGGGTGCGCCGAGCAGCTCCGAGGTGCGCTGCTGCAGCTGCTCGAGATAAGCGCGGGGATGGAAAAGGCCGTCCACGTGATCGATCCGCAGACCGGTCACGGCACCGCTCGCCACGAGCTCGAAGACCAGCCGGTGAGTGGCTTCGAAGACCTCGGGCAGCTCCATGCGAATTGCCGCGAGCTGATTGATGTCAAAGAAACGCCGGTAGTTGATCTCCTCCGCCGCCACGCGCCAGTAGGCGAGCCGATACGGCTGGTTTGAAATCAGATCGTCCAGCTCATCGAAGCTCTTCGTTGTGCCGCCCGCTTGAATTTCCGCCACCACGTCGGTGATCGCCCTCTCCACCGCGTGGTTCATGCCACACAGTCGCTTCAGTCGGTGCTTGATGATCTCCTTTTCCCGCGCACGTTCCGTGATTTTTTCCGGTGTCGTCTCATGCCGCGCGGGCACATGCTCGAGGCCGAAAATGATGCTCTCGAACTCCGCCGGTGGTTCGACTCCGTTTGCGATGACTTTCTTCAGCGCGCGCTTCAACAGCGGGCGCGAAGTGCGCGGCGCGACGGGCAGGCGGCGCGTGAAATATTCAACGAAAAACGCTCCGTCCTCGAAGACGAGTTTCAGGTCGCCTCTCTCAAGCACGCGCCCGTATTGATCGCCCAAAATCGGGAGCAGCACTTTGCTCTCGAGCTCCCGCTTTGCCGGCGCCCAGTCGATGTCAAAGTAGCGCGCGTAAGGTGAACTCGGCCCATTTTCCAGCACGTCCATCCACCAACCATTCGTCGCCTCCGCGATGCCCATGTGGTTCGGCACGAAGTCGAGTATCTGGCTCATTCCATGGCTCTTCAGCTGGGCGGTCAGCTCGTCGTATTCGCTCCGCGTGCCGATCTCCGGGTTGATCGTGTTGTGGTCGCAAACGTCGTATCCATGCGGGCTCCCGGGCGATGCCGTGAAAATCGGCGACGCATAGACGTGACTGATTCCGAGTTCGTCCAGATAGGGGATGAGCGCACGGGCCGCGTCGAATTTGAAATGCTTGCGGAACTGGAAGCGGTAGGTCGCGGTCGGGATGGACGGATAATGATTCAATTCAATGCAGTCTGAAAACGCTTCGGCACATGCGCGACTTCAAACGCCTCGCGCTAGCGCGTGAGAAGTTCGCGGTGGAACTTGCGGCGCAGGAAAATGCGGTCCGGGAAGCCGCGTTACCGCGGCTTCATCACGAGCCGATAGATCAGAAGGAGAATCATCGCGCCGACGACCGAAGCGAAAAAGCCGACCGGGTCTCCGACTTTATACCAGCCGATCGCCTGCCCGAGATACCCGGCGATAAATGAGCCCGCGAGCCCGAGCAACATGGTGATGATGCAGCCGCCGGGATCTTTGCCCGGCATCAGGAGCTTCGCGACGATTCCGACCAGAAGGCCGATGATGATTGATCCGATGATTCCCATGTTCACCAATCGAACGTGGCACCTTCGCCGGTTGCCGCGTCCCAAGCGCGAGACTCACTGCCAGCTTTGCACCAACTCGATGAGTGTCCGCACCCCGAAGCCTGTCGCGCCGCGCGCCATATCCGCGCGGTCTTTCGTGCGATTCGCGGTGTAGGCAATGTCGAGGTGCGCCCACGGAGTTTCGCCCGCGAAATGTTTCAAGAACGCCGCCGCAGTGCATGCGCCGCCGAGCCGCCCGCCGCTGTTTTTCAGCCGCGCCACGTCGCTCTTGATCTGCTCCTCATGCTCCGCAAAAAGCGGCATCGTCCAGAGCCTCTCGCCCGCGCTCTCCGCGGCGGAAAGGACGCGTGTTTTCAACGCATCTTCGGAACTCCAAAATCCTGCCGCCGAGTCACCGAGCGCCACGCCGCACGCGCCGGTGAGCGTCGCGAGATCGACGATCGCCGCCGCCTTGCAGTCCTTGCGCGCAAAAGCAATCGCGTCCGCGAGCACCACACGCCCCTCGGCGTCGGTGTTGATGATTTCGATGTGCGTGCCGTCGTAGGTCGTGACGATGTCGCCCGGCCGATACGCCGCCGAGCCCGGCATATTTTCCGCACTCGCGATAATGCCGACGACGTTTCGCTTGATGCCGAGTTCCGCGATGCCGGACATCGCGCCGAGAACCGCCATCCCGCCGCATTTGTCGAAAATCATCTCCTCCATGTTCGCCGCCGGCTTGATCGAAATGCCGCCGCTGTCGAACGTGATCGCCTTCCCGACTAGTGCGATCGGCGCCTGCGATTTCGGCCCGCCGCGATGATGCAGCACGATGAGTCGCGGCCCGCGCACGCTGCCCGCGCCGACCGCTAGGATGCCGCCAAATTTGCCAGCGCGTAGTTGAGCCTCATTGAATATTTTAAAGCCGAGTTTCTTGCTCTTCGCCATCCGCGAAGCGCGCGCCGCGAGGGTCTCCGGATAAAGTAGATTGCCCGGCAGATTGCCGATTTCGCGCGCGTAGTTTGTCGCACTCGCGATCTTCTCACCGCGCTCGCCTGCTTGCTTCGCGGTCTTCACATCGGCCGCCAGCACCTGCACGCGGATGCTCTCGAGAATGGGCGTTTTCTTCGTCGCAAATTGCTCGAAGCGGTAGTCCGCGAGGACGAATCCCTCGACCACGGCACCCGTGAACTGCGGCCACTCCTCCAGGCTCGCAGCGATGCGCGTACGTCCGATTTTCTTCAGAAACATCACCGCCGCTCCTGCCGCCGAGCGCAACGTCTGCGCGCTTACCTTTTCTCGCTCTCCGATGCCGACGTAGAGCGCCTCCTGCTCGCGCAGATACAGGAGCGAATTAGTGCGCGCCGCAAATTCCTGATCCGGCACGCGCGGCATGATTTCGCCGCGCCGATCGGTCGCCACGAAGCGGATGGAGAGCACGTCGGATTTCGCCGGTCGCGTTTCGAATGTGAGTTTCATCTTTTTGTTTCGCTCTCCTCAGTCCCTCGGCACGCAGTGATCAGAGCTGCACGACCTGCGCCGATTTGATGTCCGGCACCGCGAGCAACTCTTTCAGCAAATCGTCACTCGGCACCGAGTCGAGATTCAGCACCGTGAGCGCCTGCCCGCCGACTTCATTCCGGCTCAGCGACATGCCCGCGATGTTTACGCCGTGTTTGCCAAACATCGTGCCGACGTGCCCGACGATCCCGGGGCGGTCGTTGTTTTCGAGCAGAAAAAGCACGCCCTCCGGCTTCGCTTCCACATGCCGTCCGTTGATTTTCACGATGCGCGGCGTGCTGCCAAAAAACGTGCCCGCGACCGACACCCAGCCGCTCTCGCCCGCCGCCGTCAGTTCGACCAGCTCCGTGAAATCGCCGAGCGCGCTCTCCCGCGACTCCGTGATTTTCAGCCCGATCGTCTCCGCAAATGCCGGGGCATTCACCACATTCACATCGCCACCGCCGGCCTGTTGCAGAAAGCCTTTCAAGATTGAGCGCGTGATCGCCGTCGTATCGACCTCGTTGATTTTCCCGCTGAAATTGATGTTCAGCCCGTCGCACCGTTTCGCCGAAATCTGCGACAAAAAGCGCCCCAGCATTTCGCCCAGATTCAAGTGCGGCCCGATGATCGCCAGCGTCTTTGCGTCGATGCTCGGCATATTCACCGCGTTGCGAATTTCCCCCTCCAAGAGCGCCGCGCGAATCTGCTGCGCGACCTCGATCCCGACGCCCTCCTGCGCCTCCGCCGTCGATGCGCCGAGGTGCGGCGTGAAGATCAAATTCGGTGCGCCTCGCAGCGGCGAGTCGGCCGGTAGCGGCTCATTTTCAAACACATCGAGCGCAGCGGCGGCGATGTGTCCACTTTTCAGCGAGGCGAGCAGCGCGGTTTCGTCGATGAGCCCGCCCCGCGCGCAATTCACGATCCGTGCGCCGTTTTTCGTGATCGCGAGCCGCGGCACATTCAGCATGTGCTTCGTCTCCGGCGTGAGCGGCATGTGCATCGTGATGAAGTCCGCCTGCGGCAAAATGTCGTCGAGTTTTTCCACGAGTTCGACCTGCAGCGAGCGCGCGCGGCTCGCCGACAAATACGGGTCGTAAGCCAGCACGCGCATTCCAAAGGCCAGAGCGCGTTTCGCGATCTCCGTGCCGATGCGGCCCATGCCCAAGATCGCGAGCGTCTTGCCATAGAGCTCCACGCCGATGAACGACTTGCGCTCCCACTTGCCCGCCTTCACCGAGGCGTCCGCCTGCGGGATGCTGCGCGCGGTCGAGACCATCAGCGAAAACGCGTGCTCCGCGGTCGAGATCGTGTTCCCGCCGGGTGTGTTCATCACGATAATCCCGCGCTTCGTCGCCGCCTCCACATCGACGTTATCGACGCCGACACCGGCGCGCCCGACGACCTTGAGATTCGTCGCAGCCTCGATGACTTTCGCATTCACCTTCGTCTCGCTGCGGACCACGAGCGCTGCGTATTCGCCGATGATTTCGAGGAGCTGATCTTCCTTCAATCCTGTCTTCACGGTGACATCGAGGAAGCCGCCGGCTGAGAGCTCGGCGATGCCGCGTTCGGCGATCGGGTCGGCTACGAGAACTTTGGGTTTTGGCATAAAAAGGAGCGCGATTCTTGGCAGCGCGGAGGAAAGCGCAAGGCGGTTATTGCGCGCGGGGAATCGGCACGCTCCGCGGAAAACCGCCGCTCACCCCCCGATGACTTCCCTCACGTAGATATTGATTTGCCCATCCGCGCCGCGCCGCACATCGCGCACCTCGAATGCCCGCGAAGCATCTCGCGCAAATGATTTGCCTTCTGCCGGCGGAACGTAGCCCGCCGGAAATTCCACAATAATTCGCGTCGGCGCCGGTGCCGGGCGCGACGGATCCACAGTCGATTGCGGACGCAAAATCGCCGTGCTCTCGCCACTCGCCGTCACGACGAATTGCCCGCTCAAATACACCTTCTCCCCGAGATCCCCGCGCCCCGCGAGCGATGCAGCCTCCACCGCATCCACCGTGCGCCCCGGCGGCAATTTCCCCGCAGCATACGTGCGCCACTTTCCGCTGTTCGCATCCGGCAATCCGGGCGCCGGATTCGCCGCGATGAATGGTGTCAGCGGCACGCCCTGCGGCGACATCCGCGGAATCGGAGTCGCCAAGGGGATCGGCGTCGCGACAGGCACGGGCCGAGGCGTCGCTAGCATCGCCACCAGGGGCGGTGGAGTCGCCTTTCGTGGAGTCGCGGCGGCGTGCAGCGGGATCGGCGTCGCCACTGGCATCGGTGGCAGCGCGCCAGTCTCGGGCACCTTTGCCCCCTCGGGAATCGCATCGAGCCGCACCAGTTCTTCACTCTTCTTCACCGGCATCGTCGTGTCCATCGTCTCGCTATTCGCCGGCGGATTCTGCCGCCGAAAATCTGCATATTTCTTTAGCCCATCCTGCAGCTCCTTCGGCTTCGTGATCGGCACCCCGCCCGCCGGATTCAAGTCCTCCGGCGGCTCCAGCCCAAACGTGCCTTCCCCCTGCTTCAGCGCATACGTTCCATATAAGAGAGGCACCACCGTGAACATCAGTCGCCCATCCGGGATGCGCTCCACATGGATGATCGCCGACAAATCCAGCGTCCGCTCGATGCTCATCCCGAGCCCTGTCTGTAGCATATTTTCCAGCATCGGCACCGTCTCCGCCGCGGATGGATAGACGTGCTCGATCAGCACCTTCGGATACTCCGCCGCCTGCGCCAGCGCGACCACGCCTGTCTCGAAAAAGTCCCCTTTTTTCAGCGCATACGAATCCAAAATATTGAACCGACCGCGGATGTAAGCCACGAGCTTTTTCGTGTCGCGGTAGTTGTTGATGTAGTTCCGCAGCAGTTCCCCATTTTCCCGCTCCATCTCCAGCCGCGTGAGGCTGCCGTAACGCTCGTAAAGTTTTTGTGCGCTCGAAAAATCACCGCGCGGCGCCGCCGTCACCTCGAAGCGTTTCGGTGCCTCCAGTTTGTGCAGCTTTTTCAAAATCCGATACGCTTTCGGATTCTCCGGGTGGCCGAAAATGTAGAAGCTCCCGAGCCAGCACGCGAACGCGACGCCGATCAGCAGCAGGATGAAAACTGTCCACAGAAACAGGTTGTCCTTTCCGCGCGGCTGCGCGTCATCGTCGTCGTAGCGGTAGGAGTCGTTCGCCATTCGTCAGCCCGCGGGACGCGCTCGTCGCCCGCTTTTTGCATCAATGTTGTGCGCTTTCAGCGGGCGAATTCGCCTCTCCCTCACCCACCTCAAACGAAGTCCCGCAGCCGCAACTCCGCACTGCATTCGGGTTCTTGATCCGAAATCCCGCACCCGCCAAATCGTCCGAGTAATCGATCGTCGCTCCATATAAATACGGCGCGCTTTCCGGATCGACGATCACCCTCATCCCGTCCCGCTCCGCGATCTCGTCGCCGTCATTCGCGTCGTCCAGCGACATTCCATACTGCATCCCTGCGCACCCGCCGCTCTCCACAAAAATCCGCAACCCCTTCGTCGCATCGCCATGCTCCCCCACAAGCGTCTGGAGCTGCTTCACGGCTGCATCGGTGAGAGTGATCATTTCGACGGGAATTTAATCGTGCAGCCGCTCCTGTCGAGGGGCGAGTCAGCGCCTTTCGCCGCGCGCCCTGCAATTTCTCCACTTCGATGTTCGATGTTCGATGTTGAATGTTCGATGTTCAGCGCCGCAGGCCCGCTCGACTGCAAAAACGCGCTCCATGTCCCGCATCGCTCTCCTCTCCGAATCCGTCGCCAGCCAGGTCGCCGCCGGCGAAGTCGTCGAGCGCCCGGCCTCCGTCGTCAAGGAGCTCGTCGAAAACGCCATCGACGCCCAGGCCACGCGCATCGAGGTCCTCATCCGCCGCGGCGGCATCAGCTACATCCGCGTCATCGACAACGGCACCGGCATGGACCGCGACGACGCCCTCCTCTGCCTCGAGCGCCACGCCACATCGAAAATCCGCACCGGCTCCGACCTCGCTGCCATCTCCACGCTCGGCTTCCGCGGCGAGGCACTCCCGAGCATCGCCAGCGTCTCCCGCTTCCGCCTCGCCACCCGCGAGCGCGACGCCATCGCCGGCACCGAGGTCATCATCTCGGCGGGTAAAATCGAGAGCGTCCGCGATGGTGGCGACGCTCCCGGCACTCAGATCGAAGTCCGCTCGCTTTTCTACAACCTCCCCGCGCGGCGAAAATTTCTCCGCACCGAAAACACCGAAGCCAGCCACGTCGAGCACCAGCTCCACCTCCAGGCCATCGGCCACCCTCACGTCGGCTTCGTCTTTTTAAATGACGAGCGCGTCGTCTATCAGCTCCCGCCTGCTGCGCGCCTCATCGACCGCATCCGCGATCTTTGCGGCCCCGCGCTCGCCGCCGAAATGCTCGAGGTCCCGCCGTTCGAGGCCGATGGAATCAGCATCCGCGGCTCCATCGGCCGCGCCGGAGTCAGCCGATCCTCGCGCCAGCAGCAACTCGTTTTCTTAAATGGGCGTGCGGTCGAGAACAGCACGATCAGCTTCGCGCTGCGCGAGGGATACCACACCGCGCTGATGAAAGGTCAGCATCCTGTGACCTTTCTTTTCATCGAAATGGACCCCGCCGCTGTCGATGTGAACGTCCATCCTGCAAAGCGCGAAGTCCGTTTCCGCAACGCCGCCGACATTCGTGAAGCCGTCGTCCAAGCCATCCGCCGCACCTTGGAAAGCGACCGCGCCGAATGGAGCCAAATCTTCAACCCCGCGTCGCCCGCAGCCCCTCCCGCTCCACTCAATGTCGCACCCGCGTTTCTCGCAAACGCCTCTGACGACCTCCCTTCGCTCATCCCCGAGCCTGAGCAAATCGTGCTCCGCCGCGATTGGCCCGAATCCCAAAAATCGTCCGACTCCGAACCTCTGACATTCGACGCTCCGCCCCCAAAACCTCAACCAGAGCCAATCCCCGGCCAGCACGCCGCCCCGCGCGACTTCAAAATCCTCGGCGTTCTCGGCAAGCTTTACGTCCTCATGGAGAACGCGAGCGGCCTTGTGCTCGTCGATCAGCACGCGGCCCACGAGCGCATTTTGTTCGAGGAAATGCGCGCCCGCATGGAGCAGCAAGGCGTCCCTGCGCAGCGCCTTCTCATGCCCCTCACGCTGCAAGTCACGCCCCGCGACGCCGACTGGCTCACGCGTCATCTCGACGTGCTCGAGCGCGCCGGCATCGGCCTGGAACCTTTTGGTAGCGCCACTTTCAAGGTCGATACCCTCCCGACATTCCTGCGCTCGAGCGACCCGTCGCAGCTCATCCGCGACATCATCGACGACCTCCGCGAGACCAGCACCCAGACATCAAAACTTCGTCTCGGCGAAGACATGATCGCGAAAACCGTCTGCCGCCACGCCGTCAAAGCCAACGACTACCTTCGCGAGCCCGAGCTTGTCCGCCTCATCCAAGACCTCCTCGCCTGCGACCTCCCATACTGCTGCCCCCACGGCCGACCGACGATGATCCAAATGAGCTACCTCGAGCTCGAAAAGAAGTTCGGCAGAAAGGCGTAGCGGACGTTGCTGAACCTCGCACTCGACGCCCGCGCCGCGCGTCCACTACCGTCCGCGCCCATGACCACCCAGCCCAGCGGCGATCTCACTCCCGAATCCGGCTCTCCCACCGACATTTCTCGCGTCGGCAGCTCCACACCCAAACCCGCTCACGAGCGCACCGGCGCTGAAGACGCAGCCCTCGCCCCGTGGGATGCCATCGCCGCGGACACCGATTTCAAAAACCTCCTCGCCGCAAAAGCCCGCTTCATCTGGCCCGCGACGATATTTTTCCTAGCCTACTACTTTGCGCTGCCGGTGCTTGTTGGATGGTTCCCCGAACTCATGAAAACCAAAGTCGGCAGCGTCAACGTCGCGTATCTCTTCGCGTTCTCGCAGTTCTTCATGGCCTGGATCGTGGCCGGAATCTACGTCGGAAAAGCCGCCGGATGGGACAAAGCCGCAGCGGGCATTCTCGCGAAATTCCAAAAGTAAATCCGACCGCATGAACCTCTCCACTCTTCTCCCGCTCGCCGACGCTGCCGCAGCCGCGCCGGTTAATTACACCGCGCTTTTCATGTTCGTCGGCTTCGTCGCTGCGACGCTCGTCATCACTTATTTCAGCGCGCGGAAAGCCAGCGGCTCAAACGCATACTTCGCCGCGGGACGCCGCATCACGGGCTGGCAAAACGGCCTCGCCGTCGCTGGCGACTACATGAGCGCGGCGAGCTTTCTCGGCATCGCCGGAATGATCGCCCTCTTCGGCTACGACGGGTTTCTCTACTCCGTCGGCTTCCTCGTCGCGTATCTCACCGTGCTGCTCATCGTCGCCGAGCCGCTGCGCAACGCCGGCAAATACACGATGGCCGACGTGCTCGCCTACCGACTCAGTCCGCGCCCCGTGCGCGCCGCCGCATCGCTCAGCACGCTAGTCGTCTCCATCTTCTATATGATCGCGCAAATGGTCGGCGCGGGCGACCTTGTGAAGGCTCTGATCGGCAGCATGATTTCCTACAACCAGGCCGTCTGCATCGTCGGCGCGCTGATGATCGTCTATGTCGTCTTTGGCGGCATGATCGCAACGACTTGGGTGCAAATCGTGAAGGCCATCCTGCTCATGAGCGGCAGCGTTTTTCTCAGCATCCTCGTGCTCAGCAAATTCCACTTCAGTCTCAGCGAATTCTTCGGCTCGCTCTCGCACATCACCTCGCACAAAGGCGACGCGCTTGTGACTGCGGATTTCATGACGCCGGGGATGAAGTTCAAGAACCCGCTCGACTTCATTTCGCTCTCGCTGGCGCTCGTCTTCGGCACTGCCGGTCTGCCGCACATTCTGATCCGATTTTACACCGTACCTGATGCGAAAACGGCACGCTCCTCGGTGGTCTGGGCGATGGTGCTCATCGGCATTTTCTACGTGATGACCACCTTTTTCGGCTTCGGTGCCGCGAGTCTGCTCGGCCCGGATTTTATCGCGAAAAATGGCGGCGGCAATATGGCAGCACCGCTGCTCGCCCAATTCGTCGGCGGCAATGTCTTCTTCGCATTCATCAGTGCCGTCGCCTTCGCCACGATCCTCGCGGTCGTCGCCGGTCTCACGATCAGCGCCAGCTCCTCGTTTGCCCACGACATCTACACGAATGTGATCCATCACGGCAAAGAAGCGAACCCTGGCCAGGAAGTGCGCGTCGCCCGTATCACGGCATTCGTCGTCGGCGCTGTCTCGATTTTTCTCGCGATCGGACTCGGGCCAAATGCCAACGTCGCGTTCCTCGTCGGACTGGCGTTCGCCGTCGCCGCCAGCGCGAATTTGCCGGTGATCCTCTTTTCGATTTTCTGGAAGCGCTTCAACACTACGGGCGCGGTTTCCGGTCTTCTAGTCGGCCTTGTGAGTTCGATCGGACTCATCCTCATCAGTCCCACGATCATGGGTTTGGACGGTCCTGCCGTCGCTGCCAGTGCGAGGCATCTCATCCAGCACGCGCCGATTTTCTCGCTGACAAATCCCGGTATCGTCTCCATCCCGCTCGGCTTCCTCGCCGCGATCCTCGGCACGCTTCTCACCCGCGAACCAAGCGCCGAAGCCATGTTCACGGAACTCACAGTCCGCGCCAATACCGGCCTCGGCGCGGAAAAAGCGACCACGCATTGAGTTGGTGTGGAATGAAGACATCGTTTTGTGTCCCGATTCGCTTTACTTGCGCGTGACTGGGATGCGGGTTGAAGAGCTTTTTCGAATCTCGCGAAGCATCTGGCCGATGCCTGCGATCAGCCGCCTCTTTGGGATCATAATCCGCATGTTCGGGCTTGAACATCCGCCCACGCATTTTCATGCGCGCTACGGTGAATTCGAAGTGCAGATTGCGACTGAGACATTGGAGGTCGAGGCCGGCTCGCTGCCGAATCGGAAACTAAAATTGGCGCAAGACTGGGCAGCATTTCATCAGGAGGAATTTCGCAAAAACTGGGCACTGCTACAGGCTCGTCGCAAGCCCCTCCGCATCGAGCCCCTCCGGTGAACGACGCCATCCGTCACCTCTACGTCCACATTCCTTTCTGCCCGAAAGTCTGCCCGTATTGCAGCTTTTACAAAGAGGCGAGCGACCGGAACAAGACGCAGCGTTTTCTCGATGCCGTGCTCGCGGAGCTCGATGGGCGCTTGCTCGAGCGCCCGTTGCAGCCGGAGACGATCTTCTTTGGCGGCGGCACGCCGAGCGCGCTGAGCACTCCGCAACTCGACTATTTGCTGACCGGTTTGCGCGCGAGGCTCGACCTGTCGGAGTTGCGCGAGTGGACGCTTGAAATGAACCCGGCGACCGTCTCGCTGGAGAAAGCGCGGGCGCTCCGCGGGCTCGGTGTGAACCGCATCAGCATGGGCGTACAGTCGTGGGACGAGGAGCTATTGAAAGTGCTCGGGCGCGTGCATTCCGGGGAGCAGGCGGAGCGCAGCTACGAGATTTTGCGCGAGGCGGGGTTTGAAAACGTGAACCTCGATTTGATGTTTGCGGTGCCGACGCAGACGCGTGCGCAATGGCAGGCGAGCCTCGAAAAAACGATCGCGTTGCAGCCCGAGCACATCTCGGCGTACTGCCTCACGTTTGAGGAAGATACCGCGTTTTTTGCGCGGTTTGCGCGAGGCGAATTGACGCAGGATGCGGCGTGGGATGCCGATCTTTTCGAGGCGACGATGGACACGCTGAGTGCCGCCGGTTTCGAGCAATACGAGATTTCAAACTACGCGCGGCCCGGTCGCGACTGCCTGCACAATCTCGCCTACTGGCTCGGCGCGGATTACCTGGGCCTCGGCCCGAGCGCCTTTTCCACGGTCGGCGCGCGGCGCTGGCAGAATGTCGCGGACACCTCAGCTTACTGCGACCGCATCGAGAGCCGCGTGACCGCCGAATCCTTTACCGAAGCCCTTTCCAGCGACACACGTCGCAGCGAGCGCATTGCATTCGGCCTCCGCACGAACCGCGGAATATCGCGAGAAACTGTAACGCCGTGGTCTGATGAAGTCGCGCAATTCGAGCGCGACGGATTCCTCGATGCGCGAGGCGACAGCGTCGTCCTCACGCGCCGCGGAAAGCTGATGGCCGACGCGTTGGCGGAGACATTTGTGCTGTAAGCGGGTCCCACCTACGACGCGACGTCTTTAGCGACTTCCGCCCCGGCGACTTCGGGCTCTCCGATCGTCAGGTTGCCAGAATAAATCCCGCCCTTTTCAAAATTCACAGCGCGGGCGTGGATGTTGCCGGTCAGCGTGCCGCCTTTGTTGATCGTCACGCAGCCGTCGCAAATGATGTGGCCCTGGACTTTACCGTTGATTTCGATCCCGCCGACTTTCACCGGCTTCGTGAATTCGATCTCCGCGCTTTTATCCACGACGAGATTGTGGACTTCGATGCCGCCGACAAAGCGCCCGCGCATCTTCAGCCGCGCGGTGCCGGTGCAAAACAGCACGCCTTTCAGCTTTCCCTCGACGAGCGCTGAGCCGCACGCGATGCGCGCGGCGGCAACGTCGCCTTTTGACGTGATGACGACTTCGCCCTGCGTCTGGATGCTGCGTCCAAATGGCCCCGCGATTTTGAAGTCGCGCAGGTCGATGTAGGAGCCGCACTGTGGGCAGGAGGTCGATTGCGCCTCGGTACTCACCTCCTGCCGCGCGTGGCAACTAAAGCACGCGACGTCCCGGATTTTTTCGCGCGAGACGAGCTTCGAGATTTTGTCGAAGAACGAAGGCCCCTTGAGGCTCTCCGTCTCTTTCAGTAACAGCTTCTCGATGCTGAAATGCTCGCCGCACTTCCGGCAGAAAGTGGACTTTGCGTAAGCCGACTCGAGTTGGCTGAAGCCACAGTGCGGGCAGTCCGCACTGATTTTCTCGGGTTGCTTCGGGGTATTGCTGCTGGCCACGAGGGGCCCGGATTAGCGGGCGACGACGGCGGCAGCTTTCGCCTGCTCCGGTGTGCGCGCCGCGTCGGGCCGCATGGCCGTGACTTTGTTCGGAGACACCTCGGATTTGCCGATGAAAGTCGCACCGTCCTCGATGATGAGGCGCGTCGCTTTCAGGTCGCCATGCAGGACGGCTTTCGCCTTCAACTCGCAACGCTCTTCCACTGTGATGTTGCCCATGACTTTGCCGTGCACAGTCGCGGACTTCGTGCGGATTTCGCCTTTGATCTCGGCGTTTTCACCGACGGTCAGCGTGCCCTGCGAGGTGATTTCGCCTTCGACTTTACCATCGATGGTGAGGTCATTGGTGAACTTGATGGAGCCTTTGATTTCAACGTCGGCGGAGAGGAGATTGCGGTTGTTTTGTGTGTCGGACATGGCGGTGGTTTTGGGTTGAGATGAAAACAGGTCGTCGATGATGGAGTTGGCGGGAACCTCGGAAAGTGGGGACTTCAGGGGCGTGTTTTTGTTGAACACGGAGGACTTTTGACCGGCGCGAATGGTGTGTCAACGTCGCCGTGCGCGATCGTTCGGGAAACGGCACGGGTACAAGAAACGACGCGATTCGAGGTCGCCGGGCGCGCTATTTTTCGGCGAGCTCCTCGGCGGGGTAGGTCCAGATTTCGCTGAGCGTCGGGTGGTAATGCGGGACGCGCGCGAGGTCCGCGGCGGTGGCTTTGAAATACATTGCGACCGCGATTTCGTGGATGAGTTCCGAGGCGTCGGGACCGATGACGGAGGCGCCGACGATGCGCCGCGTGCTGCACTCGGCGATGAGCTTCACGAAGCCGTCGGTCTCGCCGCGGACCATGGATTTTCCGTGATCGGCAAATGGATACGTCGCGGTGGCGCAGCCGATTTCGCGCGCTGCGGCTTCGCGTTCGTTGTAGCCGACCATAGCGACTTCGGGGTGAGTGAAGACGGCGAAAAGTTTGAGCGAGTAGTCGATGTTTTCGAGAGGCTCGGATGCGGCGCGGTGGAGTCGCGCAGCGTTGCGCGCGGCGTATTCGGCCTGCTGGATTGCGACGTGGACGACCTCGTATGGCCCGCAGACATCGCCGGCGGCGAAGATGTGCGGGACGCTGGTCTGGAGTGTGTCGTCGATGCGGACGCCTTTTGCTCCGAGGACGACGCCGGCGCGGTCGAGGCCGAGGCCGCCGGTGAGCGGCTCGCGGCCGAGGCCATAGATGATTTGCTCGGCCTCGACGGTGTGCGTTTCGCCATTCCTGGAAAAAGTGACGATCTTCTGCTCGCCGCGCTTTTCGCAGCGCTGGAGCGAGGTGTCGCAGAGGACGCGAATGCCGCGCTTTTCCATCGCAGCTGCGAGCGCGCCGGCCACGTCGGGGTCGAACTCTTTCAGCACATGCGGGCCTCGCTGGAGGACGGTGACTTGCGAGCCGAGGCCGGCGTAGTAGCTCGCAGATTCCAGCGCGATGGCGCCGCCGCCAAGCACGATTACCGAGCCCGGAATGTGCGCGGATTCGAGCGCTTCGTCGCTGTCCCAAGAGCCGGTTTCCTCGAGTCCGGGAATGGCGACTCGATGGATGCGCGAGCCTGTGGCAATCAGGAATGCGCGGCCTTTGACCTCGCGCTCGGTGCCGTCGAGGAGGGCGATTTTCAGCGTCTGGGGATCGGTGAATTCGGCGCGGCCGCGGATGAGTTCGAAGCGACCGCTTTCGAGTTGGTCGCGGCGGTAATCGGCGAATTCGGAGATGAGCCGCCGCTTGCGCGCGAGGATGGCGGGGCCGTCGGCGCCGAGGTATTCGGCGCGCAGGCCAAACTCCGCGGCGCGGCGGATCGTCTCGGCGCGGAGGGCGGACTCCAGCAGCGCTTTGCTCGGCATGCAGCCGCGCAGAATGCAGAGGCCGCCCATTTTCTCCGCGCTCTCGATGACGGCGACGCGGAGGCCAAGCCGCGCGGCGGTGGATGCGCCCGCGTAGCCTGCGCTGCCGCCGCCGATCACGATGAAATCAAAGGGCTCAGTCATGAGGGAATTTAGAGTGATCGACGGCGAAGAGCTTGAAGTAATCGTTGGCAAAAACGGGCTGAAGAAATGGCGCTACGCTGTGCGGCTGCTGGATGAGCAGCGTGGCGAGTGCGGGCTCGGGGGCTGTGGTGGCGAGGAGTTCTTCGGAGTTCGCGATTTCGCGTTCGTCGTCGTCGGCGATGAGCCATTTGATGCCGCGCGCGAGCAGGATCGGCGCGCCATTGTTCGCCGCAGGCGCGAGATAAAAGCGCGCGGTATCGACGATGCCGGGCAGGCTCTCGTGCGAGCTGCCGGCGACCCCAGGCTGGCCGGACCAGTAGGCGATTGCGGGCGAAATCCACCACGGTGCGAGGAACGGGCGCACGTCGGGGGAGCGCATGTGCTCGGCGGTTTGGCGGAGCAGGATGTTTTCGGCGCGGCCGAGTTCGCGCTGCTTTTGAGCGGCTTCGTTTGGGAAAAGGAGGGCGTCCCAGTCCCGGGCGATCGGCCACATCGAGATGAGGAGGAAGGCGCACGCGATCCAGCCTCGGCGGAGGACTGCGAGCTGCCAGGGGAGCGTCATGGCGAAGGCGAGCGCGAGGAAGTAGCCCCAGCGGACTTGCCATACGGTGAGCGCGAGGAGAAGGGCGACGAGCGCAAGCAGTAGCAGCGCGCGGCGGTGCGTGCGGGCGGCGAGGATGAGCAGGATGGGCGTCGCTATGCAGCCCCAGCCGAGCCAGCGGAAGAGGGTGGTGAAGTCAGCATGGGCGAGTTCGCCGATCGTTTGGTTCCACCTTTCTAAATAAACGAACATGCCGGGCCCGAGTGGGTGGACACGCCAGCCGTCGATGGCCAATGCGATGCCGCCGACTGCGAGCATGGCGACGAGACCGGCGAGGCGTGCGCGTGCGATGAGCTGGCGCGGCTTGCAGATGGCCCACGCGATGAGGACGACCGCGAGCAGCACGAGTGGCTCGTAAATTGAAACCCAAAGCGAAAGCGCCCACGCCAAACCGCCAACGATCGCCCACGCGCGCGACGGCCCCGCCGCCTGGCGGCTCTCCGCGCCGAGCGCTACGGCGATGAGCGCGATGAGTAGCGACTGGTGATCGGGCCGGCCGAGGACGGTGCCGTGTACGAGGATAGGATTGACCGCGAAGAAGAGCGGCACGGCGAGCCAGAGGCCGCGCGGCTCGTCCGGCGCGCGCGTGCGGTCGAGGCCCCAGCGGCGCGACCAGATGCCGAGCCAGATGCATGTCGCCACGCCGAGCAGCGGCGAGACGAGCGCGCCCGCGACATCGAGCGTCTGGCCGCAGAGGACGCTCGTGCTGGACGGGTCCGCGATTTTCAAGACGACATCGACGCACCAGCGCAGTGCGACGATGAGGTAATCCATCGGTGCGGTCGTGTGCGTCTCGATGCCCTGCGGGTAGTTTTCGAAGTCGTGATGGCGCACGAACGCCGCCGCGCCTGAGTCGATGATGCGCGCGCGGGTCATGCGGGAGTAGCAGTCGCCATCGAGGAAAAAGACGCGATTTTCCACGAAGACTTCGCGCAAGTCGTGGCAGCGCGCGAGGCCCGCGAGGAGGGCGAAAAAGCAGAGCCAGAGCGCGGGTTTCAAGATGGCGAGTTTTTTCAAACTGAAATGGGGGTGTCGATCAACATCTTGTGGTCGGGGGGCGAGGCGAGCGCAATTACTTGGGGAAACGCGGGCGCGGCGAGGCAAAAAAAGGCTTTTTTCCGAGCGGTGTTTTACCTACGATCAGCGTTCAGTTTTTTCCCACCATCCATATGCCCGAAAAGGACGATCAGAATTCTCAAGCCGACGCGACGGAGCACACGAATCTCAACGAGGTCAACGAGACCGCATACGATTGGACGAAGATCGACAAGCTCGAAGGGCTCGCGGGCGTGCGCCAGCGGCCGGGAATGTATATCGGGCCGACGGATGAGCGTGGATTGCATCACTGCGTTTTCGAGGTGTTGGATAACTCGATCGACGAGCATCTTGCGGGGCATTGCTCGCGGATCGATGTGACGATCCACATCGATGGGTCGTGCTCGATTCGGGACAATGGGCGCGGCATCCCGGTGGACATGCACCAGAAATTCAAGGTACCGACGATCGAGCTCGTGCTCACGAATCTGCACGCGGGAGGAAAATTCGGGCAGGGCGCTTACAAGTATTCTGGTGGTCTGCACGGCGTCGGCGCGAAGTGCGTGAATGCGCTTTCGGATTGGTTCAAAGTAGAGGTGCAGCGCGATGGGAAGGTGTATCACATGGGCTTTGAGCGCGGCGTGACGACTCAGCCGCTGGAGGTGATCGGCGAGGTGAAGAATGTGAAGCACACCGGCACGCTCATCACGTTTCAGCCTGACCCGACGATCTTTACGATCACGACGGAGTTTCAGTTTGGAAAGCTCGCGACCCGGCTTCGTGAGTTGGCGTTCTTGAATCCTGGGCTGGAGATCAATCTCGTCGATGAACGGGTCGAGCCGGTGAAGAAGGAGCAATATTTTTACAAGCTCGGGATCGAGGAGTTTGTGAGGCAGCTTGGGGAGAATAAGCAGCTCATGCATCCCAAGCCGGTGATCCTTGCGGGGCGGAGGAAGGTGAAGTTCAAGAGCAAGGATCAGGTAGAGATCGAGGATGACATGATCGTGGACTGCGTGATGCAGTATAACGATAGCTACAATGATCAAATCCTGTGCTTCACGAATGCCATTCCGAACCCGGACGGCGGCACGCATCTAACTGGCTTTCGCACGGCGCTCACGCGCGCGATCAACCAGTATGCGAAAACTAACACGCTGCTGAAAGACAAAGACCCGGTGATCAGTGGTGACGACGTGCGCGAAGGATTGATTTGCGTGCTGGCGATCAAGCATCCGAATCCGGGTTTCGAGTCGCAGACCAAGGTGAAACTTGTGACTCCCGAGGTGGAGGGAATCGTGTCGTCGATCACCTACGAGGGGTTGATGACTCACTTCGATTCCAATCCGAATGTTGCGAAGAAAGTCATCGAGAAGTGTCTCATGGCCTCACGCGCGCGCGAGGCCGCGCGAAAGGCACGCGAGACTGTGCGAAAGAGCGCGCTGACCGGCGGGGGCTTGCCAGGGAAGCTGGCGGATTGCTCGGAGCGCGATCCTTCGTTGACGGAGCTTTACATTGTCGAAGGTGACTCCGCAGGCGGCTCGGCGAAGCAAGGGCGCGACCGGCGGTATCAGGCAATTCTGCCGATCCGCGGAAAGCTCATTAACGTGGAGAAGGCGCGGCTGGATAAGGTTCTTCAGAACACGGAAATTCAGACGATGATCACCGCGATTGGGACAGGTATCGGGAGCGGCGAACAGGAGGGTTCCTTTAACATGGCGAAGCTCCGCTACGGACGCATCATCATCATGACGGACGCCGATGTGGATGGGTCGCACATTCGCACGCTGCTGCTGACGTTCTTCTACCGCCAAATGACGGAGTTGGTGCGGGCGGGAAAAATCTACATCGCATGTCCGCCGCTTTACAAAATCAAGCGCAAGAAGCGTGAAGAATATGTCGATGACGATGCGGCGCTGAACCGGATTTTGATCAATCTCGGAGCAGATGAGGTGAAGTTCAAAAACCTCGCGGATGGTAAGGAGTTCAACGCGACGCAGCTCAAAGAAATCCTAAGTCTGCTGGAAAGGCTTTCTAAGTTCAGCGATTCCATTCGCAGACACGGCGGGGACTTCGAAAGCTACATCACGCAGCGCAGCGCGGCGGGTGTTCTGCCGGCTTACTTGGTGAAGATTCGCAATGGGAACAACGAGAACACTGAATATTTCCACGACGAGACTGAGCTGCGAAACTGGGCGCTCAGCGCCGACAACAAAGACCTGAACCTCTACGACGATACGCCTGAGACGAGCGGCGACGACGGCGAGACCACGCCTGTCGAAAAGGTGCAGACTAAGAAAAGCGACGGTCCGCGCCGACGCGCGCGATTGGTGGAACTGCACGAGTCTGCGTCCGTTCATAAGCTTATCGCGGAACTCGCGAATAAAGGTCTTAAGATCGAGCACTACTCGAACAGCGATCAGCCTATCTTTAGCCTGATCGAAGGCGATGGCGAGAAGGCTGTTACGCATCCGCTTTTCACGATCCCGGACATCCTGACAAAGGTCATCGAGATCGGGCGGAAGGGGATGAGCGTCCAGCGCTTCAAAGGTCTCGGCGAGATGAATGCGAAGGAGCTTTTCGAGACGACCATGAACCCGGAGAAGCGGAAGATGTTCAAGGTGGATCTGAACGAGGACAATCAGGTCGATGCCGACCGCATGTTCACGATCCTGATGGGCGACGTCGTCGCGCCGCGCCGGCAGTTCATCGAGGACAATGCGCTGAATGTTAGAAATCTGGATGTTTGAGCTTGTAGTGGGACTACATGTGACTACAATATCTGTGTGAAGCGACCACCAATCGAGGCCGAGGAGCCCATGGAACTATCTGTTGCGCAGGAGATTGCCGTCCTGCCAGGGATAGGTGAGAGCATAAGCATCCGCGCAGCGAAAGCGCACTTCTCGGGCCTTCTCGAATGGGTTTCGCGCGGGCGGGAGGTCGTCGTAACGAGCGACGGCACACCGAAGGTATGGATCACGCCATTCAAGTCGCGGAAGCGGCGCAAAGTATTCCTCGGAGCGGCAAATCACCTCAAAAAGATGACTGCATGGACCGGCGGGCCGCCTGCGGAAGAAATCGTCCGCGCGGACCGCGACGGGCGCGACTGGTAGCCGATGTATCTCGATACCGCGATCATCATCAAACTGCTGGTGCCGGAACCGGACAGCGACTTCTTTGACGAAAAGGTCAATGGTCTGTCGCTGTCAACTTCCGAGCTTGCCCTGACTGAGGTGTGGTCGGCGTTGCTCGCAAAGGAGCGTAATGGGAAGCTG
Source organism: Chthoniobacterales bacterium (assembly GCA_038207335.1). Taxonomy (GTDB): domain Bacteria; phylum Verrucomicrobiota; class Verrucomicrobiia; order Chthoniobacterales; family Chthoniobacteraceae; genus CAIURC01. The sequence continues at coordinate 6,995 of JBBQZX010000041.1, read as the reverse complement.
AGTTCGATGGATCGGGCGACGGCTTGGAAGACTTTCAAATACTGGATTGAGACCGAGCAGATCGCTTTGCATGCGCTGAATGACGTTACGCTGCGAAAAGCAAATCGCATTCTTGAGTCGTGTCATCCTCAGGTTCCTTTGCGCACGCTGGATGCGATCCACACCGCGGCGTGCGATCTCAGTCAGGACTTCCCACTTTGCACGACTGACAAACGAATCCGCGATGCCGCGGAAATTCTTGATATTGCTGTGTTTCCAGACCGCTAACTCGCACCCCTTTCCTCCTATCTCCGATGTATAATCAAAACGAAAAAGTAGAACCTGTAAACGTGGCCGATGAGATGTCGAAGTCGTTTCTGGACTACTCGATGTCGGTCATCATTTCTCGAGCTCTGCCGGATGCGCGGGATGGGTTGAAGCCTTCACAACGACGCATCCTTTTCGCAATGAACGAACTTGGTGTGCAGCCGAATCGTAAGCACTTAAAATGCGCAAAGATCGTGGGCGAGACGATGGGCAACTACCATCCGCACGGCGATCAGGCGATCTATCCGACGCTGGTTCACATGGCGCAGTATTGGGCGATGCGAGAGATGCTGATCGAGGGGCAGGGGAACTTTGGATCGGTGGAAGGCGATCCACCTGCCTCGATGCGATACACCGAGGCGCGCTTGCGGCACCTGGGTGCTGCACTGATGGACGACATGGAGAAGGACACCGTCGATTTCGTCGATAACTACGACGAGACGCGGAAGGAGCCGACAGTCTTCCCCTCGGCGTTTCCAAACTTGCTGGTCAATGGCGGCACAGGCATCGCAGTCGGCATGGCGACGAACATGCCGCCGCACAATTTGAGCGAGATCATCGACGGCGTCTGCGCGCAGATCGATGACCCGGAAATCACGCTCGAAGGACTCATGCAGTTTGTGAAAGGCCCTGATTTTCCAACAGGTTGCATGTTACTCGGCTCGGCTGGGATCAAACAATACTTTGCCACCGGCAAAGGGAGCGTGCGGGTGCGGGGCAAGGCTGGCGTCGAGGAGTTGAAGGGAAACCGCGAGCAGATCGTCATCACGGAGATTCCTTACAACGTGAATCGTGCGGTGCTGGTGGAGCGCATCGCGGACTTGGTGAATGAGAAGGTCATCACCGAGGTTTCTGCGATTCGCGATGAGTCGGATGAGAACACGCGTGTGGTCGTGGAGCTCAAGCGCGACGCGAATCCGAAGGTCGTCATCAACAACCTCTACAAGCACACGGCGCTGGAGTCGTCGTTCTCGGTCGCCATGCTCGCGATCGATCGCGGGAAGCCGAAGCTTTTGAGCTTGAAGGAGGCGATTGCCTGTTACATCGAGCATCGGCGCGAGGTCATCCTGCGCAGGACACGCTTTCTACTTCGTCAGGCGGAGGAACTTGCGGAGCGGTTGGAGGGCTTCCTCATTGCGCTCGCGAATCTAGATGACTTCATTCGCATCATCCGTGATTCGCGGGATCGTGAAGATGCGCGGGAGAAGCTGCTGGCGATGAACTGGACGCGGAGCGCGGTGGAGCAGATTGGCATTCTCATCCGCAGCGAAGGGCGGCTGGTCGATGGGCGCTACAGCTTCACCGAGCGGCAGGCGAATGCGATTCTCGACCTGCGTTTGTATCAGCTCACGGGGCTTGAACGTGATAGCATCAAGAATGAATACGATGCGCTGATCGAGACGATCAAAGACCTGCTCGACATCTTGGCGAAAGAGTCACGCGTGCTAACGATCATCAAGGAAGAGTTGCGCGAGATTCAGAGGAAGTATGGCAGCGAACGGCTGACTTTGATTGTTCCCGATGAAGGAGAGATGAACATGGAGGATCTCATCGCGAATGAAGGGTGCATCATCACGATCACGCACAATGGATTCATCAAGCGGACTGCGGTGAGCGCTTTCAGTGCGCAGCGACGTGGAGGGAAAGGCGTGATCGGGATGACGACGCGGGAAGGAATGACCGATGAGGATGGAGACTTCGTCGAGCATCTCTTCACGGCGACGACCCATGACTACCTCATGTTCTTCACGCAGGATGGGCGTTGCTATGTCGAACGGGTGTATGAGATTCCCGAGATGAGCCGCACGTCGAAGGGGCGCTCCATTGCAAACATCCTGGAGCTACGGAACGATGAGAAGATTGCAGCGACTATCCGAGTTCAAGGGCAGAAGACCGATGAGGGCACTTGGAGCGACCAGTTGCACATCGTCTTCGCGACTCGGAGCGGGATCGTGAAGAAGTCGAACTTAAATGAGTTCAAGAACCTGCGGAAAGGCGGGATCATCGCGATTCAGGTCGAGGAAGGCGACCGGCTCATCGACTGCAAGCTGACGACCGGACTCGATGAGATCCTGTTGATTACACGCAATGGAATGAGCATCCGTTTTAATGAAGGGGAATTGCGCGACCAAGGCCGTAACACTGTCGGGGTCTGGGGAATCCGGCCCGGCAAGGACGATGATGGAAAGGACGACATCGTGGTCGCGGCTGCGATCGTCAATCAGGAGTGCATGCTTCTGGTCGCGGGCGAGAAAGGGATCGGAAAGCGGACGCGTTTCGACGACGACCAAGGGCCGATTTACCGGCTGCAATCGCGCGGCGGCAAAGGCGTCATCGCGATGAAGCTCACGGAGAAAACTGGGAGGCTGGTGGGAGCGCTCACGGTGCGTGAGACGGATGACCTCATGCTCATCACCAATAAGGGGAAGATGGTCCGCACGCGAGTGAGCGAAATCCGGGAGACGGGGCGCAACGCGCAAGGCGTGAAGTTGATCGACCTCAAAGGCGCGGAGAAACTCTGCGGGATCGCACCTGTCGTGAGTCGCGATGAAGAGGAGCCAGAGACTGAACCAGAGGCAGAAGCGAGCTGATGCAACGCGCTACTTGCCGGTCGCTTTGTCAAAGAGCGCGCGCCAGTAGTCGAGGCGCTCTTTGACGCGTTTTTCGTAGCCTTGCTCGCTGGGGTCGTAGTAGCGGCGGCCTTCGGGGAGGTATGCCTGCGGGACATACCCGCCATCGAAGTCGTGGCTGTATTTGTAGCCTTCGTGGCCCAGGGCTTTCGCGCCTTTGCTGTGGCCGGTGGACCGGAGGGCGCGCGGGACGGCAAGCGTGACACCTTCCTGCACGTCCTTTTTCGCGGCTGCGATCCCGGCGTATGCGCGGTTGGATTTCGGCGCGGTGGCGAGATAGACGGCGGCTTGTGAGAGGGGGATTTGCGCTTCGGGCAGGCCGATGAATTCCACTGCCTGCTGCGCCGCGACGCAGACGACGAGCGCCTGCGGGTCGGCCATTCCGATGTCTTCGCTCGCGCAGATGACGATGCGTCGCGCGATGAAGCGGATGTCCTCGCCGGCGTAGAGCATTTTCGCGAGCCAGTAGAGCGCGGCGTCGGGATCGCTACCGCGCATACTTTTGATGAATGCACTAATCGTGTCGTAGTGCTGGTCGCCGTCGGCATCATAGACGACGGCCTTTTTCTGAATGCTCTCCTCGGCTGCTGCGAGGTCGAAGCGAATGGTGCCGTAATCGCCTGCGGATGTAGTCAGGATGCCGATCTCCAGCGCGTTGAGCGCCTTGCGAGCGTCACCGTCGGCGGTGATCGCGAGGTGCCTCAGTGCCTCGTCGGTGGCCTCGACGCGGTGGTTTCCGAGACCGCGTTCTTTGTCGGAAAGTGCGCGCTTTAACAATGAGAGGAGGCTCTCGGGCGAGAGCGGCTCGAGCTGGAAAACCTGCGAGCGCGAGACGAGCGGGCTGTTGATGTAGAAGAACGGATTGTGAGTCGTGGCGCCGATGAGGCGGACGGTGCCGCGCTCGACATCGGGCAGCAGGACGTCCTGCTGCGCTTTGTTCCAGCGATGGATTTCGTCGATGAAAAGGATCGTCTTTTCGCCTTTGTTCGCGAGCCGATTGGCGGCGGTGGCGATGACGCGGCGGAGGTCGCCGACGTTGCTCTCGACGCCGCTCAGCCGCTCGAAGCGCGACTGCGTGGCATGCGCAATAATCTCGGCGAGCGTGGTCTTTCCGGTGCCCGGCGGGCCGAAGAGGATGATGGAGGAAATGCGGTCGGCCTCGATCGCGCGGCGCAGGAGTTTGCCGGGCGCGAGGATGTGCTCCTGGCCTGCGTATTCGTCGAGCGTGGCGGGGCGCATACGCTGGGCGAGCGGAGCGTTGGCTCGACCGGAATCTGTCTCGGTAGCGTTGGAGAAAAGGTCGGGCATTTTGTTTGGCGTTTATCGTCGCAGTCGCTCCTCGATGTTGGAGGGCTTCCTGTTTTCGATCCCTCAGCGTATCCTCTCGGCATGAACGTCAAAACGATTCTCGTCCCGGTGGATTTCTCCGATGTCACGACGCGTGTGGCGCAGACGGCGTGCTCGATGGCCGAAGCGTTTGGTGCCCGCGTCATCCTGCTGCATGTCGAGGAGCCGGAGCCGGATTTCGTCGGCTTCGAGGCCGGCCCTCAGCCGGTGCGCGTGACTGTGGCGCGCGAAATGAGATCCTTTCACCAGCAACTCGACGCGCTGAAAGCGCAGCTTGAGGAAGGCACTGCGCTCGAGGTGACCGCGCTGCATGTGCAGGGGCCGAGCATCGAGAAGATTGTGGAGGAAGGCGGGAAGTATGGCGCGGACTTGATCGTCATCGGATCGCATGGTCACGGTGCGCTTTACCACCTGCTCGTCGGCAGCGTTACGACAGGCGTTTTGAAAAGAGCTGCGTGTCCGGTCCTGGTCGTTCCGGCACGAGCAAGCTAGGATTGCTTCGATGCGGCGTTGCGTTTGTTAGGGCATCTTCGGAGGTAACGCGGTGGAGCTTTTCCAGGCTGACTTGGGCGATGCCACCGCTCAGATGTCGTAAGCCAGCGTCTCGGCTCCCGGCGCGAGGCGCAGCATGTCCTCGAGCGATTGGGAGTCGAGCGACCCGGCAAGCTCCTGGCGCAGGCGGGTCATCAGTGCGCGAACGGGGCAGGTGCGCGGGTCTGGGCAGGAGCACGGCACCTCCGGGCGCTCCGCGGCGCACGGGATCGGAGCGAGCGGGCCGTCGAGGATACGGATTACCTCGCCAACGGAAACCTCCGCCGCCGGGCGCAGCAATGTGCAGCCGCCGCCGACGCCGCGTTTGCTCGCGACAAGCCCCGCGTGACGGAGCGCGAGCAGGATTTGCTCAAGAAATTTGACCGGGATATTTTCGTGCGCGCTCAGTTCCTCGATGCGCCACGACTTCGGCTCCCGTGCCATCGCGGCGAGCGCCCGGAGTGCGTATTCCGCTTTTTTTGAAATCCGCATTCGGCTCAGAATCCGCCGAGAGGTCCGCCTGCCGCCTCTCGATTCGAGTAATGGAGAGAGGGGCTTTCTCCCGCGTAGATGCGCGAGTCCGGTTTCTTGTCGCGATGCGCGCAGCCGGCGGTGAGAAGAGCGGCGAACGAAAGGAGGGCGAAGGTGAAGCGGGAAATCATGGGGAAGAACAATCCGTGCGGCGCGCCGGAAAGCGAGCCGACAGTTGGCTCTTCGAAGCGCTGCGGTCGAATTTCGCGGTTGCAAATTCGCATCGTGCGCCTACCTTTTCGACCTCCCCAAAAAAACGGGGGCGTACTGGTTTCGACTGTTTGTTCGAGACGCAGGCGGCATGTCGAGGAAGCCTGGTTGGCCTCGTTAAAACATCTGGGCACAAAAAATAAACGCTAACGATTACGAAGATCTAGCTCTCGCGGCTTAATTCCGCGACGTCCCCGCAGCGACGCCTGCTAACGGCGGGGGCGACGACAGCAGGCTATCCCGAGGGCGGAGTAACCGCGTCCGAGGGAGAATCGATTCCGTGGTTGCTCGGGAGGTGCGCAGTTTGCCGGTCAATCGCGCGCCCCTTAAACAAAGGATCGGATAAACATGTAGAAGCCTGCGCTGACAGCATTCAGGACAGGGGTTCAACTCCCCTCGCCTCCACTTCTCTGATTTACAGGGACTTACGACGCGAATGCGAGTTAGGTAGGAACCGAAGTAGGAGCAAATCCATCCGAGTCCGTGGATTTCCGTGAGAGTCCGGTTCTGACTCGTTCTCCCCTCCGCTGGGTCACGGCCAAGTTAATTCACCCCCAGCGCCGTCTCGATCGTGCGAGCATCCGCCATCCTCATCCGGCGCAGTCGCATGATCTCCATCCGCGTTTCCTCGTCGAGGACGCGCCGATGTCCGACGTTGCCGCTGTGCTGAAATTTCTCGGTGAACTCTCCCGCGAGTTTAGCGTCGAGTTCCAACGCGCGGAGGCGATCCTCGCGCAGTGATGTATCAACGCGCGCTGTGCGAATCGATTCAACTCCCCGTTACCGTGCCGCTCAAAGTTGCGATTGGTGGGCTCATAACGGCCGTCAGAGACGTGACGCTCATAAAACGCCGGAACGGGCGACGATGGTGAAGATAGTAGCTTCGGCTGCGATGTGGGCAATGACGGGTAAGTCGAGGCCACCGCTGAAGACTCGAAGCCAGCCGAGACAAACGCCGTAGATGCCTGCGAGCACCGCGCCGAGTGGTCTCCCAGTCGCTCGCGAAGAAAACGATCTTTTTCGGGTTGTCGCCTGAAAGTGACGCGATGATCTGACGATGGGAACCGGTAGGGAGTGATTGATACTCGCTGTAGTAACGCCGCAGCGCCTCTGTGATCTCAATGGCTTCGTTCCGGGCGCGATGCCGCATCCGATTTGCGGGTGTGGGACCGTCGCTGATAGTCGGGAATAACATATAGCAAAGAAGCGCGAGGACACTGAGAGAAACGATGAGCCCGAATATGAACCCGTTACGCGGCTGCGCTTCGGGAGGCTTGTTCTGGTCTTCATTCACGGTGTGCGCGTAGCGACGCCTTGTATCTCGTCTTCATGCCGAAAACGAGCTGCCAGCGTGAAGGGTTTTGGGAGAAGATGCATGCGCTTTCGGGAGGCCGCAGACGCCTGAGGGCACGGCGGAGTGATCGCTCCGCCGCGACCCTG
>JBBQZX010000040.1:0-29997 GCA_038207335.1 Chthoniobacterales bacterium | reverse complement strand
CCGAATAACACGTTCTTCGTCGTGGTCGGCGACGTGGATGCCGCGCAGGTCCGCGCGCAGCTCACCGCTCTTTTCGAGAAAAGTCCGCGCAAGTCGCTGCCGCCGACGTTCATCCCGCCGGAGCCGCCGCAGCTCGGCCGGCGCGAACATCACGCGGAATTCGCGACGGAGCTCACGCGCCTCCACATCTCCTGGCACATCCCGGAGCTCACGCACCCCGACGTGCCCGCGCTCGACCTGCTCGCCGCGATCCTCGGCTCCGGCCGCAGCTCGCGGCTGTATCTGCGGATGCGCGAGGAACTCGGCCTCGTTCACGGCGCCGACGCGTGGTGCTACGCCTCGAGCCAGCCCGGCATCTTCGGAGTCGATGCCGTGCTCGATCCTGAAAAGCGAGCGCAAGTCGAGACGGAGACGCTGCGAATGATCGCCGAATTTCGCACCGCCGAGGTGCGGGCCGACGAACTCGACAAGGCGAAGAAGGGAGCGCTAAGCCAGCAGTTCCACGAGCTCACGACGATGCGCGGAAAGGCATCCGATCTAGGCGCCAACTGGCTTCTCACGCGCAACGTCAATTTCTCCCGCGTGTATCTCGACGCGATCCAGCGGATCACCGCCGCCGACATTCGGCGTGTTGCGGAGAAATATCTCACAGCTGGAAATCTCACGATCACTTCGCTCAATCCGCTCGGCTCGCTCGCGCAAACCAGCACGCCGGTGACGATCGCGGAGGCTGGCGAGATTCAGAATTTTGAACTCGCGAACGGGCTCCGTTTGCTGGTCCGCGAAGACCCTCGCCTCCCGCTCGTTTCTCTCCTTGCGACATTCAAAGCCGGCCTTCTCGCCGAGTCCGAGGCGGACAACGGCATCACGCGGCTGCTCGCAAAGACACTGCTGAAAGGCACCGCGACCCGCACGGCGGAGCAGATCGCCGAGCAGATCGAGCGTGTCGGCGGCAGCATTTCCAGCGACGCCGGGAACAACAGCATCACGCTCGCAGTGCGCGCCATGCAGCCCGATCTCGCTCTCGGGCTCGAACTCCTCGGCGACGTGCTGCTGCACGCGACGATCCCGGAGAAGGCGATCGTTCGCGAAAAAGAAGCGCAGCTCGCGGGGATCAAAGCCCAGGACGAAGAGGTCACCACCGTCGCGCGTCATTTGCTCCGCGCGCATCTGCTGCCGGGGCATCCGTATGCGCTGCACGCGCTCGGCACGCCGGAGTCGGTCGGCTCGATTTCTCGCGCCGATCTCCTCGCGTTTCGCGACCGCCACATCGCCGGGAAAAATGGCGTCATCGCGGTTTTCGGAAACGTCAAAGCCGCCGAGGTGATGGTGCTCGTCGAGAGCGCGCTCGGAGGTCTCGCACCCGGCGAACCCGCTCTGGCACAGCCTCCGCAGCCCGCACCGCTTGCCGAATCGGTCGAGGCATTCGACACGCGCGACAAGGCGCAGGCCATCCTCATGGTCGGCTTTCACGGCGCCGATTTGTTCAGCCCGGACCGCGCCGCGCTGGAACTGATCGACGAGGCTTCGAGCGATCTCGGTTCCCGCTTTTTTGTCCGAATCCGCGAGGAACTCGGCCTCGCGTATTTCGTCGGCAGCAGCCACATGATGGGCCTCGCGCGCGGCCCGTTCGTTTTCTATCTCGGTACCGATCCGCTGAAAATCACGGCAGTGCGTGCCGCGCTGCTCGACGAAATTCGCAACCTCGCCGAGAACGGCCTCACCGCCCCAGAACTGGCTCGGGCAAAGGAAAAGATGCTCGGGGCGCAGGACATTCGGAATCAAAGCAACGACGCATTCGCATACAGCACCGCGCTGGATGAGCTCTACGGCCTCGGCGCGCTGCACTACCGCGAGCTGCGCCGCGAGGTCGAGGCCGTCACGCTCGAAGAAGTGCGCCGCGTCGCGAAGAAATACTTCGCCGATCAGCCCTCCGTCATCGCGATTGTGAAGCCGTAACGCAGGCTGGAAATCCCGCCGCCGCGCGCCATAGTCCGCCGCCTTATGTCGATCTGGAATATCGCCCACCCGTGGCTCCGCGAACTCGTCTCCTATGAGCCCGGAAAACCCATCGAGGACGTGGCGCGCGAACTCGGACTGCGGCCCGAGGAAATCATCAAGCTTGCCTCGAACGAAAACCCGCTGGGTCCGTCGCCAAAGGCTTTGGTGGCGATGCGCGAGGCGCTGGAGCGGTCGCACTTTTATCCCGATGGCGGCGGTTTTTATCTCCGCGAGGCGATCGCCGCGAAGCTCGGCCTGAAGCGCGAAAACGTGATCCTCGGCTGCGGCTCGAACGAGGTGATCGAGTTCATCGGCCACGCATTTCTGAAGCCCGGAGATGAGATCATTACGGCACGCCACGCGTTCGTCGTTTACAAGCTCATGGCTGCGCTTTTTGGCGCGACGACGGTCGAGGTGGACGACCCCGGATTTGCTCACGACCTCGACGCGATGGCCGCCGCCATCACGCAGCGCACGCGCGAGATTTTCATCGCGAATCCGAACAACCCGACCGGCACGCTTGTCTCGCAAGAGGAGATCGACCGCTTCATGGCAAAGGTGCCGGAGCATGTTGTCGTCGTGTTCGACGAGGCATATTTCGAGTTTCTCGAAAATCCGCCCGATGTGCTCCGATATGTCCGCGAAGGGCGGAATGTCGTGGTGCTGCGGACATTCTCGAAAATCCAGGGTCTCGCGAATCTCCGCATCGGATACGGCCTCGCAAATCCCGAGCTGATCTCTGCGCTGCAAAAGACCCGCCAGCCCTTCAATGCGAACGGTATCGCGCAGGCCGGCGCGCTCGCGGGACTCGCCGACGAAGAGCATCAGCGCAAGACGCGCGAACTCACGATCGCTGGCCGCGATTGGATGCAGGCGGAGTTCGCCGCGCTCGGTTTGGAATTCGTGCCGAGCTTCGCGAACTTTGTGCTGGTGCGGGTGGGCGACGGGAAAGCCGTATTCCAGTCGCTGCTGAAAAAGGGCGTGATCGTCCGCGACATGACCGCCTACGGACTGCCCGAATGGATTCGCGTTTCGATCGGCACGCGCGCCCAGAACGAGCGATTCATGGCTGAGCTGCGCGTCCATCTCGCGGCTCACGACGCACTCGCGGTGCCCGCGTGAGCGACACGATTGCTGCCATTTCGACCGCGTTCGGTGAGGGCGCGATCGCGATTATCCGCCTGAGCGGGCCGGACTCGCTGGGGATTGCCGACGCGGTTTTTCGCGCGCAGAGACGGGCGAGTGAACTGCCGTCGCGCGTGCAGCAGTTTGGCGCGATTTTCTCCGATGAGGTTAAGCTCGACGACGTGTTGCTGTCGGTGCACCGCGCGCCGAGGAGCTACACCGGCGAGGATGTCGTGGAGATCAATGGGCACGGCGGAGTGCTGGTCGCGCGGCGTGTGCTCGACCTGGTGCTGGCGAATGGGGCGCGCGCCGCGCTGCCGGGCGAGTTCACACAGCGCGCATTTTTGAATGGGAAGATGGACCTCACGCAGGCCGAGGCGGTGATGGACCTCATCTCCGCGCAGACCGATCTCGCGCTGCGCGCCGCGACCGAGCAGCTCGAGGGCCGGCTCGGCGAGCGGATCCGCGCGCTGCGCGAAGGGCTGCTGGAATTGCTCGCGCACATCGAGGCATTCATCGACTTCCCGGATGAAGACATCGACCCAGACACCGGCGAGGCGCTGCTCGCAAAGCTAGACACCATGCGGGCGGAGACGCAGTCGCTGCTCGCGACGGCGGGTCGGGGGAGGGTGCTGCGCGAGGGGGTGCGGACGGTAATTTGCGGCGCGCCAAATGTGGGGAAATCGTCGCTGCTAAATCTGCTGCTGGGCTACGAGCGCGCGATCGTGAACGCGCGCCCCGGCACGACGCGCGACGTGATCGAGGAAGTGATCGACTTGCGCGGCATTCCGCTGCGGCTCGTCGATACGGCGGGCTTGCGCGACTCGTCCGACGAGATCGAGCGCGAGGGAATGGAGCGCACACGGCGACAACTTGAACGCGCGGATTTGGTATTGGAAATCGCGGACGGCAGCGCACCGCGCGACGAACGCCTGAGCGCGGAGAGCCTCCTCGTTTTGAACAAGCACGACCTCGGCGAGCACGAGAGCTGGCGCGGGGTTGAGGCGGTGTGCATTTCGTGCCGCGACCGGGTGGGAATCGAGCAACTCGAAGATGCAATCTTGACGAGAATCGTCGGTGGCGAAACGGCGCGACGCGATTGGTCCGTGGCGATCAATGCGCGGCATCATGCGTGCCTTTCGCGCGCGCTCGCGGATTGCGATGCCGCGCGCGCTGGGCTGGTGAGCGGGCTGTCGCCGGAGTTCGTCGCGGAGGAATTGCGCGGCGCGATGGCTTCTATTGGCGAGGTCGTCGGGCGCGTGGGTCCGGAGGATGTGCTCGGGAAAATCTTCAGCACATTTTGCATCGGGAAATGAGGGCGAGGCCCGCATTACGCTCTTTAGAAACGAACAAGTCACTGCAACGCTCCCGCCCGACCATGCCCTTTTCGTTTTACAAACAGCTCCTGCGACCGCTGCTCTTTCTCCGCGACGCGGAGGCGGTGCATCATCTTGCGATCGACACGCTGGCGCTGACAGGGTCGCTGATGAAACTCGTCGCGCCGCGCCCGGACCCGCGGCTGGCGCGCACGGTGTTCGGCGTGCAGTTTCCAAATCCGGTCGGGCTCGCCGCGGGATTCGACAAGAACGCGGTCGCGCTCGCGGCCTGGCAGGCGCTTGGTTTCGGCTTCGCGGAAGTTGGCACGATCACGGCCCGGGCGCAGCCGGGGAATGACAAGCCCCGCGTCTTCCGGGTGCCGGAAGTCGGCGGGCTCATCAATCGGCTCGGCTTCAACAACGACGGCGCGGATGCGATCGCGGTGCGTTTTCGGCGGCTGCAAGCGGCGCATCGGTGGCCCCATATTCCTATCGGGATAAATCTCGGAAAGTCGCGCGTGACGCCGATCGAGGAGGCGACAAACGACTATCTGCTGTCGTTCGAGCGGTTGCAGTATTTCGGCGATTATTTCGTGCTGAACATAAGCTCGCCGAACACGCCGGGGCTCCGCTCGTTGCAGGATCACGACGCGCTGGAGCATCTGCTCGCCACGCTCCAGCGGCGCAACACGAGTCGGCGCCCGCTGCTCGTAAAGATCGCGCCGGACCTCGACTGGGAAGCGATCGAGCAGATCGTCGCGCTCTCAGCGGAGCACGAATTGGCGGGGATCATCGCGACGAATACGACGATCGATCACTCGTGGGTGCCCGCGCATCGCAAGCAGCAAGGCGGTTTGAGCGGGATGCCGCTGCGGGAGCGCTCGACGGAAATCGTGCGGTTCATCGCGGAGCGGACGACGCTGCCGGTGATCGCGGTGGGCGGCATTTTCAGCGCGGACGATGCGCTGGAGAAATTCGATAACGGCGCGGCGCTCGTGCAACTCTACACGGGGTTCATCTACGAAGGCCCGAAGCTCGTGCGGGACATCTGCAGCGCGCTGCTACAGCGGTGAGTTGGTCACTTCGCCCGGCGGCGCTTGAGCAGGCCGAACGCGAGGTGCAGGGCGGTGATCGCGGCCGCGGAGTAGGTGAGCCATTCGCCGTGGCGGGTGTAAAAGGTGAATGCGGTGGTGTCAGGTATGGCGATTTCGCGCGAGGCGAAGCCGCGCTCGAATGGCTTCAGCCAGCGATCGACGCGGCCGAGGCGATCCACGGAACCGGTGACTCCGGTGTTCGTGCAGCGCACGAGCGGGCGGCGATTTTCGACGGCGCGGAAGACCGCGTTTGCGAGGTGCTGCTCGGCTCCAGCGCTTTCGAGAAACCAGCCGTCGTTCGTGATATTCACGAGGAGTTGCGCGCCGTGCAGGACGAAGCGGCGCGTGAGGTCGCCGACGGAATCCTCGAAGCAGATGAGCGGGGAAAATCGGACGGCGGGATCGCCGGCTTTCATCACGGTGAATTCGCGGCCGATCGAGAAATCCGACGGGACGAGGTCGCCCGCGATGCGCGCGAGGAGCGGGACGAAGTGGCGTCCGGGAATGTATTCGCCGAAAGGGACCAAGTGCATTTTGCGATACGTCTGGATGTCGTGGCCGCGATGCGAGAGGAGCGTCGCAACGTTGTAATCTTGATGGAGGTCGATGTCGGAATCCTCGGTGCCGATGAGAAGGGAGAAGTCGCCGCGCGCGGCCTCGTCGATGACGAAGCTGTAGTTGCGCTCATCGGCATACATGCCGCGCGGGGTGGCGGCTTCCGGCCAGAGCAGGAGCTGTGGCTGAGTGGTCGCGGCGAGACCGGTGAGTTCGTCGAGATTTTGCATCACGACGTCTTCCGCGTTTGCTGAAAACTTCACGGCCTGCGGGATGTTCGGCTGGATCGCCGAGATGCGGAGCGCCTGATTTGAAGCGGGTTGCGGGGCGAGGAGAGTGCGGATGCCGTAGGAGAAAACGAGGGCGACCATCGCGACGGTGAGGCTGAATTCCCAGCGCACCTTTTTCAGAAAGATTGGGCCGAACTCCGCGCCGATGCGGCGGACGATGATGACGAGCATTACGTTGCAATAGACCACGAGAAACGAGAGGCCGGAGACGCCGGTGATGTCGGCGATTTGGATCATCGCAAGGTCGTCGTGCAGGGCGATGCCAATGCCGTTCCAACCGAAGCCGCCGAACATCCAGCCGCGCACCCAATCGTGCGCGACCCACGCGCACGCGGCGAAAAACGCGGTTGCAAGATTGCGCCGCGAGGAGAGGTATACGCTGGGCTGCGAGGCATCCGCTAGGCGTCCGATGAACCACGACCAGAAGCCGAAATAAATGCCGAAGTACGACGCGAGCAGCACCGGCAAACCATGCAGCCATGCGGCTTTGAAGAGCGTGCCGAGCGAGCCGAGCCAGTAAAACGTGCCGGAGAAAAAGAAGAGGCCGGCGAGGTATCCGAGGGCGAATTTATGACCGGGTTTTGCGTTTGAAAACCACGCCGCGCAGATGAGAGGGACGAGCGCTAGCCAGCAGAGCCAGCCGAAATTCCACGGGGCGAAACAGAGGGTCAGCAGGGTGCCGGTGAGCGCGCTCGCAAGCCACGGCCACCCGCGGCGGAGTGCGGAAAGTGGAGGGGTGGTTGGCTCTGTCATTAAGCGCGGGGCGGCGTTTCTCGGCGCGCGAGCGTTTCAGGACAACCGCAAATCACCGAGTTTGGCAGATGGTGCCGTCTTCCAAACATTCCGAGCAAGGCGTCGGCGCTTCGTTCTGTCACCGCGCTCCGAAATCACTCGCGGCGGATGCGGCGGCTTTTGGGTTTTTCGCGGGTTGGGTTTAGGGATTCTTTCAGGTCGCGGGCGTAGCCGGAATTGACGTGAAAGTTGGCTTTTTCAAATTCCTCGGACGTATGAAAGCCGGACTTGTCAGAGACGACATATCCGATGTCCATGAGGCTTCGGACGGTGTCAAAAAGCTCGGCGTCCTCGAGTTCGGAGACGCGGTCGCGGAGGGTCTTGCCGGAGACGCCGCCTCCGGCAAAGCCAAGCGCTTTGACTATGGAAATTTCACCGCCATCGAGGCTGATTTCACGGGGCATTTTGGAGGGAATGGCGTTAGCAAAACTAAGGGAGACGTGCGGCGATGTCCTGCTGAATCCAACTCCACAGCTCGTCCAATGAATCGCGGACGGAGCTTTGTGCGGATGCCAGTTCGATGGAAGTGAACCGTGTCCCGGCTGGCGGGAGCTTTTGGCCGAAGAGGTAAAATTTGATCTTCGGCTCGGTGCCGGATGGGCGCACGGCGAAACGGCGTCCGTCGGCGAGATCGATCATAAGCATTTTTTCTTTCGGGATTTTGTCGCCCTCGATGTCGGTGAAATCTTGCTCGGCAAAATTGCGCACGTTGGTGACGGCGGTGCCGTCGGCGGTGGCGGGCGGTTGCGTCGCGTAGGAGGCGACGAGTTGCTGGATTTTTGCCGCTCCCTCGGCGCCCTCGAATGTCAGGTTGCCGTTCTTTTCAAAATAGAATCCGTATTCGGCGTAAATCTGGTCGAGCAATTCGTCGAGCGTGAGGCCTTTCGTTTTTGCGAATGCGGCGACTTCGGTGAAGACCATGGCGGCGGCATTGCCGTCCTTGTCGCGGACGAAATCGTGCGCGCTGTAGCCGTAACTTTCCTCGCCGCCGCACACGTAATACGTGGAGTGCGCGAGCCGCTGCGAGCGGGTCTCGGATTCGGGGAGCGTGCGATATTTCGCGCGCACATCGGCGGGCAGAGCGGCTTCGTATTTGCCGAGTTTTTCGCCGATGTATTTGAAGCCGGTGAGCGTTTCGACGCAACGGAGCCCGTTCCGCTCGGCGATGGACTTTTGCAGGTCGGTGGTGACGAAGGTTTTGATGATGACGCAGCGGGCGGCGTTGGCGGGCGTGATGACGCCCTGCACGATCAATTTCGTGACTCGATACCAGGCCATGAGGGAGCCGATTTGGTTGCCGGTAAAGAGTTCCATTTTGCCCGTGCGGTTGCGCACGGCGACGCCCATGCGGTCGCAATCGGGGTCGGTCGCGACGACGAGGTCGGCGTTTTGCTCGTCTGCAAGCGCGATGGCTTTTGCGAGCGCCTCCGCGTTTTCTGGGTTGGGCGATTTGACGGTAGGGAAACGGCTATCGGGGATTTCCTGCTCGGGGACTGTGGAAAATGTGACGCCAAGGCGGTCGAACATCGGCTTCACGATCGTACCGCCGGTGCCGTGGATGGAGGTGAAGACGACGCGAAGGGCGCTCGCAGATTTGAAGAATCCGGGGTCGAGCACGAGTGTCTCGAGGCGCGCCATGTAGGCGGCGTCGATCGCATTTCCCAGCACGGTGAGCGCGCCCTGCTGCGGCTCTGGGACGGGATCGTACACATCGGATTCGATCGCGTTGACTTTCGCGATGATGCCGCCGGCGTGCGGTTCGACGACTTGCGCGCCTTCGCCGAAATAGACTTTGAAGCCGTTGTCGTGCGGCGGGTTGTGGCTGGCGGTGATGACGATGCCGCCTTGCGCGTTCTGCTCGCGGACTGTGAAGGAGAGTTGCGGCGTGGAGCGTGGGCCTTCGAAGAGGCAGACGTCGCATCCATTTTCCATCGCGACGCGGGCAGTGAGCTCGGCGAATTCGCGGGAGAAAAAGCGCGTGTCGTGGGCGACGACGATCTTCGGTTTGCCGACGATGTTTTCAGCAGCGAGCCACTCTTTGAGGTAAGCGACGAGGCCCTGCGTAGCGCGGCTCACGTTGTAGTAATTCATCGCGTTCGTGCCGATGCACGGGCGTTGCGGGCGGCCGAGTTCCTGCGTCTCTCCCTGCTCAGCGACGGTCACGATTTTACCGATGGTGCGTCCGCGGAGGCCGCCGGTGCCGAAGGCGAGGGTCTTGTAAAAGCGGTCGTTGAGTTCGGCCCATGCGGCGCTTTGCACGAGTTCGGCGATGCTTTGCTCGACGGCGGGCTGGGTGCTGCGGGCGAGCATTTGAGCGATGTTTTGGGCGCTGCTTTCGAGCAAATCGCCGGCGGTGGCGGCGCGCTGGAGCGAGAGATTCAGGTCGGTCATTTCGGTGAGTTTAGAAAAATGGTGCGGGTTGTGGCAATCCGCGGGGCCGCGGGAGTCACATGATGCGGTCGCGGAGCGCGGTTCCGGCGACGTAAAGCTGGAAATTTGCGAGGAAATGCCGGACCAGAGTGCCGGATTCGTCGCGGTGTCCGCCGGCCGTGTGAGGGGTGATGAAGCAATGCGGAGCAAGGCGGAGAGCGTGATCGGCGGGCAGCGGTTCCGGGTCGGTGACATCGAGCCACGCGGCCGCGAGGTGGCTTGAATGCAGGGCTTCGGCGAGCGCTTGCTGATCGACGGTGGCTCCGCGACCGATGTTGTAGAAGATCGCGCCGGACTTCATTGCGGCGAGTTTTTCGCGGTCGATGAAATGGCGGGAGGCCTCGTTTTCGGGGAGGACGCTGACGATGTGATCGGCCGCGGCAAGCGCGGGCGCGAGGTTTTCGGGCGTTACGATTTTAACGCTTTCATCGCCTCGCGGCGCACGGCGCATCGCGGTGATTTGCATCTGGAATGGCGCAAGCATTTCCGCCAACCGCTGCGCGATCGAGCCGTAGCCGAGGATGAGGACGGACTGCCCGCGCAGCTCGCTTGAGGTGGTGCGAAGTTGAAACCACTCGGGCGTGCCGCTCGCGGTCTGGCTCGCGAGAGCCTTGGGCAGGCGGCGGCTTTGTGCCAGCATGAAGGCAAATGCGTGCTCTGCGCACGACTCGGCATAGACGCTTGAGCTGTTTGTCACGACGATGCCGCGCGAAGTCGCGAGAGCGCGAAACTCTGGCGTGTCGTATCGTGTGAACCCGGCGCTGCTGAGATGGACCCAGCGGAGGTTGTCGGAATTCTCAACGCTACCGGGATCGGGCTGGCCGAATGCGATTTCGGCCTCGCCAAATGCCGGGTCGGGCGCCGCTTTTGCGAGTACGGAAGCGCCGAGGTATTTAGAAATGAGCAGCTCGTGAGGCGTGACGCCATCGCGCAAATTCTCGGCAGCGGCGGGTTCCAGTTTTGCATCGGAGAAAATTTTCATGGTGGAGATTTCAGCGAGTCGCTGCGGCGCTGACGAGGAACTGCTTTCCAAAAGTCAACGCGCCGTACGCCTCCCAGCCGAACGCGACGACACCGAGGGCGAAGGGCGCAACGGCATTCACTCCGCACGCCGCTCCGAGCCCGATGGCGACGATGCCGACCGAAAAAATGCCGATCGAAACGAGCCCGATGGCGACGACTCCCGTGGCGATGATCCCGATCGCAATGCCGCCACTCGCGCGTTGCCCAATGGCGACGATGCCACGCGCCGAAACCGTCCTCCCATCGGCGTCCGAGCCAAACGCAATGTGGTAAAGCGGATAGCCGCACCAAGCGTATTGCGACATCCACTCGTGCCGGGTGGGCTCGACGACAGAGGCACCGCAGGCCGCGCAGACAGTGACTCCGGGCGCGATGGGAGCGGTGCAATTTTGGCAGGTCGCCCCGCTCATCGGCGCTTGCGCTCAGCGCGGCTAACTTTGCGGCCGCCGGAGCTCCGCAGTTTCGACGCTTCTACTTTGCAGTCTACTGCCAGGAAATGACGTCGTCGCAGACCTCGGTCCCCTGGCGATAAACGCCCGGAAATTTCTTCAGATCGCCGAGCGCGTTGTCTTTGCCAACGGAAAATGCGCCAACGCCAGTGCGCGGCTTTTGCAGCTCATCGGTTTCGCCGAAATCTTTGTAGCACTGCCCCATGTCGAGCGCGTTGTCGTAGTTCGTATCCATCATGATGAAGTATTGATTGCCCCACGGATCGAAGAGGCAGCCGATTTGCTCGGGATTTGTTGGCTGAACGCCGGACGACGAGACCTCTAGGACGCCGGAGCGCGGAAGTAGCGGATTTTGCACGATTTTCGCCTCGTAAAACGGGATGCGGCGCGGATTGGCCGCGTCGTTTTCGTTGACGCCATCCTTGCGGCTGATGGCGCGCAGCGTGTCCATGACTGCGACGTTGTTGAAGGTGCAATTCGTGTCTCTCAGTTTGTCGCCGCAGTAGAGATCCTTCGGGTTTGCCGGTGGAGTCGCGGGTGCTGCGGCCGATGCTGCTTCGAGAGGCGGGTATTTGCTGTACTCGGTGTAGTAGTGTTTGAGCGCTGCGACGAGCTGAGTGACTTCGTTTTTGGCCTGAGTGCGGCGCGCATTTTCGCGCACCGCGCCGATGGCGGGGAAAAGCAGGCCCATCAAAATCGCGATGATCGCGATGACGGTGAGCAGCTCAATGAGGGTGAAAGCGAAGCGTGAGCGGGATGAATTGGAGAGGGTTTTCATGGCGGGGACTGGACTATGCAAGCTACTGGACTCGCTGCTTCTGACAACCGAAATTCAGCGACCCGCGTGTGCGAGCCGCGGTCTTTTTTTGTGGAAAATCAAACTCACATGCTCACGAGCACCGATGGAATCGAGCTGAACGTCCGGCGGGCGCGACCGGCGGGGAGGGCGCGCGCGCTTGTCGTAATGACGCATGGACGAGGCGAACACATGGGGCGCTACGGCCATGTTGTGGAGGCTCTGGTGAGCAGCGGCATCGAGGTGTGGAGCTACGATTTGCGCGGTCACGGGCGCTCCGGGGGAAGGCGAGGGGACGTGCCTTCGTATGAGGCCTTGCTCGATGATTTGGAGCGCGTTGTCGCGCTCGCACTAGGTTCGGGCATACCTCTTTTTTTGCTCGGCCACAGCCTCGGTGGGCAGATCACGCTCAATTTTCTTCTGACCCGAAAAGCCGATTGCCGCGGGGCGATCGTCACGTCGCCGTATCTGCGCCTAGCATTTTCGCCGCCGCGCTGGCGACTCGCCCTCGCTCACGCCGCGCGCTGGCTCTGGCCCTCACTCACGCAGCCCACGCCGATGCCGTGGTCGCGCCTCTCTCGCGATCAGGAGCACCTCGCCACTTTTCCCGACATGCAGCTCATGCACCACGACATCTCGGCGCGAATGTATCACGCCGTGAAGGTCGCCGCCGCCACCGCGCTCGCCGGCGCGCCGCGATTTCAGACGTCGCTCTTTTTGATCCACGGCGCGGACGACCCGGTGACGAGCGCCGCGGCCACGCGCGAATTTTTCGAGCGCGCTGGGTCGCCGGACAAGACGCTCAAAATTTACCCAGGGATGCTCCACGAGACGTTCAACGAGATCGGTCGCGAGATGGTCTTCGCCGACGTCATCGCTTGGATCGAGGCGCGTCTTGGTGCTTGAAAATCGAGCCCATTCCGCGGCACGCGGGGATTGCGCCTCAGCCACCAGCGCGTAGAGTCCGCGGCTTTCATGCTCAGCGAAGACAGCTTTCATTACGCGATCGAAAACACGCACGTTTTCCGCGCGCCGCAGCAGCGCATCGCCACCTTTGGCTCCACGAGCTTTCGTTTTTATCTCGTCACCGAACTGATGGATTCCGCGCAGCAGATTCGCATCCGCGATGGCCACCTGCACGCCGAGCGACCGCAGATTCTCACGCCCGGATACATATCGCGGCAGGCGCTCGATGGCTTCGGCGAGCGCGCTGAGGAGTTCCTCGGCTGGTTGCGCGAAAATGCGAGCGAACTCGCGATTCTTAAATACGGGTTCCAGTTTCGCAAAACCAACGTCACCGAGCAGATCGTCCACAGCCCGATCGAGCAGGTGCTCGGACAGCTCAGCGAGGTGGTCGATCGTGCTGAAGACCCGCTCAGCGCGATCATCCAGGGCGTCGATGAAGGCTGGGAAGTCTGCCTGCTGAAATTCGCCGTCGATCTCATCCAAGAGTCGTCCGGGCGGAACATGGACGACTTTCGCAAGCGCGGACTCTTTTAGAAAAGGCGCGTCGCCGCCGGAGCCGTGATCAAAGTTTTCATCGTCATCCTCATCGCCATCGGCGTCTTCGGCGGCGGCGCGTATTGGACTTACGAGCTCTTCTTGCGCCCGCATCAGGAGCTGAAAGAGGAGGCGATGCTGCCGCCGGAGCCGCCGCCGCCGGACCCGTCGCTGCCCGATTTTGAAAAGTGCGTCGCGCTGCAAAAAGAGCACAAGCTCACGGAAGCGCAGACGGCGTTCGCGCAATTCGTCGCGTCGAATCCCGATTCGTCCAAGCTCGAGGAAGCCCGCGACCGTCTCGGCGTGATCAATACCTCCATCTTCCTCTCGCCCATTCCTGCGCCCGATAAACAGGAGTACATCGTGAAAAGCGGTGACGTGCTCACCAAAGTCGCCAACCGCCTCAAGACCACGCCGGAGCTCATCATGCGGGCGAACAACCTCTCCGCTTCGATGCTGCGTATCGGGCAAAAGCTCGTTGTCTCGAACGGGGATTTTTCGGTCATCGTGAACAAGCCCGCGAAGAAAGTCGTGCTGCTGAACCACGGCCGATATTTCAAGCAATACCCGATCCGCTCGCTGCCCGTGCACAAAGCTGTGGCTGGAAAAAAGCCCGCGAAGCCCACGCCGCATGGCTCGGTGCAAAAGCTCCCCGGCAAAGTCACCGAGCGCATCGCGTGGAGCGCGAAAGGCGAGCGCGTCACATTCGCGGATAAACATTACGCGCCGACGGCTTTCTGGATCGCCTTCAGCGTGCCGGGAAATACGCTCTACTCCGAGCCCGATGCCGACAGCGGAGAAACCGCGCACAAGCCGCCCACCGGCATAGGCCTCACGCCCGATGCGATGGAGGAACTCGCCGCCTTGCTCCGCAAAGGCGATCCCGCCACGATCGAGCAGTAGCTCCCACCGCACCGATGAAACAGACGCCGCTGGAATTTGAGAAACCGATCGTCGAGCTCGAGGCCAAACTCGCCGATCTCAAAAAACATTCGTACGCCACGGATGTCGATTTTGACAAAGAGGTGCGCGACATGGAGGGCAAAATCGAGAAGACCAAGCGGCAGATTTACCAGAACCTCACGCCGTGGGAGCGCGTGCAAATTGCCCGGCACCCCGCGCGGCCCTACACGCTCGATTACTTCCAGCTTTCCTTCTCACATTTTATCGAGCTGCACGGTGACCGCCTTTACGCCGAAGACCGCGCAATGCCCGGCGGCCTCGCCACCATCGACGGGCGAAAGTGCGTCGTCATCGGCCACCAGAAAGGGCGCGAGCTCAAGGAGAACATCAAGCGCAACTTCGGTTGCGCAAACCCTGAGGGCTACCGCAAGGCGCTGCGGCTCATGCGCATGGCGGAGAAATTCTCGCTGCCATTCGTCGCGCTCATCGACACGCCCGGCGCCTATCCCGGCATCGGCTCCGAGGAGCGCCACATCTCCGAGGCCATCGCGGTGAATCTCCGCGAAATGATGGTGCTCAAGACGCCAATCGTCTCGGTAGTCATCGGCGAAGGCGGCTCCGGCGGCGCACTCGGCATCGGCGTCGCCGACCGCGTCCTCATGCTGGAGAATTCATACTATTCCGTCATCAGCCCCGAGGGGTGCGCCGCGATTTTGTGGAAACATCGCAAGCACGCGCCCGAGGCTGCAGCCGCACTCAAGCTCACGGCCCGCGACCTCCTCGATCTTCGAGTCATCGACGAAGTCATCCCCGAACCACTCGGCGGCGCGCACCAGGATCACGCCGCCGCCATCCAGAATCTCGCCACCGCGGTCCAGCGAAACCTCGACGAACTCACCAAGCTCCCCGTCGAAAAACTCCTCGCCCAGCGCTACGCGAAATTCCGCGCCATGGGCGAATTCGCCGCCGGCAAATAAGCCGCCGCTCTTTCGCCCTCCGCGCTCTACGCGAGATAAGGGATCGTCAGCGGCCCTTGGGGAAGCACCGCTACGCGAGCGTCTGGCCCCAGTGCCGCCAGCTTTTTCAAAATCAAGGCGGAGATTTCGGCGCACGGAATCAGATGCGCCGCCCGTACCTCGCCTTCCGGCAGCGCGCTGTGCAGATGCACCTCCGCCCGTCGCTGGATCAACGACTGAATCTGCCCCTGCCATTGCTCGGCGTGGACGAATCCCGGCTGGGCGAGCTTTTCCAAAAGCGCCTCGCCGTCGGAAACGCTGTGGAGCAGCCGCTCGTGCGGACTTCCGGTGGGGATGCCCTCCGAGCACTCGGCGGCGAGGATGATCGTGCCGCCGTCGCGCACGATGCGGGCCGCGGCTGCGATGCCTTTCACGCCTTGGTAGAGGTTCATGTCGAGCGGGTATCCGCTGTTGGTTGTGAGCACGATGTCGAAGGCCGCGGTGACCGGCTGCATGGCGCTAGCGCGGACGAACTCGATGCCGACGCGGTGCGCCGCGAGCAGGCCGCCCGCAAAGACGCCGGTGATTTCCCGCCGGTCATTCAAGGCAACATTCAGCAGAAAGCTCGGCCCCGCCCGCAGCGCGATGTCGCGCATTTCCTCCCAGATGGGATTGCCCTCGGTGATGCCAAATGCCGCGCGCGGGCTGCCGATATTGTGCGCGCCGTGGTTGCTCATCACGGTGGAGAGCGCGGCGATGCCCGGCATGATGCCCTTCGGCCCGCCGCTGAATCCGGCGAAAAAGTGCGGCTCGATGAAGCCGGTCACGATGCGCACATCGGCCTCGACGAAGTGCCGGTTGATGAGCGCCGGCGTGCCGGTGGCGGTGAGCCCGAGCGCGATGTGCGCGTCCTCGTTTTCCGGCTCGTGGTTCAGGCAGCGAAAGTTCGCGACGACCTTCGGCGTGAGCATTTGCTCGAGCTCGGCGGTGGTATTGGGTCGATGGGTGCCGAGGCCATTGAGAAGCGTGATGTTCTCCCTCGATGCGCCGCTCTTCTCGAGAAAATCGAGCAGCCACGGGATGATCCGGTCATTGGGGGTGGCGCGGGTGATGTCCGTGTGGACGATGCAAATCTTCGCCCGTGCCGTGATGAGGGTGGCGAGAGGCGGCGCGCCGATGGGCTCCGCGAGAGCCGCGAGGATGGCCGCGCGTTCGTCGCCGACTCCCGGCTGCTCGGAAGGCTCAATGACCGTCGTCCGTTCGTCGGGAAGGTCGAGGTGAAGATGGCCGCGTCCATACGCGAGGGAAACATTCATGCCTCCCAATCTCGCAAAACCCAGCTCCCCGCCAACCAAGAACCGTCTTTCCCCTCAGGCGGCCGCGGAGGCAGCGCGCGTGACGCCCGGAGTAGGTGCCTGCAGCGCATGGTTGGTCCCCGTCATTTTGCGTTCTCAGTTGGATCAGTGGCCCGAGGTTTTTCGGGCGGTGGCTGAATCAGGAAGGCCAGGGTGTTGCTTTGCCGGAGGTCTCGTCTCGCCAAATCTGGTAAACTTTGAATTGGATTTCGTCGAGCAAGGTCTGAACCTTCCATCCATTCGGGTCACGCGTTCTCGTCGTTGGGCTTCAGTGATCTTGCCGTCTCAGCGGACGTAGTAATCAAGGAAATCGAAGACAAACGCTCGCATACTATCGAGTGTGCCAATCATCTGTTCGGGTCGAATACGTGCGCGATCGAATAGCTGGGCCGCTGAGTAGAAGACGTATTTGGTATCGTAGAACGCTCCGGCGCGTTGCTTGTAAAACGGGTTGAGATTGGCGAACGAATTATCGACATCGACCGGCTCGCGATTCACGGGGAACGTGAGCACCTGCGGCTTTGGTTCCTCAGAGCTCTGGCGCTCGCAACTAAGCTGAGGACGCTGGCGAGGAAAATCAGGGAGCGCATTGGGAGGGGCCTAACATGAAATAGGCGGGGGTTACGGGGTGGGTGGGGTTGGGGGTTGTTCTTCTTTCTCGGGGTGGTCGGCGTATTGGAGGCCCCATTCACGGCATTTGTCGCGGCGGGTGGCGGGGGGGAGGTCGCGGTAGTGGTTTTCGGCGTCGTTGTAGAGGTCGAGGATGATTTTCTCGATGCCGGTGGGGCCGGGGAGGAGGGTTTCGGCGGCTTGCTGGGCGCTGCTGAGGGCGTCTTTGTAGGTGGTGTGGGGGCCGAGGGAGCCCATGAGGTTGTAGTGGGCTTGGTTGACTTCACCGGCGCATGGCATGGCCATGGGGGCGCCGTCGTCGGCGACGCGGCTGGCTTCGCCGATCACGATTTTCTGGCCCCACTCGAGGGCGTCGTCGTAGGAACGCAGGGTGGGCAGGTCGGGGTTGCCGGGGTCGCGGTGGTAGTAGTCCCGGACGGAGGGGGGCCAGAAGCCGCGTTCGATGGCGAGGTCGAGGACTTGGAAGTAGTGGGAGATGCCGCGCAGGGCGGTGGCGAGGAGCGCGGTGGTGAGATGCTGCTTGGACTCATCGTCATGTCACATTCTTCGCGAGTAGTTCCATGATCGTTGGATCGCTGGAGGACACAGAAAGAACAGATAGACGTCCGGCTCACCCGTCAGAAACTCGCGAATCGATTTGGGTTACGGAATCTTCGCGATTTCCGGTGCGGTGCAAATACCGGTCAGTGATAGCAAAATCGAGAAGATCAGCTTCAAACGCCGAACATAAATCTTCACCCCCCCGCCGCACCTTCGCCGCCGGGCTTGGTCATTTCGAAGGGGTCGAGGGCGCGGGCGAGTTCGGCTTCGGGGAGGACTTGTTTTTCGATGCAAATCTCGCGCACTGTGCGGCCGGTTTTTGCGCTCTCTTTCGCGATCTCGGCGGCACGGTCGTAGCCGATGATCGGCGCGAGGCTGGTGACCATGGCCATGCTGTATTCGACGAGTTCGGCGCAGCGGTCGGTGTTGGCTTTGATTCCCTGGACGCACTTTTCGCGGAAGACGTCTGCGACATTCGCAAGCAGCCGAACGGACTCGAGGAGCGAGTGCGCAAGGACGGGCATCATGACGTTCAGCTCGAAGTTCCCGTTCGCCGCGGCCCAAGTGACGGTCGAGTCGTTGCCGATGACGCGCGCGCAGACTTGCATGACGGCCTCGCACATGACGGGGTTCACTTTTCCCGGCATGATGGAGCTGCCGGGCTGCGTCTCGGGGAGCAGGATCTCGCCGATGCCGCAGCGCGGGCCGCTGCCGAGCCAGCGGATGTCGTTGGCGATTTTGAAAAGGCTGACCGCGATGGTTTTCAATTGCCCGCTGGCCTGCACGAGCCCGTCTTTCGCGGACTGCGCCTCGAAGTGATTTCGCGCCTCTCGCCATGCGATGCCGGTTTGATTTTCGAGATGCCGGATGACGATGCCCGCGAAGTCGGGATGGCAGTTCAGCCCGGTGCCGACGGCGGTGCCGCCGAGCGGGAGTTCCTCGATCGCGGCGATGGCGTTGCCCGCGCGGAGCCGCGCCAATTCCAACTGCCGCGCGTAGCCGCCGAACTCCTGCCCGAGCCGCACGGGCGTGGCATCCATGAGATGAGTGCGGCCGATTTTGATGACGTTCCAAAACTCGAGCTTCTTCTTTTCAAACGCGCCGTGGAGTTGCTCGAGCGCGGGCTGCAGATATTTGCGGAGCCGCTCGCCGACGGCGACGTGGATCGCGGTCGGGATCACGTCGTTACTCGACTGGCCCATGTTGACATGGTCGTTCGGGTGGACGGGGTCTTTCGATCCGATCGGCTTGCCCTCGATTTGCGAGCAGCGATTCGCGATGACCTCGTTGACGTTCATGTTCGTCGAGGTGCCAGAGCCGGTCTGGTAAATATCGAGCGGAAAGTGCTCGTCTAGCTGGCCGTCGATGACCTCGCGCGCAGCTTTCGCGATGAGCGTGGTGCGGTGCTCGTCGAGTTTGCCGAGTTCGAGATTTGCCTCGGCGGCGGCCCATTTGACCAGGCCGAGCGCGCGGATGAATTCGCGCCCAAACCGCTGCTGGCTGATGGGAAAGTTGAGGACGGCGCGTTGGGTGGAGGCGCCGTAGAGAGCTGTTTCGGGCACCTCCATCGCGCCCATGGAATCTTTTTCAGTGCGGGTAGGGGACATGCCACAGCATGACCGGAAGCCGTTGAAAATTGAAAGCGCTCAGTGAATTCAGCGACTTCCTCTTCCTCCTCGGCGGAGGGGAAAGATGAAAATCAAGCGTCAGCGAGCCACGTGGCCGTTTACCGCATGCGCGCTTTTTCCGTTCACCGGAACGCCGTTTGCAGTGCGGTAAAATTTCGTGACGAACATCGGCGGGATGTTTTGCACGCACCACTCGCTCTCCACGCGGGAGAAATGGCGGCAGTGGCCGACGAGTTCATTGGTGACCTGATAGATCACGAACGCGGCGTGATATTCCGGTCTGAGCGCATCGAATGTCGCCTGCAGGAGTTCGCGCTTTTTCTGGCTTTCGAGGATGCTGAACGGAATGCCCGAAACGATGTAGTCGCAGTGTTCGAGGCCGCACCGGAGCAGCGCCGCAGGAAGATCGGCGGCGTCGGAATTCAGTACGATGACACGCGGGTCGTCGTGGAACTGCGCGGTGAGATGCTGCGCGAGTTCTCCATCCAATTCAAAAAGCAGCAGATGCGAATCAGGCCGCATCTGGCGCAATATCTCGCGCGTGTGGCAGCCCTCGCCCGGACCATATTCGGCGATGACTCGAGCTTTGGTGAAATCGATCTTGCCGGAGACTTTTCGGATGAGCGCTTTCGAGCTCGGGATGATCGAGGCCACTTGCATCGGACGTTGGAGAAATCGTTTCAGGAAGAGTGCGCTCATTGTTGGGTTCCGGGCAAAGAAGGCGGGACATTAGACGTGTCGAGGGGATTGTCGAGAGCCGGATCTTCTGCTCGGGGTCGGACACGGATCGATTGCAACATTCCCCACCGAAATGCATTGGTATTTATGGCAATTAGTGCTCCACTCCCGCCGCCATGCACAACCTGATGACCGTCAAAGAGACTGCTGAGTATCTCCGCATCCCGCTACCGACGGTTTATTACCTCGTGCAGCGCGGACAATTGCCAGCCGTGCAAATCGGCGGACGGTGGCGCGTGAAAAAGGACGTGCTCGATCGTGACGTGCTGCACGCGGAGGATCAGGGACAGCCCACCGTGCTCGTTGTGGATGACGACGAGACGATCCAGTCGCTATTCAAGTTGTTCCTGAAAAAGGCGGGCTTCAGCCGTATTGTCGTCGGCACCGGCAAGGAGGCGCTCGCTGCGCTGGCGAAGCAAAAATTCGACCTCTGTTTTCTCGATCTGCAGCTCCCGGACATCACGGGCGACGAGATTTACGCGGTCGCGAAAAAGGACCATCCCGAACTGCCGATCGTGATCATCACTGGCTTCCCGGACAGCCAGATGCTGGACAACATTTTGAAATTCGGGCCGGTGACCGTCTTGAAAAAGCCGCTCCAACTCCCGCAAATCGAGCAGACACTGCGGATGCTGGGGCACAAATCTCTGGCAAAAGCAGCGTGAACGGCGGCGCGGTTGACTCGTCGGAAACGGCGGTTAGCGCGAAACAGACAGTCGTCTCGCGCATCTTTTGGTTTGGCGTCGGCGGCTGTATCAGCGTTGCGATCAATGCGGGAATTTTCCACCTCACGAACAACGTGTGGCACTGGACCGATCGGAGCAGCTACGCGCTCAGCCTCACGGTCGTCACGATCGTGTTTTCCGTCTGGAATTATCTGCTGAACTTTCGCACCACCGCCGACTGGAGGCACTGCCTGGCACGTTATCTCGGCGCGATTGCGATTTGTTACGTGCTGAATTTTCTCGTGACGATGACCGGCTTCAAGCAGCTCTCGCCGTCACAGATGATGAAGTATGGGATCATCGCCACCGTGCAAGTCGGGATGAGCGGGCTGAAGTTTTTGCTCTACCACTTTTGGGTGTATCCGCGCGGGCAGGAGCCGGAGCGCGAGGTCTAGCAGCCAGTCCGCGCCGAGGCAGGCGAGGAGGAAGCCGAGCCATTCGACGGGCAGCATGTAGCGCGGCACGGCGTCGCCGATGCCGTAGATCGCGAGCAAATATCCGCCGAGCGGCAGCAGCAGCACGGCGGCGAATGGCCAGCGGCGCAGGGTGAGCAGCGAGCAGATTCCGAGCGCACCGAGCGCGGCGACCCATGTGAAGCGCACGCGCGGCGGGACGTGTTTCGCATACTGCACGCGCGTCCACGTGAGTTTTCCCCCGAGGCGCATGATCCACGCCGGGACGAGAGCGGGGCGGGTGAGCCGCTCGGCCACCATCGCGCGGTACGCCGGTTCGTCGCGCTCATACACCATCTCGGGTTCGCTAGCGTTTTTGCGCCAGCGGTCATCGTTTCGCTCCGCCTGCGCAGCCCAGAACTCCGCGGGATGAAAAGCGAACGATGTCTGCGTCGGCAGAAACGCCGCGGCGATGCCCATCTTTTCCGACGTGAGCCGCAGCCACTCCAGCGGGTGATGCCGGATCGCCTCGCGCGAGAGCGCCTTGGTGGCCTTGGAATAGCGCTCCCGCTTTTTTACGAGTGCAGGCCATTCGGGGCCGAGCAGGCTTTCCGGATCTTTTGTCGAGAGCGCCTTTTTGTACTGCATCTGGAGAAAAGCGTATTCGTCGAGACGCGCATAAGTTTCACGAATCACGGGCGCTAGGAGCCGCCGATATTCGGGGTAACTTTCCCCCTCGATATCCACGAGGGGCAGCGTGGAACTCAGCAGCAGCCAGCTTCCCTGCTTCGAGCTGCCCGTGCCGAGGATCACCGCCACGCTCGCCGCCAGCACTGCGAAACTCGGCCAGCCCCAGCGCCACGCGGGCCAGCGAATCAGCGCCGCCGCCATCACGAGCCCGAGCCAAAATGGACGTCCGTGCGGCTTCATCGCGACGATAGCCAGCGTGCCGATCAGGAACCACACGAGCCGCCGCCCGCGCAACCCTTCGAGCGGAAAAGCCATCGCGAGCGTCACTGCGAAAACCACCGCGAGCGGCGAGTCCGCCATCATCTCGTGCTCGTACCAGAGCGCCGCCGGCGACAGCGCCACGAGGCACGTCACCACCGGCACCCACAGCGCCGGACGCCGCGCGACGTGACCGGTCACCCAGCCCGCCGCCGGGATCACGAGCAGTCCGAAAAGATGCTGCAGCAGTGCTGTATCGCGCGCCGGACTGCCGGGGAGCAGCGGCGAGAGCATCACGAAAAGCGGATAGAGCCCGCGGCGTTTCTCGGGGAAAAAGAACTCGTGCTTTTGCCAGAAACGCAGCGCCGTTTCGAAATACGAATTGCTGTCCGAGCCGTAAAAAACCTCCGGGATCGAGTGCACGAACGCCGCGCGCAGGAGAAAGCCGACGATCAGCGCGGGCAGGCTCAGCAGCAGACAGCGGCGCAGCGTGAATGTACCAACTGGAGACGGATCGTTCGGCGAGTTCAAAGGCGCGGAGGCTCGGAACGCCCCGGTGCGTTGACAAGCACTTTCACCCCTCCCTAGCGTGCGCCCGATGCCCGCCGACCGCCCCGCCGCCGCGCCCCGTTTTGCGCGGTTGCGAGCCACATTCCTCCGCTTCTCCGAGCCTCCCTCCGCGCGCGCCGAAGTCGCCGTCTGGATCGCCCTCGTGCTTGTCGCCATCGGCATCCGCGCGTATCTCGCGCATCTCCTGCCGTGCGTTTTGTGGTCGAAAGACGCGGGCTCCTACGTCCACTCCGCCGTCGCCTGGGTGGAGCAGGGGACATGGGAAACCGACCCGCGCCGCGGCCCCGTTTATTCGCTCCTCATCGCCGCGTGTCTGCGACTCTTCGGCAGCTTCGATTCCCTCATGTTCGTGCAGCACGCGCTCGGCGCCGCAGCCGTCGTCGCCGCCATGCTTGTCCTCCGCGCCATTCACGGCCGCGCCGCGCTCATTCCCTTCGGGCTCTGCAGCTACGCCTACGCCGTTTACGGCCTCCCGATTCACCTCGAGCATTTGCTGCGAAACGAAACGCTCCTCTTCTTCTTCGGCACCCTTGCATTCGTCGCATGGTTTTGCGCCATCCGACGCGATTCCCTCGCAGCCCTGTGCCTGAGCGGCTTCGCAGCCGGCTGCCTCATGCTCACGAAGAACGTCTTTGGCCCCTTTCCCCTCCTCGTCATCGGCGGCGTTCTCTTTTTTCGCCGCGAGAAAATCGCGCGAGCGGTGCTGCAAGCATCCCTCTTCATCGTCGCATTTGCCCTGCCCCTCATCGGCGACCGCGCACTCCACGCCCTCACACTCCACACCCGTCCGCCCGAGCCCCAGGCCGGCATCCTCCTCTACGGGCGCACCGCGCAATTCACCCGCCTCGACGGCGGCATCGAGCCCGACATCAAGCGCGACATCGCCGACGAAGTCCGCGCCTACCAGCGCCTCCCAAAGCTCGACAACAACATCATCCTCAAGCGCACCGTCGTCCCGCACCTCCGCCAAATCCTCGCCGCGCAAGGCAAGACCCCCGCCGACGTCAACCACCTCTGCATGGCCCTAGCAAAGGAAGCCATCGCCAACCAACCCGTCGCCTACGCGCGCCAGGGCCTCGGCGACCTCGTCTCCCTCCTCTTCCACGTCGCCGACGAAAACGCCGCGCCCGACGACTCCGAGCTCCGCTCCGTCCGCCGCATCCTCGCGAAAGCCGAAGACGCCGAAGACGCCATCCGCCTCCCCGGCACCGTCGACATCCTCGACGCCCGCATCGGCACTGGCAGCCTCCGTCCCTACCAGCACTGGCTAGCCACCGCCTGGCTCTTCCGCCTCTGGCCCGTCTTCTTCACTACACTCCTCCTCCCTGTTTTCTTCTTCCGCGCCCGCGGCGAAATGCGCGCCTGGTGGTTCGGCGCTGCGGGAGTGTGGGCCTTCACCCTCGTCCTCCTCTGCACCGTCGGCCGGCCCATGGATCGCTACATGATCGCCGTCGCCCCGATCATGTTCTGGACCCTCTCCAGCGCCATCATCGAGCTCTGGAAAATCGCGCGCCGTGCCTGCATGCAGCCCTCCACCGACTGCTAAAGCCGCCAACTCGACCCCGTCCGCCATTCGCAATTGCTGCCGCTCCGCACCCCCGCTAAACCCTCCCGTCACATGTCCGTCTCTACACTTTCACTCAGCGTCCTCATTCCCGCCTACAACGAAGAAGGCGCACTCGCCGAGACCGTCCAGAAAATCGCCGAGCAGCGCTCCCACTTCGCCGACATGGAAATCGTCGTCATCAACGACGGCTCCCGCGACCGCACTGGCGAAATCGCCCGCACCCTCCCCGTCACCCTCATCGAGCACCCCGCCAACCGCGGCTACGGCGCTGCCCTCAAAAGCGGCCTCATGCGCGCCAAGCACGACTACATCCTCATCGCCGACGCCGACGGCACCTACCCGCTCGAGGATATCCCAAAGCTCATGTCCTACGCCCCCGACTACGACATGGTCGTCGGCGCGCGCACCGGCGCCATCGTCCAGGTCCCCCTCGTCCGGCGCCCGGCAAAGTGGGCCATCACCCGCCTCGCCCAATACCTCAGCGGTCAGGAAATCCCCGACCTGAACTCCGGCCTCCGCGTTTTCAGCAAGAAGGTCGCCCTGCGCTATCTCACCCTCTACCCGGACGGCTTCAGCTTCACCACCACCATCACCCTCGCGATGCTGACGAACCACTACCGCGTCAAATTCATCCCCATCAACTACCTCCGGCGCGTTGGCAAAAGCTCCATCCACCCCATCCGCGACACCGTCAATTTCACCATCCTCATCATCCGCATCTGCGCCTACTTCAAGCCGCTGAACGTCTTCGTCCCTCCCGCGTTCGTGCTCGTCCTCGCGGGCATTGTGAAAGGCGCGATCGACTACCACGGCGAGCACCATCTGGGGCTGCTCGCCATCGCCCTCGCACTCACCGGCGTCCAGATGCTCTTCATCGGCCTCCTCGCCGACCTCATCGACCAGCGGATGAAACTCTAACGAACCCCGCTTGCGCGCATCCCCAGCGCTCGAGCGGACTCATCTCAAACCGACGGCCTTCCATTCGGAAGCACGGGCGCGATTTTTGGCTGCCGCTGCCACAACGGGGCGAGCCAGAAGAGCGCGCAGTCGAGGATGAGCAGAATATAGAGGCCCCAGAAGGGCTCGAATACGAAGCGGAACCGGGGCTTCACATTTGCCGTCAGTGTGATCGTGAAAAGCAGCGCGACGAGCGTGAGGCTGAGCGCGAAGTGCAGCTTTTGCATCCGCCCGCGACGCAGGACGACGAGCGCCATGCCCGTCCACGCGACGATGTAAAACCACGCGAGTCCGGGGACGTGCCGCTTTCCGACGACGAGGTCCGCGAGCCGTGGCTGGAGCATGGAATGCCAGCGGTCGCTGAATTTCGCAAACCAGTCCAGCCGCTCGGGATGCTCGTGTGAGCGTACCCAGGCGTCGATTTCGTTGGCAGAGCGCAAGGGCGCGCCGGTGAGCCCGCTACCGAGTTTCGCGATCTGGTCCGCTTTTTTCCGCATGGACTCGATTTGTTTTTTGTAGAGCCACAGCTCGGTGAAGTCGTCGTTCGTCGGGACGGTGGCGGTGTAGCGGAACTTCAGGCCCGCGAGCTCAAGCGCGGCGATGGGATTTCGGAGAAGCGTGGCTTTCGCGAGCTTGTTGCACAGCTTCTGGTCGGCGTGCGGGCTGAGGCGCTGCTTCGCATCGGGATGCGCCTCGAAGTAGAGCCGGATGGCGTCGGTGACCTGGTCGCGCTGGTGCGCTTTTGCGAATTGCAAATCGCTCGCCCACTTCGCCTGAAACTCCTGCTGCACGGGGCCGAGATATTCCTCCAGACCGGGGGCCGCGGCGAGATGCGGCGGCGACATGTAGGCGACGGAGGTGTAGAGCAGCAGGCCGGCCTGCGAGGTCTTCGTGATGAGGTGCGTGACGATCGCGACGGCCAGCACGATGCCTTCGATGCGAAAAAGCCGACGCCATTCTCCGCAATGCGCGAGTGCGACGAGGAGGAAGCCGAAGCCGAAAAGGAGCTTGCCCTCGGGCCGCGCTCCGGCGACCAGGACGAGCGCGGCGAGGAGGAAAATCAACCGCCCGCGTGTTTGCGATCGCGCGTAAAAAGTGCCGGCGATGGCGAGCAGGACGACGGTGAAGGCGTAGAGAAATTCCGCCAGCAGGACGTGCTCGTACCAGAGGATCGCGGGGTTCACCGCGACGAACAACGTGGCGGGCACGATGAACCATTTCCAATGCGCGAACCACAGCCGGCAGAGCAGGCCGATCATCACGATCAGCACGAGTCCCAGAAGATGCTGCACCGCCGCGATGAAAATGAGCGCCGGGATGTGAAGGACGAACGGCACGGCCATGAAGACCGGCGCGAGGAACGTCTTCTTCATGTGCAGCTCGAACTTGTGCG
The DNA here is from genome assembly GCA_038207335.1 of Chthoniobacterales bacterium. GTDB lineage: Bacteria > Verrucomicrobiota > Verrucomicrobiia > Chthoniobacterales > Chthoniobacteraceae > CAIURC01. The sequence goes on along the minus strand of JBBQZX010000040.1, from coordinate 3,324 downwards.
CGGTGAGGAGCTTCTCCGGCGTCGTGAGGTAGTCCGGCGTGTCGTCGTGGAAAAAGCCGTACGGCAACTGCGACATGAGCACCGCGCGGAGCATGAAGCCGGCAAGAAGCGCGGGCAGGCAGAAGAGCAGGAGCTCGCGCACGCGCGGATCGCGCCACGTCGTTTTGATCAGAGGGAGAAATCGGGTCACGGCCCGCGGAGTAAGGAGGACGCATGAAAGGATGACAAGCCGCTCCTCGCGCGTGACATCGCCGCGCGCGCCGACTAGACCTCCCCGCCCGATGTCCTCCAGCCTCCGCCAATTCTTCGCGCGCCACCCGCTCGTGCGCGATGCGCTGCTCTGGGCGATCCCCGCGCTGCTGCTCGGCGCATTCCTGCGCGCACTGCTGCTGAGTTACATGCCCTATGCGTATTGGGGCGCGGACTCGCGGTCTTACTTCAGCTTCGCGCACCGACTGCTCGCGGAGGGGCAGATCAGCCTCGATGAAAAGCGGCGCTATCTTTACCCGATCCTCCTGCTCCCCGTGACCGCGCTCCCAGGCGCGCCGCTGCGCTGGCTGGCATGGCTGCAACACGGGCTCGGGCTCGCCACGCTGCTCCCGCTGGCCTACGTGGTGCGGAAAAATTTCGCGCTGTGGCGGCTCTGGATCGTGCCCGTCACGCTCATCTACGCGTCGCTGCCGATCGTGATCTGGTACGAGCACGAGTTGCTTGGGGAGAATGTCTTTTACGCGAGCGTCATCTGGGCGTTTGCCGGTTGGTGCGCATGGGTGGGCGAGGCGAGGCGCGCGCGGGCGTTCCGGCTGTGGTGGTGGTTCTTTGTTCCGCTGGCGTGCTTTTTCCTCACGAAGCCGTCGGGGCGGCTGATGTGGATCGGCGTCTTCGTCGCGCTCACCGGCGTGAAAGCATGGCTGCGCCTCGATTGGCGGCAGATCGTCGCGCTGCTGGCGCTGCTGCTCGTCACCTTCACCGTCGGCTCGCGCAAGCTCGGCGCGCGCATCCTCTACACCTCCGTCTTTCCGCTCACGCGGCTCGAGACGCCGCTTCACGCGGAATACAAGGAGGAGATTCGCGGCATGGTCGAGACGATGCGGGCGAACATCGACACCTACTATCTGGACAACGACAAGGCTTACGATTTCCTGGACGAGACCGATCGGCAGGACTTCGCGCCGAAGTGGAAGGCGCTTGCGAAGGACGAAAAGCGGAAGGCGAAGGTATGCACGGAGCTTGCAGTCGAGGCGATCAAGGCACGGCCCGATCTCGTGATTTACCTTGCGCTCCAGCGGTTCCTTTTCTCCGCAAACCTTGAGCAGTTTCAGGATAAGCACTTCGAGCCGACCTACTATCCCCGCGCTTTCGAGCATCATTACGTCCGCGCTGCCGCGGAGGTCGCAGAGCGAAAATCGACGCCCATCCCGCTGGCGTTCGGCTTTCCAAAACGTGGCCCGATTCCGCCGCTGGAGGAGTTCAAAATGATGCTCTCGCCGCGCCCGGACTCGTGGCCGGTGAGCACGATGCAGGCGTGGCACCGCGCTTACGAAGACGCCGCGACGCTCGTGCAATTTCCGAAATCCAAAGACCGCGCTCTGCTCGCGATCTCGCACGCACGCCCTTCTTTCCTTGGCTGCTGGCTGGTCGCCGGGCTCGTGCTCTCTTTCTCGCCGCGCTATCGCCGCACGCTCGGCGCGTGGACGGTCATCATCTTCAGCTACCTGTTCGGCGTTTACATGATCTCTCAGGTGAGCCCGCGTTTCTTTGGTGCCGCGTGGGGTGTGCTGATCCCCACGCTCGCCGTGCCCGCGGATTTCCTCGCGTCGTTCTTCCTCCGACGGCGCGCGTAATGGAGTCCCGCATCGCCACGAATCTCGCGCTCGCCGCATGGTCGCTCGCGCTTTTCGCGCTCACGCTTTTCCTCGATACGCGCCACGCGGACTTCCCGTTTTTCTACCACCCCGACGAGCCGGATAAAGTCGAGCAGGTGCTCCACGAGAACTGGAACTTCCACCACCCGATGCTCCTGCTCTCGGCCACGCGCGCCGCGCTCAGCATCCACCCCGTCACCGCCCGCGACGACGAAAACGCCGCCTCGCAGCAGGTCGTCGAACTCGGCCGCTTCGTCTCCGCCGCCTTCATCGCCATCGCTGTCGTAGCTCTCTCACTGCTCGCATTTCTGTGGCGCGGCTGGGCGCCCGCCACCGCCTGCGGATTGGCTCTGGCACTGCATCACCAGCTCTTCGAACTCGGCCACTATATGAAGGAAGACTCCGCGCTCCTCATGGGTCTTGCGCTCGCATTCCTCGCGATGCTCGCGCTCTGGCAGACGCCGAATCGCTTCCGCTCCATCATCCTCGGCATGGCGTGCGGCCTCGCGCTTTCGGGAAAATATCTCGGCATCGTCGCGCTCGCGATGGCCCTCCCGATCGCGTGGCGCGCGCCTGCCGCAGGGCGGGGGACTCGCGTCGCGCTCGTGCTCGCCGCGTGCGCGCTTGCGTTCGCAATCGTGAATTGGCCGCTGCTCACCAGTCCCGGCATCTTCGAGAAAAGCTTCGGCCGCGAGATGTCGCTCGTCGTCCACGGCCAGGGCGGCACGACCCGCAGCGTCCCGCACGCGCAGTACTGGAATGTCTTCATCGACAACACCACGCCCGCCATCTGGCTGCTGCTCATCCTCTTTCTCGCTGCCCGCTGGCGCACGCGCCGCGCCCTCACGCTTCCCGATTTCCTGCTCATCGGCTTTCCTTTTGCATTCGCCATCGCGCTCTCCTTTTCACCGAAGTCCAACGACCGCTATTTCCTCCCCGCGACCGCGATGTTCACTCTCCTCGCCGCGCTCGGCATTGAGGACGCGGCGCGTCTGCTCATGGGAAAAGTCAGCCGCCGCGCGGCCCGCTGCATCGCCGGGGGGGCGCTCATCGCGTGCCAGTTCGCAAGCCTCCCCGAGCCGCTGGAGTGGCGCACATTCAGCGAGTATTCGCGGGCCTTTCAACACGACGACACAGCGGAACTCATCGACTACCTACGCTCCGAAATCCCCGCCACGGCAGTCATCGCAAAAGACAATCGCATCCACCTCTCCGACCCCGAGAGGCCCAGCCAGGCCGCCCGCCACGCCCCCATCCCGCAGCGCGTCGCCGGCACGCTTTTCAAAAACGACCGCGACTCGATCGACGAATTGCGAGTCGAAGGGGTGACGCACGTCGTCGTGTCGGAGACCGATTACGGGAAGTATTTCACCGGCAGCGTGCGTGCGAAATCAGGCCAGTCGGCGACCTTTCGCGCGCGCGCGGATTTCTATCAGCAGCTCTTCCGCGAGGCCGAACT
>JBBQZX010000039.1:0-30512 GCA_038207335.1 Chthoniobacterales bacterium | reverse complement strand
CATCAGGAACTCGTCGGCGCGCGGTTTGGAAAAAAGCGCGGGCCGCTTGCGGGGCGCATCTCGCGGGTGGGGCGCGACTTCATCGAACTGAATGCGGAAGTGCCGCTGGTGCCGGGCGATGGGATCGTTTTCGACACGGGCGGCGACACGGATGCGGAGCAGGGCGGGCGCATCTTCGAGGTGAAAGGAACGCGCTATTTTTTCCAGCACGGGCGGGTCGATTTTGCGCGGCTGAAAGCCGGGGATCGGGTGTGGAAGACGGATGACCCGGCGCTCGCGAAGCGGCTTCAGCAGAGCTTCTCCGGGCGGATCGAGCCGCGGTGTCGCGTGGGCGTGGATGTGCGAGTGAGCGGTCGCGCGGGTGAGGCGATGTGCGTGAAAACGTGCGAGCCTGCTCCGGTTAGCGCGCGCTCCGCAGTGTTGCTCCAGACGGCGCGCACAGCACCGCTGACGACGGAGAAATTGCGGGAGCATCTCGGGCGGTTTGGGGAGTCTGTTTATGAGCTTGGCGAGTTGGTGAATGAGCTGGACGGCGAGGTGATTTTACCGATCGGAGAAATGAACCGGTTGCGGCGCGAGCTGGTGTTTGCACTCGATGCGGCGGGCGCGGTGAAGCGTGCGGAATCGCAGGAGAAGTGGCGTGAGGCGTTTGCGAGAAACGCGGGTGCGGCGTTGAACTCGGAGAGGGCGTGTGGCGGGGAGGCAGTGAGTGTTTTGAGCGTGCTTTGCCGAACGCAGGAGCAGCTCGAGGCGGCGCTGAAGACCGATGTGCAGATGATCTACGCGGATTTCGAGGATTTGCGGCGATACCGGGATGCGGTCGCGGCGGTGCGGTCGAGCGGCTCGGGGAGCGTCATTTTTTTAGCGACTCCGAGGATTCAAAAAGCCGGGGAGACGGGCTTTTTCAAAATGATCGAGAACGCCGCGCCGGATGGCGTGCTGATTCGCAATCTTGGGGCGATCGATTATTTCCGCGAGCGCACTTCGCTGCGGCGGATCGGCGATTTCTCACTCAATGTCGCGAACCCGCTGACGGCCCAGCATTTCATCGGGAAAGGGCTGGAGCGTGTGACGGTGAGCTACGACCTGAATCTCGAGCAGGTGGTCGATTTACTGGCGGACGCGCCGCCGGATTGGTTCGAGCTGACGTTGCATCAGCACATGCCGATGTTTCACATGGAGCACTGCGTTTTCGCGGCATTCATGTCGAAGGGGACGACGTTTCTGGACTGCGGGCGGCCGTGCGAAAAGCACAGCGTGCGGTTGCGCGATCGGGTTGGGATGGAACATCCGCTGCGCGCGGATGTGGGCTGCCGCAACACGCTTTTCAATGCGGTGCCGCAGACAGGCGCGCGGTTTTTCGATGTGCTCGCGGGCGCGGGCCTGCGGCATTTTCGCGTGGAGCTACTGGAGGAAAATGCGGCGCAATCCGCGGAGACGATCGCAGCGTATCAGGCGCTGCTGAGCGGTGCGCAAGACGGCGAAAATCTGTGGCGCGCGCTGCGTGCGCAGTCGCAGCTCGGGGTTACGCGCGGGACGCTCTAGGGCGACTCGATCAGCTCCGCATTCCGCCGAGGCGGCGGGTCGCGGGCCAGCGTTTCAGCACGCGGACGGTCTCGATTTTCCACACGTCCTCCTCGTGAACGAGGCTGTAGAGGCACGGGACGACTTCGCCTTCGGGCAGGATGAAATAGACCTGAATGATCGCGTGCGCGGCAACGAAGTTGAGCGAGCCGAATTCCACGCGTTCAACGCGGGTCAAATCGGGGTAGTCGGTGCGGGCTATGTCGGCGAATTCTTCGATGTTGAAGTGCTCTTGAAACGTGGCCGAGACCTGCTGGTAAGCCTGCGAATAATCGGCCTTTCGGAATGCGCGAATCTGCCGCCAGACGACTTCGTAGAGGTCGGCGGGTTTCGGTGCGGTGCGCCGGATTTCCATGCCGCGATGCACGATGGCAGCCGTCGCGCAGACCGCGAATGAACTGAGAACGAGCGCGAGTTTTCCAGACCGGTTCATGGCGTACCGGCGAGTCTTTTCAAAAACGGGTAGCTGTAAAGCCCCGTCGCGTGGCCATCGCCCCACGCCGGCTGGATCGCGTATCCGCCGACGATCTCGAACTTGCGGAGCGTAAAACTCGCGGGTGTGTAGTGCACGTCGGGGCGGTCGATGTTTCCCAAAATATCGGGCTCGCCGCCGCACGCGGCGCACGGGCAGGCGCGGCGCAGCATCTCGAGCGGGAGAAAAGACTCGGTCGCGTCGTTCCAGGAGATCGCGAGTTCGGAGCCGATGGACTGGATGTTGACTGGAAGCAGGCGCGGCGGCACGGCGGGCACTATTCAATCATCCGGGGCAAATGTCGCGGAGTCATTTTGCGGTTTCCAGCTCTTGCCGCGGCGCGTGCCAAAGATCGCGGTGCCGACGCGGATCAAGGTGGCGCCTTCCTCCACAGCGATCGCGAAGTCGCCGCTCATGCCCATCGAGAGCTGTGGCAGGGTGATGGAAAAATCGCGCTGGAGCGAGTCGCGCAGCTCGCGGAGCGCGGCGAAAAATGGGCGCGAATGCCCAGCGTCGGGGTGAAAGGGCGCGATGGTCATGAGGCCGTCGATTTGCAGGCGGCCGAGCGCGAGGAGGGACTCGATCTGCGCGCGGAGCGAGCCGGGGGAGAAGCCGAATTTGGTCGATTCGCCCGCGACATTGACCTCGAGGAGAATGCGCGGATGCGCCCCGATTTCCTCCGCGACGCGGTCGAGATCGCGCGCGAGTTCGAGCGAGTCGATGCCGTGCATCAGCTCGAAGCCTAGCGCGAGCGCGTGCCGCAGTTTGTTCTTTTGAAGATGGCCGATGAAGTGCCAGCGGGCGCGCGATGGCAGCAGCGGGATTTTCGCGCGCGCCTCCTGCACGCGGCTTTCGCCGAAGAGACTCACGCCCGCGTCGAGCGCCTCGCGCACGGCTTCAGGTGGATGCGTTTTTGAAACGGCGACAAGTTCGATGTCATCCGGAGCGCGATGTGCCCGCGCGGCGGCATCGGCGATCTCGGCGCGGACAGCCGCAAGTCGGTCGTGAATTTCGATCATAAGTTAAAGCGATTCATTTTTGACACCGCGATTAGCCGCACTCATCCTCCGCGAAGATCATGTATATCGAGACTTTCAAAGTGTTTTGCGATTTGGCGGAGACGGGCAGTTTTTCCAAGGCGGCGGTGTTGAACTCGATCACCCAGAGTGCCGTCAGCCAGCAAATTCGCGCGCTGGAAAAGCGCTTCGAGGTGACGCTCGTAGAGCGCGGTCGGCGCAATTTTTCGCTCACGCCGGAGGGCGCGGCTTTTCTCAGCGCGAGTCGCGAAATCCTCGGAGTCTATAACGACCTCGGCGACCGGCTGCATGAGCTGCGGAATGTGGTGGCGGGCGAGTTGCGGATCGCGTCGATCTATAGCATTGGGCTGCACGAACTGCCGCCGCGGCTGCAGCTTTTCCGCAAGACGCATCCCGACGTGGAGGTGCATGTGGAATACCGGCGCTCGACGCAGGTCTATACGCAGGTCATGAACGGCGACGTAGATCTCGGGCTCGTGGCGTATCCGGCGAAGCGGCAGGGACTGCAAATCGACATTTTCGACGAGGACGAGATGGTCGTGATCTGCCATCCGAACCACGCGCTGGCACGGCGGAAAGAGGTGGCGCTGGCGCAGCTCGACGGGGAGAAGTTCATCGCGTTCGAACCCGATCTGCCGACTCGGAAGGTGATTGACCGGCACTTCCGAGATCATGGTGTGGAGATCGTGCACACGATGGAATTCGACAACATCGAGACGGTGAAACGGGCGGTGGAAATCGAGAGCGGCATCTCGCTCGTGCCGTCGAACACGGTGCGGCAGGAGGTGGAGAGCGGCATCCTGGCGGCGATTCCGCTGACGGGTGAAAAGCTCAGCAGGCCGCTGGGGGTGATCACGAAACGGAATCGGCAGCGGTCGCCGGCGCAGAAGGAATTCGTTGGGGCGTTGGTGGGGTAGGTTTTTTGCCGAAAATCACCCTCGCGTTTCGCGCACGGGCCGCGCTAATTCAGCCGCCTTATGTCAGCACCAGCGATCGGCATCATCGGCGGCAGTGGACTTTACCAACTGGACGGACTCAGCGACCCGACCGAGCACGAGATCGACACGCCGTTCGGGCCGCCATCGGATGTGATTTTCGGCGGCAAACTCGCGGGCCGGCAGGTCTTTTTTATGCCGCGGCATGCGCGCGGGCATCGCATCATGCCGCACGAGCTGAATCACCGCGCGAATATCTTTGCACTGCGCACCCTCGGCGTGCGCTGGATTCTCTGTGTCACCGCGGTCGGCAGCCTGCAGGAACAATATGCTCCGAGGGACATCGTGCTGCCGTCGCAGTTTTTCGACCGCACGAGTCGGCGCAGCGAGCACACGTTTTTCGGTGGCGGAATCAACGCACACATTTCGTTCGCAGAGCCGATCAGCACGCCGTTACGCGCGCTGGTGCATCAGGCGTGCATGGAGCTGAATTTGCCCGTCCACAACGGAGGGACATACGTGAACATGGACGGCCCCGCATTTTCCACGCGGGCTGAGAGCGAGACGAATCGCAAGCTCGGCTTTGACGTGATCGGCATGACGAATCTCGGCGAAGCAAAGCTCGCGCGCGAGGCCGAGATCGCGTGCGCGACGATCGCGATGATCACCGATTACGACTGCTGGAAGATCGAGGAAAAGCCGGTCAGCGCGGACGCCGTGATCAGCCACCTTTTGGCGAATGCGGGCACCGCGAAGCGGCTGCTCGCACATGTCATTCCGCGGATTCCGCTTGCGCCGGATTGGCCGGAGCACAGCGCGCTCGACGGCGCGCTGGTGACGGATCGCTCGCTCTGGCCGGCGGAAACGACCGCGCGGCTGCGCCCGATTCTGGAGCGGTTTCTGTAGGCTCCCGACTACAGATTTTCGTTCAGGATGCGGATCACGCGCCGGAGTCGCGCCGGCACGTCAAGCAACGCGAGCAGCTCCTGCCGCCGCTGCGGATCGCTGACAAATGTGTGCGCCACGACATCGCCGACGAGCTCGGGGTCGGACACTTTCGCGAGCTGCTCGTCGAAGCCGACCGGGACGTTGAAGCCGCGCTCGCGCAGCTCTCCGCAGACCTGAAGCAGCGCCGCGGAAAGCGCGCTCGCCTCGACGGAATCGGCACTCGCCGAACGTTGCTCGTGCAATTCGGCGATGCGAAACGGCGTGTCTTGCACGAACGCCGTGAGCCTTACTCGCGCGAGGCCTTGGAGCACGAGATTGAACGTGCCGTCCTCGCCGGCCACACACGCGCGAATGAGCCCGAGGCCGGCAATTTCGTGCATGTCTGCGGGCGACGCGGCCTCGGTCACGCCGGGCCGCATGAGCGCGACGCAGAACATGCGCTCGCGTTCCAGCGCCCAGTCGAGCATCGTGAGATAGCGCGGCTCGAAGAGGCGCAGCGGCAGCAGAGTCTTTGGAAACAGCGTCGCGTTCGGTAGCACCATCACGGGCGCTGCGGGCGGCAGGTTGAGTATTTGTGAGCCAATGTTTTTCACGCGAAGATTTGGAAAGAATAGCACATCGATTGCCGGATGAACCGCCGCGCGGATAACGTCCGCGGATGAATTCAGCTCCGCCCGCATTTGAGATCATCGTTTTGAAAAGCGGGGTGCGCAGCCTGCGTTGCATGGCGTCGGGCGAGACATTTCATCCGGTCATCGGGCCGATGGCGGAGGCGCGCACGCTGCATGTCGCGCAGCAGCGTCTAGTCGAGCGCGCGGCGGCTGCGCGTGAAGGGTTCGTGGTGTGGGATGTCGGGCTCGGTGCGGCGGCGAATGCGGTTGCGGCGCTGGAGGCATTCGCGGGCTGGCACGGCGCGGCGCGGATTGAATTGCACAGCTTCGATGAGACGACGGAGCCACTGGATTTCGCGCTGCACCACGCGGACGAACTTGGCTACCTTGCCCCGCATCGCGCGGCGATTGAAAGTCTTCTCGCGACCGGCGAGTCGCTTGCGGATGTCGCGTGGAGGCTGCATCGCGGCGATTTCCGAGAATTCATCCGCACCACCGCGCTGCCTCCGCCGGATGCGATTTTATACGATCCGTATTCCGCGAAAACGAATCCGGGAATGTGGACGCTGGAGCATTTTCGAAATGTCCGCGCGCGTCTCGCGGCCGATGTGCCGTGTCTGCTGACGAATTACACGATGTCCACCGCGGTGCGCGTGACGCTGCTACTCGCGGGATTTTCCGTCGGTCGCGGCGAGGGCGTCGGGGAAAAAGGGGAGACGACTGTGGCAACGAACGATCCTGCGCTGCTCACCGCGCCGCTGGAGCGCGGGTGGCTGGAACGCGTGCGATTTTCCACGAATGGCGCACCGCTGCGGATTGGCGCGGAGTCGGCTGAGATCGCGCCGGACGACTGGCAAGCGCTGGTGGCGCATCCGCAGTTCGCGGGGTGAGGGGGTTCGCCTTCGAGGACGAGCACCCGGCAGTCACCAGTCAACAGCCTCCGCTCCTCAGCCAAACAGCTCGCCACCCCGCTTCGGCAAGGCGATTCCGAGCTTTCTGTATGTCGCGGGCATCGCGACTCGGCCTTGCGGAGTGCGTTTCAAATAACCCTGCATGATGAGGTACGGCTCGTTCACATCCTCGAGTGTGCCGGCGTCTTCACCGATCGCGACGGCGAGCGAGTTCAGCCCGACGGGGCCACCGTCGAATTTGTGGACCAGCGCTTCGAGGATGCGCTTGTCCATTTCGTCGAAGCCGTCCGCGTCGATGTCGAGCATCGCAAGCGCGGCATCGGCGACGTCTCGCGTGACGTGATTTCCCGCGCGGACTTGCGCGTAGTCGCGCACCCATCGCAGCAGATTATTCGCGACCCGCGGCGTGCCCCGGGAACGCGCGGCGATCTCGAGGGCGCCGTCACTTTCCACTGAGACGGAGATGAGCCCCGCGCTTCGGATGAGGATTTTTTGCAGCTCTTCGGCGGTGTAATAATCGAGGCGCGCATTCATTCCAAAACGCGAGCGGAGCGGCGCGCTGATCATGCCCGCGCGCGTGGTCGCGCCGACGAGCGTGAACTTCGGAAGGCTGAGCCGCACGCTTCGAGCGTTGGGCCCCTGGTCGATGATGATGTCGAGTTTGTAGTCTTCCATCGCGGGGTAGAGGTATTCCTCGATCGCGGGCTGGAGTCGGTGGATCTCATCGATGAAAAGGAGGTCCCCGCGCTCTAGTGTGGTGAGAAGCCCCGCGAGGTCGCCCGCTTTTTCGATGGTCGGTCCGCTGGTGTTTTTGATGTTCACGCCCATCGCATTTGCGAGGATGTAAGCGAGCGTCGTTTTGCCCAAGCCGGGCGGACCGCTGAGTAGAATGTGGTCGAGCACGTCGCCACGCTGCTGCGCCGCCTGCACAATGAGTTCGAGCCGCTGGCAGACTTTTTCCTGCCCAGCGAATTCGCTGAACATCGGAGGCCGCAGCGAGATGTCGAACGGCGTGTCTGGTGCAGCGGCGATCTTTTGCGGTGAAGTGGTGTCGGGCACGGCGGGCGGAGTCTGGACGCGGTGGTGGCGCGGTTCAATCACGGCGCGACGCAAGCGCTCCGTCGTTGCGGATGCCTTCCGCTGGGACTCTGCAAACGCGGTTTACTCCTCGTCGTCCACCGGCTCTTCGCCTCGTGCGGCGAGCATCTGCTCGTGCGTGGCCTCGTCCATCCCCTCCGCGATTAGTTCCTCGACCATGTTTTCGTTGTCCTCGGGGAGCATATTTTCCACATGGTGGCCGATGTCGCTCTGGGTCATGTCGTGCTCGGAGACGAGCACTGAAATCTCGGCGTGGCCATTGTTCGAGTTGCTCTCGTGGCCGCCGTGCAACTCGCGTTTCGCATCGTGCCAATCGCCGTCGTTGTATTCGCTGCGTCCGTCGATTCTCGCGAGTTCCTCCGCGCGCTTTCGGACATCCGCGGCAGCGGGCAATCCCATTCCCTCGGAGTGCTGGATGATCTTGGCGGATGCGGGTCTCATCGTGCTCATAATTACTGCTACGTCTATCTCCCGCATCGGCAAGCGCTAGTTGCTCGCGCGTTTGCTTCCTGCGATATTTCGATCCGCCCCTCGCATGAAAGAAATCAAACTCAGCGGACGCGAACGCACCGTTCTACGGGCGATCGATTTCTCGACCGGCACGTCCGGCGTGGACTTGATGACCCGCACGAATATCGAGGCGGAAGACCTCGTGGATGTGCTGAACGCTCTCATCGGCGTCGGCTACGCGGAGGTCGTGCCGTATGCGGAGAGCACATCGCTGGAGACATTTCACGAGTCGATTTTCGACGTGAATCCGTCCTACGCGTTCGATCTCCGCGCGGCGATCCGGCGTTAGCTTTCCGCGCGCTTTTCGTGAAATAGCTGGCGGATGATATCTTCCACCGGCGGCTCGGTGACGCTGATGTCGCTGACTTTGCAACTGCCGAGCACGGCCCGGCATGTCTCGGTCACGCGCGCCCGTGGGACCTTGATTCGCACGGTCTGCGCGGTCTGCTCGAGCACCTCCCCGAATGCGCTGAAATCGCACGTCGAGCCGCTCTCCAGCGTGAGCCCGACGACCTTGTGCGTGGCGAAACGATCGATCACGGACGCGAGCGGGCCGTCGAAAAAAATGCGTCCCTGGTCGATGATAATGACGCGCGCGCATAGCTCCTCGATGTCCTGCATGTAGTGGCTCGTGAGCATGGTCACGATGCGATGCTCGGCGTTGTAGAGGCGGAGGAATTCTCGGACTTTTTTCTGGCTCGTCACGTCGAGCCCGATCGTCGGTTCATCGAGAAAAAGCACGCGCGGTGAGTGCAGGAGCGCGGCGATGAGTTCCATCTTCATCCTCTCCCCGAGCGAAAGTTCTCGCACCATCGTGTCGAGTTTCGATCCGACATCGAGCAATTCGGTGAGCTCGCCGACGATGCGCTTGAAACTCGCTTTTTCGATTCCGTAGATCGCACGGTTGAGCTCGAGCGATTCGCGCGCGGGCAGGTCCCACCAGAGCGCGTTTTTTTGGCCCATTAGGAGTGAAAATTGCCGCTTCATTTCATCCCGCCGCTCCCATGGGACGAAGCCGAGTACACGTGCCGAGCCACCCGTCGGATTGAGCAGGCCGGAGAGCATTTTCAGCACGGTCGTCTTGCCTGCACCGTTCGGACCGAGGAAGCCGACGAGTTCGCCCTCGCCGATCGAAAAGCTGATGCCATCTGCCGCGCGCACCTCCTCGTATTCACGCCGCCCGAGCCCCTTCACCGCGCCCCACAGGCCCGGCGCTTTTTTATAAGTGCGAAAAACCTTCGTCAGCTCGCGGCACTCGACCATCTGAAATTACTGCCCGTCGAATTTGAAGAGCAACAGCTCGGCGGCGTTTTCCTCGGCGAAATAAAACTTCAGCGCGCCGTCGCGATTTTTCACATCGGTCGCGACAGCGGTGCTCGCGCGTCGGCTGTGGATTTGATGCACGCCGATCGCGCTGCGGCCGTAAAGTTCGCCCCAGACCTCTACGCGTACGGCGATCTTTGCTTTCGCGATGAGCAGCTCGGAGAGCGTGTCGCGCTCCAAGTGCTCCCACACGACATCCGCGCCTTTCGTGAGCTTTGCGTAGTCGAGGCCCGCGCATTCTTCGAGGCCGGGCATCGGCTTTTCCGTCCATGTTGAGCGGACGATCGCGAGCCGCACGCGGGCGTCGAAACCGGCATCGCGATTGAGCCGCGAGGTCGTGTTCACCGCCGCGATGAGGCGTCCGAATGGCGGCGCTTCGAACGTCATCAGGACATGGTCGATGCGCGTCGGGTCTTCGGCTATTTCCAGCGCGACGGCATACGGGACGCCTGTGACGTGGACGAACTTCGGCGCCGAAGTGCGGATGCGCTCGAAGAGCAGCGTGCGTGCGTCGGGTCGGCGATTCATGCGCGTTTCGTCGCGGCGACCGAGCGGCCTGAACGGCCTTTCTTCGGCCTCGTGACGTCAGTGCGATGTTCGATTTTCTCGACTTTTCCGTGCTTGAAATATTGCGCCCGCAGCGCGGCGTATTGCTCGTCGCGGCGGTCGTAGAGGCGCTTTGGTTTTCGCGGCGCAGCCTTGCTCAGGGCATACGCGGTGATGATCGGCAGCGTGATCGTGGAGTCGGCGTAACAGACCACGCAGTCGGGCAGATTCGACGGGTCGATTTTCCCCCAGCTCACCGCCTCGCCGGGCGTCGCGCCGCTGAGCCCGCCCGTGTCGGGACGCGCGTCGGTGCATTGCAAGAAGTAGTCGTGCCCGCGCTCCTCGATGCCCATCACCTCTTGGATTTGCGGCTCCGTTTGGAGCATGAAATTTTTCGGCGAGCCGCCGCCGAGGATGAAAACGCTGGAGGTCGCGCCACCCGATTTTGCCGCATAAACGACGGCGGCGGTCTGGTTCACGTCGCGGTTCACGTCGATCAAAAGTTTGGAATCCCGCAGCGCCATCGCGGCAACATTCATACCGATCGAGCTGTCGCCCGGTGAACTCGTGAAGATTGGCACGCCGTAGCGGTAACCGGCGCTGAGCACGCTTGTTTCCTTGATCCCCAGCTTTTTCTCCCGCTCTGCGACGTAGAGCCCGAGCAGGTAATGGAATTCATCGGAGCCCATCGTTCTCTGAAATTCCGGTCCCTGAATCACCTGCCGCACGAACGCGTCGGTATCGAGCAGTACGTCATATTCAAAGAGCACATCGTAAATGCGAATGATGCCGTCACGGCGAAGCTCGACGTCATCGAGCGACGGGGAGCCGGCGTAGAGCTCCATGCCGAGGCCGTAGTGCAGGTCGTGGTAGAGATTCGCGCCGGTCGAGATGATCCAATCCACGAAGCCGGCTTTCATCAGCGGAATGATCGCGGAAATTCCGAGCCCAGCGGGAGTCAGCGCGCCGGTCAGCGACATGCCGACGGTGCCCTCGCCGGCGATCATCTTCTCGGTGAACAGGCGGCATGCCTCGGCCAGTCGGCCGCCATTGTATGCCTTGAACGCGCCATCCACGAGATCTGTGACGCGCAGGTTTTTAGTGATCGCCGTCGGAAGGAGGCGGGGGAATTTTTTATTGAGCGAACCCATCGAAGGCGGGGACGGTAGCGAGGCGCGAATGTCGGTCAATGAAAGGATGTGGAGCCGCGTCGTGGCATCGGGGAGCAACCGGATGTGCGGGCATTTCCGATCCCATTTTCATGAGTGCTGTCGCCCCTCGCGTTCTTTTGTCGGTGCGGCTTTCCACCGAGTCGAAAAGATGAGCTTTGAAGAATTTCAAAACTGCGCCCGGCTGCACGCCATCGACGCGCTGGAGGACCAGCGCCTCGGCGAGTTCGAGAAGGCGCGAGAGGAATTCGGAGACCGGGGGGAAGAATATATCGACGAGTGCCAAAAGCTGGGTGCCGCCTTCGCTTTGAGCTTGCAGCCCCGCCAGCCCGAGCCGAATGCGAGGGAAAGGCTCATGTCGCTGATTCAGCGCGCAGTCCACGGCGACTGAACATCCAGCCGGGGCTCGCTCAATCCTCAGCCGCGCTCGGCGAGAAATTGCACGATTTGCTCCGCCAGCTTGGGGCCGATTCCTTCGGTTTCCGCAATCTTGTCCGCGGTGGCGCGCTTGAGTCGTGCGACGCTGCCGAAGCGTTGGAGGAGCAGTTGCTTGCGGTTCTGCGAAACGCCGGGGCAGTCATCGAGAAGGCTCTCGCCGATGCGGCGTTTCATCAGGAGTTGATGGTATCCGTTGGCGAAGCGGTGAGCCTCGTCGCGGATGCGCTGGAGTAGTCGGAGCGCGCCGCTTTGTTCCGGCAGACGCATCGGCAGCGGGCGAGCAGGTCGATAGATTTCCTCGAATTCTTTCGCGAGCCCGATGATTGGAACCTCGTGCAGCCGCAGCCGCTGCAGCTCGCGGCAAGCCGCTCCGAGTTGACCTTTTCCGCCATCGACGATGATGAGGTTCGGCAGCGTGCCGCGGTCGCCGGTTTGCACCATGGCTTCGGCGGGTTCCTGTTGTGAAAATTCAGGCGAGTAATCGATCTCGCCGGGTGCGCGATTTTCGACCTCGGTCTTCGCCTCACGTAGCACGCGGCTGTAACGCCGTCGAACAACTTCCGCCATGCTCGCGAAGTCGTCCTGCCCCGCGACTGTCCGGATGCGAAACCGCCTGTACAGATGATTCGCGGGCCGACCGTCGATGAAGCAGACCATACTCGCCACGATGTGCGTGG
Source organism: Chthoniobacterales bacterium (assembly GCA_038207335.1). GTDB lineage: Bacteria > Verrucomicrobiota > Verrucomicrobiia > Chthoniobacterales > Chthoniobacteraceae > CAIURC01. The sequence goes on along the minus strand of JBBQZX010000039.1, from coordinate 18,253 downwards.
TGCTGATGTTTGAAATATCGAAGCACTCCATCCGACGCGGCGGGCCAGCGAGCAGCAGTTCCTCGCCGAGCGCGGCGAGGTCGGCGAGCGGGTCGATGCCGGCACCGACGCGGTGACCGAAATTGCGCGTGTAGCGGTGCATCGGCTTCGTCGTTTTGCGCAAGTCGTCGAGCATGTTGCGCAGCTCCGCAGCCTTTTCGAAGTCGAGTGCAGCCGCCATCGCCTTCATCTCCTCCTCGAGTTGCCCGAGCATTTCCTTCGATTGCCCCGCGAGAAAATAACACGCACTTTCCACCCGCTCTTGATATTGCTCCGGGCCGAGGTCGCCGAGCTTCATCGGCACCTGATACGTCGAGGATTTCAGCTCGCGCGGCGTCGGATTGCCGCGCCCGAAAGTCAGCACGCCGAACTTTCTCCGCATGAAAGCCAGCGTCTGCCGCAGCGCGCCGGCGTGCGCGAACGGACCGAAATACCGCGCGCCTTCGTCGTTCTTCAGCCGCGTGAGCCGGAAGCGCGGCCACTCGTCGCGCGGGTCCACTTTCACGAGCAGGAAGCGTTTGTCGTCACGGAAGCTGATGTTGTAGCGCGGGCGGAATTCCTTGATGAGCCGGCCCTCGAGCAGCAGCGCCTCGGGCTCGCTGCCGACCGTGTGAAACTCAAAAGCCCAGATGCTGTCGAGCAGTGCGCGCGTTTTGAGGTCGGCGGTCATCTTGCGCGACGGCATAAAATAATTGCTCACGCGTTTCCGTAGGTCGCGCGCTTTGCCGACGTAGATCACGCGGTTCAGCCGATCGCGCATGAGATAGACGCCGGGCTTGTGCGGCACGTCGCGCAGCTGCGCACGGAAGTCGGGTTTTTCTCGGGCGATCGTCGGTTCGGGCATTGGGCGGTCCGTTACTGTCGCGAAAATCTCGCGCATTTCGAGCAGGAGCGATCCCGCGCGGTCACAGTGCCAGACAGTTGCATCCAAATGGCGCACAGCTACTATGCCGCCCCGAATTTCATGAAATCCGCCGCCATTTTTCTCACACTGATGCTTGGTGCCGTGACGCTCTTCGCGCAGGATGCCGTCATCACCCGCACTGGCGACGAGGCCGCGCGTGTCGCACCGAGCCGCAAGGAAAAGGCCGTCACCGCCGTCGCCGCGCCCGGCCAAAAGCCGGCGCGCGAGCTACCGCCCGCCGATGATTCAACGGTCATCAAGGCGCCGACCGCGGACTCTTCCGACAGCGGGATCGACGCGGTGAAAATGTGGACGCTGATTCAATCTGGCGGCTGGGCGATGGTCCCGCTGGCCTTCCTCTCGGTCGTCACCGTGATGCTCGTGCTGGTCTATCTTTTCACGCTCCGCCGCAGCGCGATCCTGACGCCGCACTACATGAATACCGCGGACGTGCTTTTGAAAAAGCGCGACTACCTCGGGCTCCTCGCGATCTCCAGCCGGCACAGCGAAGCAGTCGCACGCGTCGTGCAGCGCACGCTCGATTTTGCGACGAAGAATCCGCAGGCGAGCTTCGAAACAGTGAAGGACATCGCGGAGACCGAAGGGCAGAGCCAGGCGGCTTCGCTGCAGCACCGCACGGTGTATCTCGCGGATATCGGGATGCTTTCGCCCATGATCGGGCTGCTCGGCACGGTCATCGGCATCATTAAATCGTTCGCGCTGCTCGGCAGCAATCAGGTCGCCAATGCCAGCCGCTCGCGCGACGTCCTGCTCGCCGGCGGCGTCTCCGAGGCGCTCGTCGCGACTGCGACCGGGCTGGTTCTCGGCATCATCGCGATGGCGTTTTACTCCGTCTTCCGCAACCGCGTGCAGAGCCTGATCTCCGATCTCGAGATCGCTTCCGCGCACGTCATGGGGCTCATCGCGTTGAACTATAATAAGAAGCGCGAAACCTCCCGCGTCGCGGCAGAGGAAGAGTTTTAACCAACTGCGCGCATGAAGCTTCGCAACCGCCAGCCTCCGCACATCATCGGGTTTCAGATCGCGCCGATGGTCGATATTCTTCTCGTGCTGATGTGCTTTTTCATCGTGACGTGGAGCTTCGCGCGGAAAGAAATGGACCTCGACGTGAAGGTTCCAGCGGCCGAGAGCGGGAAGGAATCGGCCGCCGTGATGAACCAGACGGTACTCAATGTGAAGGCAGATGGCACGGTGATTTGGAATCGTAAACCGACGGCGCTGCCTGAACTGCGCGCGCGCCTGAAGCAACTCGCCGGGCTGTATCCCGACTACGCGATCATCCTGCGCGGCGACACGAAGGCGCCGTATGAAGACATTGTCGCCGTGCTCGATGTCTGCCGGGAGGCGAATATCTGGAACGTCGCCTTTGCCACGTCGAAAGTGGAATGAAGCGCCTGAGCCGGACTACGCTCGGCGTCGTCGCCGCCATCCTTCTACCCATCGCGGCGCGTGCGCAAAATGCGCCGCTGAAGCCCTTCCGCACGGATGACGATGTGCCGGTGATGAAGGCTATCCCGGTGCCGCGCGAAGCCGTGCCGCCTGAGCCGGAAAAGCCGATTCCGAAAGCCACGCGCGTAGTCAAACCCGGGCCACCGGAGACGAAAGAAAAACCGTCCGCGATGCCAGAGGCGGACCTCACCGATCCAACTGGCGAAATCCGAATAACGCCGCAAGGCACGATGACGCCGGACAAAGTCCAGCTCAGCATAGCGGACGGCTTCTACTCGAGGAAAGCCTACGACCAAGCCGCGCCCGAGTATGAGCGTTACCTCGGCCTTTACCCGAATGGTCCCGAGCGCCCGAGCGTGCTGTATCGCCTCGCCGAATCATACCGTGCGAACGGCTCGAAGAACGCCGCGAAGAACAGCTACGAAATGCTGCTGAATCAATACGCGGACGGCGAACTGATCGGTCCCGCCGCCTATCGCCTCGCGGAGCTGAATTACCAGGACAAGAACTACAGTGCCGCGATCCAGCTCTACCGCCGCGCATCCGTGCGACTGCGGGACCCGAAGCTGATCAACTCCGCGAAGTTCTTCGCCGCTCGATCGCTCGAAGGTCTCGGACAGAAACGGGAAGCGCGGCTGGCTTACGACGAACTCGTTGGTGCCCCGAATGACAATCCATTCTACGACGCGAGCCGGTTGTCTCTGGCCTTGCTCTTGAAAGATGAACCGACACGGCAGGCAGAAGCTCTTCGGCAAATCCAGGCGCTGGCAAAGCAGACGACCAACGATGATCTTAGGGCGCAGGCGACTGTCTATGCTGGATTGTGGGAGCTGGAGCTCGATCAAAATGCAAAGGCCGCGGAAGACCTCAAAACCGCGCTTGCAATGCCGAATATCGGACGCTGGCAGGGCATCGCTCAGTTCGGCCTGATCCAGCTTCTTTTCAACGAGAAGAAGTATCAGAAAGTCATCGATCAATTCAACGCGACCGGCAAGGACGTAGGTACGGACATCCGTCCTCAATTACTCAATCTCGTCGCGAGTTCCTATCGCCAACTCGGAAAGCTCGACGAAGCGGTCGTGCAGCTTGATCAAGTCATCAAGGACTACCCGAACACGCTCTTTGCAAAGGAAGCAGCCTACGAGCGGCTCGTCTGTCTCTACTCATCGGGAGACCCAAATGCGCTGGGTCAGATCGAGCAATATCTTACGAACAATCCGGAGCCGCAGAAGCGCGATCAGGTGCAGTTGATGGAAGCGGAGCTGCTTTTCAAAAAGCAGGACTACATCGGTGCCGCGCCGCTTTACGCTTTGGTTGAGAACTCCCGGACACTGCCTCCGACTTTGCGGGGTGAGGCACTCTACAAAGCCGGGGTGTGCTACATGGAAACCAAGGAGTTCGAGCGGGCGGTGAATGCTTTTTCCGAGCTCATCAAAGGCTTTCCAACCGTCAAGAACATCCCGGCGGCGCTGGTGCGACGGGGGTTGGCGCGGCTGCGGCTCAGTGACAAAACGGGCGCGCTGGCGGACTTCACCGATGTGGCCCAGAAGTATCCTAAGGCGAAGGAACGTGAGTTGGCTCTCTTTCAAAAAGCCCACATCCTCGGACAACAGGGCGACAACCAGGGAATGGCGGAGAGCTTCAAGGCATTGCTCAAAGACTACCCCGACACGCCAGAGGCAGCCGACGCGCACTATTGGATTGGCTGGGTTGCTTTCGAGAACAAAGACTACAAGTCTGCGCCCGCTCCGCTGGAAAAGGCGCGGACGGCGAACAAGGAGGAATACTTCGATCGCGCGAGCTTGCGGATCATGCTATCCCACTTCTACCTTGAGGACAAAGACGCGCTGGCTCGCGAGATCGACATCTACATCCAAGGCAATCCAAAAGGTCAGGTGCCGTATGAAGTCCTGCACTGGCTGGGTCAGGGCTACTTTGAACTCGCGACCGCGTCCGAGAAAAAAGACGTGCGGACGGACTACTACAACAGCGCTGCAAAGTATCTCGCGATGGTAACTGCGCGTGACGACGCAAAGCCGGATGACTTTCTCAATCTCGGCCGGACGGAGTTGCGAGTGGGTGAGTTTCAGAAGTCTTCCGATGCCTTGGAAAAGTATCTTGGGACCGCGAAGGAGCCGAGTTCCCGCGTTGCCGGCTTACTGGCGCTTGGGCACGCCCAGATCGGGCTCAAGAAGCTCGATGCTGCGCAGAAGACTGCGGATGAAGCGCTTTCACTGCAACCGGATGGCGAACTCAACGCGAAGGCGCGAATTCTGGCCGGAGACATTCAGAACGCGCGGGGACGTTTCGATGAAGCGGCAAAGGTCTATGAGAGCGTGGCGGTGGTCATCGACGACGAAACGCTGACGCCGGAGGCGATGGAAAAAGCGGTCGAGGCTTACAAGAGCGCGGGCAAGGATGCGGAGGCCAAGCGCCTCCTCAATACACTGCAAAGCCGCTATCCGGAGTACGCTCAGCGCAAAGGCGCGAAGTAACTTCCCGGCGCGCGAAATGGAAAGGCGGGCATGAAGCTGTGGCCGCTCCAGCCCCGGCAGCCATTCGTCGGGCTCGCGCTGGCGGCGGTTGCTGGCATCGTCGCGGCGGATTGGTGGAGCGTTCCGCTCGTTGCGGTATTTGCAGCGTCGGCGTTTTTGCTCGCGCTCGTTGTCGTGTTGCCGAGGACTTGGTCGTGTTTGTTGTTCACGAGCGCCGCGTTTTTCACGCTGCACACCGTTTGGCATCACCACGGTGCGGCGCGTTTGCTGGCCCGCGAGTTGGACGGCGGAAGCCGGGTCGTTCGCGCGACCGGCATTGTCTGGAGCGAACCCGAAGCGCCGCAAGTCTGGTCGCGCACAATCAGCGCGCGCTTTCACCTGAAACTCCAAGCGATCGATCTCGGAAACGGCGAACTGCCCGCCGATTCACTCGTGAATGTCTCGTGGTCAGGCCAAATGCCAGCGTACGGCGACCGCGTGAGAATCACCGCGGCGGCGCAGAATATTCCGCCGCTACACAATCCCGGGCAGTTCGACACGCCGGGGTATCTGCAACGGCTCGGCATCTACTCGGAACTCCGCGCGCGTTATCCGGCCGATTGCATCGTCGTCGCGCACGACTGCGGTAATCCCGCGCAAGCCTTTGCCATCAAAGCGCGGCACTGGATCACAACACAGCTCACCCGCGATCTCGAAGATGAGCCGCATCTTTCCGCGCTCATCGCGAGCATGGTGCTCGGGATGAAAGGCGACACGCCGGACGAGATGAAAACGATGTTTCAGCGCACCGGCACGATGCACCTTTTCGCCGTCAGCGGGCTGAATGTGGCGATGCTCGGCGCGATCGCGTGGTTCCTTTTGAAATTCCTCCGAGTTCCGCGCGCGCCGGCCATTTTCATCATCGTGCCGCTGCTGTGCGCATACGCTCTCGTCACCGGGCTCAACCCGAGTTGCGTCCGCGCCACGCTCATGGGCTCGCTCATGTTGCTCGCATTTTTGTGCGACCGGCGCGGCGTCGTTTACAACAGCCTCGGTGCCGCGGCGTTCCTCATCGTGGCGTGGGATACCGAGCAGGTCTTCTCGCCGGGGTTCCAGTTTTCGTTCGTCCTCGTCGCGGTCATCGTCTGGCTCTCGGGTAAAATCCAGCGCCGCATCGAACCGCTCGCCGCGCCCGATCCATTCATCCCGCGCCCGCTTTGGGGATGGCATCGCCGGCTGGGAACGCTGCTGTGGAGCGGTTTCGCGGCTGCCCTCGGCGTTTCCATCTCGGCGTGGCTTGGCTCGTTGCTCTTCACCGTCGGATATTTTCATCTCTTCTCGGCTTCCACCGTTTTCGCCAATTTCTTCGCGGTCCCGACCGCCTACGCCGTGCTGGCGCTGGGGCTTGCATCGCTGCTCAGCGCGACCTTTTCCAGCGGCCTCGTCGTTACCTTCAACAACGCGAACTGGCTCTGCGCGAAGTTCCTACTCGGCACCATCGCGTCCTTTTCACGCGTTCCTGGCGGACACGTTTATCTCGAGACGCGGCTCGGCCATGTGCCAGCGATGGAGATCACCGTGCTCGACCTTGCGGCTGGCGGCGCGACGCATCTTCGCGCGGGAGGGCGCGACTGGCTTATCGATTGCGGCGCGGATTATCGCTACGGGCAGACGGTGCTGCCGTATCTCCGGTCTCGCGGCGTGAACCGCCTCGATGGGCTCGTCCTGACGCACGGCGACGTGCAGCACATCGGCGCAGCACCCGTTGCGCTGGAGGATTTTCGTCCGCGGAAAATCATCGACTCACCGCTGGCGGATCGCTCGCAGAGCCATCGCGCAATCGACGCCGAAATCAGTGCCCGCGGGCTTTCCAAGACCCTCTGTCAGCGCGGCGACATCCTCGAGATCGCTCCGGGCGCCACGATCCGCGTCCTCTTCCCGCCCGCCGATTTGCATCGTGCGCTGGCCGATGATCGCGCGCTTGTGCTGCTCGTCGAGTGCGCCGGTGAGCGCGTGCTTTTCATGTCGGACAGCGGCTTCGCGACCGAGCAATGGCTCTTGAAAAGCGAGCCCGATCTGCGCGCGGATTTGCTCGTGAAAGGTCAGCACGAAAGGGACTTCTCGGGCACCCTCGATTTCCTCGCGGCGGTGCAGCCGCAGGCGATCGTGTGCGGCTCGCCGGGCTTCGGCGAGACGACGGCGGCGCTGGCCGAGTGGGAGAAAAAGCTGAGCGAGCGAGGCGTCGCGCTGTTTCGGCAGGATCGCGTCGGCGCGGTCTGCGCGAAGATCGAGAGCGGCGCGTTCGAGGTTCGAACGTTTCTCGGCGGTCAGACTTTCCGCAGCCGCGCGCGGTAGATTGGAAGCCCCTTCGCGAGGAATCGCCGCTCGAAATTCGTGACCGGATATTCCGGGTCTTCCGGCCAGTCGATCCGCTCGAAGCCAGGCGATTGCGTGAAGATTTTCTCCATCCATTGGAAATACGGCAGGTCGTCCGTCTTCACGCGGAGCTCGGCGCCGGGCTCGAGCACAGCGTGGAGCGACTGCATGAATTCCGGCTGAATCAGCCGTCGCGGATGATGGTATCGCTTAGGCCACGGATCGGGAAAAAGGACGTGCGCGATGGACACGGATGCCAGTGGCAGCAGGTGCGTGAGGACGTATGCGCTCTCGACGCGCATCACGCGGATATTCTCCAGCCGCCGATGCGCGGAGACGCGGCAGACGGTCGAGACGCGGCCGACGAGGCGCTCGATGCCGAGGAAGTTCCGTTCCGGGTGATTCGCTGCAGTCGCGAAAAGGAACGCGCCTTCACCGCAGCCAATATCGACCTCCAGCGGCGCGGGGCGCGTGAATAAATCCGCGAGGTCGAGACGTTTGAAGAAGCTCTCCGGCACAAACTCCACGCGCGCGGCGGCGGCGGAAAGCGGGTCGCCGGTTTCGTGATCTGCGAGGCTCATTGAGCGGTGATTTTCAGTCCCATGCGTAGTGATTCAGTCCGTAGATTAGAGCGCTGCCGAGGAATCCTGCGATGCTCACGAGGATCGCGCCGACGAGCAGTGCGCCGCGGAAGCGCCGCCGATGCGGAGTGCCCGCGCGGCATTCGTTTGTGAGCACGAGCACTGCACAACCCGCCGCCCACACAGCCGCGGCGGTCCCGAGCCAGCGGTGCCACCAGAGCAGCGCGCCGGTTGCTTTGCTGTAGCTGCTGAAGGCCGCATTTACCCAGCCGAGCGCGGCGGCGGGCACCGCGCCGAGCGCGGCGAGGATCACGAGAAAGCGCACCGTCTGCATCCACGAGTCGCGCCGTGTCGCCCACGCGAGCCCCTCCGCGGCGAGCGCGACCATCATCAGCGCGACGGGGAAATGTGTGGAGACCGGGTGAAAATTCCCGATCCATTTTAGCGTGCGCTGGAAGAGGGGCAGCCGTGGTTTCGCCGGTTCGATTACCACCGTCAGCGTCTCCTTTTCCTTTGCTGGAGACGATTCGCCGGGCGCGCCGATCTCGATCCAGTGCTTCACGGTCTCCTTCTCGGAGTCGGTGAGCGGTGGCACATTGGCATCCTCGCCGGGCATGTCGTTGTTCAGCACCATGTCGTAAAGATCGGACTTGTCCGGCTTTCCCGGCACCACGTAATCGGGGTTTTCCGCGACGCGTTTGAGATCGAGCACGTATCCGAATTTCCCTTTTGGCCGCGGCAGCTCCGGTCCGTGGCAGTCGAGGCACTTGGCCTCGAAAATTTCGCGCACCGCGGTCGCCGTTTTCACTGCATCGGTGGGCGGCACGGATTGCCCGCTTGCGCCGCGCGCCAGGAAGAGCGCGAGGATGAGGAGCGCGCAGCGGTGAAAATATCGCATCGAGAGTAGCGGGGATAACCGGGAAAAGGCCGTCACTCTTAGCGAGGAACGCCGCCGCCGCAATCCTGCGAACGTGCCATGTGCGCCGTGACTGATCGAGCCCGCGCTTGGGCGCAGGCTCCTCCGCACCGGGGCGGGTGAAAATCGCGCCTCCCGGGTCGTACGCATGTTGACTGTGGCACCGCCGATCTTACATCGGGCCGCATTCTGTGAAAAATCCGAAGACTTTGTTGTGAAAACGGAGCGATCAAAATAGTTTGCTTCTCATATCTTAAGAATTGTGAGGGGCAAAATTGCTTGATGCGAATCCATGCACTCCAAAAGAGTTTATCGCTCAAAATACTGGATATATTGACGGCAATGGTGGCCGGGATGCCGCTTTTGTTGGTGAAGCCGTTGTTGCGAAAGATGGGCTGCGTGAAGATGTAATCGAGCGGTCGGACTGACCATTTTCATGAAAGCAACGAGGCCACAGTCTCCCGTTTCACACGGGTGCTGCTGGATGAAGGGCTGCTCCAGACCATCCGCTTTTCCACAGGGCGCCGTCCCGCCACCTACCGCTTCGAGTCGCTGATGGAACGCGTCCGGGTCTGAGCCTAGATCGTATAGAATAGACGTGTAAGGTGAACGATTGTCTCAGGGTGTCAGAAGATGCTAGTGATAAAAACTTAATCAATCCGATCACTGAGTGACGTCCAGCGCATTCTGTTGGAAATTTGAGTTATGTATGATTGTATCGGTATTGGAGCTGGTAATCTAGTAACGTAAAAGTGACGAAAAAGCCCCTTCCTGTCTCACTCAGTGTCGCTTTGGGATTCGTGCCAATCTGAATAATTGCGTCTTTGCGCATTAGTCGTTCGACGCTGCGGAAGAATGCCGCAAATGACGTAAGGAGACCGCGGGTCGCAGTATAAGCGGTAAAACTGAGCGTAGGTCTGTCAAATAATAATTAATCGATGAAACCGTTTAGCGCCACCAGATCCTAGCAGATGACCCCAATACAGTGATGGGACACAGCGCGTTTGTGAGGGATGTTCAATGGGGAAAACTTGACCTCAAACTTTGTTCCGTCTGCTCCTAGAATGTCGTAATCGGCGAGACTACTTGTGAGCTTCCCCCCACAACGAGCTTACACACATGGACTCGACGGCTGATAAATGGCTTTGCCGAGTTAAGCCGTTCCACGAGGGCAGCGTTAGCTCGCTTGAGGTCTACAATCTTACGTAGTCATTGGGAGCTGCGGCTCAATGTATTAATATTCTTCATGGTGGAGGGTGGGGTCATGGGTGTCGCCGCAAGCCTTTCTTCGGAAGAGTTGAGTGCATTGTGGAGGGAGCTGACAGTTTATGGAAAAGCACTGACCGTTGATATTTTGATCACTCATAGTTGTTTTTGCGAGGCTGACGAGGCTTTGGTCCGGCGTTTTGGGTTGCAGAAGGTGGCTGTTGACGTTTGGGGCGAGTTGGATGTTGTCTGATAGGCTGTGATGAATGCGATGTTTGCTCTGGCCCGATGCGCGAAGATGGGTGCGATTTTTCCTCCTAATCTGTGTGGGGATGCCGGGCGGGGCAGGGGCGGTGGAGCCGCATTTGCCGCCGGGGGGACGGGGGCCGCTGGCGCTGGTGAATTTGTATCACGAGGTGCTGGGGTATGCGCGGGTGTTTGGGGGGAGGATGCCGGATTTGTTCGTGGCGGGGTTTGGGGGGTGCAGAGGTTGCATCTTTTCCGCTGGGTGGGGACGGCGGAGTCGGGGGGCGCCGGTGTTCGCGCAGCCGGTGGAGGTTCGGTGCGCGGTGGGGGGGAAGGGGACGATTTTCGATGAGGCGGATGGGACGGTGCGGGGGTGTGGGTGGTGAAGGGGGAGCTGGTGCGGATGGTGTTCGATCGGGAGAAGATGGAGTTCCGGGAGACGGGACGGGTGGTGCTGGGGAGGTGGGGTCGCCGGGATGTGTGGCGGTGCTGGAGAATGGGGATGGGACGGAGGCGCTGGGAGCGGGGCATGAGAGGGATTTGGTGACGGGGTCGAGGCAGGGGAATTTTACGTTTTATCGCAATACGAGTGCGACGGGGTTTGAGCTGGAGGGGAAGCGGCTGGTGGCGGGGGAGGATGGGGTGGCGCTGCGGCATTCGAGTATCAATCCGAGTGTATGCGCGTATCCGAATGCGGCGGGGATTGCGGAGGACTTGATCGCGTGCGGGGAGGGGTCGCTGTATTTTTATCGGTTCACGGGGGGATGGACTGCGGCGGGGGCGCCAGTGTACGGGTGCGGTGGGGACAATGCTCGGTGGCAACGGGCCGAATCTGCTGATCTGCAATGAGCCCCGGCGGATGTTTCTCATTCCCGGCAAGGTGCTGCAGACGACGCCGTGAAGGGCTCGCTCAGGAGCGTTCATTTTAATCCTACGACTCGGGCGCGGATGGTGGTTTGTTGAGGCGTGATGTTCCCTGATAACTTCCCAAGCGCTGCGCTTTCGCGGCGCGAGATGCTGCGGCGATGTTCGATGGGATTTGGGGCGGTGGCGCTGGGGGGGCTGCTTTCGGAGCGGAGCTACGGGGCGGAAATGCGCGCGGCGGGGACGGACTTCCCGGCGCGGGTGAAGCACGTGATTTTCGCCTACATGTCGGGCGGTGTGTCGCAGGTGGACAGCTTCGACCCGAAGCCCGAGCTGTCGCGGCGGCATGGGCAGGCGATGCCGGTGCCGGTGGAGCGCACGGTTTTCAACGAGAACGGGAACATCATGGGAAGCCCGTGGGAGTCGCGTCCGCGCGGGCAGAGCGGGCTCGCGGTGAGTGAGCTTTTCCCCCACCTCGCCGGATGCGCGGACGACCTCGCCGTGATCCGCTCGATGACCAGCAAGGTAAACGAGCACGCGCAGGGGAATTACGTCGCGCACACCGGCTTCCCTTTCATGGGCCATCCGAGCGCGGGGGCGTGGACGTGCTACGGGCTGGGGACGGAAAATCGCGACCTGCCGGGCTTCATCGTGCTGGAGAGCGGGAATGCCACGCCGCCGCTCGGGGGCGTCGGCGTGTGGAGCAATGGCTACCTGCCGGGCGAAAATCAGGCGTCGATCCTGAAGGCGGACGCCGCGGAGGCCCTGGCGAATATCAAGCCGCGCGAGAGCGATGGGAGCCAGCGGGAGCGGCTCGATTTCATCCGCGGCATGGATGAGCGCTTTCTGCGGACGGCAAACGAGCCGCAGGTCGAGGCGGCGATCAAGAACTACGAGACGGCCTACCGGATGCAGACGGCGGTGCCTGAGTTGTGCGACATCGCGGGCGAAAGCGACGCCACCAAGAAGCTCTACGGGCTCGACTCGAGCGACGCGGAAAAGGCCGGTTACGCGCGGCAGTGTCTCGTCGCGCGGCGGCTCGTGGAGCGCGGCGTGCGCTTCGTGGAGCTGACCTGCCTGAGCAAAGGCATCGGCCTCGGCAATCCGCCGAACCCGTGGGATCAGCACGCGAAGCTCAAGGACGGCCACGGCGCGATGGCCTTCCAGGTGGATCAGCCGCTCGCGGGGCTCATCACGGACCTCAAAGCGCGCGGCCTCTTCGACCAGACGCTCGTCTTGTGGGCCGGGGAGTTTGGGCGCACGCCCTTCTCGCAGGGCAGTGACGGACGCGATCACAACCCCACAGGCTTCAGCGTCTGGATGGCCGGCGGCGGCATCCGCGGCGGCACGGCCTACGGCGCGACCGACGACCTCGGCTACCATGCCGTGGAGAATATCACGACCATGTACGACCTCTACGCCACGATGTTCCACCTCCTCGGCATCGACCACGAAAAGCTCACCTACCGCTTCGGCGGCCGCGACTTCCGGCTCACCGACGTGCATGGAAAAGTGATCCGCGACGTGCTCGCGTGAGGCAGAAAGTCGGTTGACAATCCGCCGGGAGCGCCTTCGCTAGCCGGCGCACTTGCGGGCACCGCAGCGCCTCCCATTTCGGGAAACACTCGCACTTTCACCATGAAGACACTCCGCCTCATCTCCAGCGCACTCATCTTCCTCGCAGCGGGGCATCTCGTGGCCGCGCCCGGCGACGATGCCCACACCTATTCGAGCCTCGATACGGAAATCTTCCCGCCCTACAGCAGCTTCACGGACTTTTCCGATGCGATCAACGGGAGCAGCGTCGGCTCCGGCTCGCAGGCCGCGGCATACCGCTTCACGGCACGGGTGTCCGGCCCCATGGAATACATCCAGGTCATCCTCCTCGCGAACGGCGGCGGCACGGAGACCAGCGCCCGCGTCACACTTTACACCGATGCCGGCGGCGTCCTCGGCGGCATTCTCGGCAGCTACCCCGTCACCGGCATCACCGTCGGCCGGTGGAGCGGCTACTTCGCCTACCACAACTACGGCAATCCCAAGCCCAACGAACCGGTCGTCACCCTCATCAGAGGCCACCGCTACTGGCTCGGCGTCGAGCCGCTCACCCCGCTCAGCTCCGTCTATTGGGCGGCCAGCCTTTCCACCGAGCAGGTGAAAAAGTATGTCAACGTCGGCGGCCAGTCCTCCTATCCCGGCAACGACCAAAACGTCCCCGCCGGCTACACCGTCGCCGTCTTCGAGCCCTACCCGCCGCAGATTCAGAGCCCCGGCGTCCCCCTCGTCGAGGGCGAGCAAGTCCCCGACGCCGACCAGGGCGTCACCCTCGCCTCCGTCGGCGCCGTGCCCCAGACGCCCACCCTCGGCAGCATCCTCATCGGCAAAAAGAAAGTTCCCGCCCTCCTCGGCTCCGATGGAAAAGTGAAACTCCAGTTAGGCAGCGACCCCACCATTCTCGACGGCCTCGATATCCTCAAAATCGGCGATCCCTCCGGCGACACTGCCCTCCTCACGCTCCGCCGACACCCCGCCAGCGGCGCAGACCCCGCCGTCACCGCCGCCAACGACGTCATCCTCGTCGCCGGCCTCCGCACCCCACCCCTCCGCATCGTCGCCCGCACCGGCGACGCCATCGAAGGCGGTGGCGGCGCAGTCATCCGCAAATTCCTCTCCATCGACGGCGACGGCACCAGCCCCTTCTTCCTCATCCAGCTCTCCGGCACCGGCGTCACTGCTAAAAACAACATCGCCCTCGCGGCCGCCACCGGCACCGGCGCCGCCCACATCCTCGTGCGAAAAGACGACCCTCGCGGCCCCGCCAAAGTCTCCATCATCGGCACTCTCCTCGGCTACAACGGCACCCTCGGCGAAGGCCGCTGGCGCGCCACCGACGACTCTCTCGGCGTCCGCCTCACCTTCAACGACAAATCCACCCAGCTCTTTACCATCCCTTCCACCGCCACCACCCAGGCCGACTGGAATATATGGGCCACCACTGGCACTCCCCTCGCCGCCCCCCTCGCCGCCCCCCTCGCCGGCGAAGTCATCAAAACCATCGGCACCCCCGGCTTCGGCCCCGACGGCGTCACCTTCCCCGCCACCCTCGAGATCGGCCCCGGCGTCACCAAAGCAGACGACACCGTCCTCCTCCAGCAAAACGCCGCCGGCCTCACCCTCATCGCCCGCGAAGGCAGCGAAGCCCCCGGCACCGACGCCGCCCCCCTCGACGGCGTCAAATTCAAGAGCTTCGGCAACCCCGTCCAAGGCCCCGCGGGCTCTATCGCTTTCACCGCCAACCTCGTCGTAAAAAGCGGCAACACCGGCATCTGGTGGACCGACGGCACCGCTCCCCTCCGCCTCATCGTCCGTGCCGGCGACCCCGCCCCGCAATACAGCGACTTCGCCAAATTTACCAACCTCGTCCTCCCCGACAGCCCCGGCAGCACCCCCATCTTCGAGGCCAAACTCGCCGGCACCCCCTCCGCCGACGTCACCGCCAAGACCAGCGACGGCATCTGGGCCCTCGACAACACCGGCAAAGTCACCCTCCTCGCCCGCAACGGCAGCTACCTCTACCTTAACTCCGACCTCTTCGGCACCATCTCCGGCATCAGCGCCCTCAGCGCCGCCACCACCTCCAGCGGTGCCGCCCACGGCATCGACGCCGATGGCTCCGTCCGCATCAACGCCACCATCGCCAACCGCGCCACCCCCGGCAAAAAGCGCGCCCAATTCACCATCCCCATCCCCCAGCCCTGAGCCTTTTTGCCGCGTCGGGCTTCGCGAGCGGTTTGCGGGGTACGTCGGTGGAGCGTTGAGGAAAAGTGGGCGATTTGAGACAATTCGAGGAATTTACAGAGAGCTCGAGAGGGTGTCGATTTTAGTACCCACTTTTCGGAATGCCCCCGCAGACTCCTCCGCGCACCCTCACACTTTCGAAGGCTACCTCCACGACCCCGCTCGCACCGCCGAAGTCCTCCGCGACGGCTGGTTCAAGACCGGCGACCTCGCCCGCTTCGACGAAGACGGCTTCCTCTACATCGAGGGCCGCCTCTCCCGCTTCAGTAAAATCGCCGGTGAAATGGTCCCACACGAAACCATCGAGACCCGCATCGCCAGCCTCTTCGACCTCCCCGAAGACGAACGCCTCATTGCCGTTACTGCCATCCCAGACTAGGCAAAAGGCGAAGCCCTCGTCCTCCTCACCGTCCCCGACATCGCCGCCGCCGACCTCCGCGAAAAGCTCACCACCGCCGGCCTCCCCAACCTCTGGATCCCCAAGCGTCAGTCGCCGATGCGCTTCAGGAGGAAGACGCGGCGGTTGACCGTGTCGCCGAAGGTCTGGCCGTAATCGAAGGTAAAGGTCCAGTCGAGCCGGAGGGTGCCGGCGGTGAAGGTGTAGGGGAGGTTTTGGCCGGTGAATGTGTTGCCGTCGTTATCGACGCCCGTGAAGCTGCCAAATTTGATGAGGCCGGTATTGATGGTGCCGGAGAAGAGGCGCCCATCCACGCGATTGGTGGCAACGCCGGTGGGTGCGCCGAGGAAGATGCACGTGAAGTTGTCGCGGATGCGGCCGGTGACCGCGAAGGTCTTTTTCACGACGAGGCCGCTCTCGGCGAGGGTCTGGGTGAAGATGCAGGTTCCTTTATAGCGACCGGGCTTCGGCGAGGCGGCAAAGGCAGGCGCGGCTGCGGCGAAGATGAAGAGGAGGGCGAGGAAACGGGCAAGGGTGATTTTCATGGCGAAGTAGGTGGAGGGTGATGGCTGGCAGACGGGGGAAGCAAACCGGGGATTCTAGCAAGAGCAATACCGGACATCGGTGCGAATAGGAATCCGAAGCGTGGGACGAGCGGCAAGGCCGGGATGTGGGGGCGGGACGTTTTACGAGCATGGAACTCGATCTCGAAGGTGAACACGCCGCGCCCGATCGCGTGGGTGACGACGCTCGGGCCGGAGGGCGTGGTGAATGCCGCGCCGTTCAGCTTCTTCAACGTCCTCGGTGCGAACCCGCCGATCGTCGGCTTCTGCCCCGGCGACCGCGATGACGGGACGCCGAAGGACACCGCGAAGAATATCCGCGCCGGGCATGAATTCGTGGTGAATCTGGTGGATGAAGCGCTCGCCGAGGCGATGAACAAGACGGCGGCGACCCTGCCTTTCGGCAAAAGTGAAGTCGTCGCGGCAGGGCTGGCGACCATCCCGGGCACGGCGGTGAAGGTGCCGCGAATCGCCGACGCCCCCGCGAGCCTCGAATGCGTGGAGTGGGGCACGCTCCAAATCGGAGGAAACCGCCTGGTGATCGGCCTCGTGAAGCGCGCCCACATCCGCGACGAACTCATCGACCCCGAGACCCTACGCATCCGCAGCGACCGCTACCAAGTCATCGGCCGCATGGCCAGCCCCCACTGGTACTGCCGCACCACAGACCGCTTCGAGATGATCCGCCCGGAGTAGGCCCCCTGACGATCAGGCCCGGCGAAGCGTAAGCGTGGGAACGAGGGCAAAAAAACTTCGGCGATCTGCCTTGGAAAGGCTCTTGAAATCGACGTAGATGTAAGGATGGATCGTTCCGCTCCGGCAGAGATCAAATTACTCCCTGCCTACTCGGTAGCGGAGGCGGCACGGTATCTCGGAGCCAATGCCTCGACATTGCGTGCTTGGTTCGATGGGAGGAATTACACCGCTGCAGGCGAGCAGCGTCGCTCGGAGCCCGTGTTTGCGGATCGGAAGTCGAAAGGTGTCCCCATTTCGTTTCTCGATCTGGTGGAGGCGCATGTGCTCCTCGCTATCCGGCGGCGCTACGGTTTTCCGCTGAAACATTTCCGCGCTGCGATGGACTACCTCCGAACGATCGACGGCGATCTGCATTTCCTCGCACATCGGGACTTTTTTCACGACAAAAAGCATTTATTCGTGAACATAGATGCCCAATTGATTTCGCTGTCCGAAAGGGGACAGATCGTCGATCCCGACATCCTCAAAGAGGGCTTGATGCAACTCCGATACGGCACGGATGGCTACGCCGGTCAGTTTTTTCCCACGCGAGACCACGAACGGCAGGAGTCGATTGTTCTCGATCCAACGGTAAACTTTGGGCGCCCGTGTCTGGCCCGGCTTGCAGTCGGGGCGGATGCGATCAATGCGAGGTTTGTGGCTGGTGAGCGGTTGAAGGACTTGGCCGAGGATTACGGCGCGACGTTCGAGGAAGTCGAAGAGGCTATCCGATGGGTTCGAGGGCATGAACAGCTCGCGGCCTGATTCGCCGACCCTCTTCATCGATCGCAACTCGGGAGGGCGAACCTTCCGAGACCTTCTCACGGCGGAAGGCCTCGCCGTCGTCCTTCACGACGAGGAATTTCTCAGCACTGCTGCGGATGAGGACTGGCTGCCTGTCGTCGGCGAAAGGGGCTGGATTGTCATCACCGGAGATGATGACACGACAAGAAGTCCGCTGTTTCTGGCGCGGCTCGAATCATCACGAGCTTTCGTCTTTGTGCTCCTCGGCCTGAACGGCGCAACGCGTGCAGGGAAGGCTCAGTGCATCCTCAACGGGTATGAAACCATGATGCGGCTCACCGCTCAGAGCGAGCCTCCGGCGCTATGGCGCATAGGCAGGGATGGCGGCGCACGCAAGTTCGACTTTGAACCCGTGCTGTCGCGCATGCGTCAAAGGCGAAAACCGTAGAAACAAAAAGCCGTCCCGGTTTCCCGGGACGGCTGGTTTGATTTTTGTGGTGTAGGCCGTGGCTTACTTCTTTTTGGCTTTCGCTTTGGCTTTGGGGGCCGGGGCTTTGGCGGTGGCGCGCTTTTCCTCGATGGCGGCTTGGGCGGCGGCGAGGCGGGCGACGGGGACGCGGAAGGGGCTGCAGGAGACGTAGTTCAGGCCGACGCGGTGGAAGAATTTCACGCTGTCGGGGTCGCCGCCGTGTTCGCCGCAGATGCCGAGCTTGATGTCGGGGCGGGTCTTGCGGCCCTTTTCAATCGCGATCTTCACGAGCTCGCCGACGCCGGTCTGGTCGAGGCTGGCGAAGGGGTTTTTGGTGAAGACTTCGTTCTCGGTGTAGGGCAGGAGGAAATTCCCCATGTCGTCGCGGCTGATGCCGAGGGCGGTCTGGGTGAGGTCGTTCGTGCCGAAGCTGAAGAACTCGGCGGTCTCGGCGATGGCGTCGGCGGTGAG
>JBBQZX010000038.1:0-31439 GCA_038207335.1 Chthoniobacterales bacterium | reverse complement strand
GGATCGAGCAGGCGGCGAAGAATGGCGGCCACGACGTGACCGTGCCCTTCACGCCCGGTCGCATGGACGCCTCGGAGGACCAAACCGACGTCGAGGCTTTCGCCGTGCTCGAGCCGATCGCCGATGGTTTCCGCAATTACCTCAAAGGAAAATATACCGTCCCCGCCGAGGCGCTGCTGATCGACAAAGCGCAGCTCCTCACGCTCACCGCGCCCGAATTGACCGCGCTCATCGGCGGCCTGCGCGTGCTGAATACCAACGCCGGTCAGACCAGCCATGGCGTCCTCACCAGCCGCCCCGAATCGCTAACCAACGACTTCTTCATGAACTTGCTCGATATGGGCACGGAGTGGAAACAGGTCTCACCCTGCGGCAACGCCTTTGCCGCCTTCGATCGGAAAACCGGTGCCCAGAAGTGGACCGGCACCCGCACCGACCTCGTCTTCGGCTCCAAATCCATACTCCGCGCCCTCGCCGAAGTCTATGCCAGCGCCGACGGCGAGCAAAAGTTCATCACCGACTTCGTCGCCGCCTGGTCGAAAGTCATGAACCTCGACCGCTTCGACCTCGCGTAAACTCCGAACGCCTCGAACGCCTGCCGGCCTCACGGACGAGGCCGGCAGGCGGGCTTTGCTCATCGTTCTTCCGTCTTGGTCCGGGGGAGGGATATGTCCGCCAATAAAAGCCAGTCCGCTCGGCCCGACGAACCGTTACACTTCGCTTTGTCATGAAACCACTCCGCATCCTCCTCCTCGTCGCGCTTCATCTCACTTCAGCGCGCGGGGAACGCATCGCGAACGATCCCGCACCGCCGGAAGTCCACCCGCCGAGCAAGCCCATCGCGGAAGCCGCGACGTTCGACCGGCTCACTTCACATGCCTTACCGAAGCCACTCCCGCCCGATGCGGTGACCGACGACTGGCCGCATTTTCTCGGCGCGAACTACGATCTCACCTCAAAGGAAAGCGGCCTCGTCACCACATGGAAAGAAGGCAGCGAGCCGATTCTGCTCTGGGAAGTGCAGCGGGGCAAAGGCTTCGCACCGCCCGTCGCTGCCCGCGGGAGACTGCTCATGGCGCATCGGCTCGATAAAGTGGAGATCCTCGAGTGCCTCGACGCGAAGACGGGCAAACGCTTTTGGTTCCACGAAACGCCCATCGATTTCGGGCAGGCGTTTGGCTATTCCGAAGGTCCCCAGGCACCGCCGACCATCGATGGTGACCGCGTCTATTTCATCGGCACCCGCGCGCTGGTGCAGTGCTTCGACCTCGCCAGCGGCAGCGTCATCTGGGAGCGCGATCTCGGGCGCGAGATGGCCGTGGAGACCGATTTCTTCGGCAAAGGTGGCGCGCCCCTGATCCACGGCGACCTCCTCATTTTGAACCTCGGCGGGAAGAACGACTACGCCGTCGCCGCCTTCGAGAAAATGACAGGCCGCCTTGTCTGGGTCACACGCCAGCCGTGGGATGGCAGCTACGCCTCGCCCATTTCCGCGACACTCCACGGCCGGGACCGCGTGCTCGTCTTCGCGGGCGGAAAGACCATCCCGCCCCACGGCGGACTGCTCTGCGTCGATCCCGCCGATGGCGCCCTGGACTTCGCCTTTCCGTGGCGGGCCACGCGCCCGGCCTCCGTCAATGCCTCGACCCCGAGAGTCGTCGGATCGCGCATCTTCATGAGCGAAGCCTACACCGAAGGCGGCGTCCTCCTCGACGTGGGCGCGGACCTTAAACCCACCGTCTTCAAAGCCCTGCCGAAGATCAACGTGCAGTTCATGACCCCGCTCGTGCGCGAGCAACGCTACCTCTACGGCATCACCGAGAAAAACGAGCGCAGCGCCGTGCTTTTCTGCCTCGACCTGCAGTCGGGCGAAGAGCTCTGGCGCACGCTGAACATCGGCCGCGGCAACCTGCTCGCGACCGCCGACGGCATCTTTGCCACGGGGGAATTCGGGCAGTTCATGAGCCTGCGTCTCACGCCGAAAGGCCCGGAAGTGCTGGCCGAGATGCGTCCTTTTTCCGCGCCGGAAACCTTCGCTCCGCCGACCATTCACCGTGGTCTGCTCTACCTCATCCAGAGCACGCCCACGCCCGGCGGCGGCGCCCAGCCGCGGATCCTCTGTTACGATTTGCGAAAGTGAGCGTGCGGCGAGAGGGCCGTGCTTTTCTCGCCTCTGACATCTGATTGAACTTCAAGCAACTCCGACGCACGAAAACTCCCCAAAGACCGCGAAGTCATCGCCATTCAAGGTAAGCAGCGACGTGATTCACGCACTCCGATAAGTCGCCGCGAGAATCGTCCTCAAACTTCCAGTATTGCCAGAATGCAGCGTGCGTAATACCTTCCGAACATGACGACCATCTCGCTCAAAGTCCCTGATACGCTCGACTCGCGGTTGGCGGAAGAAGCGCAGCGACGGCGCACGTCGAAGTCCGCCGTGATTCGCGAGTGTGTCGAGCAGATGCTGCTCACTCCGAGCAAAAATCGCGCGGCCTCGTGTCTCGACCTCGCGGGTGACTTGGCGGGCTGCCTCAAGGGACCGAGCGATATCGCCACAAACCCGAAATACCTCGACGACTTCGGCCAGTGAGAGAAGTCGTCATCGCCGACACCGGGCCGCTCGTCGCCTTCCTCGTCCGAGGAGCGCAGCATCACCGCTGGGCGTGCGAGACGATGGCGACGCTCCGTCCGCCGCTGCTTACCTGCGAACCCGTGCTCGCCGAAGCCGCGCACATCCTGCGCCGCCACGGCTGCGACACCGACCCGCTGCTGGCGCTGATCGAACGCGGCGTGCTCAACATCGCCTTCTCCGTCGAGAGCGAACTCGCCCCACTCCGCCAGCTCATACGCCGTTACCGCGACCAACCGATGTCCCTCGCCGACGCCTGCCTCGTCCGCCTCGCCGAACTCCACGACAAGCCCCGCGTCTGGACCCTCGACTTCGATTTCCACATCTATCGCCGCCTCGGTCGGTTGGTCATCCCGACACTGACGCCAAATGAAGACCGGAAATAGGCCCTAACCCACAATGAAACACGTTTCTCCTAGATTCCCGAACCACGAATTCGTGTTCAAACGGATCAACGTCATTCTCGGAGCGAACGGCTCAGGGAAATCAAAGCTGCTAGAGGAGCTAAAGAAAGCGGGCGTAGACCAAAAGGGCACGAACCAGCGAAGAAAGGTCATCTATATTGAAGGGGGGCGCACCATGGTGATTAAAGATGTTGTTCAACCCGAGGGTCCCCAAGTCGGAAATTATATGACAATGGAGGGGGCTGAAAAGCACTACGAACAGAAGAGGGACAAGAAGCTGGCGGGTCGCGTTCTCGATGCACTCATTGTCCTCGACAAACGCGACGCGGAGATCAAAGCGCAACACTCGGATACTGTTGAGAAATGGATAGCGAGTGGGTCGCCCGGTAAATGCCCTACGCGTCCGCTTCCGCCGCTCGAACGATTGTTTGCCCTCTTCACCGAGATCTTTCCGGGCATCGCTTTGTCATACAGTCAGAAAAACAAGACACTCGTCGCCCAGCAGAAGGGACAGGAATATGGGCCTTCACATTTCTCTGATGGAGAAAAACAAGTGTTCTCTATTTTAGCTGACTTGATTGAGTTAGCGGACGATCAAACACTCATCATCGCCGACGAGCCGGAATTGAATCTGCATCCGGATTTGGCAGCGCGTCTTTGGACTCTCATAGAAAATGAATTTCCAGACAAAACATTCATATATGCGACCCACAGCATAAGCTTCGCGTTGAGGCGGAACGTCGAGAAGGTCTACGTGCTGAGCAGCAACGCGGATCACCTGGAAGAATTTACAGGACTCGAAAGTCTGCCGAGATCAGAAGTCTCAACGTTTCTTGGCGCCATTCCTGGCTTTCTTACCGCCAACCGTGTTCTAGTCACAGAGGGCCATGAGAAGTCCTTCGATTCAATTTTTTACCGGTGGTTGCTGTCGGATACAGAGGTTGAAATCTATCCTGCCGGCGGTTGCACGGAGGTGTTGCCGATTATTAACAAGTCTGGTTTGTGGGATAAGATCACTTCCAAAATTGGGATGCTTGGTGTGATCGATATGGACTTTCGCAGTGAGGAATATTTGAAGTCACTAATTTCAACTAGCGTGAAAGGGCTGACACTTCATGAAGCCGAATCCTATCTTTGTATCCCTGCAATTATCACGGCGGTTGCTACGCGAATTGGGTCGATGGACATGCCACTGACTTCTTCCATTGTTGAAGATCGAATTCTTGAAATGCTGAATCGAGATAAATTAGTGGTCGCCGCAAAGCGTCTATTTTTCGAGAAGAACTTAAAGCTGGGCATTAGCGTCACAAAGAAACTGCTCGCGGCCTCGAAAACACGAGATGAGATGCTGTCTGCGATAAAGGATGCCGCATCCGATGAGCGAACGAAGGCGATTGAGTTCACTTCGGAATCAAAACTGGAGTCCGATTTTGATGCGGTGCTGGCCACCATTCAAACAGCAATCGATAGAAAAGACATAATGGCCGCTTTGCAATTTCTGCCGGGAAAAGAGCTTTTGAATGAGCTTTCACCCTTGGCAGGCTGCAAGAATGGCGACGCCTTGATGCGTTCACTTCGAACCAATTTCAAACCGGGGGATTTTCCGCAAACGAGGGACCTGGCGGAAGCACTTGCTTTTCCATCTGTGTGATGTGCGACAGCCTCACGCCACCGCTTCCACCAGATCTTTTTCCACGCGCAGGTTGGCGATAATGAAGCCCTGGCGGTCGGGGGTGTTTTTGCCCATGAAGAAGGAGAGCAGTTCGTCGCTGCTGTGGAGGTGGTGGAGGTTCACCGGGTCGAGGCGGATGTTTTTGCCGATGAAATCCTTGAACTCGCCGGCGGAGATTTCGCCGAGGCCTTTGAAGCTCGTGATCTCGTGGCTTGCACCGATTATCGCGACGACGGTCTGTTTTCTCCTGCTTGCTGTAACAAGCATTTCGTGACGTTCTTGCGCGCATGAAAATCATCTCTTGGAACGTGAATGGCATCCGCGCGGTCTTGAAGAAGGGGTTCGAGGATTTCATCCATCGTGAGCAGCCGGACATCGTTTGTTTGCAGGAGACGAAGGCTTCGCCGGATCAGGTGGTGGTGCCGGAGTCGCTGGCGGAATACACGGCGTTTTGGAATTCGGCCGTGAAGAAGGGGTACTCGGGGACGGTGATTTTCACGAAGACGCCGCCGGTGGCGGTGACCTATGGCCTCGGCATCGGCGAGCACGATCAGGAGGGGCGCGTGATCACGGCGGAATATACGGATTTTTTCCTCGTGAATATCTATGTGCCGAACTCGAAGCGCGAGCTGACGCGGTTGCCGTATCGCCAACAGTGGGACCGTGATCTTCTCGCGTATCTCCAGAGGCTGGAGGCGACGAAGCCGGTGCTCTGGTGCGGCGATCTGAACGTGGCGCACACGGAGATCGATCTCGCGCGGCCAAAGGTCAACGTGAAGACGCACGGCTTCACGCCGGAGGAACGCGCGGGGTTTTCGGCGTTCGTGGACGCGGGGTTCGTGGATACTTTTCGCGTATTCCAGAAAGATGGCGGGCACTACACTTGGTGGAGCGTGATGACCGGCGCCCGCGCGCGGAATATCGGCTGGCGCATCGATTACTTTCTCTGCTCGGCGGCGTTGAAAACGAAGATCAAGTCCGCAAAGATTTATCCCGAAGTGATGGGTTCCGATCACTGCCCGATCGGCATCGAGCTAAAGCTCGGCAAAAGCGCGAA
This sequence comes from Chthoniobacterales bacterium, assembly GCA_038207335.1. GTDB lineage: Bacteria > Verrucomicrobiota > Verrucomicrobiia > Chthoniobacterales > Chthoniobacteraceae > CAIURC01. The sequence continues at coordinate 25,677 of JBBQZX010000038.1, read as the reverse complement.
AGCCTGACCGGCCAGCTGCTTCGGACGAACTGGGAACGCGAGGCCCGGACTCAGGAACTCGGCGCTTCACGCGAGATGCGTACAAAATATTCGACACGTCGGAACGGGAACGCCCAGTTGTTGTGGCTCGCTGACGATTTCTGGTCGCTCCAGCAGCTCCAAATCGTATCATTCAGCTAAACCAACTCTCATCCACGACCTATGATCGACGCCCATTCCTACGCCTCCTTCGACCCGAAATCTCCGCTCAAATCCTGGGACTTCCAGCGTCGCGAGGTCGGCGACGGCGATGTGCAGATCGACATCCTGTTTTGCGGCGTCTGCCATTCCGATTTGCACTATGCGCGCAGCGAATGGATGCCGGTCACGTATCCGCAAGTCGTCGGGCACGAAATCGTCGGCAAGGTCGTGCAGATCGGAAAAAACGTGACTAAACACAAGATCGGAGACGTCGTCGGCGTCGGGTGCATCGTCGAAAGCTGCCGCCATTGCGAAAACTGCCAGGCGGACCTCGAGAACTACTGCATCGAAGGCATGTCGGGCACCTACATGGGCGTCGAGAAACAAACCGGCGATCGGACGCAGGGCGGTTATTCCACCGTCATCGTCGTGGATGAAAACTACGTCCTGCGCGTCCCCGCCAGCCTCGATCCGGCCAAAGCCGCGCCGCTTCTTTGCGCGGGCATCACCACTTACTCACCCCTGCGCCACTGGCACGCCGGTCCGGGAAAGACCGTCGGCATTGTCGGTCTCGGCGGTCTCGGCCACATGGGTGTAAAGCTCGCCCACGCCATGGGCGCGAAAGTCATCCTCTTCACCACCTCGCCCGACAAGGTTGCCGATGGCAAAAAGCTCGGTGCCGATGAAGTGGTCATTTCCAAAAACGAAGAAGAAATGGCGAAATACGCCGGCCAGCTCGACCTCATCGTCAACACCGTCGCCGCCTCGCACAACCTCGACCCCTTCATCAATCTACTGAAACTCGACGGCACCATGGTCCTGGTCGGCGCTCCCGCCACGCCGCATCCTTCGCCCCAAGTTTTCCCGCTTCTCATGCAACGCCGTTCCCTCGCTGGCTCCGCCATCGGCGGCATCAAAGAAACCCAGGAAATGCTCGATTTCTGCGCCGAGCACGACGTCCAGCCCGAGATCGAAATGACCTCGATGCAGGACATCAATCAAGCATGGGAACGCGTGGCCAGGAGCGACGTGAAATACCGTTTCGTCATCGACATGGCGACGCTCAAGGCGGAGCAGAAGACGGCGTGATGCCTTGCCGTTAAGCGCGTCGCCGCAGGGCGCGGGGCACATCCTCCGGAGCGAAAGGTGCCCGTCGCGCAACCGGTCGAGCATCGCCAGTTTTTCCAGCCACGGCAGCGCGCGCCGGCGGCGGCGTTCCGCTTCATTGGCTTGGCTGATGCGCTGAAGTTCGGGGTTCACGGCTGGAGGAGACTTCGGAAACCAGAAATGCCAAACGTCTTTGGGCTTCCACGCTGAACCGGAGCGGAAGAAATTAACTCGATGAAAACGACGACTTCCAAAAACACCGTTTGCCTGTGGTTCGATAAGGATGCCCTCGACGCGGCGCGCTTTTATGCGTCCACGTTTCCGGAGAGCGAAGTGACGGCGGTCCACCACGCGCCCAGCGACTATCCATCGGGCAAAGCTGGCGACATCCTCATCGTCGAGTTCACGATCCTCGGCATTCCCTGCGCCGGCATCAACGGCGGGCCGCAGTTCAAACACAGCTGCGCCTTCTCCTTCCAGATCGCAACCGATACCCAGGAGGAGACCGACCGCTACTGGAACGCCATTATCGACAACGGCGGGGAAGCGAGCGAGTGCGGCTGGTGCCAGGACCGCTGGGGCCTCTCATGGCAAATCACTCCGCGCGTCCTGACCGAGGCGATCGCCGCCGGCGGGGAGGAAGCCAAGCGCGCCTTCACCGCGATGATGGAGATGGGCAAAATCGACGTCGCCAAGATCGAGGCCGCCCGCCGCGGGTGACGAAACAGAATTCCGGTTTTAACTCTCCGCCAAGCGTGCTGCTACCGCGCACAGTTGCATCCGCTGGAGCGAAAGATATCGCTCGCGCAAGCGGTCGATCAGCTCCAGCTTTTCCAGTCACGGCAGCGCCCGCAGTGGCGGCATTCCGCTTCCTTGGATTGGATCAAGGCACTACGGGCAGCGCATAGCACGCGGCTTCGGTGGCATTGCGTACGAGCAGCTTGTCGCCGACGAGCGCGGGATGATTCCACGTCTTGCCCTGGAGCGCCTGGAAGGAAGTGATCTCCTTGTGCGCCGCGGGATCGGATTGCAGCAGGACGATGCGACCGTCCTCCGCGGCAATCAAGATCTGGTCGGATGACTCCAGGAGCAGCGCCTGGCCTTTGCCGTAGCGCCCACCTTTCCATGCGCGCGTGCCGGTCTTGAGATCGATGCAACTGAACAATGAGCCATCGATGCCGTAGAGATAACCGTGATGCGCAATGAGTTCGGAAAAGTCGGTCCTCAACTGCTTCGAGGTCCAGAGTTCTTCGGCCGCGAGTTGCTCGCCCTTCTTGCTCACGCGAATCGCGCGCGTGCCTTCCGACATCGGAGTGGGCAGCAAGATCACGTCCTCGCCGATGACCGTCGGTTGCAGCGCGCGGTAACCTTGAAACTTCCACTCGTAGTTCAGCCGCACCTTGCCGGTGGCGGGATCGAGCAGGAGCAAGCCATCGTTGGTCAGCATCAAGAGCGTATCTTCGCCGAGAACCTTGCTGAGTTGGGGCGAGCTATACGATTCGGGGCCGCAAGCCACGGACCACTTGGGTTGCCCGCTCGCGGCGTCGAAGCCCATGATTCCTTTGTCGCCCGCACCACCGGCGTAGATGATGACCAGTGAGTTGGTCACCAGCGGCGAGGCCGCGTAGCCCCACATGGGAGGCGCCGCGCGCCCGCTGAGACTTTTGAAATCCTGCTGCCACACCACTTCGCCCGTGCTCGCCTTCAAGCGTTGCAGCATTCCCGAGGCACTCGTGACGAATACCGCGCCATCGGCCAGCGTCGGTGTGGCGCGCGGACCGGGGCCGCCCATCGGTTCGTCGAACCGGGCCTCGCGTTGCTGCGTCCAGACCTCATTGCCCGTGGCGACCTCGTAGCAGGCCACGACTTCGTTGGGCCCGCGTTGCTCCTGCGTAAAGGCGAATGGTCCCGCGACCGCAAACGACGACCAGCCTGCGCCGACGGGTTTTTTCCAAAGCAACTTCGGCGGATTCGCCTGCCAGTCCGTCGCCAGATTGGGCGCCTTGGTGTGTCCCAGGCGATCCGCTCCGCGGAATCCGGGCCATTCGGCCGTGGCGATTGCTGTTTCGATTGCTGTTTCGATTGCTGCGCCTGCGCTCTCTGCCGTCGCCGGAGCGACTTTGGTCCACGAACCCGCGCCCGGGGCCGGAGACCAGCGCGAATGCAGCTCAAACACATAGGCGCCGGTGATTCCATAGCTTTGCAAAAGCATGGTGATGGACATCGCCAGCACGGCCCCGATCAGCACGGCACGAACGCGCTGATTCGATGGCTGGTAGCGACTGCCGAAAGCGCCGAGTCCAAAGCCAGTCACTCCGAGCGGCACCGTCAGATAGGTGGTGATCAGCCCTCGCATGGTGGGATGGCTCAGCAACACGATCACCGCCAACGCCAGGAGGAACCCGAAGAAGCCCATGAGCTTCTCGCGCCCTGTGGCGCGGCTCCCCGCCAGCCACCAGATCAGGATCAGCACACTGGCGAGCAACGGAAAGAACACCGGCACATACCAAAACTGACTGCTCGCGCCTTCGATGAAGCCGGGCACGTATCGGCAAAGAACGATGATCGCCATGAGCACCAGCGCCGGCCACATCCGAAGGGGTTTTTGGTGGGATTCTGACGGGAGCGTTTCTGTATTCATGTCGAGGTGCGAAAAGGCGAACGGAGTGGGTGCTCTGACGGGTCGGAAGCTGAGCGCAGGCTCACCCACGGTCAATCGCGCGAACCGCTTTCCTCGCCGTCTAGATGTCTAACTCACCGTGGGCTGAACGCCCATCGGCCTCTCCGGAGCCAGGGTCATCTCGGGATTCACCTTGATGTCCATGCGCCGACCTCCTAGATCCCCCTCCGCCTCCTCGGTGGGCGATTTGGTCTTCAGCCACACGGAGGAGCCGCGTTTCAATTCCTTCACCACATCTGCCACCGTCGCCGTGCGGGAAAGTGCGAAGAGCAGATGCACATGATCCTCGACTCCGCCGATGATTAGGGGCTGGCAACCGAGGTTCGTGAGGATGCCGCCGAGGTAGCGGTGGAGTTCCTCGCGGAGCGGTTCATCGCGGAGGAAAGGGCGGCGATCCTTGGTCGAGAAGACCGTGTGCAGGAGGATCTTTGCGAGCGATTGCGCCATGGCGTCAGCGTGGGTGGCCGTCCGAGCTGATTCAACTCTTTCAGAGTTGATGCCGGTTGATGACGTGTTCCCAAGGTAGCCCGCGGCGGGCAACCCTGGGCTGGATGATTTCAATCCCGTTGGGATTGGCGGAGGACACCGGTGGGTTGGCGGCCCGACGGTGGAGAGCCAGTTTAACGTGTGATTCGGCACGGTCGGTTCGGTTGCCGGGATCGCCCGCATCCAATCACATTTGCCCGATCGTCCCCGTGCGTTGCGTTACCACCGTCGTCCGTAAGTCCATAAACACCGCACCATCATCCATTGGCACCACCGCCGCAGTGCGAATCCCAACGGGATTTCATCAGTCAGCCCAGGGTTGGTGCGAGGCACGAGCACCTACCCTGGGTTCGCCCCCAAAGAATCATCAACCCCAACGGGGTTGCATCACGTCCACCCGGCGACGCCGCGGCGGGGAAATCCGGCGGCGGTGCGAATCGGCGCGTCTTTCGCCCGATGATTCAACCCTTTCAGGGTTGAGGCGTGTGGTGGTTGCGGTTCCCAAGGTAGCCCGCAGCGGGCAACCTTGGGCTGGATGATTTAATCCCGTTGGGATTGAGCCGTGGCTACGTTGGTAGGAATGGCGCGGCGCGAAGCGCACGCCGTGAACGCCAACGGCGTTCCATCATCCAGCCCAGGGTTGTTTCGTTCCAACGAAACTACCCTGGGTCCATCCCACCCAACCAAACCGTCAACCCTGAAAGGGTTGAATCCGAAACTACGCCGATAAGATGTCTTGCCACAGGGTTCCAAAAAGAGAGCGGACAAATGTCACCGCCGCGGCATCATCAATCAGCAGCTTTTGAACGGCGCTTTCGTATTGGTCTCGATCTTGGAAGCCAAGGTGTCCTGCGATCTCCGAAAGCGCCGGCGTCTCCCGAACGGGGTAACGGACGATCAGCGCTTCCAGATCATTCGCGGCAACCGCCGTGTCGAGTCGAGCACGTTCCATCGCGACGGCGGCGGCGATATCAATGCTGAGGTTGAAGGGGAGTCCCGCTCTCACTTCGGCCTTGCCTGGAATGTGCCGGAAAACTTCTGCGCGAATTGCTTTTTCCGCCACCTTTTCGCTCATTCGGTCCGCGTGCCCTTTTGATTGCCGTAAGCGCCGCGGTCTTGGCGTTTGCGAGTTGTATCTGCGGATTGGCACCTGTCACCGCCGCATGACGCTCGGTTACACGTCGTTGGATATCCGGATGGTAATAAAGGGCTTCGATAGAATACGCCGGAACGGCATAGACACCTTGCAGCTTTAGTTCCTCGATTTCCGCCGTCGGTCGCCCGTCGCTGTCCACGATTCCAAATGCACGAAGCCAGTGCAGATTTGCGGCGCCGCGGACGCCCGTGACCGCGTGCTCGACATCGCGGCAACTCGACTTCGGGACCACGGACACTTCTGGGAAAATGAGGCTGTAGAGCGGTTGGTCGAGACTTCGGCCTGTTCCTTCCACGAAGAGAATCTTCTTCCGTGAACCGAGTATGTCGCCCTTGAGGACTTCATCTATTTCCGCGTCTGAGGGAACAAGGTCCGCATCCCACGCCGCCACTTCGGTGTTTTTGTAACTGCATCCGCGGATAAGCAGGGTGCGGGCTCTAGGGTTGTCGAGCGGCAGCAGCACGTCATGTGTGGAGACAATAAACGCGCAATCCCTCCGCTTTTTGAAAAGCTGGGTCAGGAGCGGGGAAATGATCGAACGATGGAGGTGCCTTTCAGGTTCATCGACGAGAATTAATGTTCCAGTTTTTGCCGTGAGCACATTAGCGGCGATGAGGAGCGCATTGCGTTCACCATCCGAAAGGTGCGCTATGCTGTATGGAGCGCAGCCGGATTTAGAGGCCATGACTTGCTCGTTGTCTTGAAGGGAAAGTTCGATCGGCAGGTTCGACGCTTTCAGTAGCTCATTGATAACTCTAATAGGAGGGTCTGCTTTCTTTAACTCATCTACGCGCCGCGAGTCTTCAGCTCGCACCGCCTTTGCGATAGCACGGGCGTCGACGTTCTCCGCTTCAACGAGTTCGTAAACCGCAATATCGGCCCGTTGCGCTGCGGCGTGATCTTTCCATCGCGAGTCCGATCGAGCATCGTATGCGCGGATATTTTGTTCCGTCTGGCGCTTCTGCTGGGGCGAAAGGCTAATTGACTCTGCATCGAACCAGTTTTGGCGGTGCGCCGATATCCAGCGCGTGTCCTTAGCATGGCTCTTGTTCAACCGCTGGATGAGGCTCGACTTTCCGGTTCCGTTCGCACCGAGAATAAACAAGATTTCGCCCGCCTCGAGTGCCACCTGAAGCGGGGCGCCGCCAGTTTCGGGAATGGTGGTTGGAAGGACATTGGGAACTGCCGAGCGGGCAAGAGTGCGCGCCTAAGCCTTCGCGTATACCTCCGCGCCTTTCTCGACGAACTCCTTCGACTTCTCCTGCATCCCTTTCGCCAGCGCTTCTTCTTCCGAGATCGCCTGTTCGGCGGCGTATTTGCGGACGTCTTCGGTGATCTTCATCGAGCAGAAGTGCGGGCCGCACATGCTGCAAAAGTGGGCGGTTTTGGCGCCTTCCTGCGGGAGGGTTTCGTCGTGGAATTCGCGGGCGCGCTCGGGGTCGAGGCCGAGGTTGAACTGATCCTCCCAGCGGAATTCGAAGCGGGCTTTGCTCAGGGCGTTGTCGCGGTATTGGGCGCCGGGGTGGCCTTTGGCGAGATCGGCGGCGTGGGCGGCGAGTTTGTAGGTGATGACGCCTTCCTTCACGTCCTGCTTGTTGGGCAGGCCGAGGTGTTCCTTGGGCGTGACGTAGCAGAGCATGGCGCAGCCATACCAGCCGATCATCGCGGCACCGATGCCGCTGGTGATGTGATCGTAACCGGGGGCGATGTCGGTGGTGAGCGGGCCGAGGGTGTAGAACGGAGCTTCGCCGCACCATTCGAGCTGTTTGGCCATGTTTTCCTCGATGAGGTGCATGGGGACGTGGCCGGGGCCTTCGTTCATGACTTGGACGCCTTTGGCCCAGGCGCGGCGGGTGAGTTCGCCCTGCACTTCGAGTTCGCCAAACTGCGCGCGGTCATTGGCGTCGGCGATGGAGCCGGGGCGCAGTCCGTCGCCGATGCTGAAGCTGACATCGTAGGCGGCCATGATGTCGCAAATGTCGTCCCAGTGGGTGTAGAGGAAATTTTCCTGGTGATGCGAAAGGCACCATTTCGCCATGATGCTGCCGCCGCGACTGACGATGCCGGTCATGCGCGAGGCAGTGAGCGGGACGAAGCGCAGGAGCACGCCGGCGTGGATGGTGAAATAATCCACGCCCTGCTCGGCCTGCTCGATGAGCGTGTCGCGGAAGAGTTCCCAGGTGAGGTCCTCGGCCTTGCCGTTCACTTTCTCCAGCGCCTGGTAGATGGGCACGGTGCCGATGGGCACGGGGCTGTTGCGTAGGATCCATTCGCGCGTGGCGTGGATGTTCTTGCCGGTGCTGAGGTCCATGACGGTGTCGGCGCCCCACTTGGTGGCCCAGCGCATTTTCTCGACCTCCTCCTCGATGCTCGACGCGACGGCGCTGTTGCCGATGTTGGCGTTGATCTTCACGAGGAAATTGCGGCCGATGATCATCGGCTCGAGCTCGGGGTGATTGATATTCGCCGGGATGATGGCGCGCCCGGCGGCGACTTCGCTGCGGACGAATTCGGGCGTGATCTCCACCGGGATGCGCTGCGGGAAACGGCGGAAGATGGATGGCGTGTATTCGTTCTGGAGCTGCGCGGAACCGGCGTGCTGCTTGTCGAGATCGTCGCGACGGATGTCCTGCGAAAGCTCGGCGATCTTCGCGCGGCCCAAGTTCTCACGGATGGCGATGTATTCCATCTCCGGCGTGATGATGCCCTGCCGCGCATACCAAAGCTGGGTGACCGGATGCCCCGCGCTGGCCTTGAGCGGACGGCGGCGCTGGCCGCGCAGGCCGGGGAATTCCACGAGCCGGTTGCGCTCTGCGCTGCTCGCGTATTCGGCGTGTTTGCCGGAGAGGTATCCGTTGTCCTGTGGGAGGACTTCGCGGCCGTCGTACGGCGCGACATCTTCGCGGGAGGCGACCCATGCAGCACGCGGGGTCGGGAGGCCGTCCTCGGAGGTGCCGATGAAATCGGGATCGCCCCACGGCCCCGCGCAGTCATAAACGCGCACCGGCTCGTTCACCTGCATCTCGCCGCTGAATGTCTTCGTGGGCGAAAGCTCGATCTCGCGAAACGGCACGCGCACATCGGGAAAGATTTCGCCTTTCACATAGACGCGGGTGCTGGCGGGGAGCTGCTCGCTGCTGTGCGGTTCGATGGAGTCTTTGGTGGCGATCATGGAGAAGTTGAGGGTCGAGGGTTGCGAGTTGAGGGAAAAGAAAAAGCCGTGCGCTTTGCGGGAAAGCGGCACGGCTGAGATTCTTGGCTCCCTTCGCCGGTGCGAGCCGGATCAGGTTCAAAGGGTCGTCCGACTTTTCTCTCGAAAAAACGGACCTCTCAGCCGAGACGGCTCCCCTGCATGTGTGTCGGCGACGATACGGGCGCGCGCCGCAATGGCAACGCGTTACTTCTTCACTGCAGGCGCGTCTTTTTCGCCGAAGATGTGCAGCAGGTCGCCGTAGCCGGCCTCGGCCATTTTGGCTTTCGGGATGAAGCGCAGCGATGCGGAATTGATGCAGTAGCGGAGGCCGCCGCTTTCTTTCGGGCCGTCATTGAAGACGTGCCCGAGGTGCGCGTCGCCGGTCTTCGAGCGGACTTCGATGCGCTCCATTCCGTGCGTTTTGTCGGAGAGTTCCTTCACTTCCTTGTCGTTGATTGGCTTGGTGAATGCCGGCCATCCGCATTCGGAATCGAACTTGTCTTTCGAGGAAAAGAGCGGCTTGCCCGAGATGATGTCCACGTAGATGCCGGCGTCGTGTGTCTTATTAAATTCGTTGGTGAATGGCTGCTCTGTCTCGTTTTCGCGCGTCACGGCATACTGCATCGGCGTGAGTTTTTTGCGGAGTTCTTCGTCGGTGGGGATGGCGTCTTTCATGGGCTTGGCTTCGTGTGCAGTAGGTTTCGCGGCTGTGGGCGCAGGGTCGGCAGCGCGGCTGTGCATGGTGAAGATGAGAGCGCCGAGTGCGAGCGTGAGGGTGGTGGTTTTCATGTATCGAAGTGGACGAAAAGGATAGCATCGCAATCCACCGATGTCGCCACTCCGCTTGCTCCCGCTCCTGCTGCTGCTCGCGGGATGCGGGCATCCGCCGGATGAGCGGAGGTGGAAATTTCCGAGCGATGGGGTCTCGACGGTGGTGCTCCGCGCGAGTGCGGCACGCGCGGCGGCGGTGGGCGTGGGGAGCGGTGCGATCGTGGTGGCCGCGCGTCCTGTGCTTGTCGCGGCGGGCTATCATTCGCACGAGCCCGGGCCGTCCCTGACGCCAGCGGCGCAGTGGCCGCTCGATTTTTCCGCGGAGCGAAAAGGCGCGACGCTCGTGCTCTCGGCGCGCGGTGAGACGCGGTTTCCGCATCACCGATATTTTCTCAATGCGATTGTGCTCCGCGTCCCGCGCGGTGTGGAGGTGCGACGCGAGACCCCCGCGATTCCGCATTGAATCCGAGCCGCGCGTCCGTAGTCTCCGCGCCCCAACTTTATGCTCCAGCCTCACGAGATTTTCGCCCACATGCCGCCGGCTACCGCAAGCCAGCTTTTTGCGTTCCTATTCGACAAGGAGAAGGCGCTCTACAAGGCGACGATCGACACGCTGGCGAAGCAGCGGAAACTCCGCGCGATTTTCGTCGAGCGGATGCCGCGCGAGAAGCGCCACGCGTGGATGCAGGATGTGCTCACGAAAAAGCAGAACGAGGGAGTGGCCGTGCATCTCCTGCAAATCTGGCTCGTGGGCGCGCATGCGAAGCTGCTGTGCGAATTCCTCGATGGCTTCGGCATCACGCACGATGAAAACGGGACGATGGAAAATCTCCCACCCGCACCGCCGAAAGAGGATGTGAAGCGCGTGGTGGATTCGCTGCTCGCGACGCACGATGCGGGCGTGGTGGCGGTGTATCTGAATGCGTTTCAAGCATTCGATGAAGACGGCTGGAATTCACTCGGCGAGGTAATCGCCGAGGACCCGCGACTGCAGCTCGCGGCGGTGTGATTGTCGAACGCGCGTGCCCTACCCGGAGTTCGCGCGCTGGGCGCTACTTCGCCGTCAGCGCGGCTTTCGTCAGCTTCGGCTTCACCGGCTTTTTTGCGCGGGGCTCGAATTCGAACCCAACCTTTCCGCCCTCGCCGAGCGTCAGGTATGCCGCGAATGTCCGCTTGGTTTTCGACGACACGAACTTCTGAAGCAGCGACGTTTTGCCCGTCGCCAAAATCTTCGCCGCCTCCACCCGCGGGATTTCACGCTGCAGGATCATCTTGCCCATGCGGAACGTGCATTTCTTCTGCGGCACATTTTCGCAGATGAACGCATTCGCCGTCTCGAAGACCTGGCCGCTCTCGCAGACGCGGCATTTTCCGACCGGCTCAGCGACGATCGGCACGATCGCCTCGCCATTCGTCCCCTCATCGTTTTCAAAGTCGAAGCTCTGTTTCCACGTCTCGGGATCAAGCTTCACGGCGGCCGCAAAAGGCCGTCCCAGCTTGCTTCGGAAGCCTTCGAGCGGTCCAACGACTTTGTCTTTTAGCAAAGTGACGACCTCCTCGCGTTCGAGTTCGCGCCCTGCCATCGATTTCCAAATGAGCAGCCTGCACTCGGGATTCGCGCACTCGTAGGCGCGGAAAGTTTCCTTGAACGGAGCCGTGCCGCACTTCGGGCACGCCACTTCGAGCGGGTGAAATTCCCCACGCACTTCCTTGCCCATTCCGCCTCGCACTTTCTCCACGACATCGGTCGTGAGCGCGCGGATTTGCTCCATGAAATCAGCGCGCGACAGCTGCCCTTTTTCCATCAGCTTCAGCTTCGACTCCCATTCGCCGGTGAGTTCCGGCTTGGTCAGGGTCTCGGCGTTCAGGTCGCGCAGCAGCGTGATGAGCGACAGCCCTTTCGCCGTGACGATGAGTTCGCGCGCCTGCCGGATGATGTAGCCCTCGAGGATCAGCCCCTCGATGATTTGCGCGCGCGTCGCCGGCGTGCCGAGCCCGCGCTCGCTCATTGCCTCGCGCAGTTCCTCGTCGTCGATGAGCTTCCCCGCGCCTTCCATCGCACTCAGCAGCGTCGCTTCATTGAAACGCGCCGGCGGCTTCGTCTCGCTTTCCTTCACCTCGATTGCCTCGGTCCGCGCTGGCTCATTCGCCGCGACCACCACGATCGCCTTGTCATTTTCGCCTTCGCCCTCGGCCTGTTTTCCATAAACCGCGAGCCAGCCCGGATCGACGATGATCTTCCCGTCCGTCTTGAATTTCTCCTCCTCGACGGTCGTGATTCGCGTGGTCACCTCGAATTGCGCCGCCGGATAAAACACCGCGATGAAGCGCCGCGCGACCATGTCGTAGAGCTTCGCCTCGGTCTCCGAAAGATTCCCCGGAACCGTACCGGTAGGCACGATCGCGAAGTGATCGCTGACCTTCGCGTTGTTGAAAATACGCTTGTTCGGCCGCACCCAGCCCTTCTCCAGCGCCTTTTCGGCGTGGGTGGAAAGTGAGCGATCCTCGAAGCTCATCATCACGCGCTCCGCCGTGCCGAGATGATCCTCCGGCAGGTATCGCGAATCGGTCCGGGGATACGTGAGCGCCTTGTGCTTTTCGTAGAGCGCCTGCGCGATTTGGAGCGTCATCTTTGCGGGAAATCCGAAGCGCCCGTTGGCTTCCCGCTGCAAAGTCGTCAGGTCGTAGAGCAGGGGAGGCGCTTGCGTCGTCGGCTTTTTCTCCTCCTCGATCGACCCCGGCTTGCCGTCACATTTCGCCTTGATCGCGTCGGCTTGCTCGTGATCCCAAATGCGCTCGGCCCGCGCGTCGTCCTCCGCGCCTTTCTTGAAACTCGGATCGAACCAGCGTCCGCGGTAGCTGCCAGCTTTCACGCCGAAATCCGCGAGCACCTCGAAATACGTGCGCGGAACGAACGCCCGGATGCGCTGCTCGCGCTCGGCGAGGATCGCGAGCGTCGGCGTCTGCACGCGCCCGGAGGTCGTCTTGTTGAAGCCGCCGCCCTGCGAATTGAACGCCGTGAGAGCGCGCGTCGCATTGATGCCGACCAGCCAATCCGCCTCGCTCCGGCTCATGGCGGCGTCGGCGAGCGGCTGCATTTCCGCGTCCGAGCGCAGCCGCTGAAATGCCGTGCGAATCGCCTCGGTGGTCATCGATTGCAGCCACAACCGCTTCGACGGTTTCTTCACGCCGCTCGCGCGGACGAGGTTGCGGAAAATCAGCTCTCCCTCGCGCCCGGCATCGCACGCGTTGATCACTTCGCCGACGTCTTTGCGCTTCAAAAGCCGCTTGAGAGTGTTCAGCCGACCGACATTTTTCTCGATCGGCACGAGCGCGAATTCCGGCGGCAGCGAAGGGAGATTCTCGATCTTCCACTTTCCACGCGCCGGCTCAAAGCCCTCGGGTGGAGCGATTTGCAGCAGATGCCCAACCGCCGATGAAATGACGAAATTCGTGCTCTCGAAATAATCTCCCTCCTTTTTGAAACCTCCCAGCGCCTTTGCCAGATCACTGGCGACACTGGGTTTTTCGGCGATGACGAGCGTTTTGTTGGACATGAGCGGGACGGGGGAAATAGCTGCACAAAGCCGCTTTGCCACAAAAAAGTTCTGCGCGCGCTTTTCTGCGTGGCGGAAAATCCGTGCGCCAATTCAGCGCCGCGCGGGGTGGGGGAGCGACGCGATTTTCCCCCGGTCGTGGGAAAAATCGTCGAGTGCTTCGTTAAAATAAATCCATCCCTCGACGCTCATGTGGTCGTGCGCATCGACGAGAAATTTCGGGTCGTGCTCGTGCTCGCGGAAGTCCACGAGCGGCGTCTCATACTTGTCGGCGAGCGCGCGCATCCGGTCATAAAACGAGGCGCGGGAGGCTGCGGAAATGCGGAGCCGGTCGAAATGCACGCCATTCAGCGGCATGGTCAGCAGCAGCGGCCGCATGTGCAGTTCGCGCATCCCGCGCAGCAGGAGTTCGAGATTTTCCCACTCGTGGGCGCGGCTCATCGTCGTCATGAATTCGCGGTCGCCGCCGCCGAATTGCTCGATTTCGTCCGGCACGGGCTCGCTGGCATCGGCACCGCGATACGGAGAAGCGAGCGCGGTCATTTTCGTGATGAGGCGCTCCCAATCGAGCTCGCCGGGACGCCGCGGCGGATTGGCGCGCATGTGGTGATGCAGGATGTAAATCGCGCTTTCGAAATGATCCTGGGCGCGCGCGACCGCCTGCTCGAGCGCAGCCAGCGGTCGGATGAAATCGATGGCGATGGAATCCCGCCACGCGCCGCCGACGAGGCGGTGGAGGCCGAAGTCGAGCATCGAGTGGTGAGCTAGCGAGTGGGGATAACTGAGCATTCGGCAGGCGACGTCGCGCTTTAAATCCGCGCTGAGTGAGTGGCTGAAGACGAGTTGATTGGCCTGTAGCACGGAGAAGTTGCCGTCGTAGTAGCGCGGGTTGATTTGCTCGATGAAAAACCACGTTGGCGAGATCGAGATCGCGACTTTTTTATCGCGCACCGCGGGACCGAGGGCGGCGAGTTTTTCGAGGATGATGAGGGGCGTGGTGCCGGCTTTGCCGATGGGGAAGACGCTGAAGTCGCTCGGGTATCTGCGGAAGAAGAGGCTGGCCTTGTCGGGGATCGCCTTCATGAGTTCCGAGCTGCCGTAGAGCGGCAGGAGGTCGCCCTGCGCAAAGGCGGTTTTCTGCAGCGCGATGCCCTGATTTTTCAGCCCGAACATCTCCGGTGCGAGCCCGTGGATGTAGCGCCGTTCGAGCCTCAGCGCATAGGCGACGCCGCAGGCAAGGAGCACCGCGATGGCGAGCACGGCGAGGCCTGCGGCGCGGAGGTGGAGATGCGATTGAGCAGGCATTTCGGTGAAAATGCGGATCCAATATAACAGGTTTGGCGCGCGATCAAAACCGAGCGTCTCGAAGCATTGGCGTTGAACGGACGACAAGCTAAGATGTGTGCCGATGCTTCCTTGGTTTCACGATCGTTTTCCGCTCTATCTCGCGCCGATGGCAGGCGTGTCGGACACGATTTTCCGGCAGCTCTGCAAGGAGCAGGGGGCCGATGTCATGGTGACGGAGTTCGTGTCAGCGGAGGGCGTCTTTCGTCGTAATGAACGGACGATGGAATATCTCGATTTTGTCGAGGAGGAACGGCCGCTCGGCGTGCAGATTTTCGGCGCAGATCCGGGGCATCTCGGCGAAGCGGCGCGGATGATCCTGGAGTGGAAACAGCCCGACTTCATCGACCTGAATTTCGGCTGCCCGGTGAATAAAGTCGTGAGCAAGAATGGCGGATCATCGCTTTTGCGAGACTGCCCACTTCTCGAGAAGGTGACGCGCGCGGTCGTGAAAGCGGCGGCTCCTTTTCCCGTGACGGCGAAAATCCGAACCGGCTGGAGCGCGGCGCAGGTGAACGCTACGACGACGGCGCGCGTGCTGGAGGGCGCGGGCGTGCAGGCGATCGCGGTGCATGGGCGCACGAAGGAGCAGGGATACAGCGGCGAAGCGGATTGGGACGTGATCGCGCAGGTCGCCGCCGCGGTGAAAATCCCGGTGATCGGCAATGGCGACATCACCGGCGCGCGCGACGTGGAGCGGCGCATGTCGAGCGGAGTGAGTGGCGTGATGATCGGCCGCGCTGCGATGTGCGCGCCGTGGATTTTCGCGGAGATCAAGGAGTACCTCGCGACCGGCGTGGTGCCGCCTCCGCCGCCGATGGAGGCGCAATGGGCGCACATTGCACGGCACTGTCGGCTCGCAGTCGAGCGGCGCGGCGCGGAGGGGTCGACGATGCACTCTATGCGCGCGCGGCTGATGGCCTATTCACGCGGGATGCCAGAGGCAAAGCGGTTGCGCGAAAAATTTGCCCAAGTCGAATCGCTCGCCGGCCTGGAAGGCATCGCCGCCGAGCACCTCGCGAATCGAGAGGAAGCCGCGGCAGCTTGAACCACAAGTCGCCGCGCGGTGTGGACAAGCGGCGCGGCGGCCCTACTTTTACCGCTCATGACGCCCGCGCCGCAGACTGCTGAAATCAAGACGAAACTCGGCAACGAGAAGCTCGTGAAGGTGACCGAGAACGCTGGAGCAAAATTGACTTCGCTGCTCACGCGGCAGGGGCGTCCGCAGGGTGCGTTGCGCGTGGCGGTGATCGGTGGCGGCTGCTCAGGCCTTCAGTATAAAATGGACCTCGTCGATGGACCGGCGAACCGCGACATCATCGTGCCGTCGGCGGGCGTGCGCGTGGTGATCGATCCAAAGAGCGCGCTTTTCGTGAGTGGCTCTCTGCTCGATTACAGCGACGATTTGCAGAAAGGCGGCTTTAAGGTGACCAACCCAAACGCCGTGGCGCACTGCTCGTGCGGGGAGAGTTTTTCAGCCTAACCGATCGCGCTTACGGCCGCCGGGAGGCGTCGCTTTTCAGCACGTCGAGGATTTGCTCGAGGAGCAGCACGTCTTTCGGGTCGGACGCCGGTTCGGCGGGCTTTGGCGCTTCCTTCTTTTTCAGGGTGTTCATCGCTTTCACCACGAGAAAGATGAAGAACGCGACGATGAGAAAGTTGATGAGGATCGTGAGGAAATTGCCGTAGGCGATGACGGGGCCGAGTTTCTTCGCATCCGCGAGCGCGAGCCCGGGCGTGATTTTCTCGGAGAGCGGGACGTAGAGGTTGCTGAAATCCAGGTTGCCCAGAATCTTGCCCACGGGCGGCATGATGATGTCGTCAACCACGGACTTGACGATGCTCCCGAACGCCGCGCCGATAACGACGCCGACGGCGAGGTCCACGACGTTACCGCGATTGATGAAGTCTTTGAATTCTTTGAGCATGGGCATGCCCGGCGTCTAGCGCGCGGCTTTGTGGGTGTCGAGCGCGTGGTGAAACAATTTGCGCCTCTCGGGGCTTGCACTAGGGTTCGCGCCCGATGTTTTCCAGACTTCGCATTGAGTCCCGCCCTTTCGGGATTTCCTCTGCCGCAAGAAGGCGTCTCACTTTCTCCAAAATCCCTACATGGTAAGCGCAATCATCGTCGCCGCCGGGAGTTCGCGCCGGATGGGTTTCGACAAACTTTTCACCCCGCTCGCGGGCAAGCCCGTGGTGTGGCATTCGCTGAAAGCCTTTTCGGATGCGAAGGAAATTGGGGAGGTCATCATCGTGGCGCGCGAGGATCGCGTGGAGGAATTTCAGGCGCTGATCGACCGTGAGAAACTGCCAAAGGTGAGTCGCGTGATCGCCGGCGGCGCGGAGAGGCACTTGTCGGTCTGGATGGGCCTTCAGGCGATCGAGAGCGAGTCGAGTGAATTTGTGGCGATCCACGATGGCGCGCGCCCGCTCACGACTCCAAAGTTGATCCGCGCCTGTCTCGACATGGCGCGGCAGCATGGTGCGGCGTGCTGCGCATCGCCGATTCCCGACACGGTAAAGCGTGCGTCCGTCGAGCAGATGGTCGCCGAGAGCGTGGAGCGCACGGGACTGTGGGCGATGCAGACGCCGCAGGTTTTCAGCAGCGGGCTCATCCTGCAGGCTTACGCGGCGCTCATGGCGAAGCACGAGATGGTGACGGATGAGGTGTCGGCGGTGCAGCGGTTCGGAAAAAAAATCGCGCTCCTGAAAAACGAGGATTGGAATTTTAAGATCACATTTCCGCACGATCTCGACCTGGCAGAGCATGTGCTCGATTTGCGGAAGAAAAAGAAAACACCGCAAAAGCTCTAATCACGGACGATTGGAGAAATTCTAAGACATTTTTGATGGAACACGACTATCGGCAGACCACTCTGAGTAACGGCGCGCGCATCGCATCGGTGTCCATGCCGCACATGAAAAGTGTGAGCGTCGGATATTGGGCGGCGATCGGCGGGCGGCACGAAACGCCCGCGCAGAGCGGCATCGCACATTTTCTCGAGCATCTGCTTTTCAAAGGAACGAAGCGCCGGACTGCGCGGCAACTTAGCGAGGCGGTGGAGGGGATCGGCGGGTATCTGAATGCGTTCACGACAGAGGATCACACCTGTTTTTATGCGAAAGCGGCGGCGCAGCATCTGCCGAAGCTGTGCGATGTGCTGAGTGATATGTATCTGAATAGCGAACTGGCACCGGCAGAGATCGATCGAGAGCGGGATGTCGTGCGAGAGGAAATCATGATGTATCGCGATCACCCGGCGCAGCACGCGCAGGAGCTCCTCACGGAGACGATGTGGCCCGGGCACGCGCTCGGCCGACCGCTCACGGGTACGGTTGAGACAGTAAATTCATTCAAGCGCCGCGAGTTGCGGGCTTTCCTCGAGCGAAACTACAACGGGCACACGACAATCGTGACGGTCGCGGGGAAAATCAATCACGATGAGGCAGTCGCCTTGCTGAAGCCCGCGCTTTTGAAGCTGCCGTCAGGACGCCGGCCGCGCTTTAGTCGCGCACCACTTCAGGATGGCGATCCGCGCATCTCGCTTTTTAAGCAAGAGACTGAGCAGACACATGTTGCGATGGGTTTTCACGCAATCGGCAGACAGGACGAACGGCGGTTTGCTCTCAAGCTGTTGAGCGTCATCCTCGGCGAAAACATGAGCTCGCGTCTTTTTCAAAAACTCCGAGAGCAACACGGCTACTGCTACAACGTGGCGACGAGCATGGTGACCTTGGAAGACACCGGCGCGATCCACATTAGCGCCGGGCTGGACCACTCAAATCTCCAAAAGGCGCTCAAAATGATCCTGCGCGAACTCAAGGCGATCTGCCACGGCAAGCCGACGAAATCCGAATTGCAGCAGGCAAAAGATTACACGATCGGACAGACGCTCATGGGCCTCGAAAGCACGACGAACCAAATGATGTGGATGGGCGAGAGCATCATCGGCTACGGCAAAATCATGAGCCCGGAAGAACTCGAGAAAAAGATCAACGCCGTTAGAGCGGAAGACGTGCAGGATGTCGCCTGCTTTTGCCTCCACCGTGGGCGACTCGGCGTGGCGGTCGTCGGCCCGATGGAGGATGACGCGAAAGTGCGCCGCTGGCTAAACTAAGGCCGTCTGGACGGCTAACCGACGAAAGCCGGAACCCGGAATTTTCCCGAGCCCGGCTGTCGCAAATCCACGCGCGTTACGAGACGCCGAGCGATCTCAGCAGCGAAGAGCTGATGTTGCCGGTGATCGTCAGGCCATGCCGCGCCTGATACGAACGGATCGCTGAGCGCGTGCCCGGTCCCACCTCGCCGTCGATCGCGCCACGGTAGTAACCCTGGCTGCGGAGCGCACGTTGCACGTCTACTGCGAGGCTGCTCGAGTAACCGTCCACGACTTGACCGCGGTACGTCGGAGAGGAGTAATAGCTCGGTCGCGTGCTAAAAGAGAGGCCGATGGTCGGTCCCGAATCGTAGTAGTAAGGGTGGTATCCGTAGTTTCGATATCCATACGATGGGTAGCCGTATCCGTAACGGTAGGAACCATACGAGTAATTGTAGTTTGAGTGGCCGTGCGAGTCATGATGGTCGTGATGGTCGTGATGATCATCGTGATCGTGTTTGTCCTTCGCCAACCCGACTCCGGGAAGCGCGAGCGAGAGACTGAGAAGCAGTGCTGGGATCGATATTAAAATTCTCATGGTATTCTTGGATTCGATCTTCGACGGCCGGGTGACGGTTTTTCTTCATGAAAAATCCGCGACGCAGAATAGCACAGGAAATCGTCGAATCCCATCGAGGGACAAATCACTCGCGCCGCAGCGCAATTTGTCAGCGTGGATTGTCAGCGTGGATATTGCGTCCCGCGGTTCGTACGATCGAAATAAGACGAAGAGCCTGTTGATCTCTGATCGTAGTTGCCGCGATCAAGAGATGATCTTCTATTGGGATCGAACATCCAAGGCACGGGAGTCGGCGTGGGCAGGGCTTTCACAGTCGGAGGCGTCGGCGACGGCGTCGGCGACGGCCGCGGTCGCGGCGTCGGCGGCTGCTCAGGGTGCTCTATCAGATCGATATCCGCTTTGCTCATGAAGCGGTATCGGAGCGGCTGATTCCACCCGATCGTGATCGTCGCAGCGATGACGACGAAGTAGATCACCCATTTTCCAAAGCTATCGAGCATATTTTGATTTCGTGTTGTCGTGAGGGGTGTCCATAGGGTTCTTCTGATCCGTGGGCACTTGAGGCGGCATCGGTTCTACCGGGATGGGGGGCGCAGGGAGAGCAGGTGGAGGGGTCGCCGGAGGCACCGACGCGGAGTTGGTTTGATCCGATTCGGCACCGGCGAGTGCCGTAAGATGGGAGGAAAATGGCTGCTTCCACCCAAGACAAACCAAGAGGATGAAAAACAGCACAGCCACGAGATCACGCATAATTGGCGTAGTAGCGACTATGCGGAATGCTTGTCAAGCGGCGGCTCGTTTAGCGCGTGAAATTCATGGCTGCACCGCAAGATGCCGTCCGTAAGAATCCGTGCTCGGAGCCCGCCGCGGTCGCTCAAAAACGCCTCCGCCCCGGGCGCAAAAGCGTAATCCATCCAATGGCAGGGGGAACATTCGCCTGTGCCATAAAATCGCACTCCTTGAATCTCGAACTCCTGTCCGATCAGAGAATTCAATTCTACACCTGTCACGATCGCATTGCGCCGCAGGACGGAGGCGGACCGATTGTGGACGCCGAGCGCGTCGCACATTTCATCGAAAATCTCAGCCGAAAAAAATGTGATCTGCCCTTTGTAGTCGGTCTTGAAATCGAAAAAACGGTCTCCCCCGATCCCGCGCCCCGCACGACACAGAATCTCTTCGCACGAGTTCATCGCATGCTCGCCGGGAAGCATTTGGTAGTGTCCGAAAAAATTGTGCCCCGGCGAAATGTAAAGCTGCTGGATGCGAATCGTTGGCTGCGGCATGAACGGGAACTAACCACAGCCTCCGGCAATGCAAACAGACATTGATTTCAGCCACGAAAAACAGCTGGGGTGCGGGACGCGGCCAGCATTCTCCGAGTTTGAAAATCGACCCTCGCGGTTCACTGCGCTCCTGCTCGCGGGTGGAAAATCGAGCCGCATGGGGCGCGACAAAGCGATGCTCGCGATCGATGGAGAGCGGCTCTGGAGACGCCAAGTCGCTACTCTGCGCACTCTGGCACCTGATGAGCTACTCATCTCGGCGGCCACGGGGGAGTCCTTTGCGGATTCAGGCGTTCCGATCGTGCAGGATGCGACTCCCGGGCTCGGCCCGCTCTCAGGCATCGCAGCGGCATTGCTTTGCGCGGAAAATCGAACGCTGCTCGTGCTTGCGGTCGATCTGCCGTCGATGAACGCGACGTTCCTGCGCGAACTCCTGCGGGTCCACGACCGGACGGGCGGGGGAGTCGTGCCCCTAGTCGGCGACTTGTTCGAACCGCTGGCGGCAATTTACACTCGCGAATGCCTCTCGCTCGCGGACACTCACCTGCGCGGCGACGACCGTTCGATGCAGCGTTTCGTCCGTGCAGCGATCGCGCAAAATCTCATCTTCACCCACGAGATCGAGCCCTCGCAGCGACCGCTTTTCCGCAATCTCAACGAGCCGAACGATCTGCTTTGAACCAGAGCGCGCTGGCTCTATTTTTTTGCGTCAGGCGCTGTGGGAAAGGGCGGATTCGTCGCCCAGTCCGGAGCCGCTTTGTCGAGATTTGGCTGCACCTCCGCCCTTACATCGCCGAGTGCCCACGAGATTCCGCCGGTGAGGATTTGCTGAAAAATCGGATTCGTCCAGACGTCCTCGCGGTGCCCCATCGACGTGAAAAAGACGCGCCCTTTGCCCTGCGTCCGCGCCCAAGTCGCGGGATACGGCGGACGCTGATATTCGATGCCTTTCATCGGCCCGGTTTCCTGCACGAGCAGCACATGGATGTCGCTGGAAAAGTCTTTGAGAGAATACCATTCCTCCGTCATTTCAAATCCATCCTTGAGGCTTGCGAAACCGGGGAACTCTGGATCGATACAGCGCATTTTCGCGGATTGCTGCGCGCCATGCTTGATGAATTCTCCTCCGAGCATTCGCACGTAAGCATCTGCCTCGGTGCCGTGATTCACGTAACGATCCGGTCCCTTTTTGTCTTCGTTGTTCGTGTGAAAAGTATCCGCAGCGCTGTGAGTGCCGACGAAGCCCTTGCCACTCGATACGTAGTCGATGAGGGCTTGCTTTCCCGCCGCACTCATTGGCGGCTCACCGTCGGTGCCTGGCTTCGTGAGGTCGCCGGTCGTGTAGAAAAATACCGCGTCAAACTGTGCTAGATACTCCGGCGAAAAGAGGGAACCGTCTTTTGAAAAAGTGAACTGCCAGTGGTTCTTCGCTCCGAGTTCCGAGAGCTCCTTTTCGGCAAAACTCGGCTGCCCCTTTTTGTAGCTGATGACCGAGTGCTCGAAGCCGCTCGACTTTGAGAAAAAGAGAATCTTCCGGTCTGCCGCAACTGCGGAAAACGGAGCTGCGGCAATGGTTGCGAGAGTGAGGAGCGGGAGGAGGCGGAGGAACGTGCGGAGTTGCATGATACCCGCAGAATTCCGCAACGGTCGCGCTTTGTCGAGTCGTAGAACTATGGAGTCGGCGTGATTTTCACATCTTGCACCACTGAGGTCGCCGACACCCCATCCATGTGCGAACTCGCTGCGATACCCGCATACACGTCTCCGCGCAGCTTCGCCAGCGTCTCCGCGGCGACTTGCACCCACTCGACGCCATCCTTCGAATGATAGCCCGTCAACGTATCTCCATGTCGCGCAATTTTCACCCAGTGCGGAAGATGCACGCCTTCGTCCTTGACGCTCGTCGTCACCGATTTCGCCGCCTTTCGCACCTGAAATGACAGCCCGTGGCTGGACGCCATTACCACCGACACATTCCGCGCATCTGCGACACGCGACTCGCGCACCATGACACCCGTCTTGCTCCACTCCGGCTTGTCCAGCTTCATCACTCGCGCGACCACCTCGAAATCGCCCGACACCTTTCGATAAACGAAGTGCGTCGAATCTTCCGCGCCCCAGATGTCGGCACCCGTGGATCGGATCGTGAACGCGCCAGTCCCCGCATCGAGAGCCGTGGAACCCGGAGCACTCACGCGCCCGATATCGGCAGCCGTCCAGTCGCCCACGCGAACCGCCAGCGGCACGAACTTCCATTGCTGCTCAAACGCGTCGCCCGGTGCGCTCGTCACGAGCTGGATCGGATCGTCGCTGGATAGGGACAGCGCCTTGCCATCCGCCGCGGAGAGCAGTTTGAAAAAACCGCGCCCAGAGGAATCGGGACGCCACTTTTGCTCAGGTTTTTGCTTCCACCCGGCCTGCCGCAGTCGCCCCGAATTGCGATCTTCTTCCAGCGATTTTCCGCTATTCTCCGCCGTGAGCCGCAGCGTGCCGTCCGGCTGCGGTGCCAGATTCCACTGCTGATTTGGCGTGTCAACGCTATCCCAAACCTGAACCCCCGCACCTTCGTCCTTGCTGTGATTCGAGACGTCCAAAACCTTTCCCGTCTTTCGGTTCACCAGCCGATAAAGCCCCTCGACGGGCGGTAGTGAACGTGCTTTTTCCAATGCGGTCATTTCCTCCTTGTAAGGCGCGGACAACGCATCGACCCGGGCTTGAAAACTCTTGCCCAGTCCGCGCAACTCGTCCAGTGCATCCGCTCGCTGATCTGGATTCGTCGCCGATTTCAAGCGATCCGCGGCCATTTGAAAACCCGTATATTCGTCGATGAAGCGTGATGCCAGAGGCTTCAGTTGTGCTATCCAAGCCGTTCCACCATCGGGCGATACGTTTCGAAAACGGCGCAGGAGAGTCGCTGAATCCTCCACTTCCCCGAGTTGCCAGTCCTTAACGCCGAAAAGCAATAGGCTAAACATTTCGTAGCTGGTGCTACTAATGTCGTCCACGGAACTCGGGCGTATCGCCGAGTTCCCCGTCATCCGGTCTGCGGTCGCCGTGAAAAATGCCTCAAGACGCCGTTCCTCCGGTCGTTGGCCTGGCAGCGGATGCTCCCGGACTTTGTCAAACGCCATACGTGCGGCGTCCGGCTTTGCAACGAGCAATTCCGCGAGCCCCTCTTGGAGCGCACTCCACTTGATATCCACCTGACTGGAAGAAGTTTGAGATGCGATTTTACGGAAATCGTTAGCAGCTTCGGACGGGCTCCCAGACACGAGTTTCGCCCGTGCGGCGTCACCCTCGGGACTCACAGACGGCGGCTTAGAATTCACTCCCGAAGTCGCTGTAGCCTTCGTATCACTAGGGTCGGTGCCTGATTTTCGGAATACGAGAAACAACCCCGCCGCAATGGCAACGACCGCGATCATCCCCATCGTCACCCAGCCCCAAGTCCGCTGCTGAGTTTCATCCTCCAGTACAACGCGGGAGGATTGCACCTTTTGTGGAGCAGTAAGAAGCTCCTCGCGTGCATACTCTAAATGTTCGATAAGCTCGTCGTAACTTTGGTATCGCTTCTCGGGCTCTTTTAGCAGCGTTCGATTGATGATATACGCCGTGCGGCCTGAAACATGCGGTGCGAATGCTTGCAGGCTGACCGGTTGCGCCTTCAGATGCTTAAGCGCCACCAGTGAGGCACTCTCCGCCTCAAACGGTGGCCGCCCTGCCAGCGCATGAAAAAGGGAAGCACCCAGCGAGTAAATATCGCTTCGGAAATCCTCCGGCTTATCGTCGAGCTTTTCAGGTGCCACGTAATAGGGCGTTCCCCAGATTTCTCCACGCACGCTTTCCTCCTGAGCCATGAATATCGCGAGGCCGAAATCGACGATCTTCGCCGTGTGCGCATCCGCAAACAGAATGTTTCCCGGCTTCACATCGCGATGAATCAGGCCCGCTTGATGCGCCGCCCGCAGCCCTTGTGCGATATCGATGGCCACCTCCAGTGCCTGAGCTTCCGCCACACGGCCTTGGATGCGGATCAGATCATCCAGCGAACCCTTATCCACAAGCTCCATCGCGATGTAAAATCGGCCCGCATTCACCCCTGTGGAGTAAACTTTCACTACATGCGGGTGGTTAATTGATGCCGTGATCCCAGCCTCAGCTTCGAGCTGAGAGATCAGGGCGGCATTATCGCTGTGATCTTTCCGCAAAAGCTTAAGCGCAACCTCTCGATCCAGGCTCCCATCGAGAGCGCGGTACACCACACCCATCCCTCCGCGCCCGGCCACATCGACGAGTGTAAAGTGATCGATCGTCCCGCGCACTGCAATCTCGGCCCCGCACGATGGGCACGGGACGAGCGCAAGCGGCTCTTCGTCGGAAATATCGATCAGCGCTTCACAAATCGGACACGCCTGAATGGGGGAATCGTCGGAGTTCTCGAACACAAGAGACTAGCTTTAACGGGGATGAATTTGAAGGGAGCCGCAACGCAGGAATGAGATAGCAGCTTGCATGCGTGGCTGGCGACACAATTGGCGTCAAAGTTTGAAGGCGTGTCATGCAGATTCGAAGCGGGCGCGATGATCGAGCGCAAATCCATCTCGGTTGAAGTAATTCGGGCGGATCCCGCTTTCTTGAGGAGAGCGCGGGCTCTCTCGGTCAAACGCGCCGAGGCACCGTAAATAACCCAGCGGCCCAATTTGCAGCGTCGCGCGCTTTCCAATTTTGCGCACAAGTTATTCACACACACGCAACCAGCCAGTGGCGAGCACATTAACAATAACATCACACAATGTGTGTCATATAAAATCGGAGGATGGGACGAACGGCGCGCGCGGCCCCGCTGGCGAGCTGGCAACCGCCTGCGGTGCTCCGCTCAAAGTCGTCAAGCGGAGCGCGAAGCGGAAAAGCGGTTCCCCTTCCTTGTCATTAAGTCATAACTCCGCTGGATTTTTGACCATTCTTAAACCCCTTGATCCTCAGGGAGTTACAGAAGTGCCGAAAATGGGCTTTGTGCCGGGTGCAGGCGCTAACCTTGACAGTCAACCTTTTAAACAACCGTTGAGGATTCCGGTCGGAAATGACCGGGCGCGGCAAGCTCGGGATTCGACGGAAATCCCGCTCGACATGCTTCCCATCGCCTACGTCGATCGGTTCTGCGGTGAGCGGTTGAGGATGGTCAAGGCCGCACTGGCTGGGGTTCCCTGCCGTCTGTCCACGCACAGCGCGTGGCAGGCGGC
>JBBQZX010000037.1:0-38126 GCA_038207335.1 Chthoniobacterales bacterium | reverse complement strand
GCCAACCTGACGCTGGCCGATGCGGGGCTCGATTTGCACCCGCATCATCTGTTCGCGCTGGGTGCCGTCTTCAGCGGGCCTGGCACGCTCACGCTGTAGTCCGGTGACACTTGGAATCTGAATTTCTCGACGCTGCAGGATATGGGGGTTTTCCGCGTGGAGAACGGCGCGACGCTCGACGTGGACGGCGGCCTCAGTCTCACGCGCACCTCGCTGCAAAACTTCGGGGAGATCGATGTCACGGGCACGAATGGGTTATTCGTGCAAGTCGGCGCTGCGACTTTCACGAACGAAGCGAGCGGCGTCGTGCATCTCGATGCGGGTGGGAATTCCGGGACGTTTGGCTCGAGCACCGGAGCGCTCGTGAATCACGGACTCATCTCGCGTGGCGGGACGACCACGGGCACGACGTACGTTTTTTTTAACACGATCGACAATGACGGCACGTTTGAGGCGGCGGCGGGGAGCGTGCAGTTCGCCAAGAATCCCGCGCAGATTTCCGGCGACGGCACGACGCTCACCGGCGGCACCTGGCGCGCGGTGAATGGCGGCTCGCTCTACTTTTTCGGCATCGCCACGCAGGACGATTTCGGGAACCTCCTCAGCACTGTGGTGAGCAACGCGGCGGACGTAACGGTGAGCGGCCCGGGGGCGAGTTTCAACGCGGTGGACAACATCGCGACCAACACCGGCGCGCTGCGCGTGCTCGGCGGCGCGACTTACACCTCGCGCTCCGGCGACCTGCATCCGGCGGTCGATCCGCAAGGGTTCGGGCCCGGTCCGCTCACGAATACCGGCACGCTCGAAATCGGCGCGGGCTCGACCGTGAATGTCGGCGCGGACTTCACGCAGACCGCGCTCGGCACGCTGCTGCTGCACGTCGCGGGGACTCCGGTGAGCGGCGCTTTTGGAAAGATCGCGGCCGTGGGAAATGCGGCGTTCGGCGGGACGCTCGACGTGCGGGTCGATGCGAATTTCATCCCGGTCATCGGCGACAGCTATGCGATCGCAACGTATGCGAGCACGAGCGGCGCATTCGCGAATGTGACGGGCGTGCAGCCGCTGTTCGCGCCGCTGAAGACGACGACGCAATTCACGATCACCGGCCAAAGCGCGCCGTCCGATCTCATGCCGCTCACGCTCGCGCCGCCGGCAAATGGCGTCGCGGGGCAACCGATCACGATTCCCTTTTCGGTGAAAAATCTCGCCGATGTCGCGACCGCGGCGAACGCGTGGACGGATTCGATTTACATCTCCGCAAGCGCGACTTTCGACGCGACTGCGACGCTCCTCGGACGCGTCCCGCACAATGGCGCACTCGCTGGCGGCGACACTTACAATTCGCAATTCACCGGCAACCTGCCGCCGCTCCTCGCGGGCTCGTATCACGTTTTCATCCTCACCGATTCGCGCGCGCAGGTCGCCGAGTCTGACGACGCGAACAATCTGTTCTCCCCCGCCGGCACGCTCGCCGTCGGCGTTCCCACACTCACGCCGGGGACGACTTTCATCGGCACGATCGCTGCCGGACAGGACCTCATCTTCCGCGTCGATCTCCCGAATTCCGCGACGCAAATCCACCTCACCGGCGCGGTCGCGGGCGAGGCCGAGCTTTTCCTCAGCCACCTCGCAACGCCCACGCCATCAGCCTCGGACGCCTTCGCCTTCGATCCCGCGAGCGTGTCGCAGAGCCTCACGGTGGCCGACCCGATCACCGGCTCGTATTACATTTTGCTGCACGGTAGGGAGGCCGCGGGCACCGGCGCGGCGTTCGCATTGAGCGCCGATGCGCTCGCGTTTTCCGTGCTCGATGCAGGCCCATTCGCGGGCACGAACAACGGCGACATCACGCTCACGATCCACGGCGCGCAGTTCTCCGACGCGACGGCCTTCACGCTCATGCCGCACAGCGGGAGCGGCGCGACCCTCTCGTCGATCCGCGTGCAAGTGCGCGACGGCACGACCGTCTTCGCGACCTTCAATCTGCGCGGCGCGTCGATCGGCGACTACGATCTCCACGCTCAAAACGGTGCCGCCGGCACGACCCTTTCCGACGCGTTCAACGTCTTTCAGGCACCCGCGATCGACCCTGATTTGCAGATCAATGTCAGCCTTGTCGCCCCCGTCGGCATCCGCGTCGGGCGCACCGCCACGGTGCTCGTGAGCTACAACAACCCGACCGGCCACGACCTTCCCGCGCCGCTGCTCATCCTGAGTTCGGACAACGGAACTTTCACCGACACCGACGAGCACTACACACGCTTCGTCGAGTTTTTCGCCGTCAATCCGAACGGCCCGGCCGACGTGCTTCCCGCGGGTTTTCAGGGCTCGCGCTTTTTCCATTTTGAACCCGATGTCGCGCAGGCCGGCGTTCGCAGCATTCTCACGCTCGACACGGTCGATCGCACCGCGCCGCTCGACCTCGACAAGCTGGAAATCGAGACGCGTTTCCCGGGCATCTTCACCGACGCGGAATGGAACGCGGTGCGGTCGCAACTCGTGCAGCAACTCGGGCCGACGTATGGCGATTACGAGCGCGTCCTGAGACACGACATCGCGCTTTTACCCGAGGAATTCGGCGACCGCGTGACGCCCATCAGCCTGCTCCAAATCGAGCTGCTCGAAGCGCGGGCGGCGATCAATACCTCGATCCGCGGTGTGGCCACCGCGAGCGATCCGGCGCTCGACCTGAGCGGGCGGCTCGTGCAGGCGCGGAATGTCGATACCGGCGCGCGGTTCAGCGCGTTTTCGCTCGAGGATGGGTCGTTCATCTTCCCGAAAGTCACGCCGGGCCACTACACGTTTCGCTTCGACGGCGCGATCAATGCGACGACGGCCGCCTTCGAGGTTGCGGCCGGTCAGCACGCGATCGGCGCGTCGATCGCGCTGGTGCCGGGCGCATCGCTTTCCGGCAGTCTGCTCACCGCCGGGGCGGGGCTGCCGATCAGCTCGGGACTCGTCACCGCGACCGCCGCGGATGGCACGCAATACATCCAAGTCAGCCACGAGGATGGGAGTTACGAACTAGCCGGACTGCCAAATGGTACTTACCGAATCGTGGCCGAGGCGGACGGTCGCGCGCGCTCGATTGCGGCGAATGTGGTGATCGGCGCGGCAGGCGCGGCGCTCGATTTTTCGCTCGCGCCGGAGTCGGTGATCGTCGCGCACACCACGCTCGGCGCGGGAGGTCCCGCAGCGGGCTTGACGACCATCGTCGCCACGTTGGAAGGCTCGACCGACGACTCGGGGCGATTCGTCGCCGCCGCCGATGCGACGGGCGCGTTTCAGCTCCATGGCTTGCCGGCTGGGCAATACGACCTCTCGATTTTCCACGGCGGATACCTCAGCTCCGACGTCGTCGACCTCGTGCTCGCGGCGGGCGTGACGCTCGATGCGGGCAATATCACGCTGCTCGCTGGTGCCACGATCGCCGGCACGGTCACCGCGACCGATCCCGCGCTGCTGGGCAGGATCGCGGTGGGCGCATTCGTCGGCGACCATTTGCTCGGCGTCGCGCTGAGCGACGTGAACGGAGCGTTCACGATCGCGGATTTACCGGCCGGGAGTTACACGATCGCGCCGGTCGATTTCTTCACTTTTGCCAATAGCGCAAACGCGACCGTCGCCGCCGGCGATCACCTCGGCGGCATCGCGCTGGAGATTCATCCGGGTGGAAAAATCACGGGCACGGTGCTCGATTCAGCGTCGTCGCAGCCACTCGCGCATGTGGCCGTTTTCGCCCGCGCGCCGGATGGCACGCTGCTGAGCGAGCAGACCGACGACATGGGGCACTACGTGTTCGATCACGTCGGGATCGGCACGCACAATGTCTATCTCGGGCTCGACGGGCCGCTGGCGAAGCAAAGCGTCATCATCGCGAATCTCGACGGAGCCACTGCGACCGCGGATTTGCAGGCGGCGATCGCGGCGAAAATCACGGGCACGCTGCGTCTCCCGGATGGCACTGTGGTGAAAAATGGCACCGTCATTTTGCGGCAAGGCGGGCACGATATGGCCACCGCGCTCAGCGATGCGAACGGCGTGTTCACGTTTATTTTGAAGCAGGGCGGCACGTTCGATTTAGTGGCGGATTCTCTCTCCGGGAGTTTTGCGCCAGCGACGAATGTGACCGTCTCGACCGGCACGGTGACGCGCGATTTTACCGCCGGGACGAGTTCGCTGCAGTTGAATGTGAGCGACTCCGCGGGCTCGGTCGCGACTGCGATCGTCAGCGTCGTCCACATCGCCACCGGTCTCGAAGTCGCGGATGAAACGGTCGGCACCGACGGCATCGTGTCGCTCGCGAATCTCGTGCCGGGCGACTATCGGGTGCTGATCACCGGCTCGAACAACCGGGGAGCTTTTCAGACCGTGACCGTCACCGGAGCGAGCACGCAGGTGAGCATCGCCGAGGGACTCCAGGCGAGCCTGACCGGCCACGTCACCGCCGGTGCGGCACCGGCGAGCGGCGGCTTCGTCACCCTCTACTCGACCACCGCGGCGGACCTCACATTTTCCGCGGTGATTGCCGCCGACGGCAGCTACACGATCCCGAATGTCCCGGCCGGCACCTACGATATCGCCACCGTCCGCGCGGGCTCGAATGTGCTGCTGCAAACGGGCTTCACCGTGTCCGGCGCGACGACGATGGATGGTACGCTGACGAGCAGCGGCGACCGCCACGTCATCGGGCAGGTCGTCGATACCGAGGGGAATAATTTCGCCGATGTGACCGTCTCGTTGCGCACCACGGACGGACGCATCCTCGGCGAGACGACGACCGACGTGCAGGGAAATTTCGAGATCAGTTCGGCCTTCGGAAGCAATCTACAACTCGTCATCAGCACGCCCGGCTCGCCGGATTTCATCGCCCGGAGCGGCGTGAATATTCCACAGACCTCCGGGCCGTCGCCACTCCTGAAGCCGGCGGCGCTTCCGCAGCCAATGGCCGTGGGCAGCACGATCGATCTCGGCCAGATCGTGAGCAATTCCGTCGCGCAGGGGCTGAACGCCATCATCGATTTTCTCGGCGGCCTCTCGCCGTTCAAAGTCGCGGCGCAGGCGAAACTTTTTCAGGTGCTCTACGACCGTGCGGTGATGTTCGATTACGACCCCGATCACGTTTTCGACGATTTCTCTGCCAACGCGATGTGCCAGAAATGCGACACGGAGCGGAACATGGCCATGGAGGCAAAAATCATCCAGGATCGAGAATACCGGCAGGCGGATTTGGCGCGGGAGCAGTTGAAGCTTCAGATCGATATTTTAGGTGCGAAAATCACACTGGAGACACTCGAAAACGCGCGCACCGTCCTCGGGATTTTCCAGGTCGGTGCTGCGTTCAAGGCGTTGAAACTGGCTCAGGCCGGGTTCCAAACTCCCAAGCTCCTCCAGATCGCGCAGGGGCTGACCGACACGGCGCAGTCGGCAAACGACGTCGGAACGATCTCGCAGGAGTATCTCGATCCATCGAGCGCACCAAAAACGACGGTGGGAAAAATCGGCATGGCGACGCAGGACCTCGCGAAAACGACCGGCTACACGACGAACGTCGTCGGCTACATCCAGTCGCTCTCTGGCGCGAGCACCATCGGACTCACGAAGGTGGGCATCATCGCCTCGCTGGTGGACAAAGTCGTCGGATTTCAGACTTCGATCGATGCCTTGAATTATCAGGATTCGCTGAAATACGCGGGGCAGATCGTGAAAACCGAAGCGAAGTTCGATCAGGAGGTGGAGGAGTACTACAAGGTCGTGCCGGACGCGGCGATGAAGGCGCAAAAGTATTACGACTGCCTCGCGAAAAACAGCGCCGACCCGAACTGCAAACCGATCCCGAAGCCGGACGACCCCAACAAACCGAACAAGCCGATCGCTGGTGTCCGTCCGCGAATCGACCCGATCCATCCCATCACCCAAGGGAACGCTTTCGATCCGAACGATATCATCGGGCCGGCGGGGGCTGGGTCGCAGCATTTCGTGGGGGTCGGACAGACGCTGCCTTACACGATCGATTTTGAAAATATCGCGGCGGCGACTGCTGCGGCGGCGGAGGTGAAAGTTACGAGCCAGCTCGACAGCGACCTCGATTTCAATTCGTTCCGGCTCACGAGCTTTGGCTTCGGCGGGCACACGTACGAGATTCCGTCGGGGCGCAGTTCGTTCAGCGAGCGGCTCGATTTGCGGAGCGAATTGGGCGTGTTCGTGGACTTCGAGGCAGGCGTGGATTTGACAACCGGCGCGGTCCATTGGTCGCTGAGTGCGATCGATCCGCTGACTGGCGACGTGACCGGCGATCTGACGCACGGCGTGCTGCCGCCGAATGTCGATGGGGTGCAGGGCGCGGGCTTCGTGAGCTACACGGTGCAGGCGAAAACGAACGCGCACACCGGCGACCGAATCGACGCGCAGGCGAGCATCGTTTTCGACGCGAACGATGCGATTTTGACGGCCGCAATTTTCAACACGATCGACGCGGTCGCGCCGGTCGCGCATGTCGATCCGATCTCGGTGAATGGGATGAGCGGGCCGGATTTCACGGTGCGCTGGAGCGGCTCGGACGATGTGGGCGGGTCGGGGCTCGCGACGTTCGACGTGTATGTCTCGGATAATGGCGGGCAGTTCGCCCCGCTCGTGCTCGGGACGACCCATCACGCGGCGATCTTCAGCGGAGTCGTCGGGCACACGTACGATTTCGTCGTGAGCGCGGTGGACGGCGCGGGGAATCACGAGACGCTGCCGCTGGTTGCGGATGCGAGCGTGACGGTGGTGGCCGGGACGACCTTCACGCTCGATGCACGGCATCCGGTGCAGGTGCATGACTCGCTCGGGAAGCTAGTCACCATCAAGCTTTCGGGGCACGGCTCGGGCATCGTGTCGCTCGTGAATGGCGTTTTGGACACGGCTGATTTGCGCGCGATCGTGCTCAGCGGGACGGATGCCACGACGGCGTTGAAAATCACGACGACGAAGGGCGGCAGCGTGAACGTCGGACGCATCACGAGCGCGGGTTCGCTCGGTTCGATCTCGCTCAGCAGCAGCGCGGTGCTCGGCAACGGCTACGACGACGGCGCGGACGATCTGGTGATCGGCGGCTCACTGAAGTCGCTCGCGCTCGGCGATGTCGCGGCTTTCACGCAGCTCAAAATCGGCGGCTCGCTGACCGATGCGGATGCCGCGAAAGCGACGCTGAACCTGAATTTCCGCGATGCGCTCGGGGTGGGAATCACGACGGATTTTGCGACGAAAGTCGGCGTGGTGAATGTGCATTCCTGGGCGTTCGATGGATTGCTCAACGCGCGGCAGAGCGTGAAAGGCTTGAGCGTGACGACCGGAGATTTCCGGCCGGAGATCGATCTCGACAGCGCCTCGCAGTTTGCGGGCGTCGCGACGCTCGGGGCTGTGAATATCAAGGCTGGCGGGCTGTTTGGCTCGTCGTTCCTCGTCGAGGGCTCACTGGGAGATGTGAAGGTCAAGGGCGCGATCGGGACGCTCCTCAATGCGGCTTCGATAGGCGCGATCGGCGCGGGCTCGATCGGCGCATCGACGATCGTGGCGCTCGCGGGGAACATCGGAAACGTCATGCTCACGGGCGGCTCCCTGGCTTCCAGCACGCTCCGCGCGCTCGACGGCGGGATCGGGAACATCACCGCGAAACTCACGAATCAGAGCGCTACGATCTCGGCGATCGACAGCGATACGATCGAAGCGCAGCGCATCGGGAACATCACCGCGAGCGTGTTGAGTTCGGCGACTTACGCCCGTGCGATTTTCGCGAGCTACATCCATGCGACGACCGGCAGCATCGGCAACGTCTCCGCCAGCGTCGCAGGCAGCGCGCTCGCCGATGCCATCGCGATCGATGCGACAGCCATCGCGAGCGACGGCGGCGCGGTCGGCAAGATCACGGCGAAAGCGACCTCCGCCGCCGCCGACCTCCGCATCGCTGCGATCCGCGAGTCCGGCTTTTTTGCCGGGACGAATCTCGGCAACGTGGCCGCGGTCGCGCTAGCCACGAGCAAGAACCCGGCGACCGGGCGGGCGGCTGCGATTCAGGGCGAATACTTCGACGTGAACTTTTACGCGGGCGCTTCGATCGGGAAAATCATCGCGACCGCGAGCGGCGCGGCGGATGCGAATGTTGCGATCGATATCGCACCATCGCACGGGGCGTTTTTCAACGCCGGGACGGACATCGGCGCCATCGCGTTGAAAGTGGAAAATGGCCGCGCCACCGCGGCCAGCAACCAATCGGCGTCCGGCGCGAACTTCCACGCAGGCCGAAACATCGGCGCACTCACCGCGAGCGGCGACGCGACCGCGGCTCAAATCGACTACATCTCGCTGGTCGCCGGCGGCAGAATCGGTGGACTCAACATCTCCGCGAAGAACAAGGACGCGGGCACGATCATCGGCAGCTTCCTCTTCGCCGGACAGGGACACGTCATCGACACGGCAGCGGACCTGAAGGCCGCGAGCCTTGGATTCATCAAGGTCTCCGGCTCGATGCTCAATTCTCAGATCATCGCGAGCGGAAATGTTGGTGCGATCGGCATCGGAAAAAACGCGGATGGAAACTGGTTTGTCGCTGGCGTCGATACCGGCATCGACGGCGGCTTTCTGACTGGCGACGACAGCTACAACGCTCACGCCTCCATCGCCTCGGTCTCCGTCGGCGGACGCCTCGCCTACTCCACCGTCGCGGCGGGCATCGACCCCGGCGCGGACTTCCAATTCGGCACGGACGACGACTTCGCCGGAGCAACCGGCGCGCTGGCCACGCGGAGCAAAATCGGCTCGATAAAGCTCGGCGCGGCAAGCGGCGCGAGCACTCCGTTGATTGCGATCGATTTCAATCACAGCGAGGCCATTGAGTCGCTCGTGCTGACGAGTTTGAAAATCGGGACCGGCGCGGTGGTGAAAAATTTCACGGCTGCAGGCGTGGTCATCGATCTCGATAGCAACGGCGTTGGCGACCCCGGCGAAGTGGTGGTGAGGACGGTTTGACTTTCCACCAGACTCTCTGGGATGCCCCACCTCGAGTGTAATCCCTGAAAACGAGGCTCAGCTCAGTACGATTCTCGCCTAGCCCCTATTTCTCACGGTGCCATGCGCCGCTCCGCCTCGCATAGCCGAAGGTCCCGAGCGCCACTACGGCTATCGCCGCTCCTTGATATCCTGTCATTCCCAGTGCGATCCGAGGCGTGGCGCGGAGAAACTCGTGAATGAAGCGAAACAGCCCATATCCGATCAAATAGAGGTGAAAGTGCTGGCCCTCAAGCATCCGCATTTTCCTCAGTATCAGGAAGATCGCGAGCGCCGCCACATTGAAGCCGATCTCCACAGGTACCGCCGGCCAACGCGGGACGCCGGTGTGATCAGACAGCGACCACCATGCGGGCGCGCATACCTCACCGAGACAGCACCCGTGCAGCAGGCACCCGATGCGGCCGAGGATGATTCCCAATGGCGCGATGAGCGCGAACCAATCGCCGGTCGCCCGCTTGTAGCCGACCGCCTTTTTGGCCAGTTCGACGCCGAGGTAGCCTCCCAGCAGCGCACCGAGGATCGTCTTTCCCGTTGCCCAGATCAGCCACCGGTCCGGCGATTGCCAAAACAGACAGCCTTCCGCCGCCAGATAGACCACCTTGGCGCCGATAAATGCGCTCACCAGCGCCGAGATATACACGACGAAAAGGCGGTCATCCCGCCGAGCCAGGCGCGACCAAAAAGTGAGCGTCACCCCGATCCCGGCGAGCAGGAGGAAGGAGTAGGGGGATGCAGTCACGGCACTGATTCCCCGGATAGGGCGGAAATTGGAGGAAGATAATTCATCTACAGATTTTGCCGACTTTCACAGATTTCTGAAGACGACGTGCGGCGGAGTTTGTGGGCGACGAACTCTCGCTCGTGATGTGCGCGAGTGGCTCGCACCCAGCGATGTAAGAGCAACCGGAGTAGGTGCCGATTGTGAAGGTGATGAGGAAAAAACCTACGGCAACGAGCCCTCGGAGCAGAAGGAAACTCGCAGAATTCCCTCCTGTGGTAGTCCGCTGGAGCGCGGACGTCCCACCTACCCCGCCGGCAAACAGGCAGACGAGCAGATAAGCGGTCGCGGGAAAAGCCCGGCATCTAGCCGCGTGCCAGCCCGTGAGCCACATCAACTGAACGAGAATCGGCAGGAGCGCGAGGCACTAGCCCAGCCCACCGCACTTTCACTTTGCCGCCTCCACGCTCCCGTAATACCTGCAAAAGCTATCGAGCTGCCCGTCCGGCCGGATCACATGCGTGCAGCAGCGGTCGATGCGGTCCTGGTCCCATGTCCACGAGTCCATGAACGGCTTAATGAAGAGCCGGAAGGTGTTTGTTTCGTTCATTTCGAATTCCTTTAGCAGTGCCCCCAGCGGTTCGCTTTCGCAACCGCACTGGAGCAGGTCTTCGAGTCGGTATCGGACTTTATCGCGGAGAAAATCCTGCACTTTCGCAAAGTCGATGAAGTCGCTCACGGAGCGCACTTCGCCGCCGAGTTTCAGGAGGTAGCCGATCGTCGCGCAATTCGGGTCGCCGCACGGCAGCGGCGTGAAATCCTCGAACCGCAGCCGCCCGCCGGACTGTTCGACGGATGCGAGGATGATGTCGGCGGTGTTCAGCGGAGTGGCGGTGCTCGCGCCGCGGCCACTGCCGAAGACCGGCTGGAATGCGACGCCCCGGATGTGCGGCCACGCGAGCCCCGCCTCGATCGCCTCCCACAGGTGGCCGAGATTATCGGGCGTCACGGTCATCGCCAGGGTGATCGGGATGCCGAGCATCTCGCAGCGCGCGATGGCCCGCTGCCGCATCTCGCGCAGGTCAGCGCCTCTCAGCTCCCGCTGACCGGCCTCCTGCGGGCCGTCGAATTGCAGGTAGAGCTGAAATTTTCCATAGCGAAAAGTCCGCCCGAGCTGCGCGGCAAATGCTTCGTCGGTTGCGATGCGGATGCCGTTCGTATTCAGCAACACGTAGTCGATCCCCGGGTGCGCATGGCACCACGCGAGCAGCTCGCAGAAGTCCGGGTGGAGCGTTGGCTCGCCGCCGGAGAGCTGGAGGATTTCGATGCCGCCTTTGCGATCGATGACTCCCTGGATGCGGCGTTGGAGGTCGGCGATCGGCACGGCATCGACTGCGCGTCCCTGCGGGCTGTCAGCGTAACAGGTCGGGCAGGCGAGATTGCATGAATTGACGACCTCGATCAGTGCGAGGCAGGTGCTCAATTTTTCGCACCGCTCGGCGTCGGATTCGGGCGGGGAGGTGGGAGGGAAAATCGCATCTCTCGAGCCTTCGACGCGGCTACTAAAATCCGGCCCTGCGTTGCGCCCGAGTGTGCCGCGGATTGCGCCGTCGCTGGCGCTGCACGCGTTGCCGCCGCAGCAGGCATTTTGCGGGTCGCCCTGGGCGAGCCAGTAGAAGCGCGCGTCGGATGAAATGCAGACCTGCGCCTCACCATGTACCGCGCAAGTCCGCCGCAGCCACACTTTCTGCACCGCGCCGCCGATCTTCCAAACCTCTGCCGGGCAAGCGGCGTGACACACGGGGCAGCGCGAAGTCGTGCGTTTGAGGAGAGTCTCGGTGATGAGGGGGATGTTCATTTGGCGCTGAGGAGCAACAGAGCGCACCCTGCAAAAAAAACGGCCCCGGTGACCACGAACATCCCAATCGCCAGCGCCAAACCGAGGAAAAAGCGGCCCGGCATCCAGTTCGTGAAACTGCCCGCCATAGCAATGCCGAGCGCGACGATCAAACTGAGCCAAATGCCTTGGATCGCCGTTGATCCCGCGCTCATGAAGCAGGCAGGAACGAGCACCACGCTTCCAATGCTGCCCATCAGCCAAAAGCCCTGTGTGAGGCGCACGCCCGCGGGTTTCGTCGGCGCGCGATCGGCTCCCGGCAGCGGCGGTACCGGCGCGATCTCCTCGGAAAAGCGCACTCCGCAGCTCGGGCAGGCACCTGCGCCAGAAATATCGAAGTCGCTCAAAAACCGCGCGCAGTTCGGGCATTGAAGTTTCATTTACTTCATATTCATCGGCTCGATGGTGGAGCAACCGGCCATGATCGCGATGCTCCCGACGATGCCGATGACTAAGGCGAAAAGCGCGCAAAGGCACACACGCGCGAGCGGATGAGTTGCGCAGCGGGACGCGATTTTCCAGCCGCCAACGACAGCGCCGATCCATGTGAGGCCCATGAGGATGAGTGCGAGCGCTTGAACCATGGAGTGGAGTGGAGCGCAAATGTAAGCCTCTGGCGAGCCGTGGAATGATCCGAACACGGCAGCGCCGGAGCCAAAGGGAGCCGATCAGGTGAGGATGGATTTTCGGCAGTTTTGCGATTGCGAGACAGTCGTCGGTTTTGCGGTTGAAAAGGCTCTGATTTGAGAGCCGTGGCGCCGGCGGGTTGACTTTCCATCGCAGTCGCGGCTGATTCGCCCTTGTGGATTCTAGCTTCCCGAAACTTATCGGATTTGCGTCCTTGGGGATGCTCGTGGGGGGCGCCATCGGATATTTCGCTGGGGGAAGCGCACCGCCCGCGGTCCGTGTTGCGGGAACGTCCGCTCCCGGCGTTTTATCAGCGCGGGGACAGTCTCGTGCCGAAAATCAGCCCGCGCTGCAATTCATTGCCATTGAGCCGGGCGCGGCTCCGGTGGGTTCCGATGCGGAGTTCGTCACGCAGATCCTCTCGGCGACGCGCGTGCCGGATTATTTCCGGCGTCGTCACGACATTTACGAAGTCGGGCAGCGGCTCGACCGCGACACGATCCGCGCGTCGATGGATGCGGTGATGGGACTGAAGGATTCGGATCGCGACCTCGCGCAATTTCCGCTGCTGGCGCGTTGGCTGGAACTCGACACGGGAGCGGCATACGAGTGGGTGAACGCGCTGCCAAACGAGAAGCGTCGCGCGGAGCTCACGCGTGAGTTTTTCCACTCCCTCGCGTTGAAAGAGCCGGCGGCGGCTATGCGGTATTTAGCGCAACACGAAACTGGGGCACATCGCGGGAAGGATCTTTCCTACAGCGTGATTGAGGCGTGGTCGTCGCGCGACCCGGCCGGAGCGGTCGATGCGGCGCTCCAGCTTTCGGGAAAAGCCGGCCGAGAATCGGCGATCGGCATCGCGCTAAAGCGGCTTGCGACGGCCGATCCCCAGGCGGCGCTCGCGCGAGCGACGCAAATTCCGGATGCCGAGATGCGCAGGCGGCAGCTCCAGTCGGTGCTCGGAGAGTGGGCGGCGAATGATCCCGCCGCGGCTGCGGCTCAGGCTTCGAGCCTGCCGGCGGGGCGGGAGCGAAACGATGCGCTGTCGGCGGTGATTGCCGGCACGGCACGCACTGACAGCGCCGCCGCGATGCGGCTCGTCGAGCAGATGCCGATCGGCGATGCGCGCACGCGTGCCCTCCGGCAAGTGGTGAATGAAACCAGCTACAACGATCCGAAAGTCGCGGCAGAATTCATCCTCGCGATGCCATTGAGCCAGCAGCGGAACTCGATGTACCAAGTGGCGGGTTCGTTTGCGCGGACCGATCGACCGGCAGCGCTCGAATGGGTGGCAAAACTCGGCAGTGCTGAAGCCCGCACTGCGGCGATGCAGACAATCGTGCGGGACTGGGCATCCGAGGATCCGAGAGGCGCGGCGCAATTTTGCGTGAGCAATTCTGGGGCGAAAATCGACGACTTGGGTAACGCGGTAACGAACTGGGCGCAAACGGATGCACGCGAGGCGCTCGCGTGGGCGGGCGCGTTGAGCGACGCTTCACAGCGCGAGGCCGCGGTGGCGAGCGCCATCAGCGGACTCGCTGCGAGTAATCCGGCCGAGGCGGCGGCGACCGCGGGCCGGATGCTCAGCGGGGCAAAGCAGGCGCAGGAGATGGGGAATATCGCGGGGTCATGGGCAGCCAGCGATCCGGCGGCAGCGGCAGCGTGGGCGGCTCGGTTGAGCGATCCGGCGGCGCGTGGGAATGCGGAGAGCAGCATTGCAAGTTCGTGGGCTCAGCAGGACCCGGCGGCCGCCGCAACTTGGGCATCGCGTCTGCCGAATGCGACCAACGCAATGTATTCGATCACGCGAGAATGGGCGGCGCAAGATCCCGTCGCCGCCGCGAATTGGCTCGGAAAGTTGCCTGCAGGAAACTCGCGCGATGCGGCCATTTCGACCTTTTCGCAAACGGTGGTCGGCGCTGACCCGGAGGGCGCCGCAGCGTGGGCGGCGACGATCTCGGAGCCGCAGCAGCGCAATAATTCGCTCGGCAACGTCTATCGCCAATGGCAGCGGAGTGAACCGAAGGCCGCGGAGGCGTGGCTGCGAACGACTACCGCGCTTTCGACGGAGGCTCGGGCGGCGCTGAGCCGATAGGTTTCGCGAGAAAATTCCGGCGGCACGGCGACAACGCCCGGGCTGTAGCAGGGACATTGAGTCTGTTGGGAGAGACTCCAGAGAGGGGCCACCAGACGGGATCGGCGATCCCAGCTACACCAGCGCCGCCTCCTCCTCGCACCCGATTGGTGAGGGAGATCATTGACACCTGATTACCCACATGGCGGGGGAAGTTGGGAAATTTCAAACAGGTAATGCCGCGGCAACTGCACGGTAATCGTGCCGTCGGATATTCCCCGCCGTAGCAGCTTCCATCTATTGGGGGCGCGAAATCCTCTCCCGTCCCCCAGACGCATGACCATGTCACACGCTCGCAGAGCATCCGCCGGGCACTGCTCTGTATGGATGGTTCGCCGGTCGGCGCAGCGGCATCGGGGAGCATGATGCGCACTTCTCTTTCCCAATCTCCACTCGGTCTCCCACCAACCATCTCTCCCTGCAATCCATGAACCTCATCACTTCCAAATCCACACGTGCACTCGGGTATTCCCTCTCGCGTCTCAAATCCGCCACGGCAGTGTGCGCGGCGCTCTCCGGGGTCGGCGCGTGGGCGCTCGCCACTACCGATCTTTGGACTGCGGGCAGCACGACCGATCTGCTGTGGGACACGCCGGGTAACTGGAGCCTCGGCGCGGCGCCGACCGCGGTGGATGACGTGCTCTTTGGTACGCCGATCCCGAATCCGGGCAGCCTCGCGACGCCCGGGACGATCACGCTGGGGGTCGGGGAGTTGGCGCATTCGCTGACGTTCCGCGACGCTTACGCGCTTACGGGCGGGGACCTCGCGCTCGGAGCGGGGGGAAATGTGACGGTGGCGCCGGCGATTTCGGTGACGATCAATTCGGCGCTGATCGGGACGAATGGGCTGACGCTGGCGGGCAGCAACGGGTTGACGACGCCGGACGACCAGGTCGGCGGCGGCACGCTCGTGCTCGGGGGGGTGAACACTTACAGCGGGGCGACGACGATCAATGCGGGGGTGCTCAGCTTTAGCGATGCGGCGAATCTCGGTGACAGCTCCGCTACGAATGGGATCACACTCGGCGGGGGCACGCTGCGAAACACGGGGACGCTGGTCGGTCTCGGGCTGACTCGCACGGTGAATGTTTCCGCGACGAGCACGATCGACACGACGACGGGCACGGCGCTCGCGATCTCCGGAGTACTCAGCAGCAGCGCGGGCGCGGCTTTGAATAAAATCGGCGCGGGGACGCTGACACTCAGCGGTACGACGGCGAATACGACTGCGGGAGCGATCAATGTGGTCAATGGCGTGCTGGAGCTGAACAAGACCACGGGTGTCGATGCGATTGGCTCCGGCGGGGTGACGATCACCAGCAACACCGCCTCGCCGGCGACGGTGCGGCTGCTGGCGAACGAGCAAATCAGCGACTCGGCGATCGTGACGCTGAACGCGAATGGAGGCGCGCTGTCGTCGTTTGATTTGAATGATTTTACCGAGACGGTGGGCGCCTTGAATCTGAGCAGCACGACGGTCGGCTCGGCGACGATCCGGACGGGCGCGAACGGCGTGCTCGTGCTGAATGGGGACATCGTTTTCAACAACAACCGCGGCGCGACGGGCAACAACGGACGCGAGACGCTGATCACTGGGACAGGCACTTACGGGACGGCGGCGCCGAGCGGGACGCTCGATCTCGGCGGCGCCGTGAGGACGATCACGGTGCAGTCGAACAACACGCAGCTCAACTCGGACGCGACGATCGAGACGGTGATTCAGAATGGCGGGATCATTAAAGCGGGGTCGCGGACTTTGAATCTGCGCGGCACGAATACGTTTGCCGGCGGGATCATCGCGACGGGCGGGCTTGTCTCATTCACCGCAGATGCAAATCTCGGCGATGTGGCGAATCCGCTGATCGCGGATGGCGGCGGGTTTAGTTGGGCAGGGACGGGAGCGTTCGATCCTACGAGCAGTCGTGTTTTCACGATCACCGCGAGCGGGGGGTTTTTG
The DNA here is from genome assembly GCA_038207335.1 of Chthoniobacterales bacterium. Lineage (GTDB taxonomy): Bacteria > Verrucomicrobiota > Verrucomicrobiia > Chthoniobacterales > Chthoniobacteraceae > CAIURC01. Next base: position 21,748 of record JBBQZX010000037.1, on the reverse strand, counting down.
AATACGGTGAACGCGGGGACGAGCGGAAAGATTTTGCTGAATGACGCGGGGCAGATCACCGGCAGCGGCGCGCTCACGACGACGGGCGCGGGTGTGGTGCAGCTTGCGGCGGCGAATACGGGATTCAACGGCGCGGTGACGGTCGCAGGCGGATTCTTGGAACTGCAGAACGACCAGGCGCTCGGGACTGTGAAGCCTGCAATCACGCTGGCTGGCGGAGAGTTTGTGATCACGAATCGCACATGGGACGCGAACATCACCGGCAACAGCGGCGCGCTCAGCGGCGACGGGGGAAACAGCACGTTCTCCGGCGTGATCGACGTCGCGGGGAACATCACGGCAAATACGCGTGATTTTAATACGACAGGCAACGGGCGCACGTTGACGCTTAGCGGCGCGCTCACGAACAGCGGTATCCTCAACGTCGGCGGGCCGACGGCGGGCACCGGCACGCTCGTGCTCTCGGGCAACAACAGCAGCTTCTCCGGACGCATCAACGTCAACGCGAACGCGGTGCTTTCGATCACCAATCCAACCGCGCGAGGCACGGGCGTGGTGAATCTCAGCGGCGGCACACTGCGCACCGCTTATCTCGCAGCCTCCGCGCCGACGGTCGGCGTCGCGGGTCTGAACGCAACGTATTTCAACTTCGGCTCGAATCCCGGGATCAACTCAAGCCTCTTCGCGACCGATCGCATCGACCTTGCGCCTCGCGCCTTCACGCGCATCGATGCCGACATCAATGTGCCGAACTCCGGCCAGGGCACGCTCCCGACTGTGCCCGTTCCCGGCTTCGCGCTCGGCGCGGGTCCGGGCGGCGTGCAGGACGGCATCATGTGGAAGGGGCTGCTCAATATTACCTCCGCGGACAGCTACCAATTCTCGGGGATTAACGACGACAACCTCGTCCTTATCATCGATGGCCAGCAGATCGGTCTGCTCGGCGTGACGGGCAATACCAACACGAACATCGGCGGCGCGGTGACCCTCTCGGCCGGCTACCACAGCATCGTCGTGAAGCAGACGCAGGGCACCGGCGGCGGCTACGCGGTCGTGCGCTACAGCGGCGCAGACACCGCAAACAACACGGTTGTCCTCGGGGCCGTCCCGAATTCGGTCTTTACCGGATCGCTCGCTGCCATCGATCTCGGCGCCATCGGCTTCACCGCGAATGGCACGATTGACCTGCTAACGCCGGCCACCGCACCGAGCCTCGATCTGGGCAACGGCATCCTAACGATCACGAGCCCGACGATCGACGACCTGACCGTTGCCAGCGGCACGATTTCCTCCGCCACAGCCACGCTCGCGCCGACCTCCGGCGGACTCATTTTCACCGGAGCGATCGGTGATGGCGGCTCGGGTTTTGGCGTGAAAGTCGCGGGTCCGTACTTCACGGAGTTTCAGGCCGCAAACACTTTCACCGGACTCACGAATGTGACCGGCGGCCAGCTCCGGCTCAACGCCGCGGGCGGAAACAGCATCGCCGGCGACCTAACGGTGAATGCCGCAACGACCGGCCCGGATGTCGCGAATGTGCGGCTGCTTTTGAGCAACCAGATCGCCGACACCGCGGCGGTTTCCGTGCTCGGCGGAATCCTCGATCTCGGATCGCAGAGCGACACCGTGAACGCGCTCACGCTCAGCGGCGGGCAGATCATCGGCAGCGGGACGCTCACAGTTTCAAATGGCGCGACGCTCTCTGGCGGCAGTTTGATCGCGCACCTCGCGGGCGCGGGCGGCGTGACTGTGAATGCCGGCACGAACACGGCCGTGCTGGCCAATTCCAATTCCTACACCGGCATGACGAATGTGAACAGCGGCACGCTGCGGCTCGTCAATGGAACCCTCGGCGCGGGCGGCGCGGGAAATGGGACAACGGTCGCGGGAGGCGCGCAGTTGCTTGCTTCCGGGGCACTCGACCTCGGGAATGAGGACATCACTTTGAACGACGCGAACGGGCTCCGCGTGCTCGCGGGGAAGGTCTCGACGACGGGCGCTGTCGCGTTTGGCGCGGGCGTCACGGGCGCGACGCTGCGCGTGGATGCGGGCGGCGAGTTCGTCGTCAGCGGGCCGATCGGGCTCGGCGGCAGCGCGACGATCAACAAGACCGGTGACGGCGCGCTCATATTTTCAAACAACAACGCGACGCTCCCAAATGTCACGCTGCTCGGCGGCGCGCTCGGCTTCAGCGGGCCGCAGAGCTTTGGCGCGGCGACGGTGCCGGCGGGATTGGCGTTTCAATTCGACAGCGACCCGGGCGCGGGCGTGAACATCACGGCTCCGACTGGCACGCGCGTCATCGCGGGGTACGCGCCGACGAGTTCGCTGCTGAGCCGCATCGGAGCAGCATCCGTGGGCAGTCTCGTGCTGACGCAGGACACCGCGAATGCGCTGGATTTCACCGCGAATCCGAGCCTCAGCCTCGGGGCGAATGGGCTTGTGACCTCGACCGGCGCGCTTACCGCGGGCGCGTCCGGCTTCCACTTCGGCGGCGGCACGGGACGTCTGACGATCGGCTCCTCGCTCGCGGGCGGCGGCGGCGTCACGATCGGCGCGGGGACGACGCGATTCCTGCTGGCGAATACGTTCACCGGCGACGTGACGCTCGATCCCGGCAGCGTGCTCGTGCTCACGAATGACGATCAGCTCGGTGCCGCGGCGAACGCGATCGTGCTGAACGGCGGAACGTTGCAAACAGTGAACGCGGCACCGACGACGTTTGGCTCAAGCCACCTCCGCGTCTCGCGAAATGTGCAGGTCGGCGCGGCCGGTGGCACGATAGACGTCATCAACGGTACGATCGCGGCATTCAACCTGCAGAACTACCTCGGCGGCTCGGGAACGCTGACAAAGACAGGCTTTGGCGAGTTTCAGAACGTCAACACAAACGACTTCGCGGGCAATGTCGTGATCGCGACGAACGGCGGCTCGTTCCAAATCCGAGCAGGCGGGCAATTCACGAATCTCGCGGGAATCACGATCAATCCCGGGGCCACACTGACGGTCGATGACAACAACGGCGTCGGCATTTTCGCGAGCCTGCGAATCGCGGATCGGCTGGCGGACACGACGCCCATCGTGCTCGCGGGCGGCACGCTTTTCTACAATGCGAAGAACTCGGCGGGAAACACGTCGGAGACATTCGGTACGGTTACGCTCCAGTCGGGACAGAGCAGCATCAACACGAACATCAATGGGCAGGGAAGCGACGTGACGATCTCGAATCTCGTCCACACGCTAGGCTCGACCGTGCGGTTTGCGGGAACGGTGGGCACGCTCGGCTCGACGGGAAACAACGCGCGCGTGCTGCTCACGCAAGTCAATGGCGCTGCGCCGAATGCCGCGCTGATCGGAGGCTGGGCGACCATCAACTCCATCGACTTCGCGAGATACACTGCGACCGGAATTCAGATCGCGACCTACACGAATCAAGGCGCGACGAACTTCACGCCGACGGCTGCGCAACTCATCAATCTGAACGCCGCAGGCACGGCGATGTTCGACGATTCCGGGTCTAACGCGCTCGAAATGCTTTCGCTGCGCTTTGGCAACGGCGCGGCACAGACGCTCGCATTCACCGATACGAATGACGTGCTCTACATCGGCAGCGGCGGTGTGCTGACCGATGGCACGAATTTCGCGAACACGCTCGGCGCGACCGCGGGGCAGGGGAGCCTGACTGCGGGCGTGATCAATGCGACTGCGCCGCAGGAGCTTTTCCTGCACAACAACTCGAACACGCTCACGATCAACTCCGCGATCATCGACAACCCGAGCAATGCCGGTGCGACCGTCGGGCTCGTGAAAGACCTCGACGGGCAGGTGACTCTCGCCGTGGCGAACGGCTATACGGGCGGCACGTTCGTCAATCGCGGAACGCTGCAGGCGAATGTCGCGGGGGCGCTTGGCTCGGGCAGCGTAGCGGTGAAAAACTCGCGCCTGACTTTGAACAATCCCGGATCGGTGAATTCGACGACTTCGATCATCACGGCCGCGGACAATGCGGAGATTTTTCTCCAGAACACCGGCGCGCTTTTCACGATGCCGGGCGACCGCTTCTCGATCACTGCGGGCAGCAGCCTTTTCGGGCAGACGAATGGCACGGGCGGCGGCATGGCCAGCCTCACGCGCGTCGCGGGCGCGCCGGTTACGGGCGGCGATGTCCATCTCGATCCCGGCGCGATCGTTGGGCACAACACGACGCTCAACGGCGACGTGGGCTCGGGGCTGCGCACGATCCAGAATCTTGGGACGGAGGCCGACCTGTTCTTCGGCCTCAGCAATACGTTCAACGGCGGTGCGCAGCAGTTCATCACGGTTGGAAATGGCACGCCGTGGATGGGCCTTTCGACCGACCGCAGCAGTCGCCAGTGGAGCCAGGGGACGATCTTTGCCAATAGCGACTTCACCCTGCAGGGCCTCGCGCGAGACGGCGGATTCGCGGCGCTCACGCTCGGCCAGGACGGGAGCATCGGCAGCTACTCAATCGTCAATCGAGCGGGCGTGCCGATCAACGCGTTCGTCACCGGCACCGTCACACTGAACGAAGACACGCCAGTGAGCCTGCCGTCCGATTTGACGTTCCTCGTCGCCGCGGGCGCTATTTTCCAGCCGAACCGCACGAGCTCGCTCGGCAGCGATCTAAACCCTGCGAACAACGCGAAAATCCGCGTGCAGGCTGGCGGCACGCTCGACCCTGGAAACTTTGTACTCGTCGGGGCGGCGGCGAATCAGCCGTTCGGTCATGCGTATCCGGTCCCTGGTCCGCTTAACGGTTACGTGACGATCGAAAGCGGCGGACGATTCCTCGTCAACGACGCGTCAGGCATCGGCACTTCGCAGACGGGTACGCTGCGCGTGCAGAGTGGCGGCATTTTAGAGCTTGGAAATGTGGCCGCTTTTCTCGGCTCGAATGCCGGGTTGATCGCAGACGACCAGTTCGTCTTCGAGCCAGGCGCGATCGTGCGGCCGACAACCGACAACATCTTCAACTTCGGGCGCTTCGCCTCCGGCCCCGTCATTTTACAGGCCTACGCGGGCAATCGCACATTCACGAACCAGAACGATCTTTTCACTCCGACCGGCGCGGGCATCGTCGTCTTCGGCGGGCAGGACGTGACTCTCACCACCGGTGGCGGACTCATCAACGACTCCAACTCGCGCACCATTAACGAGGGGCGCGGACGTATCCTGGTCGATGGCGCGATCACGATCGCCGCGACGACAGGCACGGATTTGAACATCAACGAGGGCCTTGATTTTCAACCCGGCGCGAGTGCGACGATCGGCAGCACGGGCATCGACGGGAATCCGAAGATCGGACGCGTGCGCCTAACTGCAAACAACACGAATACCGGCGACCAGACGAACGTCGTGTCCGTGAGCGGCAACGGCTCCATCCTCAGCTTCGCGAATCTCAACGTGTTCCCCGATGCTGCTGCATTGAATCTCGCGGACCCGGTCACGAGCTTCACCGGGAGTCTGAACGACGATGGCAGCGCGCTGCGGCTCGAGCAGGCAAACAATGCGGAATTCATCGGCGCGTTGACAGGCAACGGCGCGGTGTTTGCGCAGAATAACGGCACTGGAAATCCGGCGGCAAATTTCACGCTGCTTACCGGCTACGGAACGACGACCAATTACACCTTCGGTGGCGTGATCAAGAGCACGAACAATCAGAATCCGATTCTGATCAAAGTTGGCCCTTCGCAGATGACACTCGCAAACACGAGCGATAGCACGGGCTTCCTCGCGGTTTACCAGGGCGAACTCGTGCTCGGAGGCGCGAATGGGCGGTGGACCGGCGGCGAGCTGCGGCTCGGGAAAAGTGGCACGCTGACCTTTGACAACAGCGTCGTGGCAGTCGCAGACCGGCAGGCGGCGGGCAGCGGGAATCGTTGGCTGACGACCGCGGGCGGCGGGGAGTTCAAGCTGCTCGGCAACGCGACACAGGTCGCGGACGTGCAGCTCTTTGGCCTCGCGGCTTCCGCGGGCTCGGGCTACTCCGGCATCTCGACGGGCAACACGGGCGGGTTTGGTAAAGTGACCGTCGTTCCCGCGATGGGCACCACCTCGCTCACCACCTCGCTCACGTTTGGGTTGATGGAAAATTTCCAAAACACGGGCGACCGCAATGCCGCGTGGCTGCTGCGAGGGCCGGGACTTGCGGGCCTGCCGGGCAGCTACGACACGCTAGGGAACTACACGCCGAACCCCGCGAATCCCGTCGACGGTCTCGTTTTCATCACCACACCGAACCTGCTCGCGGCGGGTGCGTACGGGCAGAGCGGCACGGCGAATGGCTTCATCGCTGGTGCGGCGGGAACTTCCGTCGTCCCGGTGCGCGGCGATTTGCTCGCGGCGACGAGCCTCACGGCGACGACCGGCGACTTCGCCACGATCGACATCGTGAACGCGGTTAATCGCACGGGCATCCGCGTTTTGCAGGCATCCGAGTACGCGCCGTATCTCCGGCAAAATCAGAACACGAATCTCAACGTCCGCGCGACCGGCGCGCTCACGACGACCGGCGACACGCGCTTTCAGGTCTTGAAACTCGAGGACGGCGCAAGCCTCGCGATCAATGGGACGCTGCCGAATCTCACGCAGCCGTCGCAGGTCATTTTGAATGCCGGCGGCCTGCTCATCCCCGCAGGCGCGTCCGCAACGATCAATGCAAGTGGCGATTCGCTGCTGCGCTCGAATGGCGGCGTGTCGCTCTATGTCCACGCGTTTGGCGATGTGAACATCAACGGCTCGGTATTTTCCGATCAGGGCTTCGTAAAGACGGGCTCGGGCACGGCGACGTTCGGCCCGGGTTCGCTCACCGCACTGCGCGGGCGTTACGCGATCCATGAGGGGACGGTCGTCGTGAACGACAGCTTTGGGAACGTGCGCAATACCGGCGTCAACACGAGCGGCTGGAACGGCCCGCAGCTTGAGCTGACCGGCGGCACTTTGAACATCAACGGACACGATCAATTCTTCGATCGGTTCGAGAGCGGCACGCTGCTGGCGGATGCGGGAAGCGAGGGTGGCACGCTAACCAGCTTCGCGCCGGCGACGGTCTCGATGCAAGGTAGCGGCACGTTTTCCGGTCATGTGACCGGCGCGATTTCGCTCCAAAAATTTGGCAACAACACGCTCGTCCTCACGAACACGAATCCGACCACCGGCGCGCTGCAAGTGCGCCAGGGCACCGTGCTCTTGCGCGACTCCGGCACCCTCTCGAACGTCAGCAGCATTGCGCTGAATTACGGCCGCATCGACGCGGACAGCAGCTACCTTGAGAACGTAAACAACCGCATCAATCCCTCCGCGACGGTCAATTTCCGGGGCGGCGATTTCGTCCTCCGCGGCCACGCGAGCGCGGTCACCACGCAGACCCTCGCGACCGTGAATCTGCTCCAGGGCCAGAACCTTTTCCAAACCCTCTCTGGCGGAAACGGCTCCGCGATCACGACGATCGGCAACCTCGTGCGCTCGCCCGGCGCGACGACTTCGTTCCAGCAAAATTACGGCACAGTCGGTGCCGCCGGAGACACGAGCACGGCGATCCGCTACCTCATCGAGCAACTCAACAACGCCGTCGTCTCGCTGACCAACAACATCATCGGTGGATGGGCGGTCGTGAATAACGACAGCTTCGCAACCTACGATCCGGTGCGGGGAGTCGGCGCTCTCGGGAATACGACGGACGGCTTCGCGACCTACGACTCGACCGACCTGAGCAGTGCAAACACGACGACCGGCACGCTGAATTACAACGACGGCACGAGCCGCACGATCGCCGTGGACAGCGTTGTGAACTCGATCCGTAACGGACCCGGCGCGGCGCAGACGCTCACGCTTTCCGGTGGGCTCACGATTAACAGCGGCGGCCTGCTTACGAACGCGAACCAGGCAATCACCTACACAGGCGGCAGCGGCTCGATCACCTCCGCCTCGGGCGAACTCAATCTCTACATCCAGCAGAACACTACGAGCATCAACGTGCCGATCACCGGTGCAATCGCGCTAACCAAAGCCGGCTCCGGCACGCTCTCGCTCGGCGCGGCGAATAACTACACCGGCGCGACTTACTTCAACGCCGGTTCGAGCGGCGCGAGTACCGTGAATGGCAACGTGAGCCTCAACCTGAGCGGTGCGAACGGCACTACGATCGTCTCCGTGCCGAGCATGCAGGTGAATATTCACAATTCGACCGTGACCGAACTCCAGCCGAGCCAGATCAATCAGGCCGCGACAGTGAACCTCTTCGGCGGCGCGATCCTCTTCCTCCGCGACGCCGCGGTGACGGAGACACTCGCGGCGATCACCTTCAACGAAAACGGCGGCGACAACGCGAGCCGCACGATCGTGAGCCGGCCAAATGCGCAGGTCAGCGCCGCGCTGAATCTCACCGCCGCGACGCCGATTATCGCGACAAATTCCAACCCGACCAGCACGCCGACGGTGCGCGCGAACATCGGCACGATCAACTTCACCGGCAACGCCGGCTCGCCGCAGACGCTGCTCATCGACTCGCCGATCGGCAGCACCGGCCTCGCCGCGGTCGGCATGACATGGGAGACAAATATCGGCGTCGTGCCGACCGGCGTGGCGGAGGGCGGACTTGTGAAAGCGGGCACCGGGCTGCTCGTCCTGGCTGCCACTGGCACCGGGCAATTTGGCAATCCCTCGACGCCGACCGAAGTGCTGAACATCCAGTCCGGCGCCGTGCGCGCGGACAATGCAAACGCCCTCGGCTCCGAATCCGCGATCACCACCGTTCAATCCGGCGCGGGGCTCTTCTTCAACAACAACGGCGGTCTATTCACCGGGAGCATCCGGCTGAAAAACGGCTCGCGTCTCGGCGCCACGATCAACTCCGCGAATCTCGGCGTCGTCGGCAGCACGGGCTTTCTCGACGTGCCGGCCGGTGCCTCGGTGCAGATCGATGCGTTCGACTCGTTCATTCCGTTTTCAAACAACGGGAACATCACCGTGAATCATCTACTGACCGGTGCGGGAACGATCAATCTCGTCGGCCCGCAGCTCGCGACGGGTTACGGCGGCGGCGGTGTTTTCTCGTTGCGAAATATCGCAAACAACTTTTCCGGCACGATCCGCGTGGGCACCAACTCGGTCCTTGAATCGCTAAGCACGACCAACGCGACCGGCAGCACGATCGGCACCGCGACGATCTCGCTCGACGGCGGTGACTTCCGCGTCCGCGACACGAACGGCGGCGTCTATGGCAACAACATCACTCTCACCGCGGACTCGATCCTCGATGTCGATCGCCAGGGTACGACGACGATCAACCAGACGATCACCTTCGGCACGCTGAATGTGGCGGCGGGCACGCACGTTTTGAACACGATTTACAGCCAGGGAAATCCGATCGCCGGCAATGGGTTCCGCACTGCATTCACGCAAGTCGATGGCTCCGGGACGCTGGTCAAAGGCGGCACGCGCTTCGTAGATTTGAATGCTTACGCTCCGACGTTCTCGGGCAATATCGAGATCGCCGGGCCGCAGGGCATTAGCCTCTCCACCTCGGGAAATCTGACGCTCAACGCTGCGACCAACAGCCTGCAAAACCTGTCGGTGAAAGGATTCCACACGATCACGGGCAATGCCGTGGACGTGGCCGGCGTGCTCGACGTGAGCGCGAATGCGGGCGCCGTCACGAACGGCACCAACGGCGTCGTGAACGGCGCAATCACCGGTGCGCTCATCATCGATCCGAGCGCGTCGCTCACCATTGGGACGCTGCGCAATAATGGCGTGATCGGGGCGAACGGCGGCGCGGTCACGATCTTCTCGAATACGATCCAGGGCAGCGGGCGCTTCCAGACCGTCGGCCAGCCGATCACACTCGTTGGATCGCTTGCAAATCAAGGCGCAACGCCGACGAAGCTCGTCGTCTCCGGCGACTCGTTTGTCACGCTCACAAACCCCGTAGCGACCAGCACCGGCGGTGCTGAAGTCCAGAGCGGCACGCTCCGCATCGCGCCCACCGGCGCGAGCATGGCGCCGGTCGGTTCGGGCCCGATTACTGTCGTCGGCATCGCCGCTACGACCGCCGGAACGAATAGTCAGCCTGTCGCCGGACAGCAGGCCGTGCTGCAATTTGACGGCGGCGGCAGCGCGATCACGCGGACTGGAAACATCACCAACAGTGGCCGCGTGCAAATCGTCAGCGGCTCGACCACAATCCTAGGCACCATCGCTGGCACGACCACAAGTTACCTCCCTGGTTTGCTGGAGGGTCGGATTGCGGGCGGCAACTTCAGCGACTTCTCCGTGAGCCGCCAGGCGAATCCCGGCCAGTTCGGCATCGTCCTCGAGCCACGGCTCGGCCAGACGAATGTCGTCACTCAGAACCCGCTCACCGGCTGGAGCGACAACGAGACGTGGGTCTATACCGGCCAGTTCAACGATGCCGACGGCGCATTTACATTCGCGGAAAATATCGACGACAACACCTTCGTCTCCATCGACGGCGTCACTCGCCTGCTCAACAACTCCGGCACCAACGCCTACCAGACCGTCACCAGCACCGCGCTCGCCATTGGCCAGCGCGGCACGACGCTCGACACGGCTTCGGTGAACACCGGCACGCCAACGCTTGCATTTGGCATGGGGCCCGACGGCGACGGCTGGCACACGATCGAAGTCCGCTTCCGCAACGGGACCGGCGGCGCGGGTCCCGCCGTGGGAAATGGGTGGGCGAACAACTTCGGCTTCGGCCTCAACACCGACGGCACGACCGCGCTCGACGGCTCGCAATTCAGCCGCCCGATCGATCCGGGTGACGGCTCGCTTTTCCGCACATCGGTCGGTGGAAAGGGAAGCATCGACATCGCGGCTGGCGCGGCTCTCAGCGCCGGCGCGATCGACATGACGGCGACGACGACGATCAATGGAAGCAGCTCCTCCGTCGGCACGCTCACGCTCACGAACACCTCCGGCGTCAGCAATACCGATGTCCTCGCAATCGCGGGCTTCGCACCGCTGGCGATCATCAATGTCGCAGGCGGCCAGATCTTCAATGCGGCCGCAGCGACATTTGCCGACAGCGCGAACGTCCTCATCAACGACGCCGAAACCGGCACGGTCACGATCGGCGACTCGATTATCGGCAACGCGACAATGATTGGAGTTGAGGGAGGCGTCGTGAATTTCACGGGCGTCGGCACGGGCTTCGGCGGCAGCTTGACTGTCGGCGGAGGAGCGGCTGCGAACATCCTCGCGGGCGGTTCCATCTCCGGTTCGCTCGTCGTGAGCAACGGTGTAGCGGCCGTGAATGGAACGCTCTTCGGCAGCGCGAATGTCGCCTCCGGCACGTTGAAAGGCAGCGGTGTTATCACCGGCGCGGTTACACTCACCGGTGGCAGCCTCGCTCCCGGAAATGGCCCCGGTGCTCTTTCGACCGGCACCCTCGACCTTCAGGCGCCCGCAAATCTGACGATCGAAATCGGCGGCAACACCGCTGGGACGCAATACGACCAACTGCTCGTCACTGGTGGCGTCAACCTCGCCGGTTCGCTTCAGGGTTCGCTCATCAACGGCTTCGCGCCACAGCTCAACGACGTCTTTTACCTCATCCTGAATGACGGCACCGACGCAGTTGGCGGCACATTTGCGGGCTTGGCGGAGGGCAGCACCGTGAACTTCAGCGGCTACGGCTGGACCGTCACCTACACCGCCAACGGCGACCTCGGCACGTTTGGAAACGACGTTGCGCTCATCGCTCAAGTCCCCGAGCCCGGCAGTGCAGTCACCCTCCTCACCGGCCTCGCTTCGCTCCTCGGCCTCCGCCGCTTTCGCCGCCGCGCCTGAGCACTGAAGCAGCACGTTTGCAGCGGCGAATATCTTCGCCGCCCATCTGGCAACATTCGTCCGCGCTGCTGCGGTTAAACGCGCCCAAATTCGAAAACCAATGCGGTGTGCAAAATCCGCCGACTCAGGACTGGTTTCAATATCTCGCAGTCCCCAACCATAGCGCGTAATCTTGAATGCGGGAAAACCACCGTCACTTCCCGCTCTCAACCCCCCCATCGAAACCCTCACACCTTTCCAAAAAACATGCGCGTTCTCGTTGTCGAAGATGATCTCAAAATCGCCTCCTTTCTCACGAAAGGATTTCAAGAAGTCGGCGACACCGTGGACTCGGTCGGCAGCGGTGAGGACGGCATCTTCCACGCAACGACACGGCAATACGACATGGCCATCGTGGATCTCATGCTCCCGGAGATCGATGGATTGACCCTCATCCAACGTCTCCGCGCACAAAAGATCGACACGCCAATCATCGTCCTCAGCGCCAAGCGCGCGACCGAGGATCGCGTGCGTTGCCTGGAAGCCGGTGCCGACGACTATGTCTCAAAGCCTTTTTCATTCTCCGAGCTCCTCGCACGCACGCAGGCGATTCGTCGCCGTGCGCGCGGCGGTGAACAGCCTTCGCGGCTCGAGGGCGGGGGCTTGGTGCTCGATCGTTTGAAGCGCGAAGTTACGCGCGACGAAGAAAAAATGGACCTCCAGCCGCGCGAGTTTTCGCTCCTCGAAGCGCTCATGCTCAGCCCCGGAAAGGCGCTCACAAAGACCTACCTGCTCGAGCATCTGTGGGACTACTCCTTCGACCCGCAGACCAATGTCGTCGATGTCCTCGTCTGCCGCCTGCGCATCAAGATCGACAAGGACTTCGACAAAAAGCTGATCCACACGATGCGCGGAGTCGGCTATGTCTTTCGCGCGGATTAGGCGGGAGCTCCGGACGATCGGCGTCCGCATGACCCTCGGGCTCGCCGCCATCTTCGGCCTCGGCGCCATCCTCGTCTCCTTCATCGCCTACGTCCTCGTCGATCGCGCGCTCGATGAGCAGCTCCGCGAAGTCGTCGGATTCCGCTTCTCGCAATTTGCCGCCGAATACGCGCGCGGCGGTCGCGAGGCTGTCATCGAGCGGTGCAAAGATCGCATCGGTCGCGAGCAGAAAGCCTTCTTCGTGCGGCTCGCCGATCGCACTGGCCGCACCACGTTTCTGCGCGACGCGGATGACTGGAATGACTTCAACCCGCAGGCCCTCGCGCTCCGCCAATATCCCGCGCAGCTATCCTGGAGCGAACTCACTGCGCCCGACGGCACCGTCCTCTCCATCGCCTCAAAGCCCCTCGCCGACGGCACCCTCCTGCAGGTCGGCAAGACCCTCGAAAACTACCGCGAACTTCTCAACTCCTTCCGCTCCTCGCTCCTCTTCATCAGCGGCTTCGTCGTGCTCCTCTCCATCCCGATCGGCGCGTTTTTTGCAGGTCGCGCGCTGCGCCCCATCCAGCTCCTCACCGGCACCGTCCGCTCCATTTTATCCACGGGAAAATTCGACGCCCGCGTCCCTCCGCGCGGCACAGGCGACGAGATCGACGAACTCGTCGTCCACTTCAACACGATGCTTCTCAAGATCGACCGCCTCGTGCGCGGGATGCGCGAGTCCCTCGAAAACGTCGCCCACGACCTCCGCACCCCCATGACCCGGCTGCGCAATACCGCCAGCAAAGCCCTCGAGTCCGACGCCGAAAAAGCCGCATCCCACGAGGCCCTCGCCGACTGCCTCGAGGAATCCGAATACGCCGTGGCCATGCTCACCGCCGTCATGGACATCAGCGAAGCAGAGTCCGGCGCGATGAAACTCAAGCGCGCCCCCGTCTCCATCCACGACCTCGCCGCGCGCATCGTTGATCTCTACGAGCACGTCGCGGAGGAAAAAAACGTCTCCCTGACACTCGCGGTCCCTGCGGGCATCGAGGTCTCCGCGGATTCCCTGCGACTCCAGCGCGCGATGGGAAATCTCGTGGACAACGCCATCAAATACACCCCCGCCGGCGGCTCCGTCTCCGTCACAGCCGGGCGCGTTTCCGGCGGAGTGCAAATCGTCGTCGCCGACACCGGCGATGGCATTCCCGCCGACGAGCACGAGCGCATCTGGGAGCGACTCTACCGCGTGGATAAAAGCCGATCCGAGCGCGGCCTCGGCCTCGGCCTCAGCCTCGTGAAAGCGATCGTCGAGGCCCACGGCGGCGAAATTTCCGTCGCCAGCGAGCCCGGTCGCGGCTCCCGATTCACCATCCGCCTCCCCGCCTGAAGCCTGCGGAAAATCGCACGCCCTCCTCTCCTCGACCCTCGACGTTCGACTTTCGTCCGTCCCCCCCACCGGCATCCACCCCCCTCGGGCACCGCGGAGACTCAACGTCACCGGGCCGTTCCTCGCAAACGCCTCTGGACCCCCCCTAAAGCGGCCGCGTAACTGCTAGAGTTTGTTCTAGAATGACGCGCTTTCTTCCATCCTTTTGCCAGTCGCGATTTGCGGGCTGAATCGACTGGAAAGCCTTTTAATTGCTTGATCCGATGGAATTTTAAGCAATGCCGAGAAAGCCAGCAAACAATTTCCTAAGTCTGTTTCCCCGGCTTTGGATTCAAGGCAAAGCCTGCACTGCGTGCAGGAGCACCCAGCGCCTATCCCTCCCGGAACGTGACATCGTCGCCGGTCTCGTGGGAAAGGGCAAACGAGTCATCGGTGGCGGAGTTGAGCGAGGCGGTGAAGCCGCCGGCTTTGAACGAGCCGATCTGCTGCGCGACGAAGCCAAAGTGATCGCCGGTCGCGCTCGTGCCGACGACGGCGCCTTTGATCAAGATGCTCCCGATCTTCGAGATGAATTTGATATCGTCGTCGTCTTTCACGTCGCTTCCGCTGATGCGGTGGTCGTTGCCGTCGCCGAAATAAGTGTTGTCGTCGGCGTCGGGGAAAGTGGCGCCTTTGGTCGCGTTGGCGCCGTAGTTTTCGATTCCCGCCACGATGCTGCTGGCGATCCAGTCGCCACCGACCTTCACCGCGCCGATCTGCGCGTCGGCGTTGGCGCCCTGCGGGAGGGAAATCGACGGGGTGAAGCCCCCGAGCAGGAGGGCGTATTCCGCGCGCCCGCCGATCGAGATTTTCCCGATCGCCACATCCGGGCCGTTGACGAGACGCGGGTCGTCGAAGCGCAGTCCGCGCGCGGCGATGGTCACCCGCGCACCTTTGCCGGAGGCGTTCCCGATGAGATCACCGCGGACGGTGACCGAGCCGATGTCGGCGTAACTGTAAATGCCGGCGCTTTCCGAGATGGAACTCGAACTCGTGTCGGTACCGGCTACGATGGAGCCGCCGATGGCCACCGCGCCGAGCCGACCGGCGATTTCCACGGAGCCGGAGGTGAAAAGACTCGCGCTGCCGGTGACGCTCCCGCCAAGCAGATCGCCGCCGATCTTGATGGAACTCACCTCGGAGCCGGCGCGAATGAATCCGGAAAAGCTCACCAACCCGGAGTTGGCCGAGCCGCCGATGACCGAGCCGCCGATGCGAAGGCTCTTGATGTTCACGCCGTCAAAGCCGCTGCTGAAATCGAGGAAACCGTGGGAGCTACCGCCCGTGCCGTCGAGATCGCCGCCGATCTTGATCGTGCCCGCTTGAGAGCCGGTGATGACGCCGCTCACGCTGCCGCCGATGGTGAGATTGCCGAAGGTTTGCGCAGAGACCTGTCCATTGGAGAAGAGGTTATTCCCGGCCGGTCGCTGGAGATCGCCGGCGATCTTCAGGGTGCCGATGGCTGTGACTTGAACGTCGCCGGTGCTATCGCCCATGCCGCCGATGATCGAGCCGCCGATGCTGAGCGTGCCATAGCTGCCGCTGAAAATCGCGCCGGCGCGATTGCCGGACCCGCCGATGATCGAGCCGCCGATCTTCAAGCTATGGACTGACCCGGACGCGGAGATGCAAGCGCTGAAGCTCGCAAAGGAAGTCATGTCCGTGAGGTCGGGATCGTCGCCGCCGACGAGGGAGCCGCGGACTGTGATCGACTTGACCGCGCCGAAGATCTCGACCTGCCCAAAGCGAAGGTTTCCCCCACTTCCCGACTCATTGCCCCGGCCGCCGATGATTGAGCCGCCGATGGAGAGACTCTTGACGTCGCTGCCGGCGTAAATGCTGCCCGTGTCGTCGCCGTCGCCGGCCTTGAGGTCGTGGCCGATTTTCACCGCGCCGATCGTGCCCTCGCTGCGGATCTGGCCGCCCTCCGCTCCCGAGCCGCCGACCAGCGTTCCGCCGATGGTGATGCTTCCCATCGCGCTGTCCAGCGGGCCGGCGGTGGCGTCGTTCGCGATGTACCCGGAATTCGGGCCGGTGCCGCCGCGCACATCGTGGACGATCTTCACCGGCCCGAGATCGCCGCCGCTGCGGATGAGCCCGGAGAAATCTCCCGCCAGGCCGAGGAGCGAACCGCCGATCGTCACGCTCGCGATCTTCCCGCCATCGCTCTGGATACTGCCGCCGCCGTAACTCAGCCCCAGCACGTCGCCCTTGATCTTCACCGGGCCGATGTCGCCGCTCGCCTTGATCGCGCCGGGCAGGGTCACGAGATTCCCCACGCGCAGCCCCAGCAGCGATCCGCCGATCGTCACCGACCCGATCGTGCCGTCGGTGCCGCCGGTCACATGCAGAAACACATCCTGCACCGTCTCCGTCGCCGTGAAGGAGCCGAGCCGGCCCTGAATGTCACTGTCGAAACTGCCCGCGCCCGCCTGCGTCGCGAGACCGAATAGCCCCATGGTCCGCACCTTCAGCGCCTTGATCGCCGGCGACGCCGCCGAGGTATCGCCATCGCCCGCATCGATCTGCCCGAGGTCGCCCGCGATCGACACCGTACCGAGATCGAGATCGACGCCGCCATCCGTCGAGCGCGCATCGATCGCGCCCACATTGGCAAAGCCGTCGCCCGCCGGCCCGCGCTTCACCGTGAGAATGAGATCGCTGCCCGCAAACGCATTCCCCGTCGCCACACTCAGGTCGATCTTCTGGAGCTGCCGCGGTACCCCCGCGTCGGTGTTGGTAAAGGTGAGCACCCCGGGCAGCGAAAAACTCTCCGGCGCGGCCTTGTTCGCCTTGATCGTGACGAGGTCGCCGTCGATGTCCGTGTAGTGAAAAATGGCGGCCGGTGCGATGCGGGATTCGAGGGGTTCGATCATATTTAGGATGGGGTGAATTGCTCCCGCCGGGGAGGCGGGGGATATGGCTCGGTTTTCGTGATTTCCAAGATGATTTCTACTCGCTCAAAGGATCGGCCAGCGGATCTTTGTGAACGTAAAGGCGATCCAGCAACAGCCGCACTCCCTGCGTGGTTTCCGCATCCAGACGGTGCTCCGCCAGCAGGCGCCTCAGGTCTTCTTCCACGGTGGCGTTGCGAATCGCTTTTAAGGAGAGGAGCGCGTTTTCGCGCACGTCCGGGTCGGAGTCGGTCAGTGTGGCGGCCAGCGCGTGGGCGGCGGCGGGCGAGGTCGATTGCGTGGCGAGTTCGGCGGCAGCGGCGCTGCGCACCGTCGCGTCTTCGTCGTGGCCCAGCACCGAGATAACCACCGGCAGCCAGCGCGGATCATCCAGAAAGCCCAGCTCCCGGATGGCATCCGCGCGCTGCTCGCCATCGCCTTTCTGTAAGGTATCGGCCCAGCCGCGGATGTCCGCCGCTGTTTCGGGACCGATAATCGCAGCGACCATGGTCTTCAGTTCCTCCCGCCGCGCTGCATCCGGCGAATTGGCGTGCGCGCGAGGCGCCGCCATTTCCTTCCGCTCCTGGGTTGTGGTCTCGCTCGCGGCGTGCGGCACTTTCGCCGCAGGCGGTGGCGACGACGTTTCGATCATCACATAACAAACCAAAGCGACGGCCAGCAGCGCCGTAGCCGCGACGCCGAGCGCGAGCGCCTTTCGATTCAACCACGGCGGGCGCGACGCCATGGTTAGTAAGTCAGCTTCTCGGTTTTTCCGGCCACGGTTTGCTTCGTCGTGAGCACGCCCTTCTGAGCGAAGTCCCCGACATCGAGAGCGGTGATCATCGTGCGATCGAGCAGGCCGTTCAGCTCCAGCTTCGCGCCGGCCAAGAGGAAGGTGTGCTTGTTTAGATCGATCGTCACTTGCGCCGAGCCGGCGCCGATCGGCACCTTCCCCTTGGCCACCTTTTTAGCGCTGAGGGTCAGTGTCCTCATGGGGATGGCGAGGGTGAATTTCCCCAGCTTCACATCCATGTCTTGCGTCGCGGGATCATAGTTTCCTCCGCCGCCGTGGAAGGTGGAGACGATGCGCAACTTGTCCTTGTTGAGCGCGGCGTGATTGATCGAAGCCTTAATGCCATCGAGGAAGAGCGTCGGCGTCTCGGCGAAGTTTTTCTTCGCCAGGTAAGTGAGTTTGGTCGGCAGTTGCGTGGGCGTGAGCGTCGGCTCGATGGTCACCGTCTGGAGGTAGTTTCCACTGGAAATCTTCACGTCGAGCGTCGAAGCGAACGGCGTCCCGGTGAGATCAAAATTCTTCTTTGTGACGACAAGTTTCGCCCGACTGGAACCGCCGATTTCCAACATCAGCGTGCCGCTGAGGCCGTAAGGTTTGTTCGAGATTTTATAGACGCCGGGCGTCTTGGTCGCGGTCAGCGCGCCCGGGGTGATCTGAAAATAGCGCGTCCCGAAGAACACGTTCATGAAGTCCGTCAACGGGTGCAGTTGGCCGACTTGGGCGTTGATCTCCGCCGTCATGGTGACCGACCCGGTGGTGATGTCGTTTTTGTTCTGCTTGATGCTCAGCGCATCGACGCGGAACCAGTCGCGATGGACCGCCGTCGCGCCCGTCACCTGGACCGTCGCTGAAGTCGTCCGCTGAAAAGGCGGGATCGCCTTCGGCACAAACGGCGTGTCGCCTTGCTCCGGATTCACGATCGCCTGCTTGCCGGTCTTGTTGATGGCCGTGACATCGATGGTGTAAACGCCGCTGCCGGACGGCGGCACGAAGCTCGCGGAATAGACGCCATTATTCGCCCTCTCGTCCCCGTGGTCGGCAAGGCCATCGTCGTAGAGCGTGACGTAGAAAAGGTTGCCATCCGGGCCGGTGATCACGCCCTTCACCTCCGCGCCGCCGACCGGATCCCCAGCCGTGACGCTGCACTGAAAGACGATCGGATCCGGGGCGGTGAAAACGGTTTGCGGCGTGGTGACGCTCACGTTGACCTTCGGCGTCGAGGAGGTGTTCGTCAGCGCATAACGATAGCTGGCGGTGGCCGGGCCGGAAGGCGCGGTCACGAATTGCTGCCATTTGCCGGGCGCAGGATGCGAGACGCGGAAATGCGATTCGTTGGCCGTCTTTTCAAAGCGCACGCCGTCGGCCGGGACGCTCCCGGTATAGGTTTTGCCCCTGGGTGACTTGATCGAAAACGTGAATCCCGCGGAGACGCTGGAGAGCGAAAAGGTGGTCTCCTCCGTGAACGGATCAACCGTCGTCGTCTGGCTGGTGTCTTCCTGTTCGTGCGAAATGTCTCCGACCGAACTCACCAGGCCCCCGCCTTTCAGCTCGGCCGCGATCGCAGGGTAAATCTGCAACAGCCCAAGCGCATCGGACGCCTGGTAGAGTTTCCCGTGCGAGACAATGGCCACCGCACCGAGCGTGCTGACATCCGCGTCGCTCCCGAGCGCGATGCTGAACACCCGAACTCCGCGAGCCGCGCAATTCCCCGCCGCCTCCGCCGGCTTGACCGTGCCCGAGCCTGAGTCGTCGAAGCCATCGCTGAGGAGGATCACCGCTTCCTGCGTCACTTTACTGCCGGCCGCCGTGATCACCCCGAGTGCCTGCTGCAAGCCCACTCCGATCGAGGTGTGCCCGTTGGCGCTCAGCATACCGATGCCGAACTGCGCGTCGCTCTTCGTCTCGCCGTTTTCGTCCACCGTGGTCAGCGGGAGATCGGTGTTGGCCGCGTCGCTGAAATCAACCACCCCGAGTTCATCGCCGTCCACTGAGACGGTCCCTTCGCTCAATCCGGCCGCGTTGGTGATGTCAAAAGTGTGGGCTTCCTGAGTCAGGTTCGTAAAAATCTTCGCCCCCGCGATGGCCAGCTCCAGCTTGTTGTTGAAGGCCATGCTCGCGGAGCTGTCGATACACAGCACCAGCCGGCTCAGCGTCGGCACTTTTTCCCACTCGATGTCGGCGAAACCGGAAGGCGGCGCGTTGGGCGAGTCACCGGTCGGAATATCCTGAAAAACCGTCACCCCGTCGAAGGTCAGGCGGCTCATCGTTTCCCAGCAGCTTTCCTTTCGCTGGTACCACTGCTTGTTCATGTACCAGCGACCGGCGAACGCGACTCCCTTCACGATGTTGGCGGCGGTGTCGAACTCCGTCCGAAGTTTGTGGCCGGAGACGCCACCGCCGGCGTCCATGAGCGAAGCGACTGTATCCGCGTCCGAGATGGAGTGGATGCTCGGGTTGTCCGACTCAACCCGCGCATCGGCTTCCGTGTAGGTATCCTTCTTCGCCAGCGGCACGGAGTAGCCGATGTACTCGTCCCAAAGGCCAAATGCATAGTGCCCGATTTCGTGCGCAATGCTGCAATCACCGAGGTAGCCAGAGAGGCTCAGGTGCTTGTTCGCGTAAAACTGCATGTGCTGGCCGGGCACGCCGAGCACCGCGATGTCGGTCGAGTAGGCCGTGTCGCCCGCCGGTGAAATCCACACGTCCGCGTCATCCTTCCGATCAAGCGCGCGGGTGTACACCGTGATTTTGCCGAGGCGAAGCTGGCCGTTGGTCGCATTCCAGAGCCGTCGCGATCCTTCGTTGAAGACCTGCTTCCACGTCGTCGCTGCGCCGCCGTCGAGATTGTCGTCCGTTTCCGAATAGGTGAAGAGCACGCTCAGATCCATCGTCTTCGCGGCAGTATCGATCGTGCCGTTCCCAGCCTGAGTCCGCCCGCCACCTCCGAAAATCGCCACCGCGAAAGTCGCGTTGAGGATGAGTGATTTGGTGTTCATGTCTCCGGAGGGATGTTAGTTAAGGCGCGCCGTCGTCGTCCTCCTCGCCGCACTGCCAGCAAAGCACGAACCCTGATCACGGACAAACCGTGATTGCGTTTTGCGGCCGTTTTTTTTGGAAGCGTTCAGAGCGAGTAGGGTGCCCACCGCGAGGGAGCCGATGGGCCCTCGAGCATGCTGCCGCTGCTGGCACCGGTCGTCTTGAGCGCGCCGAGCGACCGTCGCCATTTCCCCGACACGCAATCAATCTTGCGGACCGCGGGCATGGCCACCGCCCGAAACATCGGGTGTGATTGAAGTTGGTGCAGAGATTAGGCGGCGCGTTGGGCGATCCAGTAGGCGTCCCACTGTTGGTTGGCTCTGAGAACGCGGAGTTGGGCGAGCGCGTCTGCGTTGGCGGGCATTCGCGGGTGAGGGTCTGGATGAAGCGTTCGGCCTTGCCGTTGGTCTGTGGGCGGTAGGGGCGGGTGAAGCGGTGTTTGATGCCGAGCTCTTGGCAGGTGGCGGCGAAGAGTTTGGAGCGATAGGTGGAGCCGCGGTCGGTGAGAAGGCGGGTGATTTGGATGCCGTGCTCTTGATAAAAGGCGATGGCCTGGCGCAGGGCGTCGAGAGCGCTGGGGATCTTTTCGTCTGGGTGGAGAGAGGCGAAAGCGAGGCGGGAATGGTCGTCGATGGCGACATGGAGACTTTCCACGCCGGCGCCCGGATTGCGACAGGTGCGATAGCCGGTGGCGCGGACACCGGGGTGCTCCAAGCGACCTAGGTGTCATGTTTCAGGAGGTTGTCCGCACGGGAAGGGTTTGGCAGGGTGGTGGTGGATGAACACTCAACCGCCTCAAATTCCGCACGGACAACATGCACGCTAATGCCACTCTCACGCCTTTGAGGCGAGCCCAAATGG
>JBBQZX010000036.1:0-43368 GCA_038207335.1 Chthoniobacterales bacterium | reverse complement strand
AAGATCGAACGTCGCTGATGTTCACCGTGCAGGACAAGCCGGGTGCGCTTTTTCACGCACTCGAGCCGTTCGACCGCTTGAAGATCAGCATGAGCAAAATCGAGAGCCGCCCCTCGAAGCGCAAAGCTTGGGAGTATTTTTTCTTTGCCGACGTGGACGGGCACTCGAGCGATCCTCAGCTCCAGGAAGCGCTCACGGAACTGGAGAAGCACTGCACTTTTGTAAAGATCCTCGGCACGTATCCCAAGACGCAGCCGGCTTAGCGCTGTAGCCGGCTTCGGGGCTCGCTTGGATGCGCGTGCTTGACGATGGTGCGTGGATGAAACGAATTCTCCCCGCTCTTTTCACGCTGGTTTCTTCACTCGTTCTTCACGCGGCGGAGCCGGTGGCAGAAAGGCATTTGCTCTATATGGCGTCGCCGGATGGGGCGCAGAAAGGTGGCTCGGGAAACGGTGTGCTCATCTTCGACATCGACGACGGACATCGCTTTTTGCGCCGCATCGACATCCCGATTTTCAGCGAAGGCATCCGCGGCTTTTGCCCGAACGCGAAGACCCATCGTGCGTTTTACACGACCACGAATCACACTCTAGGCTGCCTCGATCTGGAAACCGATAAAGTCGTGTGGGAGAAGCAGTATCCGGCGGGCTGCGACCGTGCGGCAGTGACGCCGGATGGGCTAAAACTCTACGTTCCCACGGGTTGGTGGGTCGGCGAGGGAGGGAGCGAATGGTTCGTCGTTGATGCAAAAAACGGGGATGTTTTGAAGCATATCTCCGTGAAGAATCACGCGCACAACACGGTGATGGGCCTTGACGGAGAGTTCGTTTATTGCGGCTCGGAGACGACGCTGAATGTCGTCCGCACGAGCAACGATGAGGTGGTGAAAACGATCGCGCCGATCGGCGAGTCGGGCGTCTTTCCATTCACGGTGAATGCCGCGGGGACGCTGGCGTTCGTCTGCCTTGGGAAGCACGTCGGCTTCGACGTTGCGGATTTAAAAAAAGGCACGGTGCTGAATCGCGTCCTCGCGGGCGACGGCACTATCGCGCACCGCACGCACGGAGCGGCGCTGACGCCGGACGAACGCGAGTTGTGGATTAGCGATCAAGATGGCAAGCGGCTCTACATTTTCGACGCGACGACGATGCCGCCGCGTGAAACCGGGCAAGTCGATCTCAGCATCGGCGGGCATGGCTGGATCACTTTCAGCCTCGATGGCAAAATCGCGTGGTGCCACACACCCGATGTCATCGACGCGAAATCCCGCAAGATCGTCGCGACGCTGAAGGACGAGAAGGGCGCGCCGGTGTGCGGCTCGAAGTTCTTTGAGGCGGTCTTCCTCGACGGGAAACTGACGGCGGTCAGCGATCAGTTCGGCGTCGGTCGCGCGAAGTCGGTGCAGCGCGATTAGTGCCCGTCGAACGCCGAGGTGGGCTCGATGGTGGTGATCGCTTCCCGCCGGTCCGTGCCGTGCGGATCTGGATCCGGACGCGCGGCTTGCAGCAGGAGCTGATGCGCGGCTGCGGCCGTGACGGTCAGCAGGAGATGCTGATGTGAGGCTGCGGCTCGGGCGAGGAGGAGCTGCTGATGCGCTGCAGCCGAGGCAGTAATTAGGAGCTGCTGATGCGATGTGGCCGCAGTGCGCTGGAGCTGGAGGTGCTGTCGCGCCGACTCCCGATTTTGCAAAAGCAGATGCTGCTGCGCGGAATCGCGCTGGTGGACGATGAGGAGCTGCTGGTGATCGGCCGCGCTACGCTGCTGGAGGAGCTGGTGCTGCCGATGCGATGCCGCGGATTGCTGCTGGAGGAGATGCGCATTACTCGCACGCGCAGCCGGGATGAGGAAAATCGCGAGGATGCAGAAGGCGAAGAAGTTGCGCATGTTGAGGCGGTAAGGTGCTGTTGTTAGAGGATTCGCGCAAGCTGCGGCGACCGCGTGCCGGCTCAGTCAGTTTCGTGCCGTCCGCGGAAAGTGAGCTCGGCGATGCCCGATTTATCCAACTCGCCGAGCCCCTCGAAAACCATCTTGTCGAACTGCGCCTTGGTCGCTTCCGCGAGCGGCAATTCGAGCCCGGAGTCGCGTGAAAGCCGCAGCGCGATACCGCTGTCTTTCGACGCGTGAGCTGCTGAGAAGAAGCACGCGTGGTCGCGATTCTGCATGTCCTCGCCGTCGGTCTGCAGAACGCGCGAGTCTGCCCCGGTCTGGGAGAAAATCTCGCGCACCGTGGCGAGGTCGAGCCCGAGTGCATCGGCGAGTCCCAAGCCCTCGGCGAGCCCGGCGGTGTTGATGTTCATCACCATGTTCACGAGCGCTTTCATCTTCGCCGCCTGGCCCGCGGGGCCAATGAATTTCACGGTCGAGCCGAGCGCTTTGAGCACCGGACGCGCGCGCTCGAACGCCTCCGTTTTCCCGCCGCACATGAGATACAGCGTTCCCTCCCGCGCCTGCGTGATGCTCGACGCCATGCATGCCTCCACTGACTGCGCGCCCGCCGATTCCGCGCGGCTCTCGACGGCCTCGTGCGTGCCTGGCGTGACGGTCGCGCAGTTGATGAAAAGCGTGCCTTGAGCCACCGCGACACCGCTCGCGCTGCCGAGCAGCGAGTCTGAGCCGGAGCCGACGGGTGAGAAAATTTCATCCATCGCCTCGTCGTCGGTGACGACTGTGATGACGATGTCCGCAGCTGTCGTGACTTCCGGTAGCGTGGCCGGCGCGGCACAGCCAAGTTCCACCGCGAGCGCCTGCGCGGTTTCGGGTTTGTGGTCGAAGACCGCAGTGACCGCGAAGCCTTTCTCTTTCAGCCTCCGCGCCATGTTGGCTCCCATGCGACCGGTTCCGACAAATGCGATGGTTTCAGTCATGGCGTGCGAATGATGCAGTCCTCGCCGCTCGCCGCTCAACAGCAAATCTCGCGAGAAAATCACCGCAAAGCAGCGAAGCGGCGAAGAAGGATGGGATGTATTAGGGACACCGCCGCGAGTGTGCAGCGGGACGATTTATTTCGACCTATGTCGAATATCGAAGCTGGGAACAGCGCTTCAGGAGTTGAAGTTCCATTCAAACGGGAGATGGCTGTCGGTGCGGAGCCTCAGCGCGATGGCGGCGTGCATTTTCGGGTCTGGGCGCCGACGGTTGAAGATGTGACGGTGGAGCTGCAATCGGCTTCACAGCAGGGTTCGCAAACGACCACGCCGCTCGCGGCGGAGGCGGGTGGATACTTTTCCGGGACGGTCGCGGAGGCGCGGGTGGGCGACATTTACAAATATCGCGTCTCGCACGGTTCGTTTCCCGATCCGGTGTCGCGCTTCCAGCCGGAGGGCGTTCATGGCTTCTCGCAGATTGTCGATCCGACTGCATTTTGCTGGACGGATTCCGAATGGCGCGGCGTGTCCCGCGATGGGCAGGTGCTTTACGAAATGCACGTCGGCACGCTCACGCCCCAGGGGACGTGGAGCGCTGCGATTCGCGAGCTGGATGCGCTCGCGGAGCTCGGCATCACGGTGATCGAACTGATGCCGGTCGCGGAGTTTCCGGGCCGGTTTGGCTGGGGTTACGACGGGGTGGATTTCTTCGCGCCGACGCGGCTCTACGGTGTGCCGGATGAGATGCGCGCATTTGTCGATCGCGCCCACGCACTGGGCATCGGCGTCATACTCGACGTCGTCTATAATCATCTCGGGCCGGACGGAAATTACCTCCGCGAATTCTCTGCGGCGTATTTCTGCAAGCGCGCGAGCGACTGGGGCGACTCGCTGAATCTCGACGGCGCGAATTGCGCGCCCGTGCGCGAGTTCGTCCTCGCGAATGCCGCGTATTGGATTCGCGAATATCATCTCGACGGGCTTCGGCTCGACGCCACGCAGCAGATTTTCGACGACTCGCCAGAGCACATCATCGCGGCGATCGCGCGCGTCGCGCGGGCGGCGGGAGGGCTCCGTAGCGTCTACGTGATTGGCGAAAACGAACTTCAGCACGCTGATCTTGTGCGCCCCTTGGAGGCTGGCGGGTTCGGGCTCGATGCCCTGTGGAATGACGACCTACACCACAGCGCGATGGTGGCGTTGGATGGCCGTCGGGAAGCCTACTATTGCGACTATCGCGGCCAGCCGCAGGAGTTCATCTCGGCGATGAAGTGGGGCTTTCTCTACCAGGGCCAGCGCTACGAATGGCAGTCTAGAAGACGCGGCACACCGTCGCTGGACCTCAATCCGACGGCCTTCGTCAGCTTTTTGCAAAATCACGATCAGGTCGCGAATTCGCTCCGCGGCGCGCGCATTCATCAACTCACCGATCCCGCGCGGCTGCGGGCGATGACAGCGCTCATCCTGCTCGGCCCGGCGACTCCGATGTTGTTTCAAGGCCAAGAATTTGCGGCCTCCACTCCGTTCCTTTATTTTGCGGACCACCACTCGGAGCTCGCCGCTCTTGTGGCCGATGGGAGGCGAAAGTTCCTCGCACAATTCCCGCGCATCGCCGCCGCCGAACGGCAAACGGCGCTCGACGCGCCTCACGCGGAAGAGACATTTCTGCGGAGCAAAATCGATCCGGCGGATCGCGAGAGGCACGCAGAAATACTGCGGCTCCACTGCGATTTGCTGCGGCTCCGGCGTGAAGATCCGATCTTTAAAAAGCCACGTCGGCGAGGAGTGGATGGAGCCGTGCTTTCGAACGAGGCATTCGTGCTCCGCTTTTTCGGCGAGGAGGGGAGCGACCGCCTGCTGATTGTGAATCTCGGCACAGATTTTCATCTGGATGCCGCGCCGGAGCCGCTGCTGGCACCGCTCGCGAAGGAGCCATGGCGGATGATCTGGAGCAGTGAAGGTCTCGAATATGGCGGGCAGGGGACACCGCCGCTAGACACGGATGACAACTGGAGAATCCCGGCGCGCTCCGCGGTCGTCCTCTCCTCGCACGCGAGCAGAAGCCAAGCCTCGAACCGATGAATCTGAACCGCCGCATCGACCTCCGCAGAAACGCCAACTCGCGCGAATTGCTACGCCGCGAGTGGCTGCTCACCAATGGCCTTGGCGGCTACGCGTCAGGCACGATCTCCGGCAGCGTGGCGCGCCGCTATCACGGGCTGCTCATCGCGGCGCTGCCCGCACCGCTGGGTCGCGTGGTGATGCTGAATCATCTAACCGAGCATCTGCGGCACGCCGACGGGCGCGCTTT
Source organism: Chthoniobacterales bacterium (assembly GCA_038207335.1). Taxonomy (GTDB): domain Bacteria; phylum Verrucomicrobiota; class Verrucomicrobiia; order Chthoniobacterales; family Chthoniobacteraceae; genus CAIURC01. The sequence goes on along the minus strand of JBBQZX010000036.1, from coordinate 38,193 downwards.
TCAAATCGGCGGCGAGCATCCCGCCGAATCCAGCGACCCGGCCGGGAACCTCGATGAACACTACGTCTCCGAGTTTCGCCTCGAATCGCAACTGCCGATCTGGCGGTATGAATTGGAAGACGTGGTGGTCGAAAAGCGCGTCTTTATGGTGCAGGGCCAGAACACCGTGCATGTCGTGTATCAGCTCGTCTCCGGGTCGCAGGATGTGCGGATCGAGCTGCGTCCGTCAGTGCATTTTCGGCCGCACGAAAACTCCGTCGCCGAGCCGCTGCGGAACGATTACGTGCTCACGATCGACGGCCCGCGATACGAGATTTGCTGCGGCCATTCGATCCCGCCGCTGCGGCTTATCGTGCGCGGAGACGGCGCGCACTTCACCCATCGCGGTGGCTCGACGCGCGAAATCACGTATCTCGTGGAGGCTGATCGCGGCTACGAATCGCGCGGCGCGTTGTGGAGCCCGGGATGCTTCACCGTCTCGCTGCGACAGGGCGAACCGACGACTCTGACGGCCTCGACGGAGCCATGGGATCCGCTGCTCGCGCTCGCGCCGGAGCAGGCTCTGAAATACGAGCAGCAGCGACGGCTGCGGCTTATTTCGATCGCGCATCCGGAAGCGCGAGAAGGCGCGGCGGCGGAGCTCGTGCTGGCCGCGGATCAATTCATCATCAGCCCCGCCGGGCGTGTCGAAGACGTGGCACGAGCGCGCGCTGCGGGCGATGAAGTCCGCTCAGTGATCGCGGGTTATCATTGGTTCACGGACTGGGGCCGCGACACGATGATCAGCCTTGAAGGCCTCACGATGACCACGGGGCGGCATGTGGAGGCCGGTTGGGTTCTCCGCACTTTTGCCCACTACATTCGTGACGGACTGATCCCCAATTATTTCCCTGACGGTCAAAACGACGGGGTCTATCACACCGCCGATGCGACGCTTTGGTTCTTCCACGCGCTCGATCGCTACCTCGAAATCACAGGCGACCGAAGCACGCTCGCGATCATCTTGCCGAAGCTGCGCGAGGTCGTGCAAAAGCATCTGCATGGCACGCGCTTCGGCATTGGCGTGGATGCGGAGGACGGGCTTTTGCGCGAGGGTGCGGAGGGGTATCAGCTCACGTGGATGGATGCGAAGGTGGACGGCTGGGTTGTGACGCCGCGACGGGGGAAAGCCGTGGAGATCAATGCTCTTTGGTTCAACGCACTGATGCTGATGGAAGGCTGGCTGCGCGACTCCGGCGATGTGTCGGCGGCGGACGAAGCGCGCAGTCATGCGGACAGGGCGCACGCTTCGTTCAACGCCCGCTTTTGGGGCGAGGAATGTGGGCATCTGTTCGATGTGATCGACGGCGAGAACGGTGACGATTCCGCGTGCCGGCCGAATCAGATTTTCGCCATCTCGCTGCGGTATCCGGTGCTCGACGAGGCGCGTTGGAATGCCGTGCTGGAGGTGGTTCGGGAGCGGCTGCTGACTCCGGTCGGGCTGCGATCCTTGAGCCGAGAGCATCCCGATTACAAGGCGCGATACTTCGGTGACCTGCGCGCGCGCGACGCCGCGTATCATCAGGGGACGGTGTGGGCTTGGCTCATCGGGCCGTTCATCGACGCGTGGATGAAAGTGCATCCGGACGACCGCGCAGGCGCGCGAAAATGGCTGGAGCCGATGCTGCCGGAACTCGATCACGCGTGCATCGGATCGATCAGCGAAGTCTTCGACGCGGAGGAGCCTTTCACGCCGCGAGGCTGTGTGGCACAGGCTTGGAGCGTGGCGGAGGCGCTGCGGTGCTGGGCGAAAACGAGCGGGTAAATTCAGCGCGCGCCCGTCCACCAGAGGCCGAATTGAATCCAGAGCGGGATGGTGACGAATGAGAGCGCGGTGGTGACGAGCACGGCGCGCATCGCGGTGTTTGGCTCGCCGCCGTAGTGCTTTGTGAGAAGCACAGGGATGACTGCGCACGGCATCGCGGCTTGGATTACGATGATGCGGCGCAGTTCAATCGGGCACGGCAGCCAGCGGGCGAGCGCGAGCATGAAGATCGGCAGGATTCCGAGCCGCAGAATCGCGGAGCCGATGCTAATGCCGGTCGCGTTTGGAACGGCGAGGTCGCGCATTTGGTCGGCGAAAGTCGCGCCGGTGAGGATGAGACCGAGCGGAATCGCGGCGACGCCGATGTTATGAATCGCGCTGAGCGCGATGCCGGGAAGCCACTGCCGCGCACCGAGGAAATGCAGCACGACGGCACAGAGAATCGCGATGACTGGGACGTTGAAAATCTGCGTCCAGCGGCTCTTGCCGCTCGCGACTCTCCGCGCACCGGCGAGCAGCATGATGCCGGCGCTCCAGAGCGCGGCTTCGACGCCGACGTTGTGCAAAAAAAGGACGGCGGTGGTTTGCGGAGCGGCTTGGGGAAAGAGTTTGGGGATGAGCGGCAGCGGTACGTACCCGTAATTGAAGATGCCGACGGTGAACGCAAACGTGCGCTTTTGCCGCTCCTCTTGGATGCCGAAAAGCGGCGCGCAAAAGTAGCTCGCGGCGTATCCCGCGAGGACCGCGCTGCAGCCGACGAGTGGCGCAAGCAGGACGTTGCCAGCGTTTCCGAGCGCAGGGTTTCCAAGGATCGTGTCGAGGATCAGGCACGGGTAGAGCAAATTCACGATCACGCGCATGAGCGAGGCGTCGGCCTCGGCGCTGAGCCAGCCGACGCGGCGAATCGCGTAGCCCGCCGCGATGACGAGAAAGACCGGAGCGACCGCAGAGAAAAGCGTGAGGTAACCCGCGTTCATGCGGATGCCGCGCTGCGCTGCGTCACTTCCGTTTCCCGCGCTGGCCGAGCGTCGGAAATTGCTTTTGCAGCGCCTCGATCTCGAGCTGCGTCAATCCGCTCGGGATGTAGATTTTCCCATCGACGATCGGCTTGTCGATGAGAAGCTCGGCGGCTTGGTGCGTGCCGGCTTTCGTGCTGATGAATGCGATGAGTAGTGCGCCGCGCCGCTCGGTGCTGACGGTCTGGAGTCCGACGCGCCCGTGGTCGTCGAGTTGGAAGAGGCATCCGAATGTGCCGTCCGCAGCAGGCACCGGATAGATCGCGCGGATGTCGCGCTCGGAGACGACCGGGATTTTCTCGACGACGCCATCGCGGTCGGGGTTGTGAAATTTCGCAGGGACGGTAAAGGGCTCGCCGTCGCGCGGATTCGCCTCGGCGTGAAACCGCACCGAAATTTGCGGCTTTTTCGCCATGCCGAGGAGGCTGAGCGCGAGGATCGGAAGGAGGAGTGCGCGAGCGAATTTCATTGCCGCGGAGTCTGCCGGCCCAAATGCGATTTGCAACCCACGAGCCCGCTGGCGTATTCGTCCGACGATGAATGCACGTCTGATCTTTCTCCTCGCCCTCTGCCTCTCGCTCGCATCCGCGGGCGCATCCGAGGAGCCCGGCAGCGTCGAGAAAAAGCCGGGCCTCGGCTCGAAGCTGATGATGCCGTGGAAGTTTTTTCAGCACAGCGGGCCGCGTCCGAATGAGGCGGCAGCGAAGTGGAAACAGCTCGCGATGACGGTGCGGCTGGAGCCTCAGCCGTTAAGCCTATCGGAGACGCGGCAGCTCAAGGTGACCCTGCAGCTCGTGAATAAAGGAGGGAAGCTCGTGCAGCTCGATTTTCCCACGACGCAGAGGATCGAGGTGCTCGTGCGAAATGGAGCCGGCAAGATGATCGAGCAGTGGTCGGAGGATCAGTCGTTCGCGCAGGAGCTGACGCTCGTGGCGATCAATCCCGGCGAGCGGCTGGAGTATTCGGTGACTGTGTCCACGCGCGATCTCGCGGCGGGACAGACCTATTTCGTGGATGCGTTTTTCCCGAATTACGAACAGCTCAAGGCGACGAAAAGCTTTATGCCGGAGAAGTAAGCGCGGGGCTTTTTAACGCGGAGCGCTCGCGAGTGCGTCGCGGAGGTCGCGGACGTTGTCGTGCGCCGCCCGAATGGCAGAATACTGCTGCGAGATGGTGTCGAGGACGTTACGCGGCAGCTCTTCGTCGGCGATGGCGGTGCGGAATTCGGCGACCGCTGAGTCTTCGCCACGCTCGCATTCGGCCAAGACCGAGTGGTCGTCCTTGTTGGTCAGCGCGGCGATCATATCGATCCAGCCGCGGTGCAGCGCGGCACTCACGGAGCCGCTGTCCTCGGGATTGGATTCGCCGAGTGAATGCGCGAGCGCCTGCAGTTCGCCGGCGAAGCGGGAGCGCTGGAGCGAGTATTCGCTGAGAGTGGCGCGGAGGTCGGGAGATTTCACGTCTTGAGCGGCCGCTTGAAAGCCGAGATGGCCGTCTTTGAGCGTCTGGATGAGGTGGTTGAGGGTCGAGACGGCGTTTGAGTTGGTGTGATTGCTCATGCTCCCAAAATCGCGCGTCGCCGTGCCGGTGCGCGCCCCGATTCTTCGCCGTTTGCAAAGCGACCGCCTCGTCGGCATCTTGCCCGTCCGTCTCATGCACCGCCTGTTGCTTGTCGCCTCCACATTCTGCTTTCTGCTCGGTTTCGCCTACACGATGCACGAGCTGGGTGCGCGTGTTTACCGCCACTCGCGGCTGAATCTTTTCGCGATCCTCACGGGTTTCCTTTTCCAGACCGCATTCCTCTACTTGCGCGGTCAGTCGCTCGGCCGCTGCCCGCTCACGAACCTCTTTGAAGTCCTCGTCTTTCTGAGCTGGTCGATGGTGCTTTTCTATCTGCTCATCGGCCCCGCCTACCGACTCTCCCTGCTCGGCGCGTTCACGTCGCCGCTCGCTTTTTTATTGCAAGGCGGCGCGCTGCTGGCACCCGCCATCGACGTGCCGTCGAAACTCCGGCTCGAGCCGAATGCCTGGCTGGAACTGCATGCGGCGATTTCGGTCGTTGCGTACGGTGCCTTCGCGCTGGCATGTGTCGCTGGGGCGATGTACCTCGCGCAGGAGCGGCAACTGAAGACGCACCACATCCACTCGATCTTTTTTCACATGCCGCCGATCCGCGATCTCGCGGTCGCAAACCGCCGCCTCGTGCTCGCCGGCTTCGGCCTTTTGACCATCGGACTCTTCGCCGGATTCGCAATGGGAAACGTGCAGGCGCATCTCGGGAAGATCGTCTGGTCCACCGGCGTGTGGCTGCTCTACGCGATCATTTTGCTCGGCATTTTCCGCCATAAAGTGAGCGGTCGGAGCGTGGCCTGGCTGTCGGTGGCGGCATTCAGCGTCGTGCTTTGCACGCTGTGGGGGCTTACGTTCATCACGGAGAAGGGCGTGTGATGAAGATGGGCAACGGTCGTTCTCCGAATTCTTCCCGCTGATGCACATCCTCTGCTTCGGCCTCAGCCACCACACCGCGCCCGTCGAGCTGCGCGAGAAATTTGCGATTCCGGATGGCGAACTTGCCGCCGCCGCTCAGGCGCTGGCAAAAGCTCGCGGCGTCGGTGAGGCGGTCATCGTCTCGACGTGCAATCGGGTCGAACTTTACGTAGCCGCGGAAGACCCGGTGCATGGATTTGCGGCGGTTGATGAGTTTGTCGCGGCGCGCGGTACGGCCACATACGGCGAGGCGTTTTATCGACTGCCGACTGGGCAGAGTTTGCGGCATCTTTTCCGCGTCGTGAGTGGGCTGGAGTCGATGGTGCTCGGCGAGACGGAGATCCTCGGGCAGGTGAAAAAAGCGTACCAAGCCGCGCAACAAAGCGGCGCTACGGGGCGGCATCTCAATAAGTTTTTCCAGCGCGCGTTTAACGTCGCGAAGGAGGTGCGCACGAACACGAATATCACGCGCGGGTCGGTGTCGGTAGGGTCGGTCGCGGTGGAGCTTGCGGAGAAGATTTTCGGCAATCTCGCGCGCTGCCATGTGATGATCCTCGGGGCGGGAGAAATGAGCGAGTTGACGGCTGGTGCGCTCAAGGCGCGCGGAGTGAAAACGATCTTCGTCGCGAACCGTTCATACGACCGCGCGGCTGCTCTGGCACAGGCGATGGCGGGCAAGGCTGTGCATTTCGACGAGTGGCAAAACGAGTTTCACGACGTTGATATTCTCATCGGCTCGACTGCCGCGCCTCACCACGTCCTGACTGTGGAAAAGCTCGCGCCGATCATGCGCACGAGGCGCGATCGTCCGCTTTTCTGCATCGATCTCGCGGTGCCTCGCGACATTGATCCTGCCGTGAATGGAATCGACGGCGTGTATCTCTACGACATCGATTCTCTGCAGGCGATCGCTGATCATTCGATGAACACGCGCCGCGGGGAGCTCACGATTTGCGAGCAGATGATTGAGCGGCATGTAGCGGAATTTGGCGAGTGGCTAACGGGCGGCGGGCTGCCCGCTGCGATGCGTTTTCCGAGTGCGGCACCGGAGAGAGCGAAGGGATGAAGAGGGAGGAGAACATCGACCGTCGAAGTGCAAATGTGGGGCCGGCGAATCTTTCTTGTGTGGGCGTTCGGCGTTTTTTGCTCTGCCTTATTTGAATGGCCGCTTCCCGCTCTCGCTTCATTCTCGGTACGCGAGCTTCTCCGCTTGCGGTAGCGCAGGTCGAACTGACAAGAAAGGCTCTTGCACACAGCTTTCCCGGGCTGCAGGTCGAGGTGCGGAAGTTCACGACGCGGGGTGATCGGAAGCTGGATTTGAGCTTGGTGAAAATGAGTGAAGCCGGTGGAAAAGGGCTATTCACCAAGGAGTTGGAAGAGGCACTGATCGCCGGGGAGATCGATGTCGCGGTGCATAGTCTGAAGGATTTGCCGGGTCATAATCCGCCGGGGTTGCAGCTCACGGCGGTGCTTGAGCGCGCGCCGACTGCGGACTCGCTGATCACGCGCGAGGCTGCGGATTTCGATGCGTTGCCGCGGGGCTCGATTGTCGGTACTAGCAGCATCCGGCGGGCACGGCAGATTCGGTGGCTGCGGCCGGATATCGCGATCGCGGATTGGCGTGGGAATGTGCAAACGCGCCTGAGGAAGCTTGGCGAATCGGTGGAGGTTGGCGGGATCGTTCTGGCACAGGCGGGGCTGGAGCGGCTCGGTTTCGAGTTGAGTGGCGGTGTGCTGGAGTTTGAGGCGTGGCGATTTCGCGTGAGTTCGCTTGGCGGGCATCTACTGCCGGCGATCGGGCAGGGGGCCATCGCGCTGCAAAGCTGTGTCGAACGGGCGGAAGTGAGTGAGGTGCTTCGGGGGATCAATCATGCTCCGACGTTTGTGTGCGTGCGGGCGGAGCGGGAGTTGCAGCGTCTGCTGTCAGGGGATTGTTCACTGCCGGTGGGAGTGCGCTGTGAGCTGCGTGGTGAAGCGCTGGAGATGCGGGGAATTTTGTTTGGAGACGAGGGCAAGCCGCCTGCGGAGGCACGCGCCGCCGGGCTTGCGAGCGAGCCGGAGGCGGTGGCACGGCAGTTATTCGAGGAGTTGGGAATGGGCGGTTAGTGTCCGTTTGGCTTGGCGGGCTCGCTGCGCCCCCTTAGCGTCCCGCGCCTCATGAAGCGCAAATCTGCCGCCAAATCCGCCGGACTCTGCCACCTTGCTGGCGCGGGGCCGGGCGATCTCGGGCTCGTTACTTTGAAAGTCCGCGAGGTCGTCGAGGCGGCCGAGGTCATCGTGTTCGATTACCTGTGCAACCCCGACATTTTGAAATGGGCGCCGGCGGGCGCGGAAATCATTTACGCGGGCAAGAAGGCGGGACAGCACACGCTGAAACAGGAAGAAATCAATGCGCTGCTCGTCGAGAAGACTGCGGCGGGGAAACGCGTCGTGCGGCTCAAGGGCGGCGATCCATTCCTCTTCGGACGCGGCGGTGAGGAGGCTCTTGCGCTGGCGGAGGCAGGCTTGAAGTTCGAGATCATTCCCGGAGTCACTTCCGCGCTCGCAGCACCGGCGTATGCCGGAATTCCAGTCACGCATCGCGAGCACACATCGCAGCTCACGATTTTCACCGGGCACGAAGATCCGACGAAGCCCGAGAGTTCGCTCGACTACCAGCGGCTCGCCACGCAGCCGGGGACGAAAGTCATGCTGATGGGCGTCGAGCGGCTGGCTCAAATCTCCGCGCATTTTCTCGCGAATGGCGCTCCCTCGAACCAGCCAGTCGCGCTGGTGCGGTGGGGTACGACAGGGCGGCAGCAGACGCTGCGCGGCACGCTCGCGGACATCGCGCAGAAAGTCGCGGACGCCGGATTTGCCGCGCCAGCGGTCGCGGTTTTTGGCGACGTGGTCACGCTTCGCGATTCGTTGAATTGGTTCGAGACGCGCCCGCTTTTCGGCAAGCGTGTCGTCGTCACGAGGACGCGTAAGCAAGCAGGGGCCTTGACTGCGGGGCTGCGCGCGCTCGGTGCGGATGTGCTGGAAATGCCTACGATCCGCATCGAGCCGCCGAAAGAATTGCTGGAGTTCGGCCAACTCGTGCAGGACGCGCACCAATACGACTGGCTGGTCTTTACGAGCCCGAATGGCGTCGATGCGTTCTTTGAGATGTTCTTCAAAATCTACCGCGATGTGCGGGAAATAGGCGGCATGCGGATCGCCGCGATCGGACCGGCGACCGCGGCTCGTGTGCGCGAGTTTCATCTGCAAGTCGATCTGCAGCCGGAGGAATTCGTGGCTGAGGGAGTGGTCGCTGCTTTCCAGAAAGACGGCTCGGTCGAGAACCTGCGAATCCTTCTCGCGCGAGCTGAAAACGCGCGCGATGTGCTACCGCGTGAGCTCACGAAGCTTGGTGCGATCGTGGACGAAGCGATCGCGTATCGAACTGTCGCCGAGACGGACGACGTGAGCGGTGCGCGCGCGCGATTCGAGCAGGAGGGCGCGGACCTCATTACATTTACCAGCTCCTCCACTGTTGAGAATTTTCTCGCGCTGAAGCTGCCTCTGCCTCCCGGAATGCGCACCGCGTCCATCGGCCCGATCACCTCGAAAACGATGAGGGACCACGGTCTCCGGGTCGATGTGGAGGCGGAGCGGTATGACATTCCGGGCCTGCTCGCGGCGATCGCGAAACTGCTCGCGGCGGCGTCTTCATAGCTAAAAAAAATCGCGTGCGCGTGCGTTCGTCCGACGCGTGGCAAGCAATCCGCTTAGGTTTGCGCCGTATGCCCGATACAGAACAAGCTGCCGACATCGACTTCGACTCTGAATTGCGCGGTCTTTTCGAGGAGGCGCAGCAGGATCTCGAGAGCCGCGCCGCGGCATCGCGCAGGTCAGAAGAATCCACTGCCCAGGTGGTTCTCCCGCTTCCTGTGGCCGGCGAAATCAGCGCCGCTGAGGCTGAATCGACCCTCGAAGCAACCCGCGAAGCGGTGCGCCAGGCGACCAATTTGCCTCAGCCCCTTCGTCCGGTCGTGCTCGGGATCGAGGCGTTAACGCGCGCGGTAGGGGACAATTCCACGATTCTCGGCCGCATCGACCGCTCGCAACACTCGCTGGCCGAGTCACAGAGCGGGTTGCCTCAAATCGTGAGTGAACTCCGCGGGCTTATTGACCAAAAGACCGGGCTGAATCAACGCATGTTCGATGCGCTGCACGAGGAGTTGCGCGGCTACAAAGACGGCTTTCTTCTCGATTCCGTCCATCGCCCGATCATCCGCGATATGATCTCGCTGTATGACGACGTCGTGGAAATTCAGCGGCAGGCGCGAGGCATCGCAGACGGTTTTTCGGAAAACACGGAGTCACTCACGCGGATGGGAGTGCTCGACACAAATCTTGCGCACCACGCCACCTACATCCTCGAGGTGCTCGCGCGTCTCGAAGTGACACCTATGCCGATCGGCACGGGAAAACTCGACAAGCGTTTGCAGCGAGCGGTCGCCGTGGAGCCGGCCGAAGATCCCGCCGACGACACGCTTATCGTCAGATCGGCAAAGCGTGGATTTTTCTGGAAACATCGCGTCGTCCGCGCCGAGGAGGTTGTCATAAAAAAATATAAGGAAGGTTCACTTGTTGCACTCGTGCCCGAGCCAAAACTTGATTGACTCACCCTGTGGCCCAAATCCTGCCACTCGCAAATCTGCCAATGCATCTCTCTTCGACGAATCCCGGTACCGATAAAGCTCAACGCAAGGCGGTCGGCATCGACCTCGGCACGACATTTTGCGCCGTAGCGCATGTCGATGCCTACGGAAAGCCGCAGATCATTCCCAATTCCGACAGCGAACGCATCACGCCGTCGGTGATTTTGTTCGACGGGCAAAACGCGATCGTGGGCACGACGGCGAAGCAAAATGCAGTCGCGGAGCCGGAGAAAATCGTCGATTTCGTGAAGCGCGAAATGGGCAAGAGCAAGGCGCTGTTTTCGCGGGAGTTCAACGGCAAGATTTATTCGGCGGAGGAACTCTCGGCTCTCATTTTGAAAAAGCTGAAGCTCGATGCGGAAAAATATCTCGGGGAACCGGTGACCGACGCGGTCATCACGGTGCCCGCATATTTCAATGATGCCGAGCGCACTGCCACGCTGCACGCGGGTCAGCTCGCCGGGCTGAATGTCCTTCAAGTCATCAACGAGCCGACTGCCGCGGCGCTCGCATACGGGCTCGACAAATTGCACTCGAACCAAACGGTTTTCGTCTTCGATCTCGGCGGCGGCACGTTCGACGTGACGATCATGAACATCAAGAACAACCACATCCGCATGGTCGCGAGCAACGGCGACCATCGGCTCGGTGGAAAGGATTGGGACGATGTGATCGTGAATTGGGTCGCCGAGGAATTCGACAGCGTTCACGGCGAAAATCCACTGCTCGACCTGCAAAGCTACCAGGATCTCTACAGCCGGGCGCTCACCGCAAAAATTCAACTTTCCAGCCGTGAGCGCACGACGATCGTCCACAGCTTCAACGGTAAAAGCGTGAAGCTGGAGATCACGCGCGACGAATTTGAGAACCGCTGTCGGCACTTGATGGAAAAGTGCAAGGCGATCTGCGAGATCGTGATGCAGGAGGCGAATATGGACTGGAGCAGCATCGACCGCGTGCTGCTCACGGGGGGCATGACGCGGATGCCATCCGTTCGGAACATGGTCGCCGCAATCTCAAACGTGCCCGCCGCGGACGACGTGAGCCCTGATGAAGCCGTGGCGATCGGAGCCGCGATTCAGGGCATTCTCGCGCTGCTCGGCGAGGAGGATGAAGGCGGCGAGCGTGTGCTGCCGATGGAGGTGCGAGATCAGTTTTCTGACGACGCGGGCCAGCTCATCCAAGTCACGAACATCACCACTCACACGCTCGGGGTAGTGCTGTGGGACGACGGGAAAATCGAGGAGTATGTCTTCCCGATGATCCGAAAAATGACGCCCGTGCCGTCCGAGATGAAGAACTCATTTGGCACCGCGCGATCGAACATGAAAAACGCAATCGTGCGTGTGGTGGAGGGCGAAAGCACGGTGCCGAGCGAATGCACCCCTCTGGGTGTGTGCGACATCGAACTGCCGCCTTTTCTCCCGAAAGGGTCTCCGGTCGAGCTGACCTATACCTACAACGAAAGTCAGGTGCTGGAGGTGATAGTCGAAGCGTATGGTCGGCAGAATCGCGTGCAGATTGCACGGAACACGGGACTTTCAGACGACGAACTTGAACTCGCGACTGCCGACCTCCTGCAAATCACGGTCTCCTGATCTAGCATTTAGCATTTCCTCCTCGCGTCGGCGGGCATTTCCGGCTGCGGCGCAAATGATAAATGCTTAATCTTAAATCACAAATTCTCAGTGCCCCTCCCAAATCCACTGCCCGACAATCCCCTCCGGTGGGACGGGTGGAAAAGCTACAATTCTCCGAACTTTTACGAACGGCTTTGCCTTGGCTTCGATTCGAATGCCAACGAGGAGCAGATCGAAGATAACTGCCGCCAGCTTCTGGTGTGGTGGCAGAAAAAGCTGCCGCTCAAAAATCAACCGAGTAATCCGCTCGCGCAACTTCTGCGAGCAGGGCTTGACGAAGCACCGGTGCTGCTGGCGGAAGCGCGCACCGAATTGCTCAATGCGGAATCGCGCGCTCTCATCGACGCAGGGCTTCATGCCGAGGCGGTTCTGCGCGCGATCGAGGAGTTCAAAAAGATTCTCGCGTTTGCACTCATCGACAAAAAGCTGACGCCCGAGGCGGAAGAGCGGCTTTATGTCGCAGGGACCGATCTCGGCCTTTCACGAGAAGAAATGGCGGGTGTTGTGAACGCGGAACTTGAGCGGATCGGTGGGGAGCGCGCGTTGCCTTCGGCGATTGCGGCCTTTGCACCCCTGACTGCGGCTGCGGCCTCAGCGGCACATGCGTCGAGCGATCCGTCCGAGGAGTTTCGGCGGATGCTGCGCCTCTCGAAGCTGTGCCTCGACGGTGATGACATGACGGACGATCAGCGCGATGCGATGTGTAACATGGGCGAAAGCCTCGGGCTCACCGGAGGACAGGCGGAAGATTTGATCGACGAGTATCTCGAGCATGCGAGCAACCAGCCGATGCAGCTCAAGCCGGAGCCGACCATGCGCGGGGCGCCTTCCGCTCCGAAGACGTCGGCTGCATTCGCGCCGCTGAAGACCGCGCCTCCGCAGAAACCGATGGTCACCGCGGCGACGATCAATATTTCACCGGTCGCCCGGACTCAGGAGAAGCTGCGGTATCCGAACTACGAAAACTCGATTGGCGGCGAGATGCTGCTGATCACCTCAGGCGCATTTCAACTCGGGAGCGACTCTCCGGATGCCTCGCACAACGAGCAACCAATCACTTCTGTCACGATTGGCTGTTTCTATTTGGCGAAGTATCCGATCACGAACGAGCAGTATGAGAAATTCGATCCGACGCATCGCATGCGGCGGCCAACTTGGGCGGATGAACAGCACCCGGTGGTCTTCGCCAGCAGCCGCGAGGCGGAGCGGTTTTGCCAGTGGCTCTCGCAGCGCGAGGGACGCAAATATCGTCTGCCGACGGAGGCCGAGTGGGAATACGCCGCGCGAGGAAGCGACGGTCGCATTTTTCCATGGGGACAAAAACTCGACGCAGGCCACTACGCGAATTTCGCGGATCGGCGCACGAATTTCCCATGGCGCGATTTGGTGATCGACGATGGATTTGCGGAAAGTTCGCCCGTCGATGCTTTTCCGCGCGGCGCGAGCCCTTTTGGCATCGAAGACATGTCGGGAAACGTTGGCGAGTGGTGTCTCGATTTTTTCGAGACGTATCGCGGGGTTCCGCGGGTGAATCGGCGCGGACCGACGCAGGGTGCGCGGCGCGTTTACCGTGGCGGGAGCTGGAAGTCGCGCGCGAGCAATGTGCGCGCGAGCGCGCGGCATTCGGAGCCAGCGGATTACTCGGGCAACGACGTGGGCTTCCGCATCGCGTGTATTTGCGAATAAGAGGCCGGCATCGATTTCAGAACTCTGGCGGACCGTTGAGATGCTCGCATTTCTCCGGCAGCCCGGGGATGAAATCGACGACTTGTTTCTGCACGCGGAGATTCGCCTGTAGCTCCGGCACGTCCACTTTTTGTACGTCGGCGCCGCTTTTCGAGCACATCGCTGCGGCGACTCCGGCGGCTTGCCCGGCGATCATCCAGACGCTCTCCAGGCGCAGCGTGCAAAAGGCGACGTGCGTGTAACTCGCGGCTCCTGGAACGAGAAGATTCGTGCATTCGGTGGGGTTTGGCGTGAGGGCGCGAAACGGGATTTGATAAGCGAAGCCCATCCGCCAGATGCGGCCTTCGTTGACGAATTCGTCCGCATTTAGCGCCACTCGCTGGACGTGGTGGCAGTCTATGAAATGGCTGCTCATGCCGATGCTGTCTGGCTTCCGACGATCTTTCTGCACGTCGTTTTGCGTCATCACGTACGCGCCGCGCATCCGGCGTGCTTCCCGGATGTAAAGCTGATACGGGAGGTTTCCATTGTCGGCGAACTCGGCCTTGTGAAGGCCGAGCGACTTCATCTCGGCGCGCACATTCTCCGGCACGGAATCATCGTTCGCGAGGAACTGTAGGAGGCCAAGGGTGTAGTCGAGGTGGTCGTTGTAAATGCGAGCGCGTTGCTTGTAGGAAGCATCGGGCCAGTCGAATTGCCCGCCAAAATAACCGAGCGAGAAAATCGCGGATTGCCGGTTGTTCATCTCGAACTTTCCATTCCGGCGCGCGTAGAGATCGATGAGGTCGGTGAGCTTTACGGGCTTGCCGCGTGCCGCCTGATCGCGCAGCCAGTCGGCGAGGAGCGAGTAGCGCTTTGCATCGTAACGCGCCGGGGCAGGGAAGGGCATTTGCAGCTTCGGATCTTTCGCCACGGTGAGGCGAAAATTGTAGTTCATGACGCCCCGATGCGCGCCGCCTTCGGGGAGGTCTTTCGCCCATGCACTAATGCCGGGAAGCAAGTTTCCATCGGCATCCACGGTCCGCGCCGTGTGGGCCGTGTTGTCGAAACGGATACCCGCGGTTTCCTCGCCAAACTCCGATTTGGACTCGCGTCCAATCGCATATTTTACCTCGGCTCGCGCCATGAGATCGCCTTCGTAACTGGCATCCACGAAGACCTTCGCATCGACCTTTGCCCCATCGGTCAACGTGATGCCGGCAATTCGTGAACCCTCCTTTTTCACCGCATCGACACTCGAGCCGAAGCGCACCTCGACGCCAGCCTCCGCGATCATTTCGAGATAAACTTTCTCGGCGATGCTCGACTCGAAGAAATACTCTGCTTTCCCAGTGCAGTAGTGCGCGCCGAGGCGGCGGTAGAATTCATCGGCGAACCCGCCGATCGTCCACTTCAACATGTGCTCGCTTTCCGCGGTGTTGATCCCGCTGGTGCTCATGCCGCCGACATGCTTCGAGGGTTCGATCAACAAGACTTTCGCCCCTCCGCGCGCCGCCATGACCGCCGCCGCGATGCCGCAAGGCACGCCGGAATAAACGACGACATCGACGGCGTGAGTCAGCCCAGTAGCAAAAATAAGGGCGGCTGCGAAACCAACCGGCACCCTCATTTCTTCGGATTCGCAGGGCGCTTTTGACCGTTGAGGATCGGAATGCGGGCGGGGTCCATGAGCCGCAAGTCCTCTGGCGTCGGGTTGCCGCCGAACTGCTTCCAATACTGCTCCTTAAATGGATTTACCGCCGGGCCGACTGCCGTTTCGTTCACGAACTGAGGCTGCACGGACGTCCACCAAGTCTCGAATTTTGCCGAGAGGCGTTCGACTTCTGCGGGCCGTTCCGCCGCGATATCTTTCGATTGCCCGGGATCGTTGAGCACGTCGTAAAGTTCCCATGCGGGGTGTTCCGCGCCTTTCACGCTGACCAGTGTGAAACGCGGGTCGCGGACGGCGCAGTTCCGATATTTGCCAAACGCAGGTGCGTCACCTTTTGGCCAGCGCCCGACGTGAGTGAAGAGCGTGCGTTCGGGCCACGGAGCGGCGGGATTTTCCAGCAGTGGGACGAGATCGCGCCCTTCGATTTGCGCGTCGGCTTCGGACGGAAGTTTAGCTCCGGCGAGCGTGGCGATGGTGCGGAAAAAATCGATGTGCGCGGTGAGCGCGGCGCGGTCTCCGGGTGTAAATTTTCCAGGCCAGCGCCAGAATGAAAACGCCCGCGTGCCGCCGAGCCATGGCGTCACTTTTTGGCCGCGCATTCCGGCGTTGAAAACTTTTACACCCGCCGTTCCGCCGTTGTCATTCATCGCGACGAAAATCGTATTTTTCGCGATGCCCCAGGCGTCGAGTTGCGCGAGCAGACGGCCGAGATTTTCGTCGATGTTGTGGATCATGCCGAAGAAGTTTTCGGTGTCGTCGCCGAGTCCTCGGCCGGCGTAGAGCGCGCGGTCCTCGGTGCGCGCGATGTAGGGCGCGTGCGGCGCGTTCGTGGCGAGCCAGCAGAAGAAAGGGGCGCGATCTTTTTGCGCCGCGATCCATTTCGTGGCCTCGGCAAAAAAGATGTCGGTGCAGTATCCGTGTGTCTTTTCAAACGTCCCATTGTGCAGGATCGCCGGGTCGAAATAGCCGTTGTCCGGCGCATCGCCGCACGAGCCCGGATAAGTCTGCCCGATCCCGCCGCCGCCGTGCGTGAAGGCTTCGTCGAAGCCGCGTCGATCCGGGCGATATGCGGGTTCGTCGCCGAGGTGCCATTTTCCAAAAATGCCGGTCGTGTAGCCCGCCGTGTGCAGCACCTGGGGCAGCGTGATCGCAGTCGGCACGAGGCGTTCGCGTTCGAGGATCGTGTGGGTGACGCCGTTGCGAAATTCGTGCCGTCCGGTAATCAGTGCTGAACGCGTCGGCGCGCAAGTCGGGCTGACGTGGAAGTCCGTGAAGCGTACGCTTTCCGCGCGCAGGGCGTCAAAATATGGCGTCTTCAGAACGGGATTTCCGTGCGCGGAAATGTCGCCGTAGCCCTGGTCGTCGGTGAGAAGAAAAATGATGTTTGGCCTCGGTGTGTCGGCTGCGTGGACGACGGTGGCGAGCAGGGCGAGGACGAGTGGGAGGAGTTTCATGATGTTGGGAGGCGCTGGTTCATTAAGATTTCACGCCTCGTTTTAAGAGCGCGAGTTTTCAGCCGCAGCGCCGCCGCGGTACAACCTTAGATTCGGGTGAAGCCGGTGCCGGGGATTCGCTCGTAGCGCTTGGTTTCGGTGGTCTCGAATTCGCTGCGATCAGGCAGCCATGTGAGGATTTCAACTTCGACTCGCGGCGGGTCGATGCGGAGCACGTTGAAGGAATTTGCGTGACCTCGGAGGCGTGTGGAGGTGGCGGTGCCGGCTTGAACCACGAGCGCGGAATGCCCGGCAATCTTGTACCGGCGGGCAGTCCCGCCGGTGTAGCTCGTGTGAAAATGGCCGGCGAGCAGCAGGTCTGCGCCGCAAGCGGCAAATTCTTTCATGGCCATTCCTCCGCGTCCGACGAGTTCGTCTTCGTGCTTGAGGTCGCCGTCGTCGAAGGGGTGATGCGTGACGATGATCTTGATGACTCCGGCGCCAATTTCGGAGAGCCGCGCGCGCGCTTCGGCGGCTTGTTCCCGGTTGATACGACCGTCTTTCCAAGTCAGCGAGCGAGCGGTGTTAATGCCCAAGACGACCATTTCCGCATCGCGATAAATCGGTGAGAGGTCGCGTGAGATGAAGCGTGTGTAGTTTCGCAGCGGTGTGAAAAGGCGCGCGCAGACATTCCAAAGCGGAATGTCGTGGTTGCCCGGAACGGTGAGCTTTTCACCCGGGAGCGTGGCGAGAAAGTCGCGCGCCTGCTCGAATTCCACGATTTTCGCGCGTTGAGTGAAATCGCCGGAGACCACGATAAGATCAGGCTCCAGCGCCGTCACCCGTGTCCTGCACGCCGCTACGACCCGCGGATCGGTTTTACCGAAGTGGAGATCGGATAGGTGGATGAGGGTGCGCACGGGGGAAGCGTACTTTTAGTAGTTGGACTCGCGTTCGAGGTCTGCTGAGCCCAATCGATTACGGAACATTGCTCCTTTCGAAGTGCGCAAGGCGCGGGTGCGCGTTCACTGAATCGTTGGATTCGTCTGCGCCGCCGGGCGAATGCAGTGACCGGACCGCGTTCGGTTGCAGCGCACCATGATCATGGGAGCGCGAAGTATTCGGCGGCTTGGTAGCGGGAGTCGCGGAGTTTCGCGATTTGCATGAGCACGTCGTTCGCGAGCGTGCTGGCGCCGATGCGGAAGAGGTCGGGCGTGAGCCAGTCGTCGCCGAGCGTTTCGGCGAGCATGGCGAGGTAGGCGAGCGCTTCCTTTGAAGTGCGGATGCCGCCCGCGGGCTTCATGCCGATGCGCTTGCCGGTCGCGTAGAAGAAATCGCGGATCGCCTCGAACATCACGAGCGTGACCGGCAGCGTTGCGGCGGGTGCGACTTTTCCGGTGCTCGTCTTGATGAAATCACCGCCGGCGTGCATGGCGATGTCGCTGGCGAGGCGCACGTTGTCGTAGGTTTCTAGTTCGCCAGTTTCGAGGATGACTTTGAGGTGCGCGGTCTCGCACGCTTCTTTCACGGCCGCGATTTCGTCGAAGACTTGCTGGTATTCGCCGGCGAGAAATGCGCCACGATCGATGACCATGTCGATCTCATCCGCGCCTGCTTCCACGGCCATCCGCACGTCGTGGAGCTTCACCTCGAGAGGCGATGCACCGCTGGGAAATGCGGTGGCGACGGAGGCGACTTTCACGCTGGAGCCGCGTGTGAACTGCTTCGCGGCACGCACGAGATTTGGATAGACGCAGACAGCCGCGCAACTCGGCACATCGAACCGCGCCTCCGCCGGTTGAATCGCCTTACGGCACAAATATGCGACTTTTCCCGGCGTGTCTTTTCCCTCCAGAGTGGTGAGGTCCATCATTGAGACGACCAACTTGAGCCCCTCGAGTTTCGCGCCCGCCTTGATGCTCCGCTTGGTGAACGACGCGGCACGTTCCTCGACCATCACGCGGTCGATGGAGCAATTTTGAATTTTGAATTTTGAATTTTGAATTCGGCTCATGGCGGTGTCCGGCTCAGGAGAGCCGCACGAGGTCTCGGAGGAATTGAATCCAAATGAAAAACAGGCCGCGCCACGAGTAGCGGACTTCACCATCGGAGCCGAGCGTGAGCACGCCAGCGGCGATGTTGTGGGCGATTTGGGCGCGGAGATCTTTTTGGATTTCGGCGTGGATCGTCTCGGGATCGAGCGCATCGAGATCCTCGGCGATCACGCCGTTTGCGCGGAGGAAATCGCGGTGACTTTCGTGAAGCTGAAAAAAAGATTTGTCGCCGCGGAGACGGTTCACTTTCCACTGCGGCACGAGTTTTAGGCTGTAGGAAAATGGGTAGTTCCAAGTCGTCCACGTCGTGCCGTTTTTCGCTCGAGACGAGACGCTGAGATAGTAAAATGCGACGTTGTGCTGATCGATGAGGCAGATGGCTGCCTGAGTACGAGCATCTGCTTTGTAGAAGAGGCGGAAGAACTGCTGGTATTCCTCCCAATCCCAGCCGCAGTCCTCGATGTGCTCGAAGCTCTCGCTCTCGATCTCTTCGCTCAGCTCGGCGAGAGCGGGGAATGTCGTGCTATTCGGCGCGTGTTTGTGCCGGAGATTTTTCTCGAGCGGCAGCGTGAGTTTGCGGATGCGAGTGAGGATTTCGAGCCACGGCAAAAGGAACCAACTCAGCGCGCAGACGAGGCCCGCGATCCATTGGCCGGTGACGAGCCACCCGATGAGAAACGAGGTCGCGAGAATGCCGAGTGCCCCGACCTTCTGCGGCACGGTGTGGTGCACGGTGCGGAGCGCGATGCTCAGCGCAGCGACGCCGAGGATGAGGAGAAAATTTGAGAGCACTTTTGCGATTACACCGCCAACGCGCGGAACCGCCAAGTTTTCAGTGCTCGGTCACCGCCGTCCACCTTCGTGACTTTGTGGTGAAAAGCACCCTTCGTCACGGCTCGATGCCGTGCTTGTCGATGAAGGCGGCGAGTTCGTCCGGGCCGAAATCGGGGAGCACTTTTTCATCATCCACGACGAGCGTCGGCGTGCGGCGCTGGTTGGAAAAATCCACCATCTCATCCATCGCGGCGCGGCTTTGCTCGACGTCGACGAGTTCGTATTTGAAACCGCGGGCGTCGAGCCATTCCTGCGCGTCCACGCACCACGGACACCACACTTTCACAAAAAGTCGGAGGTCAGCGGGCATCGGATTCGGACTTCGGTCTGGCGGCGCGCAGCTGTTTTTTTTGCTTCTCGGAATCGGTCTTCAAATACGCCTCGACGTTCTTGCGATACCGATCGATCGCGGCGGCCACTTCGCTGTCTTTCAAGATTCGGACGCGCTTCGTGTCGGTCCAGAAATTCGTCCCCGCGAGTTGAAGCACGATTTTCGTCTGCATCTCTTTATACATGAGCACCGGGAAGACATCACCTTTGTCCATCTGCCATTTTGAGCCGTCCGCGAGTTCGGCGGGCATGTCCTCGAGCAGCACGGCGTAGAGTTTGAATTCCTTTGCGGATGCGGCGGAGGCGATGAGCAGCAGGCTGGCGAGGATGCGGAGGACGAATGGCATGATCGAGAATCTTATCGTGTCCCAGACGACCGATGCGCGCCAAGAATTCACTTTGCTTTGAATGCGGGAATCCTAAACTCCGGCCCCGAAAAACAGAACACAGCTTAGTTCGAGAATTCGGAGTTGGGGAGCCTGTCAGTGAGTTGGAGAAACTTCAGTGACGACTTGAAATCCGATGACCGGGAACCGTCACCGATTTTCCTCACTGAGCGGCAAAGCAAAACAGAAAGAATAAGCAGTTATGGGTAACAAACTCTACGTCGGGAATCTCCCGTTCGACGCCACGGAACCTGATCTTCAGGACCTCTTCGGCCAGGCCGGCACCGTCAGCGAAGTGATGCTGGTGCAGGATAAATTCACGGGCAAATCGCGCGGGTTCGCGTTCGTCACCATGTCGAGCGACAGCGAAGCGCAGAAAGCAATCGAAGACCTTCACGGGAAGCCGATGAACGGGCGCCCGCTGACGGTCAATGAAGCGCGGCCGCGGGAAGATCGCGGTGGCGGCGGTGGAGGAGGCGGCGGTCGCGGATACGGTGGTGGTGGTGGTGGCCGCGGTGACTACGGCGGGCGCGGAGATGGCGGTGGCCGCGGAGATCGTGGCGAGCGGCGCTACTAGGCGCGGCTTGCGAACTTCAAAGCGCGGTTCGGTTTTCCCGGGCCGCGCTTTTGTTTTGCTGCCCCGGCGAAGCTTTTTCCCGAGGCGCGAAGATGCGGTGGAGCCATCCGAACGGTTCGCGCTTTGGAGGGGGCGGGGGAGTCAGGAGGATGAGTTCGGGCTTCGCAGCCGGGTCGCGTTTCACATGCCCGCTCGGCGCTTTCCCATGCACGAGCACCGGGGTGCCAACATGGACGAGATTGTAAATCAGCCGCGCTTTTTCCGGCGGCAGCCGGACACAGCCGTGCGATGCCGCGTATCCCGGCAGTCGTCCCGCGTGCATGCCGATCGCGCCATCGAACCGAACGAAATGCCGCATCGGCGCCTGCACGAATGTCCCGCCCTCGGGCACTTCCGTGGCAGAATCTGCGTCGCGCACGAGCACCTCGCCGTTTGCATCAACGATGCGTCCGTAGAGCGAAGAGCGGTGATCCAGATCTTTCTCGACCACCTTGAAACTTCCAGTCGGCGTGGTGTGCGACGTGCGTCCGCTGGAAATCGGCGTCTCGGCGACGAGCTTGTAATCCTCGATCACGTAAGCCATCTGCGTGGCTAGGTCGATCTCGACGGCGACTTCGGCGCGCGCGATCGCAGTGAGAGTGAAAAGAGCGATGAGAATGGAGCGCACGATTTGCGGACGATAGCGGTGGTGACTCCGATGGCAACCGACGGCTGTGGCTTCGTGACATCTCAGCTGAATGCACTCATGGTCGTGCAATGAAAATCACGCCGATGCTGGAGGGTGTCACCGTCGTCACGCATCCGCTGGTGCAGGTGAAGTTGACGCAGCTCCGAGATGCGCAGACGCGCTCGGATGATTTCCGCGCACGCGTCGGCGAACTCGCGATGCTTATGGTTTTCGAGGCGACCGGCGACCTCGCGACGTGCGACCGCACAGTGCGTACGCCGCTCGCGGATCATGTGGGGACGGGCTTCGCGCGTCCGATCGTCGTCGCGCCGATTCTGCGCGCCGGGCTCGGGATGCTGGAGGGAATGCTGCGCCTGCTGCCTGACGTGAGCGTCGCGCACATCGGCATGTTTCGGAACGAAATCACGCACCGCCCCGAGACGTATTACTTCAAAGCACCAGCGAATCTCGCGGACGCCGATGTGCTCGTCGTCGACCCCATGCTAGCGACTGGCTGGAGCGCAACCGGTGCTATCCAGCAGCTCAAGGATCACGGTGCGACCTCGGTCCGATTCGTCTGCCTTGTGAGCTGCGCGGAGGGGCTCGCGCAGCTGCGCGGCGCGCATCCCGACGTCCCGATCTTCACCGCAGGCATCGACCCGATCTTGAACGAAAACGCCTACATCGTCCCCGGCCTCGGTGACGCCGGCGACCGCTTTTTCGGCACGACCGGATAGTGCCGTCTCGCCGCGCTGTCGCCGATCCCGGCAGGGTGCGTCCCAAATCAGGGTGTCCCGACTTGCACGCGGATGAATGTGCGTGCGGTCGCTGCCGGCACGCCGCCCGCGCGGAATGTGTGATATTCCCAACCGCTCTCGGGCACTGCGAGGCCGGTCGAAAGTGCAGGGAGAACCTCGGCCACAGCTTCGGATGCGCTCCACGACGCGAGATCGGAGGTAGCCTCGATCGTGTAGGTGAGGCCGACGATCGTTGCGGTCTGCCGGTTTTGCGCGGCGGTGAAAGTCGCGCCGGAGCGAACGGCGATGGTGTAAGTGAGGGTTTCGCTGCCGCCGACCGTTTTGATGTTTGCGAATGCAAGCCCGGCGGAAGCGTCGGATTTCGGATCGCCGTCGAGCGCGAATTCCAAGAGGTTTGAGATGCCGTCGCCGTCGGGATCTGCGTCGTTCCCGGCGATGCTCGGATCGTTCGCGGAACCGCCGAATTTCTGCTGCCGCCAGTTTTCGATCGGCGCGTTGACGACGACGATGGTTAGCATCGCGTCCGTGAAAAGTCCGGCGTCATCGGCGACCCGCACGGTGAATGTGTTCGGGCCTGCGCTTGCGATCGATGGCGTGCCACTGAGCGTGCCGTCTGGAGCAACGGTCAGCCACGCAGGGCCGCTGATTTTCGTGAAGGTGAGAACGTCGTCCGAGTTCGGATCGGCGGCGTCGGCGGTGAGCGTTTGGTCGCTGTAGCTGACTCCGGCAAAGGCCGTGGGTTTTGCGATCGGATTGCTCGTGAAGAGCGGCGCGCGATTGCGTGTGAGCGACACGCGGACGTTGTCGAAGCGGTAGTCGGCGTTGATGCCGCCGTTGCGGATGAGGATCGTGTCGAAGCTCGTGATAACCGGCGACGCGTCGGTCGCGGTCTTCGTGCAGCCATTCACGGTGCTCGTGATGACGAGGCCCGCGCTCGTTTTACTGACGACGAACGTGCAGGCGTGTGGAAGTTGATCCGCGATGCTCGCAGGCGTGCCCGCGACGGTGCTCGTGCTGAGCCCGGTGACTGCGGCACCCGCGCCGAAGCTGCCTGTGGGGCCGCGATTCAGCGAGAATGAGGCATCGCCTCCGGTCCCGTGGATTGTGCAGTAGCCCGCTCCCGCGCTGTTTTGGAGGCCGAACCGGAATCCCGACCCGCTGTTTGGGGCAGCTTCGGTGTAGCGAAAATCGAACGTGAGTGTAAGCACGTCGCCGGGGTTGATGAGCGACGCGGAGGAGAGCGTTCCGATTGAATATGCGAAGGTCCCAGTGGAATCGACAGCGAGCGCGTTGCCGGTGCCGATTCCAGTTGTATCGCTGGCGATTGTCGCGGCGGAGCCGCTCCACGCGGCATCGAGTGAGTCTTCGGTGTCATCGCCGATGGTCGGCGGCGAGCCGATGTCGAAGGTGTCGTTGACGAGTTCCGCGGTGACTTCGTTATCGGCGATCACGACGGTCGCATTCGCGGGGCTCGCGACCGCGTAGCCCGCATCCGGCGCGAGCGGGCTCGTCGCGGTGACTGTGACGGGGTAGCCGACATTCACGATGAGTGTGGCGTCGGTCGCTAGGCCGTAGTTGTCCGTGGCACGGACGACGAATGAATTCGCGCCCGCGTCGACCGCGCCCGGCGTGCCGGAGAGCGCGCCATTTGCGGCGATGGCGAGCCATGCGGGGCCGCTGATTTTTGTGAAAGTGATCGTGTCTCCGGAATTCGGATCGCTCGTGTCCGTCGCGAGCGTGGCGGAGTATGCGGTGGCGACGGCTGCGGATTTCACGAGCGGATCGGCGGTGAAAACGGGCGCGAGGTTCGGTGCGAATTCGACGTGGACTGTGTCGATTCGGAAGTCGGCGTTCACGCCGCCGTTGCGGATTCCGACGGTCGTGAAAGTGCTCGTCGGCGGCGCGGTGTCGGTGCCGGTGCTGCTCACGCCGTCGATGACTGCGGTGATCGTGATGCCCGTCGCGACTTTCCGCAGCACGACGCGTGCGCTGTGTTTCGCGAGATCATTTAGCGAGATCGGCGTGCCGGTGCCTAAGCCCGTGACGGAGCCCGTTGTCGAGCCCGCTCCGTAGCCGGCATCCACGCCGTAGTCGCGTGCGACCGAGAGGCCGGTCGTCCCGCCAGTGCCATTTTGTGCGAAGAGCCCGTCGCCTGAATTGTTGAAAAAGCCGAAGCGGAAACCCGTCGCGACATTCGCCGGCGACTCCGTGTAGCGGAAGTCGAAGGTGAGCGTGAGCGTGTCGCCATTCGCCGTCAGCGCGCGTGGCGCGAAGCTGCTGCGGGCGAGCGCGAAGGTGCCGGTCGCATCGACATTCAGCGCGCTGCCGGCTCCAATCGTCGCGTCGGCGACGATGGAAAGCGTGGCGCCGGAGCCTGTCCAAGCGGCATCGCTCGGGTCGTTCGCATCATCGCCGGGCGTCGCGCCGATGGTGTCGAATGCGTCGTGCATTCGGATCAAAAAGCTCTCGTCGTCGGCGATCGTGATCGTCGCGTTCGCGGGCGAGCCAATGGCATAGCTCGCCGATTGCGCGAGCGTGAGGATGACGGTCTCATCTCCCTCGAGCAGTGAGTCGTCGATCGGCGTCACGTTGACCGTCGCGCTCGCCTGACCGGCCGGGATCATCGTGCTGGAGCCGATCGCCACGTAATCCGCGCCGCTCGTCGCGGTGCCGGTCGCGGTGAAATCCACGATCAGCGTGCTCGCGGTGGAGCCGGTGCGGGTAATGAGAAATATCCCCGGACTGGAATCGTCCTCGGTCGCAGCCGGGACGCTCGCGACCACGCTCAAGGTATTCGTGAAGACTGTGATGTTCAGCGTTGTGTCCGTGAAATCGCCGGCCTCGTTCGTGGCGCGCACGACGAATGTGTTCGCCCCGACAACGCCAGGCGCCGGAGTGCCGGAGAGCGCGCCGCTTGCCGCGACTATGAGCCACGGGTTGCCGCTGATTTTCGAGAAAGTGAGCGCGCCGGGCGTGGTGACATCGCTCACGATCGAGCTCGAGTACGGGACGCCGACTCCGGCGGCGGGCTTCGTGAGCGGATTGCTCGACCACACGGGCGGTGCGACGTGCGTGAAATCGACGCGCACATTATCGACTCGGAAGTCGGCGTTTACGTTGCCATTGCGAATTGCGATCGTGTCGAACGCCGTGATTGCTGGCGTCGAATCTGTGCCCGTGAGTGCGACGCCATCGACTGCGGACGTGACGCTGATCCCGGTCGCCAGCTTTTGCAGCGTTAGCGACGCGGTGTGCTTTGCCGTGGTGCCGATCGTCGTCTTCGTGGCGCTGGCGATCGTGTTGAGCGTGCCTGAGCCGAAGCCGCCATTCGTATCCTCGAGCACCGCGTAGCCGGTGTTGCCGCCGTCGCCGTGGTGGACGCAGAAGCCATCGCCCTCGGCGTTGAAAATGCCGAAGCGAAAGCCAGCAGCGGTGCTCGCGGGAGCAACGGTGTAGCGAAAGTCGAACGTCAGTTTCAGCGAGTCGCCAACCGACGTGAGAGTGCGTCCGGCGATGGCTGCGGTGGCCCTGGTGAGGGTCGTCGTGGCATCGACGTTGAGCGCTTTTCCTGAGCCGAGCGTGGTGTCCGTGGCGGTCGTCAGCGCGCCGCCGGTGATGCTCCACGAGAGATCCAGCGGGTCGGCGGGATCGTCCGCGGCGGTGGCTGCACCGAGGTCGAATGTGTCGTTCGCGAGCGTCGTGAGCGGCGCGCTGTCGCTGAGCGTCACGTTGTCGAACGCCGCCGCGCCGAGCGTGGGGTTGGCGTGGCCGCAGACAGCGAGGCCGCCTTTCACGACGGTCGGAAAATTGATCGTGAGATTGCCGCCGAGCTGCGTCCACGTCGCGCCATCCGCGGAGACGTAGGCTTTGACGATGCTGCCGGTGCGCGCGAGCCGCACCCAGTTATTCGGCGGGGCATTCCGCGCGGCGCCAGTCACGCTGATGGTCGTGTTCCCGGCGGCGGTGCGATATTGAAAATAGAACGTACTCGGCGTGCTGTAGATCGCCGCGTGCATCGCATTTGCCGCGGTGCCGTCACGCAGCATGAGGCCGGCCTTGGCGTTGGTGTTCGTGTTTGCCTGCGCGACGACGCGGGCGCGCAAATCGCAGTCACCCGTCACGCTCTGCGAGCTGAAACGAAACGCGTCCGCCGTGCTCCAGATGTCCGCGCCCGAGCCGTGAATGTTGTAGCTGCCGCCTGTATAGCTCGCGACTCCTGCCTTACCTACTGCGCCGATGTCCGCGCTCGTCCATAGCGGCGGCAGGGTGTTCGCGGCGACGCTCACGAGCACATCCATCGAGTCGAAAGTCGCGCCCGCAACTTTTGCCATTGTCGTGAAGTAGATGCCGTAAGTCGGATCGGAAAATGTCTGGCCGAGCGCGAGCGGCGCGTCGTTCAGGCCGTTCGAGGAGCCGGACGTGATGTCGAGCAACGTGCTCCCTGTCGCCCCGCTGCCGCCCCAGCGGATTTGCACGCCGTTGTCGCTGTAAGTAGCCTGCGTGCCGGTCCGCTCGGTCATGTAATCCACGCAATAATCCTGTGTTCCCGTGCGCAGGATCTTCAGTCCGCGATAGCCAGTCGAGCCCGCCTTGTCGTGTGCAGCGATGCGGTAGATGCCCCCTGACGCTAGGGTGTAATATTCAGCGGAAGTCAGCCAATTTAGGTAAAGTTTGTAGCGCGCGTTGTAGGGTGAATCCACGTTACCGCTGCCCATCGTGTTGTAAGGGTCGCCATATTCACTCGTCGTGCCGCCGCCCGCGATCGGGTCACTGCCATTGACCACGTAGCTATGCGCGTGATTGAGCCCGAGATTGTGTCCGAGCTCGTGTGTGGCGACTTGTGCTGCGTAGGTGGTCCCTTCCGCGCGCAACCATGTCTTATTGCCGCCGACAGTGCCGAGTCCGGCGTAGCCAAAGCCAGGTGTATTGTTATCCATGCAGACCATTACGAACGAATAATTCCCCGGCGTGTAGCCACCTGCCGTCGCGGCGGCCAGCGCATCCGTGTAGAGCGCGCCCGAGTCCCCGTTGTAGCCCGTCGTCCCCGCGGCTTTCGGCATTCGCAGGATGGGCGTCGTCGCGCACGCGGCTGTGTTCACCGTGCATCGCCCCGAACTCCAATCCGCCCACCGGCTTGCGATGTAGGGCAGGATCACCGCCCCATCCACAGGCGGCGAAGTGTCGTCCGAAAAGTCCACGCGGATAAACAGGATCGTCTTCACGCCTTCTGTGTGCGTCGATGCCGCGATCACCTCTGAGTCGCCTGCCGCCGCCGTCGCCTCATCCTCCGGTCGCGCACTTTGCTCCGCCGCGGTTCGCTCCTCCAGCTCCAGCGCAGCGTGCGCGGCCTCGCAGAAAAGATGCGTGTCGCCGCCCACCGCCAGCCCCGCCTCATCGCCCTTCGACTGCGTCCCGAGATTCGACACCGGGCACACCGCCGCGCCCCCCTGCGCCGCATCCGCCTCCGCCACCTCCACCGGCTCGAGCAACCGTCCCGCCGTCGGGCGCACCACGATCTCCTCGTCCAGCTTATAGCCGTGGATCGGCACCCGATACCGCGAAGGCTGCTCCGCCCGCGCTGCCGTCACAAATGCCCTTAGCCGATTCCCACTCACCTTCACCTCATAAGTATCCGGCTCCGGCGGCACCACCGCCCCCGGCGCCGGCATCGCCGCGAAATGCTCCAAGTCCCCCCGTGCATCCACTGGCCACTCGAGCTGCGCGAGCACCTCCGGCGGCAACGTGCGCCGCACCGTCACCGGCACCGCCAGCTCCAGCGCCCGCTCGGGATTCTCGCGCATCGTCCTTTTGAAAGCCGCGCGCCGTGAAGTCGCGAACCGCCGTCCCTCCGCCACGAGCGTCCGTTTCCCTCCCGCATCCGCACCGGCATACCGCTGCGTCCATTCCTTAAAAGCCGCGAACTCCCCCTCCTGCGCGCCCCTCTGCCACACCACATCCTGCCGCATCTCCGCCCGCGCCCAATCCACCGGCACCACCGGCACCGCCTCCGCGTGCGCCGCCGTCGCGGATGCACCCACAGCCTCCGTCCGCACCCCCACCGCGGCCGGCGCTACCTCCTCCTGCACCTCCGCCGCCCGACGTGACACCAGCGGCCGCGCCGCCACACCCGCCGCGACTGCCGCGACGACAAAAACACAGAGCCGACGTTGATTGAGCTGCATGAGGGTAGGGGACTCCGCTGGACAGCGGCCACCGTCGCACAAAATGCGCCGGCAAAAAGCCCGCAATTTCACCCCCACACCCAAGCCAAACCGCGCCCCCCATCTCCACCGACAGCCCCCGTTCCAGCCCACCCAAACTCCCCCCGACCCCCTCTCACAGCATCGCTGCCCCCCCCTGCCCGATCCACCCGTCCCATCCCCCGGCGTTGGGATCGCATCGATCAACTCCCGCTCCACCGACCCCCGCCGACCTTCCTGCTAACGCCGCACCCGTCGCCAGCCCTGCACACCCAAAAACTCGCCACCTATCACCACCCGATTGCCAACCCCCCAAACTTGCCCAAACTACCCCACTCCCCCTTCACCAAATGAACATCCCCCGCCGCCTACTCATCACCGCAGCCAGCTCACTCCTCTACTTCGGCTGCAACCGTCCCACCTCGACACCCCCGACAGGCTTCCGTCTCACCCTCCAAGACGTCGCCACCGATACAGACGCCCGCGCCGCCCTCCTCACCATCCGCACCACCAGCGAAGGCGCCATCACCGTCGATGAAAATTGGGCCACAACTCCGTAACGCTCCCCGCCCCAGATCCAACGGCTCCCGCGAAGGCAGCGTCGCCATGATCGTCACCCGCATCGCCCCCCACGGAGAAGGAGGCATCTACATCCAGACCTTAATCCGCCCGCAAACCAGCATGGGCAGCTACGCAGGCGGCCCATCCACCTACACCCTGCCGCGCACCACCCAGCTAACCGACCTTTTCACCATCACCGCCAAAAGCGGCGATTACCCCCTGGATACACCCCTCGAGATCGCCCACCTTAACGGCAAACCCGTCATACTAACCGTCGGTAAACCCACCAAATAAGCCACCCCCGCCGAACAAAGAAAACCGCCGCCTGCCCGACATAGCGGAGCAGGCGGCGGCGAGAGCTCTCTGGCGTTACTTGCCCTTCGATACCCCGATCACGCCGACTGCAACGCGTCCGCCTGCATCTCCAGTGGGCTGCGTGGTGAGGTCGTCCGCTTTCGCATGGATGACCACGCCGCGCCCGAGGATCGATTTGTCACCTTCGAAGGTAAGATGCTTGTCCGTGAAGTTCACCTTCGCGACCCCATCGCTGCCGGCCTCGATATTTCCGAAGTCTCCCTCGTGCCGGTGCTCAGCCGTGGGGCCGCCATGCTTTTCCCCCGTGGGGTTGAAGTGACCGCCCGCCGACTTGCCATCGGTCGAAGTGGTGTCGCCGAACTCATGGATGTGAAAGCCGTGTTTTCCCTCGGTCAGGCCGGTGACTTGGCCCTCCACGTGGATGCCGCCGTCGGTCTTGGTGAAAGTGATGGTGCCGCCGACCTTGCTGCCCTCGGTCGGCAAGAGGACGGTGATGGCGCTCGTGGGTTTCGGCGCGTCCTTCGGGTCTTCTGCGAAGGTCGTGGCGCCAAAGAACGGGGCGAGTGAGAGTGCTGCGAGGGCGATCAGGTTTTTCATGGGTGAGTTTGTTTTGGGTTTAACTGCATTTGGACATTCGCACAGGTCGGGGCCGCTGGCTGTCATGAATTCATCATCGGCGCGAAAGGCATCCTGATGGGGTGCATCGGACGAAGCATTTACATGAAACAACTTCTAGATGTTTTTGGGATGCTCTTGATCGGCGACGGCCTCCTGGCTGTCATCAATCCCCGCCGCCACTGCCTGCTCTGGGAAGTCGGCCCTCAGTCGTGCCGCGATGTCATCGACGAATTCGCCGACCATCCGCAAATGACTCGCGCGGTCGGCGCGGTAGAGCTTCTCCTCGGCGTCTGGCTTGCCTCGGAGCAGGAATACAAGCGCAGTCTCCGCGAGCGCCTCGGTCTATAACAGTGCCTCGCGCGCTCACGCTACGACTGCGTAGCGGAGAAAGCATTCGTCGCCGTCGGTCTTTATTTCGCGCAGCGCGCAATGGATGCTGTGCGGCAGGAAGCGACCTGCGAGCCCGGTGAGGGTGGGAGCTTTCGCTCCCCCGAAGATGCGCGGGCAGAGCGTGAGATGGATTTCATCGACGAGCCCGGCCTCAAGCAGCGAACGGAAGACGGTGGGCCCGCCTTCGCAGACCAATCGCCGCACGTGGTAGTCGCGCCGTAGCGTGAACATCATGGCCCCGAGATCGACCGCGGGTGCCGGGTGAAGATGGAGCGTGGCTTTCTCCGCGAGCAAGGCACGCGTGCGGCGTGGCATGAGTTCGGTGGAGAAAATCACGATGGGGGAGGCGTCCGACTGGAAGACTTTCAGCGCGGGATCGAGGCGGCCGGAATTGGTGAGCAAGACGCGCAGGGGATAGGCCGCGAGGCCTTTGTCGATGCGGCTTGCGCGCAGATCGGCGGCGGGCATTCCCATCGACATATTGTCCGCAGCGGCGGTGCCCGCGCCGACCAGGACGGCGTCGCCGGTGGCGCGGATTTCGAGCAGGCGACGCTTGTCGCGCTTCGATGAGAAGTCGGCGGGGGTGCGCGCGCGTGTGGAGATCTTACCGTCCCACGTCATCGCGAAATTGACCGTGACGAATGGGCGCGTGGGTTTCACGGCGTCATTGCATTTTCTCCAGAGCGATCTCCGCCTCCGCGACTTCGTGTTCGAATTCCGCGACTTCCGCTTTCATCGTGCTGAGCCTCGAGTGGTCGCTCGGGCGGTAGAAAATGTAGAGTACTCCGCCGACGAGCCCCCACAACAGCGTGAGGATGTAGCCGCCGAGCGAGATGACCACGGCCACGGCATTTGGAGTGCGGGTGAGATTGAAAAACGACTCGATCAATTTCTCACGCAGACCGACGCCGCCGAAGCTCACAGGCATCGCGGTGATCGTGTTCACGATCGGCATAATCGAGCAGAGATCGTAGAAAGTCGGCACGCGGGTGACCGCCGTCTCGAAGGCCTTGGCGGCGCAGAAGAAAGTCAGGAAGTAGCAAAGATGCGCCGCGATCCCGATCGCAAAAGCCGCGAGCGATGTGCGCCATGCGCGTGCGTAGGAATTATACGCGAGCGCCATCTCCGCGATTTTCTCGCGACCCGGCATCTTCGCGGGCAGTCGGCCCATGAGCCCGAATCCGGTGGCGGCGAATGATGAGGTGATGCCGAAGAAGCTGAAACCGAGAATCGCGAGGCCGATCCAGACGTAGTGCGAGGTCTCCGGAGTGCTCATCAGCCAGTCCCAGCGCAGCGCGATGAAGACGCCGGAAAGCGCCATGAGCGAGAAGAGGCCGATGATGCGATCGACGAGAACGGAGAGGAATGCCTGCGGGCCTTTGCCCGGCGTTTCTTTCAAGAGATAGAAGATCTTCACGACATCGCCGCCGGTGCCGCCGGGGACGAAGAAATTGAAGAAGATGCCGATCATGCTGAGACCAAAAACGCGCGACCATTTCAGTCGCACGCCCTGCACGAGCAGCAGCAACTGCCAGCGCACACCGGCGAGGATTTCCACGATGCCATACGCGCCGAACCCTGCGAGAAGCCAAAGTGTATCAGCCTTTCCGAGCGCCTCCTGCATTTTGTGGCGCTTCTCCGCATCGCGAAAAACGAGCCACAAGATTCCGACGGTGATGATGACTTGGAGACTGGTGAGGGCGGCTTTTTTCAAAATGAAATTCGGGGAGCGGGGAACGTGGCGCGGATCGAAGCAGGAAAACAGAAAAACACGAACCGAAGGCACGGAGGTGCCGTCGCGGCTTCGTATTTCAACTCCACTCCGCGCGGTTCACGCGCCGAAACGGGCGATCCACTTTTCCTTCCCTTCGAGGATTTCCTCGCGAGTGCGGCGCGGGCTCATCTCGAAGACGAAGAGCGTGTCGGGCGGGAGCAGAGGGATGAGTTTGTCGTATTCGACATCGCCAGCAAAGGGAGCCATGTGGTCGCGGCCCGGCCACGCCGTGTCGTGCAGGTGGCAGCCGATGAGCCGCGGCGCGACCTGCGTCATCCACTCGACGTGATCGAGGAAGCCGAGATTGTGCTTCACCTGCACGTGCCCAAAATCGTGCCAGTATCCGATGTGCGGCACGTTGAATTCATCCATCACGTCGAGCATTTCCTCTTCGTTCGGAATCTCCTCGTAGCTGTGTCGGCTCTCGACACCGAGCATGATCCCGCGCTCGGCGGCGTGGTCGGAAATCCGCGCGAGACAATCCTTCGCCCGCTGCACGAACGGCCCCGCCTGAGCCTCGCGTTTGCGCACGCACTCGATCTTCGACGCGACGAATCCGCGCGAATTGATGAGCCCGACTTCCGCCATGCGGATGAGCCGATCGGTGTAGTCCTCGATGGGCGTGCGTCCGAGATGCAGCACCACGAACTTTGCGCCCAGCCGCGCCGCGAAGTCGATTGTTTGGCGTGAAAATCGCACCGCCCGCTCGCGCTCGCGATCGTCGGGGGACGAGAATTTATAGCAGTCCGGCGAGGCGCGCGTAATCTCAACCGGCAGTGGGCAAAAGTTGTGCAGGCTCGAAATTTTCACCTTTCCGGCGTCGAACATTTTCTGCACGCCCTCCATGAGCGAGATGCGGATGCCGTGCCCGAGCTCGACGGTGTCGAAGCCGAGATCGAGGATCTCTTTCAGCATCTCCTCGCCATCCGTGTGCCTCCCGGAGTTCCAGCACGTCGAGCAGCTCAGCATCGGAAAATGAGAACGGGATCGAACCCGCGGGCCGTGTTGTTTCGCATGTAGTGAGGTCGCGCCGACGCTCGCGCAAACAGTCGAAACTGACCCGCGAGATGTCAACGGCGCGATAGGCAGCGCGCGCATTTTTCCGCTGGGCAGGAGATTTCAGTGACAGGCTCTAATGAAATCAGCATGACCGAATCGAAACAGTCAGCACCGCGTTCGCTTTCGCTGCAGTTTCGCTCGATTTTCCTCCCCCGTGATTGTTCGTATCTTTTCCCAGCTTTCGATTCTGATCGTTGTCTGCATGGGCATTCGAGCAGACGCGCGTGCGGGGGAGGCCCAGCCGTATTCCGGCTCAGGATGTGCGGCGGCAGACGACTTTTTTGTGGAGGAGGTGTGGGCGAAAGTCGGCGCAAATTCGTGCATCAAGTGCCACAAAGACGGCGGCGATGCCGAGGACAGCAAATTCGTGCTGCTCGATCCGACGCGAGTGCAGGGGGCGGAGCGAGCGGAAGCGATGCGGAGCAATCGTGAGGCGTTCACACGGATGTCGCGCGCGAAGGACGGCGCGCAGCCCCGCCTCGTTTTGAAAGCGATCGGGAAGTTGCATCACGAGGGAAAGGATGTGCTCGCGCCGGACTCGGCGGGCTACCGGGTGCTTGCGGATTTTGCCCGGCGCGTAAATGCGCCAACGGACGCCGCGCTCGCTGCCGCGACGATCGAAGACAAAAATGCGCCGCCCTTTTTCGACGGGATCGTGATGCTCGGGGACCGACGATTGCTGCGGCGCGTGACGCTCTCGCTGGCCGGTCGGTTGCCGAAGGATGCTGAATTTGCGGCCGTCGCGCGGGATGGGATGAAGGCATTCCCGGCGCTGCTCGCTGCCCTGATGGGGGAGGACGCGTTTTACGACCGGCTCCGCGAAGGTTTCGAGGACATCTTCCTGACGACCGGCTACGAGGACGTGCCCGAGACCGCGCTCGGGTACGAGAATTTCCCGGACCGCACTTGGACGACCTACAAAAAGGACTTGGAGTTTTTCAAGGGTCTCACAGACGCCAAGCAGATCGAAAAGGTGCGTTACAAAATCACCGCCGACTACCGCAAGGCGATGCTCGGTGAGCCGATGAAATTCATCGAATACGTCGTGCGGAACGACCGGCCATTCACGGAAATCGTGACCGCGGATTACATCGTGGTGACGCCTTTCACGGCGCGCGGATACGGGATTTTCGAAGAGATCAAATCTCAGTTCAAAAATCCCGACGACCCGTTCGAATACATCCCTGTGAAGCTGAAGGCGCTCGTCGGGCGCGGCCCCGGAAGCCTTAGCAATCAAGAGTCCGCGACCGGGTTCTATCCGCACGCCGGCCTTCTGAGCAGCTTCCAATATCTGCGCCGCTATCCGACGACGGAGACGAACCGGAACCGCCTCCGCGCGCGGATGTATTTCCAAAATTTCCTCGGCATCGACGTGCTGGAGCTCGCGGCGCGGGTGAGCGACGCCGCGGCGGTTTCGGCGAAGTATGAAATTCCGACGATGCAGGCCTCGGAGTGTGTCGTGTGCCACAAGACGATCGATCCGGTCGCGGGCTTGTTTCAGGATTTCTGGGCAAATGCGGGCGAGATCTTCGGCGCGTTTGGGCGGCGAAAAGAAGGCTGGTTCAAGGACATGTTTCAGCCGGGATTCGACGGCGAAAATTTGCCGGAAGCTGACCGCTGGCGCGCGCTGCAGTGGCTCGGCGAGCGCACTGCGAAAGACCCGCGTTTCGCCGTCGCGATGGTCGAGCACGCGGCCTACATCCTCACCGGTCGGAAGGCGTTGCTGCCGCCGAAGGATTTCGACGACCCGCTCTACAGCGCGCGTCGTCGGGCGTATCAGGCGCAGCGGAAACAAATCGAGACCATCGCGGCACACTTCGCGGCGAGCGGGTTCAATTTCAAAAGCGTGCTGAAGGAATGGGCGCTCTCCGATTTCTACCGCGCCGACGGCCTCGCGAGCGCGACCGTGAATCCGCAGCGCCGCGCGGAGCTCGACGATCTCGGGCTCGCGCGGATGCTTTCGCCCGAGCAGGTCGAGCGGAAGGTAATCGCGATCTTCGGCGCGCCGTGGGGCAAGCTCAACCACCCGGAAGACAAGCTCGACATCCTCTACGGCGGCATCGACTCGAAGGAAGTGAGCGAGCGCGCCGCCGACCCGAGCGGCGTGATGGGCGCGATCCAGCGCATCTTGGCGAACGAAGTCGCGTGCAAACAGACCGCGCTGGACTTCACCCGCCCGCCCGCCGAGCGCCGGCTTTTTCCAAAGATCGAGCCCGACGTGCTGCCGGGCGTCTCGCCCGAAGCGGACATCCAAATTCGCAATGCCATCGCGCACCTGCATCAGCGGGTGCTTGGCCGCGACGACGCGCTGGATTCGCCTGAAGTCGAGCGCACGTTCCAGCTTTTCGCCGGCATCATGAGCGATGCGGCGGAGCGCAAGGGGCTGCCGGACACCGAGATCTACACCTGCGCCCACGACCTGCCGGCGCGCGTGCCCGATCCGCACTACACGGTGCGCGCCTGGCGCGGCGTCGTGACTTATCTACTGCGCCAGCACGAGTTTTTATACGAATGAGACGCGGCTTTCTAAAACTCTGCGGCCTGGCCGGACTCGGCTTCGCGTGTCCCGGCGGTCTCGTCTCGCTCGCGCGGGCGGCGACGAAAGAAGAGCCGCCGTACGAAGGGCCGTTCTACGTCGTCTTCAACGCCTCGGGCGGATGGGACACGACCTATCTGATGGACCCCAAGGGCGTGAACGAAACCAACCGCCTCTATAAAGACGGCGACATCCTGACGAAAGGCGCGCACCAATTTGCGCCGACCGCCGCGCACAAGGCCGGCGGCCTGAGCAACGAGGAGTTCTTCGGCGAATTCGGCGGCGACCTGCTCACCATCAACGGCCTCGATTACTCCGTGAACAACCACGGCCCCGGCTCGCGCTACATGGCCACCGGCAAACTCGACAGCCTCGAGTTCCCCACATTTGCCGCGCTCGTCGCCGCGTGCAAAGGCCCGACCTGCCCGATGTCGTTCCTCACCTTTGGCAACTACTCGGCCACGGGAAATCTCGTCGCAATGTCGCGCGTGCCCTACCTGCATTCCCTGGTAAAGCTCGCGAATGCCGACGCCTCCGAGGGCAATGCGCGCGCCCCTTTCCACGACGACTTCGCACTCTCGCGCATCGAGCGCGCCCTCGGCGAAGAGCGCGAACAGCGCGCCACACAGCCGCTACTCCCGCGGCAGGAGCGCGCGGAAAACATGCTCTACGCCGCGCAGGTGAACTCCAAAGCCATGCAGCGCATCACCCCGCTCATCCCGAAGGACGTGCCCAAAGAGCGCCTCATGCAACAGGCCGAAATCGCCCTCGTTTCCTTCAAGGCCGGCGTCTGCGTCTCCGCAAATCTCACCATCGGGCAGTTCGACAGCCATGCGAACAACGACGTGGACCAGATGAAACTCATCCCCGAACTCCTCGCGGGCATCGCCTACGTCATGCGCCGCGCCGAGGAGCTGAAAATCCGCGAAAAACTCGTCATCGTCGTCCAGAGCGAGATGGGCCGCACGCCGAACTACAACAAAGGCAACGGCA
Source organism: Chthoniobacterales bacterium (assembly GCA_038207335.1). Taxonomy (GTDB): domain Bacteria; phylum Verrucomicrobiota; class Verrucomicrobiia; order Chthoniobacterales; family Chthoniobacteraceae; genus CAIURC01. The sequence continues at coordinate 1,739 of JBBQZX010000036.1, read as the reverse complement.
AGGACCACTGGTCGATCGGCTCCGCCATGTTCATGGGCGCCGGGATCAAAGGCAACCGCGTCATCGGCTCCACCGATGGCGGGCAATTTCTCATCCCCATCGACCCGCGCACCCTCGCCTCCGAGCCCGACAAAGCCAAAGGCCTCCGCGTCCGACCCGAGCACATCCACGACGCCCTCCGCACCTTCGCCGGGATCGAAAATCACCCCTTCAGCAAACGCTACCCCCTGATGATCCCGGAAAAGGACAAGCTCCAGGGCTTGTGGGGATAGCGAAGCCGCAGACTCCAAAGCGCCTGCACAACCGGGCGCAAGCGGAGCCCCGATGAGTTGTCATGCTTTATACAATCGCTATCGTTCTCCTCGTCCTCTGGCTTGTCGGTTGGCTCGGCTTTCATCTCCTGGGCGGCCTCATTCATATCCTCGTCGTGCTAGCGGTCATCGCCTTCATCGTGGCGCTGGTGAAAAAGGTCTGAGGCACGGCACCCCGGGATCGCCGACCCCGGCTGCCCCCCCCTACACACTCGTCTGCTGCACCCCGCTCCACTCGCCGGGCCCCTGCGCATTGATGCCGCGCGTGCGGTACTCCCACTGCCCCGGCCCCGGGTGATCCGCCAGCTCCGGGGCCACCCCCGTCTGCACCTGCACCCCGTCCTCCTCGCTCTGCGCCCGGCGCTCCAGTTCAAAAGTATCCGCCACTGACGCCGACACCCTCGCCGTCACCTGCCCCCCGCTATCCGTCGACAGCGACACCGTCGCCGCCCCCGGCACCGTCGGCCCGCCCCCGCCGCCACCTTCACCCCCGTCGCCACCACCCACGCCCGGCGAGCCCGTATCGATCTGCGAGAGCGCATCGTGCTCCGGCACCCTAGGCACCTGAGCTTGCACCCGAGGCACCTGATCTGACTCCCTAGGCACCCACCCTCCTTCCGGAGCTACATGATCCCTCGTCCCCCCAGTACACCCGCCCCTTGCTTCCTCCTTGCCCCAAACCGCCCCGCCTGCTCTCCTTCCATCCATGCCCTCCCGCCACCCCCGCCGAAATAGACGAAACCATTCCGCCTTTAAAAGCGAAACCATTTCGTCCAATTCAGAGTTAGGCCATTGCTAGACGCATACTCCCAATGTCGTTTCAGAAAAATGAAATGGAGCGGATAGAAGCTACTCTTGAAGCGTTCCTGCGGAGAGAGCAGCCTCCCGCTCACATTCGTCCGCAACTCGACTACGCCTACGTTATCTCCGGTCAAAGCGTCGAGTTGCATGAGGTTCGTCCACGATGGGACCAGCCAGAGCAGAAGATGGCCCGCCCGTTTGCAAAAGCCACTTATGCCAGAACGGCCGGACTGTGGCGGGTATATTGGCGGCGGGCCGATCTGAAGTGGCATTTATATCCACCAATGCCAACGGTTCCGACGCTCGACTCTTTTCTATCTCTAGTGTCTCTGGATGAGCATGCATGCTTTCACGGCTAGTATCCCAATGAGACTGTGGCCTTTTACCTTTACGAACCGCAATCGGCCTAACCATGCGCTGCAGCGAACTGCTCCGGGCGTCACGGCACCTGCTTCCACCGCCGCCTTTCCACCTACCATGCAACTCCCGCGCCGCCGTCCGCAGTCGCTGAGCTTGGGGTCGTTAGATACTCTCTTGATTGGCAAGTGATAAGTTAGGAGTTAAGGAGAGGAGCGGCATGGAAGAGGTGAGGGTTAAAGTCTTGATGATGATGGAGCATGCCCCAGA
>JBBQZX010000035.1:0-50015 GCA_038207335.1 Chthoniobacterales bacterium | reverse complement strand
TCTAGCGGTGACTGGCGTGATTTGACTGTTCCCGTAAATTGTCTGCCTTCCAATGGAGTTGTAGATTGCGTGACCTGCGTCCGCAGAGAGAGAAGTGAGAAGTAAGGCGAGAACAATGGCGGTGTTTTTGATGAACATATTGCGGTTTTGGTGGATTTGTGTGCGCGAGGAAACGGCTAACGTGAAGTGGACGAAATCATTTCGTAATTAAATGCGAAACCGTTTCGTCTATTTCCGCTTGCATCTCTGGGTTGAGCGAGAGAAATACGCAGTGACGTTCTGTTTTTCACAAAATGACCATTTCAGCATCGGAGGATCTCCACAAGCCAAAACTCCTCGAAGAAGTCCGAGCAACGAGGATGCGGCGCTAGAGCATCCGAAAGGCACACGAAAACCTAAAAGGGGTCCGTGCTCGGAATAAGGTCCAAGCTGATCGTCGTCGTGTTGAATGAAAATTTACATTCGTTCCACGATAATTTTCGCCCCGCTAGCGAATGGATCGGGAAGCGCACGGAAATTGAAATCTGAAGTGGTTAATGGCATTAAGTAGTTTGCGCCGATGAAAAAAAGCCAAGTCAGTCCGCGTTCTTGGAACGCCGCAATCCGAGCCGTTCAACAAAACATGCTCGAATTGGCCGCGAGCGTGCCGCTGACGGATGAACAGGATCAGATTTTGACCGCGGCTTTTGTGCGGTGTGAGAATCTCACCGCAAGGCGCGTATTCCGCTCGGGGAGGACAAATGCGCAACTTGCCGAGAAGTATGCAATCAGTCCGCGCACGGTGACCAATTGGCGGCGCGAGGGTTGTCCGTTCGCGAGTGGTCAAACTCCCGTGGTGCGATGGCTGGCGCGTCGGCGGTATGCGCCAGCGGGAGCGCGCGAAAAGTTCGGGGAGCAGTTGCGAAAATGGAGGTCGAGCTTGTCGGAGTCGCTACGGGATGTGCGCGCGAAAGTTTTGCAGGAACGGGCGCGGTGCGAGTCGCTCGGATTTCCAGTGCCGGATTGGCTGCGGAGAATGCCTTTTCGAGCACGGTGACGTTTCGCGGGTGGAGGGTGGCAAAGTGGCTTGTCCGCATGGTGACAGACGAAAACGATAGCTCTTGGTGACAGCGAAAACTCCGCAACCCTCATGGATAAAGGGTTCGCGGGCGATTGTCGGCGTGTCCTGCGCATCGCTGACGAGTGCAATCAATGTCCTCACCTGTCATCACCGCCCTCTCTGAAGCCGCCCGAACCGCGGGGGCGCTTATTCGCTGAGATTGCGTGCGGTGACAGGCAAAGTGATGGCCGGGAGCGTTGACCGATTGTTGACAGTCTCAGTGCTGTTTCGTGCGTTTTGGTGCGCGTCGCTGCGGATGGAACGGAAAGGGGGAATCGCCCGCAAACCCTGTATTCATCAGCTTTCCAGAGTGGAAAGCAGTGAGCCAGTAATGGGATTCGAACCCATGACCTGCTGTTTACGAAACAGCTGCTCTACCCCTGAGCTACACTGGCGTGTCTGTCTCTCGGCGCGGCCTTTGCAGGTTGCGCGAGGGGCGGGACTGTAGCGCGATTTTCTCCGGCCTAAAGAAAAAAGACGCGCCGGATGGGAAAAATCACGGAGCCTGTGGGGTGATGACGCGGTAGAAGCGGTCCGGGTCGCCGGGGGCGGTGTGATCGGTGAGACTGATGGCCTGCACGCCGCCGGTAGCGGGGACGTCGAGGAGGCGGCTCCACGAGGGGTCGGCAAGGGTGTCTTTGTATTGGATGGTGTAGCTGACGTAGGGCTGCGCGGTGAAGGCGATGACTACGCCGGTGCCGCTCGCGGGCTTGGCGATGGTGAGGCTAAATCGGCTGGCGGCATCGCGCGGGTCGGTCCCGGCGAGGAATTCTTCGAGGTTTGTGCGGCCGTCGCCGTCGGAGTCGAGGGCGGCGTCGGCGGCGCTGTTGGGGTTCAGGCCGTGGGCGGTTTCCCAAGAGTCTTGGATGCCGTCGGAGTCGGAGTCGGTGAAGGTGACGGTGAGCGTGGCGGCGGTGGTGGCGGCGAAGCCGAACCCATTCGAGATGAGGAGTGTGTACTGGCCGGCGTCGCTGAGCAGGACATGCGGTAGCGCGAGCGTGAGGCTGGTGGCCCCTGGAATGTTAATGCCATTTTTCCTCCACTGGTAGGTGAAGGGCGCTCCGCCGGAATGCGCGGCTGTGAAGCTGGCCGACGTGCCCTGCTCGCGGGTGAGGCTCGCGGGATGCGTGATGACGAGCGGCGCAGTGGCCGGGTAGAGGCGGCTCTGCGGGATGATGGTGGCGGAGAAGCCAGGGACGGTCCAGAAGAGCTGGGCTTGGCCGCCGCCGCCGCCGTTGAAGTACTCCATGACGATGTCGTAGAGCTGGTTGGCGGCGAGGGTGATGGTGCCGCTGTCGAATGCGGTGCTGTGGTTGGTGAAATTGTTGATGATCAACTGGCCATTGACCCACAGCCGGACGCCGTCGTCTGAGGCGGTGGTGAAGGTGTAGGTGCCCGCGGTGTTCGAGAGCACCTGGCCGCTCCAGCGCACGCTGAAGTTCGTGGTGCCGAGGCCGGGGAAGGCGTAGCTCGCGGGCCAGTTGCTCGTTGTGTTGAAGTTTACGGTCGTATCGGTGCGGACGCCGGCGGGGCCGCCGGCGAGTGCGATGCCGAGGAAGTACTCGGCGTACAGGCCCTGCGTGACGGTGGTGGTGACGTAGATGGTGATGGGTGTGGAGGTCGTGGCGACGAGGCCATCATCGACGGCACGGGCGGTGACCGTGTGGACGCCGCCGGTGGCCGTCCAGTTGAAGCTGAATGCTGGGCCGGTGGCAGACTCGCCGACTTTGCCGCCATCGACGTAGTATTCGACTTTCACGACGGTGCCGTCGGAGTCGCTGGCGGAGGATCGAAAGTTGATCGTCGCGGGCAGGGTGAATGTCGCATTGTTCGCCGGCAGGGTCATCGTGACGGATGGCGGGATGTTCAGCGCATTCACGCGGCCGGGGGTGCTGCCGCTGGCAAACCAATTCGTCGCGTCATCGGCGAAGGCGGTGTCGGACTGGCGTTGGAGGGATGAGCCGGTGCCGTCGGCCGCGACGGGCCACGGGGCTTTGTCGTTGTAGCGCACGGAGTCGATGATGTCGTAGGGGACGATGGTCGCGCCGCTCTGCGTGACCGGTGCGTCGGGCATGCGGAGCGAGATGCGCTCGCCGCTGTCGTCGAGGTTTTCGAGATTCGGCGCGGCGGTGTATGGGCCGAAAATCTGCACGTTTGCCGGGACGTTGTATTTGGTGCGGAAGGTCGCGGGATCGATCGGTGAGACGACGGCGCGCGCGTCCGCTGGCAGCGAGACGCCCTGCGGGAAGGTCCAGCCGATGCCGCTGATTTTCCATGTGTTCGCGGGGTTTGCGGGGTCGAAGAGATTCACGGTGGCACCGCTGGTGTTGTGGATTTCCACATACTCGTCGAAGCCCGCCGCGGGGTGATACATGAGCTCGGAAATCACGACCGGGCCGACGCGCGGGCCGGAGTTTGCGGTGCCGAATGTGCGGCTAATTTGGCGCGGGTAAAACTCCTCGCCGAAGCTATTCAGATACCGTCCGAAGCTCACGTTCGCCTCGGCTCCAGCGAAGCTGAACCCGCTGCTGTAGCCGGTGATATTCCCGCTCGCGTCGCCGGAGAAAAGGAAGACGTCGTCGCCCGCGGAGTTCAGTGCGAAGCTCGTGGGGGAGCCGGGGACGGGGTTGAACTGCGACTCGTTGAAGACGAGGTAGCCGCCTGCCGGGATCGTTGTGCCGGCCGGGATGCGGTATTTTTTCGGAACGTGCGGATCGTCGGAGAGCCACCAGTCGCCGATGGCGGCGACGGTGTCGGCCGGGTTGTAAAGCTCGATGGTGTCGGTGAGCGGCGAGACGGAATTCGTGAGCGCTTCGTTGATGACGACTTGTGGGAAATTCACGACCGGGTCATCCGCGCCGGGAGAGCCGCCGATGGCCGCGCTGGCACGCCAGAGGCTGCCGTCGTCGGAGTTGTAGGCGGTGCCTTTGGGCACTACGGAAAATCCGTTTCCATCCGCGCCGGAGGGCCATGGAGGGCCGTCCGAATAAGTGAGCGAGATGATCGCGCCGCCCGATGGGCCGGAGAGCGTGAGGTTCTCGCCGCTGTTGTCGAGCTTGCCGGTGTAGGTGCCTCTGAGTGTCACGCCGGGGTAGCGGTTGTTGAATTCTGCGGGGTTGCGCGCGATCACGTAGAATGCGCCGGGAGCGAGCGTGGTGCCCGTCGGGAAGCTGTAGGCGATGCCCGCGGTGAAGCTCAGTCCGCCGAGGTCGAGCGCGTTCGCCGTGGTGTTTTTCAGCTCGAGAAATTCGTACTCGTCGCTGCTGATCACGCCGTTATCGAGCGGGTGGTAGTTGATCTCGGTGATCGCGAGGCCGGTGTAATTTTGAGTTGTGTAAAACGTCGCTTCATCTAGCGCGCTCCACGTCGTGCCGTTCTTCACGCGCGTGCGGATGACGGTGGAGGAGGCGATGTTGATCGGCCCTGAATAGGCGATCGCAGTCGGGGAGACGTCGCCGACGCCCGTGGAGACGTTGTATGTGCGGGGGTCGGTGCCGTCGGTCGTGTAATAGATCGTCCCGGACTGCCCAGCCACGAGCGAGAGCGTGACATTTCCACCGCCCGCGATCGTGCCGCCGCGCTGGCTCCAGAGCGGGGGATCGATGCTCGGGTACCAGCCTTTCGCCTTAAACTGCGCGAGCACATTGGCCGTGCGATTTGGGAAGAAATTGTTGCGCACATTGGACACGGCAGTCGCCCAAGTGCCGTCATGCGTGAACGACGCGCCGCCCGTTTTCGCATCGCCCCATCGCGCCGACTCGCCAACGACCGAGCGATCGATCGTGGCGATTAGCGCATTAAACCGCGCGGTCGAAGCCACGGTGGAAAGCGCGGCGCCATTGAAAAACTCCTTGTATACGCGATCGGCGAAGAGCGTCTTGAACTGCTGCGAGTAGATGCACTGCTGGAAAATATATTGCGGGCTTGAATACTGGAATCCATTGCCTGCGACCGAGCTGTTTCCTGCATTCCACGGGCCGGTGCGGTTCTCGTTCACATTCAGCAGCGTGTGCTCGGAATCATGCACCACAAAGCGAAAGCCGCCGTGCGCGCCTGTCCTGTCTCTGAAGCCGAACCAGTTGTTGGGCTTGTCGTTGCCGAGAAAATTCGAAATCGCCGCGTCGAGATTTCCGCCCCAGTAGATGATCAGATTGTAGTCGATCATGTTCACTGCATCGAGGAGCTGCGGGTAAGTGGTGTTGCGCGTGCCGTTGGCATTGTTTCCGAGCATTTTTTGATACGTCGTGTTGTTGATTTGCTCCGAATTACCAGCCGCCAATCCTTTGTCCGCCAAGTCCCACAGCTTGAACCACGCGTCAGTATCGCCGTCCGTCGCGTAGATGATGTAGCCGTCGTCCGGCGAGACTTTGATAGTGTCGTAGTCGCTCGAGTTTCCCCCGAGATAGCTTGCGCCAAAATTGGCCTCGGGTCGCTCGTCCAGATTGTAAAGGCCCCAGTACTGGCCATTCAGGTAGAGGTGATAGTAGACGACGTGGCTGCTGAGTTCGCCCATGTCGATCTGAGTCTGGCGGCTGAAAGTATCGCGGACGAAGATCGCATTTCCCCCATCGCCCTGAAACGACCACGAGTAGTTTTGGAACGTGCGAATGTCGAATTTCTGGAACTCTTTCGCCGCGGTCGGATCGCCCGGCACGAGCGGGAACTTGAGGGAACTCGCGCCATAGACGTTGTCGAAAAAGATGCGGAATCCGTGCTTCGGATTTCCCGTGCTGCGGCTGAATCCGCCGCGAATGCGAAGCCCGCAATTGATCTGAAAATCGGTGCTGCCGTCGGGATTGATGAGTTCGAGCGAAGCCGGGCGCTCCCATGGCTGGCCGTCTCCGCCGGGGTTTGCGTAGATGCCGATGCTGTTGTCGAAAAGGTTCGGGACATCGGTGACGATGGACATAGTCGAGAGCGATTTGAGGTCGCTGACGATCGTGTTGTTGTAAGGCGCGACATTCACAACGCCGGGGTCCATGCCGTAGTCGAGCACTTGTCCGCTGTTCACCGTCGCCGGCCACGTCGTCGTCGCAGGGATCGCGCCGGGCGGATTTGTGATTGACGGCGGTGGGCCGGATGAACCGGTCGTGGCGGGCTGTGTGATCACATCACTCAGAAAGAGGTAAGTGCGCGTGACGGAGTCGCTCGGATCCGACCCATTTTTCAGCGCGGCGAAGCGCAGCGTGGTCGTTTTGTTGATCGTCAGCGGACCCGAATAAGCGCCGGCTGTCGGCGATGGCAGCGCATTCCCCGAGCCGTCCCGAACGATAGCGCCTGCGGTCGTGAGCCGATAGGGGGCGGAGCCGTCGAACGTGTAGTAAATGGTCGCGTCTACCGTGCCCGTCGAGAGCGTCACCGTCTGCGGCGAAGTGTAAAATCCGTGCCCGAGCGATGAAGTGACAGGCCCCACTTTGTTGTAAATGGCTGCCGTGTTGAAGCCATTCGGCGTCCCCACCGTGAAGTAATCCGGCGTTGTTGCCGCAGTCACCGCATACTGCGCGAGTTCGGCTTTGATCAGAAAATCGCCGCTGCCGGCTTGGTTCAATCCGTGAACCGCGAGCACATTTCCGGACCCCGCGACGAGCAGCCCGAGCGACCCCGAGAGGTCTACCACTTCCTGCGTCACAACCTGCGCCGCCGGGCGATCAGTCGGCGCTGCGGACGTGTTCGTCGGCGTCCCCGCCGGGGCGTTCCGCCGCGCAAACTCCGTCCCATTCAAGTAGGCGACGAATCCGTCATCATAGCGAATCGGCATGCTCAGCGAAGTCAGTCCGCCCGGATTCGTGAAAGTGTAGCGCAGATACGCCGACGATATCTGCGGCACCACGTCATTCATCGCGGCTTTTGTGTTTCCGCCTGTCCCGATGAATGCCGAGAACCCCGACCCCGACGCCCCGATCGGCACCGATCTCACTGCGATCCCACCGTTCGCCGAGTCGCCGAGCAGTTTGAATCCCGAATCCCACGTCGTGAACGACCCCTGCTTCGCAAAAGCCTCGCCCTCCGAGCCACCGGCTCCTTCGTAAATCATCACGCGCACCTCGTAGTCGCCAGCCGCCGCGAATGTCGTTTGCCCCAGCGTGTCCCCCGCGCCGCGCCCGCCGTCGAATTGCGCCACCGTCGTCCAAGTCGATCCGCCCACCACGCGATATTGGAACTGAAACCCGTCGTCGCTATTCACCCCGAAAGTCCACGTGCCCGCTGCCGGAATCGTCATGATCCCCGTCGCCTCCACCACGTAATTGTCCGCATTCCCAGTCACCCACGGCGGATTGCTGTCCGGCGTGTAGTGCCCGCCTCCGCCGCTGTCCATGTAGTTCACCACTGCCCGCGTCTCCGCATAGGTCTGCGTCTGGAGCGATGGCGTCGCGATCACGCTGTTGGCGGTCGCGATATTCCCGACGCCCGTGTTCGCGAAGTAAGTCCGAAACGCGAACCCAGGCGTGGTCGTTTCGAAGCCGATGCCGTTGTTCGCCGTCCCCCATCCGGTTGGGGTGAAAGTGCGCGCCGTCCATATGCTGTCCGTCGGCGCGCTGCTAGTCGGCACGAGGTATCTCAGCGAGGCGGAAGATGACACCAACGTGGTGGTCGTCACGGTCTGTTTCAGCCCGTAAGACCTGTCGTCGTATTGCGCCGGATACGGATTGTATTCGTGCGCCACCGCTCCCAGAGAATCCACCAGCGCCAGATACCCGCCGCTCGTGCTGAGCTTGAAATTCGTGTGCAGCGTCGCCGCCGGATTGACGCGATTTTTCGCCGACGCAAAGACCACCAGAAACCCCTTCGGCTCCAGCGACACCGCCGGAAAAGTCCACTTCGCGAGATTGCTCGAGTCATTCGTGAGGCGCCACCCGGCAAGGTTCGCCACCGTTGAGCCGGAGTTGTAAATTTCAATCCAATCCGAATCGTCGCCGTCCTCGTCCACCAGTCCCGTCTGGTTCGATGCCATGAACTCCGAGATATAAACCGCATTGACCGCTGACGCGTGGAGCGTGAGCAAAAGGAGGCCGAAAACCAGAGTAAGTAGGCAGCGAAATCGTGGCATGATGGGGAGATGGGGAAGTGACCGCGGCGGGGCGTGAAGCGCGGGAGCGGCCCTCACGAAAAGGCGCTGCGGGAAGCGCCTTTCTGACCTCTGGTTCACAAAAGTTTCTCCGTCAACCAACAATCGCCGCGTGACCTCCACTTGCATCGCCTTTCGCTTTCGCTATCAAAGCCCCCCGCAACGCCCCTTTTCACAAAATGTCGAAGTTGGTCATCCCGCGAAAAACCATATATCGCCTCTCGCTTTACTACCGCGCCCTCCAGCGGCTGAAGGCCAACCGCGTCCCCACCGTCTCCTCCGCCGCGCTCGCAAAAGCCGCCGGGGTGAAGCCCACGCAGCTCCGAAAAGACATCACGCAATTCGGCCAATTCGGCACCCGCGGCCTCGGCTACGGCGTGGATGCGCTCTGCCAAAAACTCACTGACGTCCTCGGCACCACGCAGCTTCAGCCCGTCATCCTCGTCGGCGCCGGCCACCTCGGCTCCGCGCTCCTGCGCTACCCCGGCTTCGCAAAGGAAGGCTTCGAGGTCGTCGCCGCATTCGACATCGACGCCACTCGCAAACGCTCCCGCGACCTCGGCGTCCCCGTCCTACCCATGTCGAAAGTCGGTGCATTCTCCCGGGAAAAGCGCATCAAAATGGCGATCCTCACCGTCCCCGGAATCGTCGCGCAGGAAGTCGCAAATGAACTCTTCGCCTCCGGCATCCTCGCGATCCTGAACTTCGCCCCCATCATCCTCCAGGCTCCCGACAACGCCGTGGTCAACAACGTCGATCTCGCCATCGAGTTGGAGAATCTCAGCTACTTCATCAAGTGACGCGCCCGATCGGACTCGCGCGCCTGCCTGCCACCGACTTCGATCTCGATCTCACGCTCACCTGCGGCCAGGTCTTCCATTGGCAGCGGGAAGATCGCTGTTGGCTCGGCATGATAGGCGGCACGCTCGTTCACGCCGAGCAGCGTGGCGACGAGCTTCACGTCACACCCGGTGCCGAGGAAATCGCCCACCGCTACTTCGCCCTCGATCATCCGCTTTCCGAAATTCGCGCCTCATTTCCCGCCGATCCCGCGATGATCGCAGCCGCCGATTTTTGCCGCGGGATGCGCCTCGTCCGCCAGCCGGAATGGGAGTGTCTCGCCACCTTTATCACGTCCTCGATGAAGCAGGTCGCCCATATCGCCCAGATGTCCCGGGCGATCCGTGAAAGGTTCGGCAACCCGCGCCCTCACGGCATTCCCGGCCACTTTGCCTACCCGTCGCCCGAGATAATCGCCGCTGCCAGCGAGGCGGATCTCCGCGCCTGCAGCCTCGGATATCGTGCAAAAAACCTCATCGCCGCCGCCCGCATGATCGCCAACGGTGAAGTCGATCTCTCTGCCATCCGCGCCCTCGACGACGAAGCCGCCCGCACCGAACTCTGCCGCCTCCCCGGCGTCGGAGTGAAAGTAGCCAACTGCGCCCTGTTGTTCGGCTTCGAGCGTCTCCGCGCCTTCCCGATCGACGTTTGGATTGAGCGAGTCCTGCGGGAACTCTACTTCAAGCGAAAACGCAACGTCACACCAGCTCGCCTCCGAGATTTCGCGGCCACTCATTTCGGTCCTTTTGGCGGCTACGCGCAGCAGTACCTTTTCCACCACGCCCGGGTGGGAAAGAATTTAGGAAGTGAAGTCGCAGCCCGCTAACGTTGCTCATACTTCTCAAATCTTCCTTCCTACTTCTTACTTTCCCAATGCTTCTCGACGTCACGCTCACGCCCGCCGAAATCGCCACTCTTCCTGAGCGCGATCTTTCCGGCACGACATGCGTGATCTTCGATGTCCTCCGCGCGACCTCATCCATGATCACTGCGCTCGCGCACGGCGCCGCCGCGATTCATCCCGCGCGCACCATCGAGGAGGCGTTCGCGCTTCGAGCTCGGATGCCCGAAGCCCTCCTCGGCGGCGAGCGTCACGGCGATTTGATCGACGGCTTCGACCTCGGAAACTCACCACTCGAATACCGCGAGGCGGTCGTCGGCCGCACGATCATCTCGACCACGACGAACGGCACAATCGCACTCCGAGCCTGCGAAAACGCGGAGCGTGTCCTTGTTGGCGCGATGCTGAATCTTTCAGCGCTGGCCGACGAAATCCGCCGCTCAAAACCTGAGCGTCTGCTGCTCGTCTGCGCCGGCACGTTTCACACTTTCGCGCTCGAAGACGCGACTGCGGCCGGCCTCCTCATCGCGCTTCTCCCGGACGCCGCGCTCACCGATTCCGCGCATGCGGCGCTCGCCATCACCAGCCACTTTCCAGAGCCGGTCACCGCCCTGCGTTCCGCGAAAAACGGCGGGGTTCTTTGTGCGAGGGGTCGCGGTGAAGAAGTGGATTGGTGCGCCCGTGTTTCCGCGTTTAACGTCGTTGGAGAAATGGAACACGCCGTGATCCGGCCACTGCCGAAATGAGGGGAGCGATCCAGCGATGGACCGCGCCGATTTTCGCGCGCCTGCCCGACCTCAGCGGTGTCCCGCAGCGGCGGCAAATCCGCGGGGCAATCATCGTCTCTGCGCTCCTCCACCTCCTCATTTTCACGGTCGCGATCGTGCTCTCGTGGCTCTTCCCCGAGCCGCCCGAAGAGCCGGAGCGTCCGCCAGAACTCGCCGATCTCACAGTTGAACTCGTCCCGCCGCCACCACCGCCCGCCGCGATCCCCCCGTCTCTCATGGCCGCTTCCGAGCCGCCGGTGATCGACGCAAATGGCCTTGAAAAATCCGACGTCGCGCCGACTGAAAAAGTATTCCAGTCCAGCCAAGACATGATCGCCGGTAGCGAGCGGGAAGGGAAGGGGAGCGAGCCGCTTCCAACTCAGGACGGTCTTGATTTACCGGGAGCCGAATTCAAAACCCAAGCGGCGAAACTCGGCAAATCTGCCGAGCCCGCCGAGGAAGCGCCGCCCGATTCCGGGCCTCCGCTCCCGCCCATGTACAAACCGAAACCGCTTTCGAAACAATACCTCGAAGCGCTCGCGAAAATCCAAGCCGACGATTCGCCCCCTCCGCCCCCGTCTCCCGCGGATACTGTGCCACAGCCAGTGGAGCCTGTGCCGCCTCCCGACGAAAAGAAAATGGCAGCCACGCGCGAAGACGAGATTCCGATCTTCCAAAAGCCCGCTGAGCCGCCCGCTGTTACGACCAAAGTCACGCCGCTCGACCCGCCTAAGCCCATTCCGAATCGTCCCAAACCGCCCGCCGCTACGCCCGCGCGGGAACTCGCGATGCTCACGCCGCCGACCCGTCCGCAGCCCGTTCGCGACCCCGGATATCAGCCCGAGATGCATCAGACACGGATCGAAGGCAGCATTTCGAATCGCGGCAAACCGGGAGTCAACGCTGAGAAAACCACGCTCGGAGTCTATCGCGCTGCCGTCAGCGCGCAGATTCACTCGCGCTGGCAATATTACACGAAGCAGCGCATGGGCTTGCTCGATTTCGGCACCGTCACGGTCCGCTTTTTTATCTCGCAAAAGGGCCGCGTTGAAGATGTCCGTGTGCTTCAGAATAACTCGAACGCGACTTTCGCCAGCGTCTGCGAGCAGTCCATCCGCGACGCCGAAATCGCGCCGCCGCCCGACGACCTCGAAATGATGAACGACGGTCGCCTCGAACTCGTTTTTACTTTCACTCTTTTCTAAATGCCCACGCCATTTTTCGCCGCCTCATTTTCCTCAATCTATCACTTTTTCGCGCAGGGCGGATTCTTCATGATCCTGCTGCTAATCTGCTCGGTCGTTTCGCTCGCAATCATCCTCCTGCGCGGTCTCGCGCTACGCCGCGACCTAGTCATGCCTCCCGTTTTCGAGGCTGAGATCGAAGGGCTGCAACCCGATGACGCCGACGGCGTTACAAACCTCACGCGCCGTGTCCACGGCGATACCTCCGCGCTCGGACGTATCACGCAAGTCGGACTAAAGCACCTCAACTGGCCGAAGTCGGAAAACATGGAAGCCGTGCAGACTCGCGCCCGGCATGAAGTCGTGCGGCTCGAGAGCGGGCTCTTCGTCCTCGAAGTTATCGTCGGCATCGCGCCGCTGCTTGGCCTGCTCGGCGCGGTTTCCGGGCTTGTCACGGTCTTCGCAAATCTCGGCGCGAGCGAGACAGTGAAAGATCCGCGCGGCCTCGCGACCGGCATTTCGGAGGCGCTCAGCACCACGATCGTCGGCCTCGCCATCGCGATCCCGAGCCTGATCGCACACAGCTATTTTTCCAAAAAAATCGAGACGATGGCGGCCGAGATGGAGTCGCTCATCGCCGATCTTTTAGCGAAGTGTTACTTCCAAAAACACCGCCGCCTCAGTGCGCGCATGACGCCTCCGCCAGCCGCGGAATCCAGCTACGCGCCGCGCTCGTCGGCCTACGATTCGCCGGAGGAAAACGAGTGAACTTCTGCCCGCGCAAGCGGCGCATGCCGCAGGTCATCATCGTCTCGCTGATCGATATTTTCGCGATCCTGCTGATCTTCGTGATCGTCACGACGACTTTCAAAGTCCCGACGCCGGAGCAGCCCGCGGTCACGATCAAACTGCCAGAGTCGAAGACCGCCGTCGCCGCCGACAAGCCGACAAAAATGACGGTGATTTCGGTCGCGAAAACCGACAATGGGGAGTCGGTATTTCTCGATGAAAAGGAGGTGTCTCTCGACGAGTTGACCGCTCAGCTCAAGGCGCTCACCAGCGCCACGCCCCGACCGTCGTTCGCGATGAAAGCCGACGAAACGATCTCGTTCGGCTTTGTCATCAAGCTGCTCGACGCCTTGCATGCGGGCGGCGTGCAGGGAAGTCTTTCCGCCTTTACCAAAACGCAAAAATGATCCTGGAAATCGTGAAATTCGGCGACCCGGTGCTGCGGGCAAAAGGAGCAGTGATCGACAGGATCGACGACCGGATCAAAATGCTCGCCGTGGACATGCTCGAGACGATGGAAGAAGCGAATGGTGTCGGCCTCGCGGCGCAGCAAATCGGCGTGCCGATCCAACTCGCAGTGATCGATGTCGCTGGAGTCGAAGATCGCCCGAGCACGATGTCGATCGACGGGAAGCCCGTCGATTTCGAGAAGTTGATGCCGCTCATTTTACTCAATCCGCAGCTTGAACTCGCGAAAGAAAAAGAGAGCGGAAATGAAGGCTGCCTCAGCTTTCCGGAGATGACCGCCGAGATTGTCCGCTCCGTCACGGTGCGCGCAAAAGCGAAGCAGCTCGACGGCAGCGAGATCGAATTTGAAGCCACAGGGTTGCTCGCCCGCGCGCTGCAGCATGAGGTCGATCACCTGCACGGCGTGCTTTTCATCGACCGCATGAATGCCGCGACAAAAGTCGCGCTCGCCGGGAAACTGAAGCGCCTGCAAAAGGAAACGCAGCGCTGAAACTTTCCACCATCCACAGCACGCTCGCCGCGCTCGGCACCGAGCCGACGCGAAGCCTAGGGCAGAATTTTTTGCACGATCAGAATCTCGCGGATTGGATCGTCGCGCAGCTCAAAATCAAACCCAGCGACACTTGGGTCGAACTTGGCCCAGGACTGGGCGCGCTCACCGAATTCGCCGCCCAACGCTCGCCGCACGGCATCCTCGTCGAGAAAGACGGACGACTGGCCGTATTCCTCCGTGAGCAATACCCGCAGCTCGAACTCGTTCACGGCGACGCCGCGGAATTCGACGTGCGCACACTCTTCTCGCGCGGCCCGGTGAAGGTCTTCGGCAACCTGCCGTATTACATCTCGAGTCAGATTCTTTTCCAATTCACCGCCGAGCCGAGCCCCGTTTGCGCGCTCAGCTTCACGCTGCAAAAAGAACTCGCGCAGCGCCTTTCCGCCGAGCCGCGCACGAAAGAATACGGCGGTCTTACGCTCCTCATCGGCCGCCGCTGGCGCGTGAAGTATCTGCGCACGCTGCCGCCCACCGTTTTCACTCCAGAGCCGAAAGTGGAATCCGCCGTCGTCCTACTCACGCCGCGCGAACGCGGCGAACTGCCGGAGTGCGACGGCGCTCTCTTCACGCGAATGGTGAAGCAGGGCTTCTCGCAGCGGCGAAAACAGCTCCGTAAAATGCTCGTCGATCACGCGCTCGACTGGCCGAAAACCTGCGCCGAACTCGGCGTGCCGGAGACCGTTCGCGCCGAGGAACTCAGCCTCGCTCAATGGATCGACCTCACGAATCTCACACGCGCCACTGGCGACCCGGAGGCGCTCGCCCAGGACGTCCACGGCGAGATTTTCGATGTCGTCGATGCGCAGGATACGGTCGTCCGGCAGGCGTCGCGCTTCGAGGTGCATCGGCAAAAATGGCGGCACCGCGCAGTGCACATTTTCGTCTTCGATGAGCACGGCCAGCTCTTCTTGCAAAAGCGTTCGCGCTGGAAAGACAAGTTCCCGGGCCGCTGGGATTCCAGCGCCGCCGGGCACGTCAACGCCGGCAACGACTATGCAGAAACAGCCGTGCGCGAACTCGAGGAAGAACTGGGCGTAACCACCGCGGTTGATGAAATCGGCGCGATCACCGCGTGCGAAAACACTGGTTGGGAATTCGTGCGGCTTTACCGCGCGAATCACAACGGGCCCTTTCTGCTACCGCCCTCAGAAATCGAAAGCGGCGCGTTTTTCACCCTCGAACAAATTGCACGCTGGACCGCCGCGCGTCCGGAGGATTTTGCGCCTGGGTTTTTGGAATGCTGGCGGTTGTTTCGAACCTAGAGCTTCCGCCGCCGGCATAACTTTCCCGACTCGCAATCGCTTTCTCCCCATTCATCCTCGGCCCATGAAGCTCCTCCTCGCTCTCACAATGGCCTTCGCCACCACCCTCCGCGCCGACGACTACGAGCCGCGCACCTACACCGCGCCGGACGGCTCCTCGATCCCGTATCGCCTCCTCAAGCCGCAGAATTACGATGCCGCGAAAAAATATCCGGTCGTCCTTTTCCTCCACGGAGCAGGGGAGCGCGGCTCGGACAACCAGTCGCAGCTCCGACACGGCGCGCCGCTCTTTCTGAAACCTGAAGTGCGCGAGAAATTCGCGTGCTTCGTCGTCGCGCCGCAGTGCCCGACAGGCCAAAAGTGGGCCGATATCGACTGGAGCGGCTCGACCGCCACGCAGGCTGCGGAGATGAGCGCGCCGATGAAACTCGTGGTCGCCGCGCTCGACGGTTTGGAAAAGGAATTCAGCATCGACCTCGACCGCCAATACGTCACCGGGCTGTCGATGGGCGGCTTCGGCTCGTGGGATTTGATCACGCGAAATCCCGACCGCTGGGCGGCCGCCGCACCCATCTGCGGCGGCGGCGACGCCACCAAAGCGCCTCTCGCGAAAAGCGTCGCGATCTGGGCCTTTCACGGCGGCTCCGATCCGACCGTGCCGGTCGCACAGACGCGCGGCATGATCGCCGCGATCAAGGCTGCAGGCGGTTCGCCACTCTACAGCGAGTATCCGACTTTCACTCACGACTCGTGGACGAACGCGTATCAGGAACCTGAGCTGCTGCCGTGGATGTTTGCTCAGAAACACGGCCTCGGCATCGTCGCATTCTCGAAAATCGCGCCTCTTCTCGCGCAGCCGCCGTCGAATCTCTTTCCATCCGACGGGCCGATCCAGCCGGGCGTTTGGTTCCGCGGACTGTGGCTCCAGCGGCGCACGGAGTGGGCGAAAAGCGCGCTGGAAGATCAGGGAGCGGTTGTCTTTTTCGGCGACTCGATCACGCAAGGCTGGGGTTCGCTCGCGCATGATTTTCCGAATCTCAAAGTGGCCAACCGCGGTATCAGCGGAGACACCACGCGCGGTCTGCTCGGTCGGATCAAAGGCGACGTTCTGGATATCCATCCAAAGGCCGTGAACCTCCTCATTGGCACCAATGACCTCTCGCTCGGCGCCGAACCCGGTCTTGTTGCGGAGAACATCCAGCAGATCGTCACGCAGATTCACGCGGCGGACGCGGCGGTGCCCGTCATCATTGACAAAGTGATGCCGCGCGGCCCGCAGGCTGGCAAATTTCCCGAGGAAATCCGCGAGCTGAATCAACTCCTAGACGCCCGCCTGCGAGGTGATGCAATGGTCCGTTTCTGCGATACCTTCGCACTTTTCGACGACGGCACCGGCTCGTGCAAAAAGGATGAATTTCCCGACATGCTGCATCCAAACGCCGCCGGATACACAAAGTGGACCGCTGCTCTCGAGCCGATTTTCGACGAACTGAAACTCGAGAAAAAGTAGAGGCGGCCGCGTTCGAAACCCGCGCTCCTGCTGGTAGAGCAGAGCTACACCACCACGCCCTTTTTGCGATCCGGCGTGGAGAGTACTTCTCGCACTTTGGAAATCAGTACGCCGCTGAGATACGGCTTTTGCAGGTAGTCCGCATTCATCGCGTCGAGTGCCTCGGTCGAGAGTGTCTCGTTGCTGTGGCCTGAGACGAAGAGCACGCGGAGCGCCGGAACGATTTGCGACACCATCCCGACGAGTTCCACGCCGCTCATTCCGGGCATCATGACGTCCGTGATGAGCGCGCTGAGTTCGTCCGCGTGCTCCGTCGCGAGCGCGATTGCTCCTTCGGCATTTCCGGCGGAGACCACACGGAAACCGGCGGACTCCAGTGTGAGCGTCGAGAGTTCTCGGATATCCTCTTCATCATCGACCAGCAGGAGCAGCTCATTGCCCGCGGTTTCGTTGACCGCGGCCCCGGCTGCTTCGACTTCCTCCTCGACGGCTTCGAGTGTCGGCGCCGGCAGCAGTACGCGAAAAGTCGTGCCTACTCCGACTGCGCTATCGACATCCAGAAATCCGCCGAATTGCTTCACGATTCCGAAGACCGTCGCCAGCCCGAGACCGGTGCCGCGGCCGACCGGCTTTGTCGTGAAGAATGGCTCGAAGATTCGCGCCTTCGTCTCGGCATCCATGCCGCATCCGGTGTCGCTCACCGCGAGTTCGATCCAGTGCTCTTCCGGTTCGACGCCTTGCCTTAAGGCAGTCTCAAGGCTCACTTGCGTGTTGCGCGTCCCGATCGTCAGCGTCCCAGAGCCCTCCATCGCATCGCGACCGTTCACCGCGAGGTTGATGAGGATTTGCTGCACCTGGTTGCCATTCACCTTCACGAGCCGCAGGTCCTCTTCGAGTTTCAACTCGAGCGCGACATTCACCCCGAGGAGCCGCTGCAACATGCGGCACGCTTCTTCCGCCGCGTCGTTCATCGAGAGCGCCTCGAGTGCGACGAATTGATTGCGGCTGAACGTCAGCAGCGGTCGCGTGAGCCCCGCCGCGCGCTCCGCCGCCTTTTCGACGGTGCGAAGCAGCGACGAAGTGGTGTGCTCATCTCCGAGCTGCTTCCGCGCGAGCTCTGCGCTGCCGATGATCACGGTCAGGAGGTTGTTAAAATCATGCGCAATCGAGCCCGCGAGCTTTCCAAGCGCGTCCATCTTTTGCGCCTGCTGAAATTCGCGCTCCGCCTGAGCACGCTGCTCGCTTTCCTCGCGCAGCGCTTTGTTGGCCCGGAAAAGCTCTACGGTGCGAGCCTGCACCTTCAACTCCAGGCTCTCGTGGGCAAGCTTCAGCCGGTCATCGACATCGAGCCGCGACTCGATCATTTGATTAAACGCTTTCGCCAACGGCCGGAAATCATCGGATGTCTCCAGTGAGATGCGCGGACGGGCGCGGCCATGCGTCACCGCCTGTGCGGCCTCGATAAAGGCGCACAATTCCGCCCTCACGGTGCGCAGCGCCTGCGCGAGGATCAGGATCGCACTGACTGGCGCGGCGATGAGAAAGGCTATCAGAGCGAAGCGGGACAGACCGGTGGTATTTTGCTGTGCGAGGAAAAGCGCGCCACCTGAGCAGAAACCGAAGATCCCGACTGGGATGAGCGTTTTTCGATTGGCGGTGATTTGCAGCAAGCGGGGGAACCGCATCCTTACCCAGTAGCACGCCGTATGCTAACCACCGAATTTGAGAAAAAATCCCCTCCCGTGCTCGCCCGCGCGGTCGGCTCCGCTCAGGCTGGGAACGTTGAAAATCGAACCAATTCTCGAAGTTTCATGCCTCGCGATCCAGCGCGGCGAGACGCGCATCCTCAACGACGTTTCATGGACCCTCCGGCGCGGGGAACACTGGGTGATCCTCGGCTCGAACGGCTCAGGCAAGACCTCGCTGCTCTCCGCGCTCACAGGATACCTGAGCCCGACCCACGGCGAAATCGCTTTGCTCGGCGAGCAATTTGGTGCGAGCGATTGGCGCGAACTGCGGACGAAAATCGGAATCGTCAGCTCCAGCGTGCGTCAAATGATGGCTGACGCGGAACCCGCCTTGCTGACCGTGATCAGTGGCAAATATGCGATGATCGATTTCTGGGGCCGCGTGCGGGCCGATGATCGGGCCGCCGCCGGGCGCATCCTGCTCCAGATCGAAGCCGCGCATCTCGCGGAGCGTCCGTGGCTGGTCTTGAGCCAGGGCGAGCGTCAGCGAATCCTCATCGGCCGTGCGTTGATGGCGAAGCCGCGCCTGCTCATCCTCGACGAACCGTGCGCCGGTCTTGACCCTGTCGCCCGCGAGCATTTTCTCGCATTCCTTCAGCGCCTCGGCACGCGCCGCGGCGCACCCGCGCTGATTCTGGTGACTCATCACGTCGAGGAAATTATGCCGGCTTTCACACATGCGCTGTTGCTCCGACATGGCCGCGTGCTCGCCGCCGGGGAGAAGCGCGAAACGATCACAAGCGAGCTGCTGTCCCGCTTTTTTCGGGGCGAAAGTTTCGCTCATGGAGTCGGACGGACGTTTCGCGATGCAGGTTGAATCGCACTCCGGCCGTGCGATGTAGCGGGACCTTGCGCGCTCAGGCGGACACCTCAGGATGCTCGTCTCGGGGTCGGGGAAGAGTGAGTTCCAATATCCGCCCACGAAAAAGCCGCAGGCACCTGCCTGCGGCTCATTCTCGCCCGGGCGTCTCGCGACGCAGGCGGCGGCATCGCTGCCGCTTACTTCTTGATGTGATTCGAGACGAGCTTCGTCATCTCGAACATCGTAACCTGCTTCTTCCCGTCGAACACCGCTTTCAGCGCGTCGTCCGCGTTGATCATGGTCCTCTTTTTCTCGTCCTGAAGTTTGTTCTTCTTGATGTAGTCCCAGAGCTTCTTGGTGAGCTCACCGCGGGGAATCGGCGTGGAGCCAACGATTGCTGCGAGCTTCTCGTCGGGCTGCACCGGCTTCATCAGCGCGGCGTTGGGTTTGCGTGTGGTGGTCTTTTTTTCGGTTGGCATATGCGTGTTTGTTGGTGGGTTTCTTAAGTCGTCTCCGCGCTCGGCGAAGCCTCCTCGGGGTTTTCTGAATCGTCTGTGCTGTCGGTCTGCGGGTTCTGGCTCTTCTCCAGTTTGCGTTTCTTCTTCTCTTCTTTTTTGGCTTTCTTCTCGAGATCCTTCTTTCGTCGTTCGAACTGATAATTGGGTTTTGGCAAAGTGGTTTTTTCCTCCGGGCGTTTTGTGGGTTGAAAGGCTTGAGCCGCCAAACTCAAAGCGCAAGGCGAAATCAAAAAGGTTTCCGCTCGCAGATTCCCACGAAGTCTGTCTGCTCCATTCGCCGGAAGCGCGTTTTGTGCGCGCTTCGTTTTTTTAAAATCACCCGTCCATGAAACTGAAAACCTCTCAGCTCGCCGATCGCTACCGCATCGCGCACGGTAAAAAATTTCACCTGAAAGATGTCGATCCCGCCGACACGTGTCACGCGGATGAGGACCACGCGAAGAAGTTGCTGGCGCACGCGGTCGAGGACGCGAGCGATTTGCAGGAGAAGCTTTACGCGCAGGGAAAATGGGCGGTGCTGCTCATCTTCCAAGCGATGGATGCGGCGGGGAAAGACGGGACGATCAAGCACGTCCTCTCGGGCATCAATCCGCAGGGGTGCCACGTCACGTCATTCAAGGCGCCGAGCACGCGCGAACTCGCTCACGACTTCCTCTGGCGCGCAAATCAAGCGCTGCCAGAGCGCGGGCGCATCGGCGTTTTCAATCGCAGTTATTACGAGGAGACGCTCGTCGTGCGCGTGCATCCGACGTTCTTGAAGGCGCAGAATCTTCCGGCAAAAGCCTCGGGGAAACACATCTGGAAGCAGCGCTTTCACGATATCAACGCTTACGAGGAATACCTCGAAAACAACGGTGTCGTGGTGCGGAAATTTTTCCTCCACGTCTCGCTGGAGGAGCAGAAAAAGCGGCTTCTCGCTCGGCTAGACGATCCGAAAAAGAATTGGAAATTTGAGGCCGGCGACCTGCGCGAGCGCCAGCTGTGGCCCGCCTACATGAAGGCCTACGAGCAGATGATTCAGCACACCGCGACGAAATCCGCGCCGTGGTACGTGGTGCCCGCGGACAATAAATGGTTTACGCGGTTGGTCGTGGCGTCCGCGCTCATCGAGACGCTGAAATCGCTGAAGATCGGCGTCCCGAAACTCACCGCCGAGCAGTGCGCCTCCCTCGGCGCTTCGCGCCTGGCCCTGAGTGGCGACGCGGCCTGATTTGCTGGGGAGCATCGTGGAGGCGCGGCGATTCCGTCACGAGCGCGTTTCCCGTGTCGTCGAGGCCGCGGCGTCCTGCGACAGCTGCATCACGGTGTGCTAAGGCATCCTCGACAAGGAACTCAACCACGACGCCAAGAAGCAATCGACCAACCTGCGCGCTCCTAACCCGATCGAAATCCGGCGGCAGCACCACCAGTTCGATCCGCGGGCCCCGTTCGGCCACTGGCCGAATGCGGCGGACATGCACCGAAGTCTGAACCCTTGTGCGGCCGCTGGCCGCGGACCGCAAGCGGGCGAGTGCTCCACCCGACACTGGGGTCGTTGACCCCTGTCTGTTTCGAGAGCACCTTTCGCGCGCCAGCAGCGCTCGCATCCCCTCGTGAAAGCCCGCTTTCTCATTCTCTCTTTTTTCCTCGTCTGCCTCGCGGCGATCCCTCACGCGCGGGGCGAGGCGATGCTGCAGTATTTCAATACGAGCTGGGAGGAAATCACTGCGAAAATGCCGGAACTCGCGGAGGCCGGATACGAATCGCTCTGGCTGCCGCCGCCGACGAAGGGCTCGGGCGGGCTCTCGGTCGGCTACGATTTGTGGGATCGCTTCGACCTCGGGAGCAAGGACCAGCGCGGCACGGTGCGCACGCGATACGGCACGGAGGCCGAGCTGCTGCGGCTCGTCGAGACGGCGCACCGCTTCGGCATCCGCATCTATTTCGACAACATCACGAATCACAACGCGTTCGACATTCCCGGCTACGATGCGAATACGCCGATCGACTTGTATCCGGGCTTTGTGCCGGAAGATTTTCACCTCCGAGTGCAGCAGGATGGGACGTATCGAAAATGGGACAACACGCGGAACTACAACGACGCGTGGCAGGTGCAGCATCTCGGGCTCGCCGACCTCATCGACATCGCGCAGGAGCCCGGAGACACGAACGAAAACTTCGGTCCGACCGAGGGTTCGACTTTCAAAAAGATCAAATTTTTGCGCCAGCCGAACAACCCGGAGTATTACTGCTACAAGCCGGACGGCACTTACGTCGGCTTCGGAGCCGGGAACGGAATCACGACGCAAATGCTGCAGGACAACGCCGCGTTTTATTCGGAACGCGTCGAGGACTTCCTGAATCGCGCGGGGCGCTGGGAGATCGATCGGACGAAGGCGGACGGCTTCCGGCTCGACGCGGTGAAGCATGTGCGCGCGGACTTTTTCGGCGCGACATACGGCGCGGGAAAGGAAAGTGACGACTACGGCTATCTCGGGCAGGCGCAGCGGCAGTTCAATCTGACGCGCGGCTTCAGCGATGCGAACCATCGCGACACGGTTTTCGACACCGAGAAGCCGCGCGACGACGCGATGATGTTTGGCGAGCACCTCGGCGAACCGCCGGGATATGGCAGCTATTTCGACGCGGGGATGCGGCTCATCGACAATGATCTGCGCAACAATCTCAACAACCTGCTCGGCAATCCCAGTTCGGGGCTGAACGGGTACGATCAGCCGGGCGCGGGCGGCTTTGCGCCGTCGCTCACGGTCATGCACGCGCAGAGCCACGACAACGACTACGCGTCGCGCCGCGAGTTGCAGCACGCGATGTATCTCACTCGCGCCGGGCTCGGGCTGATTTACACGGATGGGAATCATCACGCAGACGTGCTCAACGGTTCCGGCGGCGCATTCCCGCGGCAGTCGAACACGGCATTTCTCGGGCAATTCAACGATCCGCGGATTCCGAATCTTCTGTCGATCCATCAGCAGTTTGCGCGCGGATACCAGAAGCCGATTTTCTCGGACGCGGACTTTGTGGCGTACGAGCGGATCGACGACCGCGAGGGTGGCGCGACGGATGAAGACAAGGTGACGATGCTCGCGCTTTTCAACGACAACTACTCGAGCGGGCAGGCGCGAAATTTCACGACGAGCTTCGGCCACACGGCGTTCGGCGATAACGCGTATCTCTTCAACTACTCGACGTACGGTGGCGGTTTTTACACGTACGGCTCGGACCTCGGCAGCGTCGTCGTGCCGGCGGGCGGATACTTCATTTTTAGCTGGCGCACGCCGGAGGAAAGCGACTCGTGGCGCAATGGTGGCGGGAAGGGAATCACGATCCTGCAAGGCGGCCTGCCCGCATCTACGCTCACGTATCAACGCGTCGATGGGTCGGACGGCGACCCGGCATTCGATCCGCCGGGCGTGCCGGATGCGGATCATACGGATTACAAATATGCGTTCACCGTGCCGCGCGTGACGTCGGGGACGGCTCTCAGTTTCATCGCGCGGGCGGACGGGTCGGCGGAAAACATTCTGCTGAAGCTCGATGGCGGCGTGGATTTGAACGGCACGCGGCCCAGCGGGAATCAGGATCCCGGCTTCCGCGACCGTCCGCCGGCGGTGAGCACGGACACGTTTCTTGGCTATGAGCAGCCGATCTTTTTCGACCGCATCGGGCCCGAGAAATTCGCGGCGATCAATACTGCGCGGTGCATCTTCGGGTCGGCGGGCGCGGAGACCTACATCGGCGGCAGCGCGACGGTGAACGGCTTTGGAAGCAACCCGCAGGACGGCGCGGCGGCGACGTTTGTGTATCACGATCCGACCGCGGGCTTTGGCGGCTGGACGGGCACGCCGGGGCAGGTCGCGCAGTATTTCGAAAGCGGCTCGTCGGTCGTGCTGTTTGCGAAATCCAACGGGGTCGGTTCGGGCTTTCGCGCGTTCATTTACTACACGAGCGACGGCAGCAATCCCGAGGGCGCGGCGGGAGTCGGCATCGGCACGACGAAGACGGCGGAGATGTTTTACCAGTCGCCAAATCAAGGCACCGACAACTGGTGGCGCGGCGCGGTCAGTCCAAAGCCGGTCGGCACCTTTCGGTATAAAATCGCGCTCTTCAAATCGGGTCAGGCGAGCGTGTTCCCGGTCGGCGCAACCGAGGTCGAGCGGAAGAAGAAAATGATGACCATTTTCAGAGCCGATAATGTCAACGCAACGACCAAGCTCATCTATCCGCACAACGACTACGGGCAGACGCAAACCGGCCTCAGTGAAGGATTCCACGTCATTCGCGCCCGTGCGTTTTTGAAGCGCGACGGGCAGACATCGCTCTACAACACGTTCACGCAGACGTTCTACTACGACGCGCAGTTGCCGCAGGGTGAGATCAAATTTCCCGCGCAAAACGACACGCTCGGGAGCCAGCAATACGGCGGCGTGATCCGCACCGATCCGAGCACGGGTGAGGCGTGGGTTCACATCGACGATGCAGACCCCGCGAACGACGACACGGCGACCGGCGTGGCGAATGGAAACGGCAACGGCTTCGAGCCCTACACCGACATGAATCGCAACGGCGTGCGCGATACTGGCGAGCCGTTCGAGGACCTGAATGGCAACGGCGTGTGGGACGCGAACATCGGAGAGTCGTGGGTGCGCGCGACCTCGAGCACGCCGACGGCTTCGATCGCGAGCGCGTTCGAGCGCGAGTGGCGTTTCAATTACACGAACATCCCGAGCGGCTCATCCGCGGCGACGATCAAGGTGCGGCTTCGCGAGCTTTCCTCCGCCGCGCGTCCGGCGTGGACGGCGGGTCAGACGGATGCCGCCGGGCACTTCACTACGCTGCTCCGCACCGTCACGGCGAACGCGCCGGTGCAGCGCGTGATCGCGCGATTTCCCGGCAACGACGGCGACGCGATCGACGTGAATTACAAACTGAAAATCTGGTTCTCAAAATCGCTCGCTGAGGCCGGTCTGCCGACGTCGGACCTCATCAATCGCTTCCTCGTGACGATCGCCAGCAGCGAATCGGGATCGCCCGCAAACCCTGTGGCGCAAGGCAGGGCAAACTACCAGATCAACTACGACGTGACGTCTGAATTTCACGAACTGCAGGTGCCGAAGAATGGCGTGAACCTGCCCGATCTTTACAACGGCCAGCCGAATTTTCTGCACACGATCGCGGTGACTTACACGAAGCCCGGCGTGCCCGTTTTAACCGCGCAGCGGCTGGTGAAATTCGCGCCGACGGCGGTGGGGCCATTCATCAATGTGGTGAATCCCGCGGAGTTCGACAGCGACGGGAAGCGGGTGGTGATCGAGCTTCCCGATGTGGCCGCGCCGACGCCGGAGCAGCGGCAATACACAATCGAAGTCGAAACCGACCTCGACGCGACGAGCGTGGCGATTGCATTCGCAGGAAACGCGGCGACCGCCACGCTCATCGCGCCGACGACGAACAGCCCGAATCCCACGACGGTCGGAACGCGAAAGCGGTGGCGCTTTTTGTGGAGCAACATCACGCAGGGGTCGTTCACTTTCACCGCGACCTCGACGCCCGGCGCGAACGCGACTCGCAACGCGACGGTAATCTTCCGCCAGCAGGTGCCGTCGAATCCGAATGACGCGGATGACGACGACGACGGGCTGCTCGACGCCGATGAGAATACCGCGCAGCCGCTGCCGAATCTGCGGACGGTGAATCCGAAGCCGAACTCCGACACCTGGACCAACGGCGACATCGTGATTTACAACGCCTTCGGCAAGACGAGCCCGACGAATCCCGACACGGATGCGGACGGTTTGCCGGATGGGCTCGAAGTCGGTTGGCGCGCGTCGATCAGCCCGGACACAGCACCCGGCGTCGATACGAATAGCGACGGCATCCCGAATTTAGTCGCCGATCTCGACCCGCCGTTTTTCAACACGCTCGACAATTTCGGCAAGGTGCCGGGCGTGGACAGCCAGGCACAGGGCGGCGACCGGACGCGGCTCGCGGCGGGCTCGATGACCGATCCGAATCGCGAGGACACGGACGGCGACGGCATCCCCGACGGCATCGAGGACGCGAATCACAATGGCTGGGTCGATGGTGACGGCGAGTCGCTCGCGCCGGGCGTCGAGCCGTCGCTCACACGTAAATGGCCGAACCACAAAATCGACGCGAGCGAGCATTGGACCGAGACCGATCCGAATGTCGACGACAGCGACGGCGACGGACTCACCGACGGATACGGCGAGGACAAAAACTTCAACGGTTTCATCGACGGCGACACGAACAAGAACCGCATCTACGACGGGGGAGAGCAGTGGACGGAGACCGATCCGCTGAACCCCGATACCGACGGTGACGGGCTGCCGGACGGCTGGGAAGTGGCTCACGGACTCGATCCGATGGACAATGGCACGCTCAACATGGGCACCGGCGGCGCGGGCGATCCGAAGAACGGTGCGGACGGAAATCCAGACGGCGACACGATCGTCATCAACGGCCAGACGGTGCCTTACACGAATGCGCTGGAGTTTGCGAACGGCACCGACCCGCAGGCGGCGAACACCGGCGCGCCTCCGCCCGCGGGCTCCATCACGATCGGCCCGGTGCCGGAGGCGCAAAAAATCTTGGTCGGCGGCGTGACCAATTATCGCGAATTCACCGACTGGACGGCGGACGATCTAATCGCGCTCGACGAGTACGAAGGCAACGGCACGAACAACCAGGGCGGCGACATTTATCCCGCGTACGACGGCTTCGACAGCTCGCGCGACCTCGTCGCATTTTACGCGCACGACGGCGGCGACACGGGCGCGGGAGGCGATGGAAATTTCTACTTTCGCGTCGATCTGGAGGACCTGAAGGCGCACGCGGAGGAGGGGAATCTGGACATCTACGTGGCGATCGATACGAACTCGCCGGGCGTCGGGGAGCGCAAGCTGCCGGACGACGTGGACATCGTAACGAACATGCGCTGGGAGGCGGTCGTGGCGTGTTACGAGACGAACAAAGGGCGCGTTTTCATCGACACGAATCGCGCGCCGGCGAACAACACGAACACGCTCGCGGACAATTTGAACTCGCCGACTTTCGGCGTCGGCGCGCGCGACCAGAACACGCCGAACGGCTTCAAAAAGGCGTACTTCAACTCCGACCTCGACGCGGTGGAATTTTCGATCAGCCGGCAGGCGCTCATCGACGCGGGCTGGAACGGGCTCGACTGGCGCGAGCTGAATTTCCAAGTATTCACGACGAAAGACGGCACGGGAAACAGCCCGCCCGGAGCCGGCGACATCGGCGGGCGCAACGACATCCGCGACACGATCGGCGACGACTGGCTGGCCGAGGATTACTACTCGGAGCAGGCCTACATCTCCGCGAATGGCGTGCTGCAAAGTTACTTCGGCGTGAACTCCGCGAACGACCGCGACAAGCGCGTGAACGTGCTCCCGTTGATCCACGGCAACCAGGCAATCCTGCCGGGCAGCAGCGTGCAAAGCCTGATAGGTACAGGCTCGGGCGCCGGTTACGCCCGTGCGCTCGACGCACACCAAGCGTTCTCTTCACCGCTCACAATGCACATCACGCCGACGCTCGGCTCCGCGATCCAGTGGGCGAAAGTCGATGCCGCTTCGCCCCGGCAGTATCGCGACGGGCCGGCCTTTAACACGCGCATCCGCGGACTGCGAAACGCGGGCATCGTCGATCTCATCGGCAGCACATTCAGCGACCACATTCTCGCCTACACGACGAAGCCGTTTAACTCCGACAACGTCGCGCTCGCGAACGAGTTCCTCACCGCGACCTACGGCGGCGAGTCGTCGAAAGTCTTTTGGACACCTGAGCGTGTCCTTGATTCCGGTGTGCTGGATAAGGTGAGCGACCTCGGCTTCGGCTTCACTTTCATCGACCAGATGCGGCACGTGCTGAAGTGGTTTGGACGCACCAGCGCGATCAGCGACGACGGCTATCGCGTGAACAAAATCAACGGTGTGAATTGTATCCCGATCAATGAATCGGCGAGCGGTTACCGTTTTCAAAATGACGACAACGGCGTCGCGCTGCCACTGCGCGAACTGCTCGCGCGCAAGGCGCGGAGCGGCTCGCAGGATCAGCTCGTCGTGCTTTTCAGCGCTTGGGAGGATTTTACGACGAAGGTGAACGCGGACGCATACGACAAGAATCTGCGGTGGCTCGCGAGCCATCCGTGGGTGCAGATCGTGACGGCGGATCAGGTCGCAAACGACACGTCGTTCGGGTTCAAGGATCGCGGGACGAATCTCGTGCTGCCGAAGGTGGCGCACGACTTCATCGACCACGCTACGGAGGAAAATTACGACAACTGGTATTTCGGATTGAGCGGGCGCGAGGAGGCGCTCGCGACGAAGAGTTTCAACATCCGCACGGGCGTGCCGCTGCCGACGGCATTCGGCACGATGACCGCGGGCACGGGCATCGTGAGCAGCGCGTGGACGCAGGCGAGCGGCGTCGGCGGCGCGCTCGGAAAGTTGGCGCGTGGGACGGTCCACACGGCGATGTTCGAGACGGCATTCCACGACCAGACCGCAAACGACCTCTCGAAATTCAGCACCGGCATGTATGTGAATCCCGACGAGACTTCGCAAAATCTCGCGGCGTTTTCAAAGAACGCGCAGGCGCAGGCGCGCACCGCGGCGAGCTATACGCGAGTCGCGCAATGGGCGGCGACGGCGGCGACGGTAGGTGACGCGCGCGCGGAGCAGGGGGACTTCGACCTCGATGGCGAGGCCGAATACATCCTCTACAACGATCGCGTCTTCGCGCTTTTCGAGCGGATCGGCGGGAGGCTGATCGGCGCCTGGACGCGCGATATTGAGACGGGCGCGGTGCTGCAGGCGATCGGGAATCCGTGGAGCGCCGCGAGCACGGAAACCGAGTTGGAGGGCGACACGAATCTGACCGGCAGCGCCGTGAATGCGCGTCGCACGTCGGGATTCAAAGACTGGTATGCGGGAGGGCGCACGGTTTACGTGAACGACCTCTACTCCGCCGCGCCTGCTGCGAGTGGCGTCGGATGGAAATTCACGAGCTCGAATTTGATCAGCGGCGGAACGATTGCGAAGACGATCACGCTCCTGCCGCGCTCGACGCTGCTGCGCGCGAGCTACGCGCTCAGCGGTGATGTTTCGAATGCTTACGTGCGCTTTGGGCTGTCACCAAATCTCAGCGACTTGCTCGTGAACGGTCAGGCAAGTCTCGGCCCGCTCGTGAACGCGGGCGGCATGTTGAGCATCACTGATTTCGGCGCGAATTCGGTGCGCGCGTTTCTGCGCGCGGGCACCGGGACAACGCTGAACCCGACGGCAGTGGATCGCGATGGAGGCGTGACTTTTGACACAATCAACATGCGGAATCAGGCGCAGACGCAGCAGGTCGAGTTGTCGCTGGTGAATGGCGCGGACTTCATGCTCGGGCTGCAAACGGGCTCGACCGTCTCGACCGACAGCGACGGTGACGGGCTGCCGGATTGGTGGGAAATCGCGAACGGTCTGAATCCGAACGACGCGACCGGAGTGAGCGGCGCGAGCGGTGACTTCGACGGCGACGGCAAAAGTAATTTGACGGAATATCTCCTGCGGACGCCGGCGAACTCCGCGGATTTTGTGGTGCAACAACTCACGATCAACGGCACTCCGACGGCGCAGACGCTGCATTTCCCAACGCGTCTCGACCGGTTCTACCGCGTGTCATTCACGAACAATCTCGGCACGCCCTTCACCGCAATCCCCGGCGACATCCCCGGCACCGGCGGTGAAGTGACGTGGACGGACGACGGGTCTCTAACCGGCTCTGCGCCAGCGTCCGAGCCGCACCGCTTTTACAAAGTCGAAGTCCTCCTGCCTGCCGTGGAATGAAATCCGTGTCGTCGCCGATGTTGACGAGCGAAAGGCGAACGATACCCGGCGTGGCTGCGTGCGCTGCGATTCTATTCGCGATTTTCTTCGCCTCATCAGTCGCATCGGCCTCGACCCTGACCGTCAGCTTGAAACGGCGGCGAGCCCCTGAACGCCGACTACAGCACCACGCATGTCTTCGTCGATGAAGTCGCGGGCGACGCGGTCGTCGTGAATGCGTTTTTCGACCCGCAGACCACCGGCGTCGCGACTGCGGAAATCCTCACCAATCTGAATCGCCGTGACCGCGCGCAACTCGACGCGAATGGTCACGGAATCGAGGACGGAATCAAGGCGCCGAATGCCGCTAATTTTGCCGCGGGCGACGACTCGAAATATTTCAAGGCGCTGGCGATGACGCCGGTCACGGGCGGCTTTCAACTCACACTGAACGCCTCAAATATCGGGCTCGCGAAGACGGGCGCGTATCGGCTCACGTCGAGGTATCGGTTGAACGGCGAACAAGCCGGGACGTGCCATTATTTTAACGATGAAGGTGGGCACCGGGATCACGCGATCGTCGTCTCGCCGAAGAAGGCGCGCGAAATGGTGTGGAGCACAGCGCGGTTTTGAAGCTACTCGACACGACCGCGCCGAGCGCCGCGCCCGCGCAGCCGAGCGGGCCGAATGGCCTCGGCTACGCGATCGGCCGCTTGATCAATTTTTCGCGGGCCGCAGTGCCCCCGGACAGCGAGGGAGTCGCGCCGAGTTATCGGGTCACGGTGATGCGGAATGGAGCCGTGGCGAGCGCTTTCACGACGAGCGAGACGACGACGGCGATCGATGGGGATGTGGGGATTTGCGGACAGCGTCGCGGTGCAGGCGGTCAACCCGAGCGACACGAATCAGGGCGAGCCTACGAGCGCCACTAGTCCGCAGATCAAGCGCCTGAGTGCATTCGCGGACGATGACGGCGACGGGATGAGCAACGCTGCCGAGGATCTCGCGGGGATAAATCCGCTCGATTCGGTGTCGCAGTTTCGCATCACCGAGATGAACCGCATCGACGCGACCCATGTGACCGTGACGTGGACGAGCGCACGGGGGAAAATGTATCGCGTCGAAGCGACGATGGATCTCGCGACACCATTTACTCCGGTCAGCGGGACGGTCGCGTCGGCCGGTCCCAGCACGAGTGTCGCGGACGCGGCGGCGACGAGTACGCCTCGATTTTACCGCGTGTCGGTCGTGCCGTAGCGGACCTGGCGAAGCGCCTCGAAAAGCACGATCCCGACGGCGGTCGCGAGATTCAGGCTGCGCGTTTTTGGTCCCATCGGGATGGTGAGGCAGTGGTCGGGATTCGCGGCGAGCAGCGGCTCGGGGAGGCCTTTCGTCTCGCGGCCGAAGACGAGGAAATCGCCGTCGCGGAACTCGGCGTCCCAGAATTTGCGCGTCGTTTTTGTCGTGAGGAAAAAGAACCGCGCGTCCTGTGGCTGAGCGGCTCGGAGGGCGTCGAAGGATTCCCAGACGGTGAGCGTGACGTGCTGCCAGTAGTCGAGTCCGGCGCGGCGCACCGTGTTGTCGTCGATGCTGAAGCCGAGTGGTTTCACGAGATGCAGGTGCGACTCCGCGCCGAGGCAGAGGCGACCGACGCTGCCGGTGTTCGGCGGGATTTCCGGCTCGACGAGGACGACGTGAAACATGCGGGCGCGATTTTGAACCACGAAGCTCGGGGAGTGGCGAGCGACTCAATCCGCTTTGTGCCTCCTCGCCTTCGTGGTTCATTCCCGGCCTTCATGAACAACGACCGCTCGCACGAACTTTTTGCTGAAGCCTGCCAACTCATTCCGGGCGGCGTGAATTCGCCGGTGCGCGCGTTTCGCGGAGTCGGCGGCGAGCCGTTTTTCGTCGAGCGCGCGGAGGGGGCGCACATCTGGGATGTCGATGGAAATGAGTATGTCGATTACGTCGGGACCTGGGGGCCGGCGATCCTTGGGCACGCGCCGGATGTCGTCCGCGAAGCTATTGTGGAGGCTGCTTCGCGGGGTGTGAGCTTCGGGATTCCGAATCCGCTGGAGGTGGAAATGGCGCGCACGATCACCGAGTGGGTGCCGTCGATCGAGAAGGTACGGATGGTGAACAGCGGCACGGAGGCGACGATGTCGTGCATCCGACTGGCGCGAGGATTTACCGGGCGGGACAAGGTGCTGAAGTTCGAGGGGTGCTACCACGGACATGTTGATTCGCTTTTGGTGAAAGCGGGGAGCGGTGCGCTCACGCTCGGGCAACCGGACAGCGCGGGCGTGCCGGCGGCGCTCGCGGAGTTGACGATCACGCTGCCCTTCAACGACGTGACCGCGCTGCGCTCGGTCTTCATGGCGGAGGGGAGCAAAATCGCGGCGGTGATCGTCGAGCCCGTGCCTGCGAATGCGGGGCTCTACCTGCCGCGCGAGGGCTTTCTCGAGGTGCTGCGGCAGCATTGCTCGCAGTATGGCGTCGTGCTGATTTTCGATGAAGTGATGACCGGCTTCCGACTCGCGCGCGGCGGGTATCAGGAGCGGTGCGGGATCTCGCCGGACCTCACTGCGCTGGGGAAAATCATCGGTGGCGGGCTGCCGGTCGGGGCATTCGGCGGCGCGGCGGAAATCATGGATCAGCTCTCGCCGCTCGGGCCGGTGTATCAGGCAGGAACGCTTTCGGGGAATCCGCTCGCGATGGCCGCGGGACTCGCTCAGTTGCGCGAGCTCGCGCGCGTCGATGCGTGGACGCGGCTCGAGGAACTCGGCGCGGAGTTCGAGGAAGGCGTGCGTTTTGCGCTGAAAAAAAGTGGGCGCGACTACGTCTTCCATCGTATCGGCTCCATGTTCTGTCTCTATTTCGCGAGCGGCGAAATCTGGAACCTCGCCGACGCACAGCGCAGCGACCGCGAGGGGTTTGCGAGATATTTCCACGCGTGCCGCGAGGCCGGCGTTTACTTCGCGCCGTCGCAATTCGAGGCCGGCTTCCTCTCGCTCGCGCACACGAACGAGGACATCGCAAAGACCGCAGAAATCGCCGCGCGGAGTCTCGCTATGCGATAGCGCAAGCCTCCGGCTTGTGCCTCTGCGGCTCTGCGATACACATGCCGGAGGCTTGTGCTACAGCTAGTCATCCGATGCCAGATCCCATCACACCCACTTCGCTCGAGCCCATCCGCGTCCGTGCGAAGTTCTTTTTCGAGGGCGAGCGCAAATGGTTCATGAAGGGCGTCACCTACGGCCCCTTCAAGCCCAACGCCGATGGCGACTTGATCTCCACGCCCGAGCAAGCCCGCGCCGACTTCACCCTCATGCGCGACCTCGGCGTGAATTTAATCCGCCTCTACCACGCCCCGCCCGGCTGGCTCCTCGACCTCGCGGCGGCCCACGGTCTCCGCATCCTCGTCTCCATCCCCTGGACACAGCACGTCGAATTCCTCAACAACCGCAAACTCTGCGGGCAAATCATCGAGACCGTCCGCACCGCCGTCGCCAAGCACAAGGGCCACCCCGCCATCTTCGCCTACTTCGTCGGGAATGAAGTCCCCACTACCATGGTCCGCTGGCTCGGCGCGACCGGCGTCGTTGAGTTCTTAGAAAAGCTCATCTCCGTTGCCCGCGAGACCGATCCGCGTCCGCTCTACAGCTACGCCAGCTACCCCCCCACCGAGTACCTTCTCCCGCAGAACGTCGATTTCTACAGCTTCAACGTCTATCTCGAGAGCCAGCTCGACTTCGAGCGATACCTCGCGCGCCTCCAGAACCTCGCCGAGGACAAGCCCCTCATCCTGGGCGAATTCGGCCTCGACACCCTCCGCAAAGGCCAGGACATGCAGGCCGAAGTCCTCGACTGGCACCTCGACGTCGTCGTGAAAGGCGGCGCCGCCGGCACCATCTTTTTCTCTTGGACCGACGAATGGTTCACCGGCGGCAACGAAATCCTTGACTGGGAATTCGGCCTCGTCACCCGCGACCGCCAGCCGAAGAAAGCCTTCGGTATCTTGCGGGAAAAACTCGCCGACGGCGGCCTCGTCACCTCCCGCGTCGCCCTCCGCGAGTATCCGAAAGTTAGCGTCATCGTGTGCAGCTACAACGGCGGCAAAACCCTCGGCGACTGCCTCCGCGCCCTCGACCTCGTCAACTACCGCCATTTCGAAATCGTCCTCGTCGATGACGGCTCCAAAGACGACACGCAGCAAATCGTCGCCACCTGGCTCGCCGACCGGCACGCCACAGCCGGGCCGGAATTCGTCAGCGTCATCCAGTCGAATATGGGCCTCAGCTACGCCCGCAACGCCGGCGCCCACGC
Organism: Chthoniobacterales bacterium; assembly: GCA_038207335.1. GTDB lineage: Bacteria > Verrucomicrobiota > Verrucomicrobiia > Chthoniobacterales > Chthoniobacteraceae > CAIURC01. The sequence goes on along the minus strand of JBBQZX010000035.1, from coordinate 16,388 downwards.
CGCCACCGGGGCAGTCCTCGCCTACACCGACTCCGACTGCATGCCCGACCCCGACTGGCTCTACTACCTCGTCGGCACGCTCCTCAGCGGCGATTTCGCCGGCGTCGGCGGCCCAAATATCTCCCCGCCCGCCGTCAATTGGATCCAGGCCGCCGTCGCCGCCGCCCCCGGTGGCCCCAGCCACGTCCTCCTGACCGACGTCATTGCCGAGCACATTCCCGGCTGCAATATGGCATTCCACCGGTGGGCTTTCGACAGCGTCGGCGGCTTCGACCCCGAGTATCGGAAGGCCGGCGACGACGTCGATTTTTGCTGGCGTCTCCAGAGCCTCGGCGGCGTCATTGCCTTCAGCCCCAGCGCCATCGTCTGGCACTACCGGCGTTTCACTCTCCACGCATTTCGCAAGCAGCAGGAAGGCTACGGCGAAGCCGAAGCCATGCTCCGCTTCAAGCACCTCATCTTTTTCGGCCCCACCGGCCAGGCAAAGTGGAAAGGCCAAATCTACGGCGCCCCACGCTTCACCTGGCTGCTCAACCGCCCCATCATCTACCACGGCGTCTTCGGCCAGGGCCTCTTCCAGTCCATCTACCCTGCCTCTCAGAGCGTCCTTGCCGCGTACCTCAGCAGCATCGAGTGGGTCGCACTCACGGCGTTCATCTTTGTCGTCACCATCGCTTTTCCAAATCTTCGCATCGTCCCACTCCTCATGCTTGGCGGCACATTCCTCGTCGCCCTCAGCTACATGGTCGGTGCTCGCATTGAGCCTCGCTTCGATACCATTCCCGCGCGTCTGCTTGTAGCCTTTCTCGCTATCATGCAGCCCCTCGGCCGCGGTTGGGCCCGCTACTTCACTTGGCTAAAATATAAGCGCACTCCGGCTGCAGTCATTGCCGCAAAAGAGGAAGGCCTCACCCCCGCCAGCCATCGCGGCGGCACCCGACTGCTCCACTTCTGGAGCGAGACCGGCCAGGGCCGCGAACTCCTCCTCACCCACATCTTCGCCCTCCTGGAAAACGAAGGCTGGCGCTACTCCACCGACACTGGCTGGAAACCGTGGGACGTCCTCATCTACGGCAACCTCTGGTGGAGCATCGCCCTCCACACCGTCACCGAATACCACGGCGGCCCCAAATGCCTCACCCGCGTCCGACTCAGCTACAAGATGGTCGCCAACAACTTCCTCGTAAACATCGTTATCCTCACCGCCCTCCTCTACCGCCAGGCCTTCACCTCCCATCGCGATATCCTTCTCTGGCTCCTCTACCTCTTCTTCGCCGCCACACTCTACTCCCGAGCCTGGCGCCTGCGCCGTCGCGTCGCCGACCTCGTCATCGCCGCCAGCCAGCAAAGCGAAATGACACGCATCACCGGTGAGCGCACGCGGACGAATGCCGCGCGGGGTAAGTAGCAAACCAGCGAGCTAGGAAAAGCGTTGAGAAGCGGGCCGATGTTGTAGCCGGGATCGGCGATCCCACCTACCGCTTCGCCGTCTCATTCGCACCCGAATGCCCTCCCCGCAGCCCGCCCCGGCTTCGCTTCAACGCGAAGCAAATCACCGGGGCGGGGGAGGGTGCTACCAGCTTCGCGTCTCCTCCAGCGCGTCACCCGTTTCCAGCAGACTCTTGAGGCTGGAGAGGATTGTCGGCCAGCCATTCGAGACGGCTTGGATGAACTTCGATTGCCCGTGGTCCATCTCGTGGATCACAGTCAACTTCACAGCTTCGCCCTTCGGCTCCAGTTCGTAGGTCATGCGAGAATAGCCCTCTTCTTTCTTCTCGGGCTGCATCTCATGGCGCCAGCTCAGCACCAGCCGCTTAGGCGCATCCAGCTCCAGGATTTCACCACCATCTACCAGCGTGCCATCTGGCGCAGTGCTTTTCCAAGCCCCGCCGACTTTCCATTCCGCATGCAGCGCCGTCGCCCAGAAGAATTCCCGGGGGATCTCGGTTTCAGTGAGTTTCGCCCACAGCTTCTCCGGCGTCGTTCGGATGTAGGTGACGTAAACGAATGTGCTCTTATCCATGATCTTTATTTGGTTTTGGTTTGTTTGGTTTCGTGTCTTCGAGATCTCTCTTCAGAGCGCTCATCGCGTCGAGGCGGTCGCGTTCATATTTGGCAATCCAGCGCTCGTAGATCTCGTGCAGCGGCACCGGATTGAGAAAATGCAGCTTCTCGCGTCCGCGCCATACCGTGGCCACGAGATTTGCCTCTTCGAGAAGAGACAAATGCTTCGTCACCGCCTGCCGGGTCATCGCCAGATGCGCGCAAAGTTCGGACAACGTCTGACCGTTGTTCGTGTGCAAGGCATCCAGCAACTTTCGGCGACTCGGATCGGCTAACGCTTTGAAAACTGCATCCAACACACGACATATATGCAACCATTGGGTTGCATTTCAAGCGTCGCATTTTCGCGCGCGACACACCACGGCTCCGTCGGCATCTTTCGCCCCTGCATGTTCTTCCGCCGAGCTCCCATTCCCATCCGCTCCGGTCGCATCGAATTCCTCAAAATCAACGCCGCCCGGCCGGACTGGCGCGATGGCTACCACTGGGTCCTCTCCCTCACCTGGCCGCGCTTCGCCCTCTTCCTCCTCGCTACCTACCTTCTGCTGAACTGCCTCTTCGCCGTCCTCTATGCCGTCGACGGCGCCTGCATCGGCGAGATGCCCCCCGGCTCCCTGCCCGAGGCCTTCTTCTTCAGCATCGAGAACCTCGCCACCGTCGGTTACGGGCACATGTATCCCGCCACCCTCTACGGCCACGCCATCGTCACGGTGGAAGTCTTCGTCGGCATGATCTGGATCGCCGTCATCACCGGCCTCATCTTCGTCCGCTTCTCGCGCCCCACCGCGCGCATCCTCTTCAGCCGCTCCATCCTCATCGGCCAGCACGATGGCAAACCTACCGTCATGATCCGCGTGGCGAATCTCCGCCACACCAGCATGGTCGAGGCGCGCTTTCGCCTCACCTTTTCTCGCGACGAAAAAGTGCGCGAGGGCGAAATCATCCGCCGCTTCTACACGCTGAAACTTTATCCTGAGGAAATGGCCCGCTTCCCCGCGGCGCTCACCATCCGACACACCATCAAGCCCGGGAGCATCCTCGATGGAGAAACTCCAGAGTCCTTGGAGAAATGCGACGCCTTCTTCATCGCCTCACTCAGCTCCATCGAGACCGTCATGGCCGCCTCCGTCCAGAGCCAGCAGGACTATAGCTTCCAAGAAATCCGCTGGGGCCACCGCTTCGTGGACATCTACGAGGAGCGCGAAAATGGCCAGCTTCAGGTCGATTACGGCCGCATCCACGACACCGAGCCCGTGCCTTCGCCACCGTCCGAGGTGGAACGCACGCCGATGTCCTGAACCACCCGCGCCGTTCGTCGTAAAATCGAAACCAAACTCCCACCCTATATGCTTAACCAAAACACCAACACCGTCCGACTCCACCGCGTACTCCGAGCGACTCCGGAGCGAGTCTATCGCGCCTTTCTCGACGCCGACGCCCTGGCAAAGTGGCTGCCTCCGCACGGGTTCACCGCCAAAGTCCATTCCCTCGACGCCCGTGAAGGCGGCAGCTACCGCATGTCGTTTACCAATTTCACCACCGGCAGGAGCCACTCATTCGGAGGCACCTATCACGAACTCAAGCCGAACGAACTCATCCGCCACTCCGACACATTCGACGACCCCAATCTCCCCGGCGAAATGCAAGTCACCATCGCCCTTCGGCAAGTCTTCTGCGCCACCGAGCTCGACATAACCCAAGCAGGAATCCCCCCGCAAATCCCCACCGCCGCCTGCTACATGGGCTGGCAGGAATCCCTCACCCTCCTCGCCCAACTCGTCGAACCGGAGATCCCCGACCAGCCCTAAAGCTCCCCGGCTCGGTTCCGAGCCTCACCGGAAAGTCACGGCACCTCACTGCTGCGGAAGCTGCAGCGTCATGCGCTCGCTGCCCCGCACAACAGTTGCGGGCAACTTTTCACCCGGACGATGATGCTCCAGCAGATTGCCGATCAGCGCGCTTTCAGAAATGCGCTGCTGGAGATCATCGACCCCGAGCAGAATGTCGCCGGGCTTAAAGCCTTCCTTCTTCGCCGCGCCATTCGGCCCATATTCGCCGACATTGCTGATCCGGAGCGCCATCGCCGCTTGTGAAAGACCAAGCTCCTCGCGCGATGCATCATCGAGATCCTCCATTCGCATCCCGCCAAAAGCCATCGCGCGCATCGGCCACGTCCCCACGCGTTTGCTGATATCCTGCGCCGAGCGCCAGCCCGCCTGCAGCCCCAAAGTCATCTCCGTAGTCTTCCCATCACGCTCGATCACCGTCGACATCGTCCCCGCATCAGGCGCGCGATGCAGCGCCCAGCTCACATCCGCGATCGAGATGAGCGGCTGCCCATCGAGCGAGACAAAGCGATCGCCCACCCGCACCCCCGCCTTCGCTGCCGCCGAATCCGCCGCGACAGCCTCCACCTTCGCAATCTCATCGGTCGCCAGCGTCACCCCGAGAGTCGCGAACGATGGCTGCGGATAGATCCACTGCATCGGCACCGCTTCACCGCGGCTGCGGAAGTTCGCGCGAAAAGCGTCCCCCACCATGTGGCAGTGCACGCAGCTCTGCACCACCTTGCCGCCCCAATCCAGCTTACTCATATACTTCACACTGAGCGTCGGAAACTCCACCGGCGTCTTGTAAGGCGTCGGCCCGCCCTGCTTGCCACCCAGAGCCGCCTTATTTCCCGGATAGCCGCGATGAATCTCCAGCCCAGCCTCCAGCGCCTTTTTAAAGCCCGCCGTCGTCTTATCTCGCGGATCCTTCTGGTGCTGCCAAGACCCGTAGCGTCCATACACAGAGCCGTCGGCATTAAAAAGCATCGCCGAAAAAGACAAGTCGTAGTCAAACTGAAAACGCGAGAGATCCAGCGCATTCGCATTGATCACCCGCACGCAGACAAACTGATCCAGCAAAGGCGCCAGCTCCTGCTCCTCCAGCACGCTCTGATCGATGCCCATGCACGCCATGCACGGGATGCAGCGCAACACCACCAGCACCGGCTTCCCCGTCATCGCAGCCAGCGCGAACCCCGCATCCACATCATTGTAATTCCACCGCGCATCCGCCTCCAACTTCGCCCGATCCCCCCGCACCGCCCCCTCGCGATCCTTCACCGTCTCCGCGTGAACGGCAGCCACGCACATCAAAGACAACAACGCAGAGAAAGAGGGGAGCTTCATCGTTTCGACAAGGTGCATCCACCGAACCCCATTTCCAAGCCGCTTCGTTGCATTTAAAAAAAGAATGTCAAAAGCCGACACCGCGACCAAAGCCGCGCCACTCAACGCGAGAGGAGAAAAAATTTGCGGTCTTCTATTTTTCAAGTTGGCGCTGGCCCGTGGGATTCAAGTATAGCCAAACTTCACAAGGAGCTTTTTTCTGATCACTTCTTCCCCATGCGTGGACATCCATCCGTCCGTAGATTCTGCCCCCACGCATCTTGAGATAGATCGTGGGTCCAGGGAGAGAACCCGCGTCCTGTAAAATGATCTCATCATGGTATCCGCTCTCAGGAGCGATTCGGAATATATGCTCGTAAGACGATAGATCTTCAGATAATGAAACGGCATACGGAAGCTGCAAGACTTGTGTTCCGTTTAGCCCTGTGACACGCACTTTTACCACTTCGTAGTTGTCTTCGGGGAACCTACTGTCCTTCTCGAAGAAGAGTTCAAACATAAGATCGCCGCTAGGATCCTTACTGAAATTTCCGGTGTCAATGTTGAAGAATCGTGCTGCTTCATCGCTTCGACCGATGTCGGTAGCCGCCGTCAAGCGCTTTAGTGCATGAAGGGGTTCGGGCGCATCACTGAGCGGCGGGAGATAGATCGAGAGGGCGACCGACTCGACCGTTGGGATAGTTCCATATGCGATCTGGCCGCTCTCACGGGTCGAGACATGCACGCTCCGCTCCTTGTCCCATTCGCTGAACTGCATCCCGACAGTGAAGAGCACGTCGCGAAAGCTGGGTTTGCTGATCATGCCGCGCGTCTCGTAGCGCATACGTCGCGATGGGATGACCACGACACCGTCTCCGCCAGAAATCAATGACCCGCCCTCGAAGTCAAAGACGTCCGTACCACCCGAACCATAGCCGTAACGCTTGAATGTGACTGTCGCGCCCGCGACTGGGTTGCTGCTGGAGTCCAAGATGCGAAGGGCAATGTCTTGCTGTGTGGCTTTAAGATTTGCTCGTGGCGTGACAAAAGATATGGCCGCTGTGTTCAAAACCGCCAAGGCGATCAATGGGTACGAGATGGTATTCGGGTGCCAGACCAGACAAAGAACCCCTTCGACGCTAAAGAGCAGAGCTGTCGCGAGGATAATCAAAGTTGCCAACCCTTCTAATGGAGCTGCACTGGCACCACCGAGCGGCCCACCGCGAAAAGCTTCAAAAGACTTCGCCGCAGCGAGACACGTCCAGACGAACAGTGGAATCCAAATCAGCACTATCCAAGGTGCGCGGCGAAAGCTCGCGCAAAGTGAGAGAGCGACCGCCAGGCCAATCAAACAACCAAGCGCCAAACCGCCCGACACCTCATCACTCCGCGGCTGAAGTCGAACAAGAATCGGGATTGCCCACCACACGAGAGTGGCGCAGCAGGCGGATAACCAATGGTTTGGTGGTTTCGTCTCCTCCAGTTCCTTGCGATTCATGGGGAAGAAGCAATACCGGATCGGATTACCGTGTGAACTGTAAGGGGGCTACGCCGTCCACGCCCTTCTCCACGCCTGTCTTCAAGGAATCTTCCTCGGAGATCGCCTGTTCGGCGGTGCATTTGCAGACGTCTTCGTTGACCTTCATCAAGAAAAGTGCGGGCCAAACATGCGAATCACGCCGCTTGCAAATTCGCAGCGATGTAACGGGTGCGGTCCAGAATCGACTCGGTCACTTGCATGGTCACCAATTTGATCCACTCACGAATACCGAACTCCTGCTGGCCGATGACCTCAATGCCGAGCACGTTCCTGTCTTTATCGAAATCGAGCATCACAAAGCCGCGATCGGAAGCGAATGACTCAGTGCGAACGGCTTTCCCGTGGTGGAGGCGGATGTAGGCCGCCGTGGACTCGGTATCGATCTCGACGATCAGCGGTTCGGTGATCGGGATGACGAATCCGTGAAGGTCACCTCCAGTATCCGGTGATGATCCGGCACTCATTGATAATGATTCGCCTTTTTACCTGCCGCTTCAGATCCCGACGGTCATCTCTTTGAGTTGCTTGGTCGCGATGCCGATGGGGCGGTCGAGGGGGATGCCGGCGCAGGCGAGGATTGTGGTGAGCAGGTCGCCTTGGTTGCCTTTGCTGTCGGACAGGAAGCGTCCGGTATTGACGGTGCCGCCGCCGCGTCCGGCGAGGATGAAGGGAAGGTTTTCGCGGGAGTGTTTGTTGCCGTCCTCGAGGCCGGAGCCCCACATCATGATGCAGTTATCCAGGAGGGTGCCGTCGCCTTCTCGCAGGCTGGCCATCTTCTTCACCATGTAGGCGAACTGAGCTATGTTGAAGGCGGTGATGGCTTCGACTTTCGCGACCTTGTCGGGCTGGTTGGCGTGATGCGTCTGAGAGTGATGCGCGTCGGTGAAGCCCAGCTCAGGATAGGACACGCCATTTGGCGTGGAGCCGATGTACGTGCTCACCCGTGTGGTGTCGGTCTGAAAGGCGAGCACGTTGAGGTCGCACATGATCTGCATGTATTCGCTGCGCTTGTCGCCGTCGGGGATTTTGATCTCGATGGGCGGTGAATCCGAAGCGTTGCGTTTGCTCGCTGCGACGCCGGACTTCTCCATGGCAGCTTCTTTTTGGCGATACTCGATGGCGGCGATGCGGCGCTCCACTGCGCGCACGCTGTCAAGGTATTCGTCGAGCTTGTGTTGGTCGTCCTGCGGCAACTTGCGGCGGAGGTCTTTTGCACCGCCGATGACCAAGTCCAACATCTGCCGATCCAGCGGGTCCGCCTGCGCGGCGCGCCCGGGTTGGTTAAACTTGCCAAAGAGGCGGTCGAGCACGCTGCGGGGGTTGGTCTCGGCAGGGACGGCCTGAGTCGGGGAGCGGAAGCTGCAATGCGAGTAGTAGCCTTCGTTAAGCCCCTCCTGGTTTTCCTTGTGCGTCTGCGGCATCGTGGCCAGTTCCAGCGAGGGCAGGGAAGTGAGCGCGCCCACGTAATTGGCGGCGATTTGATCGGCAGAGATCGCGATGTTGATCTGGTTCCGCGTCTCGGCGTCCGGGAGTTGTGCGGTGAGCCAGGTCGAGAGTTCGAGCGCATGGGGTGCGCCATTGAAAGGCGAGATCGGCACGCCCGTGATGCCTTTCATGAGCAAGCACTGGTCGAGCACCGGCCGCAGCGACTCCAAGGCCGGCGGTGGCGAGGATAGGAAGCTCTCGGCGTTCGCAGGCCAGAACTGATCCATGATGACCCCATGCGGCATGTACATGAAGCCGAGTCGAACCGGTGGCTTGAAAGCCTTGCCCTTTACCGGTGCCCCCCAGCCCATGCTTTCAAAAAGCGGCAGCGCGAGTGTAGCTCCGATTCCTTTCAGGCAGGTGCGACGGCTGATGCGGAAGTTATTGAGCATTGGATGAAAGGGCGGGGGGTTGCTGCACGCGATGATTCACAAAAGGGTAACTGCTGACGACCTCGGAGATTAGTGTCTGCATGCGGTAGTCATCCTTCGCAAGGGTTTCCATGATTTGATCCACGACGACTTCATCGTAACCTTCGAGGTGTCGGCAAAGGGCATAGGAGAGCAGTTTCTGCGTGAGGTTCCTAGCGAGGTCATCCTTTCGCGCCGCGATGATGGCTTTCAGTTCCGTCGGAGTCGTGAAGTGCTTGCCGCCCGGCAGCTCGCCAACAGCGTCGATGGGCCCACCGCTGTCGTCCTGCTCCCGCCAGCGTCCGATGGCGTCGAAGTTCTCCAAGCCGAAGCCGATGGGATCGAGAATCTTGTGGCAATTGGCGCACACGGCATTGGTGCGGTGAAGCTCGGTGCGCTGGCGTAGAGTTAGGTTCACGATCGCGTCCTTGTCCTGCTTTTCCAATGCCGGGACATTCGGCGGAGCGGGCGGCACCTCTTCGCCGAGCACCTGTTCGAGCACCCACACGCCGCGCTTCACGGGGCTGGTGCGGTTTGGAAACGAGGTCGTCGCGAGTACGCCGGGCATCCCCAAGACTCCGCCGCGATTTTTGTCTGTCAGCGTCACCTTGCGCATTGCCGGGCCGGTGACGCTTTTCTCCATTCCGTAGATGCTGGCGAGCGTTCCATTCAAGAACGTGTAATCGCTGTCCACGAAGCTCACGACGCTGCGATTTTCGCGCACGATGCTGTCGAAGAACAGGCGCGCCTCGTCATACATCGCGGTGCGCATCTCGCTCGTCATCTGCGGGAATTTCGCGGTGTCAAAGGTCTTGGTGTCGAGGTCGCCGAGCCCCAGCCACTGCGCGCCAAACCCATCGAACAAGGCCCGCGACTGGTCGTCCGCCAGCAGGCGTTGCACCTGTGTCTTGAGCACCAGGGGCTCGTGAAGCATGCCTGCATCGGCGAGCGCAGACAGCTCCGCGTCCGGCATTGTGGCCCACAGGAGATAGGACAGCCGGGAGGCCAGTTGATAGTCATCCAGCGGAACGATGGACCGGCCCGATGCAGCCTCCGTGGCTGGCGTGATGAAGAGGAACTGCGGAGAAACAAGCACGGCCTTGAGCATGAGCCGCAGCGCGCCGGGGTAGGGGAGTTGATTGGCGCACGCCAAATCGAAGACCCCCAGCAGGACATCCACTTCCTGATCCGACGCTGGCCGACGATATGCCTGCCGCGCCAACGAACGCGCGACCTTTCTCGCTGCTTCCCGCACATCGGCCACCGCCGTCGGTGTCTCGCCGAAAAGTCGCTTTTGCATTTCATTCGGCGGCGCATCGTTCGGCCCCAGAACCCGATCCAGAACGTCATTGGCGATCCCGAGATACTGCTCCGACTGGAGCGGCGACAGCGTGTTGAGATATCCCTCGCCGAACACCTCGTCCGGCAGTTCCTTCGCCACTGCCGTATCCACGCCGAAAAGCGAGTGCAACGTGTTGCCATATTCCTCTTTCGTCAGCCGGCGGATCACAAACTGCCCCGGATCCTTGGGGCTCAGAAATTTGATCTGGCCAATCGAGTCGAGGAATTTCTGCCGCTCCTCATCGGTCGGCTGCTTTTTTTCGTCGTCCGGCGGCATGTCGTGAGTCTTCACGTTTGCGAGTGCCTGTTTCCATCGCTTGCTGGCGACTGAGTTGCCGGGGTTGTCGAGGGCGGGTTGGAAATTGATACCGCCTTTCTGTTTCTTCAGGCCGTGACAATCCGCGCAGTAATTCTTCACGAAAGGCGCCACCTCCTCCTTGAAGTTCTTCTTCGCCTCCGCGTGCAGCACCGCAAAGCCCTCGTCGTCGCCCTTCACTGACTCGCCCCGCACGGTCGCCACCAGCGCCAGGCCACAGCAGACCAGCGCGAGCGCGAGAGAGCGAGAAATTCGAGGAGTCGTCATGCAGGGGATTATCTTCAAAATTCGCAACAAGGAGTGACCCGCCACCTGTCGCAATATTTGAACCCAATCCATCGCCGGACACCGCCCTCGGCGCAAGTCCTTGATCTCTCCTGACGTTCGCAGCTTCCCTCACATCACCGCAGCGTGCTATTCCTCGTGAAATGAACCTCCTCGCCACACTCGCGCTCATCCCCGGCCTCACCGCGTCCGCTTTTGCCGCCGACCTTGGCAGAGTCATTTTCGAGGACGACTTTAACCGCAGCGAATCCCAAGAAACCGCCGACGAGCCCGGCAACGGCTGGGGAACCAACAGCAAGGCTCGCGCACAGAACGACAAGCAAGTGGACCTGAAAGACGGCGCGATGCGCATCACCATCAGCGCCCGCGCGGATCATCCGGTGACCGTCGCGCACGCCGCCGAATTCACTGACGGGGCGGTGACGCTGCGCTTCATGCTGGAGGATGAAAAGGACGTCCTCGGCCTCGATTTCGCCGACGCCCAGCTCAAGGAAGTCCACGCCGGCCACCTTTTCATGGCCAAAATCAGCCCGAAGCAAGTCCAGCTCATCGACCACAAGACCGGGGGCATGCGCCTCGACATCCACGAAGCTCGGACGGAAAAGAAGCCGCTCACCGATGACCAGAAGCAAGCGCTCGTTGGCAAAACCAAGGCATTCCCGCACGCCACCGAGGTCGGCAAGTGGCACGAATTGCAGCTGAAAATCGACGGCGACGAGCTGAGCGTCAATATCGACGGCCAACCTCTCGGCAGCTTCCACTCACCCGGCATCGCGCACCCGACCAAGCGCATGTTGCGCCTCTCCGTCCCGCACAACGCTGTCGTGGACGATGTGAAAATCTACCGCAAAGGCTGAAGCAGCCCTCTCCGACCCGTGCCCCGATTCGGGCTTCGTTTGCGCTGCTCCGTCGCCCCCTCCCATCCTATGTCGCCGCTTCGTCTAACCAGCACGCTGCGCTTCCTCTTCGTCTTCATCGTGATGTTGACCACCTTGCGGGCGGGCGCGCTCGAACCCATTCGATTGAGTGAAGACGGTCAGTCTTTCGTCCTTGCCGAATCCGACCGGCCCTTTCGCATCTGGGGCGTCAACTACGATCACGACAGCCGCGGCGAAGGTCGCCTGCTCGAGGATTACTGGATCGATGAGTGGGACACGGTGGTCGGCGATTTCCGCGAGATGAAAGCGCTGGGTGCGAATCTCGTCCGCATTCATCTGCAGTTCGGCAAATTCATGACTGCACCCGAGAGGCCCGATGAGAAGTCGCTCACACAACTGCGCCGCCTGCTCGTGCTGGCTGAGGAGACTGGCCTGTATCTGGATATCACCGGCCTCGGGTGCTACAATCAGTCCGACACGCCTCCCTGGTATGACACCATGGATGAGACCGGCCGCTGGGCTGCGCAGGCATGCTTCTGGTCGGCCATCGCGCGGACGTGCCGCGATTCGTCCGCCGTCTTTTGCTACGACCTCATGAACGAGCCAGCGATCGACGGGAAAACCGACCAGGGCTGGCTGGCTGGCGAACTCGGGGGCAAACACTTTGTCCAACGCCTCACGCTCACGCCCGGCAAGCGCACCCCCATCCAAATCGCCAAAGCGTGGACCGATCAACTGACCACCGCGATTCACGCCGAAGACCCCACGCATCTCATCACCGTCGGCGTCATCCCCTGGGCGCAGATTTGGCCCGATGCAAAGCCCATTTTTTACTCTCCCGAAGTCAGCCCTGCGTTCGATTTCGTTAGCGTCCACGTTTACCCCAAATCCGGCGAACTGGACCGCGCACTCCACGCCCTCTCCGTTTACGACATCGGCAAGGCCCTCCTCATCGAAGAAACCTTCCCGCTCGCCTGCACGACCGAGGAGATGGAGGACTTCCTGAAACGCGCTCGCGAACGCGCCGAGGGCTTCGTCAGTTTCTACTGGGGACGCACAATCGTCGAATACGCTGCCGCCCCGGAAAAGAAGTCCGAGGCCGCGCTCAACGGTGCTTGGCTGCAGTTTTTCAAACGGAACTCCGAATCAATGAAGCGGCCGTAGCTTGTTCAAGAGGTTCCTTTCGGCGGCCACTGCTTGGAGCCCATGGCGTCGAAGGAGACAAAAAACTACGCCCATCCGGAAAAACTCTGGTAAACTAGAAATCCCGTTGGTCCGGCGAACCGGGACGACGATTTCGAGCCAGATTTCTGGCGCAACAAACTTCAACTTCTGCCTAAGAAAATACCATGTCCGACGAAACCCAATGTCCCTTCAAACACTCCGCGGCGACTGCTGGCGGCGGCACGAGCAATCACGATTGGTGGCCGAATCGGCTGAAGGTCGAGTTGCTCAATCAACATTCCGCGAAGTCCGATCCGATGGGCGGCGAGTTCGATTACGCGAAGGAATTCCAGAGCCTCGATCTCGCGGCGGTGAAGGCCGATCTCGGGGCGCTGATGACCGACTCGCAGGACTGGTGGCCGGCGGATTTTGGGCACTACGGGCCGCTTTTCATCCGCATGGCGTGGCACAGCGCGGGCACGTATCGCATCCAGGATGGACGCGGCGGCGGCGGGCGCGGGCAGCAGCGTTTTGCGCCGCTCAATAGCTGGCCGGACAATGTGAGTCTCGACAAGGCGCGGCGCCTCCTCTGGCCGATCAAGCAGAAGTATGGGCGCAAGATTTCGTGGGCCGATTTGCTGATCCTCACGGGCAACGTTGCGCTCGAGACGATGGGATTTAAGACGTTTGGTTTTGCCGGCGGACGCGAGGACACTTGGGAGCCGGATCAGGATGTCTATTGGGGCCGCGAGACGAAGTGGCTGGGCGGCGACGAGCGTTATTCGAAGGGCTCGCCGGGCGTCGATGGCGACAATGTTCTCGTGGCTGACGACGACAGCGAAGTGGTGCACACGCGCGATCTGGAGAACCCGCTCGCTGCCGTGCAAATGGGCCTGATTTACGTCAATCCCGAAGGCCCGGACGGCAATCCAGACCCGATGCTCTCCGCCAAGGACATCCGAGACACCTTTGGACGCATGGCCATGAACGACGAGGAAACCGTCGCGCTCATCGCCGGCGGTCACACTTTCGGCAAAACCCACGGCGCAGGTCCGTCGGAGAATGTCGGCGCGGATGCGGAAGCGGCGGGCCTCGAGGAACAGGGCTTCGGCTGGAGGAACCGCTTCGGCTCGGGCCGCGGCGGCGACACCATCACGAGCGGCCTCGAAGTCACTTGGACGCAGACGCCCGCGCAGTGGAGCAATTACTTTTTCGAGAACCTCTTCAAATACGAATGGGAGCTCACAAAGAGCCCGGCGGGCGCGCAGCAATGGGTGGCCAAGAACGCCGAAGCTACCATTCCCGACGCACACGACCCCTCGAAGAAGCGCCTGCCGACCATGCTGACGACCGACATCGCGCTGCGGGTTGATCCGGCCTACGAGAAAATCTCGCGCCGTTTCCTCGAGAATCCCGCCGAGTTCGCCGACGCCTTTGCTCGCGCGTGGTTCAAGCTCACGCACCGCGACATGGGTCCGAAGGCCCGTTACCTCGGCTCGGAAGTCCCCTCCGAAGAACTCATCTGGCAGGACCCGATCCCCGCCGTCGATCATCCGCTCATCGATGCGCAGGACATCGCCACGGTGAAGAGCAAAGTCCTCGCGAGCGGCCTCACCGTCTCGCAGCTCGTCTCCACCGCGTGGGCCTCGGCTTCCACCTTCCGCGGCTCCGACAAACGCGGTGGCGCAAACGGCGCCCGCATTCGCCTCGCGCCGCAGAGGGACTGGGAAGTCAACCGCCCCGCGCAGCTCGCCCACGTCCTCGAAAAGCTCGAAGCCATCCAGAGCGACTTCAACGGCAGCGCCGCCGGCGGCAAGAAAGTCTCGCTCGCCGACCTGATCGTCCTCGGCGGTTGCGCCGCAGTCGAGAAAGCCGCGAAGAACGCCGGCCACGACATCACCGTGCCCTTCACCCCGGGCCGCATGGACGCCTCCGCCGAGCAGACCGACGCCGAGTCCTTCGCCCCGCTCGAGCCCATCGCCGACGGCTTTCGCAATTACCTTAAAGGCAAATACGTCGTCCCCGCCGAGGCGCTGCTCATCGACAAGGCGCAACTTCTCACCCTCACCGCGCCTGAGATGACTGTCCTCATCGGCGGCCTTCGCGTCCTCGGCACCAATGCCGACGGCGAAAAGCATGGCGTCCTCACCACGCGCCCCGACTCGCTCACGAATGACTTCTTCATCAACCTGCTCGACATGGGCACGGAGTGGAAACAAGTCTCGCCATGCGGCAACGCCTTCGCCGCCTTTGACCGCAAAACCGGCGCGCCGCGCTGGACCGGCACCCGCACCGACCTCGTCTTCGGATCAAACTCCATCCTCCGCGCCCTCGCCGAGGTCTATGCCTGCGCCGACAGCGAGCCAAAGTTCATCGCCGACTTCATCGCCGCCTGGGACAAAGTCATGAATCTCGACCGCTTCGACCTCGCGTAAACGCCGAAGCCTCGCACCCCTGCCAGCCTCACGGACGAGGCCGGCAGGCGGGGCCATTGCTGATTGTTCATCCGTCTTGGTTGAGGACAGAACACGTCCGCCCACAAACGAAAATCCGCTCGGCCCAACGAACCGGTCCACTTCGCTTTGTCATGAAACCACTCCTCATCCTTCTCTTCGTCGCGCTTCATCTCACTTCAGCGCGCGCCGAACGCATCGCAAGCGACCCCGCACCGCCGGAAGTCCATCCGCCGAGCAAAACCATCGCGGAAGCCGTGACGTTTGACCGGCTCACTTCCCATGCTGCGCCCAAACCGCTCGCGCCCGCTGCGGTGACCGACGACTGGCCGCATTTTCTCGGCGCGGGCTACGACCTCACCTCAAAGGAAAGCGGCCTCGTCACCACATGGAAGGAAGGCAGCGAGCCAAAGCTGCTCTGGGAAGTGCAGCGCGGCAAAGGTTTCGCGCCACCCGTCGCTGCCCGCGGAAGGCTGCTCATGGCGCATCGACTCGATAAAGTGGAGATCCTCGAGTGCCTCGACGCGGAGACGGGCAAGCGCCTTTGGTTCCACGAAACGCCCGTCGAATTCGGGCAGTCGTTCGGCTACTCCGAAGGTCCGCAGGCACCGCCGACCATCGATGGTGACCGCGTTTATTTCATCGGAACCCGCGCGCTGGTGCAGTGCTTCGACCTCGCCAGTGGCAGTGTCATCTGGAAGCGCGATCTCGGGCACGAGATGGCCGTGGAAACCGATTTCTTCGGCAAAGGTGGCGCGCCCCTGATCCACGGCGACCTCCTCATCTTGAACCTCGGCGGCAAGGATGACTACGCCGTCGCCGCGTTCGAGAAAATGACGGGCCGCCTCGTCTGGGTCACCCGCCAGCCGTGGGATGGCAGCTACGCCTCGCCCATTTCCGCGACACTCCACGGCCGGGATCGCGTGCTCGTCTTCGCGGGTGGAAAGACCATACCGCCCCGGGGCGGACTGCTCTGCGTCGATCCCGCCGATGGCGCCCTGGACTTCGCCTTTCCGTGGCGGGCGACGCGCCCGGCCTCCGTCAATGCCTCGACCCCGCGAGTCGTCGGATCGCGCATCTTTATGTGCGAAGCCTACACCGAAGGCGGCGTCCTCCTCGACGTGGGCGAGGACCTAAAAGCGACCGTCTTCAAGGCCCTGCCAAAGATCAACGTGCAGTTCATGACCCCGCTCGTGCGCGAGCAGCGCTACCTCTACGGCATCACCGAGCGGAACGAGCGCAGCGCCGTGCTCTTCTGCCTCGATACGCAGTCCGGCGAAGAACTCTGGCGCACCCT
>JBBQZX010000034.1:0-51076 GCA_038207335.1 Chthoniobacterales bacterium | reverse complement strand
CGAAGGGGTGACGCACGTCGTCGTGTCGGAGACCGATTACGGGAAGTATTTCACCGGCAGCGTGCGTGCGAAATCAGGCCAGTCGGCGACCTTTCGCGCGCGCGCGGATTTCTATCAGCAGCTCTTCCGCGAGGCCGAACTCCTCCCGTGGGAACGCGAGCGCGGCACCGTCCTCTATCTCCATCCCGGCATCCGCATCTACCGCCTCCGCTGAACCGCCCCGGGCGCACAGTCTGCTATACCCAGATTCCTCGTGAAATTGCTCATCTTCCTCGGCATGAATATCGGCGGTGCGCTCGGCTGGTGGCTCGGGGAATTCGAGGGCATGATGACTGCCTTCATCGTCAGCGGCATCGGTAGCATGGTCGGCGTCTGGGCCGGCTGGAAAATCGCCCGCGATTACCTCTGAGCTCCCGCCGGTCCCGGCCGAAAGTTAGCTCGCGTAGAGCTGGTCGATGCGCTCGGCGAGGAACTTCAGGCGCGTGGCGTCGCCGCCGGGGACTTCGGCGATGCCGTAGCCTTCGTAATGGATGTCGTCGAGCGCCTTCATCACATCGGGCCAGCCGACATCGCCCTCGCCTAGTTCGACGTTGAAGCCTTTCCCGAGCCCCTCGGCGTCGCGCTTTTTGCGGCTGAATTCCTTGAGGTGCAGATTCAAAATACGCGGCCCAAGGATGTGAATCCACTGCTCCGGCCAGCCGAAGGTGATGACGTTGCCGATGTCGAAATGCCAGCCGACCCACGGGCTCGCGATCTCATCGACGAAGTGCGCAGCCTCCAGCGGACTGAGCAGGAATTGATTCCACACATTCTCGATCGCGATTTTGCAGCCGGCCTTTTCGGCGAAAGGCACCGCCTCCTTGATCGCGGCGAGCGAGTTTTTATAGGCGGTGTCGTACGAGGTCTTTTTGTTCACGACGCCGGGGACCAGGAGCATCCGCTTGCAGCCGAGCTCCCCTGCGTCTGCCAGCGCGAGTTTGAGCCCGCGCATTCCCTGCTCGCGGATGGCGGGATCGTTATCTGAGAGCGGCTTCCCCCAATGCGTCGAGCAGATGATCCCGGCGATTTCGAGCCCGCTGCTCTCCTTGGCTTTCAAGAGCTCGTCGAGCGGGATGGCGTCGGGCCGATTCAGCTCGATGCCGTCGAAGCCCGCGTCGCGCACCGCCTTGAAACGGTCGGCCACGGAGGCGTCCTTGATATTCACCATGCCGAGGTTCACGGCCTTTTTCAGCGACCGCTTTTTCTTTGGCTCATCCGCCCGGAGATCAAGTGCTGAAGCGGTCAAGGCGGCGGTAGTGGTGGCGAGGAAGGTACGGCGATTCATGGGACGGAGGAGGTGCAGTTGAAAGATGGAAAGCAGCGGTCCGACGCGCAGTCGGCTCGCGAATGACAGGCGGACGCCCGCTTTTCTACACGAACTTCGTGCGCCCCGGCATCGGCACGGGAGGCGTCGCGAGCTTCATCTTGAAATCCAGCGGATCGGTCGGACGGAGGTCTTCTTTCGACGCCAGCGCATCTTCCCAAGTGATCGTCTGGCCCGTGTAGGCCGACATGCGGCCGAGGATCGCGACCATTGTGGAGTGCGCGAGTTTCTCCGCGAAATTCAGCGGCTTGCCCGCGCGGATCGACGCGAAATATTCGTCGTGCTCGGTCTGATACATGTCGTTCTTCGGCCCGTTGTATTTCCAATTCGAGTCGGGCGTGGTGATCGCATTGAGCCGCCCGCTGGTCTGCTTGACCGTGCCTTTTGTCCCCAGGATGTGATCCGACACGTCGCTCGAGCAGCCCTGCTGCTGGCGGCAGGCAATGATGCCGCGCGCGCCGTTCGGGTATTCATAGACGATCGTGAAGTGGTCGTAGATGTGCCCGTATTCATCCTCCACGCGCTGCTGCCGCCCGCCCTGGCCGGTGGCGCTGATGGGTGCGACATCGCCAAAGGCCCACGACATTTTGTCGATCGTATGCACGGCCTGCTCGACGATGTGGTCGCCGGAGAGCCAGCAGAAATACATCCAGTTGCGGAGCTGATACTCGAGGTCGGACCACTCGGGCTTCCGCGGCTTCACCCAAGGCGTGCTTCCTAGGTATGTGCCATAGACCGCGCGGACGTCGCCGATCATGCCATCGTGGACGCGCTGATACGTCTCGCGCTCTCCGTAGTGCGAGCGCCAGCAGAAGCCCGACTGGCAGCCGAGTCCTTTCTTTTTCGACTCCTCCGCAGCAGCGAGAAAGCGATGCACGCCGGGCGCATCCGTGGCGCACGGCTTCTCGCAGAACGTGTGTTTGCCGGCCTTCACAGCCTTTTCAAAATGCTCAGCACGGAAGCCGGGAGGTGTGGTGAGCAGCACGACATCCACATCCATCGCGAGTACTTTATCGATCGCGTCGAGGCCCACGAATTTGTGCGCGTCATCGACTTTGACTTTGTCGGGACTGATTTGGCGGAGGTTCGCGAGGCTCGTCTCAAGATGGTCGGAGAAAACGTCCGCCATCGCGACGAGCTCGATGTTCTTGTCCGCCGCGAGCGCCTGACTCGCTGCGCCCGTGCCACGTCCGCCGCAGCCGACGAGCGCGATTTTCAATATCTTCTCCTCCGCTGCGCGGCCGATCGACGGCATTCCCGCGATGAGCGCGGTGCCTGCGAGAGCTGCGGATGATTTTGTGAGAAAAGAGCGACGGGTGAGCGCGGATTCGATCGGATGGTTCATGTGTGATGGTGGGGTTTTTGAAGTGGGGAGCTGGTAGGGTATCGGCGGTATTCGCCGTGTCACGGGATTACCGGAATCGGGAGACGGTCTTAGTCGGAACTTCCCGCGCCTGCGACCGCCGCTAACTCGCGCCGCCGAGCACCAGCGCCGCATTGATCCCACCGAATCCGAACGCGTTATTCATCACAAATCGCAGCGCCTTTTCCCGGCCCACATTCGGCACGACATCGATGTCGCATGCGGGGTCCGGCGTGCTCAGATTTAGCGTTGGCGGGAGGTACTCATGCTCCAGCGCGAGCGCGCAGATGACCGCCTCGATCGCCCCCGTAGCCCCGAGCGGATGCGCCGTGAAGGCCTTCGTCCCGCTCACCGGTGGCGGCGTCTCGCCGAAGACCGCGCGGATGCAGGCGGCCTCGTTCGCGTCGTTCATCTGTGTGCCGCTGGCGTGAGCGTTGATGTAGTCGATGTCGCCCGGTGCGAGCCGCGCATCGGCGAGCGCGGCCCCCATGCACGCGATCACGCACTCGCCGCCGGGCAGCGGCGTCGTCATGTGCCACGCCTCGTTGTTCAGCGAATATCCGAGCACCTCCGCGTAAATGTGCGCGCCGCGCCGCAACGCATGTTCGCGCTCCTCCACGACCAGGCTCGCCGCGCCTTCGCCCATCACGAAGCCCTCGCGATGCAGGTCGAAAGGCCGGCATGCCAGCGGCGGGTCGCCTTCCCACCGGCTCATCGTCTTGATGAAATCGAACGCCGCAAAAGTGAGCGGGCTCAGCGGTGCCTCCGCCCCGCCCGCGATCATCACATCCGCCATGTCGTCGCGGATGTAGCGCATCGCCTCGCCGATCGATACGACGCCGCTCGCGCACGAGTTCGAATTTGTCGTCCCGACTCCGCGGAAGCCGCATTCGATCGCGATATTCGAGTGCGCACTGCCGCCGAAGACCTGCAGCGCGAGTGTCTGGTTCACCCCGCGTGCTCCCTTTTTTAGGAAAAGCTGATGCTCGTTTTCCGCATTCGCGATCCCACCAAGCGCTGTGCCAAAGCTGACTCCCGCGCGCGGCTGCGGCGTCTCCTTTGACCACGGCAGTCCCGCGTCCTCGAGCGCGAGCAGCGCGGAGGCGACGGAAAATTGTGCGTATCGATCCAGCCGTTTCAGCCGGTGCGGTGGGAAGAAGTGCGCCGGATCGAAGTCGCGAATTTCGCCTCCGCAGTGCGCCTTGTAATCGCTCGTGTCGAATCCCGTGATGCGCGAAATCCCACTCCGGCCCGCGCGGATCGACGCCCAAAACGCGTCCTTTCCCGTGCCCGCGCACGTGATCGGGCCGAGCCCGGTAATCACAGCTCGTCGCCTCATTTTTCCAAGTGTTCCTTGAATACCCGCAGCGTTTTCGCCGCGATATTTTCGATGAAAAAACCGCCAATGATCGGCTCCGCAAACCACGCCAGTGATCGGAAGCGAAACGCGAGATCATGCACGATCTCGACACGCGTGCCGTCGCGCGTCGGCGTCAGAGTCCAGATGACACGCATCCCGCGCGTCCACTTCCTCAGATGCTCGAAGCGCAGTTCGAGCGACTGGCGATCAGCCTCGTAGGCTGATACCCATGCGATCGGGATCCCGCTCCGCAACGCCGCCATGCGCACGATCTCGCGTCCATTCTCCCGCCCTAGAGCCGTGACGTATCTGTAGTGCGGCAGCAATTCCGGCCAGCGCGAGAGATCGCTCACCATCGCGAAAACGGTTTCGCGCGGGGCGCGGATTTGGATGGAAATGGAGTTGTGCAAAGCGGTGCGGTGCTGCGGGCGGGCGGCGGTTAAAGGCGAAGTGATTCGTCCTTCCGAGCAAAATGAGCTCACCCCCCATCGCACGCCGCCCCCTGCGCGGCCCTCGCGGAATGGCGCGTTGGTTCTTGTCGCGCCGCGCGGCGGCTGAAAAGTGAATGTCATGGATTCATTTTTCACCCAGCTCGGGCGCACCGTTTCTGCGCGGTGGCAGGCGGCGAATTTCTCGCTGGAGCGGTTTCCCGAGATCGCGTGCGCGGCGCTCGAGGAGCGTCCGCCTGCGGAGAATGTGGAGCTTTCCGCGCTCCTCCGCGCGTTCCTGCTCGAGGATGAGCAGCCGTTTCAGACGGCGTCTGGCTTCGGCCAGCCGGAGCTCGTGGTCTATGACAATCCGCGATTTTACATCCAGATTTTGTTCTGGCTCGACGGGACGACGGATATTCACCAGCACAAATTCTCCGGCGCATTTCATGTCCTCGCCGGATCGAGCATTCACTCGCGGTTCCAGTTTGAAAATGCGGAGTCGGTCACCGCGCACATGCGGGTCGGCGATTTGCGGATGATCGAGACGCACTTGCTCGAGACCGGCAGTACGGCGCCGATCGTCTCCGGGCGCGGCTACATCCACTCGCTTTTCCATCTCGAGACGCCGTCGGCCACCGTTGTCATCCGCACTCACACCGATCCCGGAACCGGCCCGCAATTCACCTATCTCCCCCCGCATCTCGCCGTCGATCCGTTCCATCACGACGCGCTCACCACGCGTCGCAAGCAGCTTCTCGATATGATCGAGCAGGTCGAAGACTCCGCGTATCCCGACCTCGTGCGCGAAATGATCGGGATGCTCGATTTCGAGCGTGGGTTCTTCGTTTTGCAAAATTGCATCGGCCATTTGCGCAGCGTCGGAGAGTGGGATGCGCTGTGGAAAATCTTCCGCGCGAAGCACGGCCGGCTCGCGGATTTTGCCGCGCCGACGCTCGACGAAATCATCCGCCGCGACGCGCTCTCGGCGCTGCGCGGGGCGGTTTCGGAGGTCGGACACCGCTTCTTTCTCGCGCTGCTCTTGAACGTGCCGAGCCGCGTGGAAATCCTGAAATTCATCGGTCAGCGATACGATGGGGAGCCGACTGAAACCGTCGTGCGCTGGTTGGAGGAACTGTGCCAACAGTCGGATTTCTCGACGTGGATTTTGGATGCTGAATTTCCCGAGGCGCTGGAAATCCCCGTCGATGAGCAGCCGGAAATTTTCCTCACTGTTCTGAAGTCGCTGATGAACAACCCGGCTAAACCGCCAGGCGCCGACTCCCGAGTTCTGACGTCTGCGGAGCTGGCGCAGCTTCGCGAAAGTTTCTTGCACTCCAGTTTGCGCGTTCTGATTTCTTAGTGCGATTTCGATGAAACCTCCGCGTCTTTCCGCCTCGATACTCGCCGCTCTCTCGTTCGCCGTCGCGTCGTGTCCCGCGGCGGAGCCATCGCCCGGCATCTTCGTGGCAGTGGGCTACGGCGGGCGGCGCATGGCATCGCACGACGGCGAAAATTGGATCGCGGACCAGCGCTGGAGCGACGAGGCGAAGGACGACGACAACGTGCTTTTCAATATCGCATTTGGCCTCGGTCGATTCATCGCGGTCGGCGGTGGAGCGAAGACGGGGCACATCCTGAGCACGCGTGACGGCGAGAGTTGGACGGAGTTGCCGCAGGTGAGGGGACGCGTCGCTACTATCGCTTTTGGCAATGGCCGCTTTGTCGCCGGACACGACGCCGAGCTGCTTCTCTCTACCGACGGCGAGACGTTTTCAGCTGGAGGGAAAATGGCCGTGCGCGGCTCCGTGCACGCGCGACGCTCGGCATTTGGCAGCGGTGAGGGCGGCGCGCGTTTCGTTATCATTGGCGACGTCGATCTTTATGCGGAAAAGAAGCGCGTGAGTTGGCGCGCATCGACCGAGGACGGCACGCATTTCACCTCCGAGCAAATCGACACGCCGGCCGCGCGCGACGTGGCTTACGGCGCGGGGCACTTCGTTGTCGTCGGGCCGGACGGGCTCATCGAAAGTTCGCACGACGGGCTGGCGTGGGAGCGTCATGCGACTGCACCGGGCGAGGATTTCTCACGCGTCATTTGGACCGGCGAGCGATTCATCGTGAGCGGCGGAAAATCGGGCTGGAGTTCGCCCGACGGGCTCGCGTGGAGCAGCGATGTCGCACGGATTCCGTGCAGTGTCGCGTGGGCGGGCGAGGGTGCGCTGGAGATCGGCTTTTCGTGGGGCGGAAACATCCACGTCTCGAGCGATCTCGTGCATTGGAGAAAGTTGAACGTGCCGTCGGGACCTTCGTTGGAGTCGATCGCTTTCGGTCGCGCGGAGTGAGCGGAAAGAGCGCGCTTTTCATGCGCGCGAGCCGAATCTAAAAACGCCGCCGCATGCGTGTCCTCCGTCATACCGATCCCGATTTTCAAATCGCCGTCGCCGCGCTCCAGCGCAAAGCCATGCCCGCGCCGGAGGTCGAGTCCACGGTCCGCGAAATCATCGCCGCGGTGCGCGCGCGAGGTGATGTGGCGCTTCTGGAACTCACCGCGAAATTCGGCGGCCCGAAACTCGCGATTGGAGATTTGCGAGTGCGGGGAAAGGCGAAAGTCGATGCTGCGACGAAGCGCGCAATCGCGGAGTCGCACGAGAATGTGCAGGACTTTGCGCGCCGCAGTTTGCGCAAAAGCTGGAGCGCTAAAAACGCTCAGGGAGCGCGTGTCGGCGAGCGGTTTGATCCATTTCAGCGCGTCGGAATTTACGTCCCCGGCGGCACCGCGCCGCTCGTCTCCACCGCGATCATGACGGTCACGCTTGCTGCCGCCGCAGGGGTGCCGGAAATCGTGGTCACGACGCCCGCAAGCCTCGACGGCTCGGTGAATGACGCGCTCCTGTTCGCTCTGCAATTCGCCGGTGCGACTGAGATTTTCCAAGTGGGCGGTGCGCAGGCCGTTGCAGCACTGGCATTCGGCACGGAGACGATCGCGCCCGTGCAGAAAATCTTCGGGCCGGGTAACGCGTATGTCGTCGAGGCAAAGCGGCAGGTCTTCGGGCAGGTCTCAATCGATCTCCTGCCCGGGCCGAGCGAAATCCTCGTGCTCGCGGATGCGACCGCGAATCCCGCGTGGATCGCCGCGGACCTGCTCGCACAGGCTGAGCATGGCAAGGGCAGTTCCATCCTTTTCGTCACGAATTCCGCGAAGCTGCTCGCAGCGGTTGACCTCGAACTGAAAATGCAACTCGCCACGCTCGCGCGGCAGGAACATCTCGCCGGCGTGTTGGAAAAAGATTGCGTCCTCATTCTCGTAAAATCGCTGAACGACGCGGTCGTGATTGCGAACGATTTTGCCCCTGAGCACATCTCGATCGTCGCGAAGGACGAAGCGAAGCTGGCGGCGAAAACTCTCACCAGCGGCGCGATTTTTCTCGGCGGATACTCGCCGGTCGCCGCAGGCGATTTCGTCGCCGGGCCCAGCCACACGCTACCGACCGGCGGCGCGGGAAAGTCATTTCCCGGGCTCATGGCCGACATGTTTCAACGCCGCACGAGCATCGTCCGCCTCGACCGCAAATCGCTCGCGAAGTCCGTCGAAACGATCACGCGATTCAGCGCGATCGAAGGCCTCGACGCTCACGGTCGCTCAGCGACGATCCGGCTCGAGTAAAACTACTTGAGCAGCATCTCCGCAGCCTGCGCGACATCCTTGTCGCCGCGGCCAGAGAGGTTCACGACGACGAGTTCATCAGCGGACATTTGCAGCGCGACTTTCAGCACATGGGCGACAGCGTGCGACGACTCGAGCGCGGGGATGATTCCCTCGACGCGCGACAATTTCTGAAACGCCGCGAGCGCTTCGTCGTCGGTCGCGTAGTCGTATTCGATGCGCCCGGCATCGCGCAGGTAAGCGTGCTCCGGCCCGATCGCCGCGTAATCGAGCCCGGCCGAAACGGAGTGCGTGAGCTGGATTTGCCCATCGGCATCCGCGAGTAGGAACGTTTTCGTCCCCTGCAAAACGCCGAGCTTTCCGCCTTGAAATCGCGCCGCGTGATCGCCATCGCGAATGCCGCGCCCGCCCGCTTCGATGCCGACCATCTTGACTTCCTCGTCGTTTAGAAATGGCCAGAAGAGTCCGATTGAATTGCTTCCTCCGCCCACACACGCGATCAGCAAATCCGGCAGACGCCCCTCTTTCTCCTGAATCTGCACGCGCGTCTCGTCGCCAATGACGCGGTGAAAATCGCGCACCATCATCGGATACGGATGTGAACCGAGCGCGGAGCCCAGGATGTAATGAGTCGTGCGAACATTCGTGACCCAGTCCCGCATCGCCTCATTGATCGCTTCCTTCAGCGTCGCCTGCCCGGCAGTCACAGCGACCACTTTAGCCCCTAGAAACTGCATCCGCGCGACATTCAGCGCCTGCCGCTCCATGTCCACCGCGCCCATGTAAATCACGCATTCCAGCCCCGCGCGCGCGGCGACCGTCGCTGTCGCCACGCCGTGCTGGCCCGCGCCCGTCTCAGCGATAATCCGTGTTTTTCCCATCCGCTGCGCAAGCAGGATTTGCCCGAGCGCATTGTTAATTTTGTGCGCCCCTGTGTGCAGCATGTCCTCGCGCTTGAGGTAAATTTTTGCGCCCCCGAGTTCGCGCGTGAGCCGCTCCGCAAAATACAGCGGCGTCGGTCGCCCCGCGAAATCGCGAAGGCTCGCAGCGAGCGCATTTTGGAACTCCGCGTCACGTCGCGCCTTCGCGTATTCCGCGGTGAGTTCGTTCAGCGCGGTCATCAGCGTCTCCGGCACAAACATCCCGCCGTACGGGCCGAAATGCCCGTGTCGATCGGGCAGCGATTCCAAGTCGATCATAGGGCGCGGAAACTACGGGCGCTGCATGAGCGCCGCAAGCGCGAGGAAGCATTTGCGGCGGTCCCCCCGCGCCGATAGACACACGCGCCACATGCACTCTCTCGTCACTTTCTGGTTTGGCCTTCTCGAAAAATTTGGCTACGTCGCTGTTGTCGCGCTCATGGCGATGGAGAGTTCGATTTTCCCCGTGCCGAGCGAAGTCGTCATTCCGCCCGCCGCTTATTGGGCGACGCAGGGACGCATGAGTTTTTGGGGCGTCGTGCTCGCCGGCACGCTCGGCTCGTACCTCGGCTCGACCATTACTTATTGGATTTCCCGCTGGCTGGGCCGCCTCGCGATCGTGAAATTCGGACGCTACTTCTTCATCAGTGAGGCAAAGCTCGAGCGGGCCGAAATCTTCGTCCACCGCTACGCGGCGGGCGGCATCTTTTTCGCACGCCTGCTGCCGGTTGTGCGGCATCTCATCTCGATTCCCGCTGGCATCGTGCGGATGAATTTCGCGGTCTTCAGCGCGATGACCATCATCGGCTCATTCATCTGGTGCTGGATTCTCGCGTGGTTCGGCACTCACGCGATCACGCAGGACATGATGTCCGACCCGTCGAAGATGGTCGCCGCCGTGAAGGCGCAATCGCACTGGTTCATCGGCTTTGTCGCGCTCTTCTGCGTGCTCTATTTCGTTGCGATGAAAGTGACATCGCGCGGCGCCGCGAGCGCAGTCCCGAAAGCGTAAAGCTCCTCCGAGCTACATCAGCCGAGGCGTCACGCCCTGCGCGGAATGCAGCGCGCGCTTGTCCAGCTTCAGCCCCGTTTCGATGTCCTCGACGGGGAACATTTCCTTCTTCGCCTGGTCGAGATCGCTGCGCATCGCATTCTTGTTTACGCTGTAATTCATCGCCGTTTCCTCGCTCACTTTCTGTTCCTTGAAAGCGGTGAGCAGCGACTGCTCGAAGCTGTGCCACCCAGCTGGCGAGTTCACCTCCATAATCTCGTGGATGTCGCGGATATCGGACTCGCCAAGCAGGATCGCTTCGCGCGAACGCAGGTTGCTGCCGAGCACTTCCGTCACGAGATGCCGCCCGCCGTTGATCTTCGGCACGAGCCGCTGGCTCACGATGTAGCGCAGCACATCGGTCAGCCGCTGGCGCACCTGCGATTCCTCGTCGCGTCCGAAAAATCCGAGGATACGGTTGATCGAGAGCGACGCGCTGATCGTGTGCAGCGTGGAATAGACGACGTGCCCGGTTTCCGCCGCGGTCAGCGCGATTTCCATCGTCTCACGATCGCGGATTTCCCCCACGAAAATGACCTTTGGCGCCTGTCGCAGTGCGGCCCGGAGACCGGTTGAGAAGTCTGAGAAATCTTTCCCGAATTCGCGCTGGCTGAACGTGCATCGGCGGTGCGGATGGAGAAATTCGATCGGATCTTCGAGAGTTACGACGTGCAGGTCTTCGCTCGAGTTCAGCTCGTTCAGCATGGCCGCGAGCGTGGTCGTCTTGCCGTTTCCAGTCGCACCGGTGACAAAGACGAGCCCGTTTTTCTCCTTCACGATCTGCTTGAAAACGGGTGCCAGCTTCAACCCGTCAATTGACGGAATCTGTGTGGGCAACTTTCGCATCACGACTGCGTGATGCCCGTTTTGCTTGAACACATTCACGCGAAAGCGCGCGACATTGGGCAGCGCATAGCTGGTATCGCACGAGCCGCTCACGCGGAGTTCTGCCGTCAGCCGTTCGTTCTCACCGAGGAGCTTTAGTGCGATTGCCTCCGTTTCTTCCGGTTGCAGCGTCGGACCAAATGTGGGGATCTGAACACTTCTCAACTTCCCAAAAACTTCGACCTGCGGCGGGCGCCCGACCACGAACAAACAGTCGGAAATCGCATCCGCGCTTTGCAGCATGGTCGTGAGGATTAGATCGAGATTGAAGGTATTCGCCATGAGGGATGGAGCCATCCTAAAACAATATTCGTGCCACGGCTCTAGATTTGGGCGCCACCCGTCGCATCCGCGGAAAACTTTCCTATCCAACCCATATCGCCTCACCTAAAAACCCCGCCCTCATGTTCCAAGGCACCTTCACCGCGCTCGTCACGCCATTCGATGGCGGTCGCATCGACGAACCCGCATTCGAGCGTCTGATCGAGGCGCAAATTGCAGCCGGCATCACTGGCATCGTCCCAGTGGGCACCACAGGCGAATCGCCGACACTCGATCACGCCGAGCACCTTCACGTCATTGATCTCGCGGTGAAAATCGCGCGAGGGCGATGCCAGGTCATCGCCGGCACCGGGTCGAATTCCACCGACGAGGCGGTCGGTCTCACTGTCGAATCTGCGAAACTCGGAGCCGACGCTGCGCTCATCGTCGTGCCATATTATAACAAACCGACCGCGGAAGGCGTTTTGCGGCACTACAAGAAAATCGCCGAGGCGACCGATCTTCCGGTCATTCTTTACAGCATCCCCGGGCGCTGCGGGATCGAAATCACGGTGGAAACCTGCGTGCGCCTCGCGGCGGAGACAAAAAGCATCGTCGCGATCAAGGAAGCGGGCGGCTCGGTTGAGCGCGTGAGCGCGTTGCGCGCCGCACTGCCGGAATCGTTTGAAATTCTCTCCGGCGACGATTCGCTCACTCTGCCGTTCATCGCGGCGGGTGCCGTCGGCGTCATCAGCGTCGCGTCGAATCTCGTTCCTGCCCAAGTCGGTGACCTCGTCCGCGCTGCCCTCGCGGGTGATTTTGAAAAAGCCCGTCGCATCCATTTACAACTCTATCCGCTCTTCAAAGACCTCTTCATCGAGAGCAATCCCACGCCCGTGAAATACGCTCTCTCGCTGGCCGGGCAGATGAAGCCGGATGTCCGTCTCCCGCTCTGCGAAATGTCTCCAGCCAGTGCTGCGAAGCTCGAAGGCACGCTGCGCCAGCTCCATCTCCTCGCGTAAAATGACGCCACTCCGCCTCCTCATCAACGGCGCGCGTGGGCGCATGGGCCAGACGCTCATTGCGCTCGCCGATGCCGATCCGCAGCTCTCGGTCGTCGCGAAAATCGACGTCGGAGACGACTTCGCCAGCGCCGTCCCAGCGTGCGATGCCATCGTCGATTTCAGCCACCACTCCACGGTCGAGACCGTGATGGAGCGCTGCATCGCGCAGGGGAAAACGCTCGTCATCGGCACCACCGGCCACACCGATTTTCAGGTGGAGGCAATCCGCCGCGCGGCGGCGAACATCCCAATCGTTTACGCGCCGAACTACAGCGTCGGGGTCAACACGCTCTTCTGGCTCACGCGCAAAGCCGCGGAAATCCTCGGGCCATCGTTCGACCTCGAAGTCGTCGAAATGCACCACCGCCTGAAGAAAGACGCGCCGAGCGGAACCGCGAAAAAGCTTGCCGAGATTTTGGCCGACGTGCGCGAACTGACTTACAACGAAAATGTTCGCCATGGTCGGCACGGCATCGTCGGCGAGCGCACCGACAGCGAAATCGGAATGCACGCGATCCGAGGCGGCGATGTGGTCGGCGACCACACCGTCATCTTCGCCGCGCAGGGCGAGCGCGTCGAACTTACGCACAAAGCCTCCAGTCGCGAAACTTTTGCCCACGGGGCTCTCCGGGCCGCCGCATGGGCGCACGGAAGAGCGCCGGGTCTCTACGACATGCAGGATGTCTTGGGATTGACGACGCGCGACACGGCAGGCTGACGGCGCAATTCGCCTCATGCTCTCTGGCATCGCGCTCGGTTCCAATCTCGGCGACCGACTCACGCAATTACGCGCCGCGCGGCAGGCGATTTCCGCGCTGCCGGGTGTCGGCAGGGAGACGCGATTTTCTCGAATCTACGAGACCGAACCAGTCGGCTCCGGTGCCGAGGCAGGCGCGTTTCTGAATGCTGTCATCGAGGTCGATTTCATCGGCGAACCCACCGTGCTGATGGACGGCTTGCAGACGATCGAGGCAAGTTTCGGACGGCCGTCGAAGCGCCCACGCAATGCGCCGCGAATCATCGATCTCGACATCCTTTACGTCGGAAACCTCGCGCTCCGAAACGACGAGATCGTCATCCCGCATCCGCGCCTGCACCTCCGCCGATTTGTGCTCCAGCCCCTCGCCGACATCCGCCCTGAACTCATCCTCCCCGGCCACGAACACAGCATTGCCGAGCTTCTCACGGAGCTGCGCGATCCCGCGGCAGTGACCCTCTTTCCCGAATCGCTCGACGCATGACCGCCTGCATCGCAGACCTCCAGATGATGAAAGCGCGCCGCGAAAAAATCGCGGTGCTGACGGCTTACGACTACCCGACTGCGCGGCTGCTCGATGAGGGCGGAATCGACCTGATCCTAGTCGGTGATTCGGTCGGCATGGTCGTGCTCGGATACCCGGACACAACGCACGTCACGATGGAGGAAATGCTGCATCACACTCGCGCCGTCGCGCGCGGAGCCATCCGGGCACCCATCCTCGCCGACCTGCCGATCGCGAGCTGCGACACGCCGGAAATGGCTCTGGCAAACGCGCGGAAGCTCATCGCCGCCGGCGCGCATGCCGTCAAACTCGAGGGTGGCGCTTCGCACGCCGCGCAGGTGTCCGCGCTCGCCGGTGCCGGGATTCCAGTCATGGCGCACATCGGAATGATGCCGCAAAGCGTGCTTCTCGAGGGCGGATACAAAGTGAAAGGGAAGACCGAGATCGAAGCCGAGCGTCTCCTCGCCGACGCACTCGCCGTGGAAAAAGCGGGAGCATTCGGACTACTACTCGAGCTTGTCGTTCCGGAAGTCGCCGCGCGAATCACCGATTCAATCTCAATCCCAACGATTGGTATTGGCTCGGGCGCGGAATGCGACGGGCAAGTGCTTGTCTCGCACGATCTCTTCGGCGCGTTCCCGTGGTTCAAGCCGCGATTCGTGACGAGGCAGGCGCGCGTCGCGGAGGAAATCCGCGCCGCGACGGCGGAATTCATCTGTGCCACGAAAACAGAGCAATAGCCGATTGCGGAGAGCACTCCCGGAGGCGATCTCACCGCCCGCAAACTTCCTCAACAGCGCTCGCAATCGCGGCGATCGTCGCGCGGAGCTGCGACTCGGTGATGCAGTACGACGGGATGATCACGATCACGTCGCGGATGGGTCGCGTGAGCAGCCCGTGTTTCCGCGCGGCGAGGCACACTTTTGCACCGGTAAAATTCTCGGGTGGGAATGCCGAGTTGCCTTCGCGCATCAATTCGATCCCAACCACAAACCCGCACTGCCGCACGTCGCCAACGTGCCGCAGTTCGCGCACAGGTCGCAGCAATTCCGCCAGTAAATCGATCTTTCCGCGCAGCCCCTCCATTACGCGTTCCTCCCGGAAAATCGCGAGACTTGCCAGCGCAGCGGCGCACCCGAGCTGATTGCCGGTGTAGCTGTGGCCGTAGAAAAGCGTGCGCTCCGACCCGCCAAGAAAGGCTTCGAAAATGCGCTCTGTCGTCAGCGTCGCGGCGAGCGGGAGATATCCGCCGGTGAGCCCTTTCGCCAGCGCGATGAAGTCGGGAATCACGCCTTCCTGCTCGCACGCGAACATTGTCCCTGTCCGTCCGAAGCCCGTCAGCACTTCATCCGCGAGCAGCAGCACGCCCGTCCGATCGCACCACGCGCGCAGTTCCGCGAGCATCCCGTGCGGCCAGAGCCGGATGCCTGCCGCGCCTTGCACGAGCGGCTCAATCACGACCGCGGCGATCTTTGCGGGGTCGAGTGAATCAAGTTCCGACAGTGCCGAAACGTGGATTGCCGGAAACTGCCACGCGGAGAATCGGTCGTGGAAAACGCCGATGCCGCCGAGGCTCGATGCGCCCATCGTGTCCCCGTGATACGCGCCGGTGAACGCGACGAAACGCCGCCGCTGCGGCTTGCCGGTGAGTTGCCAAAATTGCGCCGCCATTTTCAGCGCGACCTCGACCGCGGTGGAGCCGTCGTCGGAGAAAAAGACGCGCGTCAGCGTGCCCCCGGGCCAGAGCGCGACGAGTTTCTGCGCGAGCTGGGATGCGGGCGGGTTCGTGAATCCGAGGAAGGAAGTGTGCGCGACGCTGTCGAGTTGCGCGCGGATCGCGGCGTCGATTTTTGGATGCCGGTGGCCGTGAATATTCGTCCAAATCGACGAGTTCCCGTCGATGTATTCTCGTCCCTTGGTGTCGCGGAGCAGCGCGCCGTCGCCGCTTTCCAGCACCAGCGGATCGCTCGCGCACCAGTCGCGCATTTGCGTAAACGGGTGCCAAGAGTGCGCACGATCCGCGGCGATCCAGCGCTCTGTGTCAGTCATACTTTGGCACTTCGCCGCCGAGGTCGGTGATCATCTGCTCGATCGCCGCGATGTCTTCATAGGCGAGATGCTTGCGCTGATATTTCCGCCAGAGCACGTCGTGCAGATCGATCACGTCGTGGAGCAGAGGGGTGTCGTAATAAGTCCAGCCGTAGTCGTCTTTGCATTTCGCCTGGATGCGCCATTTTTTGCCGAACTTCTCCGCGCGCACTTCGCGTTTTTGCCCGTCTTCGGTCATCATCTTCCAAACGTGTGTGTTGCGCATTTTGTTTTCGCTGGGTGAGGTCAAAAAGGTGCGGGAGAATACGCACTTTCCTTGAAAGACCTCGCCAAAATCCTCGCATATTTCGCCGCGCTCATCCTGCTCGGAGCGCTGCTTGCCCCGCTGCTTTTCTGGGCGGGAAACGCAGTCGCTGGCAGCGGCTCACTCACCTTTCTGTCGGAGGTGCCGTTCGAGAAATTTTTCCGCCGCGCGGTTCTCGTTGCTGCGATCCTGCTTCTCTGGCCGGCGATTCTCTGGATCGGGGCGGGCGGTCGCGCAGATCTCGGTCTCCAACCTGACCCGTACTGGCTGCGGCATCTTCTGACCGGATTTTTGGTCGCAGGGGTCGCGGTGGCAATCATGGCGGGCATCTACATCGCGACCGATTTTTACCATTGGAAAGACAAGCTTTCGTGGGGCCAGCTTCCGAAGATCGTATTCGGCGCATTCGCGGTCGCGGCGCTGGAAGAGGGGCTGTTTCGAGGAGCGATTTTCGGTCTGCTGCGGAAGTCACTGCGACCCTTCACCGCGCTCTTTTTTGTCACCGCGATTTTCGCGATCCTCCATTTTCTGAAAGCCGAAAACGACACCGGTGTCGTGAGGGTGGAATGGTATTCGGGGTTCACGTTGGTGCCCGGTTTGTTCGGCGCGTTCGAGGAGCCAATGCTGTTGCTCGCGGGCTTTACGACGATTTTCACGCTTGGTTGGGTGCTCGGTCTGGCAACGTTGAAAACACGAGCGCTCTGGATGAGCATCGGCTTTCACGCAGGCGTGGTTTTCGTCAAAATGAGCTTCAGTAAATTTACGAAAAGGGACGCGGTGCATCTGCCATGGGTCGGGCCGGAATTGCAAATCGGGCTCGTGCCCGTCGTGGTGCTCGCGCTCGCCGGCGTATTCGTTTGGTGGGTTTTGGAAAATGAGAATCGGCGCGGCAGCAGGCAGCATCCGTGACGCGGTGCTGTCGCTCTTTTACCCGTCGCACTGCGCGGCGTGTGAATGTGACACGCTCGGCGGCGCGCATCTCTGCGCGAAGTGCGCGGACGGCGCGCGCACAATTGAGCCTCCATTCTGCGAGCGGTGCTCACAGCCGTTTCAGGGCGCCATCGACGGTACCTTCACTTGCTCAAATTGCCTCGATAGGCATTTCCATTTTGATTGCGCCGTATCGCATTTTCGGAGCGCGGGTGTCGTGCGCGAGTTCATTCATCGCTTTAAGTACGACGGTCATTTTTTTCTCCGCCACCAGCTCGCAGATTGGCTCGCTGCTGCACTCGACGACGCGCGCATCCGCGCGACGCCGGGGGATTTTCTTGTGCCGGTGCCGCTGCACAGCGCGCGTTTTCGCGAGCGCGAATTCAACCAGGCGGAAGTTCTCGCGCGGCTGCTGGTCACTCGCTCGGGGATGCCCATCCTGCATTGCCTGCGGCGCATTCGCTACACCTCGACGCAGACACGGCTCGACCGCCACGAGCGCATGGAAAACTTGCGCGGGGCGTTTCGCGTGCGCCAGACTTCGCGCGTGATTGGCCGCCATTTGATCCTCGTGGACGACGTCTTCACCACCGGTTCGACGGTGGATGAGTGCGCGCGCGTTCTCCGCGTCGCCGGCGCGGCATCCGTCCGCGTCATCACCGTGGCGCGCGGCTGATTTCTCCACTCTCTGACATGGGCATTTTTTCAAAACCGACATTCACCTCAGAGATGAAGCGCGAGGTGCCCGAAGGGCTCTGGCAGAAGTGCCCAAGTTGCGGCGAAGTGATCCACAATCTCGAACTCGTGCAGAATTTGCGCGTCTGCCCGAAATGCGATCATCACTTCACGCTCGGCGCGCGCGAGAGGATCGCGCAGTTGCTGGACGAGAAGAGTTTTCGCGAGCACGACGCGGCCATGGTTTCGGTCGATACGCTGAAATTCACGGGGATGGCGAGTTACACGGAGCGGCTGAAAAGTTACCAAAAAAAGACCGGACTAAAGGACGCGGTAATCACCGGTTCCGGCAAAATCGACGGTCGCGGCGTGGCGATCGCGGTGATGGATTTTAATTTCATCGCGGCGACGATGGGCTCGGTCGTGGGGGAGAAATTGGCTCGCATCGTGGAGTACGGCAGCACCGAACGACTGCCGGTGATCATCTTTTCCGCCTCCGGTGGAGCACGGATGTATGAGGGCGTGTTGAGCCTCATGCAGATGGCGAAGACGTGCGGCGCGCTGGCTCTGCACGCCCAGGCTGGGCTGCCGTATTTCTCCGTGATGACGCATCCCACAACGGGCGGTGTCAGTGCGAGTTTTGCGACTGTGGGCGATGTGAATATTGCGGAGCCAAAAGCGATGATCGGCTTTGCGGGGCCGCGCGTGATCCGCGAGACGACGCATCAGGACTTGCCGCAAGAGTTTCAGACATCCGAATTCCTCGAGGAGCACGGTCTCATCGACATGATTGTGCACCGCAAGAAGATGCGTGAGCGGTTGAGCGATCTCATCGCGTATCTCGCACCCGAGAAGAAAAAATCGGCGCCGTGAGCGTGGTCGCGTTTCCGCGATTTCGATGAATTACGAGGAGTCCGTGGCGTGGCTTTACGCGACGCAAATGCACGGGATCAAACTTGGGTTGGGAAATATCCGGCGGCTGTGCGAGGCGCTTGGAGTGCGGCTGGAATCGGGGCCGACGATGAAGTTTTTGCACGTCGCCGGGACGAATGGGAAGGGATCGGTGTGCGCGATGCTCGATGCGGTTTTGCGGGCGGCGAGTGTGAAGGCTGGGCTGTTCACGTCGCCGCATCTCGTGACTTTTCGCGAACGCATCCGCGTGGACGCCGAAATGATTTCGGAAGAGGAGGTCGCGACGGGGCTGACCGAGATTCGCAACGTGATTGAGCAGTGGGAGCCGGCGATGACGTTTTTTGAAATCACGACGGCGCTCGCGCTGGCGCACTTTCAGCGGCGCAGAGTGCAGGTTGCGGTGCTGGAGACGGGGATGGGCGGGCGGCTCGATGCCACGAACGTGGTGAAGCCGGCGGTGAGCGTGATCACGCCGATTGCGATGGATCATCAGCAATGGCTCGGCGATTCGATCGCGGCGATCGCGGGTGAAAAGGCGGGGATCACCAAGCCGGACGTGCCCGTGGTCACATTGCAGCAGTGCGTGGAGGTTCATGCCGTGCTTTCGCGCGCGGCTTCAGAATGTGGTGCGGCGCTGCATCTAGTCACCAAGCCTGAGATCGAATGCGCGGTGAATCTTGCCGGGAGTCATCAGCGCTGGAATGCGGCGCTTGCGTTGCGAGCGCTGGAACTCGCGGGTGTGGAAGTGACGCGTGGGGCGGCCGTGCGCGGGCTTGCGATGGTGAATTGGCCGGGGCGTTTTCAAACAGTCGGGGGACGATTTGTGCTGGATGGAGCGCACAACCCGGCGGCTGCACGGCGGCTCGTGGAGACGTGGCGCGAGATTTTCGGCGACGAGAAAGTGACGATTGTGCTCGGCATCTTGCGGGACAAAGATGTGCGCGGAATCTGCGAGGCGCTGCTGCCGATTGCGGCACGAGTTTTCACCGTGCCGGTGAAAAACGAGCGGACAACTATGGCGGGGGAGCTCGCGGCGATCGTCCGCGAATCAAGCGGAGAAGCGGATTGCGAAGCGATGGAGGATTTGACGGAGGTGCTCACGCGCGCTGTCTCAGTCGATGAGCGAGTGCTTGTAACCGGTTCGCTTTTCCTGGTGGGTGAAGCGCTGACACATTTCGGAGTCGCTCCGAGTTCCAGCGAGAAAAGCGCGCAGTGAATCAGCTCGCGGGGCGCAGGGTGCGGATGGCCTCGGACATGTCGGGGGCATTGAAGGAATAGGTGCCAACGACGAGTGTGTCGGCACCTCCGGCGATCGATGTGGCGGCTGTGCTGGCGTTGATACCGCCATCGACTTGGATGCGGTATTTGAAGCCGAGCGCGGTGCGTGACTCCGCGGCGGCTCGCACTTTTGCCATCATTTCGGGCATGAAAGCTTGGCCGCCGAAGCCGGGGACGACCGTCATCACGAGGAGCAAGTCGATCTGGTCGAGGAATGGGACGACGTCCTCGAATGGCGTGGAGGGCTTGAGCGAGAGGCCGCAGGTGCAGCCGGCGGTGCGGATTGCGGCGAGCGTATTTGCGACGTCGTGTCGGGCCTCGACGTGCACGGTGATGTTACGCGCGCTGTGGGTGTAGCGGGAAAAAAAGTGGTCGGGTCGCTCGATCATAAGATGCACGTCGATGGGGATGCTGGCGGCGGCCGCGGTGGCATCGACAAACGCGGAACCGAAGGAAATGTTGTCCACGAAATGCCCGTCCATGATGTCGAGGTGGAGCCAGTCGGCACCCGCAGATTCAGCGCGGCGGACTTCGTCGTGGAGATGACCGAAATCGCAGGCGAGGATGGATGGGGCGACGACGATCGGATGCATGGGGAGGTGAGAGTTTCGGAGTTGAGTGTTGAGAGAGCAGAGGCGTGCGTTTTTCTACAAAAGCCAGCTCGCGAGAGAAAAGTAGAGCAGGAGTGTGAGGATGTCTGCGGCGGCGAGGGTAATGGGGCCGGCGGCGATTTTTGGGTCGAGCTTCAGCGCGTGGAGGAGCGATGGGATGGCGAGGCCGGCGAGGCAGGCGATGATGACAGAGCCGAGGATGGTGCCGCCGATGACTGCCGAGGAGGTGAACGCGCGGCGCCAAATGAGGACGACAAGGAAGACAAGCGTGCCGCAGCCAGCGGCGAGCAGAAGCGCTGTGAGGAGTTCGCGGCGCGCGGTGGTGATGAACCAGCGGAGGGTCGGCTTTGAAGTATGGAGCGCCTGGAGCGTGAGGGTCATCGACTGGATGCTTACGGACTCCGCGAGTGCGAGGACGAGTGCGAGGAAAAATGTGACGACAAGGGCGCGGGCGAGCGTGGCCTCGAACACGCCCGCGAGCAGCGCTCCCGCAGTGCCGCTGGCGATCGTGGCGAGGAGCCAAGGGAAGCGGTATTGAAAGGCTTTCCACGGCGAGGCTCCTCGCACCTGCGAGATTCGGAATCCGATGGCCTCGAAGACATCGTCGCTTTTGTCGGGCTCAGCGAGGTCGAGGACTTCGGCAGTGAAAAAGCCGATGTCGATTATGCCGACGACGCGCCGTTTTTCGTCGATGACGGGAAACGCGAAGAATTTGTGAAGGACGAAAAGGTCGCATGCATCGAGGAGCGTGGCGGTCTGCGGGATGGCAACGACGCGGCGGAGCATGAGTTCGGCGACGAGCGCATCGGGCTGAGCTGTGAGGAGCCGGCGGGTCGGGAGGACGCCGGCGAGGCGGTCGTCGGGCTCCACGACGTAGAAATAGATGATGCGCTCGCCGACGCCCTTCTCGCGAATGACGGCGAGGGCCTGATCGACGGTCATGCCGCTGCGGAGCAGGGGAAAGTCCGTCCGCATGGAGGAACTGACCGCCTGCTGTAGATGGACGTCTGGCATGGGTCAGCCGATACGGCGCGTCCGCGATCGGCGGAATCGAGTAGGAGGACGAGGACGAGTCGCGTTCCTCGTGCTCAAGCCGCTACTCGGGTGGGCGGCGTTTTTCATCGCGGCGCGGCCACCGCGGCGTGCGGTGGCGGCGGCGCGCTCCGCCATTCGATGAAGGCCCAGAGCGAGGCAACGATCGTGAGCACCGCGAGGGCGCTGAGGATTTGCCGGCGCGCGTCGGGCATCGCGCGGGTTACCCCTCCACGAGCGTGTCGATTTTCTCCGCGAGATCGAAATCGGCCTCGGTGAGGCCACCCTCGCTGTGAGTCGAGAGGGCCAGCTTCACTTTGTTAAAGCGGATGTCGATGTCCGGGTGGTGCTCATCTTCTTCCGAGATTTCAGCGACGCTGTTCACGAAATCGATCGCCTCGGAAAATTCGTCGAATTCAAAAAGGCGCTCGATGCGCTTCTTTTCGTGATCCCATTCCGGGATGCGTTTCATTGAGTCTTTGATGTCTTGGGCGTTGAGTAAATCGGACATGGTCGTGTTTGTATTGAGTGCTGGTGAACTACCATCGGCAGACGGCATTGCAAACGTGAACTTTCGCCGCTCGTCGCTGACAGGATCGCCCTTGCCCGGCGAAATTGCCGCGTGTAAAACGGACTCCCTTTTTCAACAACAAACTGCACAAAAATCATGGGCCGCATCTACAATAACATCGTCGAAACCGTGGGCCGCACGCCCCTCGTGAAACTCAACCGCGTGACCGCCGGACTCGACGCGACCATCGCGCTGAAGTGCGAATATTTTAATCCACTCGGGAGCGTGAAAGACCGCATCGGAATGGCGATGATCGAAGCGGCGGAGAAAAGCGGCGAACTCACGAAAGACACCGTCATCATCGAGCCGACGAGCGGAAATACGGGCATCGCGCTGGCATTCGTAGCGGCGGCTAAAGGCTACAAATTGATCCTCACGATGCCTGAGACGATGTCGCTCGAGCGGCGCACGTTGCTCGCGATGCTCGGCGCGAAGCTGGTGCTCACGCCCGGCAGCGAGGGGATGAAAGGCGCGATTTCGCGAGCCGAGGATTTGGTGAAAAATACGCCGGGTGGATGGATGCCGCAGCAGTTCAATAATCCGGCGAATCCGGAGATTCACCGGACCACGACGGCTGAGGAAATTTGGGAAGACACGGATGGCAAGGTGGACATCGTCGTGTCTGCGGTCGGGACGGGCGGGACGATCACGGGTTGCTTTGAGGCGATTCATCCGCGGAAGGCGAGTTTTCAGGCGATCGCAGCGGAGCCGAAGGATTCGCCGGTCATCTCGCAGGCTCTCGCGGGCGAGCCACTGAAGCCGGGGCCGCACAAGATTCAGGGCACGGGTGCCGGGTTCATCCCTCAGAATCTCCACCTCAAAGATTCGGCGGGAAATCCGCAGATCGTGGAGTGCGTACAGGTTAGCAACGATGATGCGTTTGCGATGGCGCGGCGGCTGGCGAAAGAGGAGGGGATCCTCGCGGGCATCAGCACTGGCGCGAATGTCTGCGCCGCGATCGAGGTGGCGAAGCGGCCCGAGAATAAAGGGAAGCTGATCGTGACGATCGCGTGCTCGACCGGAGAACGCTACCTCTCGACTGCGCTCGCGGCGGAGGCAAAGGCGGAAGTCGGCGGGTAGGACGCGGGCTCTTCCCGTCCGCCTTTATCGCTCGCCGACCAACTGCCGGAGTTGGGAAGCGGTCGATTGCGTGCCATCGAGGGAACGCAGCCGGCCTTTGCGATCAAGCAGCCAGACGGTAGGGAGCGAGTTTATTCCGAGCGTACGGATGGCTGGGCTCTCCCAGCTTTTCCCGTCGTACACGACTGAATCAGCGATCCCTTTTTCGCGGAGCGCCGCGGTGAGTGGCGGTAGTTCCGAGTCGAGACTCACGCCAATGAGGCGCACGTCTTTGAAAGGCGCAGTCGCGCGCTTCATCGTCTCGAGTGTGGAGACGGAGAGCGGCGACCATGCCGCGAAAAAAACGAGAGCGACGATGGAGCCGTGCGCGTCTTCGAGATCGAATGGTTTGCCGTCGGTGGTCTGTGAGTTGAGCGTGACCGGTTGGCCGAGGAGATCGATGCGGCGCAGGTCGTCGGCGATTCGTCCTCTCAAGTGCGTTTCGGTGGCTAGGGTGTCCGCGTCGTCGAGCAGAGCGCGCATGGTTTGCGGCTGGAGGAGAAACAAAGACGAGACTTCGGCGAGGAGCGGAGCCACTCGGCGGTCATCGGGGTGCGCGTGTTGGAAATTGCGTGCGGCCGCGAGCAGGCGGTCGCGTCCCTGCGTGCTGCCGGGGCTGAGGGTGCGCATGAGAAATGTGACGCGCGCGAAATCGACCTCGACGCGCTGCTCGGGCGTCGCGCTTTTTGCCAGCGAATCGAGGATGTGCGCAGCGTCTTCAAATGCCTTGCGCGAGCCTTCAATCCCGCCGCGGATTTGCAGCAACCGCGCAAGTCGAATCCCTGCCTCGAACGCGTGAGCATCTCCGCCGTGCTCCGATAGAAAGCTTCGCAACGCATTTTCCTGCCGATCAAGATGGGCGGCGGCGACGCCGCGCGCGTCGCCCTGCGTGGACTTGGGGCCTGCGTCGAGCGCAGTGACTTTTGCCCAATCCTCTTCGGCGCTTCCGGCCCACCCGCGGATGGGCAACACAAGGAGAAGTGCGGTCGCGAATCGGAGAAGTGAGCGGGGCATAAGGACGCGACTTTTCCTCAAAATGCGGAATCGGGCAACGGTGCACCGGGTTGACGGGCGTGTCGTCTCGGCACGACATTGAAATCCTATGAAACGACTTACTTCTCTCACACTGGCAGCAGCACTGGCGATCGGCGCGACCGTCACCTGCTGGGCTGCGGCTTCGAAATCGATGGTCGGGCAGAAGCTGCCGGAACTGAAACTCGACTACGTGAAGGCGAAGCCGGATTACGCCGGAAAGCCGATGATCGTGGAGTTTTGGGCGACTTGGTGCGGGCCGTGTAAGCAGAGCATTCCGCACCTGAACGAGATCTACAAAAAGTACAAGGACAAAGGACTCGTGGTCATTGGCGTGACGGATGAGGACAACCAGACGATCCGCCAATTCACGAAAACGCTGCCGATGGATTACGCGGTCGCGACGGACAGGAACGGCAAGTTGAACAAGGCGTTTGGGATCGAGGGAATCCCGCACGCCGTGCTCGTGAACAAAACCGGGGAGATTGTTTGGGAAGGGCACCCGATGGCGATGAAAGAGGCGGACATCGAGAAGGTCCTGCAGTAGGCGCGAGAGCGGGAATCACCGCCGGTCTTCCGGGATAATGCTCGTGAAGACTGGGCGGTGATCGCTTGCCTCGTTCCAAAAATCGGAGCGATAGACGAGCGATTTGTCTTTCACGATTTCGCGAGAAAGTCCGCGGCTGGCGAAAATGTAATCGATGCGCGAATACACGTCGGCGGCGCTCCAATAGTGCGTCCAGCGGTCGCCGAGGGGATCGCGCGCGAGCAGTTCGGTCATGTAATTTGGCGCTCCGCGCGCACCGGTGATTTCGTGAAGCGCGGGTTCGTTTTTGAGATCGTTGAAGTCACCGTAGCAGATGAGGTTCGTGCTCGGATTTGCAGCGAGGATTTCGTCGAGATGCGTGCGGAGCAGGAGCGCCTCGTGACGGCGAATGAGCGAATCGTCCTCGAGCGCGACGAGTTTGCTCTTGAGATGCACGCCGACCATTCGGAGCGCGTAGGACGGATTGATTTGGATGGTTACGTCGAGAATTCCGCGCCGCATTTTCTGCGGTGTGCCGTCGATGGAAAATGGAACGTCGGAGACCGACTCGCGCGCGACGATCGGAAATCGGCTGACGAGCGCGAGGTGCCGGTCGGGGTCTGGGCCTGTGACGTATTCCGATTCGACGTATCCAAGGCCGGCGTTTTTTAGACGCGCGAGAAAGTCCGCGAAGCGTTCCTGAGAGCCCATCTCGCAGACGCCGAGGATGTCGGGGTTGATCTCCTTGATGACGCGAACGAGCGCATCGATGGCGCGTTCGGATTTCGCTCTTGCCCGCCGCGGGTTTCCAGAAGTCACGTCCTCGCTGACGTAATTTTCGACGTTGTATTCGCAGACGACGATCTCGCGCGGAGCGGCCTTGGCATGGAAAATAGAGAGTGCCGCGGAGATGCCGAGCAGCGCGACGAGCCGAATCATTGACTACAAAAAGAAAGGGCTCGCCGGTGAAGGCGAGCCCTAAATTTAAGAAGTAAACCGTCTCAGAATCAGGCGTGCGGCTGGAATGGCGGCACCTCTGTGGTGGCCCCGGTGTGTTCGCTGTGTACCGCTTCCTCGGCAGAGACCACGACTCTCGGAGCCTCGGTGAGTGGCTCCTGAATCCGCGGAGGCTCGGGCACAGGACGCGTGACCTCGCGCTCGAACTCGTCTTTGGCTTTGCTGAATTCTTTCACGGCCTGGCCCATGCCGCGTGCGAGTTCGGGCAATTTTTTCGCCCCGAAAAGGAGCAGCACGATGCCGAGAATGACGATCAGGTCGGGGCCTGCGAGATTGAAGAGGGAAGCGAGCGTATTCATATGGCGGTGGAATCAAGTAACACCCGTGCGGGAAGGTTGCAACGGGCATTCTGGTAACTCGCCACGCGTCGATTTACTTGGAATTTTTTAAGGCGTAGAGCACGAGCACGATGCTGAGAATGACCACCAAGTCGAGTGGCGAAAGATTAAAGAGCGCGGCGACCGTGTTCATCGGCGTGGCAGTTCATGGCAGAAGTGCTTTCGCTGCGTCCGGGCCCGGCAGGCCCCACGTTTTCCACTTCGCCTCGTATTCGGAGCGGGGGAGGAGGACGTATTCTGGTTGCTGGCTGGCGCGAAGCCAGCGGATGAGCGCCACGAGATTTTCCTCGGCCATCGTCGTGCATCCTGCGCTCGGGCGCTGCGGGCCGCGGCGAATGTGGAAGAATATCGCGCTGCCCATGCCGGGCGCGGGCGGGTCGGAGTTGTGCCGGATTTCGACGAGCCAGCGGTAGGCGAAATCGTTGTGCCGCATTTTTTGCTTTTCGAACCACGGCGGTGGCGACTTTGGATCGACCGTCACCTGTTGGTTGTAGCGCGGCGAATTCACGTCATCGATCCACGCGTCTCCGGGCCCGACGGTGTGGTAGGGGAACTCGGCGCCAGCGGGTAGCGCCGAGTCGTAAGTGTAGATTTTTCCGAGCCGGAAAACGCCGGCGGGCGCGCGTCCGTCGCGCTCCACTTTCTCGTTTCCACGCTCACCGTTGCCGAGCACGCCGCGGCCCCACGCGAGTCCATTTTTTCCAAAGAGCACCGGCCACGAATCGCCGACAGGCCGCCACGCGCCGCCCTCGCGCTCGAATCGCTGAAGGCGGCCGTTCATGGAGTCCCAACCCGGCGCGATGCTCACGATGAGTTGCTTCACGCCGGGCTCGATGCCGACTGCTAATGCGGTGGAAAATGCAGCCAGCGCGAGCGCCGCGACGACCGCGATCTTGCCCGCGCGCGCGGTCGTCGCGAGGATCGCCGTCTTGAAAAATCTCCAACGAGTCGGTGCGCTTTTTCTCATCATCGTGGCGACTTTCCTCGTTTACTGGCCCGCGCAGCGCAACGGCTTTGTCTGGGACGATCAGGCGCTCGTGCTGCGCGACCCGCTCATCCGAAGCTGGCGGCTGATTCCGGAGAGCTTCCGCCACTTCCTTTTCATCGACGCCACGCCGTCGAATTTCTACCGCCCTATCCAGCGCCTCACTTTCCTAGCCGACTACGCGCTTTGGGACACGCTGCCGCGCGGATACCATCTCAGCAGCATTTACGCGCATCTCGCCGCGGCCATTGCCCTGTTTTCTCTCGTCGAGAAAATGCTCGCACCGACGGTCCGCACGCGCTGGGCGTGCGGCGTCGCGCTGCTCTGGGCGATTCATCCGCTGCATACGTCGGCGGTCACGTATGTGGCCGGACGCGCGGATCCGCTCGCGGCATTTTTTGGATTCAGCGCACTCGCATTTGCGCTCGTGAGCCTCGATGGCGGCAGGCGCGCGAAGCTGGCAACAGGTGCAGCGGCGGTTTGTTTTCTCGCAGCGTTTTTATCGAAAGAGAGCGGTGTTTTCGCACTCATCGTCTGGCTCATCATGCTCGCGTGGCGGAGCGTGCCGCGAGTGGTTTGGGTGAAGTGGGGGTGCATCACGGCTGCCGTCCTTGCAGTGTATGCGGGGCTGCGATTCAGCGCGGAAAAAACTGCGCCACCCACGGGCACAGTGCCGACGCTGGCTGAGCGTCCAATCCTCGCTGCGCGGGCGTTCGCGGAGTATGCGGGGCTTTTCGTGGCGCCGGTGAGTTTGAAAATGGAGCGCGGTGTGGCGGTTCCTGCAGGCGCGGAGATGGCGATCGTCCGGCGGGCCGCTTGGAAGACTGCGGGCGGTGTCGCTCTCATTGCGGCATGTGGTGCGTGGTGGTGGTGGGCTCGGCGGCGCGTGCCGCTGGCTTCACTGGCTCTGCTCGCGGCGCTCGCGGCTTACTTGCCGATTAGCAATTTACTCCCGCTCAATGCCAGCCTCGCCGAGCACTGGC
This sequence comes from Chthoniobacterales bacterium, assembly GCA_038207335.1. Classification (GTDB taxonomy): domain Bacteria; phylum Verrucomicrobiota; class Verrucomicrobiia; order Chthoniobacterales; family Chthoniobacteraceae; genus CAIURC01. The sequence continues at coordinate 23,090 of JBBQZX010000034.1, read as the reverse complement.
TGTACGTCCCGAGCGCCTTTCTGCTGATCGCCGCCGCCGTTTCGCTTCGCGAAATTTGCTCGCACAGTCGGCAACTCACGCTCTTTTTAAGCGGCGTGGTCGCCCTCTGGGCTGCGTGGCTCGGCGTCCGCACATTTCATCGGCAGGCCGATTGGAAAGATCAGCGGACCTTTCTCACGCGCACGATCGAGGAGGGCGGAGACAGCGCGCGGATGCGTGTGAATCTCGGTCAGCTCGATTCCGCGGAAGGCCGCGACGACATCGCGTTGCTCGATTTTCAAGAAGCGCTGCGGCGCGAGCCGGAACTTGCATTCGCGCAGTTCGGAATGGCTGCGGTGCAGATTCGTCTAGGGCATTATGACGAAGCGCGGCGCTACCTCGACCTCGCCCAAAAGAGCACGGTTCTCGCGGCGCAAACGCGGCAGATGCGCGCAAGCCTCGACGCGATCGAAACGAACAAAGATCCGCTCGACGAGTTGCGCGCGGCCGCTGAGGACGCACCATTTTTCTGGCCAAGCTACGACCGCTACATCCGTGCGCTGAATCAGCACGGTCACCGCGAGGAGGCGATCCGGGTGTTGCGTGGCGTACTCGCGCGTGAGGCGTTTCGCGCAACTCCGTGGCATCTGCTCGGCGACCTGCTCACCGATGCGCATAAGATGGAACTCGCGGTCGCAGCATTCCACCGCGCCGAGGAGCTGGACGTCCACGACACGGAGGCGACGCATCGCATTGGGATCATCGAGCGGTTGGCGCGCCGCGGCTTGTAACCGGGATCGACGATCCAGTTAAATCACGCCCGTCGGCGACGCAGGCCGAGGAGCGTGGCGCAGCCGCCGACGAGAGTGAGGAGCGCGTTTGGCTCGGGGACGACGACGAGGCTGACGATATTTGCCGTGCCCGTGTCGATGAAGGAGCCGGGATATGCCGTGAGGAACGCGCTTTGGAGGACGAGGCCGCTGCCGGTGAGCGCCCCGGCGTAGCTGATGATCGGGTAGCTGCCGGTGCCGAAGCCCGGGAGCGTGGTGACCTGCAGCGTTCCGCCGAGCGAGAGCGCACCGGTTGCGCTGATGAAGTCATTGACGCCGCCGCCGCTGACGCCGGCCTGCGCGAGCTCGAATTTTAAGGTGGATGAGGAATCGAGCGAGAAAGCCCCGGTGCTGAGCGTGCCGGGGCTGTTGCCGGGTGCGACTGTGCCACCGGTGACATTCAGCGCGCCGAGCGTGCCGTTGCCGGCGATGGTTCCGCCGACATTCACGGTGGTCGTGCTGCCGCTGATGCTGCCATTCATGAGCAGGGTGCCGGCATTCACGACGGTCGGGCCGGTGTAGCTGCTCGCATTTCCAAACGTGAACTCGAGCGTGCCCGCGCCCGTTTTCGTGAGCCCGCCAGCGGCGCTGCCGAAGTCGCCGGACTGGTCGCGCAGCGGTGCGGTGAGGATGAGGTCTGTGTCGGCGGAGCCGGTGACGTCGGCGACGTTAAAGATCGTATTCGTGTCGAGGTGGTCGGCTTTTCCGTTGCCGGTCGCGATCGTCGAAGGCGTCGAGCCGATGACGGTGATTCCGCCTTTGAATGCAAATCCCTCGAAGGCGCCGGCGTCGCTTGCGGACTGCGTGAGCGTTGCGCCATTAAGCATGATCGCGCCGAGCACGTTGTAGCGAGCTGAGGAGAGTGTCGTGCCAAGATTGAGCACAATGGCGGGGAGGTTCGCGTTGCCGATGCCGCTTCCGAAGACGTTGTTCGTCGCGAAACTGAGGAGCGTTCCCGCGTTGTTCACGGTAATGGTGCGACCGGCAGTCGTGGGGCTTCCGAGCGCGTTACTCGTGAGATTTCCACCCGCGACGAGGGTGCCGGCATTGATCGTGACGTTGCCGGTGTAGGTATTAGCCGGGCCGGCAAGCGTCTGAGTGCCGGAGCCCAGTTTCACGAGTGAAAGTGCGCCGGTAAGGTTGCCAGCGCCATTTGTGGCGACGCTGCCGAAGGTGAAGTTGCCCGTGTTATTGATCGTGAGAATCGACGGCGTCGCGCTCGAATTGGTGACGCGGCGGGTGTTTGCCGCGTTGCCGTTCACGTAGTCGAGGCCGGCGATTTCCTGGTTGAAGCCATTGAGATCGAAGACGGAACTGCTGCCGTCGCTCGCCTGCCCGATGCGCAGCGGAGCCATGATGGCGAGCGCGTTGTTCGCGCCGATTCGCAGCGTGCTATTCGAGCGCACATCGGTGAGCGCCCAAACGTTTCCGGTGGAGTTGATCGTCGCCGAGCCCGTGTCGTCCACGCGGCTGAGGAGCGCGGTCGGGAGGTTGATCTTCCCGTTGACGACGGTATTTCCGGCGGTGCGGAGAAAGAGCACGCCGAAATTTGCGGCGCTCCCAAACGCGCCGGGCGATGCCTCGCTGATGTCGCCGTTGAGCGTGAGCGTGCTGTTTGCCGCCGGGCTGAATTGCACGACACCGCCGGCGTTTGCAGAGAGCTTGATCGGGCCGTTGATCGACGACGCGCCCGTCGTGGTGACCTGCGAGCGCTGGCTGATCGCACCATTCAAGTTGGAGTTGAGATTGAGCGTCGTCGCTGCAGGCAGGTTGACACCCGGCAGATTCAAAATCGTCGCGTTGCCATTGGTCAGCGAGCCCGATGGGAAATTCACCGTGATCGACGAAGCATTTGGAACGGCGAGTTGCGTGGCGAAAGTGAGCGTCGAGAGGATGCTGGAAGTGGCATCGACGGTGAGGTCGCCGGTGTAGCCGGAGTTGTCGCCGGTGAGGTTGTAAGTCGTCACGCTGCTGGCGGTCCCTGCGCCGGTGGTGCTGAAACGCAGCGGGTCGCTGCCCGCGATACTTCCCGGGATCGTCAGTGTGACCGCCGTGCCCCCGCTGTGCGCGATGACGCCGCCGCCCGATCCGACCGCGATGGCGCGTGTGGCGCCGAGATCGACAGCGGTCGTGCCGGAGTAGCGCAACCGTCCGCCACCCAGGAGCGCGATGGTGTTCGTCGCGGAGGCATTTCCGAGGCTCGTCGGCGCGGCAATGTCCACGATGCCGCCGCCGACCACGGTCTGGCCGCTGTAGCTGTTCGTCCCGGTGATCGTGAGCGTGCTGGAGCCGAATTTTTGCAGACCGCTGGAGCCCGCGATGCCATTGCCGGCAGACGCAAAAGTGAAGTTGTTCACGCCCGAATTCACGCTCGTCTTGAAGGGGCTGACGCCACTGGAAACATTGATGGTTGTGACGGGCGAGGAGTCGTCGAAGAGCACCGAATCGCCCGCGTAGAACGTCTCGGCGATCGCGCCATCGGTCCAGTTTGCCGTAGAGTTTTGATCCCACGCATTCGGCGCCGCGCCCGTACCGGTGAAGGTCAGCGACTTGGTCGTGACGTTGAGTTTCACCGTGCCCGCGACGCTGGTGTCGATGCTCGACGCGCGATAGCTCGCCGCATTTGCCAGCACGAAATTCTGCGTGCCGGTGAGCGTGCCGTAATTCAGCACGGTGAACGGTCCGGAGCCCGTGGCTGCCGCAGAAAAATCGAGTGTGGTAGTGCCGTTGAGCGTGAGACTGCCGGCGGTCAGCGCGCCGGCAGTGTTCGGATCGAAAAAGAGCGCCGCGCCGGTGAAGGTGCCGAAAGTGACCGCGCCCGCCGACGGCTCGCCACCGAGCGCCGCGCCATCGGCCACGGCAATCGCGCTAGGCGCGCCGTTCGAGGCGAAATTCAGGCGCCCCGCGGAGACTGCCACATTTCCGGTGAAGCCGCTCGCGATCCCGCTGAGCGTGGTCGTGCCGCCGCCGCCTTTCGCGATATTCGCGCTGCCGATGATCGCCGGTGCGATGCTCTGCGCCCCGGCGCTGCTGAAAATGATCGTGCCGCCGCCGGTGAGATTCAGCGTGCCGGTGCCGCGCACGTCGCGGAGCAGCGAGAGGCTGTTGCCTGCGCCGTTCGTGTCGAGCTTCGTCGTGGTGCTGGCGACGGTGTCGATCGTGGCATCGAGAGGGATGTTGATGTTCGCGCCAGTGCCGGTGCCGGTGCCGGAGTTGTCCACTTTCACCGTGCCGCCGCCGAAGCTGACGGCGGCGCTGGCATTCCGCTGGATGAACCCGTAGGTGCTGCGTAGCGCGAGCACGCTGGCTGCACCGCTAAGATTATAACGGTCGATGCCGTCGCTCATGTTCAGGCCGGGGATGGTGTCGGTCCGGTTGTCGAGGACGATCCAATTGGTCGTCAGGGTGCCGCCTGTTTGGTTCAGGATGCCGGTGCCGTCGATGCCGATGTAGATGCCGCCGCCGAGGATGGTGGCAGGGTTGGTGGTGTTGAGATTAGCATCGCCGTACACGCCTGCGCTTCCGGCTACCGCAGTGGACGGCGAGGCGAGCGGCGACGCGCCGGTGAGTGTGAGCGTGCCGCCGCTCATATTATAAATCCCCGTCTCCGTGGCGAAGTGGCCGATTCGCAACTGGCTCGCGATATTCACCGTCGAGCCCGCGGCTTGATTCACGATGCCGCCGACGCTCGCCAACTCGCCGAGCGTGAAGTAGTCGGCTGTCAGTGCGCTGCCGGTTTTGATATTCAAGGTGGACGTCGTGTTCGCCACCGCGAGGCCGACATGGACGCGCTCGACATTCACGACTGCGCCGACGTTGAGATTCGCCGTGGCCGAGCCCTGCCCGGAGCCGATGCGGAAAGTGCCCGCGGTGAGAGCGCCCGAAAAGCTGGCGATCGCGCCCGCCCGCGACTGGCCGACACGGAGCTGCCCGCCGGTGGTGATCGACGCGGAGCCGAGTGTGATCGCGTTGCCGTTGTCGCTGAAGCCCGCGCCGAGTGTGTCGAAGTCGATGAAGGTGCGCGCGATGCTGTTGGCGATCGTGCCCTGGCCGCTGGCCGCGGTGATCGTCTGGCCGGGCAGCAGGGTGTAGCCGTCGGAGCGATCGAAGCCGAGAACGCCATTCGCGCCGTCGCCATTGATGAGGACGCTGCCGAGACCGAGCGTGCCGTTCGTGCCGCCGTTGCCGATATTCAGGCGATAAGATGGGACGCCCGCGGTCTGGATGTTGTTGCCCCCGATCGTCGTGGTGCCGTAGCTGTTCGCGCCTGTGAAAATCAGCGTGTAGGTGTTGTTGAAATTCGCCGCGTTCACCGAGAGGTCGCCGCCGGAAATCGCGCCGCTGACCGTCGCCGTCGCGTTGTGCGCGCCGATGCGGGCGGAGCCGTTGACGACGATATTTCCCGCCCAATTCGAGCCGTTTTCGAGCCGCAGCGCCCCGATGGATCCGCCGGGCGCGGTCTCCACGAACCCGGTTCCCGCGATCGAAATTGCGTTCGCATAGGTCTGCGCCGCTGCGGTGTAAAGTTGCGCGCCGGTCTGTACTTCGACGCTGCCATTTCCCAGCGACGCGGGCGTGACGCTCGTGATCCGATACGTGCCGGTGAGCGGCGTGAGCAGCCGCACCATGCCGTTGAAAGCCGCGCTGTTTCCCGTGAGCGCGATTGCCTGCGAGGTCGCCGAGCCCGCCACCGAGTGGGCGTTCAGCTCGAGCGTGCCCGAGCCGGAAAGATCGCGGCTGAAGGTGAATCCGCCGTCGTCGCGCGTGAGCAGCAGCTTCGCGCCCGCCGCCACGCTCACGCCGCTCGTGCCGCTCAGGACAACATTGCCGATCGCGTCGTGATCGAGCTCGAGCGTGCCTGAGCTCACCGTCGTCGCGCCGCCGTAGCTGTTCGGGTTGCGCAGCGTCACGAGCCCGTCGCCGGTCTTCACGAGGCTCGCGGAGCCCACGATTCCGCCAGCGCCGGTCACTGTGTAAGTGGTCGCGACGGTGTTTAAAAAGCTTACCCTCGCCGGCTCGACATTCGCCGCGATATCGACGGCGCTCGTCACCGGATTGTCCGGAAAAATCACCTCGTCGCGCTCGATGTAATTCGCAGGCGAGCCGTTCGACTCGAGCTTGAAATTCGGCGTCGCGGTATTCCACGCGGGGTCATTCGTTCCGTCAAAAACTACGCGATCGTTCGACGTGACATTCAGCGCGATCGCAGTGCCCGTATCGACGAGGCTGCCGGTCGCGTGTCCCGGCAGCACGAGCACGAATCCGCCGACGCCCGGACTGGCGCCGGTGTAGTTGATGATGTTCGAATTTCCCACCGGCAGGATGCCGCCGAACTGGCTCGGGATCAGCGTCGTCGGCCCGGCGGTCGTCAGTGCGCCGGTCGTGATTGTGTCGCCACCCGCGCCGATTTTCACCCGCAGCGTCGTCTCGGCCGGGCCGAATGTGAGCGAACCCGTGGTGAAATTTCCCGGCACCGTGAACCGCCCCGCCTGCAGCGTGCCGCCCGCGATCGTGAGCCCGCCGACCACATTCACTCCGCTGAGCGCGAGCGTGCCGGTGCCGACTTTTGTGAACTCTCCCGCGCCGCTGATTCTCGCGCCAGTGATCGCCACGTCGTCCGCCGCGAGCGTATCGGTCACGACGATCGTGCTGCCGGCCGCGCCGACATTCAGCCCGCCGCCGCCGGTGCCGTTGATGAGGTGCGTCACATTCCCCGTCGTGGCGCTGATGCTCGTAATGTTACCCGTGAGCGACAGCGTCTTCGCACCGGAATTCACCGTGCCGCTAAAATTGTTCGTTGAATTCCCAAGCACCACGCCGGCGAGCGATTGGTCGAAGCCGTTCAAATCTAGTGTCGCATTTCCTGACCCGCCGAGGGTCACCACCGCTGCCGTCGAGATGCCATTCGTCGCGCCCGCGAGGATCGTGCCGGTCACAGTGATTGCGCTGTAGCCCGTGCCGCCGCCGCGATAAATCACGCGCCCATCGCGCTGCGAAATCGGCACGCTCGAGGTGATGAGCCCGCCGAGAATGAGTTCATTCCCCACCGTGTTGTTGCCGAGGAAAGTGCCCCCATTCGTCGTCCCGCCCGTGATGTTGATCGCGCCATTCACCGTCGCCTGGCCCGCGCCGGATTGCTCGATGAGACCGCGCCCGGAGGTGTTGGTGATTCCGGAGCCGATGTTGAAAGTAACGCCGCTGTTCAGCGAGATGCCGCCAGTGATCATCACGCGCCCAGTCGTTCCTGCCGCGTAGGTGATCACGTTCGATGTGCCCGCCGCGTTCGCGTTGTTCAAAGTCACGATTGTCGCCCCTGACAGCCCGAGCCCGCCGGTGAAGGTATTCGCGCCGCCCAAGACGAGCGTTCCTGCGCCGCTCGTCGTGATCCCGCGAGTGCCCGCCAGCACCGCGCCGATTGTCGCCGTGCGGTTCACCACATTGATGGCCGCTGTGCCCGTTGTGACATCGAGCGTCAGTGGCCCCGCAGTGCCGGTATTCAAAATCCAGTCATTGCTCGCCGTTGTGTCGCCAAATTTCAGCGTCCCGACCGTGCGCGCGCCATCGAGCGTCACGGTCGCATTCGCCGTGATATTCAGCGTGCTGAAGTCCGCGGTCGCATCCGTGCCGCTCGCCACGATTCCGTTCAGCCAGTTCGTGGTTGTCGCCCATGAACTGCTCGCCAAATTCGTCCATGTGCCGTCCACGGCTTGCACGACGCGTTGGATGGCGGTGACGGCAAGGATCGTGGCGATGCCAGTGGCGAGGATGCGGGTATTGTGCATGGTGGTGCGTGGTTGGCTGGGGATTGGATTCTGGGGGAGTGTGAAGGCGGAAATGCCGGGGCCGCTTTTTGAAATCACGCCAAAGTGATGACTTCGCAATGTGATTTTAGAGAACCCACAGGAGATTTTCTCTACGGATTTGGCCCGCAACTGGCTGTAACCTCCAGCGATTCACATGCTGTCCACCGTCATTGCGCCAGGCGCCCGTTTCCAATTTCAAATCCGTCGCGTCTCCGATGGAAAGAGCCGCCAATTTCAAGTGCGCGTCGGTCTCGCCTTCGATGACGATTCGGATTTCATCCCTGTGCATCAGAGCGCCTTTGCCGCGCTCGTCCCGCTCGAGGTGGCGCACACTGATGAAAGCGACGCCCATTTCGAGCTGAGCCTCCTGCTCGAGCGGATGAAAAATCGGAGCCGTGCGGCGGGCGATACCCGAGCAGCGAGCGACTCCTGAGCGCAAAGTCCGAGCTCCGAGAAATTACGCTTGCGTATCAATTTCCCGCGAGCTATCCGTCTCGCTCTTCGATTCCGATGAGTCTCAACCCCCACACCCACGCCAAACGACAGGCCGCGAGCTATTGCTCGATGCCGGTCCGTTTTGCCATTTGGGCAGCGGCCCAAAGCGGTGGTTCGAGACGCTGATTTTTCCCAAAAAAGTCCGTCCTCAAAAAAGCCCACCGCCAGCCAAGGCGGTGGGCTTTTTGTTTCCCGCCATTGGCTTGCGGCTCAACCAACCAAGCCACATGAAAACCAATGAAGAAAATGAATCCGCAAAGCACCCGGCGCCTCAACTCGCCAAAGTCGCGCGCCTGAGCGGTATCTATCTCGATGCCGGTTTGCCGCTCGAACTCGCCGTCCGCTCCGCACTTGCGGACTGCGAAATCTTCGACCAACCAGAGGTCTGCGAGACATGAGCACACTCGAGTCGAAACAGACGCCGCCGACGTGGCTCGTGCTCTCGGCTTTTGGTGCCGTGTATCTCATCTGGGGCTCGACCTATCTGGGCATTCGTCTGGCCATCGACTCCTTCCCGCCGCTCCTCATGTCGGGTGGGCGGTTCGTCATCGCGGGCGTCGTGCTGTACTCGGTCATGCGGGCGCGCGGCGCGGTGCGTCCGCGTGCGATTCACTGGAGAGATGCGGCGATTGTCGGCGCATTTTTGCTTCTCGTGGGAAATGGCGGCGTGAGCTGGGCCGAGCAAACCGTACCGACGAACATGACCGCGCTCATCATCGCGGCCACGCCGTTGTGGATCAACCTGATCGACTGGCTGCGACCCGGCGGTCTCCGTCCGCGAGGTTCCGTATTCGCGGGGCTCGCTCTTGGATTTGCGGGGGTCGGCCTCATCGTCGGTAGCCACGATCTTTCCGGACATCGCGCGGTCGATCCGAAAGGTGGAGCGCTTCTGGTTTTCGCGTCGCTCTGCTGGGCTTTCGGCTCCATCTATTCGCGCCACGCCCGGAAGCCGGACTCCGCGCTGCTCACGGTCGCGATGCAGATGATCGCGGGCGGCACGCTGCTCCTGTTCGCCGGCGCAGTGAGCGGCGAAATCGGACGCTTCGACGCCGCGCAAGTCACCGCGAAATCCGTGTATGCCTTCGCCTACCTGACCGCCATCGGCTCGCTCGTCGGCTTCACCGCCTACGTCTGGCTCTTGCAAGTCAGCACCCCCGCCCGCGTCTCGACCTACGCCTACGTGAATCCCTTCATCGCCGTGCTACTCGGCTCATTCATCCTCGGCGAGTCGCTGCCGAAAAGTGTGCTCATCGCGGGTGGCCTGATCATCGCCGCCGTGATTTTGATCACCTCCCGTCGCAAAGCTGCGCCGGTTCTGCGAATGGTGCGCGGTGCAGGGTTCGAACCTGCGACCCCTACCGTGTCAAGGTAATGCTCTACCACTGAGCTAACCGCGCGGGTCGTCGTCCGGGGCCGGAAGGCCGGTCGGAAGAGCCGCGGAAAATAGGTGCCGTCCCGAGCCGTGGCAACCTTTTTTGCCGCATCAATTCGTCGGAACTGGTTCTTTGAAATCCGTGTCCGGCTTCTCGATGACGAGCGGCTTCATCCACGCATTGCGGTAGCGCACATCGTGGCCTTCGCACTGGAGTTTGAGTCCGCCGGGCGTGTCGGTGATTCCTTTTCCGCCGTCGTTCCCGCCGTCGATGCCAGAGTTCGGTCCGCCCCAGACTTGCGCGATCGGCTGGTTGGTGTGGATTTTTTTGCCGTTGAAGTAAATCGTCACCAGCGCCTTCTCGGTGCGCTTTCCGTCGGTGAAACGCGCGGCGCGAAAGGTGATGTCATAGGCGTTCCACTTGCCGGTTCCGTTGTAGGCGTCGAAAGGCGCTTCGGCCTCATTGATCACCGCGGCCATGCCGTGTTTTCCGCGGTCGCCGTCGAGGATTTGAATCTCGTGCCGGTTCTGCAAATAGACGCCGCTATTGCCGCCGGGCTTCATCACGAGGAACTCAATGTGCAGTCGAAAATCGCGATATTCCTTCTTCGTCACGATGTCTGCGGCGCCAAATTTTCCGCCATCCGCCGCCCGATCGTCCGTCATCACCACGGTCCCAGAATCCACGGGGTCATCGACGATCTTCCACTTGATCGGCATCGCGGATTTGAAGCCCGGGCCTTCCCAGTAAATCCATTTGTCGTCCAGCATCGCGCGCGAGCCGTCGATGATGACCTCCGCTCCCGGCAGCGGTTTCGCACCAACTCCGATGTCGGCAAATGCGACCGTGCGGAGCGCGGCGGCGAGGAGGAGCGTGGTGAGAAAAATGCGGCGAGGGATGTGCATAGGCGAAGATCATGAGGCGGTGCGGCGCGAGAGTAAATCGCGCAGGCGGTTCGCTTGGCGCTGGCTCGTGTGGCGAATTCGCGCAATGGTGCTCACGATGATTCGCCTCTTGATTACCTCCCGAACTCTCTGCGTCGCGACCGCGCTGTTCGCGACGGCAACCTCGACTTTCGCCGCGTTCGAAGCCGGCGATCTCGTGCGGCTCACGCGCAGCGAGACGCTTCTTTTCAAAGGCGACAATTTTCTCGGAGCGCCGAAGGGACAAGAGTTCAGCGTTCTAAAAGATGACGCCGCGCAGGCGCTAGTGTTCGTGTCGTTTTTCAAAGAGGACGGCACGCTCATCGCCGTCACGCTGCCGGCGGACGCGCTGGAGCCGACGTCCCCGGATGCGTGGAATGATCTGCTTCGCGGGGTTGAGGCGTTCCGCGATCAGCGTGTCGATGAAGCGCGGAAACTCCTCGCCCGCGCGGCGGCGGACCCGGCGTATAAAACCATCGCGCCGACTCTCGCCACGCGCATCGGCGGCGCTCTGACAGCGGCGAATGCGGCGCGCGTTTCGCAGCCGTCGCGCGCGGCTTTTTCCAATGTGCTCGGCGGCCTCCGCGACACAGCGGTGCAGCTCGAAAAGCTCGGCCACATCTGCCTCGCGCTGCCGCTCGATGAAGCCGTGGATCGCCTCGGCGAATCGGTGCCGGGGACGGTCGTGCCGCCGACGAAACTCGCGCGAGCGGAAATTGAAAAACGCGTGACGATTTCCAATCGCGCGGTGTGGCGCGGGCGTCAGGCGCTGGCGCTGCATCGCGCGGTGGAGGCGTCGAAGATCGTCGCCGACGGGCTGGTCGCGGAGCCGGGTCGACCGGAACTGAAAACACTGGAAACCCGCGTTAACAAAGATTTGGCCGACGCCGCGGATGATTTCAAAGCCGCGGATCGGATGCGGAAATTTGCGGGCGGCGCGGTGCATGCGCTCTCGGCGCTGGAGCATGGATTGAAGCGTGCCGTGGATGATCTGAGGCTGCGCGCGCTGAAAAAAGAAATGGAAGGCGCGATGGAAGAGCGCACCTCGCCGCCGGTGACCGCGGCATTTTTAGCGGCGGCGAAAGTGAGCACGCCGCCCGCCGCATTGGAGGAAGGTCGGCGCATTTACACGAGCCGCTGCACAGAGTGTCACGACCTCGAGATGGTCGATTCGCGCTCGATGGGCGGATGGAAAAGCATCGTCGGCTCGATGTCGCGGCGGGCGCATGTGGACGATGCGCAGCAGGCGAAGATCGTGGATTACATCGCCGCAGCCGCGAATGGGATGGATGGGGCGAAGGGGCAGTAGACGCTCTCATTATTCTCTCCCCGGTGAGGGTCATCTTCGACTGGACCAAAGCCGGCGTGCCGAAGCGCGGAGGTCACATTTTCACTGCCTCGCAAAGTCAGCCGTGAGCCATCCACGTCGGCCAGAAAGTTGATGCGCGCTGGGTGGAACTCGAGCCCGCTCCAGCATTGCGCTGAACGTCGAAATCCCGAAGAACATTACCCGCCGCTCGGCCCTCTCCCTCCTCCAGCCAACCCGTATGAAAGCAACCCATCCCCATTCACGCCTCCGCGAACTGATCCCCATTGCCGCGTTCCTTCTCCTGGCTTCGCTCACGAGCCTGCGGGCCGCGGAGCCGGCGGCGGGAAGGCCGAACATCCTCTTCATTTTCTCCGACGACCACGCGCAACACGCGATCTCCGCCTACGGCTCGAAGGTCAATAAAACGCCGAACATCGACCGTATCGCCGAGGGCGGCGCGCGGTTCACGAATTCGTTCGTCACCAATTCCATCTGCACGCCTAGCCGCGCCACACTGCTGACCGGCCAATACTCCCATCTGAACGGCGTCCCCGTCTTCAACCGCTTCGACGGCTCGCGCGACAACGTGGCGAAACATCTGCAAGCCGGGGGCTATCACACCGGCATCATCGGCAAATGGCACCTCGGCTCCGATCCCACGGGCTTCGACCGCTGGATGGTCCTGCCCGGCCAGGGCGTGTATTGGAATCCCGTCTTTCTCGTCCCCGGGCACAAACTCAACATCCAGGGCCACTGCACCGAGATCACGGGCGAACTTGGCATTGAGTGGATCGAGACGCGTCCAAAGGACAAGCCGTTCTTCCTCATGCTCCATCAAAAGGCCCCTCATCGTGATTGGGAGCCCGACGAGCGGAACAAGGCACTTTTTAAAGACAGAGTAATCCCCGAATCCGACACACTCTGGGACGACTACGCAACGCGTCCCGCCGCGCTGCCGCAAAACCAGCAAACCGTCGCCAAAGACCTGACTCGCCGCGACCTTAAGCTCGAGCCGCCGGCCGACCTCAAAGGCCCCGCGCTCGCCCAGTGGCTCAAATTCAAGCCGATGGAAGTCGAAGTCACACAGCCCAACGGCACGAAGAAAACCCTCACGGGCAAAGAACTCATCCAGTGGAAATACCAGCGTTACATGCAGGACTACCTCGCCTGCGTGCAGGGCGTGGACGACTCCGTCGGCAAAGTCCTCGACTACCTCGACCGCAGCGGCCTCGCAAAGAACACCATCGTCTTCTACTCCGCCGACAATGGCTGGTATCTCGGCGACCTCGGGCTCTACGACAAACGCTTCATGTATGAGCCCGGCCTCCGCGTCCCGCTCATCGTCCGCGGTCCCGGAATCAAAGCCGGCAGCACCCCCGCGCAATTTGTCGCGAATATCGACCTCGCGCCCACCTTCCTCGACCTCGCCGGCCTGCCCATTCCCGCCTCCATGCAGGGCCGCTCGCTCGTCCCGCTCCTCCACGGCGAATCACCCGCCGACTGGCGCACCTCCATTTACTACCGCTACTACCACGATCCGGGCGACCACAACACCGCCGCGCATCTCGGCGTTCGCACCGCTACGCACAAGCTCATCTATTACTGGAAAAAGGACGCCTACGAGATGTTCGACATCACCAAGGATCCGACCGAGCAGCACAACCTCCTCTACGATGAAAAGGAGGCCAGGCAGCCCGCCGTCGCCGCCAAGTTCGCCGAGCTGAAAGCCGAGATCGAGCGCCTGCAAAAGCTCTACAAAGACGAAGGCCAATACGCCAATTCCGCCGACTGGCCCGCGGGCAGCGCCGACGGCCCATTCAACGACAAGCAACCCACTGGCACCAAGACCGTCGCCGAAGCCATCGCCGCCGCGGGTTCAAAGTGAAATGCGTCCTTTCGCGCCGCGCCCCTGCTGTCGAAAGCGCCGGCGTGCAGTTTGCTGTGCCTGCAAAGTTTCCCGAGGGCGCGGAACGCTATGGCGAGCCATTCGCCGCTCACTAAGGGGAATGAACTGCTGGTCGGGGCACCCGAATCCTCGATAGATTCGCGGCCATGAACCGCCGCAGCTTTCTTGCCTGCATGTCGATCGGAGCGATTTGCGGCGAGTCTGCAACGAGGCTGTGCGCGGACGATGCACCGAAAGGCACCGAGAGCTCCACCTCCTTCAAGGACAGCGCCACAGGAAAGGACTGGCTCGCCCGGTGGGAAAAGAACATTAGCGGCGACTCTCGCAATCGCTATTGCGACAAGGAAACGGGCGAGGAACTCGGGTGGCTGGTCAGCCCGTTTCTCAATGGCTTCTACTATGGTTACCTCGCCACGCGCGATCCAAAGTGGATCGAGAGATTGATCGACTGGGCCGACTCGTGCATCCGGCGCGGCACGAAAGAGCCGGACGGTTTCATCGGGTGGCCGAAGGGCGATGGCGGAGGTGGTGAATCGAAGCTCTACGACGCGGATAGCTTGCTGGGGGAGGCGATGATGTTCCGTCCGATCGTCCTCATGGCGGGCACGATTCGCGACGATCCCGCTCTGAATGAAAAATACGGCGCCAAGGCTCGAAGCTATCTCGAACTCGCGGATAAGACCTTCGAGAAATGGGATGCCCGCGCTTGCTGGCGCGAAGCGAATGCCTGCGGAGTCTGGATCGTGCCCACCTTTGGCATCGATCGCCAGACCGGCCAATGGTCCGCCGGCTATGCGGATCGGGTGACCACCGGCTTTACCAATCCCGCCAACAAGGAAAACCACATCGCGAACTGGATGCTCGCGATGTACGACGTAACGAAGAAGCCCATCTATCGCGACCGCGCCGAGAAATGGTTTCGCGTGATGAAAGGGCGCATGAAGACCCGTGCGGATGGCAAATACTTCATCTGGGATTACTGGAATCCCGCAGGTCCTTGGGATTACAAGCCCGATGGCAGCACCAAGCATTGGGTCGGCGTCCATCCCAACGGCGGGTACTATGGGATCGATGTCGGTGCCATCGTCGATGCCTACGCGCACGGCATCATTTTCACGAAGAAAGACATCGATCGGCTCATCGCGACGAATCGCGACTATATGTGGAACCAGCAGGTCGAGGGCGCCAAGTTTCAGCGGATGGATGGCGAACCGGCCGATCCGCTCTGGAAGGACTCACCAGGAGTCTTGTGGCAAGCGCTGATCCCTTACGACGAAACATTGCGGCGCATCTTCGTGGCAAATCACGATCCGTCCGGCTGGGGTGGATTAGCTTCAACTCCTTGGTTTCTCGCCGAAGGAGAAGTGAGGAAAGCAGTGAAATAGCTGAGTGGGTCAGGATCGGGAAACCGTGTCCCCGCCCGATGAGCGCAAGTCTGGCGGGAAGCGAGCCGACGACGATCTTCACACGAAGCGGAAAGTCCGTGCGTCCTTCAAATGGCCAATATTAATGACGATGACTGGTTCTTACCCTGCACGTGATCACCCGGTTCATCTTTTCCCTTCTCCTGAGCGCCGTGCTCGCTCTGGCAACGCTCTCCGCAGACGAGGCGAGCACGGCGACTCCCAGCTTCGGAGATTTTCACACCCGCGCTCAGGCGGGTGAGCGGCTCAACGTCGTCTTTTTCGGCGCGTCTCTCACTTGGGGGGCGAATGCCAGTGATCCGATGCTCACGTCGTATCGCGGATTGATGGCGCAGCGACTGGAGGCGGCGTATCCGAAAGCGCATTTCAAATTCTGGGACGCGGCGATTGGCGGGACGAGTTCGCAGCTCGGGGTTTTCCGCTTCGAGCGCGATGTCTTGCGGCGAAAGCCCGATCTCGTGTTTCTCGATTTCACCGCGAACGACGGCATCGGCGATCCGAATGTGGAACGGCTCGCGTCCTATGAGTCGCTCGTGCGGCGGATCATTCAGGACGCGCACGCGCCGGTCGTGCAAGTGGTGTTTCCCTTCCAGTGGGACGTGCAGGTCGGAAACACCGACAAGTTCGTCCGGGAGGCCGCGCATCACGCCATTAGCGACGCCTACCATACGGCGATCGGTGACGCCGTTATGCTCGCGCAGCAGCTCGTGAAAAGCGGCGACGCCACGTTACCAAAGCTTTGGCCTTTCGATGGCGTGCACCCGGGCGATGCGGGCTACGTGATCTTCGCCGACGCCGCGTGGCAGGCGTTTCAGGACGCGGTCAAAGCCAAACTGGTCTGCGCCGCCCCACCGAAGATGTTGTATGCGGATATCTACATGAAAAATGCGCGCGTCCGCATTTCCAGCCTCGGCGCGCTGCCGGAAGGCTGGCACGTCGGCGTGCCGAATCCCGTGTCGGCTTACTTCGACATGCTGATGTCGCGCTGGCTCGACGATGAAGTCATCGCCACTCCCAAAAAAGGTGAGCCGGCCTCGGTCGCTCCGATCATCGTGAAATTCAGCGGGAACATGGTGATGCTCTTTGGCGAATCGACGACCAAATCGGTTAAATATCGCGCGCTCATCGACGGCAAAGTGGTGGAATACAAATCCAACGACGGCAAGCAGACCCTCACGGAATTCGACGGCGCTTTGCTGGCCAACATGGTCAAAGGAAATTGCCACCACGCGCAGATCATCGCCGAAGGACTCGACGCGACGACCGAGCACACCTTGGAAATTCAGCCGATCTTTTCGGGTGAAGGCGAACAGGAACTGCGCCTCGAAAGCATCTGCGTGGCCGGCGGTGAAGCCCGCGTGCAATTGGCCATCAGCAAGTGACTCCAGACGCATCCAGTCGAGGCGAGCCGCGTGGGATTACGCGGCGCAGCATGCTCGCCGCCTCCGGAGTCGCCGCGGCGGGCTGGGCGTTGCTGCACGACGCCATCGGCGCGGATAATCCGGCGGTGCAGGTGGAGGATCGCGCGGCCAGCATCAAGATCACCGGCTTCAAGACCTATCCCGTTGCCAACAAAACGCTGCTGAAGATTGAGACGAATCAAAACGTCTTCGGCTGGGGCGAAATCTCCCAGCTACCTCCGGCGGTGGTGGTGCCGCTGGTGCAGTCAATGTTCGAGCTCCTCGACGGCGAAAATCCGACGCGCATCGAGCATCTCTGGCAGAAAATCTACCGCGCGCATCGGGACTTCCGCGGCGGCGCGTTCATGCTGCACACGATCGCGGGGATCGACATGGCGCTGTGGGACATCACCGGGAAGCTGCACGGCGTGCCCGTTTACCGGCTGCTCGGTGGGCCGACGCGCGACAAGATCCGCACGTATCCTTCGCCGAAAGCCTTCAAGATCGGCGCGGGCGGTCCGAAGCCTGCATCGGGAAATCCGCCCGATATCGAGTGGTGCGTCCGAGCCATCAAGGAAGCCCGTGAGCGCGTCGGCGCAGACGGCGCGGTGATGTTCGATGCGCACTCGTGCATGCCGCCGCCGATCCTCATTCAGCTCGCCAATGCGATCGAACCTTACAGCGTGCTCTGGATCGAGGAGCCCGCGGTGCCGGGCAACATCGAAGTCTTCAAGCGGATCAAGCAGGCCGTCCGCGTGCCGCTCGCGACCGGCGAACGCGACCGCACGATCTGGGACGTGATTCCCTATTTGCAGGAGCGGTGCATCGACATCATTCAGCACGACTGCGCGCATGGCGGCGGCATCACGCAGATGAAGAAAGTCGCGGTCCTTGCGGAGACTTACACGGTGCCGCTCGCGCCGCATTCGATCGCTTCGTTTCTCGGTGTCGCAGCGAGCTTTCACGCGGTTGCTTCGATCCCGCTTTTCCTCATTCACGAGTGCTATCCGAATGATTGCGCCGGCGTTTTGCACAAGAGCTGGGAGGTGGACAAGAACGGCGACTCCTCGCTGCCGCAGGGTCCGGGCCTCGGTGTCGAGGTCGATGAAGCCGCGCTCGCGAAAGTTCCGCCGGTGCCCTTCAAGTGGCCTGGCGCGAAGAACCCGGACGGGTCCGTGGCCGACTACTAAGAACTTTGCCGCACTGCGGTATCTCCAACCCGCTTTCCCCAGCACCACTTTACCCACATGAAATCATCGATCCTCTGCGCCGCTTTTGCCGTGGCGACGCTCGCTCCTTTTGCCGCTCTCGCCACGCCGACGGAAAACGTCAGCTTCCGCGTCCTCCCCGCTCCGGCGAAAATGGTCATCGATGGCAAGGTGGACGACTGGGATTTGTCCGCCGGCATTTTCGCCTGCGACGACACCGAAGTGCAGCGCGAACACTACGCGATCTGGTTGCATGCGCAGTATGACGCGGAGAACCTTTACGTGCTCGCCCGCTGGACCGATGAAACGCCGCTGAACAATCCGGGCCAGACGATCGCGGACTACGGCTTCGCGGGCGACTGTCTCCAGTTTCGCACCCTCACTGCGCCCGGCACGCCGCAGGAGCGCGGACAGCATTTCAACGCTTGGAGGGGACGCGACGGCGCCGACGTGATCAAGATCGAGCAGGGCAAGGACTTCAAAGAGGGCGTCATTGAGGACGCCAAGAAGACCGCCGGCGCGCAGCAGGCGTTTGCCGTGAATGCAGACGGGAAAGGCTACGTGCAGGAAATCGCGATTCCGTGGAAATTGCTGACGCGCGACGGCCAGCCGATCAAGGCGGGCGGCTCGTTCACGCTGACCTTCGAGCCGAATTTCACGATTGGCACGAAGGGGCGCGCGACCGTGAAAGAGCTCTTCAAATCCGGCATCACGCCCGACCGCGTCTTCACGTTCATGGCGTCGCAGACTTGGGGCACCGCGACGCTCGAGGCGAAGAGCACGAGCTTTCCGCAATCGGTCCGGCTCGCGGATGCGCGGGAGTTCCCGGTCAAAATGGAGAAAGGCGTGCCGGTCATCGACTGGACCGGGCTGATCAAGTCTGAGGAACTCGCAGGCTTCAAACCGATCGAGTTCACGATGCCCGCGGACGGCTTCATCTCGCTGAACCTCAAAAACGCCGAGGGCCAGGTCGTCCGTCAGTTGCTCAACTCCGCCTTCTTCAGCCAGGGTAAGCACACCGTGAAATGGGACGGCCTGACCACGCCCTCGTGGACGCGTCCCGGCGAACCGGTCCCGGCCGGCAAATACGAGTGGAGCGCGCTCACCAATACCGGCATCGGACTGAAACTCCGCGGCTGGGCCGCGAATGGCGGCGTCGCACCGTGGGACAGCGCGGATGGCGCGGGCAACTGGGGCGGCGACCACGGCTTGCCCGTGGCGGTCGCCACGGAAGGCCCGCAAGTTTTTCTCGGTTGGAGCGCAGCCGAAGCCGGCAAATCGGTACTGGCCTGCGACCTCGATGGCAAGCCGCAGTGGGGCAACAATCGCGGCGGCATCTCTGGCGTGAAATCGCTCGCCGTCCACGCGGGCGTGCTCTTCGTCCTCGGCGGCAACGTCGGCCCGGATGCCGAGGGCGCGAACCTTTACAAACTCAACGCCAAGGACGGCAGCTACGTTCCGTGGGAACGCAGCGACATCGCCGATTTGAAGACGAAATCGCTCTGGGCCGCGGACGCCGCGGTGAAGCCGCAAAAGGCGGACCGCGTATTCTTCCAGGACGGCAAGCTGTGGCTCGCCTTCTACCAGGATGAATTACTCGCCGAGGTGAATCCATTGAACGGCAAGCTCGTGCAGACCAAAGTCACGCCCGGCTCGAAAGGCCAAAAGGAATTTGCCGAGGCGACCGGCCCTGATGGCTTGACCTATTTTGCCAACGGCGAGCCCGACAATCAGGTGCTCGTCCGCAAAGGAAAGGACACCATCATGACCATCGGTCGCAAGGGCGGCCGCGCGTTGCTCGGACCCTGGCAGTCGGATGGAACGCGTTTCGTCAAAGCGATGGCCGTGGATGCGGCGGGCAAGCTCTGGGTCATGGAAGAGGACGGCGCGCCGAAGCGCGTCAGCGTCTGGGACACCAAGACCGGCAAGCTCGACCACGAGTTTTTCGGCTCGACCGGCTACGGCGCGCTCGGCGGCGCGATCTCTCCGGCGGACCCGAACGTGATGTTCGGCCAGGGCTGCGAATGGCGGCTTGACCCTCAGACGGGCAAGGCGCATCCGACCGCGGTCGTCACTCGCACCGGCAGCGAAAACGCGCGCTTCTCCACCGGCTCCAACGGCCACTTGTATCTGGCCGTCGCCACCAACTGGGCCTTCGCAGCCGGCCCCGTGAAAATCTTCGAGCGCCTCGGCGAGGGAGACTACAAGCTGCGCGCCACCTTCCGCCCTGAAGGCAAGGACAAGACGGCCAAGACCACGCTTTGGACGGACGCGAACGGCGACGAGCAGGAGCAGCCGGAGGAAGTGCAGACCGTCGATGGCACCGTGCGCTTCAGCGGCTGGTACATGAATCTCGGCCCGGATCTCGCCTTCACTTCCGGCGACCGACTTTTCAAACCGACCGGCTTCACCGCGTGCGGCGCACCGAAATACGACCTCACCGTCTCCACGAAAATGCCCGCCGCCGGCGTCGCCTCCGCTGATACCTCGCTCGTTCTCGAGCCCGGCAGATACGGCGAAACTCACGCCGTCCTCAACTGCTTCGACATCGCCACCGGCCAGAAGCGCTGGAGCTATCCCGACAATTTCGTCGGCGTCCACGGCTCCCACAATGCCTGCCCGCCGCAAGTCGGGATGATTCGCGGCTCCTACAGCCCCACCGGCAGTGTGAAATTGCCGAAGCCCATCGGCAACGTCTGGGTGATCCCGACCAACGTCGGCGAATGGCACATCGTCACCGAGGACGGCTTTTACCTCACCCGGCTCTTCGAGGGCGATCCGATGAAAATCAAATGGCCCGACGCCGCCATCCCCGGCGCGGACATGTCGCATTGCCCGCCTGGCATGGGCGGCGAAGATTTCGGTGGCAGCGTCACCCTCGGCAACGACGGCAAGCTCTACGTCGAAGCCGGCAAGACCGCCTACTGGAACCTCGAAGTCACCGGCCTCGAAACCGTCAAAGCCCTCGCCGGCTCCAGCGTCTCCATCTCCACCGCCGAAGTCGCTGAGGCGCAGAAATTCCACGACCAGCAACTCCAGGCCACCGTGGGCATCCGGCGAGTCACCCTCAAGAAGCTGACCCCGAAGCTCACCGGCAACCTCGACCAGGACTTCCCCGGCGTGGAGCTCCTTCGTTTCCAGAAATCCGAAGAGACCACCGTCCGCAGCGCCGCCGCTTGGGATAGCCAAAACCTCTACCTCGCCTGGGATGTGCGCGACGCAACGCCGTGGGTCAATGGCGCGCAGCAGGCAGAAAACCTCTACCTCAGCGGCGACACCGTGGACTTCCAACTCGGCACCGACCCGAAAGCCGACGTCAAGCGCGAGAAAGCGGTCGCGGGCGACCTCCGGCTGAGCATCGGCAACTTCAAAGGAACCCCGACCGCGGTCCTCTACCGTCCCGTCGCTGGCAAAGGCGGCAGCCCGAA
This sequence comes from Chthoniobacterales bacterium, assembly GCA_038207335.1. GTDB lineage: Bacteria > Verrucomicrobiota > Verrucomicrobiia > Chthoniobacterales > Chthoniobacteraceae > CAIURC01. The sequence goes on along the minus strand of JBBQZX010000034.1, from coordinate 2,012 downwards.
GACCTTCAGCTCGGGCGTGATCAAGGAATACATCGTCGGCGACGTCAAAGTCCTCGCCGACGCGCAGATCAAGCTCACCAAGCGCGGTAACGGCTACCTCGTGGAAGCCGCCATCCCGCTCGCCAGCCTCGACTTCATGCCCACCGCCGGGCAGACGCTGCACGCCGACTTCGGCTTGACTTACGGCGACCCCGCCGGCCAGCGCACGCGCCTCCGCTCTTACTGGAACAACCAGCACACCGGCATCGTGGACGACGCCGTCTTCGAGCTAATGCCCGAGCCCAAGAACTGGGGCGAGCTCCTGATCGCTCCCTAAAGCCGCTGCGCATCAGACACCGGATCGCGGTCTTGTCACGGGGGATGTCCTGCGGTTCGATCTTCCCGATGAAGCTCTCCGCGTTCCTCCTCCTCGCCTTCGCGTCGCTCTGCCATGCGGCGGACTTTACGGGCCTCGTCACCTTTGGCGACAGCCTCAGCGACATGGGCAACCGCTGGATCAAGTCCGAGGACATGATGTCCAAGACCCGGGCGACGTGGGTGAAGGTGCTGGCCGGGCCGCAGATGCTGAACGTTCCGGGCTTCAAAGTCTCCGGCATCACCACCTGGCTCCATGGCAGCAATTACGCCGTCGGCGGCGCGGGCACCGCAGCCACGGCGGGCACGAGCTTCGAGCGCAACCGCGGCCAGGACCTCACCGTGCAGGTCTCGCAGCGCTATCTGAACCCCGCTTTCAACACCGGCGGCGTGCTGCCGGATGCGCTGCACATCGTCGTCATCGGCACCAATGACATCATGCTCGCCTCCATCGGCGTGGACCAGATCCTCACCGAGTGGGCGACTTTGGACAAAGCCGGCGAGGCCGTGGCGAAGAGCACCGAGGGGCAGATCGACGCGCTGGCCAGGGCCGGCGTCAAAACCGTGCTGTGGGGCAATGTCTTCGATGTCGCCCAGGCACCATCCGTCCAGAAACGCGCGACCGTCCTGCCCTCGCTGGCCCCCGTCTATCTCGCCGCCGTCACAAAGGCCGTGCGCGCGCACAACACCGAGATGGACGCCGCCATCCTCCGGCTCCAGAAGGCGCATCCCACATTGAAGATCGTCAAACTCGACCTCTTCCAGCGCTTCAACGACGTCGTCGCCGATCCCGGGAAGTTTGGCTTCACCGACGTCACGACAGGCGCGAATGACACCCACCACTTGTTTTCGGCGGACGGCCTGCATCCCACGCCCCAAGGCCACCGCATGCTCGCCGAATACGCCTCCCGGGTGCTCACCGAGACAGCCCTCCCGAAGACCACCCCAGCGCCCTGACCGTCTTCATGTCCACCCACATGCCTGCAGCGCATGGTTGGGCGATTCGGCGCAGTTTCGAGTTGGCATAGTTGCGCATGACCATGAATCCGAATGTGGAAAAGACGGGAAGACTCTCGATGTCTTGCTTCGTTGCGGGCCGGACGAACTCGAAACCACGCATGACGCGGCAGTGTGGCCCGCCCGCGCTGCAAAGAGCCAATGCTGGTGAGATGCTGTCCAACTCCAAAGGGCGATTGCCGAGAATGGTGCCGCCGGTGGCGAGAATCGTTCGAATGTGAGCACCGCCCTCAATGACGGGCTGAGCGCCGGCAATGCTGTCGAATGTCGGTGGGGAATCGGATACCCAATTGAGCAGACCGGCGAGAAATCCACGGAGGTCTTGCTTGCCGTTGTGGTAGTCGAAGGCAACGACACGCCCACATGCAAACTCGGCGCCATCGAGTGGGATAGCCCAAAAGTCACCAAGTCGAAGGCCTTTGGTTGATTTGGGCACATATGGGAATTCGCGCTCCTTCACACGAGACGGGTAGAATCGCCTAACAGGCTGTTGAAGAACAGCCGAATCCAGATACCCGGTTAAAGGCGAGAACGTCGGCAGTTGTGGAGAGATTTGGGCGGTGGGTGGACCGAAGGGCGCCCAAGCGGAGGAGAAGTGCCTTGCAGACCACAATCAGGAGCCAAAAACAAGCCGCCCACTG
>JBBQZX010000033.1:0-55369 GCA_038207335.1 Chthoniobacterales bacterium | reverse complement strand
GCCGAATCCAGATACCCGGTTAAAGGCGAGAACGTCGGCAGTTGTGGAGAGATTTGGGCGGTGGGTGGACCGAAGGGCGCCCAAGCGGAGGAGAAGTGCCTTGCAGACCACAATCAGGAGCCAAAAACAAGCCGCCCACTGCTTGGGAGTGCCTATTCCGTAGAGGCGGCGCAGGAGTTGGGAGAGATTGTAGCAGGCGGCAGCGATCTGGTGCCGTTTGTTGAGGTTCTCCAGTCCCCGGACGGTGGCCCGCCGCAGACCGCCGGCGTCGAGCAGATGGGCAAAGCTGCGTTCGATGTGCTGACCTCGTTTGCGCAGTAACGCCCGGCCATACTTGCTGCTCGCCGAACGTTGCGCTCGGGCCAGGGTCTGACGCTGGGCGGGCTCGAGTTTGTCCAACCGTCGTTGGTCCCGGCGTGGGTCGCTGATCACCGTCTTCAATGTTAGTTCCTGCAGGCGTCCGATCTCCTCCAAAGAGAAGTAACCTTTGTCCGCGGTCAGTGTCTGCGGCACCTTCTCCTGATCGGTCACGCCCTGCGCGACCTGCACGTTGATTACCGCCTCGATGACGCGGGTGCTCAAGTCTTCGCTGTCCCGGTGATCGCCGGGCAGCACCTGCGCTTGGACGATCGCGCCCGTCTCCAGGTCCACGGTGTGTTCGGGCAGATAGACCATGTCGGTGGCCCCATCCTTGGTTCGGCCGATCTTCGCGTCCGGGTCATGCGCGTTTTGCCACTGCTCATTGCTGAGCTTCTTGCCCGTCCGTTTGCGATCGAAGTTGCGCAAGGCCGCGCCCTCCGTCGTCTCCAGGCCGGCTTCTTTGGCTAGTCTCTGCACATAGTCCCAGTAAGCCTCCTCGGTGTTGCGCTCGCTCAGGCTGCGCAGGCTGGCGTTGGCCTCGATCACGCTGGAGTCGATCCCCAGATGCCGGCCCTTGAGCAGCCCGTGCCGATGCAGCGCCGCCAGCACCAGGGCGAACACCTGCTCAAAGCACTCACTCCCCAGCCGCTGCCGAATCACCGTCATGCTGGAATGGTCCGGCGTCGCCTCGTCGAGCCGGTAGCCCAGAAAGCCCCGCAGGGAAAGAGAGTCCGCGCACCGCGCCGCAATCTCCCGCTCGCTGCCCAGGCCCTCAAAGAAGCCGATCATCAACATCTTGAAATAAACCACTGGATCAATCCCCGGCCGCCCGCCCCGGGCCGCGTCGGCATAGGCCGCCGCACAACCCGCCCACACTTGCTCCGCGAACTTCATCTTTTCGAGTTCCATTGAGTAACTCATAAAACCGACTCGGACTGGCCTGCGGCAGACGATCCGCCGCCACCCAAAACTCCTTTTGCTGCGGCTTCTTTTGGCGCGGCTTGAACATCCCTCCTCCTACTCAATCGGCCCACGCTCTGGCGAGGTTTTTCAACAGGCTCCTAACGACTCGGAGCAGTTAGCTGCATCGATTTGGTTAGGCGCATTCATTGGAGTCTCTCGTGGATCCGAAACCATAAAAGAGGCAGGCCCAACCACTCACTGCCGAGAGGTAAACCCCAAAGGCTACGCCACTTTGGCAGCGTGCGGAGAAGGACGAAGACCATCCTTACGGGCGGAAGAGTTTTAGATTCGCCTTTGAGCCAAGATACACGAGCGGCGGCGTTTCCTCGAGCTCTACAATGGGCATTTTGGGTTTCAGGCGCTTGAATTCAGCACCGTGTCCGCTGACGGTGAGCTGCCAGTCGCCGCTGTTAATGTGCCGGTTGCCATCATTGATAACTGGCGCTGGAAGGTGTTTGAGCGTGAATACGGTGCCCTTCGGCGTCACGTAGATTCCGACGCCGGAAGGGGTGAGGCGGGACTCAAAGATTGTTTCCTCATTTCCGGGTGTCTTGCTGGTCCGCATGACAACGACCCGCTCTTTGCCTTTGTCGGTGTAGAGAAAGATGTCCCCGTAACGGTCAGAGCGGAAATCATACTCCTCCGCACGGGTAAGAGAGGGGATGAGCAAGAGAGTCAGCGCAAGGACGACTATTTTCATGGCTTCATTCACAGTGAGCGCGTAGGAGCGCCTAACGACCCCAAGCTCAGCGACTGCGGGGGGCGGCGCGGCTCCTGCGCGGCGGGTCTGCGGGGAGCAGGAGCCGTGACGCCCGGAGCAGTTCGCTGCAGCGCATGGTTAGGCGTTTCCGGTCTCATTGTTTGGCGCGTTGAAGTAGGAAGTTAATGCTACGAGGAACGAGCAAGTCGAGAGGACTATGCTCTGTGCCCGAGCGCCCTTGCGAGTCTCTGATTAGTGTCGCCATAAGTCAGAACGTAGTCAGAACATCCAGGCGTGTCAAAGACGTCCAGCGATGTGTTTCTACAGAGTGAGTTGGAGTTATCCAAGGGCTAGACTCGAATCGAGAGTTCGAGTCTCTTCACCCGCTCTCCCCTTGGATTTCCAAAAGGGGAGAAGCAAATCCACTCACGAGAGTGTTCGTGTCTGGACGTGCGCGCCACGCATTTCGAGTTCGTCCGGTCTCACGGCTCTTTCGTCCAAAGATAAAGGGCTTCGACCTTCTTTCGCGCCCACTCCGTCTTCCTCAAAAACTTCAAACTCGAGTTGATGCTCGGGTCACAGTTGAAACATCGGATTTCGATGCGCTGGCCGAGTTCCTCCCATCCGTAGTTCTCCACGAGAAAAACCAGGATTTTCTCGAGTGTGATTCCATGGAGAGGATCGTTCGGATTTGGCTGGCTCATGCGACCATCAACTCATCGACCTTGTTCCTATGCACGATGAAATTGAGGTCCACCCTCTCCTCGGATTTTCTCGTTTGCCAGAATCGCCCGGATAGTCTGAGGAAGACCCATGAATATCTCTCCGGTTAGCATCCACCCGTATTTCAAAGTGCACTCTGGAAAACTTCACGCCGCGAAAGCTCTCCTTCCGCGCTTCGTCGAGAAGACCGCCAGCGAACAAAAAGTCCTGCACTACGAATTCACCATCAACGATGACGAGATTTTCTGCCGTGAAGCGTATGTGGATGCTGAAAGCGTGCTCGCGCATCTCGCCAACGTCGGTGATCTGCTGGCGGAAATGCTGACGAATTCCGATCTCGCACGGATTGAATTCCACGGGCCTTCCGACGAACTCGAAAAGCTCAAGGGCCCCTTGGCTCACCTGAATGCGGCGTGGTTTGAAGGAGAGTGTGGCCTCGTGCGGTGACGGCGGTTGGGAAACGCGCTCGTCCGATAGGCGACCCTCTACCAGTTCATGACTTTTCGCGAAATCGCAGTCGGGTCAGTCGAACATGCCGATGCCTTGCGATTGAGGGCATCGGTATTGAGGATGCCGCTGGGCCTGACCTTCTCCGATGAAGAGCTGGGCGATGAAATTAACTGCATCCATCTGGCGGGTTTCGACGGTGATCGGTTGATGGCAATCCTGCTGCTGAAGCCGATTGATGCGGCGACGGTAAAGATGAGACAAGTGGCAGTGCATCCGGATCTCCAAAGGCAAGGCGTCGGAGCAAAGCTTGTCTCGAGTGCCGAAGGGGTTGCAATGAAGCGTGGTTTTCAGACGGTGTTTGCTCACGCGCGACAGACAGCTTTGGAGTTTTACGAAAAGCTAGGCTACGACCCGATTGGTGAGCCGTTCGTGGAGGCGACGATCCCGCACCGCAAAGTCACGAAGTCATTGGCGTCGCGAATCCAAGAATTCTCGCCATGAACATCGATGACCATCTATGAGGTTAATGATGAAGCGCGCGCATTACTCTCGGTTTTTGGCAGCAAGCTGCTCAATCTGCATACTCACTTTCGCAGGGATTCTTAATGCCTCAGAATACTTTCCGGTGCCGGACACCGAGGGAGGATGGCGAACCACGAAAGATGCCCAACAGGTTGGTGACCTTGCGGGAATGGATCTCCAAAGGCTGGAGCGGGCATACGATTTCACCCAGCGATGCACTCAAAATGGAGGGCTTCTCGTCGTCAGGCATGGCTATCTTGTCTTCGAGAAATACTTTGGGAGAGCCAGCCGCGACGCCAATCCCGACATGGCTTCCACGGGGAAGGCTTACACGAGCATCGCTTGCGGCATCATGCTCAAAGAGTTTCAGGGCAAGGTTCCAGACGGGCTCGAAACCAAGGTGTTCAACGAGAAGTATCTCCCGGAGGCATTGCCATTGGATGATCCCCGCAAAGCCGAGATCTCGCTCGGACAGTTGCTGTGCATGAGCGCCGGGTTCTGGGGTGAGGGGCAGGCACCTACAGGGATCGTCAACGGAAAGGTCACGCAGTTAAAGCCCGTGCCAGGTCAGAACATTCGTGAACTGGATTCATCCTCTTTGCACGTCCCGCTCTGGACGGATCCCGGTGCGGGATACTCCTACTCTTCACCTTCGCCGCACATCGCATCCATCGTTCTCAGGCATGTGACCGGGATGGAATTGCAGGACTACATCCGTGAGCGATTGGCCCAGCCGATGGGTTGGGGAGCTTGGGGCTATTGCCTGCGTCGAGGCGATTTCGACATGCCGCATGCCAATGGGGCTGGGAGTATCGCTGTTCACGCGACGGATGCGTTGCGTTTCTGTTACTGCCTGCTCCATCACGGCAAATGGGGTGAGCAGCAGCTTGTTCCCGCGGATTACATCGCGCTTTGCAACCAGCCGTCGAAGTTCAATCCGCACTGCCCATTCACGCTGCAGTTCGAGAACAACTCGGATGACCACGTCGCCGGCGCTCCCAAAGATGCCTACTACAAATCAGGGGCAGGTGGCTTTGGAATCTTCATCGTTCCGTCACTGGATCTGGTGATCTACAAGTTAGGCGGCAAAGATTCACAATATGATACTGCGCTGACGGGACTGTCACAGCCTCCACCGGATACTTCCCGCGACAACTGGCAACCGATACCTCGGACTCCATTCAACGAAGGTAGCATGGGAGGAGACGATGGATTGAGGCGGGTGCTGGAGATGGTTTGTGCCGCAATTCGGGACTGACTTTTATTTCCTCAGTGGTCACGACACCGCACTGATCAGGTATTCCTTCTTGATACCAGATTGCTCGATTTTGACTCGATCACCCTTTCGCTTTCCCATGAGTTGCCGTCCCAGTGGCGACTGCGGGGTGAGGACGAGGACGGTGTTTCCGTCTTGGGTGATTTCGATGCCGCCCGCGCGCGGTCCGATGAAGTAAAAGGAATGATCTTCGTGGGCGGTCAATTCAACTAGCGCGCCGAGATCCACCAAGTTCCCTGATCCAAACGCTCGCGACGCGAGGGCCTGGAACTGCTGGAGCGCTACGTGCGCGTCGGCTGCCTGCTTTGACTGTCCATGGGCCAGATAAGAGGCCTCCAAGGCGCGAGTATCGTATTTATTCTCGGCTTTATTTTGCTCGTGCGTGGCCTCGGCATGCGCGGAGCGCGCACTTTTTTCGTAGGCCTCGATCTCTGCTGAAAGATGAGCAATAATTTGATCCAGTAACTCGTGCTTGTTCACACCAGAGACTGGAACGCTTCCACTCCGCCCGCAATCCACGCATTTGAAGCCTCGAGGCGGACGGCTGCTGGCGCCTTAGAACGCTGGCGCGGCTTTGTGCGCGGTTTGCTCTTTGACCATCTTACGCTCTGCTTCGAATTTTCGCGCCTGGGACAGATCGAGCAGGAGGATGTCGGTAGCACTGTTGATTCGCGCGACGGCCCCATCCTGCCGCACCCAGACTTTTCCCGTAATCCCGGAAAGTTGCATTACCAGTTTTGGGAGCGTTTGAGCATTGGATGACCCCGGAGTGCCGAGCAGCTTTTCCTGCCATGACTTTGTGCTGCCCTCTCCATCCAGGATCGCGTTGCGTTCGAAATCGCGAATTTCGCTTACGCCGCCCTTTTTCTCCACCTCCGGGTTCCAGACTTTCGATATTCCTCGCGCACGACGTAATCCTTCTCATCCGTCGCCCGCAGCAGGGCGCAGCGGATGATCCAGCCGTGAAACTCGAATTTCAGCTCGAGCGCGCCGGGGAGGAGCGTGCTGGATTTTGGCGAGGTTTCACTTTTCTCCAAGCCGTAGCGCGCCTCGGCTTGGTCGCGCGTGTCGCCGAGACGCGAGAATGCGGACGCTGGGAGAAGCAGGAGGAGGCAGGCAATGGAGGGGCGCATCGGAAACCCCCCCCTGAGCAGGTTTATAGCCTGACCTTGCCCGCTTTGGCCGAAAAGCTACGTTTCGCGTGCTCCATGAAATCTTTCGTTCCCTTAGCGGCTCTCCTTTTCGTCTGCACACTGCCTGCGTGGAGTGAAGAAAAAGTCGTGGCTTATGTGCCGAACTGGATCGACCTCGCTGCGTTTGCCAAGACGATCGACTACGCGAAGCTGACGCACGTCAACGTGGCATTCGAGAACCCGTCGAATGAGGAAGGCGATCTGACTTTTTCAAGGCAGGATGCAACGCTTATCGCGGAGGCGCACGCGCACCGGATTCGCGTTCTCGTTTCCATCGGCGGCGGTTCGGCTTCCGGTGACAAGGCGCTGCAGGCGCGATATTTTAAACTGATCGGAGCGGAAAAACGCACGGAGTTCGTGGCGAAGCTCGTGACCTACGTGAAGGCTCATGATTTCGATGGGCTGGATGTGGATATTGAGGGGCCGTCGATCAACAAGGACTACGGTGCATTCATCACGGAGTTGGGCGCGGCGATGCGGGCGGAAGGCAAGCTGCTGACGGCGGCGCTTTCTCGCGGATACGGCGGCGCGAATGTGCCGGGCTCGGTCTTCGAGTGGTTCGATTTCGTGAACATCATGGCCTACGACGGGGCGGGGCCATGGGATCGCAATTCGCCGGGGCAGCATTCGTCGCTGAGCTTTGCGAAAGAGAATGTGAGCTACTGGCTGGGGCGCGGTTTGCCGAAGGAAAAAGCGGTGCTCGGCGTACCCTTTTACGGCTACGGCTTTGGCAAAGATTTTCGCAAAGGGGACTATGCCTATTCTGCCATCGTCGCCGCGCATCCGGGCGCGGAGATGAAGGACGAAACGGGCGAGACGATCTGGTACAACGGAATCCCGACAATCCAAGCCAAGGTCCGCTTTTCCAAAGAACAAGGTCTCGCAGGCATTATGATTTGGTCTCTCGATGAGGATGCGAAAGGGGATCACTCGCTGCTGTCTGCGATCGCCGCGGCGCTCCGGGAGAGCAAGTGAATCGCGCCTTGCCGATGTGCGGCGCGGCTGCTAGTCTCCCGGCCCTTTTTCTAAAATGAGCACGACCACGACGACCCAACCGAAGACAGCCACAGCCCCGCTCGAGCGCGGAGAGACCATGAGCGGCGCGGAGATTCTCATCGAGTGCCTCATCCGCGAGGGCGTCACGGCGATCTTTGCCTATCCCGGCGGCGCGTCGATGGTGATGCACTAGGCGCTGACGAAGCGGGAGGACAAGATTCGCACGTATCTGCCGCGGCATGAGCAGGGCGGCGTTTTCGCGGCGGAAGGCTATGCGCGGGCGACGGGCCGCGCGGGCGTGGTGATGGCGACGAGCGGGCCGGGCGCGACGAACTTGGTGACCGGTATCGCAGACGCGTATCTCGACTCGACGCCGCTGGTGGCGATCACGGGGCAGGTGCCGCAGGCGATGATCGGAAAGGGCGCGTTTCAGGAGACGGACGTGTTCAGCGTCACGGCGCAGATCGTGAAGCACAACTACCTCGTGACCGACGTGAACGAGATCCCGCGCATCGTGAAGGAAGCGTTTTACATCGCGCAGACGGGCCGCCCGGGTCCGGTGCTCATCGACGTGCCAAAGAATATCCAGATGGCGCGCACGCAGCCGGTGTTCCCGACCGAGGTGAAATTGCGCGGCTACAAGCCGGAGCAGCACGCCGACGATCTCGCGCTGAATGAAGTGATCGGGCTGATCCGCGCGGCAAAGAACCCGATGATTTACTGCGGTGGCGGCATCATCTCCGGCGACGCGTCGGAGGAGCTTTTGGAATTCGTGGAGCGCACGGGCATCCCGGTGGCCACGACCCTCATGGGCATCGGCTGCTTCCCGGAGACGCATCCGCTTTCGCTCAAATGGCTCGGGATGCACGGCACCGTGTATGCGAATAACGCGGTGAACGAAGCCGACCTCCTGCTCGCGCTCGGCGTGCGCTTCGACGATCGCGTGACCGGGAAAATCAGCGAGTTCGCGAAGCACGGGACGATCGTCCACATCGACAACGACAACTCGGAGATCAACAAAAACAAGGTCGTGAAACTGCCGATCCTGAGCGACGTGAAATACGCGCTCCGTCGGCTGAACGAGATGCTCGCGAGCGCCGGGCACGAGCGCGTGAAGAAGGACTTCACCGCCTTCCCCGAGTGGTATGCGACCATCTTCAACTGGAAGGACCAGTTCCCGTTCACCTTCAAGGACACGGACGACATCATCCAGCCGCAGTATGCGATCCGGCTCCTTTACGAACTGACGAAAGGCGAAGCGATCATCACGACCGGCGTGGGGCAGCACCAGATGTGGGCGGGGCAATTCTACGATTTCGAGTCGCCGCGCACGTTCATCACGTCGGCGGGACTCGGCTCGATGGGCTTCGGCTACCCGGCGGCGATAGGGGCGAAAGTCGCATTCCCCGACAAGCAGGTGGTCGATATCGATGGCGACGGCTCTTTCCTCATGAATGTGCAGGAGCTCGCGCTCGCGCACGTCGAGGGTGTGGCTGCGAAGGTCATGATCTTGAACAACCAGTGGCTCGGCATGGTGATGCAGTGGGAGGACCGCTTCTTCGCCGGCAATCGCGGCCACACGTTCCTCGGGAATCCGAAGAATGTGTATTCCGGCAGCCTCGAAGACCCGACGGGCATCTACCCGGATTACGTGAAAATGTGCGCGGGCTTCGCGGTGCCGTGCGAGCGGGTCATGCACAAGAAGGACCTCGCCGCCGCGATCCAGCGGATGCTCGACTCAAAGGAAGCCTACGTCCTCGACGTGATGGTGCCCTACACGGAGCACGTGCTCCCCATGATCCCGGCAGGCGCGACCTACAAGGACGTGATCTACGAGGGTCGCCAGACCCTCCAAGCCGGCTCGGGGCTCTAAAGCTCCCGGTGGGACGGGCAACCCGCCCGTCCCTGAGTGGTCGCCCGGCTCCTACGGCACGGCGATTTCCACGATGCTCTGCGTGGCGTCGGTGAAGTTCACGAGCAGCACAACGTCGCCGTTGTTCGTGTAGGCGCGCGCCACTCCAGCGCTGCCGCTGGTCGCTTTGAGCACGGTGAAAATCTTCACCGTCCTGCCATCGAGCGTCGCGCCTTCGCGCACCAGCAGGCGCAGTGCGCCCGCGTTGTCCACGGCCCAGAGACCGTAGTCGCTCATCGCCTTCACGCCGCCCTTTCCGGGTAGCAACCGCGCCACGAAGAGCGGCCCCGTCGTGCCGCCGGGCAGCGCGAGACTCGTGAAGCTGCTCCACACCGCGCCCGTCGGGCACTCCGCGGCCTGCGCCCCTTCGCCAGCGAGCAGCGTGAGCGCGCCGCCGTCGGGCTGCCACCAGACGCCCGTGTTCATATTCGCCTTCACGCCGCCGCCCTTCAACGTGCCGAGGAATGCGAGCCCCGCATCCGCCGCCGACGAAACCGGGTCCTTCAGAGCAGAGAAAAGCTGACCCGCCGCGAAGCCCGGAGCCCCGTCTCCGATCTGCGCCACGGGCTCCCACGTCGCCGCGTCGTCCGTGCTTTGGAAAATCCCCGTCGCCGCCGTGCCGCTCACGCCGCCGACATTGTTCGTCAACACGCCGCTCAACGTCACGATCGCCCCGTCGTCGCTCGAGCGCGCGGGGCCGAAAGTCTTCCACGTCGCAGCCGGCAGCGCCGTGCCGCCGAGCGGGTCGCCGGTGAGCGCGAGTGCCGCGAGCGAGCCATCCGCGCGCAGCAGCGCCTGACGCCCCGTGCTCAGCGTGGCCGAAAATTGCGCCGTGCCGTTGCCCAGATGCTGCCCGCCGTGGCCGGTCGAGCCTCCCACATCCACCTGCAGCTTGAAGTTCCTGATCTTCTCCCCGACTGCGAAGCCTGTTGCCGTCCCCCCTTCGCGCACTGCGAGCGTCGTCCCGCCCGCGGGCGTCCACAGCCATGCGCCGCGATCCGTCGCCGCCGAGCTCTTCAGCGTGGCGGTGAAAAGCAGCGACTCGCTGCCTGCCGTCCCGTGCAGCGACACCGCGGCAAAGCTCTTCCACCCCGCCCCATCCGCCCCCGGTGCGGCGCTCTTCTCGACCGCCACCACCGCCAACGTCCCCCCGGCATTCGTCACCACCACCCCATCGTTTCCGCCGGTGATCCCCCGCCCCTTCATCACCGCTAGGAACGCCACATGCCCCGCCTCATCCAGCACGGGATCTTTCAGGCTCTTGAAAATCGCCTCGCTCGGGATGCCGCCAGAGCCCGCGCCCGGCACCGGATCGCCCACCGCCACCAGCGGCACGCCGCCCGTGTCCGACAGGAAAATCCCGGTCGTCTTCACCGCCGCGCCGCCCGCAGTCGCCGCCGCACTCCAGCCGCCGAGGAATGCCACTTTCCCCCCATCGTTCACCGCAGGCACCCCGAGACTTTTCCACACCGCGCCCGGCGGCACCTCGCCCGGCCCGTAACCCCCGCCCGGCCCTGCGCCCGCCCCCGGCACCGCCCCGCCCTTGCTGTAGAGCACCGTCGTCACGGGATCGGTCACGGGTGCCGTGCGGATCGTCACATTGGTGGAAGAAGCGGACGCCGCGGGATTCGAGAGCGCGTCCTGATACGCCAGCGTCACCGTATAAGTCCCATCCGGGATCGCCACACCGCTCGCCACCGCGCCGCCGCTCGTCGCCACCGGGTCTGCCGGATCGAAGGCAAAGCTGTGCATCCCCGCGCTCTCCCCCGTGAGATGCAGCGTCCGCTCCGTCCCGTCGTTGAAACTCAGCGTCACCGTCCCCGCCGCCGCCGCCTCCGGCAGCGTGTAGCTCACGGCCACCGGGCTCCCGCTCGTCGTCCCGCTTGCCGGAGCCGTCAACGTGGGCAGCAGCGTCGTCGTCCCATCCGCCGGTCCGTAGCGCACCGTGGCAAAGTCATAGTTGGCGCCATTGTACGACTCTCCGGTCACGACCGCGCCGCCATCCGGGGTGAGCGCGAGCTTTCCGGGAAGGGGATAGATGTAACTCAAATCATTGCGATCGTGACCGCTCGCCGGGCCGTCGTAGCGCGCCTCCCACAGCAGCGTGCCGGTCGTCCCCTCATACTTCGCCGTGTAATAGTCGAAGTTGAGGCCGTTGTACGACTGCCCGGCCACGACCACATTGCCCGCAGCGTCCATCTTCACGCTGCGGGCACCGTTGTCACCGTTCCCATTGTCGCCTTCGGCGTAGCGCTTCTCCCAGAGCAGTGCGCCGTCCGCGGCGGCATATTTCGCCGTGTACATGTCGATGGCCCGGCCGTTGAAAGACTCGCCGGTGATGGCCACATTGCCCGCCGCATCCACCGCGATACTCGCCCCGCGATCGCGCCCATCGACCGCGCCATTGTAACGCTTCTCCCACACCAGCGCGCCCGTCGCCGCGGCATACTTTGCCGTGTAAATATCTTCGCTGCTGCTGTTGTAGGAGTAGCCGGTCACCACCACGTTGCCCGAGCCGTCCACCGCCACGCTCGTGGCGACGTCGGCCTGGTTCGCCGGGCCATTGTAGCGCTTCTCCCACAGGAGCGCCCCGTTGGCGGCGGCATACTTCGCCGTGTAAAAGTCGTTATTGCTGAAGTTCGCATTGTTGGTGTTCGAGGAGCCACCCGTCACCACCACATTGCCCGCGCTGTCCATCGCCACGCTGTAGGCCAGATCGTCGCGGGTGCCCGGCCCCTCGTAGCGCTTCTCCCACAGCAGTGCCCCATCCGCGGCGGCATACTTCGCCGTGTAGTAATCCATCGAGCCGACGCCTTTGCTGACGCCCACGATCGCCACATTCCCCGCGGCATCCACCGCCACGCTGTTCGCGAGATCGTCGTAATGACCCGTCCCATCGTAACGCTTTTCCCACAGCAGCGCTCCATCCGCGGCGGCATACTTCGCCGTGTAGATATCGTTACCGGTCGTCCCGCTCCCGCGTGAGAACCCGGTGACGATCGCATTCCCCGTCCCGTCCACCGCCACGCTGAGCCCCCAGTCATCGCCGTTGGCCGGGCCATTGTAACGATTCTCCCACACCAGTGCCCCGTCCGCCGCCGCATACTTCGCCGTGTAAATGTCGTTGTTGCTCCCGTTGAGGGAAGTCCCCGTCACCACCACATTCCCGCTCCCATCCGCCGCCGTCGCCTGCGCGTATTCGTTGCCATGCGCCGGCCCGTCGTAGCGCGCCACCCACTTTTGCATCACCGTCTGCGCCTCCGCGGTCGCCGGCACGTTCACGGTGAGCGCGGCGCCCAAGGTGGCAAAGAGGAAGGTGCGGAGTTTCATAGGAAGAGCGGGGAAAATGTGGGCGTCTGGTGCGGGCCGACGTATTGAGTATTCATGGCGGGCGGCAGGTGGGGGCGCGAGAGCGTGGGGACTTTCCCCCGGCTCCCGCTTTTCGCAATTCTTTACTGCGCGACCGTCACCTTCGCCACATCGCATCAGTCGCCATTGGGCGTGCCTTTATCCCAATAGCGCACCCTATACGCCCGCACCTCAGGCGTGATGGGCACCGGCAGCGGGCCAACAATGTGCGCCGTGCTCAGCGCGCGGCGTTCAGGAGCCCGAGGAGCTGCTGGTACTGCGCGGGGGTGATCTTTAGGATGTCCTCCTGCCCGGCGGGCTGCCAGGTGGCCTCCGGCAGCGCGGGGAGAAAGCTGACGGCGTCGATGCGGACGCTGATCTGCCAGTCGGCGCGGGTGAGCGCGAGGCGCATGGGGATGTGATTTTCACCCGCCCACAGCCGGACGCTCCAGCCCGCGCCGACGGAGCGCGCGAGCTCGGGCATGAGCGTGAGATCGAGCACGCGGCAGGGTGCGCCATCGAGTGGCTCGGTGCCGGCGTCGCGCACCTGGAAGAGGGCGGGGAGGAAGACGAGTTGCTTGTCGGGGACGGGCAGGCGGAAGGGCGCGAGGCGGAAATCGGGGTCGGGCTTCGGCAGCTTTTTCGCGGTGCGCGCGGCGGCGAGGAGTGGCGCGAGTTTCGAGCCGGGGGCCATCCAGATGTCCTGCCCATCGCGGCAGACGGTGAGCTCTTCGCCGAGAAATGGGCCGCGCACGCGGAGCTTGTCGGGGTACTGGAGGGCGACTTCCGCGTGGGCTCCGGCGAGCTCGAGGCTCATGCCGGTCATGGTTTCGAGGCGCAGTTTCAGCGTGAGTGCGCGGTTGGGATTCTTCGTCTTTTGCGCGAAGACATTCACGAAAGGGGCGAGGGTTTTCGCGAGGACGTCGTATTTATTCTCGGGCTCGCGTGCGGCTCCGAGGCTGATGGATACAGCGATGGCGGCGATGACAGGGACGGCGGATTTGAGTTTCACGGCTTTGGCTTTGAAGGCGGCTACGCTTTCCATTACTCCATTTCAACTCATGGCGCTTTTGCTTTTCCCGGCCACGATTCTCGCTTCCGGCGGAGGTCTTCTTTTCACCCTCGAGAAATCGACGACGCCCGCGAGGATCATCCTTCTCGCGCTCTTCCTCGCGTCCGTTTTTAGCTGGTCGGTAATGGTCACGAAGTTCGCGCTTCTGCGCCGCGCACAGGACCGTCGCCGAGAATTTCTCGATCTATTTCACGCCGATCGCCAGCCCCTGCGGATTTACACGGATCGGCTGCGATTCGAGGGCGCACCGGTTTTTGCGGTGTACAAGGCGGGATGCAAGGAGCTCACTTTCCAGCTCCTCGGCTCGGCGGAGGTCGATGAGACGTTCCGTGCACGGCTCGAGTCCGCGCCGAAAATCTCACCGGCGCAGATGCGCGTGGTGACGAGTGCCATGGAGCGCGCGGTCGGGGAAACGGCTCTGCGCCTTGAATCACAGATGATCATCCTCGCGACGGCGGTGAGCGGCGCGCCGTTTCTCGGACTTCTGGGGACGGTGTGGGGCGTCATGGAGACATTCGGCGATGTGGCCGCCGCAGGCTCGGCAAATCTCGCCGCAATGGCGCCTGGCGTGAGCGCGGCGCTCATCACGACCGTGACCGGGTTGCTCGTCGCGATCCCGGCGATGTTCGGCTACAACTACCTCGTCACGACGCTGCGCGCGCTGATCGTCGGACTGGATAATTTCGCGGCGGAACTCGGCAGCGAGTTCGAGCACAAGTTCGTCGATCATGGAGACCGTCGCCGACTGTGAGGACGAGCAGCCCCACTTGATCCATGCGCCGCTTCTCTGAACGCCACGGCTTGCAGACGCTAAGCGAGCTGAATGTCACGCCGCTGCTCGATCTCGCGTTCGTGCTTCTCATCATTTTCATGATCACGACGCCGCTCATGGATAACAGCGTCGATCTCGTGGTGCCGACGAGCGAGGCCGCAGCAAAGGCGGTGGACCCGAGTGCGGTGCAAAATGTTTCGATCGATCGGGAGGAGTTGGTGAAATTCAACGACGAGCCGACGACGCTGGAACAGCTCTCGGCCGATCTCACGGAGCTGAAAACGCAGCGCGGCGAGGTCGCGGTCGTAATCCGCGCGCACAAGGAGCTGCCTGTGCAAAAGCTGATCGACCTGATGGATGCGGTGCAGCGTGCGAAGATCACGAAAATCGCCGTCGTGACGAACCCGGAGAATTGAAGCGATGGAGCGCGACCTCGTAGAGGAGTCGGCCCACGCCGCGGATGCGCGCGATTTTCGGAGGAATGTGCTGCTCGTCGTCGCGGCGCACTTCGTGGTGGTCGCCGTGCTTTTCTGGGTGGCAAATTGGACTCCGAAACCGCCCGCGCAGCAGCTCGTGTGGATGAACGCGGGGACACTCGGCGGCGGAGCGGCGGATGCTGCGGAGCCAGCGGGAGCAGAACCGGAGCCGGAGCCCGCACCGACTCCCGATCCTGTTCCAAAGCCGATTCCAGAGCCATCGGTCCCCGATCCGCCCGCGCCAGAGCCTCCTGCGCCGAGCGAAATCGTGGTGCCAAAAGCGACGCCCGCACCGACTCCAAAGCCGGCGACTCCGAAGCCCGCAACACCAAAACCTGCCACGCCGAAGCCCAGCACTCCGAAGCCGACGCCAAAATCAACACCGAAGTCCACGCCGAAACCTTCACCAAAAGCATCCGTGAAACCAAAGGCGACGGCGTCCGCTTCGCCAAAAGCGAAGGCTTCGCCGACGGTGAAATCTTCACCCAAACCGGCTGTGGAGGGAGCCGAGAAAAGCTCGGCGAAGACGGCATCGACGGACGCGAAGAAAGGCGCTGGCGGCTCGAATTCGGGCGATGCGAAAGGCGCTGGAAAGGGCACGGGCAAATCGGGCACCGGCACCGGCAGCACGGGAACGTCGGACTTCGGATGGTATTTCGAGATGCTGCACGACCGGCTTCACAACCGATGGAATCAGCCGACCTCGATCGTCCGCTCTTCGCTGGAATTTGTGACGACCCTGAAGCTGAGCATCTCGAAAGACGGGACGATTTTGTCGCGCGAAATCGCGCATTCCTCCGGCAACACCGTTCTCGACGATTCGGTCCTCGCCGCCGCCGCGCAGGTGCTCTCGGTCGATCCGCTCCCCGCCGGCCTCGGCGGCGACACGCTGGAGATCAACATCAACTTCAAACTCGACCAGAACTGACGCCTGCGTCGTCGCCCATGCGCTCGGCGGCGAGGAGGATGCCGGCGGCTTTGTCGAGCGTCTCCTGCCATTCCTTCTCCGGGATCGAGTCCGCGACGATGCCGGCGCCAACGTGGAAATGAGCGCATCCATCCTCCACGATCGCGGTGCGGATCGCGATGTTGAACTGGCTTTCGCCGTTGAACCCGAGCCAACCGATCGCACCGGTGTAGAGCCCGCGCGGCTCCGGCTCGAGCTCGGCGATGATTTCCCGCGCGCGCATTTTCGGCGCGCCGGTGATCGAGCCGCCGGGGAAACATGCTCTCAATGCCTCCACATGGCCGATGCCGGGCCGCAGCGTTCCCTCGACCGTCGAGACGAGATGAAAGACCTGCTCGAACCGCGCGAGCCCGAGCAGTTCTTTCACGCGGACGCTGCCGTATTCGCACACCGCGCCGAGGTCGTTGCGCTCAAGGTCGGTGATCATCACGAGCTCGGCGATTTCCTTCCGCGAGGTGAGCAAATCATATGCGGATTTTTCGTCGGCATTCGCATCCGCGCGGCGAGGGCGGGTGCCTTTGATCGGACAGGTGCGGATTGTGCGGCCCGACATTTTAAGGAACGACTCCGGCGATGCGGAGAGGATAGCACGAGCATCGAGATTCAAAAACGCGGCGTGCGGCGCAGGCGAGTAGTGTCGAAGCGCTTCGTAAAACCGGAACGAATCGCCACGCCATTTCGCGTGAAAGCGGTGCGCGAGATTCACCTGATAGATGTCACCCGCTGCAATGTATTCCTGCGCCTCGGCGACCATCGCGCAGAAGCGTTCGCGGGTCATCGAGGTCGTGAAATTCGGCCCCGACGCGGGCGCTGCCGGAGAGTCGAAAGATGCGACTTTTTCCACAAAATCGCCGACCTCATGCCAGCTCGCGCCGGAGTGCCGAAAGATCAGCGCATTATCATAAAATCCGAAACAGAACTCGCCCTCGTAATCGACAAACCCTGCTGCGAAGCCATGCGGCAGCCCATCATCCGCTCCGGCGCGTTCCCGCGCATCCAGTTCCGCGGCGAGCGCACTCCAATCGTGACCGCGCAAAATCAGCGACGGCTCGGCGGCGATCATCGAGAGCGAAGAGGCGTCTCCGGACGCGACCGCGCTGTCGAAAAAAACGAAGCCCGCGAGATGGCGGCAGCGCGCCGCGACCTCGACCGGAGTGAGGTCGATTTGGAGGGGATGCGGGGCGCTGGCGAGCTGCGGCATGAGGCTGTGCGCTGTGCGCGAGGAAGGCGGACTTTTCAAATGAAATCTATCCGGTATCGTCCGCGCACTCCGCTCCGCCATGAAACAAACACTCCTTTCACTGACGTTCTGCCTCCTCGGGAGCGCGCTACTTTTCGCCCAAGATGCCGCGCCGACAAAGCCCGCCGGCGAGAAGCTCGAGCTCATGCCCGCGCAGGGAGAGCAGGTCGCGCCGGAGCAGTTGCCGCTCATCCCAGAGACGCCGGAGGCGACCCGCAAGCCACGTGGCAGCGCGATCACGGAACCGTCCGCCCCGACGAAGGAAAAGAAAACCAAGACCGAGATCGCGGCGAATGAGATGCAGGATCGCATCCATTTTCGGCAGGCAAAAACTAAAGCGCTGCAAGACCCTGCGCTTCAAGCCGACTGGGATGTGGCGCATCGGACGCGAACGGATTACGAGCGGCGCGAGGCGCTGAAGGAATTTTACAAAAAGCTCTACGGGCGGATGGCGGCGCTCGATCCGTCGATCAAAAAACTGATCGAGACCGAGCGGCAGAAATCCATCCACAAGCTCCAGCAGACGCGCGTGGCGGCGACCGAGCCATTCGAGCGAGCGGACAGCGACCAGTAGCGCGAGACATTTCCATTTGCCAACAGGCTGCGGTGCGCTACCGTCGCCGCCCCTGAAAACGGCGCTATCGTCTAGGGGCCTAGGACACTGCCCTCTCAAGGCGGGGACACGGGTTCGAATCCCGTTAGCGCTACTTGTATTTATGGGGGTTTCCGGGCGGTGGGCTTGACTGCCTAGCAGTATGACCCGTTGCCCAAGCAATCCACTGCGGTCAAACACGGGTTCGTCACCCTCAAAATCAAGGAGCCGGTTAATCGCGAGGCCCATTTTCTCCTTCGATTTTCACGATGGCGGGCGATCCCAGCAGCGGAACTTTTCCACCGAGGAGGCGGTTCGCACGGAAGCAGGAATTATCGCGCGAAAAACTCTCCGCGGTACATGGTGCGTCCGGTGCGCTGACCGGGAAAGATCGAGACGCCTTCGATCATTCAGTTCGATTACTCGACGGATCGTTTCAGAGCTTCGGCTCCCAGCCTGAGCGATAGTCGTGCTTCCAGAGCTTCTCGCCCTCCGGGTTGTTTAGCATCCGGCCGGTCTTGGGATCGCATTGCACTGTCGTCCGCGTGCGGTAGGCGATATTGCCGAGGTGGCAGAGCATCGTGCTCTTCTGCGCGTCGTCGATGGGGCTGTTGAGCTGGCCGTTGCCGCGGATGGCTTCGAGGAAATTTCTGATGTGCGCGGGGTCGCCGCCGCCGGCCGCTTTTCCCTCACCGGTCTTTTTGCCCTGCGGATCATAGACCGCCCAACCGTCCCGCTCGATGGCAAAGGTGCCGCCTTCCCCATAGAATACGCACTCGGCGAGCGGCGTCTCGGCGGCGCGCGGTTGGCAACTGCTCTGGATCCATTCCATGCCGGTGTCGCCGCAATCGAAGACGGCGGTGGCGGTGTCGGGGGTCTCCTGGCTGTCGTCGTGCCAGTAGCGGCCGCCATTGTAAGTGACGCGCTGCGGGTAATCGACGCGCAGGCCCCAGCGCAGGATGTCGAGGTAATGGATGCCGTTGTTGCCGAGCTCGCCGTTGCCCCAGTGCCAGAGCCAGTGCCAGTCGTAATGGACGAAGGGCCGCATGTCGCGCTCGTCGGCGACGGGGCCGCGCCACAGGTCGAAGTCCACGTCGCCCACGGGCTTGATCGCGCCCTGGCCGATGGACTCGCGGGCATTGTAGTAAAAGGCACGCCCGAATCGCACCTTGCCAATCGCCCCGGCGTGCAACGCGGCGATCGCTTCGCGCATCCAGGTCCGCCGCTGATTGCCCATCTGCACGAGCCGGCCGGACTTCTTCGCCGCGGCGACGATGAGCTCCGCCTCGTGCGGATTCTGGCTGCCGGGCTTTTCCACATACACATGCTTGCCTGCCGCGAGCGCCAGCAGCGCTGCGGGAGTGTGCCAGAAGTTCGGCGTCGCGATGAACACCGCATCGAGTGAGGGATCATCGAGAAAGGTGCGGAAGTCTTTCGCGCCGGTGCAGGGCGCCTTTTGCGCATCGGCGACCGCTTTCAAACCGCGCGCCAACCGCCCCTCATCCACCTCGGCCAGATACGCGATCTCGACGTCCGGGAGGCTCAGAAGCGCTTTCACATGCGCCATCCCGCGGCCAAGGCCGACCACGGCCACGCGGAGCTTTCGTCCCGCCGCGTGGAGGCTGGGGAGGATGGTAAAAGCAGCGCCCATCGAGAGCGAAGCGGTGCGTTTCAGGGCGGATCGGCGGGAGATATTCATGGGGTAAAACTGGGGGCTTGAAAGAGCCCGCATCCTGTCTCGTCGGCGTGTCTCGCGCCACGCGGAATCCGCGCGCTCCACGCGTTCTCGCTTTCATGGACGGGGCGTGACAAGACGAACGAATGAAAACTGCGTTGGGGATTCTTCTCTTGCTCGCGGGCGTTTGCCTGCCTCCGAGCGCTCGCGCCTCCGAGCCGCGCATCGACGTAATCCTTTGGTTCGATACGGAGGATTACCTGCTGCCCGCCGCGGACGATGCAGCCAAGCGGATCGCCGAGATGCTCACGGCGCGGAAGATGCGCGCCACCTTTAAAGTCGTGGGTGAAAAGGCGCGCGTGCTGGAGGGGCGCGGGCGGCGCGACGTGATCGCCGCGCTCCAGCAGCATGACATCGGCTACCACTCGGATTTTCACTCCACACATCCGACGCCCACGGAGTATCTCGCGCCCTGCGGGCTGCTCGATGGTATGGCGGAATTTGTCCGGCGCGAGCGCAGCGGCGCGGCGGATGTGCGGCGTATTTTCGGTGTAAAGAAGCTCGCGTGCTACGGACAGCCGGGGTCGTCGTGGGCCGCGCAATCCACGGCGGCGCTGCCGGAGATCGGCGTCGCGCCGTGCTACGTGGACGAGGGGTCGCCGATCGGTTTGAACGAGAAGCCGTTTTGGTTCGCGGGAGCGCTGCACGTTTACAAGATGGGACACGGGCGGGGCTACACGCGGATGGAGTTGCACGACGCGGCAGCCGTCGAGCCGGCGAAGCAGGAAGTCTCGGCGATGGCGGAGCGGCTCGCGCGCGAGGATGGCGGCGGCATCATCAGCATCTTCTATCACCCGTGCGAATGGGTGCATCGCGAGTTTTGGGATGGCGTGAATTTCTCCCGCGGTGCGAATCCGCCGCGCGCCGACTGGCGACCGCCCGCTCAGCTTCCGCCGGAGGAAACCGAGGCCGCGTTCCAGCGCTTCGGCGAGTATCTGGATCATCTCCTCACGATCCCCGGCGTGCGATTCGTGACCGCGAGCGAGCTGCCCGCGATCTATCGCGATGCCGTCCGTACCGACGGCGCGACGAAGCCTGAGCTGGCGGAACTCGCGCGCCGGATTCTGGCTCGCGACGCCGCGGGCGTGGACTTTCAAGTGATCGGGAAGAGGGCGTTCTCGCTCGCCGACCAATTCGAGCTGCTGACGCTCGCGGTGGGTGGATTGATCGACGACAAAGCGCCGGCGTTCCCCCTTCCCGCGCGCAGTCTCCTCGGCCCGGACGCCGCACCGCCCGCGCCCACGAATGAACAGCGCCTCCCGTGGCCGGCCTTTCGCGCTGCGGCGCTCGATGCGCGCGATTTTATCCAGACGCAACTGCGGATTCCCGCGCGAGTCTTCATCGGTGCCGACGCGGTGGCACCGTCGGATTTCCTCGTCGCCCTCGCCTTCGTCTTCGACGCGCAGATGAAGCACGGCGTGCTGCCGATCGCTGACGAAGTTCCGATCCCCGCGAATACCGTCATCGCGCCCGCCCGCCACGTCGCCGATGACACGCCGAATCTTTTCGGCGGCTGGGTGATTCACAAAGCCGACTTCCGCGCGCCGAAGATCCTCGAAGTCGCGCGCCAGCAAGCCTGGACGCTCAAGCCCGCCGTGCGGAAAGATTGATGCCCCGCGAATGCCTCCCACCAAAGATTAGAAATCCCCATGAAAGCTGCCTTCCTCCTGCTCGCTGCCTGCCTGTTCACCGCCTCCCTCGCCAACGCTGCTCCGAAGATCGGTGTCGCCGCCGATGCCCGGCTCTGGCTCCAGGTGCCAGCCGACTCCCCGCCGGTGACCGTCCAAACGTCGGCAGGTGCCGCCGGCCCCGCGGGCTGGCTGGGCACACCCGCCGAGAACGAACGGCTCACCGATATCACTTTCCCCATCACCACTGGCGGATGGACGGAAGCGACCGTCTCTTTCACTCCGGCCAAGGACACCTCCGTCACACTCTCTCTGCTCGGCCCTTGGGATCAGAGCGGCACGCAGACAGAAGTCCTCTACGACAAGCTCGCCATCGAAGGGGCCACGCTCCTGAACGCCGACTTCGAGCAAATCTCCGGCGAGAACTTTGCGTCTTGGAAGTCGGATGCCATCCCCTTCAAAACGTGGCCTCTCGCGGACGCCACACCGCTCTCCGGGAAACACCTCGCCGCTGCATGGAACAACCGGACGATGTCCCAGTCGTTTGCGGTGAAAGGCGGCACTCGGGTGACTCTCACCGTTCACGCCATGGCCGCGAGCATTCCGGGGATGGAGGCGATGGTGAAGCTGGGCAGCGACACACCCGCGCACGCCGCCGCGAGGAAGATCAAGCGCGGCGTGAACTTCGGTAACCGATGGGAAGTCCCGCCCCCGTTTTCCTGGCAAATCCCCTACAGCGTCGAGGACGTCCGTCTCGCGGCGGCTCAAGGTTTCGACCACATCCGCATCCCGATCGCGTGGCACCACTATCTCACCACAAAAGCCGGCAAAACCGGGATCTCCCCCGCGCTCCTCGGTGAGATCGAGCCCCTCATCGACCTCGCGCTCAAGCTGAAGCTCCACGTCATCATCGACTGGCACCACTACGATGCCCTCACCTCCGATCCCGATGCCTTCCAGCAGCGTTTCGTCGATGGATGGAAAGCCATCGCGACTCATTTCAAGAGCCGCTCGCCGGAGCTTTTCCTCGAGCTCCTCAATGAGCCCAAGGACGCGATGACCACCTCGCGCCTCAACCTTCTCAACGCCCACACCCTGGAGGCCATCCGCCGCATCGACCCCACGCGCATCATCCTCGTCACCTGCGGCGAGTGGAGCAGCGTGAAGGAGTTGGAAAAGCTGCGCCTTCCCGCCGATGACGACCGTCTGATCGTGACGCTCCACAACTACGATCCTTTCTTCTTCACCCATCAGGGCGCCAACTGGACCGGGATGACAGCCCTCAAAGGTGTCCACTACCCCGGTCCGCCGGAAGCGCCGCTCGCCGTCCCCGACTCGCTCAAGAACCGCGGCGACATCGTGAAGTTCATCAAAGACTACAACACGCTCCCTGCTGAACAGAACCCGTGCTCATCCGCCATCGCGAAGGAGCTCCTCGCCAAAGCCGCGGCATGGTCCGAAAAATACGGCCGTCCCGTCCACCTCGGCGAATTCGGTGTCGTCACGACGGCCGAGCTCAAAGACCGAATCAAATACGTCCGCGATGTCCGCACGCTTGCAGAGTCCCACGGCATCCCCTGGACGCTCTGGGACTGGAAAGCAGGCTTCGCCTACTGGGACAAGGAAGCCAACACGCCCCTGCTCCGCGAAGCGATTTTCGGGAAGTGACGGTGCGCAGTTGCACCTTCAAGCGGTAGCCGGACCGCGGGCAATTATGGCGCGCCGAGCGGTCGATGATTTCCCACGCCCCGCGCTCTTCGCGGTTTTCGCGCGTGGAAATGAACGGCCCCGGTGGGAAAATCACGCCACCACGATACTCGCCTCCGCGCTGAGTTCGCTCGAGTCGCGGCTATTCCCCTCATCCGCCTCACTCAGCACCCGCACCAGTCCGAAATCCGCATCCACCCACGCAAGCTATTCTCTCGCTTTGAGTGGCTCGCGTAGTTTGCCGATCTGGGTATCGCGATCGGCGGTGTTGGGGCTCCACTGGAAGGGGTATTTTTCCGGCCAGCGTTTCGAGAGGACGAGGGCGGCGAAGTCGCAGATGCGGGGGTCGTCGATGGCGATTTCGTCGTAATGACCCTGCATGTTGAGGCGCGGAGTGGGGTCGGCGAGTGCGGCGAGGAGGAGGCGCTCGATGGCCGCGCCGGCTTCTCCGGCGGGGAGCTTGGGGATGTCGGCCTCGACATGCACGCTGGGGCCGATCGACGACATGCCGCTGCTTTTTGGCCAGGGTAAAAACACGGTGACGATGGCGAGGCGCACGTCGAGCGGCACCTTGCCGAAATCGTGCGCGAGGGCATCGATGGCTTCGGCGTGGCCGCTTTTGGCGAGGAAGGTAATGACGTAGCCCACTTGGCCGTAGGCGTCGCCTTCATTCGCCAGGAGGCGCGGCTGGACAGCTTTCCAGGCGTCGATCATCGCCGGGACGACATCGGGCTGGCTACGGGTGAAGAGGGCCTGCGCGGCGTAGCTTTGCGAGTATAAGCCGGTGCCTTTTTTCGCCAGCGTCGAACGGAGAAACGCCACCGGGGCCTCTCCGGGAAGTTTCGCCGCGGCTTGGATATATTGGCAACGGACCCCGTCCTCGGGCGTGACGCGGAATCCCTTTTCGATCGCCCCGATCGCCGCGTCCGGGTATTTTTCGACCAGCTTGTAGGCGGCGGCAGAGCCTCCTTCGCCACCGGCGGCGGTGACCTCCGTGAGTTGCTTCTTTTCGCCCTTGGCCTGCATCTCCGCCCACCATGCCTCTGCCTGCTGCCGGGTGGTCCCGGCAATGAGATGCCCATCGTCCGCCCGACGGGGATAGAAATTTCGGCCCGACATGTGTTCGAGGATACGCTGGGCAAAATCACCGACGCGCATGGCTCGCGCGGGCTCTC
This sequence comes from Chthoniobacterales bacterium, assembly GCA_038207335.1. Taxonomy (GTDB): domain Bacteria; phylum Verrucomicrobiota; class Verrucomicrobiia; order Chthoniobacterales; family Chthoniobacteraceae; genus CAIURC01. Next base: position 31,562 of record JBBQZX010000033.1, on the reverse strand, counting down.
CGTGCCAACTCGGCACCGGCGATCGCGTAAAGCGGCGGTCTTCGAGGGCCGCAATCAATTGCGGGATGGCAGCCTCGCCGAGATCCACGAGCCGATGGACCGGCGTGACCTCCTCCTCGCCTTCGCGCTTGCGGGCATCGATGGGGTAACGCCCGTGCATGGTCCACATCCAGATTTTCACATCGCGCAGTTGGTAAATATTCTCCGCCACCTGTTCGGCGGGTGACATTTCGGCGAGCGGCTTGGGATGGTGCGCGGCGTCCTCGGCGATCATGACCTCCAGCGCGGTGGCGGCTTCGTGGGCGTAAGCGATGCGGGTGCTGGCGGGGAAGCGCGCGGGGAAATCGGCGTAGGTTTTCAGCAGTTCGGTCCGAGAGATCGCAGGATCGAGGGCCGCAACCTCACCCTTTTCGAGTGCTGCCTCCCCGATTTGTTGCTGGAGATTTTCGCGAAGCCTTTCCGGCTCCACATTGCCCGTCTGCTCCTGCGGAATGTTCGTGGCAATCTCCTCCAGCGTGGTGGCGGTGTCGGCGAGACGCTTTTGCGCACAGGCGCGGGCGAAGGCGAAGATACGCACCCGGTGCGAAACGGGCCGGCCCCAGCGGAGACCGTCGATGTCCCGGCTCGGAGCACGCTTCTTCACGCGCTCCAGGGCTTCCGCGGCGACCTTGGGGAAGTCCAGAATTTCGTAGCCGACCCGCTCGTAGTCCGGGCCGGTCACCTTGAGGACAAAACGCTCGGTGGTCAGCGGTGGATACGGTTCAAACTCATCCCAGTGGCTCCTAAATTTCGAGACACTACCGATGAAAACAGTGAAGGCGCCGGCTTCTTCGCCGAGAAGAAAACCTTCGACGAAGGAGTTTTCAAAAGGCTGGTTGCCCGTCTTGGTAGCCCGGCCCGTGGCAACTCGAACATAAGGAAGGTCCTTCGCATTGGGGTAGCCGAGGGTGTCGTACCAAGTCACTGCCTCGTGGACGTAAGGCGGCTCGGCGGACCTCACGGGAAGCATCCCGAACACGAGAATCGTGAGGACCAGCGTGGACCATGAAATTCGGGGCATACTGAAGGGACGGATCGGAGCTGGCGCACATTAGGGAAGTGGCCGCGTTTTGGAAGGGCAAGCGCTCCATGACTGCCGCCGGCGACTCGACGCGGTTCATCTAATCAAGAACTCGGCGCGGCTCTTTCGGTCCAATGCCATCGCCGACAGTGAGGGCAGCGTTCGTAGCGGGTGCGTCCGAAATTCAGCGCAAAGAGCGGGGCGGCATATTCGCCGTGGCACTCGGGACAGGACCGGCGTCCATACACCGCGTTGAGCGTAGGCCAGCGTCCGAAAGCAAACGCTGCCAGCATCGCTCCGAGCAGCGCGCAATAACCGAGCAGCCAGAATTGCACGATCATCATCCAGACATCCTTCCCGAGCCCGCCCACGTTCCAATTCAGCAGGAAGATAGGTGCATTTCCGAGCCAGTGCAGTGCAATCGCTCCGGCAATGCCGAACGCGAACCTTCGCCGCAGACGCCACAAAGCAACGGACACAAATGCGGTGTGGAAAACGCAGGTCATCAACCGTTCCACCGCGTAGCCGGTGAATTGGTAAAAAGGAAGAGCCGCAAGGGAAGGCGTGCGCGCGATACGGTCGGCGACGAATCCCATCTCCCCTAACGCAAATCCGAGCCCGATCGCCAGCGCGTAACGCACGAAGTTGTCCGGACGAATGTCACGACGGATTGCAAGAATCAGCAACGGAATGAGCTTGGCGAACTCTTCGGTCACTGGAGCATAAAACGACCTTACCCATTGGTAGAATGCCGACGTGTCTGCGAGATGGCTCGCGAGCCAGTGATCAAGCGGGACGCGGATGAGGTAAAAGGTCAGCGGTTGCAGCGGCAACGCGATTGCCAGCGTCAGCCAGAGGAGCCGGGTTTGCGCTGGGAGTCGCAGCTTTTGCAGTAACGTCCCAAAGACCGCGAGCGCCACGGCAGTGGTGATGATCGCGGTGAGGTAGATGCCAGGCATGTGATTATTGAGTTAAGGGATACTCACTTCAGCTTCCTCGTGGAGATGCCGCGTCAGGCGGGCTCGGTTCGAGAAGATCCCATAAGTTGCCATACAGATCTTTGAACACTGCGACCGTCCCGTAGGACTCACGCTTTGGCTCACGGACGAATTCAATCCCGCTGGCTTTGTAGCGTTCGAAGTCCCTCCAGAAGTTGTCGGTGTAGAGAAATAAGAAGACGCGACCGCCAGTTTGGAGGCCGACGCGGGCCTCCTGCTCCGGCGTTGAAGCTCTGGCGAGTAGCAGGCCAGGCCCGCTCGCACCGGGAGGTGCGACAACAACCCAGCGCTTGCCTTGTGCGGGAACAGCAGAATCCTCAACCAGGACAAAGCCCAACTTTCCGACGAAAAACGCCAAAGCTTCGTCGTAGTCGCGCACGACGAGGGAGATTAACCCAATGGATTGTTTCAAGAGGCTGGCCGCATGGCGAGGCGTCACGCTCTGTTGATCGCCCGAAAGACGATGGTGAATCCGGCTCCGAGAGCCACTCCAATCCCCATGCCGATGGGCAACGGCATTGCCACGCTCAATGCTATTCCAAAGCCAATTCCCACGGCCATGCCCAACGGGAACGCCCAAGTAATCCGATTCCTTGAAGAGTCCCCGTTCTTCTCTTTTTCGTTTTGTTCCATAGGCAGCGCCACGATGTGGTTAGTTCCCCGCTCACCGATTCAATATCGTTGGCGGTGCGTCGGTTCTTTGCAACGTCGGCATTTCAGGGCCCAATCGCCAGACGGCACCACGCGTGTCGGTCAGCCAAAGCGCTCCTTCGCCGGCCGTCGGTCCGGAAACAAAGGTCGGTGCATCCTTGCGTTGGGCGCCGGGGGCTTTCCATTCAACTACAATTCTGCCGCTGGTGAAATCGAGCCTCCTTACGTTTCCCAGCCGGCAGGCGACGATCAGTGTGTCGTCGGCGATCATGGGTGCGCCGATATACTCGCTGGGAGGCGTTTGCCAATACTGGGTGCCGTTGTTCAAAGCGAGCGCGCTGACGCGCCCGCCTTCGACGACGAAAAGCCGGTCGGCTCCGACTGCCAACGCCGTTTCGATCGGCCCACCGAGGCGTGCAGTCCAAAGCAGCTTGCCGGTCTTCGCTTCGAGCGCCACGACATCGCCCGCGCGCGTGGCCCCATAGACGGCGTTCTCTCCCATCACCAGCGGTGCCCTAATCGCCGCACCTGCTTTGTAGCGCCAGAGTTCTTCAGCCGTTCTGGGATCGAGGGCACGAACGACTCCATCGTCTGCACCGATGACCAGAAAGTTCAATCCCACCGCTGGGGTCGAAGCCACGGCGGCACCCGTGGCGAACTTCCACGTCGCGCCGCCCGTTTGCGCATCGAGCGCATAGATCGCCTGGTCTTCGTTGCCAAATATCACGAGTCCCCCGATTTCGACGGGGCGTGCCAGAATCTTCCCATTCGTCTCGCAGTTCCAGACGACATGACCGCGTTCGTCCAGTGCGATCATCTGAGTTCCGTTTCCGAAGTAAATCTGTCGCCGCTTTGCATCCCAAGCCGGGGGGCTGGAACGCTCTCCTTCGAGACCAAAGGACCATCCTGCCTCGGTTCGATCTTCTGCGGTGCTGAATGCCGCAATGTCGTTCTTGCGCCGGACGAGAAGCAGCGGCGGATTGCTTGGAATCCAAGTCGCCGGTGAGGTCGCCGTCTCGTCGTCGTCAGCGAAAGCATTCACGACGCGGCTGAAGCGCCACACGGGCCGCAAGCCCAGCCCGCCTTGGCGCGGCGTCTGATTGAATTGCGCATTGGAGAGCTCGGCTTCGGTTTTCGGATGCTCACGTCCTGCCTCCAACTCCGGCAAATGTCGGCGGATGAGTGTCACGATAGTTCCGACGCCGTCCTTAACGACAAAGAGACTGACTTGCGTTCCTTCCTTCCCACGCAGCCGTGCGACAACATCCGGCAGCTTCCAACCGGCAATGCTCACGAGGTGATCTCCGCTGTCTCCGATGCTGCGAATTTCGTGACCGGGCTTGAGCGCGCCGTCCTTTGCGGCGGGAGAGTCGGGAAGGATGCTTCCGATGGTGAAGCTTCCGCTTTCCTCCTTCAGTGCAACGCCTATGCCTCCCGTATTCGCAGCGACAGATGCTGGCGCTGTCTTGGCAGGCTGATTTTCGTCGGGCGATGTTTCCACTCGCGGCTCGCCCGGGACTAGCGGGGGATACGGGCCTGCCGTGCCAGACGGAAGCGTCACAGTGTTCGGATTCTCCTCCAGTGCCTGGACGGTATCGCGCAGCGCTTGGACGCTGCGCTCCGCGTTGCGGTAATCTTCCGGGCTGATGGTGCCTTCGATCAATCGCTGCTGGAGCAGTCGTAATGTTTGCTCTGATTCCTTTAAGCTTTTCCGAGCGTCATCCCGTTTGCGCAGGGCTGTCTCGCCGCTCGTGACTGGCAAATCGGGATGCATCACGTTGCCATCCGTGATGACCGAGAGGGTCGGGGGCAGACTCGACTTGGTCGCTGGCGTTTCCGGTGCTTGTTGCGCCTCCCGCCACTCCGCTTGCGCCGCCCGCAAAGCGATCTTTGCAAGCTCGAGATCCAACGCGGTCTTATCGTATTCTTCGTTGCTGATCTGGCCCTGGTTCAGCAACTCCGCTTGACGCTTTGCCGTCTTGTCCGCCGCGGCTAGACGAATCTCCGCTTCATCCACCCGGAATTTCAACGCGGTGGCGGAGAGTTTGTTGGCAGCGGTCGCGGGCGGTTCTGCGTTTCGCTCGTTCGTCGATTGCGTCGCGGTGGGCGCCATTACGATGTCTCGATCCATTACCTTTCCCTCGATGTTTTTGTGAAGCAGTTCCACTTTACCATCGGCACGATGAATCTCCCATTCGCGTTTGGCAGTGTCGTTCGCGGGCTGAAGCTCCTGGATCGTTTTTGCTGCCTCCTGAGCGATGGTCCAATCCGCCGCGCTGACGCGCCCACGTTTCTGAATGTCAGCGATTCCTCGTAGTGCCTCAGTCGCTTTGGCGATCCGGATCTGTGCGTCGCTCGACAAATCTTGCAGTCCAACCTCCGTGCGTTGTGCGGGCGACTCGATGCGAGGCGCGTGTGGAAATAGCAGCCAGGGGAAGAGAGCGCAAATCAGCGCGAACGCCCACCAGAGGCGGGTGTGGTGCCAGAGGCGCGCGGGTTGCGCCGGTGCGGCGTGCGCCCACACCCATAGGGATCGCAGCACACCAACGTCGAGTGCGACACACAGAAGCAGCGCGTTCACTGTCATCAAAAGCTGCCCAACGTTCGATGCGTAGCCATAGGTGTGCGACCAGTTCGTGGACGGCACATAGAAGTAGAGGAGGAAGCTGTTGAAAATGAGCAGCGCGACCGTGCCGGGCACTGCGAGAAGCCAGAACAGCCACTGCCGCTTCGGATGCCACTCTTTTGCTGTCCCGGTGGTGCCTGCCGCGGCGATGGCTTCCACTTGCGTTCGCATTTCGGCAGCCGTCTGCCAGCGCAGTTCGGGTGACTTTTCCAAGGCGCGCAACACCACCTCATCGATCCGCACATCCACCGCGATTCTCCGAGAGGGCGCTGCGAATTTCTGTTTCGGCAATTCCCCGGTAAGCATCTCGTAAAAGACCACGCCGAGTGAATAGATGTCCGCGCGGCTATCGACACGCGGCGGCATTTCCATCTGCTCGGGAGCCATGTATCCGGGCGTGCCCGCGGCCTTTTCTTCGGCGACTTGCGTCTCGTCTCCGAGCATCTTCGCGATGCCAAAATCCGCGATCTTAACGCGACCGTCTTTGGTCAGGAGCAGGTTCTCGGGCTTGATGTCGCGATGCACGATGCCGCGCTCGTGCGCGAATTGCAGCGCCTCGCAAAGCGGCGGCACGATCGCCAGCGCCTCTTCCGGTGTAAGTTTCCGCGAACGCAGGAGCTGGCGCAGATTCACTCCATCGACAAACTCCATGAGGAGATAGAAAAAGCCGTTCGTCTGCCCGAAATCGTAAATGGTGACGATATGCGGATGATCGAGTTGCGCGAGCGCCTGCGCCTCGCGGGAAAACCGTTCGGCGAACTGCGGATCCTTTTCCCGCTCCGGCGCGAGCAGCTTCAACGCGACCAGCCGGCCCAGCGATTTCTGCCGCGCTTTGTAAACGACGCCCATCCCTCCGCGACCCAGGCACTCGATGATTTCGAGTTGCGGAAAGTGCGTGGCGATTTGCTCCGGCGAGGGAGGGGGAATCCGGGGCGCGTCGGTTTCTGTGAAGACTGTCTCATCGGCCAGGTTCAGCGCGCCGAGGCACCGCGGACACAGACCCTCCGGTGCGTTCGTCGGCAGCGTCGAGCCACAGCGTCCGCAGACTTTTGCTGGAGAGCCGGGTTGGTTCATACCAATGAGTTAAGCATTCGGGGCGACTTGTTTTTCACTCCCCACTCAACGCCGCGACTACATGCCGCACCTCGTCATCCACTGCGGTCGGATCTGAAACCGTGTCGGCGATTTGCGCGCGAAATAGATCGCGAAAGCGCTTGCGCAGCCGATGCACCGCGCCCCGTGCTCCGCTCTCGCCGACCCCCAGCGTCGCCGCAATCGCCGCATACGGGATCGCCCCACGCTCGGCAGTGAGATGCTCCTTCAATTGCTCAAACTCCGCCGCCCGCCCAGCGCGCTCATATTCCGCGCGCAAGTGCGCCATCGCCTGCTCCAGAAGCGTCATCGCCCAGCGATGTTCGTATTCGCGGTCCGCCGCCTGCGTTGCCGTCGGTTCCGCCGCATAACGGCTTTCCGCGAAGTCTGTATCGAAGGGCACGGCCACGCTTCCGCCGCCGCGCTTCTGCGCTTTGGCGCGGTCCCACTCGTTGGCCAGAAAGCGTTTCAGCGCCACGAGGAGAAACGTGCGGAAGCGTCCTTTTTCGCGATCCGCTGCGCGCAGATAGTTCTTTTCGAGCAACCGCGCGAAGAAATCCTGCGTCAGATCCTGTGCATCGTGCGCGCTGCGGCCGAGCCTTCGCACATAGGCGTAGAGCGGATACCAATACCCGCTGCAGAGTGCCTCCAGCGCAGCATTCGCATCGCCCGAGCCTTTGCCTTGCGCCGACACGACGACCGACCAGCGCGTGGTCAGGAAAAGCGGTGAGCCGCCCTCGTTTGGAACGGAAGGAGTCATTTAGTTCTGCCTACAATTAAGCGAAACCGGTGAATGGTTTGCAGCTCATTTAGGACGGGCGCCTTTGTTGACGGGTCGACCTCGGCATGTCGCTGATCGATGAAAAGGCCGCCGCGCTCGCTGAGGTTCTCGCCGCCACTGGGGAGGAGATTGTGTGGGGGGCGAACGATCCAAGCGGTGGTATTCGATAATCCACTGAGCCAGGATCTCGGCCTGGGCGGATTCGAGCAAAGGGGATTGCACGATGAAGGTGTTGCGCTCGGCGCACGGCGGATTTCGATCCGCCCTACCCCCGGATTCAAGCGCCTCAAAACGAGGACAAGTTCCACGCGAGGCTCTCCGTGCCCCGACTCCCCACTTTCCCAACATGACCAAACCGGGATCGTGCCGGTCAGTGATTGCTCGGGCGCACGAGGGTCGCGGGCTTGGTCTTAAGGGGGGAAGGGGCGGTGGGGAGGGTTGCTTTGCGGATGGTCGTGGTGGTCGTGGTTTTGGTGACTTTCTCCGCCTTCGAGAAGGTGCCGGGCACGCGCGGGTGTTCGAGGTCGAGCTTGGGCTCAGGGAGGCTGTCGAGGTATTTTTCGAGCTCGTGAGGGGCGAAGGAGCGATCGACGAGCTCGGTGCGGCCCATCTCGTCTGAGGTGGCGGCGGCGAGGCCTTCCGCATTGTTCAGGATGTAGGGGGTCAGGAATATCAGCAGCTCGGTTTTGGTGTCGCTGGCGATGGTGCGGCGGAATGCGGCACCGAGAAACGGGATGTCGCCGAGGAGCGGGATTTTTTGAACGTTGGAGGTCTTCTGCGTTTGCATGAGGCCGCCGATGACGACGGTCTGGGCGTGCGGGGTGACGACGACGGTTTCGGCGGAGCGTTTGGAGATGACGGGGGCGAAGGTGTTGTTGCCGATCGGTACGGTCTGATCGGTGAGTGCGGAAATCTCGGGGGCGACGATCATTTCGACGGTCCCCTCGGAGGTGATGAAGGGGGTGACGCGGAGGATGATGCCGACGTTGTCGTATTGGATCGTGTTGTTCGTCTGGCCGGTGGAAGTGAGGCTGCTGGAGGTGATAAACGGGACCTCGGAGCCGACGACGATGACGGCTTCTTGGTTGTTCCGCGCCATGACGGAGGGCCGCGAGAGGATTTCGACTCTGCCCTTGCTGGCAAGGGCGTGGAGCGTGGCGGACCAGTCATCGCTGGCGAGGCGGACGAAGCTGCCCGTCAAAGGCGCGCCGAAGGCACTCGAAGCGATGGCCGTCTGAGCGGCGCGGGCGGCGCTGCCGAGAGGGGAGACGAGGCTGGTGTTGGTGTTCGTCGTGCCGCCCGAGATCGTGCCGGAGGTAGCCGTCGTGGTCGTGCTGGTGCCCGTGGTCGCCGAGACGGGGTTCTTTAGGTTGAAGGTGTAGCTGCCTTCGAGGCCGACATCGAGACCCTTATTGTAGGTCACTTCGAGGAAGACGACCTTGATGAGCACCTGCGGCTTGGGCTGGTCGAGGGATTTGATGACGCCGGTCATCTCGCGATGCGTGTCTTCGTCGGTAACGATGATGAGCGAGCGGGTCTCGGGGTCGATGGTGATGACGGCGTCGCCAATTTCGGTGTTGCTGCGGTATTGCCGCGAGCCGGTGCTGGTGGTGCGGTTGCTCGAACTGCTGGACACCCCGCCGCTGCGCGAAGTCGTGCCGGTGGTGCCGCGGGCGTTGCCGCCGGGGCGGGCGGTTTGCTGGGCCTGGAGCGGCGCGGTGAAAATGACGCTGGCGAGGAGGAACAGCGCGAGGGACGGAAGAGGCGTATTCATGAAAAAAAGTCGGCTAGCGCGCTCGCCCTCCGCCGGAGCCGGAGAGATTGCTGGAGGAGTCTGAGGTATCCATCGCAGCGCCGTTGTTGCTCCGTTGGTTGAGTCGGCTCTGTCCGTTCTGGCTGGAATTGGAATTGGTCTGCTGGCCCAGCATGCCGCGGAGTACATCGGCGACGCTTTCAGCATCCGCGTGCTGGAGCGAATGCACATAGACGTGCTGTTTCTTGGCGTCGCTGGAGTCGAGCCGGCCGACGGTCTCGGCGATTTGCGTCATCGTTTCCTGCCCCGCGGTGACGATGAGGGAATTGGTGCGCCCGTCACCGACCGCGACGACTTTCGACTGCTGCAAAGCGCGCTCGCTCTTGTTGGCCGTGGCCGCTTGTTGCTGCTGTTGGCCGGGGAATCCGCCGCCCCGCCCGTTCTGGCCGCGCTGGTTGTTGTTGCGGCCGGTCGATTGACTGGTCTGCGTAGCGGCGTCGCCGTAGAGGGTGTTGAGGATCGTCGCGGTCTCGATGGCGTCGGCGTGGAGCAGCCGGAAAATGCGCGTGTCGGTGACGTCGGTGATGTTCGTGTCGATCTTGTTCACCACTTCCGTGATGTTCGGGATGACATCCTCCGGCGCGCTGACGATGAGCGAATTGCTCTGGTCGTCAGCGACGGCGATGACGCGGGAATTGGCCTGCCGCGCTTCACTTTGCCCCGCCGTCGGATCTCCGCCGCCCGGTCCTCCCGGGCCGCCGAAGCCCGGAAAGAATCCTCCGCCACCGCCACCGCCCCGCCCGCTCCGCCCGCTCCGCGTGCTGCCGCCGGTCCCGCCCGCGGTCGAAGTTGCGAAGAGTTCCGTGATCACCTCGGCGAGTGCCTTGGCATTCGCATATTTCAGCTCGTAAACGTGGAGCGTGGAGATGCTGGCGACGGAGGTGTCGATGGCGCGGATGATTTCTGCGATGCGGCGAATATTCGATTGCGTGTCGGTGAGCAGGATGGAGTTGCTGCTCTCGTTCGCGCTGATCGCCGCGTTGTCAGCGAGCAGCGGGCGCAGGTTTTCGACGAGCTTCGCCGCTTCCCCGAAACGCAGCGGCAGGATTTGCGTGACCATTTCGTCCTTCCGCGGGATCTGCTCCGGGTCGCTGCCCGTGTGGACCGGCAGGTCGCGTTTTTGCGCCCCTTCGCGCTTCACGATTTTCAAAATGCGGCCGTTGCGAATCGCGACGTAGCCCTTTTCGATGAGCACCGCGTTGACCAAATCGACCGCGTCCTCCGAGGTGATCGGCTGCCGGCTGACGACGTTCACGGTGCCGGTAACCGGCGTTTCCTGCACGATCACGAAGCCCGCCGCCTCGCTCAAATAGTTCAACACTTCGGTCAGCGACGCGCCTTGGAAATTCAGCATGATCATCCCTTTCGGAAGCGGCGCAGCCGGCGGCGAGGGTTTCGTCGGCGGAGTCGTCGTGGTCGTCGTGACCGTTTCTGTCTTCTCCGGGGTCACTTCTTTCGTGGTCGTTTCGGTTTTCAAAGGCGTCAGTTCCTTTTGAAAAAGCACCGGGTCGACCTCCGGCAGCGCGACCGATGGCGCCACTGGCTCCGAAAGCGCCGGTCCGCGGAACGGCGCGGCGGGAGCGGTTGGAGAAGGCAAGGCTACGGCCGGCGAACTCGGCGGCGGAGCGTTGTTCGACCGCGACGAATCTGAAGTGGGACGATTGGTGCGGCGCGTCTGAGCCTCGGCGAGGCCGGGAAAAATCAGAGTCGAAGCGAGCAGGAATTTCAGGACGGAATTTGGGAGGGTGGCGTTCATTTGTTCATCTCTTTTTCGCGGCGCTCCATCATGCGGCGGAGGACATCACTGGGGTCATTGGAAGCGGCGGGAGTAGCACCGGGTGCCGCAGGCGTCGGCGGGGAAGGGTCGCCGGGAGTGGCGTTGGCAGTCGCCGGTGCGGCAGCTTCCGGCGGCGGAAGATCGGATGGCGCGCCGTCGATTTGAAGCTGCTGCCCGACCGCCAATGTCCCCGGCTTTCCGCCGCGCTCCATCTCAATTTCCGTCGATTTTATCGCCGTGATTTTGCACCCCGCAATCGTGTCGCCGACCGCGAGCACCTTGCTGTAATCCGCACGGCTGCCAGAGAAAAACGCGAGCGACTTTCCTTCGGTTACCATCGTCCCGGTGAGTGAAAGCGTGCTAGACCGATTCTCGCGCACCGGCGCAACCGATCGCTGCGGAGCCTCGGAACGCGCGGGACGTCGATTGGGATCGAACATGTTCCGCGTCCGCATCAGCCGAAACGCCTCGAAGCCCGCGACTTTTTCCGCCGCACGCGCGACTCCGCTTCCGGCGACGAGCAAAAGCAACGCAACGACCGCAAAACGAGCAGGAGCCTTCATCGCGCGTTCTTCCCTGTTTCCAGAATCCGCACGAAACTGAACTTCAACGCGAGTCCGAGTTGCGCGCCTTTCGCATCGTGCGCGGTCAATTCGCACTCCTCGATTCGCGCCGGCAACGGATCAGTTTCGACTTCGTAAACGAGATGTGCCAGCGACGCCTGATCGCCCGCCGCCGTCGCGCGGCACTCGAACGTCGAGTAACCCTCATCGAGATGATCGCGCCAAGTCGGCGTGAGGCTCGTGAAGCTGACGTGGCTCTCGGAATTCCAGCGCGCCAAGGCTTTATAGACATCGTTCTCCGCGGACGATCGATCCTCCGCGAGGTTCGCCCGCTGCATCTCGTCCCACCGCGCGCTCAGCGATTTCTCGCGTAGCAAAAGCTGCCGCCCGTTCTTCACTTTCTGCTCAAGCGCGGCGAGCCGGACGCTCTGCGCCTTCCAGCCTGCGATCGCCGGCGATAGCACCATGCGGTCGAGGAGAAAAAGCGCGACGATCAAGCCGACGCCGATTTTCAGCAGGGTTTCGCGCCGTTTAGCGGACATCGTTCGCCCCCCATTTGTAGATGATGGAAAACTGCACCGGCTTCTCGCCGCGCTCCTGCTGGAGCTGGACGGCGGAGATTTCCGGGTGCTTGCGGAGGCTGTCGAGGAAGCCAAGCAGCGCCGTGTGGCTGCGCGCAAATCCGGTGCAGACGACCTTCGCGCCGTCGTTGATCTGCACGCTTTTCGCCCAAACATCGCCTTGCTCCGGGAACGACGAATCGAGCGTTTCCAGCGCCTGCACGCTCTGCGGTGCCGGGTCGAACCACGCGCGGAATTGCCGGATGCGCTGCTGCAATTTATCGAGCTGATTCACCTTCCCCTGCATCCCGCTCCACTCCGAATTCAGGCTGCTCTCCATGTGCGCGCGCACGAAATACGTGAGGATCGGCAGCATCAGAATCGCCAGCACAGCGATGGCGGCCCATCGCCGCCGGCGATCCTCTAATTGCCGCGCCATCGCCTGCCAGCGATTCACCTGCGGCGGCAGAAATTCGAACGTCACCGGGAGCTGCCGCAGGTAGCGCGTCGCGGCAGCGTGCGCGGAAGCCGGGTGGGCCGCGGGATCAGTGCCAGCCTTGTTTTCCAGCCGGCTCTCGATGCCCATCCGCGTCAAATGCGGCCGCATTTCCTGGCAGAGGTTTTGCGCCGAATTAGGCGCGCCGCCGAACCGCGCCTCGCGCACCTGCTGTCGCAGCGCCTCGGGCAAACGGCCGAGCGTGATGCGGACTTCACGGGAAAAAAGCGTGGCTTCGAAAGCGGTGGTTTCCGCATTCACCGAAGTCGGCAAAGTGCGCACCGCCGCGATGCCGCCGCCGGCGGCAATCACCACATCGACGTGATTGCCATTCGCGAGAAAATGCAGTGCCGCAGGCGCGCCGCCGATCGGCAGGCAAGTGTCCAGACCGAGTGAAAGCGAGACCGCGCGGCACTCCGCCGTGGCCAGCATTCGCTCGATCGCTTCGACTCTTTTCGCCGGCACCGCGGCGAGCGTCGCGCGCTCTTTTCCATCCGGCAAAACGAACTCGCAATGCGCCAGCCGCAGGTCAGAAACGGGCATCGGAAATTCGCGTTCGGCACGCAGTTCCAAAAATCCGCGCAGGTCTTCTGCCGTCACTCCGGGCACGTCCGTGGAGGTGGCCATGGCCCACCCCGCCGGGAGGCAGACCACGCACCGTCGCTCGCGAAGGCCCGCAGTTGCTAGCTCAGCGGCTAATCGCTGGCCCGCACGTTCCGGATCGGCGAGGACCGCGTCCGCGCCGAGGGGCAGAACGATCGAGCGTGCGCTTTGGCTCACGCTGTCGTCCTGGCGCACATACTCGACGACCATCCGCCCGGATTCCAACGTCACCGCGAGCACGGCGCGGACTTGCAAACGCTTCTGTAATTCAGCGAGGTCGAACTTCATTTCGTCGCTTTTTGTTGCGCCAAATCCTGCCGGACCTGACTGCCGAGCGCCCAACCGAGTGGCGCGAGATTCCGCCGGTAAATAACGCGCGGCGAGCCCGTGCTCGTGTCGATGACGACCTTCGTCCGCCGATATCCGCGTCCATGTCGCCCGACCGCTGCCACGTCCGCGCTAACCTGAAAAGTTTGGCCGGTGATGAGCGGGCCGATCTGCGCGAGCAACGGGCTGGTCTTGCCCAGCGCGTCGGCGACCCACGCAATGTTCGTGTCCACCGTGGCTCGGCTCTGCCGAGCGCTCACGAGCTGCTGAGCCTTGCTCGCATCCATCCCCGGCAGGCAAGCGAGCACCGTCGCGCTGGCCGTGTTCACGTTGATTTTCCCGATCAGATAATCGCCCGTAGTCGGTGGAACGGTATCCGCCATCACCGAATCGACGATCTTTCCAAACTCCTCCGCAGTCATTCCACTGTTCGCGTAAAGCTGCAGCGGGCTCAGACCACCCGCCGGTCCGATCGCGGCCAGAATCGCCGCCAAACGGCTCGCATCGAGTTTGTCGGTGAGGAGTTGAATGAGCGTCTGGTTCGGCCCCGGAGGCGTGAGGTCAACCCGAGCGGTGCCATCGGTCAGCTTCTTCGGTTCCTTGCTGAAGACCGTGACGTACGCCAGCAAACCTGCGTCGAGTTTTCCATCCGCGTTGTCGGACGGTAAGTTTTTCTCACCGTCATCTTCATTGGGATCAAGCGCGCCGTTGAGGTTCGCATCTTCGCCGTAAAGCAGTTCGCGCGACGCACCGCTAACCAGCGCCAGTTCTTCGATCGATTCGAAGTCCGCGTTCTTCGCGGCGTACGCCGGCGACTTCTGCGCGTAGGTCGAAGACTCCGCGCCGCCCGACGTCTCGGTGTCATCCGTGTCGCGCCAATCCTTGATCGCCGCTGCGAAATCCGCCGTCATGCCGGACACCGACGTCAGATTCGAGAGCATGGCGGGGGTCGCCGAGTTGAGGTTCAACTTCGAGGCTTCATCGACGAGCCCGTATTCACCCGTCGTGCCGGCGGTCGTGTCCGCAGGTGTCCCGAATAGCCAAAACTGCGCCTCGCCGACTGGCACCGCTTCGCCTTGATAACTCGTCGCCTCCGGGATCACGCCGGGTGTCGTGGGATTGACGAGCAGCGACTCTGCGTAACGCACCGCGCCGTCAATCGCCTGATCCGCCTGACGACCCGCGAGATCGTTGTCCGCGCCGCGCGCCGCCATCATCATCGAATGTCCAAGCAGCAGCGAAACACTCACCAGTCCGACGCAAGCCCAGAGCACCACGATGAGCACCGAACCGCGTTCGGGTTGTCGAAAATGTCGGCTCACGGCGTCCCTCCCGTTCCAGATGATCCAGAGGCTGTGGTACCGGTCGTTGAAACCGGCGGCGTGGCCATTTCCGTCGGCCACGGCACGAGCACTTCGATCGGCGGCGGCACGAAATCATCAGTCGCTGTTCGCGCTGGTTGGAGCCGCACGCGCACCGCTTCCGGCAGCGTCGTTTCTTCTGTCGAAAACGTCCACGAATTCTGCCAGTCGCTGCCGTCGTAAAATGAGACGTCCATCGATTCGATGCCCGCCAGCAAAGGCTCTTCTGTGGGTGCCTCCGTCGTTGTCGCGAGCAAATTACGGGTGGCGGCGCGGACAAAAAGACCGGCCTTCTGATCCTTCGTATCCGGGTCGGTTACGATATAATATTCGACCTGCTGCACGTCCGGATTCGGCACGTCGTCGGCGTCGGTTGCCGTGGTCGTATCGAATTTCAAATAGCCGGGAAAGCTTCCGCCGGGGCTCTGCTGCGAACCCTCCAGCGTCGCGGCGATCCTGCCGCCGGAGACGATGGCGTTGCGCAGATCGTTGCGAATCACGCTCGCCGCCCGCGCGCGCAAACGTGCCTCGCGCGTACGGCTCATCAGGTTGTTGCGCAGATGCACCGCGTTCCCGAAAAAGCTGTAAATCGCCGAGAGCAGAATCGCGCACGCTGCCATCGCGAGCACGAGTTCGATGAGGGTGAACGCGCGACGTTTCATTGGCTTTGCGTCTGCGCTTGCGTGAGTGATTGGCTCACCAGCGTGCTCATGCGCACCTCGTCTTCGTGGCCTTGGACGGTGAAAAAAACGTCCATCTCGAGTTCCGTCATCGAGCCGGTTTCCCAGTCGGTTTGCCGCAACTCCCAGCGGTAGCCGGGCCAGTCCGTGCCGAAGTCCCCCTTGCTTTCCGCCGAACTCCACGCGTCGCCGAGCGTCATTTCGTTCAGCCGATTTTCCCCGAGCTGCATCGCCACCGTCGAACGCTCCGCCACGGAACCGACGCCGCTCGAAACGTGCAGCGCCGAGACGAGCACGGGGAGCAGAATTCCTAGAAACGCCATCGCCGCGAGCGTCTCGACAAATGTGAAAGCAGCGCGCCGATTCATCGCTCATCTTTCGCGACTTCGTAACTCCACCCGTCCTTCGTCCGCGCGACCGTGACCTCGTTTTCAAACCGATCGACGACCCGCAGTGATTCGAGACTCGTCGTCGTCGGAGTTCCGTCCGGCGAGAATTCCACCGCCTGCACGAGCTCGCCGCCCGCGGTTGCGCTCTCCAGTTCGAAATGAATATCCGTGTTCACCGCAAACTCGCGGTCGCGCGACTCGACGCCTTCGTAACCAGCGCGCGGCGCGATGCCGAAATGCTGGGTCGCGGGATCGATCCAGACGGTCATCGGCAGGCCCTGCGACACCGCCTCGTCGCGTGCGTATTCCGTCGCGGCGACGAAGCGCGCGGCTTCGCCATTGAGATTACGCGCGCGAATCGACCGCGACATCGCAGGCGCGGAGAGTGCTGCGACGATCGCCAGCAGCGCCATCACGACGACGAGTTCGACGAGCGTGAAGCCCGGCGCGAGCTGCGTTGAATCACTTTTTGACATCCCAATTCACGATGTCGTCATCGGTGCCGGCCTGCCCGTCCGGGCCCATCGATTGAATGTCGAAACCCTTCGGATTCCCCTTGCCCGGGTAGCTGTAAAGGTAGGCATTCCCCCACGGGTCGAGCGGGACGCCTTTGCTGAGATACGGCCCTTTCCAGCTCGGCAGATTGTTCGGCTGCTCGATCAATTCATTCAGCCCCGCGCTGCCCGGCGGGTAAAAACCGTTGTCCACTTCAAAGGAATTCAGCGCGAGCTCGAATCCCGAGATTTGCGAGCCGGCTGCGGTGATTTTCGCCTGCTGGCTGCGACCCGCGAACTTCGGAATCACGATCGCGGCGAGCACCGCGAGGATGACGAGTACGAGCAGCATTTCCACGAGGGTGAAAGCGCGGGAACTACGCAGATTGGGGCGTCGGAGATGGAGCATTTGTGGGTTCATTTGATGTAGTCTTGGATGGTGAAAATCGGGATGACCATGCCGATGAAAATTGTGCCAATGAGGCCGGCAATGGCGAAAAGCATGAGCGGCTCGGCGAGCGCGACTGCGGTTTTGAGCTGGCGATCGAGAGTGATCTCCGTCGCTCCAGCAAGCCGCACCAGCTCTTGATCCAAGCGTCCGCTCTCTTCCGCGACGGCGATCATTTCGAGCGTCGAGCCGCCGAAAAGCGCGCGGCAATCGGCGAGACTCGCGCCGAGCGCTTCGCCTTTTTTCACGCGCTCCGTCGAGTCGGTGACGAGATCGACGAGCGTCTGGTAGCCGAGCGAGCGGCGGGAAACGGAGAGCGCGTTGATGAGTGAAACGCCTGCGCCGAGCAGCGTGCCGAGCATCCGGCAAAAGCGCGCCATCGCGATCTTCGCGGCCAGCGGACCGATGACCGGCATGCGCAACATCCACGATTCCCACAGCCGCCGGCTGCTCTCTTTTTTGAACCACTTCCGCCCAAACCAAACCGCCGCGATCACGGCCGCGAGCATGTAAAAACCGTAGTTCCGCATCGCGTCGCTGATGCCGACGATAACTTGCGTGAGCATCGGCAGCGCGGCGTCGAAGCCCGCGAAAAGCGTCTGAAAACGCGGGATGAAAAAGACCATCAAAAAGATCAGCACCGCGGTCGCGAGGCAGAGCAGCACGGCAGGATACATCATCGCGGAGACGACCTTCGCGCGCATCTCTTTCTCCCTCGCCTGGAAGTCCGCGATTTGTCCGAGCACAACGTCGAGAAAGCCGCCGGCCTCGCCCGCCTCAACCATCGCGACATAGACGCGCGGGAAGACTTCCGGCGAGCGATTCATCGCCTCGGCGAGCGGCACGCCGTCGATCACGAAATCGTGCAGCTCGCGCCATTTCGCGGACGCCGCGGGGTTCGAGGATTCTTTGAAGAGAATAGTCAGCGCGCGGCTGAGCGGCACATTCGCCGCGAGCAAACTCGAGAGCGAGCGCGTGAAATCCTCGAGTGCATCGAACGTCACGCGCGTCGATTTCCACGCGAACTTCCCACTTGCCGTTGCCGTTGCTGGCGACTTGGCGGCGCGCGCTCCATTCGACGAAATCGCTGATGTTTCCGTCAGTCGAATCGGCGTGAGCCCGCGCTGTTCGAGCGTCCGGACCGCATCCTGCCGCCCACCGGCCTCGATGCTCCCCTCGGTCGCGGAACCATTGGCCTGCATGGCTTTGTAAGCGAAGACGGGCATGGCTTTATGCGCTCACGGCGAAGCCGTCGGTGCCTTCATCTTTGGAAACGCGCAGCACTTCTGTCGGCGTCGTCACGCCGTCGCAGACGAGCCGCCAGCCGTCTTCAATCAGGGTTTTCATCCCCTCGCGTTTCGCGGCGTCTTTGATTTCGATGCTCGATCCGCCGCGCAGCAAAATGGTGCGAATCGGCGCACTCATCGTCATCAGTTCGAAGACCGCGCGGCGTCCTGTGAAGCCCGTCATCCGGCAGTTCTTGCAACCGACGGCGCGGAAAATCTTTGCCCCGCGCAACGTCTCGACGCGCTCGCGCAACGCCGTCGTTCGAGCGGATGTGTCGTCTGCTTTGCAATCCTCGCAGAGCACGCGCACAAGCCGCTGGGCGACAACCGCCTCGAGCGACGACGCGACGAGATACGGCTCGACACCCATGTCCACGAGCCGCGTGAGCGCGCCGGGCGCGTCATTCGTGTGCAGCGTGGAGAAAACCATGTGGCCCGTGAGCGATGCCTGCACGGCGATTTGCGCGGTTTCCTGATCGCGAATTTCTCCGATCAACACGACGTCCGGGTCGTGTCGCAGGATTGCCCGCAGACCTCGCGAAAAGGTCAGCCCCGCCTTTTCGTTGACCTGAATTTGGTTGATCCCCTTGAGCTGATATTCGACTGGATCCTCGATGGTGATGATCTTCCGCACTTCGTCGTTGATCTGGTGCAGCGCGGAATAAAGCGTCGTCGTTTTGCCGCTGCCGGTCGGTCCCGTCACGAGCGCGATGCCGTGCGGCATCCCAAGCACTCGGTCGAAAAGCTCGCGCTCACGCGCCGCCATTCCGATGCCGTCGAGCCCGATCATCCCGGAGTTTTGCCGCAGCAAACGCATCACGACCGCTTCGCCGTGCAGCATCGGAATGATCGAAACGCGGATGTCCACATCGCTCGCCTTCACGCGAATTTTGATGCGCCCATCCTGCGGCACGCGCTTCTCGGCGATGTTCAGGTTGCTGAGAATTTTGATGCGCGAAACGATCGCCGGCTGAAAGCGCTTGATCTGCGCAGGCACCGGCACTTCCTGCAAAAGTCCGTCGATGCGGTAGCGAATCCGCAGCTCGTGCTCGAACGGTTCGACGTGAATGTCGGACGCGCGCAGCGACAGCGCGTCGCCGAGCACCTGGTTGACGAAGCGGATGATCGACGCGTCTTCCGCGGCCTTGTCGAGGTCGGAGGAATCTTCGAGATCATCCGAGACGACTTGGAAAAAATCCTCCTGCTCGAGGAGGTTGAGCGTGTCGGCGCCGACGCCGAGATGCTTCTTGATTTCGCGCTGGAGCGCCTCGCTGGGTGCGAGGATCGGCGCGAGTTTGAGATTCGTGATCGACCGCAAGCTATCGAGCCCCGGCGTCGCGAAAAGGCGGCTCACCGCCACCTCGATCACGCCATCTTTTTCACTCAGCGGCAGAAGCTCTTCGCGCAGCAACACGCGCGCGGGAAAGCGCGCGAGCAGAGCGCGGTCGGGCTCGATTTTATCGAGCGGCGTGTAGCCGAGTCCGTATTCCTCGGCGAGCCACTGCAGCACTTCTTCCTCCGTCTCCGCCAGCACCGCGCTGCCCCCCAGCACCTCGGCGTCCATGGAGGAGAGCTGTTGGCGCTCCACCATGGACGCAAGGAGGTCCTGGCGTGGTTCGGAAGTTGTGGCGAGGGGGCTGCCGGTCACGCGCGGGCGGGTTATTCGAGCAGGCCCATCGAGACGAGCACGGCTTCCTGACGCACGGTCACGACTTTCTTCAGATTCTCACGCGCGACGGCGAGCTCAGCAGCGCCTTTTTTCCGAATCTCGCGGACAGCGGCGAGCTTCGCTTTGATCTCTTCCGGCGAAGTGCTGTCGCTCTCGAGCGCCGTGCGCAAGGCCGTGCCTTCCGCTGCGCCGGGGCGCGTGTCCGCGGGCGGAGTCGCGCCGCCATTGTTGTTGCCGCCTTGTCCGCCCGTGCCGCCACGGCCGCCGAATCCACCGAAGCCGCCGAAGCCGCCGCGTCCTGCGCCAGCTTCACGCTGCGAGGTCTGCACTTTTTCAATGAGCGGCTGGAGCACGCTCCACTCTTCGTCGGTGACTTTCAGCGAAGTCTTCATGCGCTCGTTCATGCGCTTGATGAAGTCCTCCATGTTGCCGCCGGGCCCGCCCTGGCCGCGCTGGCGTCGGGCACCTGGGTCGGTTGCGCCGGGTTTCGGAGTGTCCTGCGCGGTGGCAAGAATGGTGGTGGCTGCCAGCGCGAGCGCCGTCAGAAGGATGGTCGGTTTCGATTTCATGGTCTGGGTTTTTAGATGTGGTGTCTGCGTTTTTGGTGATGCCGCGCCGGACGTGCGATTCTGGGAGTCGGACATTCGGGACGGCGGGATTTCGAGAGAATGAACACCCTGATTGTTAAGCCCGCGTTTGGAGCGGCACGGAGAATTGTTAAGAGTCAGTTAAGTTTGCCGCTTCTCGCTGTCCCTGCGGCTAAATAGATGCATCCGAGACTTGTGATGCCTCCCTCCTCTACTGCCAGTTCCCGCTCGAATTCCGCGGCCTCCACGCGGGTGCTCGTGATCGACGACGACCGCGAACTTTGTGCGCTGATCAAAGCCTACCTCGACCCTCTCGGCTACGAAGTGCTCGCCGAGCACAGTGGTCATGCCGGCTCCGACCGAGCGCTCGCGGAGAAGTTTCACGCCATCATTCTCGACGTGAACATGCCCGGCATGGACGGCTTCGAAGTAATGAAACGCGTGCGCGCGAAATCCGACGTGCCGATCCTCATGCTCACTTCGCGGGGCGAGGATACCGACCGGATCGTCGGCCTCGAAATGGGCGCCGACGACTATCTTCCGAAGACCTTTTCGAGCCGCGAATTGCTCGCGCGGCTGCGCGCCGTCACGCGTCGGACGGCCCGCCCGGCGGCTCCGGGAGAGGATCGCACTGAAGCCGAGATCGTGGTCGGACTGCTGCGGATCAACCCCGGCTCGCGGGTCGCGCTGCTCGGCGAAGAGCCGCTCACGCTGACCGCGCTCGAGTTCGATTTGCTCGCGTCCCTGGCTCGCGCGCGGGGTCGCGTGAAGTCGCGCGAGCAACTCATCGAAACGCTCGCCGATCGCAATTACGACGGGCTCGACCGCTCGATCGATGTCCACATTTGGGCGATCCGCAAGAAGCTCGGCGACGATCCGAAGAACCCGCATTTCATCCGCACGGTGCGCGCTGTCGGCTACATGCTCATCAATCCCGATGATGTCTGAGCGCCCTTCACTGTCGCGCGTCCGCCTGCCGCTCTACGGGAAAATTCTCGTCTGGTTTTTTCTTAATCTCGTCATCGTCGCCGCGACGTTCGCGCTGCTGTTCAACGCGCAGTTCAACTTCAATCTCGACTGGTTTTTCTTCACCGGCGCGCGCGAACGAATGGAGGCGGTGCGCGACCTGATCATCGGCGAACTCGACACCACGCTGCCGGAAGAATGGCCCGCCGTCTTGAAGCGTTACAGCGAGGCGCACCACGTCCGCTTCGCGCTGTTTGATGACAATGCGAATCCGCTCGTCGGCGAAACCAGCGACGTGCCAGCAGAGGTGAGCGAGCGCATCGTGCAGCGTCGCCCTCCCGGCGCCCGTCCTTTCCCCGGCAGCACGCCGCCTTCCGATGATTCTGACACGCCGCATCGGGGTCCGCGCCCACCGATACGCGCGCTCATGCGGACGACTGGCCCGACGCAGTATTGGCTGATGGCGAGTGGGCGGATCGACAATTTCCTTTTCGGCGATCCGCTGCGGGTGGTGCTCGTCGCGCGTTCGACTTCGCTCAGCGCGGGCGGGCTCATTTTCAATCCGAATCCGTGGCTCGCTCTCGTCGCTGGCGTGTTCGTGTTCTCGCTGCTTTTCTGGCTGCCACTCGTTCGCGGCATCACCCGCACGATCAACCGTATGATGCACGCGACGCGGCAGATTGCCGACGGGCGCTTCGAGGTCCGCGTGAACTTGCGACGGCGCGATGAACTCGGTGGCTTAGCCGAATCGATCGATCAAATGGCCGCTCGGCTCGACGGCCTCGTGACGGGACAAAAGCGTTTCCTCGGCGACGTCGCCCACGAGCTTTGTTCGCCGCTCGTCCGCCTGCAGATGGCCCTCGGCGTCCTCGAACAGCACGCCACCCCAACACAAATTCCGTTCGTGAAGTCCGCCTCCGAAAAGGCCGCGCAAATCTCCGCGTTGATCAGCGAGTTGCTCTCCTTTTCCAAAGCAGAACTCGGCGCGTCCGCCGGCCCTCTCGAGCCGGTCAACCTCGCCACCGCCACCGCCGAAGCTGTGCGCCGAGAGACCACTGAAACCGCGGATCTGCGGTTGATCCTTCCCGAGGATTTTGTCGTCTCAGCCAACCCGGAGCTGCTCACCCGCGCGCTCGCCAATCTGCTTCGCAACGCCATTCAGCACGCCGCCGCCGCCGGCCCGATTTCGTTCCAGGCGGAACGGCGCGGCGACCAAATCGTGGTCACCGTCAGTGATTCCGGCCCCGGCGTGCCCGACGCGGACTTGCCGCGAATTTTCGATGCATTCTATCGCGTCGATCCCTCCCGCACCCGCGCCACCGGAGGCACTGGCCTCGGCCTCGCGATCGTCAAATCGTGTGTCGAATCCTGCGGCGGAACTGTCACCGCCCACCTTCGCCGTCCCCACGGTCTGGAGGTGCAAATCCGACTGAATCAGTGGGCGAAATGAGCCGGCCTTCACGACCGTCCCTGGAGCAGTCCGCACCGACAAAAATCCTCTTCATCTGCAGCAGGAATAAGATCCGCAGCCTCACGGCAGAGAGGCTTTTCGAGGCTGTCCCCGGCTACGTTGCGCGTTCTGCCGGCACTCAGCCCGGGGCCAGGATTGTCGTCACTGAAGGTCACCTCGGCTGGGCGGATGTGATCTTTGTCATGGAGAAATCCCACCTCAGCAAGTTGCGTCAGAAATTCCCGACGGCACTCGAAAGCAAGGAGTTCATCACGCTGCACATCCCCGACGAATACACCTTTATGGACGGTGCTCTGTTGGACGAATTGCGGTCAAAGCTCGCATTGCATCTGACGCTCCCCGATCGCTTTTGACGGTCCAGATTCAACCTATCGCGTGGATGACTCCCGCGCCGCCAGCGCGATGCGCAACTGCGTGCGCTCATCCGGTAAAGTTTTGCGCAAAGCTGGCACTCCCATGACAGCCCTCGCGTGCAGATTGATTATTTGTGGCAAAGAATCGAAGTCTCGCGCTTCAGTGTCCGTTTACACCCATGGCATCCAACTACACCGAAGCCAGCATCAAGACCCTCAGTTCGCTGGAGCACATCCGCCTCCGGCCCGGCATGTACATTGGCCGCCTCGGGAGCGGCACCCACGCGGAGGATGGCATCTACGTGTTGCTCAAGGAAACGATCGATAACTCCATCGACGAGTTCATGATGGGGCAGGGGAAGAAGATCGAAGTCGAGATCACCGACCGCAGCGTGAAGGTGCGCGATTACGGCCGTGGCATCCCGCTCGGCAAGCTCGTGGACTGCGTCTCGATCATCAACACCGGCGCGAAGTACGACAGCGAGACGTTTCAGAAAGCCGTGGGGCTCAATGGCGTCGGGCAGAAGGCCGTGAACGCCCTCTCCGTGAGCTACCGCGCGCAGGCCGTCCGCGAGGGCGAGACGAAGGTCGTCGAGTTTGAACAAGGGAAGCTGAAGACACAGTCGCGCGTGCTCAAGACCGCCGAGCGCAATGGCACGCTCGTGGAGTTCACGCCCGACGAAGCGCTGTTCGGGAGGGACTTCAAGTTCCGCACCGAGTTCATCGAGGACATGCTGTGGAAATACGCGTTCCTCAACCGCGGCCTCACGCTCACGCTCAATGGCCAGCGCTTTAAGTCCGAGCACGGCCTGAAGGATCTGCTCACCAAGGAACTCAGCGGCGAGCCGCTTTATCCGATCATCCATCTCGAGGGCGAGGACATCGAGGTCGCGCTCACCCACGGCAATCACTACGGCGAGGAATACTGGTCATTCGTCAATGGCCAGCACACCACCATGGGCGGCACGCACCTCGCGGCGTTTCGCGAGGCGTTCGTCGCCACCATCCGCAATCACTTCAAGAAAGACTACGACGCCGCGGATGTCCGCCAGTCCATCGACGCCGCCATCGTCGTGCGCGTGCAGGAACCCGTCTTCGAGTCGCAGACCAAGACCAAGCTCGGCTCCGCGTCCGTCGGACCGAAAGGTCCCACGATCAAGGAATTCGTCGGCAAATTCCTCCAGCAGTCGCTCGACACTTACCTTCACAAGCATCGCGAAACCGCCGAGATCATTAAAAGGAAGATCGAGGAAAGCGAGCATGAGCGGAAGGAACTCGCCGGCATCCGCAACATCGCCAAGGAGCGCGCCAAGAAAGCCTCGCTGCACAACAAGAAGCTGCGCGACTGCCGCCTGCATCTCGGCGACAAAAATCCGCGTGCCGAGGAGAGCACCCTCTTCATCGTCGAGGGCGACTCCGCCGCCGGTTCACTCACCTCCACTCGCGACGTGCAGACCCAGGCCGTCTTCGCGCTCAAAGGCAAACCGCTCAACACCTACGGCCTGACAAAGAAGGTCATCTACGAAAACGAAGAATTTCACCTCCTCCAGGCCGCGCTAAACATCGAGGACGGCCTCGACGGCCTGCGCTACAACAAGATCGTCGTGGCCACCGACGCCGACGTGGACGGCATGCACATCCGCCTGCTGCTCCTCTCGTTCTTCCTCCAGTTCTTCCCTGACGTCATCCGCAACAATCACCTCTTCATCCTGCAAACGCCGCTCTTCCGCGTGCGGAATAAAAAGGTCACGCGGTATTGCTACAGCGAGCAGGAGAAGCAGGCCGCCGTCAAAGCGCTCGGCGCCAGCCACGAGATCACGCGCTTCAAAGGCCTCGGCGAAATCTCCGCCGGCGAGTTCAAAGACTTCATCGGCGAAAACATCCGCCTCGACCCGGTGAACCTCCACCACCTCCACAGCAGCGACGAACTGCTCTCCTTCTTCATGGGCAAGAACACCATGGAGCGTCAGGAGTTCATCATCGAAAACCTGCGCGTGGAGAAGGATTTGGTGGGGGCGTAGCGCATAGCTTTCGACCGCCAGCGCTCTCCCATGTGCTTCGTACCATTGGTAGAGCGTCTCGTGTAATCCGCGATCGCCAAAGGACCTTATTTTGGGCGATCAAAGCCCCGGGCACTGGTTTGCGCCTTGCGGTGTTTATGCGTCTGACGATTCTCCTCGATACAAATGTCCTGATCCCGCTGGAACCAACATCGCCAGCCGATGTTGAGGAAAGTAGTCCGCTCGCGTTCCATGTTGCAAGTCTGGCTCATCAAGTGGGCGCAGGGTTATTCCTTCATCCCGCGCAGATCGAAGACCTCCAGACAGACAAAGACGCGGCGCGACAAACCCTACGTCTCTCGCTGACGGACAAATATCCCAAGCTCCAAAGCCCTCCGCCGGTTCCTGATCGTATTCGAGCGGCGGCGGGCAATCCGCAGCGCGGCTCGAACGATTGGGTGGATAGCCAGCTCGTTGCCGCCCTCGAACAGAACGCAGTAGGTTTTTTGGTCACCGAAGATAATGGCATCCACAGGACGTGTCGTGCCTTGGGCATCGACGGCAGGTGTTTGAAACTGGAAGCGGCCATCGATTTGCTCGAAAGCGAGCGCATCAGCGCTCCGCTGGCACCACCGGCCACGCGAGCGATCCACGCTCATCAAATGGACTCGGGTGATCCGATCTTCCAAAGCTTGAGAGCAGATTATCCGCCGTTCGACGACTGGCTCAACAAATGCAAGCGTGAGCACCGGCACGGTTGGGTAGTGAGCCTAGCCGACCGGGCAGGTTACGCGGGAGTGTGTATCGTAAATCCCGAAGATCGGCCTTGGATCGATGCTGAAAATCCGACGCTCAAGATCTGCACCTTCAAGATCGCGGAGCACGCGATTGGCCTGAAGTTGGGGGAGTTGATGCTGCGCGCAATTTTCGACTACGTGCGCAAGAACCGCTTCCGAACAGCCTTTGTTGAGGTCCTCCCGAAGCACGGAGCGCTTTTGAATCTACTTGGGGACTTCGGTTTTGAGCAGACCGACCACAAAGAAGGAACGAGTGAGATTGTGCTGAGAAAGCGATTCAGCCCGATCCACACCGAGGATCGTCGCCTTCCGGCGCTTCCGTTCCACCGCCTGTTTGGCCCGCACCAAGTTAAGCAGGAAGGTGTTTGCGGATTCGTCGTTCCGATCGAGCCACGATTTCACGCGGCCCTATTCCCCGAGTTGGAGCCGCAAGGCTCGCTCTTTGCGGGTGCTGAGTCGTTCGGAAACACATTGCGCAAGGCCTACATCTGTCGCGCGCAGACGCGCGCGATCCGTCCGGGAGACATCATCTTGTTTTATCGGTCCAGCGACTGGCAGTCGGTCACCACCGTGGGCGTGGTCGAGGAAACACTGGCGACGGCGGATGTGAATGAGATGAAGACCTTGGTAAGCAAAAGAACCGTGTATGGCGATGCCGATCTCGAAAATATGTGCCGAGGCGACGGCGCGTTGGCCCTGCTGTTTCGACACGCAGACATTCTGCGGAGACCGCTGCCCCTCGATGAGTTGATCGCGAATGGAATCGTGACCGCTGCGCCACAATCGATTACGAGTCTCAAGCCACCCGCCCTGACATGGATTCAGAATCAACTGTAGTCGCCCTACTCTCGATCAAACCGCCCTATGCGAATGCAATTCTGGATGGACGAAAGAAGGTCGAGTTCAGAAAAAGGAAATTCGGGAGAGCCGTGAGCCACGTCGTCATCTATGCGACCGCTCCAATCATGCGCATTGTTGGTTGGTTTAGGGTGGGAGCACTACATGAACTCTCCCCGAAGGGTCTTTGGAGGCGATTCTCGACCGTTGGGGGAATCACGCGCGATGACTTTCGCGCCTATTATTCCGGAGCTGCGAGCGGAGTGGCAATTTCCGTTAGCGCGGTGCAACGGCTCAGGAAACCGCTAGCGTTGACGCGGATTTCGTCGTCACCACCACCGCAGAGTTATTCGTATCTACCCGCTTCCGTTCTAGCCCTGATCGAACGCGGTGACGCGCGCCCCGCAAAACGACTGCTCGCGAAAAGGAAAGCTCCGAAGCATCAGGGGCAGAGAGCACCTAAGCGGAAACTGAAGTCGTAGCGGCTCTGGACGTGCAGCTTGATCGAACTGCGCGCTGTCGGTAACGTCGGCGTTGTGAGCACCGTTACCGAAATCGAACACGCCATCGAGAAGCTGCCTCCTGCGCAGATGTTGGAAGTGGCCGGGTGGCTTGATGAGCGGCGCAAGCGAGTAACGGCGTGGCCGGTGCCGCCGCCGAATGTGCCGCGCGAGGAGTTGGAGCGGATCGAAGCGGAGATTGAAGCTGCGTTTCCCACGAAGCGGAGCTGAGGATGCTTCTCGACACGAACGCGATTTCGGCGTGGTCGAAAGGCGACGCCGGACTGTGGAAGGCGCTACGTCCTGACCGAACCTGGTATCTGCCAAGCATCGCGCTGGGCGAGTATCGCTACGGCCTGTTGAAATCGGCGCATCGAACCGAGATGGAGAAGTGGTTGGATGCGATCCAGAAGTCCTGCGTGGTGTTGAGCGCCGATGCCGTGACGGCTCGGCATTATGCGGAGTTGCGGCTGGAGCTCGTCGTCTGCAATAACGAGGTTCCTTACCATGATCTGTGGATTGGAGCGCTCAGTCTCCAGCACGGTCTAAACGTGGTGAGTCGCGACGCTCACTTCGACATGATGCCCGGTGTGCGACGTATCGGGTGGTAAGTAGAATTTTGGGAGATGCAGAAGAAAAAGACCTCGAAAGACAACGACGATCAACCGCAGCTCCCGCTGACTAACGGCGCAGCGCTGCCGGCAGCGCCTGAGCCGAAAACACCAGCTTCCGCCGCAGAAACGCCGGCTGAGGAAATAGCGATGCCAGAGGAAGATCCTGCGCCGGAGGTGCACGTGGGGAAGGTGCAGGATGATGAGGCACCGCTGGCGAAGTCGTATCGGAACTGGTTTCTGGAATACGCGAGCTATGTGATCCTCGATCGCGCGGTGCCGCATATCGATGATGGCTTGAAACCGGTGCAGCGGCGGGTGCTGCACACGCTGTGGGACATGGATGACGGGCGGTTTCACAAGGTGGCGAATGTGGTGGGCGCGACGATGAAGCTGCATCCGCATGGGGATGCTTCGATCGGGGCGGCGCTGGTGGCGATCGGCCAGCGCGGGTGGCTGATCGAGGGGCAGGGGAATTTCGGCAACATTTACACGGGCGACGACGCGGCGGCGCCGCGTTACATCGAGGCGCGGCTCACGCCATTCGCAAAGGACGTGCTTTTCAATCCGAAGACGACGACGTGGCAGCTCAGCTACGACGGACGGAATCAGGAGCCGGTGACGTTGCCGGCGAAATTCCCGATCGTGCTGCTCGAAGGCGCCGAGGGGATCGCGGTGGGGCTTTCGACGAAGATTCTGCCGCACAATTTCAACGATCTCTGCCGCGCGGCGATCAATCATCTGCAGGGTAAAAACTTCCGCATTTTGCCGGACTTCGCGACGGGCGGGACGGCGGATTTTACCGAATACAACGACGGGGCGCGCGGCGGGAAGGTGAAGGTGCGCGCCACGATCGAGCTGCGGTCGAAAATCCTGCTCGCGGTGACGGAGTTGCCGTTCGGCGTGACGACGACTTCGCTGATCGAATCGGTGCTCGCGGCGAACGCGAAGGGGAAGGTCAAGATCAAGCACGTCGATGACAACACGGCGGACAAGGTGGAAATCCTCATCCATCTGACCGCGGGCGCGGAGCCGAAGAAGGTGATCCAGCAGCTCTACGTTTTCACGAGCTGCCAGGTGCAGCTCAATCCGGCGGCGTGTGTGATCGTGCGCGACCCGGTGACGGGCGACGACAAGCCGCATTTCGTCGGCGTGCGCGACATCCTCAAGACAAGCGTGGAGGCGACGCGGGAGCTGCTGAAACGTGAGCTGGAGATCCGGCTCGGTGAGCTTGAGCAGCAGTGGCATTGGGATTCGCTGGAGCGCATTTTCATCGAGGAGCGCATCTACCGGAACATCGAGAAATCGCAGACGTGGGAGAGTGTGCTGGAGGAGATTCGCAAGGGCCTCAAACCGCACCTCGGCCAGCTCCGGCGCGAGGTCACGGAGGACGACATCACGCGACTCACCGAGATCCGGATCAAACGCATCTCGGCTTACAATCGCTTCAAGGCGGACGAAGCGATGAAGAAGATCGAGGAGGAGATGAAGGCGGTGAAGAAGGACCTCAAAAACCTGACCGCGTATGCCGTGGCGTGGTTCGAGATGTTGCAGGAGAAATATGGCAAGGGTCACAAGCGCCGCACGAGTTACGACGAGATCGCGCAGATCGACGCGAGCGCCGTGCTCTCCGTGAATCAGCGCCTCTACGTGAACCGCAAGGACGGCTTCATCGGCCTGAACTGGCGCCAGCACGACTTCGTCACTGAATGCACCATCGCGGACAACGTGCTGTGCATCATGCGCGACGGCACGCTCAAGGTAGCGAAGGTCGCGGACAAGGTCTTCATGGGTCGCGAGATCATCCACATTTCCATCTGGCCGCGCGACGGCGACCAGAACTTCTACACGATGGTTTATCAGGATGGCGAAAGCGGGAAGGCCTACGCCAAGAAGTTCCAGATTGGCGGCCTGTCCCGCGACAAGCTCTATCCCTTGGCCAAGTCCGAGAAGTCCCGAATCATTTATCTAAAGATCAGCGCGACGGAAAAGGAGATGCCGCAGACGCTCCACGTCGCAGTCGATGGTCGCAGTGGAGCGCGCGTCCGCGAACTCGATTTCGATTTGTCGCGAATGCCCGTGAGCAGCCGTTCCTCGAAGGGCCTCACGATCACCAAGTGGTCGGTCAAGGACGTCAAAGCCGGGAAGTGAACCGGAAACTGCGCCGTGGCGATAGGCGACCGTTCCGCTGGGCTGAGGCGGGCGGCAATCTCCTGTGTCAACTCGCGCGGAATCGAAGCGCGGTCTGCCCCGCGGACGTGGAGGCGGCGGATGGAGTTGGGTCCAAATTTGGGGAGAGCGTGGAGATGAAGCAGGGCGTTTTGAAATCACGCGGAGCAGTTCGGGGGCCTCCACCGAGAGATGTCCGGCGATTTTCGGATGGCAAAGCTGCTGATGCCGTCTGGGCTCAGCGATCGAGGCAATCGCGCACGGTGCGGACTAGAACGTCGGGCTTGTAGGGCTTTTCGAGAAAGCTGAATTGCTCATTCAAGGGGGAATCTCCCGTGGCAAAATCCGAGCTGTATCCGCTCGAAAAGATCACTTTTAAGTCTGCCTTCTCCGCCTTCAACAGATCCGCAAGGACGTTTCCTTTCAGCCCATTTGGCATGACGATGTCGGTGATCAGCAGGTCGATCGCGTGGCTCTTCTGCTTCCAGAGTGCGACGGCTTGCGGCCCATCCGCGGCCTCCATCACTTCGTAGCCGCGCTGGCGCAAGACCTCGGTGATGATCTCGCGCACAGCCGGTTCATCCTCCACGACAAGGATCGTCTCATCGCCGCCGCGCAATTCCGCGTAGTCCGAGCGAGGCGTCGCGGCGACTTCTTCTTCGCTCGCCGGGAGGAAGATTCGGAGTTCCGTTCCCGCACCGATTTCGCTCTCTACCTCGATCCAGCCTCCTTGCTGCGCGACGATGCCATACACGGTAGCGAGGCCGAGGCCGCTGCCTTTGCCCACTTCTTTCGTGGTAAAGAACGGCTCGAAAATGTGACCCAGCGTTTCGGCATCCATGCCGCATCCGGAGTCCTTGAGGGTAAGGCACACGAAGCCACCCATGCGCGCTTGCGGATGCCGACTGATCTCAGTTTTATCCAGAACGATCGCCTGCGTGCAGATCGATAGCCGGCCGCCGTGCGGCATCGCATCGCGCGAATTGACGACGAGGTTCACGACGATTTGTTCGATGTTGCTTTCGTCCGCGTGAATGGGCGGGAGTTCCGCCGCGAAGTCGCACTGCAGGTCGATGTGCTCGCCGATGAGGCGGCGCAGCATGTCGTGCAAATTGCCGACGATCGCATTCAGGTCGAGCACTTGCGGCTGCACGACCTGCTTGCGGCTGAAAGTGAGGAGCTGCCGCGTGAGCGCCGACGCACGGTCGGCGGCGATCGACACTTGGTTCAGCGAATCCGCAACGTCCTTGTCTAGGTGAGTCGCCGCGAGATGAATGCTGGCGTGGCCCTGGATCACGGTGAGCATGTTGTTGAAATCGTGCGCGACTCCGGCGGCGAATTGCCCCACCGCTTCGAGCTTTTGCGAATGCCGCAACTGCTTCTCAAGCTGCCGCTGCTCGCTCACATCCTGTGTCGCCACGAGCGCTACCGATTCGTCGCCCAACTCGAATGCCTCGGCCGAGACCATGCAGTCGCGAAGCTCGCCGGCGCGGGTCCGGATCTGACACTCGAAATGCCGGACGGACCGCTCTTCACTGAGACGCAGCCGGAGCAAAAGCGGCGTGTCGGCGTCCGGGCAGAGGTCGAGCTCGCCCGG
>JBBQZX010000032.1:0-69819 GCA_038207335.1 Chthoniobacterales bacterium | reverse complement strand
GTGATGCCCTGGAAGACGGCGTGCATGATCGGCCATTGCGGCGTCGTCTCGCGCCAGCGGCGGACGGTTTCGGCTTCGGGCAGCTTGACGACTTCGGCCACGCCGAGGTCGGCATGGAGCTGGCCGCCGCTGATGAAGACGCGGCTCCAGACGATGTGTCCGGGTTTGCTCACGCCCTTGAGCGTGCCGCCGCCGAGACGGAAATACATGGGCGGCTGGCGCTCGCTGCTCGCGCCTTTCCATCCGCCGATGAAATGCGCGGGCGGCGCAGCGCCGCTGATGAGAAGCACCCACACGTATTCGCCATCGTAGTCCTGCCCCCAGCGCAGATCGTGCAGGGTATTCTCCGGCGCGAAGCCAAGCTCGCGCCAGAGCCGGTAAGTGACGAGCCCGTCGAGCCCTGCGCACTCATCGACCTCATTGAAATGCGGCAGCGCTTCATTTTCAAAGAGCACGCGCGAACCTGTGCTGGAGAGGACTGGCGGGCGATCGACGTTGTTCAGCATCCCCTCCACGAGATCGCTGGCAGGCGCGAGATCCTTCAGCCCCTGCTGGTATTGGATGCCGATGGCGTCGCATCCGAACTGATCCGCTAGCCGCACCGCCGCGATGTACATTTTGCACTGGAGTAAAATCTGCGCCTCCGTGAGTTCGGTCGCTTCTTCCGTGCCGAGCTGCATTTTGAGCCCGCACTTTTTCAGCCACGCGAAGACCTCACGCGCATCGTCGTCGCCCACCTCACGCATCGCGGCGAAAAGCGTGGACTGCGACAGGCGCTCCTTGAAGCAGCCGGTCGCGTGCAGCAGGTCGTCAGGCACGATCGCATTGAACATGCCCATGCAGCCTTCGTCGAAGACGCCGAGGATGGCTTTTCGCAGGCAAAATTCGCGCGCCCATTCGCGCCCGATGTGGTCGTCGTCAGCCGGGATTTTAAGGTGGGAAAAATCGTGCGCGTGCGAGGTGTCGTGCGTCACGCGGCCGGTCGTGAGCCACTCCCGGAGTCCGCTTCTGAAAAACGAATCGGCGAAATCTTCGCTCCACAAAGTCGAGTATCGCACGCCGGCTTTCGTGAGCGACGCGTTGAGATTCAGCAGGCCGACGAGGCCAGGCCACTGGCCGCTCCAGTTCGCCACCGTGAGGATCGGCCCGCGATGCGTCGTGAGCCCCGCGAGGATGTGATGCGAATACTGCCACACCGCTTCCGCGACGATGAGCGGCTCGTCCGGCGGGATGTCGCGAAAGACCTCGATGCCCATGCGCTGCGAGTCGATGAAGCCGTGGGCCTTTTCCTTGTCGAAAGAATGCGCGCGCCGGACGCGCCAACCTTCCTCATAAAGCGCGAGCCCGAGCGCGTCCTCCATATCGCGCTGAGCGGGCCAGCAGACTTGATTCGCGGAGAGTCGGAGGTCGCCGCTCGCTGCGAGATGCACGGTGGACTTGGGCTCATTCATGAGAGGGTGGGAGTCAGTTGGGACGTCGGACTTCACATCGCCGGCCACACGCCGTCGACGATGGGTTTCAATTTGAAATTCGCCGGGGCCAGCACGACATGGCGGACGCATTTTCGATTCCATGTGTAGGTGACGTGCAGCAGTCCGTCAGCCGTCTGGATCACGGCGGGATAGCTGAATTCCCCCGGCTCGCTCTCGAGCACGAGCGCCGCCTGCCAGTCGCGGGCGTCGCTCGAAATGGCGACATTCAGCGGGCTCCGGCCGCGCTTCGTGTGGTTGTAGATCAAGACGTGGCGGCCATCGCGGAGCGTCACGGCATCGGTGCCGGAGTTGGGATTCGGCAGCGCGGTGGCGGTCACGGTGCCCCAGGTTTTTCCAAAGTCGTCGGAGGGGACTTGGAAGATCGCGCCCTGCTTCGTACGGCCAATCGCGAGGAGCTTTTCACCGCCGAGGAAAAGGATGCTCGGCTGGATCGCATCGAGCGGCGGATCGCCCGGCGATGAAGGATGCGACAGCATCCACGACTTTCCGAGATCGCTGGTCGTCTCGAATCGCAGCCGCCACGGACCGCCCTGCTCCGTGCTGCTCGGGCAAAGGATCGCCCCCGCGGCAAGCTGCACCGGCTTGTTCTTCACGGGCCCGATCATGCCATACGGCAGGCGCGTCGCGTCGCTCCACGTCGCGCCGTTGTCGGCGCTCATGCGGAGCATTCCCCACCACGCATCCGGCGACGGGCCGATCTTGTAGAAAAGCAGCAACGGCCCACCTTTCGGCAGAAAAAGCACAGGGTTCCAGCACGGCAGGCGCGGCCCGTCGGGCTGCACGCCATTCGCCACCTCGACCGGCGCGCTCCATGCGCCGCCGACATGCCTCGAGAGCCAGATTCCGACATCCGGCGCTTTCTCCCGAGTGCCGCCAAACCAAGCAGCCACAAGGCCCGCGGGCGTCTCGACAATCGTGGAGGCGTGGCATTGCGGCGTCGGCGCAGTCTCGTAAATGAACTCTCGCACCAGCACCGCGGGCGATTCATCCGCGAGCACGGGAGCGGCGGCGAGCAGCGCCAGCGCGCATGTTTTCAACATTTGGGAGGTCTTCATTTTTGGGAAACATGTGACGCCAGCGCGCGGTAGTCCGCATACACCCGGTCGTATGCGCGCACGGCTGCGCGGCTCGGCGAAACGATGCGCGGCGGACTCGTCTGCGCCATTGCGCGGATCGCCGCGCGCGCGTCGGAAAAGCAACCGGCCGCGAGCGCGCCGAGGATTGCGGCACCGAGCGCGGGGCCTTGCTTCGACGACGGCACTGCGATCTTCTCGCCGAGCACGTCGGCGCAGATTTGGAGAAAGAGCGGACTGTGATGCGGCAGTCCGCCGGTCGCCACAAATCGCCGCACGGGCACGCCGCCGTCGCGCAGCGTCTCCACGACCCACCGGAGCCCACACGCACTCGCCTCCAGCACGGCGCGAAAAACGTGCGCGGGGCCGTGATTGAGCGTCAGCCCGGTGATCGCGCCGGTCAGTGCACCATCCATCAGCGGCGTCCGGCAACCGTGAAACCAATCGACGCACCGCACGCCCTCCGCGCCCGGTGGCAGCGCACCCGACTGCCCGGAGAGGCCGATGAAATCAGGCGCGCCGAGCATTCGCCGTGTCCACTCGAATGCGTCGCCCACCGCCGCCTGTCCCGTTTCGTAGCCGTAAAATCCCGGCAGGATTCCATCCCGCACGATCCCCGCGACGCCCGGCACGAGCGCGTTCACGCGCGAGTTCAGCATGTGACACGAGCTCGTCCCCATCACCATCACGAGCGTGTCCGGCTCCGCCGCGCCCGCGCCTGGAACGCCCGCGTGCGCGTCGATGATCGCCGCGCTCACCGGCGTCAACTCGCGCAGTCCGAGTTTCTTCGCCATCGCCGCGCACAAGCCGCCCGCCGCCTCTCCCGGCGCGAGGAAGCATCCCGGCATTTTCTCCTCCACGACGTTCTCCATCTTCGGATGCAGCTCACGAAAAAACTCGCGCGCCGGAAACCCCTCCTCGCCGGTCCACATCGCCTTGTAACCCGCTTGGCAGCTTGATCTCGGCAGTTCCCGCGCCCCTCCGCCGACGAGCTGCCACACGAACCAATCGCCCGCCTCCAGCCACACCTCCGTCGCCGCAAAAACGCGGGGCGCGCACTCCAGCGTCTCCAGCATTTTCGGAAAAAACCACTCGAGCCCGATGATCCCTCCATACCTCGCCAGCCACGGCTCCCCGCGCTCGCGAGCCAGCGCATTGATCCGCGCCGTCTGCGATTTCGCGCCGTGATGCTTCCACAATTTCGGCCACGCAAATTTCTCCCCGCGCCATTTCTCCGTCAGGCAAAGCGGCGTCCCATCCACAAGCGCCGGCAGCATCGTGCAGCTCGTGAAATCGACACCGATCCCCGCAACATCCGCCGCGTCCGCATCCGCCGCGCGCAATGCCGAGCGCACCGCACGCGCCGCCGAGTCGAGCCAGTCCTGCGGATGCTGCAGCGCAAAATCCGCGGCCAATTTCTCGCCCGTTCCCGGCAGTGTTTCCGTGAGCTGCCCGTGCCGATATTTCGCGACCGCCATCCCGCGCTCGCGCCCGCGCAAATCCACTAGCAGCGCCCGCACGCTCTCGGTTCCGAAATCGAGTCCGAGGCTCAGCCGGTCTTTCATATCGCGTCGAGTTTGCGCGGACGGATGAGCAGCACAAGCACCGCGGAGACAGCCGCGGCGCTTGCAAAGACGCCGAAGATTACATGCAGCGGCACGTGCCGGTCGCGCATCACGCCGAAGCCCCAATCGGCAAATCCGCCGCAACTAATGCTCACCAAATTCATAAGCCCGTAGCCCGTCGCGCGCAGCTCCGGCCGCGCGACCTGGCACAAGATCGGCATGTTGTTTCCATCGAAAAATCCCCAGCCGAGCCCGAACAACACGAGGAACAAAATCGCCACCCAAAGCGCGCCTGTCTGCGGCGAAAACCCCACGCCGAACAGCGCCGGAATGATGAGCCCCATGCCAATCGCGCTCACGTAAATGCGCCCGCGCTCCGTGCGCCGCATCCACCGATCCGCGAGCCAGCCCCCGCCGAGCGCGCCGACAATCGCCGCCACCTGCCAGTAGATCGTCGCCGAGACGCCCGCCTTCCCCTGCCCGATTCCGAACTCCGCCTTCAAGATCGCCGGCATCCAGTCGCGCACGATCCAGCCCGCCAGCGCAGGCAGCGTGAAATAGAGCACCAACAGGATGAACGACGGATTCGTGAGCAGCTCACGCACAGCTCCAAATGGCGACACAGCCGCGGTATTCGGCGCGGATTCCTGACGCGCCGGATTTTTCAAAAGCACAAACAGCGGCACCGCGTACGCCAGCCCGGCGAACCCGCACGCGTCGAATGCCCAACGCCATCCCAGGCTCGCGCTTTCCGCCGCATATCCGCTGAAGCCGCCCACGATCACCCCCGCGTAGATGCCCATCTGATGCACTCCCACGGCCCGCGAGCGCGTTGCCCCCGTGTGGAAATCCGCAATCAGCGCGAGCGCCGCCGGGATGTAGAATGCCTCGCTAATCCCCATCACCCCGCGCGTCCACAGCAGCCCTTCGTAGCTGTGCACATGCCCCGTCGCCCAAGTCACCGCCGACCACACGAACAGGCTCCCCGCGATCACATGCCGCCGACTGTAGCGATCTGCGAGATACCCTCCGACCGGGCTCAGGAACGCATACACCCACTTGAACGTCGCAAGAATCTTCCCCCAATTCGCCTCCACCCCGATGTCCGGGATGTCGCGCATCACCGAGAATTTCATCGACGCCAGCATCTGCCGGTCGAGGTAGTTCAGCAGCGCCACGGGGAAAAGCAGCAACACCACGGTCCACGCGTAATCCCTCGTCTTCGCGCTCATCTATTTCGAGCGCGGGTTTTTGAGAAAGTAAAACCGCCCGTCTTCCGCGCCGCCCACGAAATCCGGCACCCCATCGCCGTCGAAATCCACCACCGTGGGGCTCACGTCGTGCCCTTGGATGTTCTCCTCCGCCAGCTTCCCCTTGTTTTTGAAAATCCACTTCCCGTCTGCCTCCCCGACCTGCCGGAGAAAGTCCGCGTTCGAGGAATTCAGCAGCAGGTCGAACTTCCCGTCCCCGTCCCAATCCGTCACGCACAGCTTCCGCCGACCGCTCTTCCCAGCGCTCCCCGTCGCGAGCCGCAGCGCCGCGCCAGCCTCATCCACAAAGGCCCGCCGAGGCGCGCGCAGCACCAGCTTGCCGCCGATTTTCGCCCGCTCGAAGAACGCGAGATACCCCTCCGCATCCAGCACCGCGAGGTCGGCCAGTCCGTCGTGATTAAAGTCGAACACCAGCGGCGTCGTGCGCCACTGAGTCAGCAGCGCCTTCCCCTCCGGCTTCCGCCAACCCCACGCCAGCGCCGGTTGCGCGCCCGCCCACTCCACCTCGATCGCTTCGGGCGGTGCGAGCCGCGGCTGCGCCCGAGTCCCGACGTTCTTCAGCCACACGATATTCCCCAGGATGCTGTTCAGCACGATGTCCGGCAGCCCGTCGCCATCCCAATCGGCCACGCTGAAAGTCGTATATCCCCACTTCGCCTCCGCCGGCCCTTGGATGCTCCCATTCTCACCCGCCATCACGCGAAACGGCACGCCACCGACCTCCAGCCGCCGCGGCGCAGCCCACTTCGGCTTCGCCACATTCGGCCCGCTCAGATTCTCGAAAAACTCGATATACCCCGCGCTGTTCCCGCTCACGATATCCGTATCCCCGTCCCCGTCCCAATCCACCCCGACCGGCGTCGCGAGCGCCCCGCACTTCAGCGCCTCCGCCTCCTGCTTAAAATAGACCGGCTCTTTGAAAATCGGCGCCTTGTCCGCCGCGAGCGCCCCCGTGTTTTCCACGAACGCCACGCGCCCGTCCTCATCGCCGACGATCAAATCCAGGTCGCCGTCCTTGTCCCAATCGAACGTCGTCGGCGTGATCATCTCCAAATCCATCACCAGCGGCTTCCCCGCCGCCGTCCGCAGCCGCTTGCCCGGCGCATACTTCGGCTCCGTGCGCGTCCCGATGTTTTCGAAATACGTGAAGCCATCGCGAAACTCCCCGCACAGCAGGTCCAAATCCCAATCGCCATCGAAATCCGCGAAATTCGGCGACGGCCATCCGTACGTTTCCAGCGCTTGATCCGCTGCCATCACCTTCACCGCCGCCGCATACTTCGGCGCCTCCGCCGTGCCGATGTTCTTCGAGAAATAAACGAACCCTCGCAGCGGCCCGCGCGTCCAATTCCCACTCGCATCGTACGCATTGTCCCAGCCGTAATCCGCCCAGTCCCCCACCCCGGCCACGACATCGACGAGCCCATCGCCATCGAAGTCCACGAGCCGCCACATATTCGCGCGCACCTTGCTCCCATGAGGATTCGCGGGCAGCGGCAGCTTCTTCCCATCGGTCAATCCGCTCTTCAAAAACTCGGGATACTCCATCCCCGGCGACAGCACTCGCGCCCTCCCGTCCACATAGCTCACCTCCACATTCTGCACCCCCTTACTGATCCGCCGCCCCGCCTTGAAAACCGGCATCTTCGTCGCCGCCGTATCCCCCGTCACATTCTCGAAAACGTAAACCCCATTCGAAGGCGTATCTGGGCAGTTCACTACTAAATCGAAATCCCCATCCCCATCGAAATCCATCGGCAGCGGCCAAGCCCAAAGCCCCACCCCCAAATCCACCACCAACCCCGGATCATTGTACTGAAGCGGCTCGAGCGCGAACGTGGTGCTCAGCGAAACCGCCAAAAATGCGAGAGCCAGAGCGGGGGTGGTGCGGGGCATGAGAAGGGGGGAAATGCTGCGCGACTTGAAGACAGGAGGATGGGAGCCGAGCGATTTGCTGAACTAAGTGTCGCGGAAATGGAACACATTTCGAACTCAGATGTCGGCGAATATATTTGACGATACTCGCATTTACCGAGAGCTTCAGCGGCGTCGCTGCCCGATCAGGTGCGACGTCTTCCCTCCACCAAGGCACATGCCCACGCGCTCCAGTCGCAGTTACGTTGAAATCCGGCGACGTCTCCTCGCCGGAGACTTCGCACCGGGCGGGCGCATCGAGTTCAAGCAACTCGCAGCCGATCTCGGAGTCAGCACGACCCCGGTACGCGAGGCAATGAGCCGCCTGGCGAGCGAAGGACTCGTGCGTCTCGTCCCCCGCCTCGGAGCGATCGTGCCGCAACTCGACCGCGAGGAAACGGAGGAACTGTATGGAGTCCGGGAGGCCATGGAGACTCACGCAGCTTACAAATGCGCGACTTTCATGGCACCCGCGCATCTCGCAGAGGTTGCCGGTTTTCTGGAGAAGATGGAGGCGATCGCAGCACGCTCACTCACGCCGAAAAAGCCCGCACTCGAGGGCGCACCGTTGCGTGATTTTCTCGCCGCCGATCTCGCGTTTCACATGACGATCATCGAGAGCGCAGGAAATCGACGCCTGACCAACCTCGCCGCGGACAGTCACGCGCATGTCCGGATTTTCAACGCGGATCGGTGCGTCCACGACCGTGAGCTTCTCGATGAAGCGTGCCGCCAGCACCGTGCAATCTACGAAGCGCTCGCGCGACACGACGGCGAGGAGGCGCGCCGGCAAGTGGCGCTACACATCCAGCGGAGCCTCGAGCGCACTCTCGCGCGGCAGGCCGAGCAGCAGCGATCCGAACGTTGGTGGCGACCAAATTGAAGCCTGATATCCGAGCGTTCCTTATAAACCCGAATTTCCACCAAACCCAGATATGACCCTCATGAACACCACCGGAAACTTCGGCTCCAGACTCATCCTCGCGACCAGCGCAGCGATCCTGATCGGCGCGCCCCTGCACCTCTCCGCGCAGACGACGGTGCTACTGCCGGAGACAACCACAAATGTCGTCCGCACCTACACGATCGACAGCGGCGGCGTCTGGACTCAAGGCGCGAACTTCGCCTCCGGCATTACTGTGAACTGGGGAACGACCCAGGACATCTTTGGGAATATATACACTTCTGAGGAGGCGGACCTGGGCCGTGTCCTAAAATTCAAGACGGATGGAACGCCACTCGGCGCGATCGCGCAAAGCACCACCACTGGCGCGACGGTCGGAGCCGGCCCACTCACGGGACGCCCCGAGGCGATGGCGGTCGGGCCGGATGGGAACATCTATCTGACGTCGGCTTTTGGCGCGGGGAACAACAAGGCTTTCCAGCTCACGCTCCCGGACAAAGACGGAACGGCTTCAACCACCACCGCCATCATCACGACCGTCCTGAATGCACCGCGCGGTCTGACGTTTGGTGGTGATGGGAATCTCTACATCGCCAGCCGCGGTGGGAATGCGATTCGCCGATACGCGATCGACGGCGCGACGGTCACTTCAGCAAGCAATCTGGTGACCCTGACTGGCGCAGAAGCTGTGACATGGGACGCAGCGACCAACCGATTCCTCGTCGGCCCGAACAACAGTCGCAACATCTCCGCTGTGACTCTGGCCGGTGCGCTGACGAACGTTCAGACGGTGGGTGGAAACAACGTGATCGATATCAAAGTGATAGGCGGCGTGAACTACTACACGGTTTTCGGGGGTGTTCCTGCCGTGGAAATCGCCCCCGGCGCGGGGACGGCAGTTGCCACGGTATTCAATGCCGGCAATCTGCTCGCGGTGCAGGATTACCGACTTTGGACGAGCGGCACGGGAGCGTGGGGCACGGCGGCAAACTGGCAGACGAACGGCGGCGCGAACGCACTTCCGACGTTCGTGAATACGGGCGCGGGTCCATCGCCGATCACCTTCACCGGCGCAGGCGGCGTCTCGACGAATGACCAGAGCGGAGCGCTCATCGGCGGGCTGAACATTGCAGCCGGCGCGGGCACCTACAGCATCGAGGGCAACGACTTTTCTCTCGTCCCCGGAAGCACGGTGCGAAACCTGAGCACGAATCTTCTGACTCTCGGCACCGCTGCGCAGACGATCACCGCGCCGGGCACGACCTTTTACGCCGGGCTCGGCGGCAATATCACGATCCCCGCGGCGCTCATCCTCGGCAGCTCTGCGAATTCCGTGGCGCTCACCGGACCGGGTAACTTCGCGCTCTCCGGGGCGGTTTCCGGGACGGCGGATCTTTTCAAAGGCGGCACGGGCACCGCGAGACTCGCAGGCATCAGCTCCCGCTCGGGCGCCACAATCGTGAATGGCGGGACGCTCCTCGTGAATACCGTGCTCGGCTCGACGTCGGGCACCGCAGTGAACTCGGGCGGCACGCTCGGAGGCATCGGGCTCATCAACTCCTCCGCGAATGTGACCGTGGCGACGGGAGGCGCAATTTCTCCCGGCGACGGCATCGGCACGCTCACGACCGGACCTATCTCTTTTGCCACTGGCTCGGCCTTCACACTCGAGATCGGGCAGAGCACCGCAGACCAGCTCAGCGTTTTCGGCGCGGCAACGCTCACCGGCGCGATCACGCTGAATCTTACGCTGCTGGCAACGC
The DNA here is from genome assembly GCA_038207335.1 of Chthoniobacterales bacterium. GTDB lineage: Bacteria > Verrucomicrobiota > Verrucomicrobiia > Chthoniobacterales > Chthoniobacteraceae > CAIURC01. The sequence goes on along the minus strand of JBBQZX010000032.1, from coordinate 59,836 downwards.
CGAACGCGAATGCGCTTTTCACGATCCTCGACGGCACCGCACCCCTCTCTGGCGGTGGCCAGTTTAGCTATCTCGGAAACACACTCGCCTCAGACGCTGTTTTCAAGGTGACAACCGGAGCATTCAGCCAGGATTTCAAGATCAGCTACGCGAGCGACGGCGGAAACGACGTGACGTTGCTCGCAGTTCCCGAGCCTTCGGGAGTGGCGCTCTTGCTCGGTGGATTTGGGTTCATCGCCGGGCTTCGCCGCCGTCGGAAGTGACTGTTGCGCGCCCCCTGCCGGGCGTTCCATTGGAAATATGAAAAGTCGCGCTGTGAAGCTCGTCGTCCGCCTTGCGATGGTGTTTGCAGCTTGCTATTCGGCGCATGGAGACATCGTGAGCGGGCTCACGGGGCGGTGGGCTTTCGATGAAACGAGCGGACTTACCGCGGCTCCGGCGACTGGCTCGATCAGCGGGTCGATCGAGGCGGGGGTAACGCTCGGAGTGCCGGGGCGCCTCGGCACGGCATTCAGCTTCGATGGCGTGGATGATCGCGTGCAACTCACCGGAAGCGCGGCGTCGCTCATCCCGGCCACGGGCGCATTTTCTGTGGCGATGTTCGTGAAATGTGACGGCTCTCCGGGAAGCGGAGCGGGCGGACAGATGCACCTTTTCTCCTGCAATGCGGGACAGACAAACCGCGCAAATCTCGGCCTCATCGACGCGGACAGCGACGGGTTTCAACGCGAGATATTCTGGTTTCACAACGGCGGACTCGGGCAGGTGAATACAACGCTCGTGGTGCCGAATGACGGGGCTTTTCACCTCGTGGCGCTTACCCGCGATGCGAGCGGGAACTTCGTGATGTGGCGCGACAGCACGAGCTTCGCCCTCGGAAATAGCACCGCACCGCTGTCGCAGCTGCAGGACTGGCGACTCGGCAGTGCGGCGAGCGAAACGCAGTTCCGCTACAAAGGCGCGATGGATGAGGTGCGTGTTTACAATCGCGCGCTGACGGCTTCCGACATCGCGGAACTTTCCGCCCTCACTGCCGCGGACACCGCGCCGCCCACGCTCATCCGCGCGACTTCTCCGGCGTCGAATTCCGTTGCCGTGCTCTTCTCGAAATCCATGTCATCCGCATCGACGACTGCTTCCGCGAACTACGTGCTGACGATCGACAACGCGGCTGCGGCAATCACCGGCACGACGCTCAGCGGCGATGGAAAAACTGCGACGCTCACCACCTCGGCAGCGTTGCCGTCCGGCGCTATCGTGCGTGTCGCGGTGTCGAATGTGCAGGACACGTCCGCTCCGCCAAACACGATTGCACCCGCAAGCGCGGCAGTGTTCGTGGTCGGCGGATTCAGCTACGCAAATCTCGACGGCAATTCCGCGCCCACCCTAACCACCGGTCCGACGATCACGCTCACATCGGCGGGCCGCGGCCTCGGCGGGACCAGCGATCAGGGCACATTCGGGACGACGCAGCGCAGCGGCGATTTCGACGTACGAGTGCAAGTCGCGGGGCTCACGCGATCGGATGTGTGGACGCGTTTCGCGCTGATGGCTCGCGAGAGCAGCGCGAGTTCGAGCTCGCGTTTCGCTGCCGCGGTCGCGACTCCAACGCTGGCCGGGTGCTTCTTTCAGTGGCGCGATCCCGCAGCCAGCGCGGCGCAGCAAAGCGGCGCATTCCCTCCGAATCTCCCATACCTCTGGCTGCGGCTGAAACGCGCGGGAAATCTCTTCACAGGATACGCGGGCACGGACGGCGAAGGCTGGTCGGTGCTTGGTTCGGCGACCATCGCGCTTCCCGCCACGCTCGATGTCGGAGTCTCACTCGCGAGCCAGAGCGCGACGCCCGGCAGCACCGCGACAGCGCAGTTTTCGAGCTTCGGAAATGTCTCCGGCACACCCGCTGCCGTCGCGCCTCCGATGATCGAGGGGCCGGGTCCGAGCAGCCGCCACACCGGTCTCACAATCTCCGAGATCATGTATAAAGACGCGCCTCGCAGCGATGGGCGTGTGATCGAATACGTTGAGCTTTTCAACTCCGATCCGATGCCCGTGGACCTCGCCGGCTGGCGGTTCAGCGGCGACATTTCATTCCCCTTCCCCGCTGGCGCATCGATCGAGGGCGGCGCGTATCTCGTCGTCGCGCGCGTGCCAGCGGACGTGCAGGCCATCTACGGAATCGGCGGTGTGCTCGGGCCTTACACCGGCACTTTGAAAAAATCCGGTATGGTGCGACTGCGCGACGATATCGACGCGCAACTGCTCGAGGTGAAATATGACAACTCCCCGCCTTGGCCCGCGGGCGCTGATTCCACGGGCCACTCACTCGTGCTTCGGAGCCCGAGCTACGGCGAAGATGATCCCCGCGCATGGGCCGCGAGCGACCGTCGCGGCGGCTCGCCAGGCGGCTTCGATGCGGTCTCCGCGGTCCCGGGATCGGGCGTCGCGATCAATGAATGGCTCGCGAATTCCGAGCAGCCGCTCATCGACTTCATCGAGCTCTACAACCGCTCCACGGCGCCCGCCGATCTCTCTGGGTGCTCACTCAGCGACGATCCCGCACTCGCGGGCTACGCGATCCCCGCCGGCACCGTGCTCGCTCCGGGCGCGTTCCTTTCTCTCGATGAGACGACGCTCGGATTCGCGCTGAAATCGAACGGCGGCACGATCTATCTCCGATCGTCGGACGGCTCGCGCCTGCTCGATGTCGTGCGTTTCACCCCACAGCTTCCGAATGTCTCGCAAGGCCGCGCACCGGACGGCTCGCCTGATTTCATCAGTCTCGCGGCGCGGACAGCCGGCGCTGCGAATGCCGTCCGGCTCACGTCGGAAATCGTCATCGACGAGTTGGACATTCACCCCGCCGACGGCGACACGGGCGGCGAATTCGTCGAGCTTTTCAACCGCACGGCAGCGCCGGTGGACATCGGCGGATGGAAGTTGAAACGCGCAACGAGCTTCACTTTTCCCGGAGGCACGAGCATCGCCGCCAATGGATATATCGTCGTCGCCGCCAATCGCGCGGCGCTCCTCGCGGCGAATCCGGCGCTCAATTCATCGAGCGTTTTTGGCAACTGGACCGGCGGGCTCGGCAACACCCGCGACCTCGTGCGTCTGAAGCGGCCGATGACCTATCTCACATCCACTGGCGCGACCGCGACCGACGACTCGACGGTCGATGAGGTCGCCTACGGAGACGCCGCGCGGTGGGGTCATTGGGCCGATGGCGGCGGGAGCAGCTTGGAAAAACGGGACGCGCGTGCGGATGGGCGCCGCGCGTCCGCGTGGGCCGACAGCGACGAATCCGCAAAGGCACCGTGGACGCTGATTCAGGCGACGGGGAAGATCGATCTCGGGCAGCAGGCGGGCGGCGACAGCGCGATCAACCGCCTCGAAATCATGCTCGGCGGCGAAGGCGAATGCCTGCTCGACGACATCGAAGTCACGGTGAACGGGGGCGCGAATCTCGTGGGAAATTCTTCCCTCGACAGCGGCGCCTCCGGCTACACGGCGCTCGGCACGCACAGCGGCTCCGGCGCGTCCGCGGCGGGCGCGGGCTTCGGTGGCGGCGGCGCGCTGCATCTCCGCGCGACCTCCGGTGGGGACAATATCGCCAACCGCGTGCAGACGATCCTCACGAGCGCGATTCCGCAGGGAAGCACCTGCACGATTCGCGCCCGCGCCCGCTGGCTCGCAGGTTCGCGCGATCTCCTGCTGCGACTGGAGGGCAACTGGCACGAACTCAGCGCCGCGCTCCCCGTCCCCTCATCGGGCGGCACTCCCGGCGCTCCGAACACCCGCGCCGTGGCGAATATCGGTCCCGCCATCTACGACATCGCCGCGACTCCGGTCCTGCCCGCGGCGGGCGAGCCGGTGCGTGTCACGGCGCGTTTCGACGATCCCGACGGCGTCGCTGCGCGCACACTTTCGTGGCGGCTCGACCCATCCGCGACCTTCACGAATATCGCGATGAAAGACGACGGGACCGGCGGAGACACGCTCGCCGGCGACGGCATTTTCACGGGGACGATTCCGGGACAGTCCGCGGGCGCGCTCGTCGCGTGGAATATCGCGGCCACCGACTCCGCGGCCGCTTCCGCACAGGCATTCAGCGACCCGGCGCTCGCGCTCGTGCGCTTCGGCGAGGGCATTCCGGCGAGTGCGTTCGTCACGCAGCGCTTCTGGATCACCAGCGCGGAGCAGGCGCGCTGGACCAGCGGTTCGTTCCTTTCAAATAGCAGCTTCTCCGGCACGCTCGTCGTTGGAAATTCGCGTGCCATTCACGGAGCGGACATTCGTTTCTCCGGCAGCGCGGCGAAGCAGGGAAAGCCGCAATACGCCACGCCCACGCTCGGCCCCGGCCACTACACCATGAACGTCCCGCGGCACGACCGGTTCCTCGGCACCGACGATTTCAGCAAGCTCCGCGCGCCCGGCAACGACCCGTTCGCAGACGCCGACCTGCAGCACGAGCGCACGTATTATTGGGCCGCGCACCGGCTCGGCATCCCGGGCGGTCACCGCCGCTACTTCGTCTGGATGATGAACGGCAACCGCCACGGCACGCTCATGGAAGACGCCGAGCAGGCCGACCAGCGCTTCCTGAACTACGCCTACCCCGCCGCCGCGAATGGCCCGCTCTACCGCATGAATATCTGGGCTGAAGCCGGCGACACACCGGCGACGCCCAACACCGCAACCACGACGGAAACCAACGGCGCGTATTGCACCCTCGGCCTCTACACCACCACCGACCCCGCGACCGGCAGCACCGTGCCGAAAGTCGCGCGCCTTCGCTGGAACTGGGACCCGCGCGCAGGCGCATCGTGGAGCGACTACTCGCCCATCCTCGAGCTCACCACCCTCGCCTCCCAGACCGGCGCGCCCGCCTTCCCGATGAATGTGAACGCCCTCCTCGACCTCGACCAGTGGGCCCGCGTCATCGCGCTCGATCACGCCTGCGGCAACGGCGACTCCTACGGAAATCGCAACGGCCAAAACATGTACGCCTACCACCCGCCAGGCGCGCGCTGGCTGCTCCTCCCATACGACCGCAACCTCGTCTTCGGCTACGATTTCCAGCCCGCGACCGACCTCTTCCAATTCTGGCAAACCCCCGCCAATGCCGGCCGCACAGCCGATCCCAACTTCCTCGCGCTGCTCGGCCACCCCGCATTTCGCCGCGCCTACTGGAGCACCTATTCCGAGATCGCCGCGCGCGTCTTCGATCCCGTCGCCATGAATCCCATGCTCGACGCCACCTTTCGCGCATTCACCGCCGACGGCCTTGCAGTCGCCGATCCGTCGAGCTTGAAAAGCTGGATCGCGGGCCAGCGCACAGTCATCCAAAGCGGCTTGAGCGGCCTCGGCAGCGCGACGTGGTCCGTCTCCACCGCGAACAACCAGACCGTCACCAACGGCCAACTTTCCATCGCCGGCACCGCCCCGACCGCACTCACCGGCATCTCCGTAAATGGCGTCGCCGTCCCGCTGACATGGGCCTCCCTCACCGACTGGAGCACCTCCGTTCTGCTGCGCGGCGGCGCGAATACCCTCGTCATCACCGGCCTCGACCGCTCCGGCGCGTCCGTCGGCTCCACCACACTCACCGTCACCTTCACCGGCGCCAACGCATGGCCGGGAATCCGCATCAACGAATGGATGGCGAGCAACAGCACCTTCATCGCCGACCCCGCCGACGGCCATTTCGACGACTGGCTGGAGCTCTACAACCCCACCCCCGGCGCCGTCTCCCTAGATGGCTGGACCCTGCGCAACAGCGGCACCGCATCCCCCATCCCCGCCGGCTTCAGCGTCCCCGCTGGCGGATACCTCGTCGTCTGGGCCGACAGCGAGACCGCCCAAAACAACCTTCCCGTCCGCCCCGACCTCCACGTTGCATTTAAAATCTCAGCCAGCGGCGACACCCTCACCCTCACCGCGCCCGATGCCACCGTCATCGACACCGTCACCTTCGGCGCGCAGACCACCGACCGCACCTCCGGCCACTGGCACGCCGCCGCTCCCGATGCCGTCCTCCCACTCGACACCCCCACCCCCGGCGTGGCCAACGCCTACACCCCGCCGCGCCCGCAAGCCGCCACCTTCAGCGGAGGCGCGAATACCTTCACCCTCAACTGGTCCAGCGTCCCCGGCCTGCGCTACGCCTTCGAGCGCAGTCCCGAACTCATCGGCTGGACCGCCCTCCAGACGGTCACCGCCACCGGGCAAAACACCACCGCCACCGACCCCACCCCTCTCCCCGGCCAGGCATTCTACCGCGCCCGCGTCCTGACCACCCCTTGAGCCAGACCCACGGCGAGTGCCGCGCCCCCTTGCCCACCCGCACCCGCACGCTGACACCGGTACCGATCGGATTGAAATCACCCCCTCTCCCTGCAAAACCCTCTCACGTCGCTAGAGGACCGGCGCACGCCCGAGGAGAACCGGCGCGCGCCTAAACATCATCGACGCACGTTGGAACAAAAGCGCGTGAATCCATAGATAAAATCCGTGCTCCTTACAGAAAGAGACACCCTTGCGAGCCCCCCGCCTGCCCATATCACGCACCTCGCCATCTTGCTGATCGAGAAGCGGCTGGAGGATCCCTGAACGCAGTTGGCGTCCTATCTCGGCGCGGCGGCGGGCTGGCGGACGGCTAGGTGGGGATTTCGAGGAGGAAGAAGTCGCTGGCGGCGCTGTCGGGGGCGGGGCCGGGGCCGGTGGGGGAGAGGGCGAAGGTGTCGGCGAGGTCGCCTTCGCCGCGGTCGAGCCGGAAGGTGCGGCTGCCGATTTTGGCTTTGCCGATTTGCTCGGCGACGATGCCGAAGCTGTCGCCGATGGCGGTGCTGCCGAGGGCCTGGCCTTTGATGGTGATGCTAGCGATGCTGGAGAAGCGCGCGGCGAGATCGCGCATGCCGCCGAAGATCTTTTGGTCGTCGGAGGTGCCGATGGCGTTGTCGGTCCCGGCTTCGATGCCGGCGAGGACGCTGCTGGCGAGCCAGGCGTGGCCGATGGTAATGGTGCCGATGGAGGCGTCGGCATTTGGAGAGTCGATGCCGGCCTGGATGGAGGCTTTTTCGACGCTGCCCCGGACGCTGAGGCTCTTGAGGGCGATGTCGCCGCCGCGCGCGGGGGCGTTGGCTTGGCCGAAGCCGGCGATGAGGACGGGGTTGATGTCGGTGCCGACGAGGTCGCCGCCGATGCTGACGCTGCCGAGCGCGCCGGCATCGGAGAGGACTTGGCCGGAGGAGAAGCTGGCGTTGTCGTTGCTGCGGATGTCGCCAGCGATTTTCACGGTGCCGATGCCGAGATGGCCGCGGAGGATGCCGGTTTTGCCATTCCCGAGCGGCCCGCCGACGAGGGAGCCGCCGAGGGTGGCGCTGCCGAGGCGTCCGGTGGCGACGACGATGCCGCGGACGTCGGTGGCGGCGGTGAATTTCGCCAAGCCGCCGAAGACGACGATCGTGCCCCCTTCGGTGAGCAGCCCGGCCGAGCGGACGGTGAGCGATTTCAGGCCAGGCGCGCTGCTGCCGCTGCCGGAGAGGAACCCGAAGAGATCGCCCGCGATGCTGACCGCGCCAAGGTCGAGGCCGGTGGCGTCGATTTCGGTGATGTTGACGAGGCCGTTGCCGCCGTCGGGGCCGGGCTTGGCGGTGATGGTGAGATTGCCGGGCGCGGAGGTGAGGGCGAGGCTCGTGAGGAGGCCGCCGCCGGAGAGGGTGGCGGCGGCGAAGGTGAAGTCGCCCGCGGTGAAGACGCCGACGGTGCGCTTGACGGTGACGTGGTCGCCGTCCACGTCGGTGAAGGTGACGGTTTTGCCGTCGCCGAGGTCGAAGTCGGTGGCGAGGGCGACGGTGGGGGTGGTCGAGCCGAGTTCGCGGATGGTGAAGTCGAAGACGGGATTTTCCGCGCCCGCGCCACCGAGGGTCGGTGCGGCGAAGAAGGCTTCACGGTGGAGGGTCGCGCCTTTGTCGGCGACGAAGGCGAACGTGCGCCCGCCGACTTTGGCCTTGCCGATGCGCTCGGCGACGACGCCGAACATGTCGGTGGTGCTGGTGTTGGTGCCGAGGGCCTGGCCTTTCACGGTGAAGCTGCCGATGGTGGAGAGGGTCGTGTCTTTGTTGCGTCCGCCGGTGAAGAGGGCGTCGTCGTTGTTGCCGAAGCCGTTGGCGTTGGGCTTCACGCCCGCGGCGGCGCTGCTGGCGATCCAATCGCCGCCGACGCTGATGGCACCGATGGAGGCGTCGGCGTTGAGGGTATCACCCGCGCCCGCGGCGATGGTGAGGAATTCGACGCTGCCTTTGACGGTGAGTGATTTGAGCGCGAGGTCGAGGCCGCGCGCCGGTGCGGTCGTTTGCCCAAAGGCGCTAATCGCGATGCCGAGGCCCGGGGCTCCGACGATGTTGCCGCCAACGGTGATGGCGCCGATGGCTCCGCCGCCGCTTGCAATTTCCAATGGACTGCCGGAGCCGGCGGAGGCGCGGATGTCACCGCCGACTTTGAGTGAGCCGATCCCGGCGACGGCACTGATTTTGGTGAAGCCATTGGCGACGAGCGAGCCGCCGATGCTCACGGCACCGAGCTTTCCATCGGCATCGAGGAGGAGGAAGGTCGCGTCGCGGAAGTCGTCCTTGACCGTGAATTTCGGCAGTGCGCCGTGGAGGACGCTGGTGCTGCTGGTGTCGGTGCCCTGCGTGGCGGTGCCGAGCAGGCCGAAGCTTTGGACGGTGAGCGATTTCACGACGGGAACGTGGACATCGCCGCCGACGGTGCCCGCGCCGATGCGCCCGAGGTCGCCGGCGATGGAGACCGTGCCGAGGTCCACGCCGATGGCATCGAGGAATCCGAGATTCACGAAACCGTTGCCGCCATTGACCGTGGGCTTCGCGGTGATCGTGAGGTTCGCGCCTTTGAAGGCGGGGCCGAGCTTGAGTTGCTGGAGCACACCCGCGCTATTTGCGCCGGTTTCGACGCCGATGAATTCGCTGCCGTCGCCCGCGAACGCGCCGATGCTCGATTTCACCGTGACGAGGTCGCCGTCGATGTCGGTGAAAGTCACGGTCTTCGCGTCCAACTGCGAGACGGTGAGCGGCACCGGGGTCAGGGTGACGTCGTTGCCGTCGCCGCCGGCGTAGTTGATGGAAAAGAGGACGCCGCCGATGGGGAGTATGGCGCCGTTCGGGAGGGCGGCGAAGGTGCCGATGACGGGATTGGCGTTGCCGCCGTGGTCGATGATGATCAATTCCTCGCCGCGGCCGACCGGGAAGCCAAGCGTCGGGACGAACGTGGCGCCGCCGAGATTCACGGTGCCCGCAATGGTGAATTGGTCGTGCTGGGTGCCGGCGACGGGGCCGTTGAGTTCGACGGCGAAGGTGGAGGTCGCGGCGAAGGTGGCGTCCGTGGCTGTCAGGCGGCCCGGTCCGTCGCCGGGCGCGAGTGAGCCGCCGGCGAGGACGTTAATCGAGCCGCTGGAGGTGCCTGCGGCGGTGAGGGAGCCACCGCTGGTGACATTGACAACGGGCGCGGTGAACGTCGCGGTGCCGAGCGTCAGCGCGGCGGAGACTGCGATGCTGCCGGAGGCGATGAGCTCCGTCGCACCCGCTCGAGAGAGCGCCGCAGACACGGTCAGCGCTCCGGCCGTCGCGCTGCCGAGGCGCAACGTGGGCGCATGGACGAACCCCAATTCGCCGCTGGTGAAGCTGAGGGAACCTGCCGATTTGGTCCCGAGATTGGTCGTCCGCGCGGCTGTCGCGGCCTTCAATGCGACCGCCCCGGAAGCCATTATCACTTCGTTGAGCGTGATCGTGTCGGCCGTGAGGATGACGCCGCCGCTGGCCGTCGTAATGCCGAAGATTCCATCGACCGTGCCGACGGTCAGTGCGACGGAACTGGAGACGAGAAATGCCGTGGTAAAAGACCCCGGCGCACTCCCGGCGATGGTGCCGACTTGATTCGTGGCGCTGCCGAGGTTCACGCCATTTCCCACGATCGCGAGGTTCGCGATTTGCACCGAGCCCGCGACGCCTTCGGTGATGTTGGTCGCGCTGAGCAGCGACAGCGTGGTGGTGTTCGCGGGGCTGATCGCGCCGCTGACGAAGATGGGCGTGCCGACCGTCCTCCCTATTTTCAAAGTGTCCGCGGTGATGAAATCGAGCTCCGCGTCGGTGAGGCCGAGTTTGGTCGCGGCGTCGGCCCCGCCGAGATCGATGGACGTGGCAAGTTCAAATGGCCGGAGCGTCGCAAGTTGCACGCCTGCATTGATCGCCGCCCCGAGGCTCATGTGATCCGCGATGAAGGTGATCCCGCCCGTTCCAGTGACGCCGGCATTCACATCGAGGATCAACGAGCGGTCCTGCCCCGCGGCGCTGCCCGCGGTGAGCGTGACGGTCGCGCCGCCGCCGGTGTTAATGTCCGCGCCGGAGCGTTGATCGGTCACGTGAATGTCGCCGTCGATGGTCGTGAGCGAGACGTTGTCGTTCGAGGTCACGATGCCGTTGGTCGTCGCGACGAGGCCCACAAAGAGGTCGTTCACGTCCACGTAGTTGAGCACGCCGCCGATGTTCGCGCCGATCGTGGCAATGTCGTTGGTCGGCTCCGTCAGGGTGAACGGCCCCGTGCCGAGCAGCGAGAGGAAGCCCGCGTGCAGCCCGGCGCCCGCCTGCTGCGTCACCGGCCCGGCATTAAGAATGATCGCCGTAGCCGGCGGAACGGTGATACCCACGATCCCGTCCACGGTTCCGACCGCGAAGCCGGTGGCGTCGGTGAACGCGAAGTTTTGCCCGCTCGTCGTGACTTGCCCGGCGAGGACGCTCACGTTGTTCGCGCCGCCGAGCGTCACGGCATTCTTCGAGGTGACGGCGAGATTCGCGACCGTGATGCTGCCGCTCCCGGTCGCGGTGATCGAGCCCGTGCTGATAAGCCGCAGCGTGCTGGCGTTGGCCGGCGAGATCGCCGCACTCACGATGATGTCGATGCTGCCGGCGGTGACGCCGATTTGCAAAAGAGGAGCGGTCACGCGGTCAAGTTCCGCATCGGTCAAGCCGAGCACTCCCGCCGAATCCGCCGCGCCGAGATTGATGTCCGCAGTCGCTGTGAACGGCTGGAGCGTGACCTTCGTGCTCGCACTGATCGCGGCGTTGAGGGCGATCGAGTCGCCCGCGAGCAGGACGGTCGTGGCGGCGTTGATCGGCGCGCTGATCGTGATCGACTCCGCGGCGAGGGTCAGCGCGCCGTTGACGGTCAGAGCATTGGTCGCGACGACGATCGAATCCGCGGTTCCAGTTCCCGTGTCCACCGAGAGAGGATCGGCGAGCCCGTCGATCGCGACTTGATCATTCTGATCGCCGAGAACGAGAACGATCGAGGAGACCGCGGCATTCGGGCCTTTCACCGTGCTCGTGCCGCTACCCGTAAAGCCAGACGTGATCGCCGCCGCCGTAAGCGTGATCGTTGGCCCGTCCGAGAAGACGTACTGATCCGACCCATTGATCGAGAGCGCGAACGCATTGCTCTCTCCCGCGACTGCGGTGTAGGTGGCGACGCCGCCGGCGACATTGAGTGAGGCCGGCGCAATGCGGGCTTCGAGGACTTCGATGCAGTTGGGGAAACGGCTCGCCTTCATGGAAGAGTTGTAGCGCTTTTTCATTTGGCAACGCGAGGCCGTTTTCCCCTCGCGCTGCTGCCGCAAGGACTTGCTTTCCTGCGCCGATAAGAGGCCACGAAAGATCGGCTGGACCCCTATCTAGGCGGTGACCGCCAGCGCGCAGACCAGCGCCCGCAGACCAAGAATTCTACCGCGCCCGAGCGCTGACTATCCCCTGAACCAAGAGGAGTCTTCGGAAATGGGTCGGGGAGCAATGTGCGTGAGCGCTTCGACGTAACCTTGTCATCCGTCGGCACGGGGGCAATCCTCGCGAACAAGCTCAGCCGCACTTTCATGAATTCCGAAAAACCGACGCTTGAAGGGTTGCGCATTGAGCGGCACATCGCGTCCCCAAGCACTGCGAAGTCGACGTGGGTTACGGCGCTGCTCATCGTCTTTATTTTGCTCGGTGTCGCCTTTGCGTGGTGGCAGCGCGGGAGTCGGGCGATGGCGGTGCAAACGGCGGTGGTGCGGGTGCAGGCGGGGAGCGGCGGGGCGCGGACGCTGCTGAATGCCTCGGGGTATGTAACGGCGCGGCGGGCGGCGACGGTGTCGTCGAAAGTCACGGGCAAGGTCGTCGAGGTGCTTGTGGAGGAAGGCAAAAAAGTGGACGCGGGGCAGGTGCTCGCGCGGCTCGATGCGTCGAATGTGGAGGCGGGGCTGCGGCTCGCGGAGGCGCAGGCGGATGCCGCGCGGTCGTCGCTGGAGGAGACGAAGCCGAACCTCGATTTTGCGCAGCGGGAGTTCAAACGCTTCAGCGAACTCGCGAAGACGAAGGTGGTGAGCGACTCGGATTTGCGGAAAACGGAGATGGAATCGCTTGGCCTCGAAGCGCGGCTGGTGCGGCAGAAATCCGAGATCACGATCCGCGAACGCGAGGTGGAGCAGTGGAAGCAGCAACTCGACGACGCGATCATCCGCGCGCCTTTTGCCGGCGTCGTCACTTCGAAAAACGCGCAGCCCGGCGAGATGATTTCGCCGATGTCGTCCGGCGGTTTCACCCGCACTGGCATTTGCACGATCGTCGATATGAGTTCGCTCGAGATCGAGGTGGACGTGAATGAGAGCTTCATCAACCGCATCCAGTCGCAGCAGCCGGTCGAGGCGACGCTCGACGCGTATCCCAACTGGCGCATCCCGGCGCACGTCATCGCGATCATCCCGACCGCAGACCGGCAAAAGGCCACGGTGAAAGTGCGCGTGGGATTCGATCAGCTCGATCCGCGAATCCTGCCCGAAATGGGCGTGAAAGTCGCCTTCCAGAGCGCAGCGCCCGCCAGCGTCGACGCCGCGGAGAGCGCGGTCGTGGCGCCGAAAGCGGCGGTGCAAAATCGCGACGGGCGCGACATTGTGTGGGTCGTGAACGATGGCCGCATCGAGCGTCGCGCGGTCACGGTTTCGCAGACCGACGGCGCGGAATCCACGATTACCGCCGGGCTGATCGGCGGCGAAAAAGTCGTCGTCGATCCGCCGTCCGGCTTGTCCGATGGCGCGCACATTTCCGAGAAAAAACCATGAGCAACGCCGCGCTGATCCAGATCAAAAACGTGAGCCGCTTTTTCCGCCGCGGCTCCGAGGAAATCCACGTCCTCTCCGGGCTGGATCTCGAGGTGCAATCAGGCGATTTCCTCGCACTCATGGGCCCGTCCGGCTCAGGAAAATCGACGCTGCTCAATCTCATCGGCGGTCTCGACCGGCCGGATAAAGGCAGCGTGCAGATCGGAGAAGATCGCATCGACTCGCTCTCCGATCGCCAGCTCGCGGCGTGGCGCGCGCGGCACGTCGGCTTCGTGTTTCAATTCTACAATCTCATGCCCGCGCTCAATGCCGCGCGGAATGTCGAGTTGCCGCTTTTGCTCACGCATTTGTCGAAGAGCGAACGCAAGAAACACGTCGAGACCGCGCTCGCAGTCGTCGGGCTTTCGCACCGGCTCACGCATTATCCGCGAACGCTTTCCGGCGGCGAGCAGCAGCGCGTCGGCATCGCGCGCGCCATCGTCACCGACCCGACTTTGCTGCTCTGCGACGAACCGACCGGCGACCTCGATCGCAAATCCGGCGACGAGATTCTCAGCCTCCTCCAAGCGCTAAATCGCGAGCACGGCAAGACGATCGTGATGGTCACGCACGACCCGCACGCCTCCGCACGCGCGAGCCATACCGTCCACCTCGACAAAGGCCAGCTCTCGACCGAAACGCCCGCATGAAATTCCTCGCGCTCGTCTTCAGCAATCTGAAGCGCAAGAAGCTGCGGACATCGCTCACGCTGCTCTCGATTTTCGTCGCGTTTTTGCTGTTCGGATTTCTCTGCGCGATGAAGGCGTCGTTCCTCGCGGGCGTCAGCATGGCGGGCGCGGACCGGCTCATCGTGCGGCACAAAGTCTCTCTTATCCAACCGCTGCCGGAGAGCTACGAAGCACGCATCGCAGCGATCCCCGGCGTCGATGCGGTGTCCGCTCAGACATGGTTTGGCGGCATTTACAAAGACCCGAAAGACTTCATCGGGACGTTCCCCGTCGATCCGGACAGCTTTGTGAACGTCTATCCCGAAAATGTCATCGCGCCCGACGTGATGGCCAAGTGGAAACAGACGCGGACGGGTGCGGTGGTCGGCAAGGCGACATTCGATCGGATGGCGAAAAAGGAGGGATGGAAAATCGGCGGGCGCGTTCCTTTCACTTCGCCGATCTGGGGCCAGCCAGCAGGTCAGACGCAGTGGGAATTCGAGATCGTCGGCATCTACACCGCAGCCAAAAAGGGCGGCGACGACTCATCGCTGTTTTTCCGATACGACTACTTCGAGGAGGCGCGTCAGGAACGCAAAGGGACGGTCGGGTGGTTCGGCGTTCGGGTGAAAGATGCCGCGCAAGTGACCGATGTCGCCGAGCGCATCGACGCGGAGTTTGCCAACTCGCCGTTTGAAACGAAGGCCGAGGCCGAGGGCGCTTTTGCCGCAGGCTTTGCGTCGCAGATCGGCGATATCGGCGCGATTGTCTCGGGCGTCGTGAGCGCAGTTTTTTTCACGATCCTGCTCGTCGCGGGGAATACGATGAGCCAGTCCGTGCGCGAGCGCACCGAGGAGATCGGCGTGCTCAAAGCGATGGGCTACCCGAACGGCCTCGTGCTCACGCTCGTGCTGATCGAGTCGTGCGTCATCGCGATGCTCGGAGGCTTGGCCGGCCTGCTGCTCGCGTGGGTCATCACGCTCGGCGGAAGTCCCGTCCCGCAGATGCTCCCGATCTTCGTCATCCCGCACCGCGATCTCGCGCTCGGTGTCGTCTTCGCTGTCTTGCTCGGGCTTGTCGCCGGAACCATTCCCGCATTCTCCGCGATGCGCCTGCAGATCGCCGTAGCGTTACGCAGACTCGGTTGAAATTTTTCTCCCAGCTTTCATGAACTGGCTTTCGCAAATCTTCGCCGTCGTGCTCTACAACCTGCGCACGATCCCCGAGCGCAAAGGCTCGGCGCTCACCGCAGCAGTCGGCATCGCGGGCGTCGTGCTCGTGCTCGTCGGCGTGCTGGCAATCGCCGCGGGATTTCAGCGCGCGCTCAATTCCTCGGGATCAAAAGACATCGCAATCGTGCTGCGCGCGGGCGCGGACAACGAGATGAACAGCGGCCTCACACGCGAGGACACGCGAGTCGTCACCGACGCGCCGGGCCTCGCGCGCGGCGCTGCCGGGCCGCTCGCGTCGCCGGAACTTTTCGTCGTCATCACGCTGCCGAAGCGCTCCACGGGCACCGATGCAAACGTCCCCATGCGCGGCGTCAGCGCGGCCGGATTCGATGTGCGCGGCAGCATCCGCCTCGTGCAGGGTCGGAAATTCGAGCCGGGTAAAAACGAGATCATCGTCGGCGCGGGCGCGGCGCGGGCATTTGCGGGGCTCGATCTCGGCGGCGAAGTCCAACTCGGCGCGAACCGCTGGAAAATCGTCGGCATCTTCACCGCTGGCGGCGGCTCGGCGGAATCAGAACTCTGGAGCGACGCCGATGTGCTCATGCCCGCCTACAACCGCACCGGCTACCAATCCGTCTATGCGCGGCTCAACAGCCCGGCATCGTTCACGCAGTTCAAAGACGCGCTGACGACGAATCCGCAGTTGAAAGTGAAGGTCGTCACGCTCGACGAATTCTTCGCGGAGCAGTCGGAGATGGTCAGCAAATTCATCACGACCATCGGCGTTTCCATCGCGGTGATGATGGCGATCGGCGCGCTCTTCGCCGCACTGAACACGATGTATGGCGCCGTCTCTGCGCGCACTCGCGAGATCGCCACGCTGCGCGCGCTCGGCTTCGGCGCAGGGCCGATCGTCACGTCGGTCCTCGCGGAATCCGTGGTCATCGCGCTGCTCGGCGGCGCGCTCGGCGCGACGGGCGCGTGGCTGGCCTTCGACGGCTATCAGGCCTCGACGATCAACTGGCAGACATTCAGCCAGGTCACCTTCGCCTTCGCCGTGACGCCGATGCTGCTGCTCACCGCCATCGGCGTCGCCACCGCTCTCGGCCTTTTCGGCGGCATCTTCCCAGCGATCCGCGCGGCGCGCCTGCCCATCGCGGCCGCACTGCGCGAGACGTGAGGGAATGGGCAACTGGATTTTGGCCGGGATGGATTCTGCCGGTGAGGTGAGCCACTGGAGGAATCACAGATCCCAGCTACGACGCAGTGGGTGCTTGTAAAATGCCGGCGGGGTGAAGGATGGGGGGACGGGAGAAGGCGGAGCCGGTAGAGCGGAAGCTCTGGGGACCGATGAAGGGCTGGTCGAGCGGGGTGAGGTGGAGGGGGCCGAAGGTGTTGCGGCGGGTGAGCCAGATGTCGCAGAGGACAAGGCCGGCGGCGCGGGCGGCGGCGGGGATTTCGGCGGCGAAGGGAGGCCAGGCGATGATGGGTCCGTCGGGTTCGGCGGGGGCGCGGAGCTGGGCAACTGCGCCGCCGAAGGCGCCGAGGTCGAGGGTGTGGGCGGCGGCCGGGAGCGGGAGGCGGTAGGTGATTTTGCCGCTGTAAAATGGAAGGCCCTGGGTGGTGATGCAGGTGGGCTGGAGGAGGTCGGGGAGCGCGGTGAGGTTGGGGATTTCGGTGGCGAGGGAGACGCCGAAATTGCCGATGAGGTAGATGGCTTCGAGGTCGGTTTCGGGGGTGAAGGTAAGGGAAAGGATGAGCTCGTTTTCGCCAACGCGCAGCGCGCCGGGCGGGAGCGGGATGCGCTTGAAGCACGGATCGATGAACCACGCGGGATCCTGTGCTGGAGCCACTTCGCAGGCGTTCAGGCTGGCTTGGAAAAGGTGCGGAGTTTCCATGAGCAGCTCGGTGTCTGCGGGCGGGAGGTGCGCGATGTGAAAGCGGCACCGGAGGCGTAGCGGGACGCCGGCGGCGGGGTCGGCGGGCGGGCGAGCCCAAGGCTGGAGCATGGTGCCGCCGCGCTGCTCGAAGCCGAGCTCGGCACGGACGATTTCGTCGAGTTTCAGGATTTCCTCGGCGGGTCGCCAGTCGCCGTCGCCGAGCTGGTATTCGGCGAAATCGAGCACGCAAATGTTCGGCTCATCGAGTTCGTAATGGAAAGGCCCAAGCAGCTCGCAAGCGAATGGCCCCTCGAATCGCGTTTGCTCCGGTAGCTCAGGCCTCTCGCTTGAGCAAAAATACCATCCGACCAGCGAATCCTCAGGCCGCGGATCAAGGCTGGAAGCGGGTCGGATGAGGAAGAGCCGCTCGCCGAGTGGCGGGAGATCGGTGCGCCATTCAAGTGCTTCGCCGGTGGATTCGGCGGGTTGGAGGAAGCGTTCGCCAGTCGCGCAATCCCACTCTTCAACCGCGCCAGAGGTGTCGGCGAGGCGGATGCGGAGGCCGGTTTGCGCGGTAGTTTCGGAGGTGTTGAGGAGAGCGAGGATGAGCGTGTCGCAGTCGCGGCGAAGCTGCGCGAGGAGTTCGCGAGGGCTGCCCGATTCGGAGGGCGCGATGAGCAGCGGAGAGGCGTTGCTTTTGCGCGCAGCGCGGATGACGGCGGACTCGTCGAGCGGAATGGCGATGGCGTGGGAGGCAAGCGAGGTGGCTGATTCGGAGGCGATGGCGTCGATGTGCGCGGGCGGTTTTCCGGCGAAGATGAGCGTGCCGCCCGCGGCGTGAAATTCGCCAAGGAGATCGAGCGTGGTGCCGCGAATCGTCTCGGCTCCGGCGACGATGACGGCGCGATATTTCGCGTGGCCGACGTGGAGCAGCGAGCCGTCCTGTCGCCGCTCGATGCGAGCGAAACGCGCGAGGTGATCTTCATCCCCGTAGTCGAAATCGAGCTGCGCGGAGGTGAGCCAGGTGAAGATGTCGCGGTAGATTTGCTCGAGGTTTTCGAGGTGCGGATCGAGCGCGCCGAGCCACTGCGCCCAGCCGGGATGGATTTGCGCCCACATCGTTTCGACGGGATTTAGGACGAGGATGTCGCAGACCGGCGAGCCGCGCTGGAGCAGGATGTGGAGGCGCGCGAAGTAGTCCTCGACGATGCGATATTTCCCGCTCCACGCGGACTGGAATCCGATGCTCGCGGGGTAGTCGCGCTTGGCCTCTCCCTGCATGGTGGCCCATGCGAGGTGGTGGCAGCGGACGTTGATGCCGAGGAGCGCCTGCCATGCGCCGATGCGCTTGTGCCCGGCGAAGTCGAGCTGCCAGCCGGTGCAGCCGTAGAGCTCGCTGAGGAGCCACTTTTTGCCGAGCTGGCGCGCGGCGGAGGCGAGCTGTTTGACGATCCAAAAGTTGCGGTTGTGCAGCGCGAGAACATCGACGCCGGGGACATCGAGGTGCTCGTAGTAGCGCATCGCGGAGCCGCCGGGGACGGCCTGAGCGACGAGCGAATCCTCGTGCAAAATGTGCCCGGTGAGCTGGAGCGAATGCGCGCGGCACCAGTCGTGCAGCGGCGCGGCCCAGTGCTCTAGGAACATCCGTTGGAGCAGTTCCATGTATTGCCACTTCACGCGCGAGATGCGGCGGGCGGCGGGGAAAAGAAAGAGTTCCGGCAGATGCGCGCGGAGGTCGTAGCCCCACGCTTTTTCAAACTCTGCCCACAGCTTTTCCGTCCACGGCGTGGTCCAGCGCTGATCGGTCATCGCGCGGTTTTCGTTGTTCTCGCACATGACCGTGCCGTGGTGCGGCTCGTCGGTGAAAATGCCGCGGATCAAGCTGCCAAGCCGATCGCCGCACCGCTCGGCATATCGCTCGTGCGTGATTTTGAGGAAGTGATCGGTGGCTTCGCGGCTGAGCGTGTCGAGGTAGGTCTGGCCGTTGTAAAAGCTGTGGCCGGCCCATGCCTCGATGGTGAAAAGCAGGACGCTGCGACCGTCGTCGGGCACAGCCTCGCCGGGCTGGAGGCGCGCGGAGTCGGTGAATGCGACGGCGTCGAGGCGCGCGATAAAGACGGCGACAACATCGGCGGGCCAGGTGAAATCCGCGGCGTCGAGGATGCGGAGGCGCAGGACTTTCATCCGAAAACGCGGGTCGGCTGTAGCGAGTCCACCAGCAGAGCCGCTGGGCCAGCGGTCCTCGTCGTAGAGCCACGGCTCGAGGCCGAGCTGCGCGGCTTCGTCGGCGCAGGCGTTGATGCACTCGAACCATTCGTCGCCGAGATATTCGGTCTTCAGGCCGGTGCGACTGTGCATGAAAAAGCCGCCCATTCCCATGTCCGAAAAGACGCGCGCCTGTCGGCGAAGCTCATCGGAATCGAGCGCGCCATTCCAACTCCAGAAAGGCTTTCCGCGAAATACAGCGGGCGGGTTTTTGAACATCCCGACCAGCGGGTCGGGCGCGGAGGCAGTGGGATTTTCGGTCACGGAAAAAGGAAAGGTTTCTTGCGGACGGATGCGGTGACAGCCTACTTGTGGATTCGACCCCGATGCAACGCCTCCGCCTCTCCGCCCGCTTGAAATCTAGCTTCGCAGCCATCGCGCTCGTCGTCTCCGCGAGCGGCGCGACCGCGCAGGCAGGCTCATTCCTTTCAAAAAACAACGACCCCATCCCGGAGGCGGCGAGCATGAAAGGCTTGCAGGTGCAGATCACCGCGGACGCGATCGCGCTCGGGGTGAAGCGGGCGACGCTCAACATCGACATCGCACGGATGATCGACCCGGCGGGCGCGCCGGACAGCGTGCCGTGGGAGATGGATGGCAGGACGTTTCACTTCCGGCGCGACGCGGTGGAGGCGCACGACCGGGAGATCAAGCCGCTGAGCGACGCGGGGATTCAAGTCGCGCTCATCATTTTGAACTACCGCTCCAAGGACCCCGCGGTGTCGGCGATCATGCGCCCATCGGCGTCACGCGCGATTTCGGCGAGCCCGATCGATGCGTTCAACGTGGGCGACGCGGAGGGCGCGGCGTGGTTTCGCGCGCTGATGGAATTCATCGCGGATCGATACTCGGCGAACGACGCGAGCCACGGTCGGGTGACGGGTTACATCATCGGGAATGAGGTCGATTCGCACTTTGCGTGGTACGACATGGGGGACGTGGGCGTGGAGGCGCTGGTGGAAAATTACGAGCGCGCCGTGCGGCTGGCCCACGCGGCGGTGCGCAAGGCTTCGACTCACGCGCGGGTTTATCTTTCGCTGGATCGGCAGTGGATGACTGCGGCATTCGTCGAGCCGCTGCGGTCGGCACCGTCGCGTATCGTTCTGGACGCCTTCGCACGCCGGGCGCGGGCGGGCGGCGACTACGACTGGAGCCTCGCCTTTCACCCATACCCCGAGAATATCCGCGACCCGCGCGCGTGGCTCGACCGGTCCGTGCGCGACGATGCGGAGACGGCGATGATCACGCCCCGAAACCTCGAAGTGCTGCCCGCCTACATGAAGCGCCCCGAGATGCTCTTCAACGGCAAGCAGCGCCGGATCATCCTCTCAGAGCAGGGCTTCAACACTCCCGATTGCCCGGAAGGCGAGGCGTGGCAGGCAGCGGGCTTCTGCTACACATGGGTCAAATTGCAGCGCCTGGAGGGCATCGACGCGTACATCCTGCACCGCCACGTCGATCATCCGCACGAGGGCGGCCTGCAGCTCGGGCTCTGGAAAAATGTGCCGGGGACGACCAAGCCGGACCGCAAGAAGCTGATCTACGAAGTCTTCCGCGCCTGCGACACGCCAGAGCGCGAGGCCGCCTTTGCGCCATACCTCGAAGTAGTGGGAGTGAAAAAGTGGAGTGACGTGAGATAAGGGACGCCTCCCCTTCGCGATCCTCACCCACCCGAGCAAACGAGCGAGCTTCTTAAGCTTGACCCCTCACACACGCAAATCGCTTTCGCGAAAGCCCGGAGACTCCCGACAGCGAAAATTCTTTGCCGCAGTCAAGAAATTTCGCCTGACCCTACTTCCTACTCTGCGAATTAATCCGGATTGTAGCTGCGCCGCTCCTCGCCAAGGCGCGTCCAACTCGAGAGAAGCTGCCGGCATTTCGACAGCTTATGAACCACATAAGGCGAGTTAGTGCCGCGTTCGAGACGTTCCAACAGTTTTTCACGATTCTCCATCTCTCGCCGAAACTGTTCCGAGCGGTCGCCCGAAAGTTCCAGTGGCTCAAAGTGGCCCGGATGAAAAACTAGGCGAACCGGCGTGGTGATCGCCTCCACAAAGCCAATCTTCATGGAATCGGAGGGACAGTAAGGAAAGAGCGCGACGACGGCGTCTTGAACAGCGAGAGAAGACAAATCAAGCTGGCCCATCGCGTTAAACTTTAAAAACCAGTCATCGTATCGATTTGGAGGCGCGAGCGCGCGAAGTATAAAATTCTCCTGAAGCTCTGGAGAGAGAGAACGAATGGCCGCCACCAAGGGCAGTCGGACTTGGTCCGCTCGAAGATACGTTTCGGCTTCCGGCAGCAACTCCGGCAGGCTGAAGGCTCCCATGCACTCGATGAGAAAATCGGCACCGGTAAGATCGAAATACCTCAATCGGCCCAGTTGCTCCCGCGATGCAAATCGTTGCGCTGCGGAAAGCGCGAGTGCGCGAGTGTCCATGAAATCATCTTTCGAAAGCCCCCTCAGGCAAATGAGCACCTCACATCCATCGTCGCCATTCGCTGCCACTTCCCGCAGGACGGCTTTTGCCTCTGGTTTGTCGAAATCGCTCAAAACACTGAGCAATGCAAGGCGCAAAGTGCGGCGGGTCAGAAGATGCGCGTGAAGTTCCGTATCCTCTTGCATCAAGAAATCCGCTCCTTCGCGCAGGATCGCCAGCGCCGCATCGATGAACGCATCGCGGTCTTCTAAACGAGAAAGGAGATTGTTGAAAATTGCCTCCCGCTGGGAAAGCTTGTCGCCCTCAAAATCGAGGAGTGTCTGTCTCAAACGCAGCGCCACCGCGCTTTCAGAGTCCTTGTCGGGCACGCCCAAGTCCGCAGTCGCGGATAGACCGTTTATGATGGGAGGAGGCAAAGCAGACGCTGGCCACCGGCAAGGCGGCGAATATACCTCGCTTGCCACCCAAAGCACAAGGATCGAGAAGGACCCAATGGCGAAAACGAGCACTCGCTTCCAAATCATCGATCTGGGAGAATCAAAACTTCTGGTATAATCCTTCTGATAACCAAAATTCTTCTTGCGAAGGTGCCGCCCATGAAGTCCACCCAAATGAAGAATATCCCCGCGGGTCTATAGCCACTGGTTGATTGTCATCCATCCACCCACTAAAGTTCAGGCCACTTATGCTAGGGGAAGATGTAGTTGATGCGGAAGGCGTCGGCTTCTGACATTGGGTAATTCCCAAGTCGCCCTCATACCACTTAACGTAAATACTGAAGAGCAGCATAGAGCGGCACACGGCTGTTTCGCTAATTATCCAATCGACTGCACTATTTGGCACGGGTTTCCATGCTAATTCCGCACCCTCGCTTTGGGAGGTGCCTGTGGCGTATATCCATCCATGACCACCGGGCGCAATCGGACTCGATATTATAATCCCTCCCACCGTATTTGGCCATCACAGTAACGCTGAGTGCGTAGTGGAAATCGTTCAGATCTTCTGACTCTGCGGAATCGGCCAGAGCGGCACTGGAGTAAAACGGGATAAAAGAATGCATGAACGAATTATGAAAGATGATAGCGTCATATTTTCAACTTAATTATCATTGCGCCCGTTTCGGCGGCGTTGTCTCGCGAATAAGCGACGCCGGTCCGAGTTTCGGCGATGCGGGCTCGGCTTGCGGCGGTTGGATTTCGGAGAAAAGCCGTGAGGTCTCGGCTTGCGTCAGCATTCCGCCGGATTGCGGATTCCGCCGCTGCCGGCGGTGCCGATGTCATCTTTTCCGGCTGATGTCCCGGTGCTGGCATAGCGGCGCTTGGAATCCGCGACGCCATCGGGCATTGCACACTTTCCAGATGATGTGTGGGGAAACAACATACCGCCTCTTCTCGCGCCGGAGGTTGTGCGAGATGGCGAAGGTGCCTGTCAAGCGGAAGTTTTTTGAGAGGCTGTGTGAAATTTCTCCATCCTCTCGGCGGAGGTGTAGGACGAGCGCATCGCTTGCCTCGGAGCGGGAGGCGTCCCACTCCACGGGCAGGCGGAGCGCCCGCCATACAATCCAGTCCTTTCGCATCCATCCGCGGTCGAAAATCGAGTTCCTGGATTTTCGGTGGATGCTCTCGGGTTGGGTCACAATCCCCCGGTCCTGAAAATTGCCCAGGGCTTCAGCGATGGGGCTTCCGCCAGCGACGCACCCAGTTCGGAGGGGACGGAAGGACATTCGTGAGATTCTGTCGTCCCCGGGGGACTGGCCCACCGTGGTGATCGCGGACCCCAGCACTGAAGTGCTGGGCTATTCTCGGAATCGGAACCTTGGTACGGGGATTTGCGGAGGCGCGATCGTGGGTTTAGTATCGGCGGTTTAGGAACCGTTTCGTTCAAATCGCATTCTTCCCCCCACTTTTCAGTCCCCCCTTCCAAACTCCTGACAAGGTTCCCCTCCCCGACGCACCGCACGCTTTTCAATCCCCCTCCGAACTCCTGACATGTCCCCTTCCCCGACTCGTCTTTCTTTCAACAAGATCGCTCTCGTGCTTGCTGCGTGGGCCGTGGTCGCCGTGCTGCCGAGTGCGGTGGCGGTGATGTATAACCGCGACACCGGCGACCAGAAATCCAAAGACCTCGCGCTCCTCGCGCCTTTCACCTCGAAGGCGATCATGACCGGCGGCGGCTGCACGGCCGTGCTCATCGCGCCGGACGTGGCGCTGTGCGCGGCGCATTGTGTGAATTACGCGGCGACTGGCACGACGAGCATCACATGGAATGGGCAGACGCGCTCGGGGACGTTCACGATGATCGGCGCGGATGTCATCGTCGTGAAGCTCGACACGGCCTTCACCGGCACGGCAGGGAAGCTGACCGCGCCTTATGCGAATTCGACCGAAACCGGGCGACTCGCGTGGAAAGTCGCGCAGGGCGGGCACGCCGCGCTCGGCACCGGTGAAGACCCGACTTACGACTACATTTTCCGCGCGATGACGAATCGCATCGAGGTGAACAACGTCGCGAATCCGCCGAATCCGGTGAGCACGGATTACCTCTATTACGACTTCGACGAGGCCCCGAGCGTGGCGACGCGGCCGAGCACTTTATATGAGGGCGGCACGGCGCCGGGCGATTCGGGCGGGCCGCTTTACATGTTTGAAAATGGGCGCTGGTGGGTCATCGGCGTCACCTCCGGGCCGGACGCGGGGTTCTACCGCGACGGGCGGGTGCGCACGGACTATCCTCAGATCGTCTCGGTCACCGGGCACACTTGGGCGCGCCCGACGGCGACCGCGCTCGAGATGAAATGGGTGGCGCAAGATCTCGCGTCAACGATCGCGAATGGCGGCGCTGTCGCATCGTGGACGCGGCAGGGCGGCACGGATGCGTGGACGAATGTAGGCACGGACAGCGGCGCTGGCACGGCGACGCTGGCGACCGCGGCGACGCCGACTGGAAAAGCCGCGGTGAGCTTCGGAGGCGCATCCCGCCTTGGTTTGGCGGCGGCCTCGAATCCGGTGGCGAGTGAAACGGCGTTCACGGTCGCGCTCGTCTTCAAGGCCAATGCGGTGGGCGCGGGGGCGCAGGGAAATTGGTACGACAACACCGGCCTGCTCGATGCGGACGAAACCGGCACGCTCAACGACTGGGGCGTTTCGCTCGCGAGCACCGGGCGTCCGGCGCTCGGCGTGGGGAATGCGGACACCTCCCTGTATGCCGGCGGCGCGTCGCTGGCGGATGGTCAGTGGCATGTCCTGGTCGCGTCGTGGGACGGCTCGGAGGTGGTCGGCGACGCCGCGGGCACGGACAAAAACATGCAGGTCTTCGTGGACACGCTCGCGAGCGGCGTCTCGCGTGCGGGGCCTGAATTCATCGACGTCGCGCGCCGCTCGGCCACGCTCACGCTCGGCGGCAGCCGCGGCGTTGCGCGGTATCTCAATGGCTCGATCGCCGAGGTGCGGCTCTACCGCGGCGCGCTCGATGCGGCAGCGACCGGCGCGCTTTTGAGCGAACTCAAAACCACCTACGTCGGCCCGCAATTCGACTTCTCCCTCACGCGCCCCGCGGCCAATCGCGCGGGCGTTTTCGTCGGCCAAGGACTCACCGTCGAGGGCTCCGTGACCGGCGCCGCGCCCACCGTCGCGATCACGCAAACGAGCGGCCCCGGCGCCGCCGCCATCTCGCCCGCCAACGCCCTGCCCGCGCGCATCACCTTCCCCGTCGCGGGCACGTATCTCTTCAACGTCACCGCCACCGACGGCGCACAGAGCCGCACCGAACCCCTCGTCATCGAGGTCTTTCCCGCGCTCCCGCTCGGCTGGAACGGCCAGGACATCGGCACCGTCGGCGCGGCAGGGTCGCACACGATTGCGGGCGGGACATTCAATGTCAGCGGCAGCGGCGCGGACATCTGGAGCACCGCGGACGGCTTCTATTTCGTGAACAAGCAGGTAACCGGCGACTGCCGCATCCAGTGCCGCGTCGTCAGCGTCGAGGCCACGAACACCTTCTCAAAAGCCGGCCCCATGTTCCGCGGCTCCCTCGCCGCGAATTCCGCCAACAGCGCGCTCTTAGTCACCGGCTCCAGCGGCATCTCGCGCCAGCTCCGCACCACGAATGGCGCGACGACCACCAGCACCGTCACCGCCGGATTCGCCGCGCCGTATTGGCTTCGGTTTGAAAGGCGCGGCGACTTCTTCCATGCGTTCCGCTCCGCCGATGGCGTCACCTGGACACCCACCGCGCCCGCGATGTCCGTCGTCCTTCCTGGCACCGCATACGCCGGCCTCGCCGTCACCTCGCACGTCGCGGGCACACTCTGCGCCGCCTCGTTCGACAACGTCACCGTCACCCCCATCCCCGCCAGCCCCGCGCGCACCCTCACCGGCCCTTGGACTCCCGCGAACATCGGCGGCGTCACCGCCACCGGCAGCGAGACCATCACCGGCACCACCGCCGCGCTCACCGGCGCCGGCGCGGGCTTCGAGGAAGTCAGCGACTCCGCGCGCTTCAACTGGCAGCCCCTCACCGGCGACGGCACCATCACCGCGCGCGTCGCCAGCTTTGGCAGCGGCGCGGCCAGCGAAGCCTTCGCGGGCATCGCCCTCCGCGCCACTCTCGGGCGTGAAAGTGCGAACCTCGCCGCCACCGCGCGCAAAGCCGGGGGCGTGCGCTTTTCCCGCCGCGAAGAAGACGCCGCCTACACCACCATCACCGCCGACACCCCCGCAGCGCCCTACTGGGTGCGCCTCGCCCGCAGCGGCAACACCTTCACCTGCACCACCTCCGCCGACGGCATCACATGGACACCCCTCGGCCCGGCCACCGTCCTCCCCGACATGCCCCCCACCCTCTACGCCGGCCTCCTCATCGCCAGCAGCACAAACACCGCGACCACCACCGCCACCCTCGACAACCTCACCCTCCTCGAAACCTCCCCCACCCCCGTCGCCCCCGTCATCGAGCTCCCCGCCGCGCAGAACCCCAGCGCCGCCAATGGCTTCACCCTCACCGCCCTCACCAGCGGCGCGCCCGCGTGGAGTTGGGAGAAAGTCAGCGGCCCCGGCACCGTCACATTTTCCATCCAAAACAGCGCCTCCCCCAAGACCGCCTTCACCGCCGCCGGCACCTACACCCTCCGCGCCAGCGCCGACGACGGCACCGTGAAAACCTTCACCGAGCAGACCCTCGCGCTTTCCCTCGACGCCCGCTGGGACTTCAATACCGTCGGAAATCTGGAGGGCTGGAGCGGCACAAACGTCAGCGGCCTCACGGCATCCGGCGGCACCCTCAGCGGCACGGCAACCAGCAGCGATCCGTGGACTTACAAGCTCAACGCCGCCTACGTCAGCGGCGACCTCGCGAAACATCTTCTCGTGAAATATCGCGGCAGCGCGAGCGGCAGCGCACAGTGGTTCTGGGGCCGCGTCGGCGCGGGCGGATATGTCGGTCCGCGCTCGAGCACCGCCAGCTACACCACTTCCCAGACCTGGAAAGCGCTGCTCTTCGACGTCTCAGCACACGCCGACTGGAAGGCGCAAATCATCACCGACCTCCGCTTCGACCCCACCGGCAGCACCGGCTCCACCTTCGACATCGACTGGCTCGCCCTCAGCGACGGTGACTTCGACCACGACGGCATCCCCGACCTCATCGAGGGCACCGGCGACACCGACGGCGACGGCCTCGCCAACCTCGAAGACCCCGACAGCGACAACGACGGCCTCCCCGACGCCTGGGAATCCACCCACGGCCTCAACCCCTACTCTGCCACCGACGCCCTCCTCGACAAAGACACCGACGGCCAAAACAACGCCGCCGAATACCTCGCCGGCACCGACCCCGCCTCCGCCGCCGACGTCTTTAAAATCGCCAGCTCGACCCGCACCACCACCACCTTCACCGTCACCGTCCCCGGTAAAATCGGACGCCGCTACATCCTCGAGCGAAAGCTCACACTCGCCGCCCCCACCTGGACCACCGTCACCACCAGCGGCACCCTCAGCGCCGACGCCCCCGTCCCCCTCACCGACCCCTCTGCCCCCTCCACCGCCGCCTTCTACCGCGCCCGAGTCGAGCTCCCCTGACCGCGGCCCCGCCGCGGCCCCGCCCAGTCCCCCCCCTTACATCCGCCTCCCCGCCTGATCCAAGCCGGCAGCGCCGATCTCCCACGCGCCCCTGGCAATTGTAGGGCGGGCGCTCCGCCTGCCCGAGCCGACGTCGCGGGAAAAAAGCCTTGCGGTCGGCGCGGGGCGGGGGGCAGGGTGCGGCCGTTCCGCTTCCCATGATGGATATCATGCTCCTCCTGAGGGCTCGCGCTGGCTCTGTGCCGCGGGTCGTTCGGAGAAAGAGCGCCGTCTTCGGGCCATTGGAGCCAGCCTCCGGCCTCACCTGCCCAGCCACTCCGCTGGTCGGCGAAGGGGCTGGGATCTCCGGCGAAGTCGTTTCGCGTGTCTGCGAAAGGGCTGGGACCTTCAGCGAAGTCGCTCCGCGTGTCGGGAAAATGGCTGGGCGGACAGGGGCAAGCCTCGCCGCTAGCCAGCAAAGTGGCGGGGCTGGCCGGGAAAGCCGTTTCGCATTGCAGCGAAGCGGCTGGGCTGGCCTGTGGAGCCGCTCCGCGTATTGGAAAAATGGCTGGGAGTATCCGGAAAATCATTTTCCGAAGACTCTTTGCGCAAAAATCGCCACTTTTCGGGCCCTTTTTGTAGGGCGGGGGCTCCGCCTGCCCCGGGCAACCGATGCGGTCGCCCTACGATCTCATCTTTTCCCAAACTGAGCTTTTCCAGAAAAACCTCCCAGAACCGCAGCAAAACCCAACAACCCACGCAGCAACCCCATAGCACCCCATGCCCGTCCACGTTAAACTCGATCTTAAAAGCCTCACCGACCTCGAATTTGTCGCCAGGGAAAAGGCCATCGTCACCGCGATGACTGGCAATACGAACTTCACCAGCCCCACTCCGCCGCTCGCCGACCTCACGACCAACGCCTACTTTCTAGGCATCCTCATCGCCGATCGCGATGCCCTGCTCAGCCAGGCCCAGACGAAGACGGTGGCCATCCGCGCCATGCGCAACGCCGGGGAGGGGCTGCTCAACAGCGAGGCAAATTATGTGGCCGACAAAGCCAACGCCAGTGTGGACCCGCTCAACCCGCCCGAGGAAATCGTGACCAGCGCCGACATGACCGTGGCCGCCACGCCTTCGCCCGTGGGCCCGATGCCCAAGGTGGAGGGCCTCCACGCCACCACGCTTGTGAAAGCAGGCCCGGCTACACCAGCTTCGTAAAGTTCAGACTCGATGGGTCTATGATACAGTTCGGTGTTGGCGAGCCTGCGGGAGGAGGCGAGGACTGTCTTATCTAACGCGCCTCGTGACGACGCGAAGCAATCTGCAGGTTGCCCCGCCCCTCCCACAAGCAAGGTGGATGAAGGTGATGATGGCCCGACATGGCGGGCACCGCAGACCGAAACACGAAGCAATCTTTTACGACGACATGATTGTCACTTGGGTAAAGCGACCATCCCTTCAAAACCATGAGGGGCTGTTTTTCGCGCTTTACACTTTTTGACGCCCCGAACGAGCGCTGAAACACTCTCCACGAAGCAAATTTCGCGGCATTGTGCGAATCACCTACTCTGGCACCACTCGCGCGGCCTCGTGCGGAAATTCGGGCTTCAGAACGTGTAAGGTTGGGCCGCAACCTTACACCGACTTTACACCTGCGGTGCGGATGAAGACGACGATGCGCTCGATCATCGGGGCGGTGATCTGAAGTTCGGTAAGGCGGAGGACGCGCCAGCCGGCCATTGCCGCCTCCAGATACTTCTCGGCGTCAGCGGCGAACCCCTGCGGGCGATTGTGGCGCCCCTGAATCCATAGCCCGCCCTCGATCTCGATGAGCGTCCGGCTCTCGATGTGGGCGAAGTCCGCACGCCACTTACGCTCGGCGTGCTCGATCTCGCTCGCGGGCACGTCGCGCCCGCAGCCCGCCACCGACGCGGCAATGAGCGCGGCCATCTCGGCTTTGTACGCGTAAAACGGATGCAACACACGGGCGAGGCGGAACAAGTGGTTATGCACGCCCGCGCCCGCAGAGGGGCACGCGGCGAGCAGATCGAGAACGAAGCGCGGGAGCTGCGTCAGTTGCGCCATGACGTGTCTGCGGGCGTCAGGCCCACGGTATCGCCATCAATCAGGATGCGGCAGGCATCCATCAGCCAGCCCGCCGTTTTCTCGTTGGCCGGCGTGACTGCGAAACTCGCCCAGCCGTTGTTCGACGCCTTGGCGAACCCGGCCCACCGGATGACTGCCACGAACTGCGCACCGTCCTTCGTGATGATGGACGCGCCGCGCTGGCCGTTGCCGTTGCGAACCGCCGCGCTCAACTGCTCGAGCACTCCCAGGCGCAACGCCGTGGCCTGCACGCGCAGGTCATCCTCATCCGCCACGATGCGTTCGCCGGTTGGGCAGAGCATGACTTTGACACCCTCAGTCATGTGGAAGCTCCTGCGTTGGTGCTTTCGAGTGTTCATGGCAGCCGCCCGTCTCTTCGGAGGCGGGCGGTTTCTTTTTTGCCCGATTCCGCCAGTGGTCCTTGAGCTGCGCCGTGGAGTAGATTTGGCGCGCCCTCCGTCTTCTGCAGCCGGTTGCGAAGGCCACCCAGGCTGTCGCCGAAGTCGCGGATCAACTTCGACAGATTCGCCCGCGTGCAGCCCAGTTCCGGCCCGAGGTCCATCAGCGGCTTGTCGCCCAAAAGTTCGGGCCTCGTCAGCCACGTGATGCAGACGAACCTCCGAAACGCGACGTGCAGCTTCGGCTGCGGCTTGCCACCGCGATAGGCGAAGCAGAACGCGAGGATCTCGTGCAGCAACTCCGCCGCGACGGTGAAATCCGTCTGCTGCTGCTCCGTGTCGCCGTCGATTTCTCCGGCCATGTCGGGCGTGACCGTGGCCTCAAGCCGCCGCTCGCCGCCACCGCAGTCGGCCCAGCCATATCCATTCGGCGCGGTGCTCATTTCGAGCCCTCCAGAATCTTGCGGCGCTGCTGGCGCGTGACGTGGCTGCTGAGCCGGCGATTGCTGCGCAGATACCGCTCAACCTCTTCGAGGTCGTAGCGCACGCTGTTGCCCAACTGGATGAAGGGCAGGCCGCACTTGCGCAGGTTGATCAAGTGCCGCGTCGAGACCTGGAGACGCTGCGAGAGCTGCGCTTCCGTGATCCAGCCGGGCACGGAGATGTTGGAGAGAGAGGAGTTGTCTTGGTTCACACCCGCTCCGCGCTGTCAACCAGCAGTCCGTGCGACGAAGTTCGTGTCGACACGAACTATCGGGAATCGGGTCACTTATACGCGTCCTTCGCCGCCCGCCCGATGCCGATCATCCCGCGCTCCATCTCCAGCGGCGGCATGATAGCGAACCACTTCGCGGCAAGCTCTGGCGTCACCACTTCGCGGTAATGGCGGAACAGGATGTTCTGGTCATGCCCGGCTTCCAGCGCGGTTCTCGCGGGGTCATGCGTGAGCGCGAGCCGGTAGGACACGAAGCTGTGGCGCAGGGCGTTCTTCTTCCACTCCACGCCAGCACGCACGGAGAGGCGCGCGTGGACGTTGGCCACGCCGCGATACGGCACGACCGGCCCCGATGGCATCGCGAAGGGTTTCAGCCATGCGCGGAGATTGTCGCTAATCGGCACGAGCCGCCGCGCACGCGTCTTGCACGTCGCGGCCCGAACTTCGATGAAGCTGCGTTCAAAGCTCACGTTCTTCCAGTCCAACCGCTCAATCTCAGCGGAGCGCAGGCCGGCGAAGGCACCGATGGCGAGGAACGGCGTCGCCAGATGCCCGCCCGACGTCGTCAGCAGCCGCGCCATTTCATCCGGCGTGAAGATCGTCACGTCCTGCGGCGGCACCTGATACGTCACCGACTCTTCAAACTCCCGCCAGTCGCGCGGTAGGTAGCCGCGACCGATTGCCCACCGGCAGAACGTCAGGATGTGGTCGCGGATGTTATTCTTCGTGAGCGGCGCGAGGGTCGCCTGCTGCAAACAATCATCGAGGTCACGCGCCCGCAGATCCGGCAGCATCCGCCCCGCTGTGAACTTGGCGAGCCGGCCCACGTTGCGCCGCATCAGCCAGACGTAGGGCTCGGAAACTCCGCTGGCCCGCCGCGCGCCGAGATACTCGTCGAGCAAGTCGCGCATCTCCCGGCGCTCCACGCCGCGATTGAACTGCACGAAGTAGCGCACCGCATCATGGATGGAAACCGAAGCCGGGAGCTGCTCACGCGCGGCGGCATAGGCTTCCGCGGCGACATGCACGGGCGTGTTGTGCGCTGCGAGCACACGACGCGCGACCGTGTAACTCTCGATCTCGGCCGCCGATAGGTTCTCGGCCTGGATGCTATCACGCGCGAGGTCACCGAGGATGATGCGCGCCTCGCGCTTGGCTTCGTTCAAGTCGGCGAAGCTGCGCCGCTCCCGTTTCCCGCCCCGGTAGTAGGAGAGTTGGAAGAGCGGCTTCCCGTGGCTCTCCGACGTGTAGATTTTGATCTCGTGCTGGTCATTGCTGACCGTGACTGGCGTTTGCTTGCGTGCGCTCATTTGGTTGGGCGCGGGAGTCAACCTTGTCATGCAATTTGTCAGGCAAGCCACCGTCTCCGACGTAAGTCATTGATGGAGAAGCTTGAGTGAGGATTGCTGGGGCATTCTGACTCAGGAGGTAAAGGCTTTGCACGATAGCTACGCGATGGTGAACGCCACCGTGCCAGCGAAGCAGGCCAAGGGCCGCATTTTCATCAGCAAGGGCGTAATCCTCCTGTGCGCGGCGAAGAAGAACCGCGACGCCGACCATTTGCAGAACTTCGTGTATGACCAGTGCGCCGGCCTCGATGCGGACAAACTCGCCGACGAACTTCAACGCGCCGGGCGAGAAAAGATTCCAGACTACGCCTTCGACTGTCACACGCAGAAGGGCCGCAAGATGGGTAAGTCCAAAGCCGAGTTCTTCCGCGACGAGCAAGCCGCGCTGGAGCCGTTTCAGCCGGGTTCGTTCGACGACCTGGCAGAAAGTTGAGCTACTAAGCTGATCGCAAAAGCCCGCTGGCCGTTGCGCGGGTCGGGATCGAACGACAGTTTGTGACACGGACGGGGATTCATCCCTCCTCGGCGTGGAAATCGAAGGCCATCCCAGGCTGATATGTGCGAAATCCGACCCATCTGCGAATCCGGCCACATCACGACGTCGGCGAGGGTGTGCTCCGCGATGCAGGCTAAGAATGCCGGGCGTGTCCGGCTTACGACAAGATTCCGTCGACTCGTCGCAATGCGCACGATCCACGAACCCCCTTAAAACCACCCATGATCACGATTCCGGGCAACTCACACGGACGCTTTTGCGACGGGATTTCGCGGCGTAATTTTCTCCGGATCGGTGGACTCGCGATGGGCGGGCTGAGTCTGCCGCAGATTTTGCGGGCGCAGGCGCAGACGGGGGAAAAGCGGGCGCACAAGGCGGTGATCATGATTTTCCTGCCGGGCGGGCCGTCGCATCAGGACATCTTCGATCTCAAAATGGACGCGCCCACGGAGGTGCGCGGCGAGTTCCGGCCCATCTCCACCAATGTCCCCGGGATCCAAATCTGCGAGCATCTGCCGCGGCTCGCGCAGATGATGGATCGCTGCACGCTCATCCGCTCCATGGCCGACTGCGACGGCGGGCACGACGCTTTCCAATGCCTCACCGGCCGCACTTTCAAAGGCCAGGCGCCCGGAGGATGGCCGGCGCTCGGCTCAGCGCTGTCGAAGCTGCAAGGCGCGATCGATCCGGCGGTGCCGCCTTTTGTCGGGCTCGCGCCGAAGATGGGCCACATGGAATGGGCGCGCTCGGGCGACCCCGGTTTTCTCGGCGTGGCGCACGCGTCTTTCCAGCCGAACAAAGGCGGTGCCGCCGAGGACATGACGCTCAACGGCGTGACCCTCGAGCGCCTCGCCGACCGCCGCTCGTTGCTCGCAGGCTTCGATCATTTCCGCCGCGAAGTGGACGCCAGCGGGGTCATGGACGGGCTCGACACTTTCAATGAGCAGGCGTTCGGCGTGCTCACCTCCAGCAAGCTGCTCACCGCGCTGGACATCTCGAAGGAAGACCCGCGCGTGCTCGCCAGTTACGGCAAAGGAGACCCGAAAAATCGCGACGACGGCGGGCCAAAGATGATGGAGCACTTCCTCGCCGCGCGGCGGCTCGTGGAGGCGGGCGCGCGCTGCGTGACGGTGGCGTTCAGCCGCTGGGATCATCATGGCGATAACTTCGGCGCGCTCCGCCAAGACTTGCCGCTGCTCGATCAGGGCCTCACGGCGCTGCTCACCGACCTGCGCGAGCGCGGGCTGGAAAAGGACGTGTCGGTGGTCGTGTGGGGCGAGTTTGGTCGCACCCCGACGATCAACAAAGACGGCGGCCGCGATCACTGGCCACGCGTCTCCTGCGCGCTTCTCGCCGGCGGCGGGATGCGCCACGGCCAAGTCATCGGCGCGACCGATCGCCTCGGCGGAGAGGCTACCGAGCGGCCTGTGCGCTTCGGCGAAGTGTTTGCTTCTCTTTACCAAAGCCTTGGCATCGACGTGGCGAAGACGACCATAAACGACCTCACCGGCCGCCCGCAATTTCTCGTCGAGCCCGGCTGCGGGCCGATGAAGGAACTCGCCTAGATGCTGACCATCCAAGGCCAGCCCCGCGGACGGTTTTGCGACGGCCTTTCGCGGCGCGACTTCATCCGCATCGGCGGGCTGGCGATGGGCGGGCTCGGCCTGCCGCAGCTCCTCCGCGCCGAAGCGCTCTCCGGCATCCGCAAATCGCCGAAGGCAGTCATCATGATCTACATGGCGGGAGCGCCGCCACATCAGGACATCTTCGATTTGAAAATGGACGCGCCGCTGGAATATCGCGGGCCGTTCTCGCCGATCTCCACGAACGTCCCCGGCATCCAGATTTCCGAGCACATGCCGCACTGCGCGCGGATCATGGACAAGCTCGTCCCCATCCGCTCGATGGTCGGCTCGCTCACCGGCGATCACGATTCCCACATTTGCTACACCGGCCGCACGGCGAAGGGCGCGCCGCAGCCGCCCGGCGGCTGGCCGTCGATCGGCTCGGTCATGACGAAACTCTGCGTCGAGCGCGGCAGGGAAGTGCCGCCGTTCATCGGGCTCGCGCCGAACGCTGGCCATCCGCCCTACGGCTCCCCCGGTCATCCCGGTTTCCTCGGCCCGACGTGCGCGGCGTTCCGCCCGAACGGCGCGGGAGTCGGCGACCTAACACTGAACGGCGTGACCAGCGACCGCCTCGCCGACCGCCGCGCGCTCCTCGTAGGCTTCGATAAATTCCGCCGCGACGCCGACCACAGCGGCCTCATGGACGGGCTCGACGCTTTCAATCAGCAGGCCTTCGGCGTGCTGACCTCCAGCCGGCTCGTCGAGGCGCTCGACGTGAGCAAAGAGGACGCGAAAGTCCGCGAGCGTTACGGCCACGGCGATCCGAAAAACTACGGCGACGGCGCTCCGCGCAACAACGAGCACTTCCTCGTCGCCCGCCGTCTCGTCGAGGCCGGTGCGCGCTGCGTCACGATCAATTTTGGACGCTGGGATTTCCACTCGAACAACCACTCCGAACTACTCACCCATCTCCCGCTTTTCGATCAAGGGCTCAGCGCGCTCGTCGAGGATTTGCATGCCCGCGGGCTCGACCAAGACGTGGCGGTTGTCGCGTGGGGCGAGTTTGGCCGCACGCCACAGATCAACAAGGACGCCGGCCGCGACCACTGGCCACAAGTCGGCTGCGCCGTGCTCGCGGGCGGCGGCTTTAAGACCGGGCAAGTCATCGGCGCGACCGACCGCCTCGGCGGCGAGGTCAGCGAGCGCCCGGTGCATTTCGGCGAAGTCTTCGCCACGCTCTACCACTGGCTCGGCCTCGACCTCGCGAGCGTCACGCTGCCCGACTTCTCCGGCCGCCCGCAGTATCTCGTCGATGGTTGGTCGCCCATGAAAGAACTCCTCTGAATGAAACACTGGCTCGTCTTCCTCATGCTCGTCGCCACCGCTCACGCGGAAAAACTCGTGACCCTGCAAATCGAAGCGACCGGAACGCCGGTGCTCACGCTGCGCGGAAAAGATGCGCGCCAGCAGTTGCTCGTCACCGGAAAACTCGACACGAACGCCGAGCGCGATTTCACGCACAAGTCCGCGTATCACGCCGCACCCGCGGGCGTCGTGACGGTGGATGCGAACGGCCTCGTCACACCCGTCGCTGACGGCACCGCGACGATCGCCGCGACCGCTGATGGCGTTGCCGCGACGATCGAGGTGAAAATCGAAAACGTCGCGAGCAATCCGCCGGTGAATTTCGTGAACCAAGTCGTCCCCATTTTCACCAAGGCCACGTGCAACGCCGGTGGATGCCATGGCAAGTCGAGCGGGCAAAACGGATTCCGCCTTTCGCTCCTCGGCTTCGAGCCGATGGAGGATTACGAGCACATCGTGAAGGAGGCGCGAGGACGCCGCGTGTTCCCGTCCGCGCCGGACAACAGTCTGCTGCTGCTCAAGGCCATCGGCGTCGTCCCGCATGGCGGCGGCAAGCGGCTCGAAGCAAACTCGGAAGATTATCGGCTCATCAAGCGCTGGATCACGCAGGGCATGCCCTACGGTGCGGAGAGCGATCCGAAACTCGAACGCGTCGAGGTCCTGCCGAAGCAGCGCACGATGGCGCTCGGCGGCGAGCAGCAGCTCGTCGTGCTCGCACATTTCAGCGACGGCGCGGTGCAGGATGTGACGCGCAGCGCGCTCTACGAGCCGAACGACAAGAGCATGGGCAAGGTCGAGGAGGACGGACGCGTGACGCTGTTCGATCAGCCCGGCGATGTCGGTGTGATGGTGCGCTATCAGGGGAAAGTTGCGGTCTTCCGCGGGACCGCGCCGCTCGGTGCGCCCGTCGAGAATCTGCCCGTGCCGCGCAATTTCATCGACGAACTCGTCTTCGCGAAACTCAAGGCGATGGGCATGCCGCCGTCCGCGCCGTGCGACGACGCGACGTTTCTCCGCCGGGTGAATATCGATATCGCGGGCCAGCTTCCGTCGCTCGAGGAGACACGCCGTTTCCTCGTCGACACCGATCCGGCCAAGCGCGACAAGCTCATCGACACGCTGCTCGCGAGTCCGGAATACGCGGATTATTTCGCGAACAAATGGAGCGCGCTGCTGCGCAACAAACGCACCGCGGCCAAGGACGCGCCCGGCACCTTCGCCTTCCACGGGTGGGTTCGCGACAGCCTGCTGGCGAACAAGCCTTACGACCAATTGGTGCGCGAAGTCGTCGCCGCCAGCGGCGACCTCGCCGACAATCCCCCCGTCGCATGGTATCGGCAGGTGAAGGAGCCGCAGCAGCAGCTCGAGGACACGGCCCAGCTTTTCCTCGGCATGCGCTTGCAGTGTGCGCAGTGCCATCATCATCCCTTCGAAAAGTGGAGCCAGCACGACTACTACAGCTTCGCGGCGTTCTTCTCGCAGGTCGGGCGGAAAGGCACCGACACGCTCTTCCCGCGCCGCGGCGTAGCGACGGCGGTGGATAAGAAAACCAAACAACCCGTGAAGCCCGCCGGGCTCGGTGGTGCCATCCTCGACCTCGCGCCGGACGATGATCCGCGGCTCGCGCTCGCCGACTGGATGACGCGCACCGACAATCCGTTCTTCGCGCGCGCGCTCGTGAATCGATATTGGAAGCACTTTTTCAATCGCGGCCTCGTCGAGCCCGAGGACGACATGCGTGAGACGAATCCCGCCTCGAACCCGGATCTGCTCGACGCGCTCGCGCATCGCTTCGCGGAAAACCATTACGACATGAAGGCGCTGATCCGCGACATCACGCAATCGCGCACCTACCAGCTCAGCGCGCTGCCGAATGACTTCAACAAATCCGACCGGCAAAATTTTTCCCGCTACTATCCGAAGCGGCTCAACGCCGAGGTGCTATTCGATTCCGTAAATCAACTCACCGGGTCTCAAAGCGCTTTTCCCGGCATGCCCGCCGGAACCCGCGCCGTTGCGCTGCCCGATAACAGTTTCAACGCTGGCTCGTATTTCCTCACCGTCTTTGGCCGCCCCGAATCCTCGAGCGCGTGCGAATGCGAGCGCACGCAGGAAGCCAGCCTCGCGCAGTGCCTGCACCTGCTGAATTCGAAAGATATCCAGGACAAACTCGCCGCACCCACCGGCCGTCCCGCGCTCCTCGCCGCCGATGACAAGCGTGGCGACGACGACAAGCTCCGCGATCTTTACGCCGTCGCCTACGCCCGCCCTCCCGCGCCAGACGAACTCGAATTCTGCAAGCAGCACATCGCGAAAAAACTCGCGCAAGAACCCGACGCCGCCAAGAAACCCGCCGCCGTGCGCCAGGCTTACGAGGACCTCGTGTGGGCGCTCGTGAGCAGCAAGGAATTCCTCTTCAACCATTGAGCTTGGCACCCCAGCGCCGCCTTCAGTTCGCGGGATGGATGGCGCTTCTGTTGAGCCCGGTCGCGCTCGCCGAGTTGCCAATCATCTCGCTGAGTTCGGTCATGCCGCCCGGCGGAAAGATCGGCACGGAGGTCTCGGTCACCATTACCGGTGCCGATCTCGAGGAGGCGAATGCATTGCTCTTTTCGCATCCGGGCATTACCGCGAAACCAACGGCGGAGAAAAAATTCGTGGTCCACATTGCGTCCGAGGTGCCGGTCGGACGCTACGATGTGCGGGTCGTCGGAAAGTCGGGCGTGTCGAATCCGCGGACGTTTGTCATCGGCGATCTCCCGGAGGCCGTCGATAACGCGCCGAACGACAAGCTAGAGACCGCGATCGAAGTGGCCATTGGCAGCGTTTTCAACGGCTTCGTGAATCCCGCGGCGGCGGAGTATTTGAAATTTACCGCGAAGCAGGGCCAGCGCGTTTTTCTTGAATGCGCCGCGCGGGAGATCGACTCGAAGTTGAACCCGGTGGTCGCGGTCCTCGACACCGGCGGACGCGAACTTGCCGCGAGCCGCCGGGATGGCTTCGTCGATTTTACCGCGCCCGCCGACGGGACGTTTCTCGCGCGCGTGAACGACCTGACTTACTCCGGCGGCGCGGAGTCGTTCTTCTACCGCCTCGCGCTCACGAGCGCCCCGCGCGTGGATTTCATCTTTCCGCCAGTCAGCATCGCAGGCGCGAAGGCGAAGTTCACGATCTTCGGTCGTGCGCTCCCGGGTGGTGCGCCCGCGAATATCGCCGACGCCGACGGCAAGCCGCTCGAAAAACTCAACGTCGAGATCGATGTTCCCGCCGCACCGCCGCCGCGCGGGGAAGGGGCGTCCACACCGGCCTCCGTCTCAGTCGATGCCTTTTCGTATCGTCTCCAATCGCCACAGGGCGCGTCGAATCCTGTATTGATCAGCCTCGCGAGCGCGCCGGTGATCGCCGAGGTCGAACCGAACAACAAAGCCGCCGAGGCGCAGAAGGTTGCCGTACCCTGCGAAGTCGCGGGCCAGTTCTTCCCTGCAGGCGATGTGGATGCATTCACCTTCGGGGCGAAAAAGGGCGACGTGTTTTGGATCGAAGTCTTCTCGCAACGGCTTGGCCTCCCGACGAATCCGTTCCTGCTCGTTCAGCGCGAAGGCGGCGAAGCGCAGGAAGTTTACGGCGCGGATGCCAACGTCGGCGGTCCGCATTTCAACACGACGACGAACGATCCCGCGACGCGCCTCGAGGTAAAGGAGGACGGCGTCTATCGCGTGCAAGTGCGCGACCTCTTCGGCAACACGCGCAGCGATCCGCGCTGCGTTTATCGGCTCTCGATTCACCAAGAAGCCCCGGATTTCCGCCTCGTCGCGCTCGCCGAACTTCCGCCGAAGAAAGACGACGATCGGGCCGCGTTCGCACGCGCCGCATTTCTCCACGGCGGCGAAACGACAGCGGTGCGCGTGATCGCGTTTCGTCGCGATGGCTTCGCGGGCGACATCGAGTTGAGCGGCGACGCGCTCCCCGCGGGAGTCACCTGCCCGCCCGCGAAAATCGCCGCCGGAAAGACCGACGCGCTGCTGCTACTCACCGCCGCCGAAGGTGCCGCGCGCTGGGCCGGTCCGATCCGCATCGTCGGCAAGGCGAAGGTCGGCGAGACCGAGATCGTGCACGATGCCCGCCCGGCGGTCGTGTCGTGGAATGTGGCCGACTATAACAACGAGCCGGTGTCCGCACGACTCGCGCAGGAATTCGAGTTGGCGGTCAGCGGCGTCGAGAATGCGCCGATTTCCGTCGAGGCCGCGGAGGATAAAGTGTGGGAGGCCGCCGCCGGGGCGAAGCTCGACATCCCGTTGAAGATCACGCGGCGCGGCGGCTACGAGGAGGCGTTGAAGTTGAAAGCGTTCAACGCGCCCGCCATTGAAGGGCTCAAGGAAATCGACGTGGACGGCAAGACGCCGACCGCCACCGCGAGCATCGACTTGGCTGCGGTGAAAATCCCGGCCGGTAATTACACCATCCATTTCCGCTCACAGACCAAGGGCAAGTTCCGCGACAAGGAAACTCCGATCACGTTGTTCTCAGCGCCGATCCGCATCAGTGTGAAATGAAGCACGCCGCTTTCGCACTCCTCGCGAGCATCGCCGCCGCCGGGGCCGCGCCGATCACGATTGCGCCGATGGAACGCGCGACCCCGGTGGATTTCGAGCGCGAGGTGGGGCCGTTTCTGCGCGACAATTGCCTCGCCTGTCATTGCCAGACCACGACCAAGGGCGGACTGAATTTGGAAACACCGGAGTTAATGCTCAAGGGCGGCGACACCGGCCCGGCGATTGTCGCGGGAAAAGGCGCGGAAAGCCTGGCGCTGCAAGCGGCGGCGCATCTCGATGACGATCTCAAGATGCCGCCCCGCGACAACAAGGCGAAGGCACACGACCTCACACCGGAACAACTCGCGCTGTTGAAGCTTTGGATCGATCAAGGCGCGAAGCCATCCGCGAAAGTGGAGCGCGTGCTCGTCTGGCAGGATGTGCCGGGAACATTGCAGGCGATCTTCGCCGCGGCGATCACACCGGATGGGCAATTCGCGGCGTGCGCACGGGCGAACCGGATTTCTTTCTACCACCTGCCCTCGGGCCGCACCGTAGCAACGGAGAATGCGCATCGCGATCAGGTGAACGCGCTCGCCTTTAGCCCCGACGGCACCTTGCTCGCATCCGCGGGTTATCGCGAGGTGAAGCTGTGGCGTCGCCCGCACGACGTGCAGAAACTTGCGCTCAGCGATGCCGGCACACGCGTCGCGATCAGCCCGGATGGCAAATGGCTCGCGACCAGCGGCGACGATGGAAATGTGAAGGTCTGCGAATTCCCCGGCGGCAAAGTCGTGCAGAATTTCCACGGCGCGAACGGCGGGATCACGGCACTCACGTTTTCACCCGACAGCGCCAAGATCGCGTGCGCGTCGGTGGACAAGTCGGTGTCGGTGTGGAGCAACGGTTTGCAAGTCGCGCGCGTCGAAACGCCCGCCGAGGTGAACGCCATTGTGTGGTTCACCGACAAGCTCGCGTCCGCGGGCGCGGATGGTGTGATTCGTGTGTGGACCGCTGCGCTCACGCCGGTGAAGGAATTGCCCGGTCACGCTGGCGCGGTCACGGCGCTCGCCGCCCGCGAAGCCCTGCTTTTATCAGGCGGCGCGGACGGCACAGTGCGCTTGTGGGATGTCGAGAAAGCGCAGGCGACGGTGCAGATGGCGCACGGCGGCGCGGTCAGCGCGGTGGCGGTTCGCAGCGATGGAAAAGTGCTCGCGTCAGCCGGTGCGAACAATGTCTCGAAGCTTTGGGATGCTGCGGGCAAGCCGCTCGCCGAGATGAAGGGCAACCGGCTCGCTGGCGAGTTCGCGGACGCGCGCGATCGCGGTTTGCAGATTGCGACCGGCAACGTCGCCTATTGCAAGGAAGCCGCGCAAAACGCGGAGAAGGCCGTCGCGGCGGCGAACGACGCGGTGAAGAAAGCGACCGATGCGGTGCCGGTGAAACAGCAGGGACTCGAAGCGAAACAGAAAGCCTTCGCCGAGGCGAAGGACGCGAAGACCGCAGCGGACACGGCGCTCGCCGCCGTCGAGGCGGAGATCAAGACGGCGACGGAGGCATTCGAGGCCACCGAAAAACTCGCTCAGCAGGCGAAGACCGACGCCGAAGCGCAGAAGACGAACACGCCGCAGGATCAGGCGGCATTCGACAAGGCCAACGCCGAAGCCGCCGCGAAGGCGCAGGAGTCGGTGAAGGCGAAGGCCGCGCTCGATCAGCAGACCGCGCAGCGCAAACCCGCGACGGACAAGATCGAACCCGCAGCGAAGAAGCTCACCGAAGGTGAAGCGAACGTAAAACGCGCCGAGCAATCACGCGCCGCTGCCGACACGGAAGTCACGCTTTCCAAATCGCAGGCGGAAAAATCCACCACTGCGCTTACTGACGCGAAGGCCGCGATCGACATCGCGGAGGCCGCGCGGGTGAAGGCGGATGCGGATTTGCAGGCGGCGAAGAAGGGCGTGACTGACGCCGAGAAGCCGGTCCGCGCCATCGCGTTCTCGCCGGACAATCTCCTCGTCGCGACCACCGGCGACGACCAACTCGTGCATACTTGGAACGCGGAAAATGGCGCGGCGTTCGAGGTGCTCACGGGACACCAGGCCATCGTCACCGCGCTCGCCTTCGCGCCCAGCGGCGATCTCATCTCAGCGGCGCAGGATCGTGGCGTCGTGGTGCGGGACGCGAACCCGGCGTGGAAACTCGAGCGCACGATCGGCACCGCCGAAGCGAAGTCGCCCTTTATCGATCGCATCTGCTCGCTGGCCTTCAGCGCGGATGGAAAGCTGCTCGCGACCGGAGGTGGCGAGCCTTCGCGCGGCGGAGAGATCAAGCTCTGGAACGTGGCGACCGGCGAACTTGAGCGCGACCTTCCTAACATCCACAGCGACGCCGTGCTCGGCCTTGAATTTTCACCCGACGGAAATTTCCTCGCCTCCGCCGCCGCCGATAAAATGGCGCGCATCACCGATGTCGCGACTGGCAAACTCGCGCGTACGTTCGAGGGGCACACGCAGCATGTGCTCGCGTTGAGTTGGAGCCCCGACGGCCGCACGCTTGCGACCGCGGGTGCCGACGCTCAGGTGAAGCTCTGGGACGCCGCGACCGGCGACCGCAAAAAGAATATCGAGGGCTTTGAGAAGGAAGTGACCGCCGTGCATTTCGCCGGTGCGGGCGCGACGCTCGTGACGAGTTCCGGCGACAGCAAAGTGCGCCTGCTCGCCGCCGATGGAAACCAGGTCCGCGTGTTTCCAGACGTCTCCGATTTCATGGATGCCGCGGCGGTGAGCGCGGATGGAAAGATCATCATCGCGGGTGGACAGGACGGCGTCTTGCGCATCTGGAACGCCGCAGACGGCAAGGCCATCGCAGCTTTTCCTCCGCCCAAGAACTAACGCCATGATCACCATCCACGATCGCGGCCCGGGTGGACGAAGCGTCGGGCGGCGCGAGGTGAAGCGCCTGTTGGACGGCGTGCCGAAGAACGTGATCGCCACGATTTCTGCCGGGACACCGATTCGTGTTTTCGTCTAAATTCTCCATCGTCCAACTAGCAACCCTCAATGCATAACGCCTGCCCCGGACCATCCTTGACGCGCCGAGAATGGCTGCGCGTGGGCGGGCTAGGTTGCCTCGGACTTTCGCTGCCGGGCTTGTGGAGGCAGCAGGCGATGGCGGCGGAAATCGGGAAAACTGCGAGCTTTGGCCGGGCGAAATCCTGCATCATTCTTTTCCTCGCGGGCGGGCCGCCGCAGCACGAGACTTGGGATCCCAAGCCGGATGCACCTCGCGAAGTGCGCGGTGATTTTCGATCGATCC
Source organism: Chthoniobacterales bacterium (assembly GCA_038207335.1). GTDB lineage: Bacteria > Verrucomicrobiota > Verrucomicrobiia > Chthoniobacterales > Chthoniobacteraceae > CAIURC01. Next base: position 16,312 of record JBBQZX010000032.1, on the reverse strand, counting down.
CGACGAGCGTTCCTGGCCTACATTTTTCCGAAACACTGCCGCACTCCGCACGCGTCGCGCATCGGCTCGCGATCATCCGCTCGATGACGACGGACATCCACTCGCACTCGACGAGCGGCGCTTTCATGCTCTCGGGCTACGTGCCGGCGAGCAAAGCGGAGAACGTCCCGCCCGGGCCGCAGGATTGGCCGAGCATCGCGTCGGTCGTCGGCGCACTGAAGCCGAGCACGCGGTCGCCGCTCTCGTCGGTCGTGCTGCCGGAGGTGCTCGCGAACGACGGGAACATTTTGTGGCCGTGCCAGAACGGCGGATTCATGGGCGCGCCGTGGCATCCGATGCTGATGAAATGCGACCCGACGCAGATCCCGATGCACATTGAGGGCATGAGTCTTTCGGAAGAGATGACGACGCTGCGACTTGCCGAGCGATTCGATTTGCTGCATCAGTTCGACGCGCATTTTCGCGCGGGCGCGCAAAGCGGTGCGGTCGCGGAGTTGGGGCAGATGCATCAAAAGGCGTTCGATCTTCTGCATTCCGATGCAAGCCGTGCGGCGTTCCAGATGGAGCGAGAAACGCCTGCGCTGCGCGAGGCCTACGGGCCGCACAAATTTGGCCAGAGCGTGCTGCTCGCGCGGCGGCTGATCGAGGCCGGCACGCGGCTCGTCCAAGTAAACTGGCCGCGCGAGGGCGCCGCGGAACTCAAAGGCAGTCCGCTTTGGGACACGCACCGCAACAACGCGGAGCGTGTGCGCGACGTGCTCTGCCCGCAGTTCGACCGCACCTTCGCCACGCTCATCGAAGATCTCGCGACGCGCGGGCTGCTCGACGAAACGCTTGTCGTCGCGATGGGTGAATTCGGTCGCTCGCCGAAGATCAACGGCGAAGGCGGGCGCGATCACTGGGGTTCGTGCTTCTCCGTCGCCCTCGCGGGCGCTGGGCTCGGCGGGGGCCAAATTATCGGCGCGAGCGACCGCATCGGCGGCGTGCCCGACGCGCATCCCGTGCGCCCGCCGGAACTCGCCGCCACGATTTTTCACCTGCTCGGCATCGCGCCCAACGCAGAGTTCCTCGACCCGCTGAACCGCCCGCGCAGCGTGACCGATAGCGGCGTGCCGATCCGCGAGCTGGTAGGGGCGTAGAAAGCCGATCCGGCTCATTTCCGCCTGAGTCGCTCCCGCGCAACGCAGCGGCCGTGCGCCGGTGCCGTCGCATCAGTCGGCTTGCGCATAAAAGAGCGAGATTCACAAACTGATCACGGGTCTAGGCCGAAAATGAGTGACTCAGCATTCACTGTAACCGCGGTCGATCAACAGCCATCGCCTGCTCCCGACCGCAACGCTCGTCGTGCCGGAAAGCGAACTGACTGACTACGCGCACGTCCCGCTGGTGAAGGTGACGATTCCCGATGCGGTGAGCGGGTGAGTGCGGTGCGGAATTGGATTCTGCGGAGCTTTACCGAGGACGTGATCGTGATGCTCGACGACGACATCACGGCCTGCGTTTGCATGGTGTCGCTGCGCTTCCGCAAGCTCTCGACCGACGAGACTCTCGCCATGCTTGAAAACTCCGCCTACAGCGCGCGCGGCGCCGAAGCGCGGCTGTTCGGATGGCATCAGCAGCGATCCACGCCTGCTCCAGCGCAATTATCCGTTTGGTGTTCATCATTGGGTTGGTGGCGCAGTCGGGGTTGTGCGCGATGCGAACGGCGGCGTGCCGAAGTGGGACGAGCTGCTCAAGGGGGTTGGACTCCGCGAGGGCCGGACGACGAGGGAAAGCTATGTCTTTACCATCAACGCGCGACCGCTCGAAGCACCCCTCAACACCCTCCTTTCTTTTTGGCCCAACGTGCTCGGCGAACGACCATAAGGACATGCGATTTCTAACTAAACGAGGCTATGAGTTCGGCCTCGGCAATGCAGAAGGCCATTCGCCGCGGGGACACTCGCCTTGCGGGCTATTGGGCCTTGGAGGTGTGGGCCAGTGGTTATGGGAACTATGTCTGGAAGCGCCTGCTCACAGTTCAGCCGAAGATTGCTGGGGAATACTCACTCAGGAAGTGAAGGCGCTCCATGATGGCTACGCCCTTGTGAACGCCAACGTGCCGGCCAAGCAGGCCAAGGGCCGCATCTTCATCAGCAAGGCCGTGATCCTCCTGTGCGCGGCGAAGAAGAACCGGGATGCCGACCACCTGCAAAACTTCGTCTATGACAAATGCGCGGGTCTTGATGCCGACAAACTCGCCGCCGATCTACTGGCCGCAGACCGCGAGGACGTGCCGGAGTATGCGTTCGACTGCCACAGGTTGAAGGGGAAGCGAAAGGGCAAGACCAAGGCCGACTTCTTCCGCGAAGAGCAGAAGGCGTTGAAGCCCTTTCAACCCGGCCTGTTCGACGATCTGCCCGAGAGCTGAGCAAAGCCGATGGAACGCAAGCGCCCGCTGGCCCCGAGCCGGTGGGCGTTTCCCGTGTTGGTATCGGAAGACCGTTCGTGAATCTGAGACGAGCGCTAATCCCTCCACCCTCGACGCGGAAATCGAAGGGCGGATCAGGCTGATAAATGCGGAATCCTGCGCTCTTTTAAGACTCTCCATTTCGCGATACGCAACCATGCGACCCGATAGGAGACAATTCCGACGGCCCAGCCGGTGACGGCATCGACGATGTGATGCTGATGCGTCAGCAGCGTCGAGAGTGCGATCGTGCCGGCCCAAGTCCACATCAGGACGCGCCCAAGCTGCGACGCACGGCGTGCAAAAACGGCTGTGCAGCACACAGACAATGCGACGTGCAGGGACGGAACCATGTTGTAGTCGAGGTTGAGTTGATCGGCGAAATGGAAGAGACCGCTCCATATCCCGAGTTCTCCGGGCGGAGCGAACGCAGCTCGCGATGGAATGAGGAGAAAACCGATGCCGCCGATGAGCGTCGCGAGGGCGAGGGCGGATATTAACGCTGCGAATTCCCGTCGGTCTCGGACGATGAAAGGGCCGCCGAGAAACAAAAGGTAGATGCTCATGTAGGCGAGCACTGCGCTTGGAACGAGCGGGATGGAAAGCTCGATAGGCAGATGGATCGGCACGAGCACGGTGCGGTGCGCGGTGAGCCAGTCGCAGCCGCCATAGACGATGGCGAACCACACGCCATTGGCCGCGGAGAGCAGCCACGCGAAGCGAAGAAACGGCCAGCCGGGCCACGCGATGAACGGATGCTTCACGTCGCGAGGGAACGGAGCAGCGCGGCAAGCAGTGGACGCACGTCTGCGCGCGGGCGGAGGTAGTGGTCAGCACCCCAAACGGGGCAGAGCTGACCGGGCCAGTGGGGCGCGTCGGCGAGCAGGATGGAGCCGTCGTTTGGTCCGAACGCTGCGAGCCGCGTGTGGCATCGCCGAGCCAGACCATTGCGAAGATGCCGCCGCAGCGGGAAGCCGACGACGTGGATGGCGCGAAGATGGGCGGGAATCGCGAGTGGGAAGTCGAGCGGGCAACCGGGATAGCGCCTCATGTCCGCGAGGAAATCCAGCGAGCGCCCGCGGATGCGATAGACGAAGCGATTCGCCCGCGCGAGCAAGGCGGGGGAGAGCAGCCAGTCGGCCATGGGCGTGCCGTCGAGGATGCCGCAGAGATTCACCCACCCGATCACGCGCGCAAACGCGCGAGCCGCGTCGGGACGAGCCAGCGCGCTCTTCACGTCGCTGCCGCCCTTGCTCACCGAGACGAGAATCAGCGGCTCTTCGCGCTGGGTGGTCAGCCACTCGGCCAGGATGCGCGCATTCTCCGCGAGCCCGCCGGTGCTTGAGACCGGCGCGACGACGACCGGTAGATCAAGCTGGGAAGCCACTTCGCGGGCGATGCGGCCGTCTGCGCCGGTGCGGGGATTCTCTCGGTAAAATGCGCCGGGCACGATGACCACGCGCACGTCCCGGGGCGGAGCTGAGGACGGCTCGTTACGCAATTCACGCAGAAATGGCGAATGCGCATCGGACTCGACGATGCGCCGATGCAGCAGCGCCGTGGCGAAGTCGCAGCCGTGTCGCGCGGTCAGCTCGCGCAACATTTCCGGCGTCAGTACAGCGAGTTCACGCGGGCCATCCCACCGCGCGATGCTCTGGAAAAGCTCGCGTTCGTCGCCGTTTGCGGGCTCGGGAAAAAAGTGCGTCACGCGCGTCACGCGCGTCACGCGCGTCACGCGCGTCGAGCGCGTCGCCCGAGCAGGCAGCCGCCGAACAGTCCAACCAACAACGCGCCGCCGCCGGCCCACCAAAGCGCTTTCGTCGCCGCGTTGAGCAACGGGTTGTCGAAAATGTTGTCTGACGTGTGCAGATTCGCGACGAGCCACTTGCCGCCGTCCTTTACGAGCGTCGCGGACCAGCGTCCGGTGAAGTCGAAAGAGCGTCCGGCCGCGAGAGTGAAGTGCTCCTGCGCGCTCCCGAACGCGATGGCCGTGTCGCCGCCGTAAAGGATGCTGAGTTCGTCCACCTTCACCTCTGCGCCGAATTTCTGCACAACCTTCGACGACCCGTTGAGCATTCGGTCGAGATATTTGCGGACGCCCTCGCGCCCGCGGCTCACCTCGGCGTTGTGCCAGGTCACGACCACGTTGGGATGGAGAAAGGCGAGTTGCGCGTCGATGTCGCCGCTGTTCATGCCGGCAAGCAGACCGTCGCGCACCGCGCGGAGTTCGTTGTGTGCGGGGTCTTCCTCCGCGTGGACGACGATGGCGAAAAGGCACGCGAGTGCGGTGGCGAGGAGTCTGGTTTTCATGCGAGGGCGGGTTCGGGTTGCGGCGTGGTCGCGGTCTCTTGGGGCAGCGCGACGAGCCAGTGGAAGTAGTCGATCATGTCGGCGTCGGCTTCGACGAAACGCGCCGCGTCGTACCGCGTCCCTCGGATGCGCTGCGCTTCGTCGGCGAGATAGCCGTGCGTGAAAAATCGCCGCATCCACAGCGCGAGTGGGTTTGCTGGGCTGGGGGCGAAGACAATGCCTTCGCAAAGCGTGTGACCGTTTTCCAGCGGGCGCGTGATCATGAAAAAGCGGCTGCGCGTTCGCCCGAAATCGCCAGTGATACAGACGAAAGTGCCACCCCAAACGGTCAGTGAAATCTCGACGATTTTGCCGGCCCCGATTCGCAGCACGCGATCGAGCGGTGTGCGCCCGAGCACTTCGGCGCGGTAGCGATTGCGCCGCGCGAATGGCGCCGGACCGTCGATCTCCGGCGGCCCGAGGAGCCGCCGGTCATGCACTGCGTCGAAGTGTTGCCGGTCGAAAGCGTGCGCGGAATTCACGAACCACGAGCAATCCGCGACGTATCGGAAGACGTGGCCAGCGGCGTAATCATCGGCATTTTCACCGAGGAAAAACGGGAGCGGAAAGAGCGGTTCGGGGCCGTTGAAAAAGAACACGTATCCGTGGCGCTCGACTGCGGGGAACGTCTGCTGGCGCGCGAATCGCGGCGGGTGTTCGACGCCCGGGGCGCGCGTGCAGATGCCGTCGGAGCTGTAGCGCCAGTTGTGGTACGGGCAGACGATCGCTTCACCATCGACGCGTCCGCAGCCGAGGTCCGCGCCCATGTGAGAGCACCGCGCATCCATCACCGCGAGCGTGCCGCTTTCCCCGCGAAACGCCACGAGCTGCCGACCCAGCATCGGCTTCGACACCGGCCCTCGCGCGAGTTCGCGAGTTGCGCCGAAGTGATACCACGACGCCGGATATTGCGCGAAGAGGTCAACCGATGGCGCGCGGTTCATTGGATGACCTTTCCCGCGAAACGATTCTCGACGTGCTCTGTCGCAGGCTGCGGACCGTGCCACATTTTGCCGTACGCAAGGAGCAGGCTGCCCCGCGGCTCCCGCGAATCATCGAGCCGTGGCAGATGCACCCACGGCACGGTCGGCTGCGCGTGATGATTGCGATGCCAGTTGTGGTTCAGCCAGACGAGGTCGAGCAGGCGAAAGGTCCGCAGATTGCGCGCGCCTTTCAGCACATCGCGCTCGGTGCCGTAGTGGTGCGCGTATTGCATCGCCGACCACAGGAAGCCGAAGCTGAACATCACCGCGAAGTAGTGGGCGAGCGGAATGTGCCACGCCCACACGAGGCCCGCGTGCAGCGCGACGACGGCGAGTGCCTCCGCCTGAATGAGCCGCCGATAACGCGGGTTCAGCGATTCTAGAAAGGCGTCCGTCGTCCGATTGATGCGCGCAGGCACGGCGAGAGACGGGACGAAAAGGACGACGACGTTTGTGATGAAAATGAGCACCCAGAAAAGTCCCGTGAGCGTGCCGTAGAGCTGCACGCATTTCCAAAACCGGCTCTCGTCTTCAAAATACAAATCGAACGCTTCATCGTCGCTGCGATTGCGAATGTGGTGTCCGATGTGCCCCTGCCGGATCAGGTGAAACGGCGCGGGAAAAAACAGCGCGAGCACCGTGCCGACCGCATCGTTCACCCCGTGCCGCGGGTGCAGCATGCCGTGCTCCGCCTCGTGCAGCATCGCGTAGGCGGAGTTCATCACCACGCCGTAGCCGAGAGCGAGCAGCGCCACGGCCCACCAGTTCGTCGCGCGCCCGGCAGCCCAGAGCATCGCGAGCATGGCGAGGAGTTGCGCTGCGGCGATGCAGAGATTCAGACGTGCGGGGATGCGGTAAGCTTTCACCTTGCGGAACCGGCGGGACGGTAGCCGGGCAGCGTTCGCGCGAGCAACGCGAATTCGGGATGGGTGTCGAAGCGCGCAAAGGTGCGCGGCGTGATTTCGCGGGAGTAGAGCGTTTGCAGGTATTCGGTGTCATCACTCAGCGCGTCCATCCCGCGTCGCAGAGTTGTGGCGTCGAGTTGCGGAAACTCCTGCGCGAGTTGCTCGACGACACGCAGGCCGGAGCGCTTCGGCAAAAGAAAAAATTCGCCGATCATCCAAGAGAGCAGTCGGGCATTTACGAATCGCACGGCGCGCCCGACCTGCGGCCACAACCAATCAAGCAGCTCCTCATCCCAGCCGACGTGGCCCACCTCGTCGGCGAGATGCGCCCGATGGGTCGCGACGAAATGCGGCTCCAGTTCAGCGGCCTTTTCGAGGCAGCCTTTCGAGTAATGGAGCGAGCGCTCCTCCTGCATCAGTGCCAGCCAAATGATCAGCGGGAAATAACGCGGCATGCCCGCCATAGCGCCGAGCAGCGCCCGCCATGGACGTGCGATTCGGATGAAGTGGTGATTGCTGCTTGCGTAGAGTTCCGGCGCGCAGTCGCGGTTGAGTGCGCGGAACACCGCCGTGTGCCGCTGTTCTTCGTCGAAAAAAACCCGCAACCCTTCGGCCAAGCTCGCGGGGAGCGGACCGCGCAGCAGTGCGAGCAAGGCGGGGCTGAGCATCTCCTGCTCGAAAAACGAAACCTGCTCGTTGAAGTAGAGCGCGTGAAGCTGGTTGTAGCGCAGCCTCGCCGCATCGGGCAGCGCGCGGTATTCGCGGGTATGAAACAGTGGCGTGAATTCCTCGGCGATGAAGCGCCGACTGAAATCAATCCGCGCATCATTGAGCGAAGTGGATTCAGTCATCATGTGGCATCTTCAATTTCATGACCGACGGCGTTCATCGTGAGTGCGGCGGCGTTTGGATAGATACCTTGATGCCCGCGCGGCTGGGTAATCGAAAAGCCGATGCTTGAGTCGTGTTTTTTCAATGATGCCGCTCAGTGTCGCCGTGCATAGCTTCCGATCGTGATTCGAATCGCACTTGTCTCTCCCAAAGGCCCGCTTTACCGGCATCGCGGCGGCATTTGGAAAAAGTCGCTTCGGTACCAACCGCTCACGCTCACGACGCTCGCCGCGTTGGTGCCGGACGACGTGCCCGCGGAGCTGCAGCTTATCGACGAAGGAATTGCTGATGTGCCGCTCGATCTCGACGCGGACTTGGTCGCGCTCACGGTCATCACCGGCACCGCGCGGCGGGCTTATGAATTAGCAGATCATTTCCGCGCGCGCGGCATCGCGGTGGTGTTGGGTGGGCCGCATGTCACGCTCATCCCCGAGGACGCGGAACCACACGCGGATGCTGTGGTGATCGGCTACGCCGAGGACTCGTGGCCGCAGCTCCTGCGCGATTTCGTCGCCGGAAAAATGGTCAGGCAATACCGGCAGGCCGCCGGCCTTGAGATCGGCGGGCGGCCCTTTCCGCGCCGCGACTTGCTGCCAACGAAACACTTCCTCACCAGCAATGTTTTTGAGGCGACGCGGGGCTGCGTGCATAGCTGCGATTTCTGCGTCGTGCCGACGGCGTGGGGACGGAAGCCTTTTCAAAAACCAGTCACCGAAGTCGTCGCCGACATCCGGCAGCACGGCGCGCGAAAGCTCATCTTCGTGGACCTGAATCTCATCGCGCACCGCGGTTATGCGCTGGCGCTTTTCACCGCGCTTATCCCCCTCCGCTTGCAGTGGTATGGCCTTGCCACGGTGTTGCTCGCGGACGATCCCGAGCTTCTGGAACTGGCGGGCCGCAGCGGTTGCAAGGGATTGCTGATGGGTCTCGAATCCATCTCCGCGACGAATCTTAAACAGAACCACAAGGGCTTCAATTCGCCGGACGATTACGGCCGCGTCGTGGAGCGTTTGCACGCGCATGGAATCGCGCTGCAAGGCTGCTTCGTCTTCGGCCTGGATGACGACAAGCCGGACATTTTCATGAAGACCGCGGAGTTTGCCGTGGAGGCCGGCATCGACCTTCCGCGCTTCGCGGTGGTGACACCGTTTCCGAATACGCCGCTCTACAAACGGCTCGAGGCCGAGGGCCGCATCCTCACCAAGGATTGGGAGCTCTACGACGCGCAGCACGTCGTCTTCCAGCCGCGCCACATGAGCGTGGAGGAGCTGCAACTCGGGATCGAGACCGCGTGGAATCACGCCTACAGCTGGAAGTCGATTGTCCGCCGTATCAGTCGTTCGCCCGCGCCGTGGCCGGTGCGAATCGGCACGAATCTCGGCTACCGTTTTTACGCGCAAAATCTCAGCCGTTTCTACAACTGCGATTGGATCATCGGTCGCGCACCATCCGCGCCGCTCGCGGTCGAAATCGCACACGCATGAGGCTCACGATCGTCCATCCCTGCATCGGGCGCCGGCGCGGTGATAGCGGCTATGTGCGCACCTGGCAGATGGAGCCGCTCCCTGCCGCGACGGTGGCCGGACTGACGCCGCAAGAGGTCGAGGTGCGCTTTTACGACGACCGCATGGAGACGATCCCGTTCGACGAGCCGACGGACCTCGTGGCGATGAGTGTCGAGACCTACACGGCAAAACGCGCCTACCAGATCGCGAGCGAATATCGCCGCCGCGGGGTGCCCGTCGTGATGGGCGGCTTCCACGCAAGCCTTTGCCCGGATGAAGTCGGACGCTACGCCGAGGCCGTGGTCATCGGTGAAGCGGAAACCGTGTGGCCGGAAGTGCTCGATGACGCGCGGCACGGACGGCTGGAGAAATTCTATCGCTCCGAAAGCCGCCCATCGCTCGACGGCTTGCAGCCCGACCGCTCGATCTTCAAAGGCAAACGCTACCTCCCCATCGGCCTCGTGGAAGCTGGGCGCGGCTGCCATTTCAAATGTGACTTCTGCGCGGTGCAGACGGTCTTTTCACAAAGTCAGACGCGCCGGCCAGCGGATCAAATCCTCGCGGAAGTGGCGGCGATCAAGAACCAGAAAAAGCTCTTCTTTTTTGTGGACGACAACATCACGTCGAACCTCGCGCAGGCGAAGGAGTTCTTCCGCGCGCTCATCCCGCTGAAAATTCGCTGGGTCGGGCAATCGAGCATTAACGCGGCGCACGACGAGGAGTTCCTCGACCTGCTCGTGCGTAGCGGTTGCCAGGGTGTGCTCATTGGTTTCGAGAGCCTGAATCCCGCGAATCTTGCGGCGATGAACAAGACCTTCAACACGGCGCGCGGCGGCTTCACAAAGGCGCTCGCGAATCTGCGGAAACATCGCGTCCGGGTCTATGGCACGTTCGTTTTCGGCTACGATGGCGACACGTCCGCGAGCTTCGCCGAGACCGTCGATTTTGCCGAGGAGCACGCGATGTATATCGCCGCGTTCAATCACCTCACGCCCTTCCCCGGCACGCCGCTCTACCGTCGGCTGGCGACGGAAAATCGGCTGAGCTACGACGCGTGGTGGCTCGATGACCGCTACACCTACAACCAAATTCCCTTCACGCCGCACGGCATGAGCGCGGAGGAATTGCAGCGCGGCTGCCTCGGCGCGCGGCGGCGTTTTTATTCGTGGAAAAGCATCGCACGCCGCGGCTTCGATGCAGTGAACCGCGCGAACGGTTTCATGTGGCGGAACTTCTTTCTGATCAACCAAATGCACCGTGCCGATGTGAGCGGACGAAATCACTTTCCGCTTGGAGACGAATCATGGCAGGGGCCGCTGCTGACCGCGAACTGAGCACGCATTTCGCAGTTGCGACCGAGGCGGACGATTCCGCGATTCGTCGGTTGCTGCGCGACAATCCGATGCGCGGCGCGATCAGCCTCAGCTTCGAGCGCGAGCCGGATTACTTTCGCGGTGCAAATCTCGGGAGCGGCGAGGACCACACGATCGTCGCTTTTGAAAACGAAAAGCTTGTCTGCATGGGTCGCTGCACGAAGCGAGAATGCTGGATGAATGGCGCGTTGCGTCGCGTGGGCTATCTCGCCGAACTGCGGCTCGATGCGGCGGCGCGCGGACGTTTCAGCATCCTCCGCGACGGCTACCGCTTCTTTCACGAGTTGCAACGCGATGACCCGGCGAGCCTCTATTTTACAAGCATCGCCGCCGACAACGACCGCGCCCGCCGACTGCTGGAACGCGGCGCGCGGGGGCTTCCCGGATATGAATTTCTGGCGGAATTGGCCACGCTGCTCGTTGCCGTGCCGAGCCGGCCGCGCGCGTCGGAGCTCCGTGTCGAGGCTGCCAAGCCGGAGCGCATTCCCGAGATGCTGCGCGTGCTGAATGATCACGCACGACGCCATCAACTCGCTGCGGTCTGGACCGAGGAAAGGCTGCTCGCTCTTGAAGATCATGGGCTGCCGCTGGATCGATTTCTCCTCGCCATCGATGGCGGCAAAGTCGTCGCGTGTGGCGGGCTGTGGGATCAGCGCGGCTTCCGGCAAACCGTGATCCGTGGGTATGCCAAGGCGCTTTCGGCCGCACGACCGATCATGAACTTCGTCAGTCATTTTCTTGGCACGCCGCGCCTGCCACGCCCCAACTCCGCTCTCGCACACGCCTTCCTCTCGCCGCTCGCATTTGCAGACGGAGTCGGCGCGGTGTTGCCGGATTTTGTGGCGGCATTCTTTCCATGGGCGGCTTGTCTCGGTGTCGAATTTCTCACGGTCATGCTGCCCGCAACTGATACGCGTCTTCCGGTGATGCGTCGGCGGTTCTCCACGCGAACTTGGACGAGCCGGCTCTACCGTGTAGATTGGCCGGAACGCACGCCGCTTGAGCTGATCGAAACGCAGGCCCCGTTTCTGCCAGACGTCGCATTGTTATGACCGATGCACCGTCCCAGAAGATCCCCGGCCTTTTCCCGCGCGAGGCACTCGCCGACACGCAGCGCGACGAGATGTTTGCGCTCCTTTCGCGTCACTTTGATGGCGTGATGCGCGACCAGTTCGAGCGCGATCTCACCGAGAAAAACTGGGTCGTGGAGATCCGCCGCGACGGGCGGCTGCTCGGCTTTTCCACGTTGCTCGTTTGCGAGGAACGGCACGCCGGGCGCGCCCTTACGGTGATCTACTCCGGCGACACAATCGTCGCACCCGAGGCTTGGGGATCCCCCGTTTTGGCGCGCACCTGGATCGCGGCGGTGAACCATCTGCGTGCCGCCTTTCCAGCGCGCCCATGCTACTGGCTGCTGCTCACCTCGGGCTTTCGTACCTACCGTTTTCTGCCGGTTTTCTGGCGCGAATTTTATCCACGCCACGATGCACTGACGCCGCCTCGCGAACAGCAACTCCTCGATTATCTGGCGGCCGTTCGCTACCGCGAAGGGTATGACGCGGCGGCGGGCATCGTGCGCTTTTCTCATCCGCAAAAACTTTGCGGGCCGCTCGCTACCTTGCCGACAGGGCGCACCGATGACGCACATGTGGCGCTCTTCCTTGCTCGAAACCCGGGCCACACCAGCGGCGATGAGCTGGTTTGCATCACGGAAATCAGCGCGGCCAATCTCACGCCCGCCGGTCGCCGGATGGTCGCGGGATGAAGGCTGCCATCGCCAACTGCGCGTGGCTCGCCACGAGCATCCCGGCGTGGATGCGCTTCAACCGGGCACTGCACGACCCGGAGAAATCTCAGCGGCAAATCTTGCGCCGACTCCTCACGAGCAACGCGGCGAGCGCGTATGGCCGCGCTTACGGCTTCGGCGAAATCCGCAGCTACGAGCAATTCCGCGAGCGCGTGCCGGTCGTGGAGTACGAGGCGCTCGAGCCGTGGGTCGCACGCATCGTGCGGGGCGAACAGTCCGTGCTGACCGTTGAGCCCGTGATGCGCCTCCTGCCGACGAGCGGCTCCACCGGCGGGCGCAAGCTCATTCCGTTCACCGCCACATTTCAGCGCGAGCTGAACGCCGCCATCGGTCCGTGGATAGTGGACCTCTGCCGACAGAATCCCTCGATCGCCCTCGGCCCAGCATATTGGTCGATCTCACCCGCGATACCGGCGTCCGCCGAAAAGTCTGCGGTGCCCGTGGGCTTCGACGATGACAGCGCCTACGTCGGCGGTCTGCGGCGGCGATTCGTCAAGGCGTCCTTCGCGGTGCCATCCGCGTTGCGGCTCGTTGGCGATGTGGAAAGCTCGCGTTACGTCACGCTCCTCTGCCTGCTGCGCCAACGTGAGCTGCGGCTCGTGTCCGTCTGGCATCCGTCGTTTCTCACCCTGCTGTTGGATGCGCTGCCCGCGTGGTGGGATGAGTTGCTGCAAGATGTGGAACGCGGAGGCTGCGCTCGAACCTCGGTGCTACCGCCGGAAGTCCGCTGCGCCGTGGACGCACCGCCGAATCCGCAACGCGCGAGAGAACTGCACCGCGCCGACCCGGTGGATGCCCACACGCTCTGGCCGCGTCTGCGAATCGTGAGCTGCTGGGGCGACGGGCAGGCCACGATCGCACTCGCTGATTTGCGGCGGCGCTTACCGCGCGCAGTCGTCCAGCCAAAGGGACTGCTGGCAACCGAGGCGTTCGTCTCCATCCCATTCTGCGGACAGCATCCCGTCGCCGTGGCGTCGCACTTCTACGAATTCACCGACGCGAGCGGCGAGCCGCGGCTCGCGCACGAGTTGCGCGCGGGCGAGATCTACGAAGTGATCGTGACAACCGCCGGCGGACTGTGGCGCTACCGCCTCGGCGACCTGGTGGAAGTGGACGGCTTCATTGCCGCCACGCCGTCACTGCGCTTTCTCGGCCGCGGCGGGAGCGTGTCGGATTTGTGCGGGGAAAAACTCGCAGAGACTTTCGTCACGCGCGCCACCAAGACGGTGTGTGCATCGCTCGGCTTCGTCCCACGTTTTGCCATGCTCGCGCCGGAGGTCGATGCCGCCGGGAGCTGGAATTACACCTTGTTCGCGGAGGGTGAACTGCCGCGAGAATTCACCGCGCGCCTCGACGAAGAATTGCGGAAGAATCCGCACTACGCACTCTGCCGCGATCTCAGCCAACTCGGCCCGCTGCGCTGCTTCCGAATCGCCAGCGGCGCCTACGATGCCTTCTGCAAGGCCAGCTTCAACGCGGGGCAGCGCCTCGGCGACATCAAGCCCCAGGCGCTTTCATCGCGCACGGATTGGAGAGGCCATTTTGGCGGTAGCCCATAGCACGAGCTTCGCCGATTGACGAAGAGGTGTGAGCGCATCGAGCAAGGTAATCTTTTACGAGCGAGCGCCTCCCACTTGGGTTGGGGGACCATCACCTCAATTCTATGAGGATTCGATTTTTGAATCTTCCACTTTTTGCACGGCCATCACCCCATTCCCAGCGTGCGCTCGTGAGCTCCCAAGGCTGATAAACACAGGACTCGCGGGCTTTTGAGGCACTTCATCGCTGTGCATGTGAGGTGTAAGGTGATCCCGTTTTGTGCCCGTGCTTTACACCTCGGGCGCGCTGTCCTTGCTGCCGGTTTTCGTCGTTCGCCGCTGGAAATGTCGTGTGTGAAGGGATGCACCAAATCGCGGGTGGAATCGTTGGTTAGAAACTTCGCGTTCGGCGATTGGTGCATCCTGTCGCGTGCATCGCGACGAATCGGGGTGAACATGCGCCCCCCAGCGTCCGGCGCGGTTCTGGGCCAAGTTGAAGTGCAAAAACGGCAGTCGTCTCAGTCGTCTCAGTCGTCATACTTGTCACGTGACGCTCGAACTGGAGAAGGCCGAGTTGATCGCCATCGCGAAGCCGTTCTACTTCACCCACCACCACGGGCAGCACGCCATTGCATCGTCGGTCGAGGCGCGCTCGGCAGATGGCAAGGTCGTGCGTGTTGGGTTCACCAACTCTTACCGGGGCACAAGCGATGAGCCTGCCATCACGCGGCTCGCCGGGGAGCACGCCGCGCGGTATTTCAAGCAGTCATTCGAGTTGAAGATCAAAGGCGATGTGATTCCCGAAGCGGCAGTGGAGCCGCTGCTCGCGCTGATGGCCGCTGGGTGAGTTCACCGACGAACACGGCGACGAGCAACCCGAACCTCGCTGCAGTGTTCACCGCCGCCGATGATGAATCGGCGGCGGAGTTGCGGCAGGCGATGGAGCGCATCCACGGCCCGCTGGAATTCGTGCCGTGGCCGAGCAAGCGCATCGATGCACTTACACGCCACATCGAGAACGTCGCGCTGATGGATGAGGCTGAGGACCCGTTCGCTGGTGCCGAAGTGATCTACGCCTACACGCGCAAGGATGCGCTCGCTGATGGTATGCAGGTGGACGTTAGCGAAACCGCGCGCGAGGCCGGGTTGAAAGTTCCCGGTCTTGCTTACACCCGCCGTATGGGAGAACTACGTGCGCGTGCCCGATGGCGTGCGCTGTCAGGACGAGAGCGGCCGGCTCTGGGATGTGGTGTGGATGCTCAGAATGACCGCCCGGCGCACGAGCGGACCGCAGATGACGTTCAAGCTCCATGTCCGCAACGGCAACCGCGACCGGACGCCGCCACTGGTCACCCTCAAGGCCGTTTGTGGCCCGCTGGACATCGACGATCGGAGGCCTGCCATCACAATCCTCATGCTCGATGAAGACTGACGCTCACATCGTCCTGACGATATTAGGTAACGAGCGTTGCGTGGTGTCGCTCGACGATCTCGATGCTGCCGCAAAAGCCATCCATCAGAAGGCTGTTCGTGATTCCGAGACGCGCGGCAATCTCCACCTACGCTGCGGAAATCGAAGGCCCAATTCGCCTGATAAATGAGAAATCCGGGCCTTCCGAGACGGAGGCTCCAAGCCCATGAACGTGCCTCCACTGATCACGTATCCGGCGCGGCCGATTCAGGGTGGTCGGCTCGAACTCGCCCCACCCAAGCGCGGGCTGTGGTATGCCGAGCCGAAACTGAATGGATGGCGAACGCTCATCCACACGCCGACCGGGACGATGTGGAATCGGCATGGCGCGCTGCTCACCATCGCTGATTGCTTCCGTCCCGCGCTTGCAGCTCTCGCGAAGCTCGCCCAAAGTGGCCTCGTGTGGGCCGATTGTGAGGCTCTTGAACGTCGCCACAATCTCGGACGCGGCACGCACGTCGTGCCCAAATCCCGCACACCGCCTTACACGGAGAGACGCGCGCTGCTCGAATCGTTTCTCCCGTGCGATGCCGTCTTCGCCGGCGACACTGCGCGCCCGGTCCCATGCGGCGCTGTGGTGCTGACGCCAGCCCAGCGCGGCGTTTTGCACGCCGATGCGCTCGCGTTTTACCAGCGGCTCCGTGATGCGAACCGCGTGCTCGGTTGCGATTTCTTCGAGGGCGTGGTGATGAAGCGCGGAGAGTCCATCTATTCGGTGCAACTGCGGTCGGCGACCGAGGAGTTCCGGGGCTGGGTGAAACATCGCTTCCTCACCTAACTAACCGCGCACGCTCGCGCGGCTCCACAGGCTGATACACGCGGCTTACGCATGACTTTTAGCGAAGACTTTATCGGACCTCCGCGAATGGGCGAGAATGTTGACGGATTTCATAGCCGCGTTCACCGCAGCGGCCAGAAGAGCGGGATGAGGAGCAGCACCACGACTGAGAGGATCAGCGTCAGGCCGAGGCCAGTTTTCACGTAGTCGAGGAAGCGGTATTTGCCGGGGCCATAGACGAGGATGCAGGCGGGCTCGAAGGG
>JBBQZX010000031.1:0-73506 GCA_038207335.1 Chthoniobacterales bacterium | reverse complement strand
TTGTTCAGCGGGTCGCGAAACCGGAACGTGCCGGACTCCAATTGCGCCCCAGTCCGAGCCGAACGCCTGCGCCGACACGCAGAGCACCAGTACGCGCGAGCAATCCAGCCCTTCCTCGATCTTCGCAGTCTTCGACTGGTTCTTTTCGATGCTGTCGCCGGGCTTGAGCACCCATTCATCAAACCACACCTTCACCCCGTCCTCCCGCAACCGCTCCGGCAGCGGGCGCACCACCGCCTTGTCCTTCGCGCTGTGGCTCAGGAAGACATCGCATGGGAATTCGTCCGGCATGGGGGTGGATCAGAGCGGGTTTTCGGCGATTCTGGAAGCCCGTGTTTACTTGCAGAGGTTTCCATCCAGAACGGATCGTGCCCAAGGAGCGGTATGCTTCTAACCACCGACCCAAAAACCTGCGCGGGAAGCGCCTAATTCTTCCCTCTCCCCCAGCCGGAAGTTTGCTGCGGCGCGGGTTTGATCGGTCAGCGCTTGGAAAAGACGCCGCTCCTTGGGCTCCCCGGTCCGATCTTGCGTCACTTTCAATCACACCCCACCGCATCCGACGATTTCATTTGGACGGCTCGGGGGGCGTGCTTACTTTCCCGGCCTTTTACTGACTGCCATGGCCATCTCGTTTGCGACTCGTTTTAACGCCGATCTGCTCGACCAGAATTACGAACAATGGCGCAAGGATCCTTCTTCCGTCGATGCGACTTGGGCGGCGTTTTTTGAAGGGTTCGAGCTGGGCTCGGTGACGCTGAAAAATGGAGCGAAGGCGGCGGGCGGCGATACCGCGACTCCGTCGCCGACGGAGACTTCCGGCTCCTCCGACTCGCCGCTCCAGACGCGGGTGGATGGGCTGGTGTATGCGTATCGCACGCTCGGGCACACGATCGCGATGCTCGATCCGCTGGCGGATGAGCGGCCGCAGAATCCGCTGCTGAGCCTGCGGGAGCTGGGCTTCGGCGAGAAGGACCTCGAACTCACGGTCGGGTCGAAGTTTTTCCTCGGCGGCCAGCGGATGAAGCTGCGCGCGATGATCGCGGAGCTGGAGCGCATCTTTTGTGGGTCGATCGGCGCGGAGTTCATGCACATCCAGAATCCGCGCGTGCGGAACTGGGTGCGCGAGAAACTCGAGGCTCGCCCCGCCGCGTATTCACTGCAGCCGGAGACGCTCCGCCGAATGCTCCACCAGATTCAGTCAGTCGAGACATTCGAGCATTTCCTCCACACGCGATACGTCGGGCAGAAGCGCTTCTCGATCGAGGGTGGCGAGTCGCTCATCGTCTTTCTCCACGCGCTCTTCGAGGAGTGTCCGCGCTTCAAAGTCGAGGAACTCGTCATGGGGATGGCGCATCGCGGGCGGCTCAGCGTAATCCGCGAATTCCTCCAGAAACCGCTGCGCGTCATGTTCGCCGAGTTCTCGGAGAACTTCGTCCCGAACACGGTCAGCGGCGACGGTGACGTGAAATATCACCTCGGCTACACCACGCAGCGCACCCTCGACGACGGCTCGGAAATCTGCCTGCGCCTCTCTGCAAATCCGAGCCACCTCGAAGCCGTGGATGGCGTCGTACAAGGCATGGCGCGTGCCCGGCAGCGCATCCGGCAGGACACCGTCGAGCGCGGAAAAGTCGTTCCAATTCTCATCCACGGCGATGCGGCGCTGGCTGGCCAGGGGATCGTCGCGGAGGTGTTGAATATGTCGCAGCTCCAAGGATACCGGACGGGCGGCACGATTCACTTCGTCGTGAATAATCAGATCGGCTTCACCACGCTCCCTGCCGATGCGCGGTCGTCGAGATACTGCACGGACGTGGCGAAAATGATCGAAGCTCCGGTCCTCCATGTGAACGGCGACGACCCCATCGCCGTCCGCTTTTGCGCGGAACTCGCGTTCGAGTTCCGTCAGACTTTCAAGTCCGACGTCTTCATCGACATGTATTGCTACCGGCGATACGGGCACAACGAAACCGACGAGCCGCTCTTCACGCAGCCTGATCTTTACGCCGACATCAGCGCGCATCCTTCCGTCGGCGTGATTTTCAAAAAGAAACTCACCGAATGCGGCGTGCTC
Organism: Chthoniobacterales bacterium; assembly: GCA_038207335.1. Lineage (GTDB taxonomy): Bacteria > Verrucomicrobiota > Verrucomicrobiia > Chthoniobacterales > Chthoniobacteraceae > CAIURC01. The sequence goes on along the minus strand of JBBQZX010000031.1, from coordinate 71,432 downwards.
TCCGTGGAAGAAGAGGAGCAGTTCAAAAAAGAATTCGACGCGCGATACGAGGCCATCTTTGCCGAGGTGAAAGCCGCGGAGACTGCGAAAAACATCAGTTCCCTCGCGGAATCCACCGCTGTCTTCCAGCCGCCTTTTTCACACGACCCGGTCGAGACCGCGATCACCCGCGAGCGTGTTGCTGAGATCGTTCGCGGGCTGACGACGACGCCGGATGACTTCAACGTCCTCCCGAAGCTCCAGAAATTTCTCCTCGATAAACGAGCCGACGTATTCAAGCGCGGCGAGGGCTTCGACTGGGCCTACGGTGAGGCCCTCGCGATGGGCTCGCTGCTGCTCGAAGGCACCGCCGTGCGCCTCAGCGGACAGGACTGCCGCCGCGGCACATTCAGCCAGCGGCATGCGTATCTTTACGACGAGAAAACCCGCGACCGTTACTGCCCGCTCCAGCATCTCGCGCCCGACCAAGGCCGGCTGTGCATCTACAATTCCCTCCTCAGCGAGCAGGCCGTGCTCGGCTTCGACTACGGCTACTCGCTGAATTACCCCGACATGCTCTGCATGTGGGAGGCGCAGTTCGGCGACTTCGCGAATGGCGCGCAGGTCATTATCGACCAGTTCATCTCCTCCGCCGAATCCAAGTGGCAGCGACCCAGCAGCATCGTCCTCCTCCTCCCGCACGGCTATGAAGGCCAGGGGCCTGAGCACAGCAGCGCGCGGCTTGAGCGCTTTCTCCAGCTTTGCGCGGAGGAGAATATGCAAGTCTGCAACCTCACCACACCCGCGCAGTATTTCCACGCGCTGCGCCGCCAGTTGAAGCGCCATTTCCGCAAGCCGCTCATCCTCATGACGCCGAAGAGCATGTTGCGCCTCGAAGCCGCCGCATCGCGTCTGGAGGACTTCACCGACGACCGCTTTCACGAAATTCTGCACGGCCCGCTCCTCGCCGATGCTGCGAAAATCGACCGCATCGTCTTCTGCACCGGCAAGGTCTATTACGACCTCCTCAAGCATCGCGACGCGGAGAAGATCGCCGGCACTGCATTCATCCGCATCGAGCAGCTCTATCCCTTGGATGAAAAGCAACTCGTCGCAGCCGTGAAGACCTATCCCAATGCCAAGACCTACGTCTGGTGCCAGGAGGAAAGCCAGAACATGGGCGCATGGAACCACATCGGCTGGCAGCTCAAGCGCGCCGCTGGCAAGTCCATCTGGTTCTCCGGTCGCAACGCCAGTGCCAGCCCTGCCGTCGGCTCACTCGGAGTTCACAAGCGCGAGCAAGGTCTCATCGTCGCCGACGCCTTCACCCTCGGCTGAGCCGCCGCTTACACCGTCCCCGGATCGGGATGCACCCACGGTGCGCGGTACGGGCGCGCGAGGAGTTTGTTCGCCTCGTCGTCGCCCGCGATTTTCCCCGCGGCCGCATCCCACGCCAGCGTGCGCCCGGTTTTCATCGCGAGATTCGCCAGGATGCACGACGCCGTGGAGATGTGCCCCTGCTCGATATCCGCCACCGGCTTCGACCGCGCCGCGATCGCCGCCAGGAAATCCCGCATGTGTCCGCGCACCGCCGGCGCGCACTGTTTCTCGAGGTCCTTCTCCGTCTTGTCCTCGGGAAACTCCTCCAACTCATAGGTCACATCGCGATGGATCGCCTCGCCGTTGCCTTTGCCCTGTGGCGTGAAATCGTAGCCCATCACGCTCGCCTTCAGCGTCCCCTTATCACCGTAAAAAGTCGCCGCCCACGGGTACTTCGGGTCCGCCGCCTCGCCCCACGAGCGATGCGTCCACACCACCCGCAGATCGTCGAACTCAAACGTCGCCGTCTGCGTGTCCGTGATGTTCGCCCGGCTCTCCTTATCCACGAAAATCCCGCCGCTCGAACTCACACGCGTCGGCCAGCCGAGTTCCAGCATCCAGCGCGTCATATCCAGCATGTGCACGCACATGTCGCCGACGATCCCATTCCCGTACTCCATAAAAGCGCGCCACTTCCGCGGATGGATCAGCGCATTGTAAGGCATCTTCGGCGCCGGCCCCGCCCACATCTCATAGTCAAACGTCGCCGGCGGCTCGATATCCGGCGGATTATCCGTCGCCCGCATGTGGTAGTAGCAGCAGATTTCCACCAGCCCGACCTTCCCCAGCTTCCCCTCCTTCACCACCTTCTCCCGCGCCTCGATCAGATGCGGCGTGCTCCGGCGCTGCGTCCCCACCTGCACCACGCGCCCATATTTCCGCGCCGCCGCGAGCATCGCCTGGCTCTCGCGGATATCCACGCCCGTCGGCTTCTGCACATACACATCCGCACCGCTCTTCACCGCCTCGATCATCGTCAGCGCGTGCCAATGATCCGGCGTCCCGATCAGCACCACATCGAGATCCTTCTCCTTCAGCATCTCGCGCCAGTCCGCATAGAGCCGCGGCTTCTTCTTGGAAAGCTGACGCTGCGCCGTCGTCTCCGCCGCATCCGCCAGCATGAGCGCATCGACATCGCACAGCGACACCACCTCCACCGGCGCCACCTGGATCAGGCGAAAAAGATCGGTCTTCCCATACCACCCGCACCCGATGAGGCCAACGCGCTTCTTCTGATCGGCAAAATCGACGGCATACGAGCGCAGGGCGGAAGCCGCGAGAGCGGCAGCGGAAGTCTGGAGGAAGTGGCGGCGGTTCATGGGGCGCGAAGTTTAACCACCTGGCACCCGAAGCTTCCAGCCTGCAAAATGCGTCGGCCTCGCACGCATCGAGGGCAGGGCTCTATGCGCCGTGGTGGGTCTTCCGGTCATAGATTTGCATCCCTCGTGCTCGGTAATTCGTGAGCGCGGAGGGATGGTCGCGCGTGCAGGTATGCACCCACACCCGCTCCGCATCCCAGGCCCATGCCCGCTTCAGCGCGTCCGTCAAGAGCGCGCCCCCGAAACCACGCCCAATGAAATCCGGTGTCAGTCCGAAATAGACGATCTCGACCGCTTTGGCGTCGTCCCGACGTAGCTCGTAGTAGCCTGCGCTTGCACCGCGCCACGACGCGAGAAAGGTGCGAAGCCGGTCGGAAGAAACGTAGCTCTCCCACTGCCGGTCGCTCCAGTGTTGCTTGTCATTCCATTCCCATTGCCCGCCTACCAGCCGATAGAGGGAGCGATTGAGTGGCCATTGGCGCTCGAGCGCCTCACTCACGATGAATTCGGGGTCGGATAAACGCCCCGGCATGAGTTCCTCCAGGGCGCTCATCTGGAGGTAAGTTGTCACGATTTCTGCCATAGTGCGTTCAGTGGGCCTCACGCGAGGTGCGTGGAACAGAAAGGGGGATGTTTTCTCTGTTGGATAGTCTGGAATTTGTGGAAAATGGCACGGAGATTCTTGGAATCGGCACACCGATTATTAAAATCGGCGTGCCGATTTGAACGATCGGTGTGCCGATTGCGAGGATCGGCGTGCCGATCGCGAGGAGCGGCGGGCGGATTTGGATAATCGGGGCGCGGATTTCTCGCGTCGGCGGGCCGATCGAGAAGATCTGCCGGCGAATCGTCGGGAGGGGCCGGCGAATGGATGCAATCGGGGCGCGATTTTAGGAACGCCGCCAGGGGATGGATCGGCCGAGGCTGCCAGCGCCGGGAATCCACGCTATTCGATCTTCCCGGCGCGGAATCGGGTCGGGGTGACGCTGGAGACGGCGCGGAAGGCACGGGTGAAGGCGCTGTGGTCGTAGAAGCCGCATTCGTGGGCGATTTCGGCGATGGAGCGGTCGGTGTCTCGGAGGAGGAGCGAGGCGGCGGCGATGCGCGTTTTTGCAATGAGCTGGATGGGGGTGACGCCGAAGATGCGCTTGATGATGCGGGCGAATCGCGCGGGGGGCAGCGCCGAGATGCGGGCGAGGGCCGCCGGGGTGAGGGGGTCGGCGTAGCCTGTCTCCAGGCGGGTGAGGGCGGAGGCGACGCCGGGGGGGATTTCCTGGGGGGCGACGGGCGCGCGGACGTCTTTGGAGATGCCGATGAGGCCGGTGATGGCACCCGCGGAGTCGCGCATGGGGAGCTTTGTGGTGAGGCACCAGACGGGTTTGTGCGGGAGGTGCCACTGGAGTTCGAGGCGCTCGATGATGGGCTTGCCGGTGCGGAGGACGTAGGCATCCTGCTCGGCGGGGAGGCGCCCGAAGTCGCCGGGGCACACGTCGCTGGGGCGGCGTCCGAGCATTTGGGATTTGTCGCGGAGGCCGTGGCGCTCGAGGAGGGAGTGGTTCACGGCGAGGTATCGTCCGTGGGCGTCTTTAATGAAGAAGGCGGTGTCCGGCGTGTGGTCGAAGAGCTGCTCGAGCAGGCGCATCTCCACGCCGTGGGCCGCGATGGTTGCGGTTGTGCTGAGTTTCATGTCGGCGTGAATTTCGGCGCCAAGACGGGGAGCGGCGGGCGCTTAGTGTTTTCGGCGAGTCTGAGTCAGCCAAGCCTCTTCTCCTTTGCATGAAAATCACGCGCATCCTCGCCTACCGAGTCGAACTTCCCCTGCACGAGACGACTTACAAATGGTCGGGCGGAAAGTCGGTGACGGTCTTTGACAGCACGATCGTGCGCGTGGAGACGGATACGGGCCTCGTGGGACATGGCGAGGTGTGCCCACTCGGGCCGTTCTATTTGCCCGCGTACGCGGAGGGCGTGCGGGCGGGGCTGCGCGAGCTCGGGCCGCATTTGCTGGGCTGCGATCCGCGGGAATTGGGGAAGCTGAATCACCGCATGGATGCGGCGCTGAAGGGGCACCCTTATGTGAAAAGCGGGGTGGATATCGCGTGCTGGGACATCCTCGGGCAGTTTGCCGGGATGCCTGTGTGCGAGCTGCTCGGCGGGCGGTTCGGGGAAAAGGTGCGGCTTTACCGCGCGATCTCGCAGGAGTCGCCGGAGGAGATGGCGGCGAAGGTCGTGGGGTACCGCGCGGTGGGATACACGCGCTTTCAGCTCAAAGTCGGGGGCGACCCGGAAACGGACATCGAGCGCATTTTCACCGTGGCGGAAGAACTTCTGCCCGGCGACCGACTCGTGGCCGATGCGAACACCGGCTGGGTGCAGCACGAAGCCGTGCGCGTGGCGAAAGCCGTGCGCGACGTGGACGTGTACCTCGAGCAGCCGTGCCTGACCTACGAGGAGTGCCTTGCCGTGCGGCGGCAGTGCGAGCACCCCTTCGTGCTCGATGAAAACGTGGACGGCCTCGACATGCTGCTGCGCGCAAAAGCGGACCTGGCGATGGACGTGGTGAACCTGAAAATCAGCAAACTCGGCGGGCTCACGAAAATCCGCCAAGCGCGCGACCTTTGCGTGAGCATGGGCATCGCGATGACGCTGGAGGACTCATGGGGCGGCGACATCACGACCGCCGCCATCGCGCACCTCGCGCACAGTACGCCGGAGGAGTTCCGTTTCACGAGCACGGACTTCAACAGCTACGTCACCGTCTCCACAGCCGACGGCGCACCGCAGCGCGCGCACGGCTTCATGTCCGCCAGCACCGCGCCCGGCCTCGGCATCACGCCGAAGATGGACGTGCTCGGGGAGCCGGTGGTCGTCGTCGAATAGCCTCGCCAGCACCCCGCCAATCAATGATCCCCATGAAAGCCAAAAGACCTGACTTTTCACTCTGCCTGCTGGCAGTACTCCTCCTCTCCGCGGCCGGCGCGGTGGCGGCGGACAAGATCGACACCGACTCCAAACACCAAGTTACGCGGCCTGACGACAAACCCGCCGACCAAACAAAGAAGGTGAAAGTTTTCATCCTCATGGGTCAGTCGAACATGGTCGGCATGGGCGACATCCTGCCGGAGGACAAACCGGGCACGCTCACGACACTCACGAAGACGGAAAAGAAGTATCCTTTTCTGGTCGAGGACTCGGGCGCGTGGACGGTGCGAAAGGACGTTTACTACTACGACGCGCGGGTGAAAAAAGGCAGCCCGCTGAGCGCGACCTCGAACAACGGGAAGTCCATCGGACCGGAAGTGGGCTTCGGCTTTGTGATGGGCCAGGTCCTCGACGCGCCGGTGCTCATTTTGAAAAGCTGCATCGGCAACCGCAGCCTCGGCTGGGACCTTCTGCCGCCGGGCAGTGAGCGCTTCACGGCGGAAGTCACCGAGCGCGGCGGGCAGAAAGTCACGAGGACCTTTGCCGGCTACAAGGACACGCCGGACTCGTGGGTGGAGGGTCAGCCGAAGAAGGAGGTGAACTGGTATGCGGGCAAGCAATACGACGATGACATGGCCAACGCGAAAGGCGCGCTCGCCGACTTGGCGAAGATTTACCCCGGCTACAACGGACAGGGCTACGAAATCGCGGGGTTCGTGTGGTGGCAGGGGAACAAAGACCAGAACGCCGTGCACGCCGCGCACTACGAGCAGAATCTCGCGCGGCTCATCACGTCGCTGCGCAAAGACTACGACGCACCGAATGCGATGTTCGTCCTCGCCACGGGCTGCGGATTCACGGGCCGCGAAAGCTTCGGCCTGCAAATCTCCGAGGCGCAGCTCGCCATCGGCGACGCGAAGGTGCACCCGGAATTCGCTGGTAACGTGAAGGCCGTGGACCAGCGCGACCTATGGCGCGAGGTGGATGTTTCGCCAAAGAACCAAGGCTACCACTACAACCGAAACGCCGAGACCTACATGGGAACCGGCCTCCGCCTCGGCTGGGCGATGGCCGAGCTGCTGGCGGAGAAAAAGTGAAAGCCGCTGCCGGGATCGAGCACGCCGCGCCCGCCACTGCCCTGTTCATGTCCGCCCCTGTTTCGTCTGCCGATCACTCATGCCGCGGGAGCCGGGCCGATCGTGCCGCCGCTGACGAACTCAGCGCGCACCACCGTTTGCCTCAAGTCCCGGCGGCCCTGGCTCACGGCTGCCACCCAGCGCACGATCCGGCGGATGACCGGACCCGCATCCCAGCGGATGTGGGAGACGCTCGGCGTGCACCAGGCAAAAGTGGGATTGGCATCCGTGCAGATCAGCGAAACCTGCTGCGGCACCCGGATGCCGCGGCCTATGAGAAACTGCTGTGTCGCGACAAAAAAGGAGGCTTCGTCCACGATGAACGCGGTGGGCGGCGTGACGCGGAAAAGCGAAGTCAGCAATTCGTGAAATCCCTCGCGGTTCTCTTCCCAGTCGGGCAAATGATAGCCGCTCACGGCGATGCCGCAGGCCGTGAGTTCATCGAGGAAAGCGCGCTCGAAGCGTCCCGGCTCCGGCAGCCGGCGGACCCGGCGGGTCAGGAGCACGATGCGGCGATGACCGAGGCCAGCCAGCCGGCGCGTGGCGGCGGCCACGGCGGGCGACTTGTCCGGTCCGATCGCCGCGATGGGGAGCCCATCCTTGCGGCCAAACAGGGCGAAGGCCGGCACCGGCTGCGCGCTGAACCACTCCAGCACGGAACGCGAGCCGGCCATGATCACCCAGGCATCCGCCGCGGTTCGCTTGACGAGACGGCTGATGCGCGTCTGCTCCATGCTCAGCTCCAGCAGCGATTTTTCGGTGAAAAAGGCCGCATGGCCCGCGTCCAGGAGCAAATGCTGCAATCTGACGACGTATCCCTCGTCCAGCGTTTCAGGCTCATAGTGAAGCAAGGCGACCCGCAGCGAGCGGGCGGCCTTTTCGTCGGGCGGCACGATGAGGCGATTGCGACCCTGGCCCTGCCCCACGAGCAGCCCCTCGCGCTCGAGCTGCCGGAGCGCCGCCGCGATCGTCTTGTGGTTGAGCCCGATATCCGCAGCCAGTTGATTCACCCCGGGGATCGTCCCGCTCCAGCGGCCCCGCTCCAGCTCGGCCCGCAAGTGCGCGGCCACCTGCTCGGAGACGGAAAGCGCGCGCAGGAAAGGCATGGGTAGACTTTACCTAAAAAGGGGTAGGTTGTCGATGATGAGATATTTTGCATCCCTGCAAAAATCGTGCGGAAGGTCTCCACTCAAACTCAGAAAACCCACTATGCTCCCCACCAATCGCCTTCGCTCCCTCGCCGCCGTCGTCCTCGCCGGACCTTTCGCAGCGCTGCTCGCCGCGCCAACCGCGCGTGCCGCGAGCTATTTTTGGGACATCGACGGCGCGATACCCGGGGCGGGCGGTGCCACGCCCAGCGGTCTCTGGAGCACGGGCGGCACGACTTGGAGCACGGATGCCACCGGCGCCACGGCGACTTCCGCCTACACCACCTCCAGCACCGACGATCTCTTTTTCTCCGCAGGCTCGGATGCCATCAGCGCTTACACCATCGGCCTCACGAATGCCAAAAATGCCGGCAGCCTGAACTTCAAGGATGGTTCAGTCACCCTCAGCGGGACCGGCGGCGTCGTCACGCTCGGCGGCACGGGTGGTAACATCACCGTCGGCACCGGACTCAGCGCCATCATCGGAGCCAACACCAGCACCGCCGTCGGCGGCAGCGTGGGGCTGACCAAGCTCGGTGCGGGCACCCTGGCGCTCAATGGCAATGCGGCCAACTCCTTCACCGGTGGCCTGAATGTTAGTGCCGGCTTCCTGGTGCTCGATTACAATAATCTTGCCACCCCGACCGACCTCATTGCCGCGGCCAACGCCCTCCAGGTCAATAATGGTGCGCTCACCATCACCGGCATTAACTTCGCCTCTGCCACTACCGCGCAGACTTTCGCGAGCACCTCGCTGGGCGTGGGAAGAAATACGATTAACATTGCCAAGGGCGCTTTGGCCACTTCCGCCACGCTCAATCTCGGTCCGCTCACGGCGAATTCGGGTTCCAGCACGATTTTCAGTCCCACGACGGCATGGACGACCACCGCTTCTACCACGGAAATCGTCAATATCTTCGCCGGCGGCAGCGTCCCGAGCCTTCCGGGCTCGGGCACGGCCTTTGTCAATGCCGGTGTCTTTCACCGTGTAGCGGGTGGCGTCAATGGGACGCTCCGCGTGGCTGCGGTGAATTCCAGCGGCCAGCTTCTGTTGAAAGCGAATGCCGGAAATCTTGCAGTCGGCACCGGCGTTGACCCGGCCGGGTATTACCAGCTTAACGCTGGCAGCATCGCCCTCACGAACACTGGGGCAAGCGTTTACGGCCTTCTGCTCAATGCTACCGGGGCGGGCACGAACATCACCTTAGCGAACAGCGGCACTTTGACCCTAAATTCAGTGGTCCAGATCAAGGCGACAGAAAGTGTCAACATCAACGCTGGAACGGGAGCCAGCAATGTCATCATAGGTTCGGAACGGAATCTGGTGCTCGCGATGGATAACACAGCCGGGCTCACCATCAACGCACCCGTCGCCGACAACGGTGCGGGGGCTTCGGGAGTCACCATCGTCGGCACCGCATCAACGGGCACTCCCGGTGCTGTGGCATTCGGTGGAGCGAACACCTACACTGGTGCCACGAACGTCCACAATACCATACTGTTGCTTGCCAACGCGAACGCCCTAGGCGGCAATAGCCCGGGTGTCAACGGAACCAGTGCCATCATCATGACGAATGGTGCGACCCTGCGGACGAATCAAATCAATGGCGCCACCACCGTTTACGCTCCGATCACGACCTCGGGAAAAGTGACCATCAACGCTCCCAGCGTGAACAACGGCTTCCAGACGTTCAACGAATTCATTATCAACGGGGCCATTGGCGGCATCGGCAATGTGACCTTCAACAACGTCGTCAATACCAACGCCATCCTCACCGTCACGCTGAATTCCGCCAACAATTATTCCGGCACCACCACGATCAACAATACCGCAGGGACCTCCGGGCAGATGTTCGTGAAACTGGGGGTCGATAACGCACTGCCCACCACCACCATATTGAACATCCTTGGCAACGCCGGCTCCGGCGGCGGGCGCGGTATCGGACTCAACCTGTTTGGGTTCAATCAGACCCTCGCCGGACTGACAAACACCGCAGCTACTTTACGAATCCAGGAGATCGTTAACAGCGATGCCTCTGCGGCGGCGACCCTGACGATCAATGGCTCCACCGACACGACGTATTCGGGCAATCTCGGTAGAAATGGGGCGGGGTTTTCCGTGAGCGCTTCCACGATATCCGGCTCCACGAATGGCAATAATTTCGGCCTGACCAAGAACGGCACCGGGACATTCACCCTTACCGCCAACAACCAATATTATGGCGCGACCAAGATTCTGGGAGGCATCCTCAGTTTGGGGAGCACAGGAGCCGTGAATCAGAGCCCGCTGGATACCCTCAACAGCATCACGGGTGACGCGACCAACGGCCTCCGGACCACCATGACTTCCCTGTCCATGGGCGGCCTTACAGGTAACAAGGATCTCGCTACCGTCTTCACCACCACTTCCGGCGGCTACTCGGGGCTGACTGCCCTGACGTTGAATCCGGTCTCGGGCGCGAACCACAGCTACTCAGGCGACATTGGCAACGGCGCGGGAGCGCTAACCGTAACGAAGACGGGTCCAGGCACCCAGATCCTCTCGGGCACGCAAGCCTTCACCGGCGCGACCAACGTCACCGATGGCACCTTGCGGATCAGCGGTTCCATCGCCGGAAGCATTGCCGCCGTGAGTGGCACTGGCAGGCTGGACCTTACCTCGACCGGCTTCGCAGGGGTCATCGCTGTGAACAGTGGCGGCACGCTCGCGGGCACCGGTGCGGCGGGCGCCGTGACGCTCAATGCGGGCGGAACCCTCGCCCCCGGCGCAAGCCCCGGCATCTTCACCGCGTCCAGCACGGACTTCAACGGTGGCACCTTCGCCTTGGAAATCACCGGCCCGGTGGCCGGGACGGGCTACGATCAACTGAGCACCGGCGCCTTGAGCCTCACCTCCGATTCACCCCTGACCCTCAACCTCGGCGCCTTCGACCCGGCGGATGATGGCTCGATGAGCTTTCTCGTGATCAACAACACCGGCCTCGCGGCCACGACCGGATCGGGACGTTTCACCTTCAATGGCACGCCCCTCAACAATGGCGACACCTTCACCGCGGGCGTGCAGATGTTTTCCATCACCTACAACGGCGGCACCAATGCGAACGACGTGATTCTCACCGCCGTCCCGGAGCCCTCCGCCGCGGTGGCTCTGTTGAGCGGCACCGCCATGCTGCTCGGGCTGCGTCGTCGCCGCCGGACGGATGCTTGATCGGCACAGCATGTCAAGGCGTCTGCCTCCGGACGTGCAGCCAAAGAATCTGGGCTGCCGTCGCAACCGCAACGCAGAGACTTGGGTGCAAACAGCCTCCGCTTCGGCTGGGCCATGACCGGGCTGCTGGCGGAGAAAAAATGAAACCCCTTTCGAGATGAAGTACGCCGCATTCGCCGCTGCCCTGCTTATGTCCGCAACTGTTCTGTCTGTTGAAGAAACGCTGGATTTCAAAACGCTCACCGCTCAGGCTGACGGCGGCGATGCCGCGGCTCAGGTGGCACTCGCCATTCGCTACCGCGACGGCAAGGGTGTCGCAAGGGACGATGCGCTGGCGTTGCAGTGGGCGCATCGCGCGGCGGATGCGGGGAACGCGGATGCGATGGATTTCGTCGGCTTCACTTACCTGCGTGGTGCTGTCGTGGAGCGTCAGCCGGGAATTGCTTTCGGCTACTTCAGGGCAGCGGCGAATAAATCGGCGCAGGCGGCGTTCAATCTCGGCCAGTGCTACTTCGGCGCACAGGGCACGGAGCAGGACATCCCGAAGGCGCTGGAATGGTGGAAAAAGGCCGCAGCACGCGGCCACGGGCGCGCGGCCTCCACGGCGGCGATGGTGCTGCTTTCCGGCGAGGGCGTCGCGCCCGATGCGGCGGAGGCACGCCGCCTTGCCGAGCGCGCGGCGGAGGTAAACGACCCTGCCGGCCTCGTGGTGCTGGGCGAAATGCAGTTCGAAACCGGCGAACTCGACGCGGCGAAGGCGAACTGGACGCGCGCCTCCCAACTGCTCCCCATCGGCCCCACTGGCCATCCCGCTCAGCCGTCCGGCAACGCCTCCGCGCAGCAGGGGTCTGACCTTTTGAAACTCATTGAATATCGGCAGCGCAAAGGCGAACCGGGCAAGTTTGCCTTCGTGCAAATGCCGCACATTTATCAAGGCTACAACAACTGCGGTTCCACGGCCTGTGCCACCTTCGCGCGCTTTCAGGGCGCGAAACTCGGTGGCTGGGATTTCAAACGCCTGTGCCCATCGCCGCTCGGCACCGGCACCGACTGGGGCGACCTCTTGGGTGCCTCGGAAAAGATCGGCCAGAAGTGGAAGCTCATCACTTTCACGCCGGACGACTCGGGCTTTGACGAAGCCACCGCCTTTCTAAAAAGCGAACTCGATGCCGGACGGCCCGTGGTCGTGGATTTCAAATACATCGGCCCGCAATACCCCGGCGGCAGCGCCGGCCACACGCTCAACGTATGCGGCTACATTGCTGACAAGAACCTCTACATCCTCTGCAATCCCGCCGTCGCCACGCCCGGCCTCCAGCTCATCACGGCGGCCGACCTCAAGGACTTCTGGCGCTCCGACCACTACGGCGCTCTCTCCAAAGGTGTGCTCTCGCGTCCGGCCTTCGTCATCGAAACCCAATGATAAGGCTTGCCCGATGCGCCCCCTGCTCCTGCTCCTAGCCTTGCTCCCCTGTCTGTGTGCGGCCGCGCCGCCGACTGGGGCGGGCTGGAAGGTGGTTTGGAGCGATGAGTTCGAGGGCAGCAGCCTCGACCAGAGAAAGTGGCAGCATTACCTCTGTGGTCCCCGGCGGCAGGCGACCAATACGCCGGGCGCGGTGGCCGTGGGCGGCGGCAATCTGACGATCACCACCTTCACGAAAGGCGGTACCCATTTCACCGGCATGGTCGCTTCGGCGGCGACGTTTCTCTACACCTACGGCTACGTCGAGGCGCGCATCGACTACGACACTTCGCCGGGCATGTGGTCGGCCTTTTGGATGCAAAGTCCGACGATGGGCGATTCGTCCATTTACACGACCGACCCGAATCTTGCGGGCAGCGAAATCGACATCTGCGAGCACCGAACGGTGGACTCGAACAGCGCCAGCATCGACGCCAAAATCGTCGGCAATCTGCATTGGGGCGGCTACGGCGTGGACCACCAGAGCACCGGCTACACTTCGCCGAATCTCGACCTCGGCGGCGGCTATCACATCTACGGCATGGAGTGGTCGCCGGCGGAGCAGAAATTCTACATCGACGGCGTGCTGCGCTGGACGGTGGACAATGCGGCGAACTCGCCGGTCTCGAACCGCAGCGAATACCTCTGGCTGAGCAGCGAGGTGCAGAGCGACGCGAGCGTGGACTGGGCGGGCCCGATTCCCGCCGCCGGTTACGGCGCGTTCGACACCTCCACCACGAAGATGCGCGTGGATTATGTCCGCGTTTATCAGCCGGCGGAAACCGTGGCGAATGGTGACTTCGCGGGTCGCCTCGCGCCGTTTGATCCGACGAACCAAGCCACATGGTCGAGCGCGGGCGGGAAGAGCGGCGCGCGCGCGGGCAAGCTCGCGCCCACCACCGCCGCGGGCGCGTCGCTGCGGCAAACGCTCGGCGGGCTGATGCCGGACACCGGCTACACGTTCAGCGCTTGGGGAAACGCGGGGATTACGAGTCCGTCGCTTTTCGTGGGTGTGGAAGATCACGGGTTTCCGACCACCGGACAGACGCTGACCACCAACGCCTACGCGCAAGCCACGGTGCCTTTCACAACCGGCGCGTCGAACCGCTCTGCGACCGTGGTGGCCCGCGCGAACAACGCCGGCTCGCTCGCGTATGTGGATGATTTTCTCCTTCGCCGAAACGCGAGCGTGACGAACGGGCAACTGGAAACCGGCGACAGCGACGCGTGGAGCAGCATTTACGGCGGATCGGTGGTGGCGGCGGACGGCACGAGTTACGGTGGCGATTTCTCGTGGAAAATCCCCGCCAGCGCAGCCAGCGCGGGTCTCGAGCAATCCATCGTCGGGCTCTCGCCGAGCACCGCCTACCGCCTCACGGGCTGGACCACGAATGGCAACGCCGGCCTCACGTTCGGCGTGAAAAATCACGGGGCCACGCAGGTCACGAGCACGGTGGCGGCGAGCGCTTGGACGCAGGCAACGGTGAATTTCACCACCGGTGCGGCTGCCACGGGAGCGACCGTTTTCGCCTTCCGCGGCAGCAGCGCGCAGACGGCATATGCGGATGCGTTCTTTCTTTCGCAACCCTTCGCCGCCCCGTGGGCGGCGGCCGATGTCGGCGCGCTGGCGCTCACCGGCACGAGCGGCCGGCTCGGGGAGAAATTCGTCACGCAGGCGACCGGCGGGAACATCAGCGGCGGCTCGGACCGGTGCCATCTCATCCACCAGCCGCTCAGCGGCGACGGCACGCTGACCGCGCTCATCCTCGGTGCGGACATCGTCTCGGATGTCACGAAAGTTGGGCTGATGCTGCGCGACTCCACGGCCCCGAATTCGCGCGCCGTCGCGCTGACTTGGAATGCGACGACCGGCCGGATCGATTTTCTCCGCCGCAGCACCGCGGGTGCCGGCCCGGCTGTCACAAGCACGGCGGCTGGCTCCGTGCCGGTCGCGCCGTGGCTGCGGCTCACGCGGCGGGGCAGTGCGTTCACGCCCTACTGGTCGGCGGATGGCGTGAGTTGGACGCGCGTGGATGTGCCGCGCACGGTGACGCTCAGCACCGCGGTGTTCGCGGGCCTCGTGCTCGCGACCGGCGATGAGACTCGGCTCGGAGAAGCGGCTTTTGACAAGGTCTCACTCACTGCCGCCGTGCCCGATGTGCTCATCACCGAGCCCGCCGACAGCACCACGCACGCCGCGAATGGCTCCAGCCTCCGACTCGTCGCCACTCTCACCGGCGCCACGGGCGCGGCCATCCAGTGGAGCATCGTCAGCGGGCCGGGCAGCGTCACTTTTTCCAACGCGACCACCGCTACCACCTACGCCACTTTTTCGGCACCCGGCATCTATCAACTCCGCTGCGCCGCCGCCAACGCCGTGGGCACCGGCACCGCCGACCTCACCATCTACGTCACGCCGCTTTCCACGACGGACTCATCGCTCGCGCTCCATCTCAAGCTCGATGAAACCTCTGGCACCGTGGCCACCGACAGCTCCGGCACCAGCAACCACGCCAGCACCAGCGGCGCAGTGACCTGGCAACCCGCCGGCGGAAAACTCCAGGGCGCCGCCGTCCTCGATGGTAGCAATGCCTTCCTCACCGTGCCCGACCAGGCCTCGCTGGACACCACCGCCGCGTTCACCCTCTCGTGCTGGTTTAAGGCGGACACCTTTAACGCCAACTCCGCGCTGCTCGCGAAGCGCGTCTCCGACACCAGCCAGAACGCTTACGGCATCCTCTTCGGCAGCGGAACGAACGGCGGCAGATTCCGCATCGACATCAACTCCAACAACGACCGCTTCTCCAGCAACACCGTCTTCAGCACCGGCGCCTGGTATCACATCGCCCTCGTTTTCGATGGCACCCTGCCCACCGCCGAGCGCGCGAAACTTTACGTCAACGGCGTGCTCGACGTCACCGCGGCGGAGACGAGCACCACGGTCATCAACTCCACCGCGCCAATGCTCATCGGCCGCGCCAGCGAGACCGACACCAACTTCTTCGATGGCATGGTGGACGCCGTCCGCTTCTACCGCCGCGCCCTCAGCGTCGGGGAGATTGCGGGCCTTGCGAATGAATCCGCGGTTGCTGCGCCCATCGTCTCCGCCGGGGCCGCCCCCGCCGTCGTCACGCAAGTCGCGGGCTCTCTCGCGGGCAGCATCACCGCCGGCAACGGTGCCGCGCCCGTCGCTGCGTGGAGCAAGGTGAGCGGGCCCGGCACCGTCACTTTTGGCAATGCCGCGCAAGCCGCCACCAGCGTCACTTTCAGCCAGGCCGGCGACTACGTGCTGCAACTCACGGCAACCAATTCGACCGCGCAAACGCTCGCCACGCTCACCGTGACGGTCGCTCGCAATCCCGCGCTCTTCGCCGACTGGCTCGCGCTCCAGTGGCCGGGCGAAACCAACCCCGCCATCAATGGCCCCACCGCCGATCCAAACGGCGACGGCGAACTGAACCTCTACGAATACGCCACCGCGCAAAATCCGAATGCCGCGACGCGCGCGCTGCCCGGCGTGGTGAAAAACGGTGCGAATCTCGAAGTCACCTACACCCGCGCCAACGCCGCCCTCGCCGATGGCGTGACTTTCACCGTGGAATGGAGCGATACCCTAGCCTCCGGCTCGTGGAGCAGTGTCGGAGTGTCCGAGCAGCTCATATCCGACAACGGCACCGTGCAGACTAGAAAGTCGACATTTCCCGCCGGCTCCACCGGCAAACGCTTCGCTCGCCTGCGCGTGGTGAAGTAACCCGCGCATCCTTTCTTGGAACTCCCCAACCACATGCTCCCCAGACTTTTGCTGATCGCCTTGCTGCCCGCCGTCTGCGCCTTCGCAGCGCCGCTGGAGTTATCGCTCGCCAATATGCGCACGACCGATGCGAAAATTTCGCGCGGCGATTCCGGCGTGGTGCGGGTGGAGACCGGGCATGAACATCAATGGCCCGGCGTGGCGATCGTCGCGCCGGATGGGACTTGGGATTTGTCGCGCTTTGGCTCCGTCGAGGTCGCGGTGAAAAACACCGGCGCGCAGGCGCTCAAGCTCGCGTGCCGCGTGGACAATGACGGCGGGAACGGCAAGGACCATTCCGTGAGCGGAAAGCTCGAGCTCGCCCCCGGCGCCGCGGGCACGATGCACGTCGCGCTTTGGCGCACGCACAGCGACACGCTCGGCGGAAACCTTTTCGGAATGCGCGGAACGCCGGTCGCGCTCGGCGGGCCATCAACGGTCGATCCGGCGCGCATCACGCAGGTGCTTGTCTTTCTCACCAAGCCGGCCTCGGATCGCACGTTCGAGATCACGAGCGTCCGCGCGGACGGCAGCTACACCGCGCCGACGGCCTCGACGAGCGACGCCGATCCGTATTTCCCGTTCATCGATACTTTCGGCCAATACCGGCACCGCGACTGGCCCGGAAAAGTGCGCTCGCTCGATGAACTGCACGCGCGCCGCGACGACGAAGCGAAGGAACTCGCCGCGCAGCCCGGCCCGGCGGAGTGGGACAAATTCGGCGGCTGGAAAGACGGGCCGCAGCTCGACGCGACGGGATTTTTCCGCACGCAAAAACACGCGGGCAAATGGTGGCTGGTCGATCCCGAGGGGCGGCTCTTTTTCTCCAATGGCATCGACGCCGCGGGTGTCGGCGGCGTGACCGTGACGCAGGAGCGCGAACATTACTTCGCCGACTTCCCCGGCGCGCAGCCCGAGTTTGCGGAGTTCATCAGCCAGCCATCCGCGCTCAAAGGCCATTACGCGGGCCGCCAAGTGCGCGCGTTTTCCTTCGCCGGCGCCAATCTCTTCCGCAAATACGGCGCGGACTGGCGCACGGTGAATGACGACTGGATTCATCGCCGCTTTCGGAGCTGGGGCATCAACACGCTCGGCATGTGGACCGAGGCAAATGTCACCGCGCTGCGGCGCACGGCCTACACGGACGCGATCGGCTCCTACGGCGTGCCGATGATCGCCGGCAGCGAAGGATACTGGGGAAAATTTCCCGATCCTTTTGATCCGCGCTTCCGGGAAAAGATGCGCATGCAGATGGAAGCGAAGCGCGGCAAGAGCGCGGGCGACCCGTGGTGCCTCGGCTTTTTCTCCGACAACGAAATGTCGTGGGGCGACGACACCTCCCTCGCGATCAGCGCGCTGAGGTCGCCCCCGAGCCAGCCCGCGAAGCGCGCCTTTCTCGAAGTGCTCCGGAAAAAATACGACGACATCGCGAAGCTGAATGCCGCGTGGGGCAGCGCGCACGCCTCGTGGGAAGCACTCGCCGAGAGCACCGCCACGCCCGATTACGCCAAGGCGCGCCCGGACCTCACCTCCTTTTACACGCGCGTCGCCGAGGAGTATTTCCGCGCCGCGCGCGACACGATCAAAGAGGTCGCGCCGCAGCAAATCTACCTCGGCTGCCGCTTCGCCTGGGGCAACCCGCTTGCGCAGGCTGCCGCGGCAAAGTTCTGCGACGTCGTCAGCTTCAACCTCTACTACAAAGACCTCGCGGATTTCACTTTCGAGGGCGGCGCCGACGTGCCGCTGGTCGTCGGCGAATTCCACTACGGCGCGACCGACCGTGGCGTTTTTCACGCCGGTCTCCGAGCCGTGGAAAATCAGGTCGCGCGCGCCGCCGCCTACACGAAGTATGTCCGCACCGCGCTGCGCGATCCGCAGTTCGTCGGCTGTCATTGGTTCACCTACCGCGACGAGCCGACCACGGGCCGCCCGCTTGATGAGGAGAATTTCCAGATCGGCTTCGTCGATATCGCCGACACGCCCTACCGCGAGATGATCGAAGCCAGCCGCGAGCTCGGCCGCGAGATGTATCCGCTGCGCGCGGGACACGCAGAACCAAAAGCGCCGCCGCGCACTGCTACTTCGAGCCGATGAAAAATCTCCCCCCCTTTTTCGCGACATTCGTCCTCGCGTGCGGACTGTCCTTCGCAGCGGCAGCGCCGCCGCGCGATGCTGTGCCGCTGGATGCGCCGGAGGTGCCGCTGAATTACCGGCTGCACGTCGAGTTTTCCGCGCCAGCGAGCGGTGCCGTGCTGCTGGGAAAAGAGGTGCTCGTGCCGCTGGCGGGCGGCGTGGAGCACGATGTCGCGGTCGAGTATCCGCCGGACGGCTTGCCGGTTTTGCCCATCTGGTCGGGTGGCAAGCTCGTGCGCGGGCCGGAGGAAATCGCGGCACTTTCTCACAATCGCGCACAGGATTTTCCCGACGCGAAGCTCGATCTCGGCGGGGACTTCACGGCGGCGGCGAAGTTTGAGACGAGCGGCGGCGGAACGTTGTTTTCCGAATGCGCGCAGGCGGGCAAATGGTCGCCGGATGCGAAGGCGCTGTTCATCCGCGGCGGGCGGCTCGTGTATGACATCGGCTGGCTCGGCTCGATGACGGGCGGTGGCAAAGTGGACGACGGCAAGCCGCACACCGCGGTGCTCACGTCGCGCGGCGGCGCGGCGCGGCTGTGGCTCGATGGGAAGGTCGTCGCGGAAAAATCGGCGCTCACGAAACCGGATGTCGCGGGGCATATTTTCAAAGTCGGACGCGCCACGCCGGACTTCGCTGGGGATTTTTCCAAAGGCAAAATCGAGGGCGTCCGCGTGTGGTCGCGGGCGCTGCCGGATGCGGAGGTGGCGCTCATTTTCAAAGCCGACGGCGCGGGCGCGAACACGCCGGATTTTACCCACACCCCGACGAGCGGCGGTGCTCGCCCGATCATCGAGCCGGCGGCGGGCGTGACCGTGCGAGCCGCATGGATGCAGGCTTTGGAGCGCAGCGATCACGCGGAACTCGTGGGCGGATGGAACGAGAAGACGCTCGCGGAGGGCGCGGAGATTTACAAAACGCTGTGCGTCGTCTGCCACGGCACGAAGGAGCAACCCGGCTCGCTGCCGACGGCGCTGCGCTTTGCGGAAGGGCCGTTCAAAAACGGCGCGGACCCGCTTTCGATGTTCACGACGCTGACGAAGGGCTTCGGCCAGATGGTGCCCCAGCCGCAATACACGACGGCGCAGAAATACGCGGTGATCCAATACATTCGCGAGACGTTCCTGCGCCCGCATAACAAGTCGCAATTCACCGAAATCACGCCCGCGTATCTGGCCTCGCTGCCGCGCGGACTCGTGCGCGCGGAGGCGGAAAAAGAGGATCGCTCGGAACCGCAATACAAGCGGATGGATTTCGGCCCGGCGCTGTTTTGGACGTTTGAAATCGCGCCCGGAAACATCGCGCAAAAAGGGATCGCGATTCGTCTCGACGACGGCCCCGGCGGCGTGAGCAAAGGCCGCGCGTGGATGATCTACGATCACGACACGATGCGCGTTGCCGCGGCGACGACGGGCGATTTCGTGGACTGGAAAGGCATCGCCTTCGACGGCAGTCACGGCACGCACACCAGCCTCACGGGCGAGCGGCATTTCATCAACCCCGTTGGCCCCGGCTGGGCGTCGCCGGAGGGAAAGTGGGACGACGACGCGCGCGTGATCGGCAAAGACGGCAGACGCTACGGCCCGCTGCCGCGCGAGTGGGCGCGCTTCGAGGGAACGTATCTGCACGGCGCGCGCGCGGTGATCGCCGCGAGCATCGGCGGCACGCGCGTGCTCGAATCCCCCGGCTGGCTCGACTACGGCACGACACCCGTTTTCACCCGCACGCTGAATGTCGCGGCCTCCGCGAAACCGCTGCTGCTCCGCGTCGCGCAGGACACGGTGAGCGTCGCGCTCATTGGCGATGGGACTTTGAAAAAGGAAGGCGGCTTTTGGATCGCGTCGTTGCCCGACGGAGCGAAGACGCGGCTCTTCATTTCGCGCGTCGATGCCGCGTCGCTGGACGTGCTGGCAAAGGCGAATGCCGCTTCACTGGACTTGGAGCCGCTAACGCACGGCGGGCCGCCGCGCTGGCCGCAGGAGCTCACGACGACTTCGGAGGCGGGAAAAAACGATGGCGCTTTCATCGCCGACAATTTTCCGCTCCCCGTTGAGAATCCGTGGCAAAGCTGGATGCGCCCCGGCGGCTTCGATTTCACGCCGGATGGAAAAGGCGCGGTCGTCGCGACCTGGAACGGCGATGTGTGGCGCGTGGATGGCGTGATGGACAAAGCGCCCGCGAAGCTGACGTGGAAGCGGATCGCGACGGGATTGTTCCAGCCGCTCGGCGTAAAGTTTCGCGGTGACGATCTTTTCGTGACGTGCCGCGATCAGCTCGTGCGTCTGCGCGATTTGAATGGCGACGGCGAGACCGACTTCATCGAGTGCTTCAACAACGACGCGCAAGTCACCGAGCACTTCCATGAATTCGCGATGGGCTTGCAGACCGATGCGGCGGGCAATTTCTACTACGCGAAGTCGGGCCGTCACGCGCTCGACAGCGTCGTCCCGCACCACGGCACGCTGCTCCGCGTGAGCGCCGACGGCTCGCACACCGATATTTTGGCGACTGGCTTCCGCGCCGCGAATGGCGTGTGTCTCAACGACGACGGCACATTTTTCGTCACTGATCAGGAAGGCTTCTGGACGCCGAAGAACCGCATCAACCGCGTCAAAGTCGGCGGCTTTTACGGCAACATGTTCGGCTACACGAACGTCACCGACACGAGCGATTCCGCGATGGAGCAGCCGATGGTCTGGATCACGAACGACAAGGATCGCAGCCCCGCCGAGCTGGTCTGGGTGCCGAAGAACGCGTGGGGCAACCTCGGCGGCAGCCTGCTGAATCTCAGCTACGGCACCGGCCGCGCGTTCATCGTGCCGCATGAGGAAATCGCTGG
Organism: Chthoniobacterales bacterium; assembly: GCA_038207335.1. Classification (GTDB taxonomy): domain Bacteria; phylum Verrucomicrobiota; class Verrucomicrobiia; order Chthoniobacterales; family Chthoniobacteraceae; genus CAIURC01. Next base: position 50,116 of record JBBQZX010000031.1, on the reverse strand, counting down.
CCAATGGCAGGGCGCGGTGTGCGAGTTGCCGATGCCCGCCTTCGCGACCGGCATCATGCGCGGACGCTTCGCCGCGGACGGCGCGCTCTATACCTGCGGCATGTTTGCGTGGGCGGGAAATGCGACCTCTCCCGGCGGCTTCCACCGCATCCGCCGCAGCGAAAAACCCGCGCACATCCCCGTCGCAATCCACGCCACGAAAGGCGCACTCACCGTCACCTTCAGCGATCCGCTTGACCCAAACAGCGTGCAGACCACGGCGATTGCGATGAAAGCCTGGTCGCTCCAGCGCACGAAAAACTACGGCTCGAAGCACTACAACGAGCACCCGCTCGACATCACGGCGGCCAGCCTGAGCACCGACACCCGCACCGTCACCCTCGCCATCCGGACACTCGCCCCCACGCAGTGCTACGAACTCACCACCAACCTCCGCGCCCCCGATGGCACGCCCATCGTGCGGTCGCTGCACGGGACGATCCACCAGCTTGCCGCACCATGAAACAGCCCACTCTGCTCATCCTCGGACTCCTCGCGTTCCTTTGCAGCCACGCCTCCGCGGTGCCGAAGCCGAACTTCATCGTCATCAACATCGACGACATGGGCTACGCGGACATCGCGCCGTTTGGCTCGAAGCTGAACCGCACGCCGAACCTCGACCGCATGGCCAAAGACGGTCGCAAGCTCACGTCATTTTACGCCGCGCCGGTGTGCTCGCCGTCGCGCGCGTCGCTGATGACCGGCTGCTACGCAAAGCGCGCGCTGCCGATTCCGTACGTGCTTTTTCCCGAGGACAAAGCGGGCCTTTCGCCGAAAGAAATCACGGTCGCCGAAGTGCTCAAAAGCGTGGGCTACGCGACGGCGATCATTGGAAAATGGCACCTCGGCGACCAGCCGGAATTCCTGCCGAATGCGCAGGGCTTCGACCTGCATTTCGGCCTGCCCTATTCGAACGACATGGGCCCCGTCGGCGACGGCGTGCGCAGCGATCTCGGTCGGCCGATTCCCGTCGCGAAGGGCACGGGCAAAGGCCAGCCGCCGCTTCCGCTGCTGCGCAACGGCGCGGTCGTGAAGCGCGTGCTGCCGGATGACCAGCAATCGCTCGTGGAGATTTACACCGACGAAGCGGTGAAATTCATCGCGGAGAAAAAGGACGCTCCGTTCTTTCTCTACCTCGCGCACAACGCGGTGCATTTCCCGATTTATCCCGGTAAGAAATGGGCTGGAAAATCGCCGAACGGCATCTACTCGGATTGGGTCGAGGAAGTGGACTGGAGCGTCGGCCGTGTGCTCGACGCCGTGCGCGAACAGGGCCTCGCCGAGCGCACGCTCGTGATTTTCACCTCCGATAACGGCGGCACGCCGCGCGCCTCGAACGCCCCGCTGCGCGGCTTCAAAGCCAGCACGTTCGAAGGCGGAATGCGCGTGCCGACCATTGCCCGGTGGCCGGGGAACATCCCTGCTGGCACCGAGACCGACGCCATTACCGGCATGTTCGACATCCTGCCGACTTTCGCCGCGCTCGCCGATGCGCCCCTCCCTGCCGACCGCAAACTCGACGGCGTAAACATCTGGCCGCAGCTCGCCGGAACGCCCGACGCGAAGCCCGCGCACGAGACGTTCTTTTACTACAACGGCCTCCGCCTGAACGCCGTCCGCCACGGCGATTGGAAGCTGCAAATCGCCATGGGCCGCAACGCCGCCACAGACGCGAAGAACTTCCAGCCGCAACTCTACAACCTGCGCACCGACATCGGCGAAGCCACGGACGTCGCCGCGGCGAATCCCGAAATCGTCGCGAAACTCCGAGCCCTCATCGCCGCTATGAAAGACGACCTCGGCCTCGACGGCATCGCCCCCGGCTGCCGCGAGCTGGGACACGTCGCAAACCCGCAACCCATCATTCCGCATGACGCGAAGTGAACCGTCGAATTTCACGCATCTGCCATCCAAACCTAAACGTCCAACCATGAAATTCCTGATCCCCCTGTTTGCGCTCATTTGCAGTCAATCCCTCGCGGCGGAAAAGAAACCCCTGCAAGTCTTCATCCTCGCCGGCCAGTCGAATATGGAGGGCCATGCCCGCATTGAGACGTTCGACTACATCGGCGATGACCCGGCGACGGCGCCGCTTTTGAAAATGATGCGCGACGCGGATGGGAAACCGCGCGTGGCCGACCACGTCTGGATTTCCTACCTCACCGGCAAGTTCGACGGCAGCGCGAATGGCGAGGGAATCGGCAAGCTCACCGCGGGCTTCGGCGCGAGAGGTGCCAACCCGACGCAGGACGGCGGAAAAATCGGGCCGGAATTTACATTCGGACTCACCATGGACTCGGCGCTGAATGAGCCGGTGCTCATCATCAAGACCGCCTGGGGCGGCAGGAGCCTGAACACCGAATTCCGCCCGCCGAGCGCGGGGCCATACGAGTTCAGCGAGGCGCAACTCACTCAGCTGCAAAAGCAGGGCAAGGACATCGCCGCGGAGAAAGCGGCGAAGGCAAAGGAAACGGGACGCTTCTACCGTTACATGGTCGAGCATGTGAAAAATGTGCTCGCCGATCCGAAGCGTGTCTGCCCGGCCTACGACCCGGCGGCGGGCTACGAGATTGCCGGGTTTGTGTGGTTTCAGGGTTTCAACGACCTCGTGGACGGCGGCACCTACCCGGGGCCGGACGGCAAGACGAAAGACTACTCCAAATACAGCGAGTGGCTGGCCGATTTGATTCGCGATGTGCGGAAGGATTTCGGCGCGCCGACGATGCCGTTCGTCATCGGCGTGCTCGGCGTGGATGGTTTGAACGCCAAGGGCAACACCCTTCCATTCCGGGAAGCCATGGCTGCACCGGCGCTCTTGCCTGAGTTCAAGGGCAACGTCGCCGCCGTGCAGACTGCGCCCTTTTGGTCTGAAGAACTCGCGGCCATCGATGGGAAGCGGTTCAAAGTGGACCAGACCGCCCACTTGCTCCGCACGAAAGCCAAGGGTCATCCCAACGAGGACGGATCGATGGACGAGGCCGCGCAAAAGGCCTACATGCAAAAATTCGAGGCCGATCTCATCTCGCCTGAAGAAGCCGCCACGTGGAAGCGCGGCGCTTCCAACGCCGGCTACCACTACCTCGGCTGCGCGAAGACCTTTGCGCTGATGGGCAAGGCGTTTGCGGAGGCGACGCTCCAGATGATCAGCCGGCAGAAGCGCTGAACCCGAATCAAAACCCAGAAATGAGTCCAGCCAGCGTGCAGTCCAACTCTAATCCCAGCCGCCGCGAACGGAGGCCGCACGTTGGGAAAAAACCAGCGGTCAATTTCGCTGACCATCCCGCTGTGCGCCTCCGAGCGGAAGCCTTCCGTGCCTTTTAACCTGCCTGCTGATCAGCCCAAAGTGACCGACAAACAATGAAATACCTCTCAGTGGCGCTATTTGGTTCCTTCGTCTGCATGCTTCACGGTGCTGTTGCGGAGCCGCCGGTGATTGGTGGGCTGGAGCGCGCGGGCGTGGAGAAAATCGCGGGTGCGGTGCTGGTGGGTGAGTTGGGATGCGCGGCGTGTCACGGGACGACGCAGGTGGCGTTCGCGGCGAAGGGCGGGCCGGATTTGTCGGCAGTCGGGGCGCGGGTGAATGGGGCGCACTTGCGGCGGTTCATTGCGAATCCGTCGGGCGTGAAGCCGGGGACGACGATGCCGGATGTGCTTGCTCATTTGCCCAACGCGGAGCGCGACGAGGTGGCGGATGCGCTCGCGCATTTCCTCGCGTCGCTGGGCAAGCCAGGGGCGTCAGCGCAGCCTGCGGCGGAGGCGGTGGAGCGCGGGCGGAAGCTCTATCACTCGGTCGGCTGCGTGGCGTGTCATTCGCCGGAGAAGGCGCTGCCCGGCTCGGTGCCGCTCGGACCGGTGGCGGAGAAATATACGCTGGCGAGCCTCACGACTTTTTTGCAGGACCCGCTGGCCGCGCGTCCGAGTGGGCGGATGCCGGACTGCCATTTGGAGCCATCCGAAGCGGAGGACATCGCGAGCTATTTGCTGCGCGAGCAGCGCGCGGCGGTGGAAGTTTTCCAACCCGACGCAGTGCTCGCGGCGCGCGGGAAAACGTTCTTCGCGGAGCATCGCTGCAATGCGTGTCACAGTGCGAGTGAGAAGGTGGCGCCGCCTGCGCTGCCCGCGTTGAGCAAGGTGCGGGCGGGCGAGGGGTGCTTGTCGGGGAAGGGGGGAGTGTGGCCGTATTATCCGCTGTCGGATGCGCAGCGGGCGGCGGTGCAGGCGGCGCTCGCGGAGGAAGCAAAGGCGTGGGAACCAGCGGCGATGGTGGAGCTCACGCTCACGCGGCTGAATTGCCTCGCGTGCCATCAGCGCGACGGGCTGGGCGGCGTTGCGAGCACTCGCAGCGAATACTTTACGGGACGCGAGGAAAGTCTCGGCGAGCAGGGCCGCATCCCGCCGCCGCTCACGGGCGTGGGCGCGAAGCTCAAGGCCGCGTGGCTGCGTGAGGTGGTCGCCAACGGCGCGGGTGTGCGGCCTTCGATGAACACGCGAATGCCGAAATATGGTGCGGCGAATACAGAGCCGCTCGTCGCATGGCTGAAGCAACTCGACGTGCTGCCGTCGGCGAAATTCGAGCGCGTGCCGGAATCCGCGAAGCCCCGCAACGTGGGCCGCGAATTGGCGGGGACGAAGGGCTTCAACTGCATCGCCTGCCACGCCTTTCGCGGACGCAGCGCCGCCATTCGGGGGCCGGAACTCACCACCATGACCGAGCGGTTGGAGGAGAACTGGTTCCACCATTTCCTCGCGCAGCCGCAGCGATTCGCGTCGCTCACGGTCATGCCGAGTTTTTGGCCCGATGGAAAATCCACGCTGCCCGCCGTGCTCGGCGGCGACCCCGGCCAGCAGCGCGACGCGCTCTGGCAATTCCTCGCGCAAGGCCCCGAAGCCGGCGAGCCCGCGGGGCTGGTCCTGGAGCCGCTCGTCATCGAAGTGAAAAACGAAGCCGTCATCGTGCGTCGCGCCTTTCCCGGCATCGGCAAACGCGGCATCGGCGTCGGCTATCCCGGCGGCATCAATCTCTCGTTCGACGCCGCGCAGATGCGCCTCGGCTCCGTGTGGAGCGGCGGCTTCATCGAGGCCTCCGGCCTCTGGCGCGGCCAAGGCTCCGGTCAGGCGCGCCTCCTCGGCAAAGACATCGTGAATTTTCCGCCCGGCCCCGCCTTCGCTGTGCTGGCGTCGTCGGCGAGCGCATGGCCTGTGCTCGACGAGACGCCGGGAATATCACCGTTTACTTTCAAAGGCTACACCCTCGACGCGCAGCAGCGTCCCACTTTCCGCTACGCCCTCGGCGGCTTCACCGTGGAGGACGCCTTCATCGAGCGCCGCGACGCTGACGGCAAACTGTTCCTCGAACGCACGCTGAAAATCCCCGATGCCCCCGGCGGACTGCACTTCCGAGTGGCTGCGGAAAAACTCATCGAGCCGCGCGGCACGAACGAATTCGCCATTGGCCAAAATCTCATCGTCCGCCTGCCCGCCGCGGCGCTCGTGCGCGACGTGGACGGCACGAAGGAACTCCTGCTTCCCGCCAGCGCGGAGATGAAGCTCGAGTATCACCTCACCAAACCATGAACCGCTGCTTTTTCTTCCTGCTCTTCCTGCTCCCGCTCGCCGCTGCTGCGGAAGACTTCGGCGATACTTGGGGCACGGCGGAGCGCGAGGCGAACTACTACCGCATCGTGGACATCCCGATGCCGGAGGGGGTGTATGTGGAGGCGGGAGCATTTGTTTCGCTGCCGGATGGGCGGCTCGCCGTCGGCACGCGGCGCGGTGAGATTTTGTTGTTCAGCGGTGTGGGTGATGAGCGTCCGCGGCCGCGCGTGGAGCGGTTCGCCAGCGGGTTGGATGAAGTGCTGGGGCTGGCGTGGCGCGACGGCGCGTTTTACGTCACGCACGCGACGGAGGTCACGCGCATCGCGGATACCAATGGCGACGGGCGCGCGGACCGCTTCGACACGGTGAGCGATGCCTGGGGTTTCGGGCATTACCACGAATTTGCTTGCGGCTCGAAATTCGATGCGGCGGGGAATCTCTACGTCGCGCTCGGCCTTTCGGAGTCCTACAACTCGAAGGCGTTGTTTCGCGGCTGGGCGCTGAAGATTACGCCTGATGGAAAAACCATTCCGCTGTGCAGCGGGCTGCGAAGTCCGCTGGGCGTGGGCGCGAATGAAACCGGCGAGATGTTCTACATCGAGAGTCAGGGGCCGTGGAATGGCGCGTGTTCGCTGAAGCATCTGCAGCCCGGCGGCTTCATGGGACATCCCATCAGCTTCAACTGGTATCCTTTTGCGCCGAACATGGGCCCGGTGCCCGTGATGCCGAATTCGCCATCGCGCATGGAAGTGGAACGCAAGCGCGTGAAGGAACTCGTGCCCTACGCGGTGGTGTTTCCCTACAAGAAAATGGGGCGTTCGGTTTCCGGTTTCGAGGTCTGCCGCGCCGGGGGAAAGTTCGGGCCGTTCGACAACCAGATTTTCATCGGCGACTACACGCTGAGCATCGTGATGCGCGCGACGACGGAGCAGGTAAACGGCGTGTGGCAGGGCGCGTGTTATCCTTTCCGCGAAGGACTCGGAACGGGTCTGCTTGCGCTTCATTTCCTGCCGGATGGAAAGCTCATCACCGGCGGCACAAACCGCGGCTGGCCCGTGCGTGGCATGAAGGATAACCTGCTCCAGCGCCTCGACTGGACCGGGCGCACGCCGTTCGAGATTCTCGACATCCGCGCGCAGCCCGACGGCTTCACGCTGCGCTTCACCCGCCCCGCCGACGGCGCGCAAGCCGCGCGTCCGGAGAGCTACGCGCTCGAGACCTACACCCACATCTACCAGCAAGCCTACGGCAGTCCCGAGGTGGACCAGACGCACCCGACTATCACCGCCGCCGAAGTCGCGCCCGATGGAATGAGTGTGCGCCTGCGCGTGCAGGGACTCGTGCAAGGTCACGTTCACGACTTTCACCTGCCTGCCTTCAAATCGCGCGACGGCGAGCCCCTCTTACACGACCGCGCTTATTACACGCTGAACGAGATCCCGAAGCCATGAACTCCTGCTGCACGTGAAAATCACCGTCGCCACCAAGCTCGGCCTCGCGCTGCTCTTGCTCGGCGCTTTCCTCTCAGCGCAACCGTCGGCCGCCGGCCAGAAGCCGAACATCCTGCTCATCCTCGCCGATGACCTCGGCTACGGCGATGTGAGTTGCTACAACGACCAGTCGAAAGTGGCTACGCCGCACATCGACCGTCTCGCGCTCGAGGGGATGAGGTTCACCGACGCGCATAGTCCGGCCACGGTCTGCACGCCATCGCGCTACAGCTTGATGACGGGCCAGATGGCGTTTCGGGTGCCAAATGGCGGGCGGGTTTTTGAAGGCGTCGGAGGGCCGTCGCTCATCGCACCGGGGCGGCTCACGCTGCCTGCGATGCTCGGCGCGAAGGGTTATGCCACAGCGTGCGTCGGCAAGTGGCACGTCGGCCTGACGTTCTTCGACAAGGCTGGACAGCCCGTGCGCAGCAAAGGCGTTGAGGCCGTGCAGACTGTGGATTTTTCCCGTCGCATCGAAGGCGGGCCGGTGGACCAAGGCTTCGAGCGATTCTTCGGCACGGCGTGCTGTCCCACCACTGACTGGCTCTACGCCTTCATCGAGAACGACCGCGTGCCGGTGCCCCCGACGGGTCCACTCGACAAAGCAGGATTGCCGAAACACCCGTATGCGGATGATTGCCGCGCCGGACTCATCGCGCCGGGTTTTCCGATGGAAGAGGTGGACCTCGTCTTCCTCAAAAAGAGCCGTGAGTTTTTGGAGCAGCACGTCCGTCAGTCGCCGGACAAGCCGTTCTTCCTCCACCACGCCGCGCAGGCCGTGCATCTGCCATCGTTCGCCGCGCCGCAGTTCCAAGGGAAGACTGCCGCCGGGCCGCATGGTGACTTTATCCAGCAACTCGACTGGGTGGTCGGCGAACTCATGTCCACGCTGGAAAAACTGGGCGTCGCCGACAACACGATCGTCATATTCACCAGCGACAACGGCCCCGAAACCACCAGCGTCATCCACATGCGCGCCGACCACGGCCACGACGGCGCGCGCCCGTGGCGCGGTGTGAAGCGCGACGATTGGGAGGGCGGCCACCGCGTCCCATTCATCGTCCGCTGGCCCGGCAAAGTGAAAGCCGGCACGACCAGCGCGCAGCTAACCAGCCTTACCGACGTGATGGCGACCGTCGCCGCGATCGTCGGCGCAGACCTCCCCGACAACGCCGCCGAGGACAGCTTCAACTTGCTACCCGCGTGGCTCGGCGAAGACAAAGCCCCCATCCGTCCGTATCTACTCGAACAAGCCTTCGGCGGTGCGCGCACGCTCTCCATCCGGCGCGGACCGTGGAAATACCTGGACCACCCCGGCTCCGGCGGAAACCGCTACGAAACCGACCCCGGCCTCAAGCCGTTCATCCTCCCCGAGGTCGTCCCCGATGCTCCCGGTCAGCTCTACAATCTTGCAGCCGACCCCGGCGACACAACGAACCTTTACGCCGAGCATCCGGAAATGGTGAACGAGCTGAAAGCATTGCTCGATCAATCCAAGGTCAATGGACGAAGCCGTCTCAAAAATGTCCTCCCGCAAGCCGCGAAATAACCTTTCGGCATGAACTCACTCACCAACTTCTGCGCGCCCTTCGCTACCGTTTTCCTCACTCGAAACTCCACCACCATGCACCCATCTAGCCGCATTCTCCGCTCCCTTAGTTCGCTTTCCATTCTCTGCCTCGTGCTCTCCGCCGCGTCCTCATCGGCTGTGGAGAAAGTCAGCGTCCAATCCGGCACGACCGGCGGAATGGGCATCTTTGAAAGCGCAACGGATCTTGGCACGATCGACCTGAAAGGCTCCTCGGAATATCTTGCGGACAAAGAGACTTATCGGATCGCCGGCAGCGGAAAGAACATCTGGTTCGCGGAAGACGCTTGTCAGTTCCTGTCGAAGAAGGTGTCTGGCGACCTGACCTTCAGCATGAATGTCGCTTGGGAAGCCGAGGGCAAAGAGCCGCATCGCAAAGCCTGCGCGATGGTGCGGCAGTCGCTCGACGCGGACTCTCCGTATGTCGATGTTGCGGTGCATGGCGATGGCTTGATCGAGATGCAATATCGCACGGTGAAAGGGGCCACGACCCTGGCGGCCCGCACACCCATTCAGGCGCCGGCCAATGTGAAGCTGGAGCGCGACGGCGATGTGTTTACGGTTTCCGTTTCAAAAGACGGCGGGCCATTCCAACCGGTGGGCGCGGTGTCGCTCCCGATGCCTGATCCGGTCTATGCCGGACTCGCCGTCGGTGCCCACAATGCGGCGAACCTTGAGACGGCCTTGATCTCGAACGTCGTGCTGAAAAGCAACATCGCGGCGGAGGGCGCAAAGCGGCTGCGGGAGTCGAGCCTGGAAACGCTCGATATCGCGACGAGCGAACGAAAGGTCGTTTATCGCGATCGCAGCAGGTTCGAAGCACCTAACTGGTCGCGCGACGGCAAGCACTTCTACTTCAATCGCGGTGGCGGCATCTGGACGCTGCCCGTAACCGGCGCCGAGCCGACCCAGATCAACACTGGCGTCGCCGTGAACAACAACAATGACCACGGCCTTTCATTCGATGGGAAGTGGCTCGCCGTTAGTTCAGGCTCCGGCGAGAACGGCTCAAAGATTTACGTCGTACCCGCCAACGGCGGCGCCGCGCGTGAGATCACGCCCACCGGCCCGTCGTATTGGCATGGCTGGTCGCCGGATGGCGGCACGCTGGCTTTTTGTGCGAAGCGCAACGGTAACTTCGACGTTTACACGGTCCCCACGGCAGGAGGCGGTGAGACACGTCTGACCGATGCCGAAGGACTCGACGATGGCCCCGAATACACCGCGGACGGCAGCAAGATCTACTTTCACTCCGAACGGGTCGGTGGAGTCGCGAAAATCTTCCGCATGAATCCTGACGGCTCTGCGCAGGAACAGGTGACTTTTGACGAGCAGTATGCCGACTGGTTTCCCCATCCATCGCCCGATGGAAAGTGGATCGTGTTTGTCTCCTTTGACAAGAGTGTGAAAGGGCATCCACTCAACCAGAACGTGGTGCTGCGGCTCATGCCGATGGCAGGCGGCAAAGCCAAAGTCATTGCCACTCTTTTTGGCGGGCAGGGCACCTTGAATGTTCCTTCATGGTCCCCGGATAGCACCACGATCGCGCTGGTCAGCTATCGTTACCTTCTCCCGCCCGCGAACATTTCCGAATGAACTCCCACACGACCCGTCGCGGCTTCCTCAAACGTGCGGCGATCCTGCCCTTCGCTGCCGCGATTCCGTTCTCCACTGCCACCGCTGCCATCGCCCCGATCCAGCGTGTGGGTGGCGCGTATTTGAAACCTACGCTCAATGCCTATTCGTTCCTCGAACTCCTCAATGCGAACGCGAAAGATGCGAACACCGGGATCGATCTCTTCGGGGTATGCGACTTCTGCGCGAAGCATGACTTCGCCGCTGTCGATCTCACGGGCTACTTTTTTCCCGGCTACCCGAAGGCACCGGACGACAGCTATATTTTCAAGCTCAAGCGCCACGCATTCGATCTCGGACTCGCCATCAGCGGGACTGGCGTGCGCAATGATTTTACCACGGCTGATAGAGCGGTGCGCGACGAAGGGGTCCAACGCATCAAGACCTGGATCGAAGTGGCGGCGAAGCTGGGTGCGCCGTGCATCCGAGCCTTTGCGGATTCACAGCCGCCTTTCCAAAACTGGCAGCAAGCCGCGGGCAATCGGGACCGAAGCGAGGTGGAGGCGTGGATGGCTGATGCGCTGCGGGAATGTGCCGCGCATGGCAGGAAGTTCGGCGTCATCGTCGCCGTGCAAAATCATGGCGATTTCATCAACACGGGAGAACAGCATTTGAGTCTGTTGAAGCGCGTGGATCATGAGTGGTGTGGGGCGCTGGTGGACACCGGAAAATACCTCACGGACGATCCCTACGCCGACATCGCGCTCATGGCACCCTATGCGGTGAATTGGCAAATCAAGGAAACCCTAGGCAGCGGCACCGACTCACACGCTGTGGATATGAGGAAGCTGGTCACGATCATCCGCAAGGCCGGCTACCGTGGCTACGTCCCCATCGAAACGCTCTCGAAGAGACGGAAGGATTACGATTCCTACGAAGCCATCCCAGAAGTGCTGGCATCTCTCCGCGAGGCCATCGCCACGACCTCCGGCATCTCCCAATGAGCATGCCGGTCGAGCGTAGATCGCGGCCAGCCGCTCCGCGCAATTCCTTGTGATTATTGACTACTTCCACAGCCCTATGAGTTCTCGAGTCGCCTCTATTTTGCGGCGAATGCTGCTGCTGCTTGTCCTTGTGGCTATGCGGCCCGCTTCGGCGGCTCCGCTTCGCATCATGCCGCTCGGCGATTCCATCACTGCGGGCTATACGGATAATGCGCGCAGAGGCGGGGGCGGCTGGACGGTGCCGTTTGAATTCGGATACCGTAAACAGCTTTACCATTTGCTGCACGAGGCGGGCTACGACTTCGTGTTTGTAGGCGCATCGTCCGAGCCGTGGGTGAGTAATTACAGCGACCCGACGCGCGGCGGTACGGTGAGTCCTTCCTTTGATCTGCGCACCATCGAGCAGGATGCACATCGCGGCTATGGCGGCTATCGGATTCCCCAAGTCACCGGCGCGGTTGCCGGGTTCATCGCGGCGGATAATCCTGACATCATCCTGCTGCTCATCGGCATCAACGGCATCGGCCCCGGCAGCCCTGCGGAGCTGGACGCGCTGGTCGAGGCGATCTTCAAAGCGAAGCCGGGCGTGAAGCTCATCGTTGCGCAGATCACGCCGAAGTCCTCCAGCTTCACCGCGCAGAATGCCAGCATCCGCAGCTTCAACGACTTCATCGCTGCGAAGCTCGTCCCGAAATATCGTGGGGAGGGCCGGAGTATCTCGATGGTGAATCAATACGCGCATTTCCTTAAGAATCCGGAAGACGCGACGTCGATTGAGGACGGCCGATTTTCCAACGGCATCAACCATCCGACCAACGCCGTGTATGACCTCATGGCCGGGACTTGGTTCAGCGGGATTCAGGCAATCACGCCGCCCAAGCCCGGCCCCCGTAAAAACTAAATAACCTATGCGAACGCTGCTCCTCCTTCTCGCCGTCGCCTTCACCGCAGCCCTCCGTGCCGAGGAGGCCGCGCCCGCGAAACGGCTAAACGTCCTTTTCATCGCGGTGGATGACCTTCGCCCGGAGCTGGGCTGCTACGGCAACCCGATCATCAAAAGTCCGAACATTGACCGGCTCGCGAAGCAAGGATTGCTGATGAACCGCGCCTACTGCCAGCAGGCTGTTTGCTCACCATCGCGCTCCAGCCTGCTCACGGGGACGCGTCCGGATACGACGAAGGTGTGGGACCTCACCACGCACTTCCGCAAGGCGCTGCCAGATGTCGTCACGCTCCCGCAGCATTTCAAAAACGCGGGATACTTCACGCAAGCGATGGGGAAAATATACCACCACGGATTGGACGATCCCGCATCGTGGTCTGTGCCGACCACGTTTCCCAAGGCACCGATCATGCGTGAACTCCAATCGGAGGATCCCAAAGCCACGAAGGCCGAAAAGCGCGGCCCCGCAGTGGGAAAAGTGGACGTGCCTGACGACGCGCTGCACGATGGCGAACTCGCCGGAATGGCTGTCACTGCTTTGCGCGAACTGAAGTCGAAAGCGCAGCCCTTCTTCCTCGGCGTCGGCTTCATCCGCCCGCATCTCCCGTTTATTTCGCCGAGCAAATACTGGGACCTCTACGATCGCGCCAAAATCCCGCTCGCTCCGAACCCGTTTCCGCCCAAAGGCGCGCCGCCTTGGGCGATCGTCCACGGCGCGTCCGAGCTGCGCTCGTATGCGGGGACTCCCGCGGGCGAGGTGCCGGAGGCTTACGCGCGAGAGCTCAAGCACGGCTACTACGCGGCAGTGAGTTACGTCGATGCCCAGGTGGGTCGCGTGCTCGATGAGCTGGAAAAACTTGGGCTGCGCGAAAACACCATCATCGTCCTGTGGGGCGACCACGGCTGGAAGCTGGGCGAGCATCAAGCATGGGCCAAGCACAGCAACGTGGAGAATGACACGCGCGTGCCGCTTTTGATCTCCGTGCCCGGCATGAAGCACGCGGGCGAGCAAAGCGACGCGCTCGTGGAGTTGGTGGATGTCTATCCCACGCTCGCCGACCTCGCTGGGCTCCCGCTGCCGGCGCACTTGGAAGGGCGGAGCTTCCGGCCGCTCCTCGATGATCCACAGAGAACGTGGAAAACCGCCGCATTCAGCCAATACCCACGCGGCACGAGCAAGGCCGGGCGCATGGGCTACTCGATGCGCACCGAGCGTTATCGCTTCACGCAATGGGTGGATGCGAAGGACCACACCAAGGTGCAGGCGGTAGAACTTTACGACGAACAAACCGACCCACAGGAAAACACCAATATTGCCGCCGCGCCCGAAAACGCCGCGCTCGTGGAGACGTTCACCAAACAATTGGACGCCGGCTGGCAGGGCGAGAACGCGCGCATGAACACGACCCAATGATGAACTCCACAACCCGACTCGTCCTCGCGCTCGTCGCACTGACTCTCAGCGCCGGTGCACAAGCGCCCGCTGTTACGCGGAAAGTAAAAGCCAGCCCCGCGCCCTTCTGGGTGCCGGAAGGCGAGAACCCAAATCCGACGCCACCGACGTTGGCCAACGTCCCTTACGGCAAGCACGAGAAGCAGGTGATGGACTTCTGGAAGGCCGAGTCCGCGCAGCCCACGCCGCTGGTCTTTTTCATCCACGGCGGCGCGTGGAAGTCTAACGACAAAAACAAAGTCACTGGCGTGAAAGCGTATCTCGCAGCGGGCATCTCGGTGGTCTCGATCAACTACCGCTTCGTCCAGGAAGCCACCGCCGCAGGTGTGCAGCCTCCTGTAAAATGGCCGCTCGAAGACGCCGCCCGCGCGTTGCAATTTGTCCGCAGCAAGGCGTCGGATTGGAATTTGGACAAGACCCGCATCGGCGCATCCGGCGGCTCGGCGGGTGCGTGCTCCAGCCTCTGGCTCGCATTCCATGAGGACATGGCCGATCTGAAAAGCGACGATCCCATCGCCCGCGAATCCACGCGACTCACCTGCGCCGGAGTCTTCGGCGCGCAGACCTCGCTCGACCCGCAGCAGATGCGCGAGTGGACGCCGAACAGCGTCTATGGCGGCCACGCTTTCGGCTTCGCCAACTTTCAGAAATTCCTCGAAGGCCGTGAAAAAATCCTGCCGTGGATCAGGGAATACTCCCCCTACGAACTTGCCACGCCCGACGATCCACCGGTCTTCCTCTACTACACGGTAAAACCGGAAATCGGGAAGGCTCAGAAAGACCCGACTCATACCGCGAACTTCGGCCTCAAGCTCCAGGAGCGGCTCAAGGAAGTCCCCGTCGAGAGTTACCTAATGTATCCCGGTGCAATGGATGTGGCTTATCCCGATCCGATCCAGTTCCTCATCGCAAAACTCAGGAGCTCGAAACCCTGACGCTCTCACGGCCAGCCTTCGTCATCGTAGCCCCGTGAAGATCGTCCCCATCCTAAGTCGTCAGGTGACCCGTGTCTTGTTTGTCCTCGCCTCCTTGCTTGCTTCCGTCTGTAGCGAGGCCACGTCCCCTAGCGATCGAGAGAAGGAACTCAGCTACCTGCGCTGCATCATGCCGGAGACCCTGCTGGAGTTTGCGCATGTTGACATGTCTGCCATCGAGAACATCGCGATAGTGGGCGAGGGCACTGACCAGTATCTCGGGCTGCACGTTTTTCCAGGCCAGAAGAAACTCCATGGCGGCATCCCTGCCGAGGTCAGTGTGGATTACCCGCACCACCAGGGCGACACGGTGCGCTACGCATGGCGTTTTATGGTGCCGAAGGGGTTTCAATCCGATGCACCGAAGAATCGCTGGTGGCTCATCGGCCAGTGGCACGATCAGCCAGACAAGAATCGCGGTGAGAAGTGGGAAGCCTTCGCATCTAAGAGCCTGCCGGTGTTGCTCAGTATCGGTGAATTGCAGGGCAAGCTAGCCATCGCCATCGCCTACGGTCTGGATCAATCCCAGAAACGCGGCCCGCTATTCCTCGAGTCCGGCAAATGGCACAGCGTCGCCCTGGAAATTTACTGGTCACGGAAAGTCGATGGCAAGGCCACCGTCTTCTTCGATGACATGGAAAAACCCGCTGCGGTGCTCGAGGGCCCGAACATGCACAATGACAATCAGCACTACTTGAAGCTGGGCATGTATCGCCACCCCGAGATCACGTCGGACAACTGGATCTATGTCGATGATCTCACGATCACCAAGCAGGCGATGCGCCGAACGATTGTTACAGCAAGCTCCCGCAGAAAAATCCGCTCCGTCATTCTGCAACCAACCACCACAACTCCATGAAAATCGCTATTACATTGGTCACCACACTCGTCCTCGCGGCTCAGCTTCACGCGAAGCCGCTGCAAGTCTTCATCCTCGCCGGGCAATCGAACATGCAGGGCCATGCCAAGGTCACCACCTTCGAGCACATCGGCATGGATCCGGCGACGAAGCCGATGCTCGCGGAAATGCTGGGCGCGGATGGGAAGCCGAAGGTCTGCGACCGCGTGTGGATTTCGTCCATCGGCTGCGGGGCGGAGGAGAAGGTCGAACAGACGGGGAAGCTGACGGCGGGCTTTGGTGCGTCGAACGCCGGACCGAAAATCGGGCCGGAGTTCACGTTCGGGATTTACATGGAGAAGTTCACGGACTCACCCATTTTGCTCATCAAGACCTCGTGGGGTGGCAAGAGTCTGAACACGGATTTCCGTCCGCCGAGCGCGGGACCGTATGTGTTCAGCGAGGCGCAGCTCGCGGCTTTTACAAAGAAGGGCAAGGACGTGGCGGCAATGAAAGCGGAGAAGGTGGCGGCGACGGGCGTGTTTTACCGGCTCATGGTCGAGCATGTGAAAATGGTGCTCGGCGACCTGAAGCGTGTGGTGCCCAGCTACGACGCGGCGCAGGGCTACGAACTGGCGGGATTCGCGTGGTTCCAGGGTTGGAACGACATGGTGGACGGTGACACCTATCCGCTGCGCGACAAGCCCGGCGGCTACGATGCCTACAGCACGGTGATGGCTGACTTCATCCGCGACGTGCGGAAGGATTTGAACGCGCCGAAGCTGCCGTTCGTCATCGGCGTGCTCGGCGTGGGCGGGCCGACCGCGGACTATGGACCCGACCAACAGCGTTACAAAGCGGGGCACCAAAACTTCCGCGACGCGATGGCAGCGGCGGCGTTGTTGCCGGAGTTCAAGGGGAACGTCGCGACGGTGCTGTCGGAGAAGTATTGGGACCGCGAACTGAGCGCCGCGAAGGCGAAAGAAAACGCGATTAAGCAACAGGCCAAGAAGCTCGCGACTGACGGCAAGATGACACCCGCCGAGGAGAAGGCATTGGTGGAGAAACTGTGTGTGGAAGGTCTCACCGAGCGCGAGCGACTGGTAATGGAGAAAGGCATCTCGAACTTTGAATTCCACTACCTAGGTTCGGCGAAAATCCTCGGCGGCGTCGGCAAGGGCTTGGCCGAAGCGATGCCTGAACTCAAGCACCTCAAAAAGGCAAACTGATGCAAACCGTCCTCCTTTCGCTCGCGCTCGCCGCCATCATCGCGGCGCCAGTTCCTGCTATCGCCGCGGGCAAAGAAAAGGCGATGGCGATGCCCGACTTCACCAAGGGCGACACCGTCGCGAAGGATGGGCCGCACGACTGGACGCTCGGGCCGACCGGGGCGCGGGGCTGGATTTTCACGAACAACGGCCACTCGGCTGAGGCGCGCCAGATTCTCGTGACGGCCGTGGCGAAGGGCTCCCCAGCGGCGGTCGTGCTGGGCATCGGGGATGTGATTCTCGGCGTGGAGGGGAAGAGCTTTTCCGGCGATGCGCGCATTCAGTTTGCCAGCGCCATCGGGGCAGCGGAGACGGAGAAGGGCGGCGGAAAGCTCCGGCTGCTGCGCTGGCGCGCGGGGAAGTCGGAGGAGGTCGTGGTGACGCTGCCGGTGCTCGGCAGCTACAGCGCCACTGCTCCGTATGATTGCCCGAAATCGAAGCGCATTTTCGAACTGGGCTGCGCGTCGCTCGCGCGACGGATGGCCGGGCCGGATTACATGCGCGGCCTGAATGCGATTCCGCGTTCGCTCAATGCGCTCGCGCTGCTGGCTAGCGGGAGCAAGGAGTATCTGCCAATGCTCCAGAAAGAGGCGCGCTGGGCGGCGGACTTTTCGACCGATGGTTTCGCGACTTGGTATTACGGGTACATCCTCACGTTTCTGGCGGAGTATGAAATGGCGACCGGGGATCAGGCCATCATGCCCGGCCTGAAACGGCTCGCGATGGAGTCGGCCCATGGCCAGAGCGCTGTCGGAACGTGGGGGCACAAATTCGCCCTGCCGAGCGGGAACCTGAACGGCTACGGCAGCATGAACCAGCCGGGCCTCAGTCTGTGCATCGGCATGGTGCTGGCCCGCGAGGCCGGCGTGAAAGACCCTGTGCTGGACAGCGCCATCGCGAAGGCGGCGGGCTTCCTCCGCTGGTATGTGGACAAAGGCGCGGTGCCCTATGGCGACCACTCGCCGTTTCCCGCGCACGAGGACAATGGCAAGTGCTCCAGCGCAGCGGTGCTCTACGATCTGCTCGGCGACCGCGAGGCGACGGAGTTTTTCGGGAAGATGTCCACCGCCGCCTACAGCGAGCGCGAGCGCGGGCACACGGGCAATTTTTTCAACGTGCTCTGGGCGCTGCCCGGCGTGGCGCGCCTCGGTCCGCTGGCCACGGGCGCTTATTTGAAGGAACAGGCGTGGTACTACGACCTCGCGCGCGGCTGGAACACGAGCTGGCTCTATCAAGGCGCGCCGGTCGGCGAGGAGGAGCATGGCAACTACACCGGCTGGGACTGCTCGGGCGGCTATCTGCTGGCCTACGCTTTACCGCTGAAAAGCCTCCGCATCACCGGCAAAAAACCGTTCTGCGTTCCGGCTCTCAACGCCGCGCAAGTTGCCGAGGTCATCGCCGCCGGACGCGACTACCCATACAAGAATGCCGAGAACGGCTACGACCGGCGTACGCCGCAGCAACTGCTCGCCGGGCTGTCAAGCTGGTCCCCCGCGGTGCGCCTGCGTTCCTCCGCCGCACTGGGGAAGAAGCCGGACGATTTCACCCCGGCCTTGCTCAAGCTGCTCGCCAGCGACCGCCGCGACGCCCGTTACGGAGCCTGCGAAGCCTTGGGCGCGCTCGGACCGCGCTCCGATGCCGCCGCGCCGCAACTGCGCGCCGCGCTCAAAGACCCGGACCCGTGGCTGCAAAGCCTGGCCGCCGAAGCCCTGCCCAATCTCGGTGCCGAAGCGCGCAAAGCCAGCGTGAGCGACCTGCTTGCCATGACTGTGCGCCCGAACCCCGCCGACCCGCGTCGCATGGTGCAGCGCGCCGCCGCCGTGGCGCTCTTCTCGCCCTACCCCGGCTCCCGTGGGCCAAAGAGCATCCTCGCCGAATCACTCGAGGGCGTGGACCGCAAACTCCTCTACCCCGCCGTGCAATCGCTGCTGCAAAACGAAGACAGTGTCGCCCGCGGCTCGGTGGGAAAGGTTCTCGGCGACCTGACCGACAGTGACCTCGTGGAACTGCTGCCCGCCATCGCCAAGGCCGTCGAGCGGCTCGCGCCGAGCGACGAAATGTTCGGTGATGGCATCCGCCTCGCCGGCCTCGACCTTTTCTCGCGCCTGCACATCCGCGAAGGGATGGCGCTGTGTGTATCCGTGGTCGAACCTGCCCGCTGGGGCGCGGGTAAACGTGTTGGCAAATGCCTCGAATACCTCCAACGCTATGGCACCCACGCGAAGGCCGTCCTGCCGCAGTTGAAGGAAGTCCGCGCTCAACTCGTCGCCGCGGCCGGCAAGCAGGTTAAAAAAAGCGAGGAAGTGGACCAAATGGACCAATGCATCGCCGCCATCGAATCGAGCAGTGCCACGCCGACGCTGGTGAGCCTCGCGGAGTTCAAAGCGCGCCCGTCGGCTCGTTAAAACCCACAACCGATCACGCATGGCTCCTTCCGCCTTACTAACCTCCCAATGAAAACCATCCTTATCTCACTCCTCACGCTGCTGTGCGTTCGCACATTTGCCGCCGACCCGCCCGCACTACCCACCGCCCACACCACGCGCGACATCGAAGGCTGGAGCGTGCGGGTGGATGACCGCTTGCTCAAAGGCGAAGGGGCAGTGCTCGGCGAGCGCGCCGTAAAACTGCTCACCGCTCGGCTCGTCGCCATCACAGTCGTCGTGCCGGAAAAGGCGCTCGCGAAACTGCGCGAGATCACCATCGAACTCGACCTCGATTACGGCGACCTTCGCATCATGCAGTATCATCCGGATGCGGACTGGCTAAAGGACCATGGCTACAGCGAGACGCTGGCGAGGTGCGTCCACATTCCCGACGCGGAGCAGTTTCTCTCGCCGTTTGAAAATCACCGGATGCCATGGGTCGTGCTGCACGAACTGGCGCATGGTTATCACGATCAAGTGCTCGGCTTCGACGATGAGCGCGTGACGGCTGCCTGGAAGAAGTTTTGTGACAGCGGGAAATACAAATCCGTGCTCACCAGCCCCGGTCCGATGCGCGAACACTACGCGCTGAACAACGCAAAGGAGTTCTTTGCCGAGATGACTGAGAGCTACTTCGGCTCGAATGATTTCTACCCCTTCGTCGCCGGTGAACTGAAGCGGGACGAGCCCGAAATTTTCGCGCTCATGGCAGAAATCTGGGGCCCGCTGCCGGGGCGATCTTCATCAAAACCCACCGCCAAACGATGAAACGCAACCTGTTCATTCTCGCAGCTCTCGTGGCCGGCACTCTCACCGCGCATGCCGCCGAGAAGCCGAACATCTTACTCATGGTGGCGGATGACTTAGGCTATCGCGATCTCAGCAGCTACGGCGCGACGAAGATCGCCACGCCGCGCATTGACTCGCTTGCCCGCGACGGGGCGCGCTTCACTGACGCGCACTCCTTCAGTGGCATCTGCATGCCTTCGCGATACTCCCTCCTCACGGGTCGCTATGCTTTCCGAATCGGGCGCTCAATGGACTACGCTTGCAACTTCGACCCCGGCCAAGTCCTGCTGCCGATGGTCCTGAAGTCAGCGGGCTATCGCACCGCCGCGCTCGGCAAATGGCACAATGGCTTCGGCACGAGCATGACCGTAAACTGGAATGCGGAATTGAAACCGGGGCCGCTGGAGTTTGGCTTCGATTCCTATTTCGGCACGCCGCGAACGCACTCGGAGCCTCCGCTGGTTTTCGTGCGGGATCATTGGATTTTCGGCTTGGAAAAGGACGATCCCATCAGCGTAGATCACTCGCCGGGCACCGGTGCGCATGGGAAACAAATTGGTGGCAAAAAGGCGATGGAACTGCGCCCAGATGACAAGCTGGACCTGATCCTCGCGGATGAGGCTGAGAAGTTTTTCGCTGACCAGAAAGCAGGACAGCCGTTCTTTTTGTATCTGGCGTGGGAAGCTCCGCATAACACGATCAATCCCGCACCGGAGTTCCGCGGCAAGAGCGAGGCGGGCCTTTACGGCGACTATGTCCAGCAGCTCGATCATTGTGTAGGTCGCGTGCTGGATGCGTTGGAGAAACAAGGATTTGCGCAGAACACTCTCGTCATCTTCACCAGCGACAATGCGGGCCGTTATCAGCAAGCCGCATTGCGTGCCGGACACCGCACGAATGGTGAGCTGCTAGGCCAGAAGACCGATGTGTGGGAAGGTGGTCATCGCGTGCCGCTTCTCGCGCGCTGGCCCGGTCGAATTCCTGCGAACAGCGAGCGAAACGAGTTTTTCCATCAAGTCGATCTCATGGCTACGCTCGCGGAGGCTGGCGGAGGGGCGGTGCCCGCGGGCGCTTCACCCGATGGTCATTCGGAACTCGCCGCGCTGCTCGATCCAACTAAGTCCCCGCTAAATCGCACTGAAGCGATTTTGCACGGCACGCGCAGCCTCGCGCTGCGGCAGGGTTCGTGGCTCTACATTCCGCATCAAGGTTCGGGAGGCAAGACCGCGCCCGAGCCGGAAAAACCCTGGAGCCTGAGCTATCAGGTGATGAAGTTTCATAACAGCGATGTGGATGAGCGCGGTCAGATCAATCCCGGCGCACCGAAGGAGCAGCTCTATGACCTCAACAAGGACGTGGGGCAGCACACGAATCTGGCCACCCGCCAGCCAGAGCGATTGAAAGCCATGCGGGAGCGATTTTCCGAACTCACCAAAGGATATAAAGTGTCTGCAGGCGCTGGGGAATGAGGCCGCCAAGACTTCCTGTTTTCGCCAGGTTTTTTTTGAACTCACTGTCCACCTCTTTAGGATGCTCCTTCTCGTCATCCTAAAACGCAGCGTGTGGCGCCATGCCGATCGAATCTTTAAAGTCTTTGATCTACCTCCGCAGTAAGAGAAACTAGTCATCACCACGGCGGGGATTGTGCGATTGGGAGAAGTGCTCGCCCAAAGCTACATCGAACACAGATGATCCACTCGGCATGACGGCATAATGGTTGCCTTTAGACTTATCGTCATCTGGGTCATCGCGCTGATGACGACTCCAGAGATTCGCGCCGACCTTCCGAGGCTGACGTCTGCACCATCCCCTGCGGACAATCCGCTCAAGGGGCTCGTTCCTTTCTCCAACATGGCGGGAGATGCCTTCCCTCACAGCATGGAGTTCCAATATATTCCGCTGTCAGACCTCATGCTCGGCGCGGAGTCATTTAATTGGCAACCTTTGGAGGCGCTGCTCGGTGATATCGCATCGCGGGGGAACCAAGCCATCTTCCGTGTATGGGTGGAGTATCCGGGGCAGAAATCCGGCTTGCCGAAGTTTCTGCGCGATCAGGGGGTGAAAGTCACTGAGTGGACGAACGGCACCGAGAAATCACCCGCCGATGTGTGTTACAGTCCCGACTACTCGGATGAGCGATTCGTGCAGGCGCTGGAGAGCTTTATCGCCGCGCTTGGGAAGCGCTACGATGGCGATCCGCGCATCGCTTACATCACTGCCGGGCTGCTTGGCTCTTGGGGGGAGTGGCACACTTGGCCGCGCGCGGATTTATTTGCCTCTGTCCAGACTCAGGGGCGCGTGCTTGCTGCCTATGAGAAGGCGCTGAAACGTACGCCCGTGCTGCTGCGTTATCCGGCGGGCGAAGGTCACTTCGCGGCAAATGCGAATCTGCCCTTTGGCTATCATGATGATTCCTTCGCATGGGGGACGCTGGACCTGGGTGAAGAGAGCAGCGGTTGGTTCTACATGCGGATGCTAAAGGTAGCCGGCGAAGGCGCCTTGAACAAATGGCGCACGCAACCCATCGGCGGCGAGGTGCGACCCGAGGTCTGGGGCCAGATTCACGACGCCAAGCCAGAGCACCCGAAGGCTCAGGACTTCCTCACCTGCGTGGAGCAAACTCATGTTTCCTGGCTGCTGGAGAGCGGTCTTTTCAAAAAGAGGGCCGATGCCGAACGCTATCGCCGGGCTGCCGAGCAGGTGCGCCGCATGGGTTACGATTTCCATGTGCCCGCCGCCACGATCACTCAGGAGGGAGGGCGGGTGAAGCTCACTGTGAACGTGATCAATCAAGGGGTCGCTCCGTTTTACCGCGACTGGCGTCTCGAAGTCGCCGCCTTGGATGCTGAGGGACACATCGCGCAGAGCTGGCCAGTGGATTGGAAAATCACGGGTCTGCTTCCCGGCGATGCCCCTCGTGAATGGATCGCCACCCTCGATGTGGCGAAGCTGGGCCGCGCTCCACTGATGCTCGCCCTGCGGGTCATCAATCCCATGCCGGGCGGCAAAAGCATCCGCTTCGCCAACGCCGAGCAAGATCGCGATGCT
This sequence comes from Chthoniobacterales bacterium, assembly GCA_038207335.1. GTDB lineage: Bacteria > Verrucomicrobiota > Verrucomicrobiia > Chthoniobacterales > Chthoniobacteraceae > CAIURC01. The sequence continues at coordinate 27,086 of JBBQZX010000031.1, read as the reverse complement.
CCCGGGTGGTTGAGCATCGGGCCGATGCAGTGATGATGTCTGTCCGTCGTTTCACACCTCAAAAAGTCCGCCCACTCGGGACGGCTCGACCGGCACGCGGGGCGGGTGCGGTACTCGAAGGCTTGAGTTTTCGAGAAAGTCCTGTCGTCGGAGTCACGGCTGCTGCTGCAGTGCGGTGCGCTCGGCGGGGGTGAGGGGGACGTTTGTGAGCCAGTCGCGGGCGCTGGCGGAGTTGGACTGCTCCCAGTGGGAGTAGACTCGGGTGAGGCGGGCGATGCGGTTGGCTTCGCCGGGGAAGGCGCGGAGGGTGCGGAGGGATGCGTCGGGGTCGGTGTCGAAGATGGCGCGGGCGAAGCCTTCGACGGCGGCTGATTTTCCAGCGTCCTGGGGGAGGCGGGCGAGGGCGGCCTGGATTTGGGAGTCGTCGTGCTCGGTCCATGCGGCGGCGAATTCGCCGAGGGCGGATTCGCGGACTGGGCCGGGCGGGAGGGCATCGGCCGAAGCCATGGGGGCGGGGGCGTCGCGGGCGATCCAGGGGGTTGCGATTTTTTCGAGGATGCCGGCTTTTTCTCCGCAGGAGAAATCGCGAATGGACTCGAAAAGCGCGAGAGCGGCCTCCGTCCCGCTCGAGGTCGAAGCGAAAACGGCGCTGGCATGGGCGCGGCTTTCTCGATGACGTCGCTGGGGACGGGCTTTGGTTCGGCTTGAATGTTCGCGCTATTTCCCGAGGTGGGCGCTTTTTGTGAAGCGGACGCGTCGCTGCCGGTCGTGTCGTGGGGCGTGCGTGCAGGCGGGCGCCGACGAGCCTAGCCGGCCGCGGCGAGGAGGAGGGCAGCGGAGGCGATGAGGAGGTTGTTTTTCATGGAAAAGTCGCGGGTCAGTGGGGCTGGCCGGGCGGGGGGTAGTTTTTTGCGGCGTCGTCGAGGACGAGGACCCAGTCGAGGTCTTCGCCGGGGGCGGGCGGGGTGAAGGTGCGCTCGCCGGTGTTGGGGAAGGTGCCGATGGGTTCGGTTTTTCCGGTGCGCGGGTCGAACCAGGTGGCTGTGATTTTCGCGCCTGTGATTTTATCCATGTGGATGGCGAAGGGGCGCCCGCAGGGGACGTAGATCATGGCGAATGTGCCGGCGGCGTCGCGCGTGGCGGTGTAGCGATAGCGGCCGGCGCCGGGGACGGCGGTGGGGACTGCGGCGGTGACGATGAGGGTGTCGTCTGGGATGCGGGTGAGGATGGGGCGGGATTCGATGAGGTGGCGGCCGAGCTGCATCTGCGCGGCGCCGGGCTGCTGGAGGGCGTCGGGCCAGGGGAGAAGGGGGTTGTTGACGGGCTTGCGGCCGGGGGCGGCGAATTGCCAAATGGAGTGGTGCCCGTAGGTGTGGCCGCACGCGCCGCCGAAGAGGTCCCAGTAGAGGGGGCGGCGGACATCGGCGGCGACGGAGTGGCCGAAGTCGGCGGCCTTGAAGGAGATGGGGTGGTCTTCGTAGATGGGCTCGGCATCGAGGACGGGCTTGGTGGGGGTGCGGAGGTAGTCGGTGTGGGTGAGGGCGTAGCGGGCGTATTCGGCGACGTGGCCGTTCTGGCGCATGTTGAAGTCAAGCCAGTCTTCGCCGTGGAGCTTGTCGGCGGAGCCGCTGCCGCCGCTGGGATGGAGGGTGATGAGGTGGGCGCCGCCGTCGCCCTTTTTCAATCCGCGCGCCATGGCGCGGAGGATTTCGAGATGCCGATCGTTTTCGATGGGGCGGTCGCCGCCGAGAATCCAGATGAGGTCTTTTTCGCGATACCGCCGGCCGAGCCATTCGCCGTAGATGGCGGCATTTTCCGGGGTGAAAATCTCGGGGCCGACGCCCCACTTCTTGTTCCACTTGTCGCCCCAAGTCGGGAGGAAACCGACCGTGAGCCCGAGGGAGTTGGCCTTTTCCACGATGAAATCGACGTGGTCCCAGTAGTCGTTCTGCGGGCCGGCCTTGACGTCGGGCGTCGTCGGGTCGTCGCCGATGAGCGGGGTGAAACCGTAGGCATTGGGAATGTGCAGCCCGTCTTCCTCCGCCAGCGCGACGCACTGGATGATGGTGAAGGCCTTGGCGGCGCGGTCTTTCAGATACGTCTCGGCGTCTTCACGGCTCAGGCGGTGGAAGAGCTCCCATGCGGTGTCGCCGAGGTAGAAGAAGGGCGAGCCGTCGTCGCGGACGATGAAGTGCTTGTTGTCGCTGACCTTCAGCCGCTGCGCGGCAAAAGCCGGAGCGCACACGCCGATGCAGAGGAGCACGAGAGGGAGGATTTTCACACGCATGACGGCGAGCGTATCGCTGTCCGCGGGCGCGAAGTGAGCAGAAAAGAGTGCGGGAAAACCTTGCGGAGAAACCGGTCCGCGCCATAGTCACCGTCCGCTGCAGTCTCGGGGTGTAGCTTAGCTTGGTAGAGCGCCTGGTTTGGGACCAGGAGGTCGCAGGTTCAAATCCTGTCACCCCGACCACTTCACCTTTTGGAATAGCTGAGGCGGCTCATGCCCGCGGTTGGGGCACGAGCCGCCCGCTTTTCCCCCGAAAGTGTCCGCTCAGCGCGCGAGCTGTGGCTGTCTGAAAGTGGCATCGCTCCGGCCGCTTGCTGCCGGCTCGTGCGGGGCGCCGGCGAGCGTCGCCTGCAGGCGGCGGAGCTGGCGCGTGACAAAGCGGTCGATGGTGCCGGTGACGGCGTCGAGGACGCTGTGGATTGGCGAAGTCACGGAGTAGTCGATCGTGAGCTGAACTTCGGTCAGGTCGTCGCGGATGGCGATGAACTCGACGAGTCCGGCGACGCTCATGTTGCCGCCGGTGGAGCGGAAAAGGGTTTGGTTGGGGTTCTCGGAGTCCAGCGTTTCGAGTTCCACATTGGCGCGGAAGCCGTTGCCGGAGACGAAGGCGAAGCGGAGCGGCTGGCAGCCGAGGAGCGAGGACACATCGACGATTTCGAGCGAGCGCCGGTAGCTGGGAAAATCGCGGAGGCGGGCTTTTGTGCGGTCGAGTCCGTCGCGGACGTGGAAAGTCTTTTGGATGAGCATGGCGTGCCGCAGATGGGAGCAACGCCGATGCCAGTGCGATTTTACAGAGAACCGGTCAGCGGGAAGTGCTTTAGAGCGACCGAATTCATGACACAAGTGTAGCGATGTCAGACGCGCAGCCTCGACACGATGGAGGCGGATACCTGTTCGTTGCAGCCCACATCGAACAGTATCGGCACCGCCAAAAGGGATTCGAGCACCGAGCGGTTCGTGGTCGTGGGGATGCCGGGTTCGGTGCCGGGGAGTTCGTTGAAAATCACGCCGGCGCAGTTCTGGCCGCTGGCTCGGATCGACTCGACGGTGAGCAGCGCGTGGTTGATCGCGCCTAGGCGATTCGCGACGACGACGGCGACGGGGAGCGCGAATTCCGCCGCGAGGTCGCTCAGAAAATACGCGTCCGTGATCGGCACGCGCCAGCCGCCGACGCCCTCGACGATCACGCATTCATGCGCCTCGCGGAGCTTCGCAAACGTCTCGCGGATGAGCGCCAGATCAATCGCGCGATTTTCGATCATCGCCGCCGTGTAAGGCGCAGCGGGCGTTCGCAGCCAGACGGGGTTGATGTCGTTGAGTTCCGCGCAGCCGTCGGAAGCGGTGTGGAGCAGCAGTGCATCGGTGCGATCGCCGCAGCAAATTGGCTTCATTCCGACGGCATCGATCCCCTCCGCGCGCAGCGCGCGCAAGATGAGCGCTGCCACGTAGGTCTTGCCGACATCGGTGTCGGTGCCGGTGAGGAAGAGGCTTTTCACTCCCCGATCGTCTCGGCGATCAGCCCGGCGATGCGGTCGGCTTGCGCGTTGATTCGGTCGCCGTCACGGCCTTCGATGAGCAGGCGGATTTTTGGCTCGGTGCCGGAGTAGCGCAGCAGCACGCGGCCCGCGCCGTCGAGTTCGCGCTCGGTTTCCTGCACGAGCTTCAGCACTTCGGGGAGTTGTTCCAGTGCCCGCTTTTCGCGGACGCGGAGGTTGCGCTGGGCTTGCGGATATTTGGAAAGGCAGCGCTTCAGCTCGCTGAGCGGCTTTCCGGTTTCGACCATGATCCGCAGGATTTGCAACGCACTGATGATCCCGTCGCCGGTCGTCGTGAAGTCGCGGAAAATCATGTGCCCGCTTTGCTCGCCGCCGACATTTAGGTCGCCCTTCATCATTGCCTCGATCACGTACCGGTCGCCGACTTTCGTCCGAATCACGCGCCCGCCGCCTTTCGTCAAAGTTTCGTCGAGGCCGAAGTTGCTCATGATCGTCGAGACGAGAGTGTTCTGCCGGAGCCGCCCGCTTTTGATCCAATCCAGCGCCGCGATCGCCATGATCTCATCCCCATCGACGAGCTCCCCATTCTCATCGCAGAGCAAGACACGATCGGCATCGCCGTCGTGACTGATGCCGACCTGAGCGTCCGATTCCTTCACGATCCGCTGGATCTCTTCGGGGTGCGTGCTGCCGCAGTTGAGGTTGATATTGCGGCCTGTCGGCTCGTTGTTGCAGACCGTCACATCGGCACCGAGTTCGCGCAAAATGCACGGCGACGACTTGTAAGCCGCACCGTGTCCGACATCGATCGCGACCCGCATGTGCTCAAGCGTCATGCCACGAGGAAAGCTCGCTTTCGCAAATTCCACGTAGCGCCCGAGGGCGTCGTCGATGCGCGTGGCGCGTCCGATTTTTCCCTCAGTCGGGCGGATTGATTCGATGTCGCCGCTGAATACGAGGGACTCGATTCGCTGCTCGATTTCGTCGTCGAGCTTGTATCCGTCGTGGCGGAAAAATTTGATCCCGTTGTCTTCATACGGGTTGTGAGAGGCGCTGAGTACGATGCCGGCGTCGGCGCGCAGCGAGCGCGTGATGTAGGCCACGCCGGGCGTCGGCAGCGGCCCGATCAAGAGCACATCGGCCCCAAGCGACATCACTCCGGCGGCGAGCGCATTCTCGAGCATGTAGCCCGAGAGGCGCGTGTCTTTGCCGATTACGATCTTTGCGCGTCCACCGGTGCGGCCGGCTTTCGCGCTCATTTCCATCAAGACGTGCGCCGCTGCGCGGCCGAGTTTCAGCGCAGTCTCGGCGGTTACGGGCTCGATATTTGCAACGCCGCGGACACCATCTGTGCCGAAGATTTTGCGTGGCGGCTCGGAGCCGGACTTACTTGGTTGGGGCATATCCGCGCGATTCAAACTGGAATTTTTCGCCTGCGTCGAACTGGAACCTAGAAGGCAATTCGGTCGTGCGGATGCTCTTGCGGATCGCGGCCCACAGCGTGATGGCCAGGGCCAGAGCCGCGAGCTTCGCGACCCAGTGATGCAGGACGATTCGTTTCAGGGTCTTCATCTTTTTGGAGTAAAAGGAGTTCGCCGATCCGCTGCTTGAAGCTCGCCGGATCGAAGTTCCGCTCGATCTGTCCGCGGTGGCAAATCGACACGATCCCGGTCTCTTCGCTCACGACGATCACCGCTGCATCCGACTCCTCCGTGAGTCCGAGCGCCGCGCGATGCCGCGTGCCGAGCGTGCGGTCGAGATCGACGCGCTGGGAGACCGGCAGCACGCAGGCGGCGGAGACAATGCGGTCGTTTCGGATCACCAGCGCGCCGTCGTGCAGCGGGGTTTTTGGGAAAAAAATGCTGACGACGAGATCGGGCGAAAGCTCGCAATCGAGCGGCGTGCCGGTTTCCGCGAAGTTGTCGATATTCGTGTCGCGCTCGATCGCGATGAGCGCACCGAGTTGGCGATTCGCGAGCTCGAAAGTCGTCTCCGTCAGCGCCTCCACGGTCTCGCGGCGCTGAGTGACGGTCGCGAAAAATCGGCTGCTCCCGAGCGCCGCCAGCGCGCGTCGCAGCTCGGGCTGGAAGATCACGACGAGCGCGAATGCGAGCACGGTGACGAGATTGCGAAAGAGCCAGCTAATCTCGGGCAGCTCGAAGATTTCTGAGCACAGCACGATTGCGAGCAGGATGACCGCGAGCCCTGTCAGCACTTTGGCTCCGCGCGTGCCGCGGAAGAAAATCCAAGCGTTGTAAATCGCCGCCCACAGAATGCCGATTTCGACGAGATCGCGCCAATGCCGGCCAATGAATGAGCCCAAATTCACGGCTCCAAAATCGCCTCGATCATTCGAAGCGCCTCCACGTTGGGCCGCACGTCATGCACGCGCACGACATTCGCGCCGTGGCTGCGGCCGTAGGCCGTGAGCGCGACTGTCGGCCACTCGCTGTCCTCGGTTTTCTCCGACCCGATGATCTTCCCCAGAAACGATTTGCGTGACACGCCGAGCACGAGCGGTCGCCCGCCGACCCGCATGGAATCAAGGCCGCGCAGGATGGCGAGATTGTGCGCCACGGTTTTTCCGAAGCCAATCCCGGGGTCAAAAGCGATGCGGGTCGTGTTGATGCCGCAGCCTAGGCACTGGTCAAAAACTTGTCGAAAATAATCCCGAATTTCGCCGCAAACGTCGTCGTAATGCGGAGCGGTCTGCATCTCGCGCGGCGTCCCCTGCATGTGCATCGCGATCACGCCCGTGCCCGTCTCACGCACGACATCGCGCATCTCCACGCTGCGGAGCCCGCTCACGTCATTGATGATCTCCGCGCCCGCCTTCACCGCCGCCTGTGCGACATTCGGCTTCATCGTGTCGATGGAGATTACGGGCGCTTTTTCCCCGCATTTCGTCCACGTAAAAACCGTCTTCAGCCTCCTCACGACCTCCTCCACGCGCCGCGTCTCCTCCTCCGCCCCGACCGGCTCCGCGCCCGGGCGCGTGGATTCGCCGCCGACGTCGATGATCTCCGCACCGGCCTCCGCCATCGCGATCCCGTGTGCGACCGCGGCCTCGACATCGACCCAGCGTCCGCCGTCGGAAAAGGAATCCGGCGTCACATTCAGCACGCCCATCACGAGCCCGCGCCGCGAGAGGTCGAGGGTGCGCGTGCGAGTTTTCCAGATCATGTGGTTACGGTATCGCGGGAATCGGATTTGAGGATTTTGAAAAGTGCGCCGGGTTGTTGCGCGCGGTGTCGGGCGTTTGCGCCGGGTTGCCGCAAACGGCACGCGGGTCGCGTGCTCCACCTTTGCGGGGCTTCCCACTCGAGAAGTCGCTCAGAATCTACCTAAAACCGTTTGAACATCCGTCGCGCGCTTTTACGGTCGCGCTGCATTCGCGCAAACGCTCGCCGATCTTTATGAAAGCAAATTCCCGCTCCCGCCTCACCGCAGCTTGCGCCGCCGTCTTCGGCATGGCTGCGATCACCGCCCAAGCGGACACTTTCACATGGAATCCGCCGAGCCTCGGCGCCGGCACAAACGCGTGGAATGTCGCTGGCAGCTGGAGCGGCGGTCCCGCTTTTCCGAATGCCACCAGCGATGTCGCAAACGTGACGGCGAACATCACCGGCGCGCAGACGATCACACTCGATCAGCAAATCCGCATCGGCGTTCTGAACATCGGCGACCCGACTTCCCCGAGTGTCTATACGATCGCCGCAGGCACGGGCGGCTCGCTGATTTTTGACAATGGCGCGACGAACGGTCAGATCATGCACGCGGCGGCTGGGGCTACGGATGTCATCACAGCGCCGATCGTCATCGGCGGGAATGGGAAACTGGAACTCATCAACAACCACGCCTCGAATTCATTTCAAGTCAGCGGCGGTATTTCGGGCGCGGGCGACCTGCTGACGAGTCTCAGCACAAACCGCTCTATCCTGCTCGGCGGCGCCAATACCTATACCGGTGCTACGACGGTCGGCGCGGGGACGGTGCTGCGAATCATCACGACCAATTCTCTCCCGGCGACCTCCGCGGTGACCGTGAACGGTCAACTGCTTCTATCTAACGGAACCGGCGGCGGCACGAACCAGACGATCGGCTCGCTGGCAGGCGGCAGCGGCGCGTCGATCGGCACGAACAGCAGTTCAGGCGGCACTAATGCGACGCTGACCACAGGCGGCCTGAATACATCGACGACGTATTCGGGTAGCATCGGGAATAACTTCGGAACTGGCGCCACGAGCGCGACGGGCTTTGCGAAAATCGGCAGCGGCACGCAGACTCTCGACGGCGTGAACGCGGCCGCTTCTCTCCTGACCTACACCGGCACGACGACGGTGAGCCGCGGGGCGCTGATTTTCGACCGCAGCGCGGCGACGGTTTCGACCAGCGGGACGAATGGCGGATTCACGATCGGCGGGGTGGCGGAGTTCGTTTTCAAAGGCGGGACGGGTGCGACGAATGCGCAGACATTCACGAGTTACGTGCAGGGCACCGGGCTCACGAAAATTACTGCGCAGCCGGCTGCGGGCGCTTCGGCGGATTTGAATTTTGGGACGTTCACACGCGGCACGACGAATAACGGTGTGGCGCTTTTTCGCGGCACCGCGCTAGGCTCCGCGGCACCCGGCACGGCGAATGTGGCGAACATCCGCTTCGGCACAACGGCGCCGACCCTCGCGGGCGCGGGCGCGGCGGGCACTCCGGGCGTCGGCATTATCAAAGGCGCGATCGGCGACACCGCGGTCGGAGGAAATGGCACGGGGTTCGTGACGTATGACGCGACAAACGGCGTGCGACTTTTGACCGCCGCTGAACAAGCCGCCTACGCCGTGGCGGCTACGACGGACAACTCGCGCATCTCCTCCACGCCCGGCGCGACGCTCACGCCACAGCAGCTCCAGAGCCTGCAGATCGACGCCACGGGCGCACCGACCGACGTGACTTTTAGCACAGGAAATCTGATCGCGAATGGCGGCATCCTTTTCACCGGCGACAGCGCAATCACGACGACAGGCGGCACGCTCGCGGCGACGCTCGGCGGCGTCACCGATCTCACGCTGATCTCATCGAACACTGCGGGCGTCACGATCAGCTCCTCGCTCAACGGCAACCTCACGAGTACCTTTCGCGGCGACATCTCGATCTCGGGCTCGGGCGACATCACGATCGCTGGGCCAGTGAACGCGCCAAATGCCGGCACAATCTCGATCAACGGCCCCGGACGCACGACCTATCAGGCGACCACGACATCGTTCAATGGCTTCGTCGTGAACGGCGGGACGCTGCTGCTCAACAACGGCGCGCAAACCAGTAAACCGCTCGTCGTGAACTCGGCTGGGACGCTCGATTTGAACTCGGATTTCACCGTGAACGGCGTGACGGCATCGGGCGCGATCGTGAATTCGACCGGCACGCTCCGCACGCTGACCATCGGCTTGGGAAATGGCGGCAGCACATTTTCCGGAGCGATCACCGGAGCGATCAATTTCACGAAGCATGGCAGCGGAACGGCGACATTTTCGACACCGGCGGCATACACCGGCGCAACTACCGTGAATGGCGGGGCGATCACTGCGTCTGGCGCGCTCTCCGCCACATCGGCGGTCGCGGTGAATGGCAGCGCGGCGACCGCATTCCGGCTCGGCGCGTCGGATGTCGTGAACGACGCCGCGACGCTTTCGCTGAACAACGGGCACTTTGAAACGCTGGGCTTCAGCGACACTCTCGGCGCGCTCACCGCCGTCGCGGGCACGACTTCCACGATCGATCTCGGCACGGGCGCGAGCGTGCTGCACCTCGCCGACAGTAGCGCATTTTTCAGCGGCTGGACCGGAACGCTCACGATCGCCAACTGGAGCGGTAACGCGACCGGCGGCGGCACCGACCAACTCTTTTTTGGAAGCAATTCGCTCGGCCTCTCCGCTGCGCAACTCGCCGGAATCACCTGGACCGCGCCGTTCGGTGCCGGCGACATCACCGGTGCGCAATACGTCGGTGCCGTTGGAGAAATCGTCCCGATCCCCGAGCCTGCAACTGCGCTCTCCCTGCTCGCCGGTTTCGGCTTCCTGGCCCTGCGCCGCCGCCGCTGAACGCCCCACTGATGAGTGCGCCGCAGTCTTCGGGCGGCACGAAATCCTCGAACGCAGTTGCGCGAAAACGCGTACTTGAAGATGCTCGGAAGCACATCGCCCGCGCCTGCGTTCCGAAAAAATGAATTCTCCGACGACCCTTCACGCCGCGGCGAACGACACCGGTTTCCAGCAAAAGCGAGAGAGCATGAAATGGCAGCAACTCCTCTGCGCCGACCGGCTCGGGAAGACCAAACGCGGGGCGCTCGACGCAGCGCGGTCGGAGTTCCGACGCGACTCGGATCGAATTACATTTACCACCGCGTTTCGCCGGCTGCAGGACAAGACGCAGGTCTTTCCGCTCGCGGATAACGACTACGTCCGCACGCGGCTCACGCATTCGCTGGAGGTCGCAAGCGTCGGGCGTTCGCTCGGAGCGCGAGTCGGCGCGGCGCTTGTGGAGCGAAATGGACTCGACCGAATTCACGGCTCCGATTTCGGCGAAATCGTTTCCGCAGCCGCGCTGGCACATGATCTCGGGAACCCGCCGTTCGGGCACTCTGGCGAAGATGCGATCCGGCATTGGTTCAAGACATCGCTACACGCGGCGCGTGCGGCGGAGGATTTCACGGCTGCGCAGCGTGCCGATGTAGGGCAATACGAGGGAAATGCGCAGGGCTTCCGGTTGCTCACGCGCCTGCAAATGCCGGACAACGAAGGCGGCCTGCAACTCACGCACGCGACGCTCGGCGCATTCACAAAATACCCGCGTGAGTCGGTGCTCGGTGTTACGATCCCGCCTGCTGTAGGCAGGATCATCGATCCCGGCTATAGCGGTGCCAGTGGGAAAAAATTCGGCATTTTCCAAAGCGAGCGTGAGCACTTCGCCAGCGTGGCGGAGCATTGCGGGCTCCTCTCCCGGTCGCTCGATGTGGCGTGGTGGTCGAGGCATCCGCTCGCGTTTCTGGTCGAGGCGGCGGACGACATTTGTTATCGTCTCGTCGATTTCGAGGACGGCTTTCGCACCGGCCATCTGCGCTACAAAGAAGTCCGCGAGGCATTCTCGGCGCTCATGCCGGTGGACAAATATCCCGCCCGATCGATGAAGCGCGCACACAGCGATGTTCGGCGCGTGCAAATCCTCCGCGCGACGACGATCGGTGCCGCGATCGACGATGCTGCGGATGCATTTCTCGCGAATGAGTCGGGGCTGCTCGATGGGACATTCGATCAGCCGTTGATCGACGCGGGCGCTCGATCGAAGGCTTGGGGGAAGATTCAAAAGCGCTCGATCGACACTATTTATTCGACCGCGCGCGGCGTGGAAATCGAGGCTGCTGGATTTGAGGTGCTCGGCGGCTTGCTCGATATTTTCGTCTCGGCCCTGAACGACGTCGCGGCGGAGCGAAAAGGGGCATCGCCTCGCAGTCACAAGCTCCTGCTCCTTGTCCCGGACGAGAACCTCGGCCGCAAGCGACGCCCCGAAAAAGACCCATATCTGCGACTGCTCAAGATCTTGGATTTCGTCTCAGGGATGACGGATACCTACGCGGTCACACTTTACAAAAAAGTCCGCGGGATCTCCCTCGGCACGAAAGTCGGAGCGTAGGCCTGCCGATCGTCCAGTTGGGAGCGGCACGCGCAAAGGCCGACACGCCTGTGGACTGCAGCAGAGTGCCGCAGTCCGTGGAAAGCCGCTGAGTTTAACTGAACTTAACGAAGGTGCGCGCCCGGTCGGGGCAGTGCTGAAATTCAAAATTAAGATTTCAAACTCAAAATTCCCCTCCGGCACGCATCTTGCATTTCCGAGCGGGGAATCCTCTCAACATCCTTATGAAGAACCTCATTTTCTCGCTCAGCGCCACGCTTCTCCTCACTTCCTGTGCCGGGGTGCATGTCTCCGATACGCAAGTCGCCAGCGGTGCTGCAAACCCTGAAGCAATCTACATTCGTCCGTTCGATGTCGGCGCGACGCAGTATGTCGGCAATCATCGCGGCGGGATCGGCGAGCGCCCAATCCGGCAATCTTTGGCGGGGCGGGAATTTGCGGATGATTTGAAGCAGGAGCTGGAGCGACTCGCACCGTCGCGCGTGATCGAACATAATGAGGTGCCGACCGTCGGCTGGCTCGTGGAGGGTTCGCTCGATGTGGTCGATGGCGGGCATCCGAACGAGCGTGGCGTGGTTCCGCTCGACAAATTCGGGTTCGGCAAGTCGAACGTCGCGATCCATGTGGTGATCTCGAAAGTCGGTGGCGGCTACGTCTCCACGGATAAGGACGCGAACAAACTCGGGCAAAAAGGTCGCGTGATTTATGAGTTCGATCTCGTCGGCGGCAGCCGTGGCAGTGGGCATGATGGCTCCATTTACTCCCCGGGTCTGGGCCGTTCGGAGCCGTTCGACTTCCGCAATGCAGCAGAGCGTGTGATGATGGCGATGAGCACAGACCCGCATAAATACGGCGTCCACAGCTCGCCGGTGATACGGTAGCGCGAAAGATTTTCATGTGGTGGTGGGAGAGGGCGGGCCCGCGCGGGTCCGCCCTCTCTTTTCCCGCGATCGGCTGCGGATGCCGATTGCAGCTTGGCGCGCGGGCGGGGCGGGGGATACGTTTCAGGGGAATGAAGATATTCTCCGCACAGCATTTCATCAGCCGCGAGCTGAGCTGGCTGGAGTTCAATCAGCGCGTTTTGAACGAGGCGCTGAACGCCGCGAATCCGCTGTTGGAACGCGTGAAATTCTTCACGATCGCGAGCTCGAACCTCGACGAGTTTTTTGAAGTCCGTGTTGCGGGGATCAAGCAGCAGATCGAGAGCGACGTGGTCGAGCGGAGCATGGATGGGCGCACGGCGACGGAGACTTTTCGCGCGTTGCGGAAGCGCGTGCGCGAGATGGTCGATCAGCAATTTCGCTGCTGGCGCGAGGATCTCGTCCCGGCGCTCGCAAAGCATGGAATTCGTTTTCTCGATGTCGCGAAATTGGGAAAAGCCGACAGCGAGTGGGTGGAAAAATATTACCGAGCCCAAGCCCGCCCGGTCCTGACGCCGCTCGGCATCGACCCGTCGCACCCTTTTCCACAGCTTCTGAACAAATCGCTGAACATCGTCGTGCAGCTTGAGATCGAGCGGAACGGCGAGATGCAGCGGCGGCTCGCGGTGGTGCAGGTGCCGCGTGTGCTGCCGCGGCTCGTGAAGCTCCCGCGTGAGGAGACGGAACTCGATTACGTTTTCATGGGGCACATCGTCGGGCATTTCCTCGGCGATCTTTTCCCAGGGACGAAAATTCTGGGCTGGTGGCACTTTCGCGTGACGCGGAACAGCGAGCTTTATATCGACGAAGAGGACGTGGGGAATCTGCTCAGCGCGGTCGAGCAAGAGCTGCACAATCGCCGTCGCGGCGCGGCGGTGCGGCTCGAGGTCGATGACACCTGCCCGCCGGAGATTTACCAGTCGCTGCTCGAGACGCTGGAGCTGTCGGAGGACGATCTTTACATCATCGACGGTCCGTTGAATCCGATCCGGCTGATGGCGATTTACGAGGGCGACCATTCGCCGGAACTGCGGGACAAGCCATACGTCGCGCCGGTCGCCGCAGTGCTGCGAGACTCGACGGATTTATTCGGCCTCATGCGCCAGCGGGACGTGCTGCTGCATCACCCGTATGAGACTTACGCCAGCGTCGTCGATTTTCTCGAGCTCGCTGCGCGCGACCCGAATGTGCTCGCGATCAAGCAGACGCTCTACCGCACCGGCGGCGATCCGCGCATCGTCGGCGCGCTGATGAAGGCCGTGAGCAACGGCAAGCAGGTAACCGCCGTGACGGAGCTGAAGGCTCGTTTCGACGAGGCGAACAACATCCAGTGGGCGCGCAAGCTCGAGGAGGCTGGCGTGCACGTCGTCTATGGGATCGTGAACCACAAAGTTCATGCAAAAATCACGCTCGTCGTGCGGCGCGACGACGACGGCTTGCGCCGGTACATCCACATCGGCACAGGCAATTACAACCCGAGCACCGCGCGCATTTACTCCGACCTGAGCCTCTTCACCACGCAGCCGGACTACGGCGAAGACGCGACGAATCTCTTCAATCTCCTGACCGGCATCTGCGAATTTCAAGGTGCGCGAAAGCTGCTCATCGCGCCTTTCACGGTTCACGAGGCGATGATGTCGCTGATCGAAAAAGAAACCGCTGCCGCGACGCGCGGACAACCGGCGCGGATCATCGCGAAGATGAATTCGCTCGTCGATCGGGAGGTGATCGAGGGGCTGTATCGCGCCTCCCAGGCGGGCGTGAAGATCGACCTCATCGTCCGCGGCGTCTGCTGCCTGCGCCCGCAGATGCCGGGCGTGAGCGAGAATATCACGGTGCGCTCGATCATCGGGCGTTTCCTCGAGCACGCGCGAATCGTCTATTTTGAAAACGGCGGACAGCCGAAAGTCTTCATCGGTAGCGCGGATTGGATGCCGCGCAATTTTTTCCGGCGCGTCGAGGTGGTCACGCCCGTCGATGATCCCGCGCTGCGCGACCGCATTGTAAATCAACTCCTCGCGGCGCAGCTCGCCGACAACACCAAGTCGTCACTGCTCGCCGCGGACGGCACTTACTCGATTCCGCCGATTGCAAAAAGCACGCCGCGTAACAGTCAGAACGAATTCATGGCTCTCGCGCTCGGCGAATCGAAACGCCCTCGAAAAGAGCGTCTGAGAAAACAGCGCGCCGTGAGCCTGAAAGTCGAGCCGCGGCCCAAATAAACGCCGGCAGCTCAAGACGTAAACTTGAGCTGCCTAATAAATCAGCGGCTCTGGGAGAGGGAAGGCGTTGCGGAGGATGTTGAAGACGGGCGTTTTGTCTGCGATGACGACTTCAACAATGTCGAACCGAAGCAGGATGTCGGGGTTGTCGAGCATTCGCAGCCATGCCAGCGCGCCGCGAGCGATGAGCTTTTGCTTTGCGAGATTAACGGCTTCGGCAGGCGCGCTGTGCTCGGCACTTCGGCGCGTTTTCACTTCGATGAACACGAGCGTGTCGCACGTTTTGTCGCGGCAGACAATGTCCACCTCGCCGCCGCGCGGTGCGCGGAAGTTACGACGCAAAATTTTGTAGCCGCTCTTCCGCAGGTGCCGCGCGGCGAGGTCTTCGCCACGGCGACCGAGCCAGCGCTCGGGGTTTTCGCCGGGCTCAGGCGAAGTCGAGAAGCGCCTGCGCCACCGGGAGAAAAGTGCGGCGATGAATCGGACTGGGTCCATGCGTTTTTAGCCGTTCGAGGTGAAGCTTCGTTCCATATCCTTTGTGCTGGGAAAATTCGTAGCCGGGATGGCGCGCGTCCATTTCGACCATGATCCGGTCGCGCGTCACTTTCGCGACGACGCTCGCTGCAGCGATGCTGTAGCTGAGGCAATCGCCATCGACCAGCGCGGTGTGCGGCAGCGGGAAATGCGGGACGGGGAGACCGTCGATGAGCACGTGCTCCGGCGGCGAGAGGAGCTTTCGCAGCACGCGACGCATGGCCTCGTGAGTCGCGCGCAGGATGTTGATTCGGTCGATTTCCTCGACCTCCACGACTTCCGCAGCCCACGCGATGTTCGGACGCGCGGTGAGTTCGGCGAATATCTCCTCTCGCTGTTTGTGGGAGAGTTGCTTCGAGTCGCGCAGCGTGCCGTGCCGAAATTTCTCTGGCAGGATGACGATCGCCGCTACGACCGGTCCGGCGAGCGGGCCGCGCCCAGCTTCATCGATCCCCGCGATAACTTTGCAGCCGGTCGCGCGCAACGCTTTTTCGTGGCGCAGACTGCAACGCATTTCGGAACGAAAAACGCCCCGCGGCAGACGGTTACTTGGTCGCCTTGACCGTGACTTTCTCGCGCACCGCCATCGCCGACTTGCCTTTGCGGTTGCGGAGATAGTTGAGCTTCGCGCGGCGCGCCGTGCCGGCAGTCTCGACTTCGATTTTAGAAATACGCGGCGAATGGATCGGAAACACGCGCTCGACGCCTTCACCGTATGAGATGCGGCGCACGGTGAATGATGCGTTCAAAAGCGTGCCCTTCCGGCCGATCACGATGCCAGTGAAAATCTGGACGCGCTCTTTTTCGCCCTCCTTCACGATCGTGTGGACTCGGACGCTGTCGCCGACATTGAAGGACGTGACGTCCTTCTTCATTTGTTCCTGCTGGATGTTTGCGATGAGCTTGTTCATGTGCGGCGTCGGTCGATTTGAGTGTGGAAAGGGGCGGGATGTGTAACTTAAATCCGCGCCCGCGCAATCGAAAAGAATGGACGAGATCATAGACCTGCACAGCGACAGTTACTTCATGAGCGAGGCACTGCGGCAGGCGCGAAGGGCGTGGGAGCGCGATGAGGTGCCCGTTGGCGCCGTGGTGGTGCACGACGGGCGGATCATCGCGCGGGCGCACAATCAGGTGGAGCTTTTGAAAGATGCGACGGCTCACGCGGAGATGCTCGCGATCACGCAGGCGGAGGCGGTGATCGGCGATTGGCGGCTGAATGAGTGCGATCTTTTCGTGACGAAAGAGCCGTGTCCGATGTGCGCGGGTGCGATGGTGCATGTGCGGCTGCGTCGCGTGGTTTTTGGCTGCCAGTCGGCAAAAGATGGAGCCGCGGGGAGCCTGATGAATTTGCTACAGCACCCGAACCTGAACCATCGCTGCGACCTCACCGCGGGCGTGCGGCAGGAGGAATGCGCGCAGATGCTGCAGGCCTTCTTCCGCGAGCGGCGCGAGGCGCGCTGAGCCTTGCAAAGGCGCGGGAGCGCCACTACTGACAACGCTCCCGATTTCCCGCGAATGAACCCGACCATCCTCATCGTCGATGACGAAAAGCACACCCGCGAGGGTCTGCGCGCGTCGCTCGAGGACGACTTTGAGGTGTATGTCGCGGCGGACATTCAGGGCGCGCTGAACACCCTCGAAGCCGACACGATCGACCTGGTGCTCACAGATCTGCGACTCGGCGGCGAGGACGGGATGAAGCTCATCGACCGCGTGCTCGCGCTGCCGCATCCGCCGATCGTGATGATGATGACGGCCTACGGATCGGTCGATGCCGCGGTCGAGGCAATGAAGCGCGGGGCATACGATTTCGTCCCGAAGCCGATCAACATCGACAAGCTGCAAATCCTGATTGCACGAGCCTTGCGGAGCCGCGACACGGAAAAAGAGGTGGTCGAATTGAAGAAGGTCGTGGAGAAAAAATTCGGCCTCGAGCGGCTCATCGGCGCGTCCGGCGTGATGGAGGAAGTCTTCGACACGATCAAGCAGGTGGCACCGACGCGGGCCACGATTTTGATCCAGGGCGAGAGTGGCACCGGCAAGGAACTCGTCGCGCAGGCGCTTCACTCGTTGAGCGGGCGGCCGAAGCAGAAATTCGTCGCGGTGCATTGCGCGGCGCTGTCGCCGACGCTGCTGGAGAGCGAGCTTTTCGGGCATGAGCGCGGGGCTTTTACCGGCGCGGTCGAGCGGCGCATCGGACGCTTCGAGCAGGCGAATGGCGGCACCGTTTTCCTCGATGAAATCGGCGAGATCGACATGGCGACGCAGGTGAAACTGCTGCGTGTGCTCGGCGAGGAGCGGGCATTCGAGCGCGTCGGCGGTAACGCGTCGATCAAGGTCGATGTGCGGCTCGTGACCGCGACGAACAAGGATTTGGCGAAGCTCGTGAGCGAGGGGAAATTTCGCGACGACCTGTTCTTTCGTCTCAGCGTCGTGCCGATCACGATGCCGCCGCTCCGCGTGAGAAAAGAGGACATCCCGCTGCTCGTCGCCGCGTTTTTAAAAAGCTTCGCGGAGGAAAACGGCAAGCAGCGCAAGGAGCTCACGAGCGAGGCAATGCAGGGAATCTTAAGCTACGACTGGCCGGGAAATGTCCGCGAACTGCGCACCGCGATTGAGCACGGAGTCGTCATGGCAACCGGCGAGAAAATCACGCTGCGCGACCTGCCGATTAGCATCCGCACCGGCAGCGCCATGCTCGCGCTGCCCGCCCCGCGCTACGCGCAAGTCCGCGAGCGGCAATTGGATTTGCACGCCAACGAGCACCATCTCATGTTGCAGGCTCTCGACGAGACTCGCGGCAATGTGACGCAGGCCGCGAAGAAGCTCGGCATCAGCCGCCGCACGCTTCATCGCAGGCTCAAAGAGCTCAAAAACAACGCCCACGTTTCCGCCACCCCTGACCATGCCGCCTGACGCGCTCCTGCCGTTCCTCATCTCCCCGACGCTCGCGCTTTCGACTCAGGTCAAAGTTGGCGTCCTAATCTTTGGGGTGCTCAGCGTTGTCTTTGGGCTCTGGTTCGTGCGCACGCGCACACTCACGGATGCAAGCATCCAGGCGACCGTCCACAAGCTGGAGGAAGGCGGCTGGGCGAGCTGGATTCGGCGCGCAGTGCTCATCGCGGCGATCGCATACGTCATCAATTTGTGGATGTTCAAGGAGAGCGGATTCAAGGGGCTTGGGCACGAGAAGGCGATCGAGCAGGCGGAGATCGCACGCGAGATCGCTCGCGGCAACGGCTTCTCCACAAAAATGATCCGCCCCGCCGCGCTTTGGCAGTTCCAGTCGAATAAAGGTGCTTTTCCAAAAGACATCGTCCCCGACACCTACCACGCGCCGCTGAATCCCTACATCAGCTCGATTTTCCTCCGCATGGTGAAAGGCGACTGGGCGATGACGACCAAGGACGTCGTCTATATTTGCGACAAAATCCTCGCCAGCATTCAGCTCTTCTTTTTCCTCATGGCTGTGCTCGTGAGCTACTTCACGGCGAAGCGCCTCTTCGACAAAAGGCTCGCCGTCTTCGGCGTCGGGATGGTGCTGCTCTGCGAGCGAATGTGGGACTACGCGATGTCCGGCCTGCCGCAGATGCTGATGCTCTTTCTCTTCAGTTCCGCGATGTACGTCACCGTCCGTGCGATCGAGGCGAAGCAGGCCGGCAAATCCACGCTGCTCTGGAGCGCCGGTATCGGCGCGCTTTTCGGCCTCCTAGCGCTCTCTCACGCGATGACGCTGTTCATGTTCGCGGGCCTGCTCATCTTCGCCGTCTTTTTCTTCCGTCCGTGGGGACGCGACGCCGCGATCATCCTCGCCGTCTGCGCGCTTTTCTACGGCCCGTGGCTCGTGCGAAATCACCAGGTCTGCGGCGATTTCGCGGGCGTCGGCTGGTATTCGGGGCTCACGGGAATCCGCGGCCCAGAGAGTCAGGTCATGCGCACGATGGCGCTGGAGGGGCCGCTCACCGGCGTCATTCCGACCGCATTCCACGAGAAATTGCGCGGACAAGTTATCCAGCAATTCGGCGACATCTATCACCTCCTTGGCAGCATCCTCGTAGCGCCGATTTTCTTCCTCGCGCTGCTTCATCTTTTCAAAAAGCCGGACACCGCCGTCTTTCGATGGTGCATCCTCAGCATGTGGAGCGTCGGAGTTTTCGGGATGTGCCTCTTCGGCCTCGAACCGAGCGTTGCAGGCATCAACCCGGTGGACGTGCAAGCCGCCGACCTACACATCCTCTTCGTCCCGCTCATGACATTCTACGGCCTCGCGCTCGTGCTCGTCATGTGGAGCCGACTCGAGATCAATATCAAATTCGTCCGCATCGGATTCATCGTCCTGATTTTCACTGTTTCCGCCGGGCCGTTTTTGTCCCAGTTCATCGAGCTCCAGAGTCGTCCGAAAAATCGCGTCCAGTGGCCACCCTACGTCCCGCCTTACGTCGCGGTCCTCAGCGAGTGGACGCGGCCCAATGAAATGCTGATGTCAGACATGCCGTGGGCCGTCGCCTGGTATGCCGATCGCAAATGCCTCTGGCTCCCGATGACCATTGAAGATTTCATTTCGCTGAACGACTACAACCGCCTTGGCGGCAATATCGTCGGAATGTATCTCACCCCCGTCTCGGGCAATGCCGGCTTCCTCAAGGACATCGCGAAAGGCGAATACAAAGACTGGGCGCCATTCATCCTGCGGCAGGTGAATATCAAAGACTTCCCGCTGCGCGCAGTCACCGCCCTGCCGATCGAAAACGAGTGCGTCTTCTACGCCGACCGCGACCGCTGGACAGCGCGCGAAGACTAGCCCGCGATCACTTTTTTCATGGCCACGAAATCGTCCACCGACAAAGCCCCGGCGCCCACTTTCGAGTGCGCGATGGAGCGGCTCGAGAGCATCGTCGAGGAAATGGAGTCGGATAAAATGCCGCTCCAGGATTTGATCGCGCGATACGAGGAGGGCACGAGGCTCGTGCAAGTCTGCCAGACCAAACTCTCGGAGGCCGAGAAGCGCATCGAGATCATCAGCCGCAACGCCGCTGGCAAGCCGCAGGCTATCGAATTCGAGCCCGACGCCTCACCTGCGGAAGCAAAAAAACCCAGCACGCCGGAGCTCGACGTTCGTTTATTCTAGTCCTCTATTTTTCAAAATGCCCACGCCGATTCTTCCCACGATTCAGTCGCCCACCGACGTCAAAGCCCTCGCCGAGCGCGACTTGCCACAGCTCGCGCAGGAGATCCGCGACGAACTCGTGAACGTTCTCTCCGAGGCCAACAGCAGTTCCGTGGGCGGCCACCTCGGGCCGAATCTCGGAGTCGTCGAACTTACCATCGCGCTGCATCGCGTCTTCGACACGCCAAAGGACAAATTCGTCTTCGATGTGAGCCACCAGGGCTACGTCCACAAACTCCTCACCGGCCGACGCGACCGCTTCAACACGATGCGCCAATACGGCGGGCTGAACGGCTTCCTACTGCGCACCGAGAGCGAGCACGACTGCTACGGCGCCGGTCACGCTGGCACCGCCGTCAGCGCCGCGCTCGGCATGGCCGTCGGGCGCGACAAACGTGGCTCCGATGAAAACGTCGTCTGCATCGCCGGCGACGCGGCCTTCACCTGCGGCGTGACATACGAGGCTCTCAACAACGTCTCCGAGGCCACTAAAAAATTCATCGTCGTCCTCAACGACAACGAATGGTCGATCGCCAAAAACGTCGGCGCGATGGCGAGCTACTTCAACAAAATCGCCACCCACCCGACCTACGCGCATCTCCACGAAAAGGCCGCGTCATTCGTCGAGATGATCGGTGGGAAAGTCGCAAAGGAACTCGCCCACAAAATCGAGTCCGGTGTCAAAAGCCTCGTCCTTCCGAGCGTCATTTTCGAGGAGCTCGGCCTTCGATATTACGGCCCGATCGACGGCCACGACATCCCGCTGCTCATCCGCACGTTCGAGTTTTTGAAAACGCAGAACGAGCCCGTGCTCCTCCACATTTTGACCCAAAAGGGCAAAGGCTACGCGCCCGCGCTCGAGCAGCCCGACAAATTCCACGGCCTCGGCCGCTTCGAGCCGAAGACCGGCAAAACCGCGACCGGCAGCTCACCGACATTCGCCGAGATCTTCGGTAAAACGCTCAGCAAATTCGCTGACTCGAACAACAAAATCTGCGCAATCACCGGCGCAATGCCGACCGGCACCGGCCTCTCCTCTTTCGCAAAAGCCCACCCCGACAAATACTACGACGTCGGCATCGCCGAGGAGCACGCGGCGCTCTTTGCGGCAGGCATGTCCACGCAGGGCTTCAAGCCGTTCCTCGCGATCTACTCGACCTTCATGCAGCGCGCCTACGACATGATCATTCACGACATCGCGCTGCAAAATCTCAACGTCGCGCTCTGCATGGATCGCGGCGGTCTCAGCGGCGACGACGGCCCCACGCACCACGGCCTCTTCGACATCGGCTACCTCCGCCACGTCCCCGGCATCGTCCACATGCAGCCGAAGGACGAGGACGAATTCGTGGACATGCTCTGGACGATCGCGAACTATAGCGACGGCCCCATCGCCATCCGCTACCCGCGCGGTGTCGGAACGGGCGTGAAGCCAAAAGAGCAGCCCCGCCTTCTCGAAATCGGCAAGGCCGAAGTCATCAAACACGGCACGCAGGTTGCGCTTTTCGGACTCGGTGGAATGTGCGCGATGGCCGCCGAAGCCGCACAGTTGCTTGAAGCGCAAGGCATTAGCGCCGCAGTCATCAACCCGCGCTGGATCAAGCCTCTCGACGCTGGGACCATCGAATTCTTTGCCCGCAGCGTCGATGTCATCTGCACGCTCGAGGACCACGTCCTGCACAACGGCTTCGGCTGCGGCATCATCGAACACCTCAACGACGCCGGCATCAAAACCCCCGTCGTCCGTATCGGCTGGCCGGATCAATTCATCGAGCACGGGGCCATCGACATCCTGCGGAAAAAGCACGGCCTTACTGCCGAGGCAGCCGTCGAGAAGATCCTCCCCCTCGTGAAATCCAAAAAACCAGCGCAGCCCAAAAGCGCCGCCTAACGCGGGTCGAAGCTGCGTTTAACGGATTTCCATTCCGTCGCTGCACAACTTTCGCTCTTCCGGTGTTATTAAGAGGTTAACTTTCCTCATGAGCCTCCCATTCCGTCCTCGACAATTTATCTTCCCAGGTGTGTGGCTCACCACCGCCGTCATCGCTTACTCCGTCGGCTCGATGAGCGCACCGCAGCCGAAAAATGCTGCGGCAACTGGCGGAGGAGGCGTCTCCAATGCCAGCGGCGCGGCAAGCGGCGCGGGCTCCGGTAGTGCTCTTGGAGCCGGTATCGGCTCACTTTTTGGGAAAAAAAGCGGCGCTGCCACGACCGCTGAAATCACCGGCGGAATGCCGATGGGAGAATACCTTAAGCAACTACTCGCCCAGGAAGACGAGGCGACGCGAATGACCGGATTCCTCCGCCTTCTAGAAACCCTGAACAGTCCCGCGGACATTGAGGAAGCGCTGAAAGTCATCAGCGATAATGGCGAGCGCGGACGCGGCCCAATGCGCGTGAGTCGCGAATATGGGCTCCTCCTCGAGCGATACACGAAGCTCGATGCCAAGGCCGCCGCCGCCTACGCCTCGGACCCGAAACGCAGCAACGAAGAGCGCTGGATCGGCACGGGTACCGTCTTGAAAACGTGGACGCGCCTCGACCCCGAGGCCGCCATCGCGTGGGCGGAGGCCAACGGCAACCCGCCCACCGACGGGAACAACCAGCGCGGTCCCGACGGAAACTGGGCCGTGGCGTCCGTCGTCGGCCAGCTTGCCCGCACGAATATCGACCGAGCGATGGAGGTCGCCGCGAGCCAGGATGTCAGCCGCTCGCGAGGCCGCATGATGGACACGCTCATCAACGAACTCCTCGCCCAGCGTGAAGAAACCGGTGCCCGCGACGCACTGCTCGCGCTCCCCGCCGGCACCTTCCGCGACGGCATCCTCGCGCAACTCGCCGGTCGCCTCGCCGACAAAGACGGCCCCGGCACCGCGCAGTGGGTCCTCGCGCTCCCGCCCGGCGACGGCCGGACGAAGGCGCTCACGCAAGTCATCGGTCAGTGGACTCGCGACGACGCCGCGGCCGTCGGGAAATTCATGAACAACTTCCCACTCGGTGCCGAATCTGACCCGCTCCGCGAAACCTACGCGACCAGCGTCGTCCGCACCGATCCGCCCGGCGCGCTCGCATGGGCCGGCACGATTACGACCCCTGAAACGCGTGACCGCACGATTCAAAACATCGTCAACGACTGGAAGCGCCGCGACCAGACCGCCGCCCTCGCATGGGTCGCCGCCGCCTCGCTCGACGACAATTTCAAAGCAACCCTCTCCGCTCCCGGGGGCGGAGGTGGCCGCCGTGGCGGTCCCGGAAACTAGCGCCTCACCTCCCGCCCCGCGAAACGCGCTCGTCCCGAGTGCTGGCCGAGTCGTGCCGCCGCGACGAACTTTCAGACCGCTCGCACCAATCTCACCTCCCGCCAAAAATCCGAGCGCGATCCTCACCGTCCAGCGCACGCCAATTTCCCGCAGCCAAATCACCGAGATCCAACTCCCCAATCCGCACCCGCACCAGCCGCAGAGTCGGATGCCCCACCGCCGCTGTCATCCGCCGCACTTGATGGTTCTTCCCCTCGATCAACTCCACCGCGATCCACGTATCCGGGACATTTTTGCGCACCCGAATCGGAGGCACGCGCGGCGGCATCACCGGCTGCGGATCAAGCATCCATGCGCTCCCCGGCAGCGTGCGCCGTCCGCTGATCACCACGCCACGCGCCAGTTCCGCGAGCGCCTCGTCTGAAGGAGCCCGCTCCACCTGCGCCCAATACGTCCGCGTGTGCGCCTGCTTCGGGTGCAGCAGCCGCGCATTCAGCGCCGCCTCATCGCTCAGCAGCAGTAGCCCCTCGCTCTCCGCATCGAGCCGACCGATCGGGTACACGCCGTTCGGAAATCCAAACTCCGCGAGCGTGCGATGCGGCGACCCGTCGGGAGTGAATTGTGACACGACGCCAAACGGTTTGTGGAAAGCGAGAAGCACGAGCAGAGGAACGCCTATTTGGCCAGGCCGACGGCGCGTCGCGGAATATCGAACATCGCCACGAAAAGTGCCAGCCGCTGCTCTTACCATCACTTCGATGTTCGATGTTCGGCGTGCGAGGTCCCATGTAAAGTACGCCGCCGCCACTCACATCATCCCTGCCTTGCCTCCTCGCGACCTGCCCATCTTCGATCTCGAATCGCAAATCGTCGCCTCTTTGCGTCAAAACTCGCGCCTCGTTTTGCAAGCCCCGACTGGCTCCGGCAAATCGACCCAAGTCCCGCAAATCCTGCTGGAAAGCGGCTTCGCAGCCGATGGTGAGATCGTCGTCCTCCAGCCGCGCCGCCTCGCCACGCGGATGCTCGCCGCGCGCGTGGCCAGCGAGCGTGGCGTCCGGATCGGCGATGAGGTCGGATACCAAATCCGCCTCGACCGTGTCTGCTCCGCAAAGACGCGCATCCGTTTCGTGACTGAAGGCGTCCTGCTGCGGCAGATGCTCAGCGACCCGGAATTGCGCGGCGTGAGCGCGATCCTCTTCGACGAATTTCACGAGCGGCACCTCTACGGCGACATCACGCTCGCCTGCGCGCTCGATCTCCAGGAGACGCGCCGCCCCGACCTGCGCCTCGTCGTCATGTCCGCCACGCTCGACGCGGGTTCGCTCCAAAAATACCTCGCGCCGTGCGAACTCCTCACCTCCGCCGGGCGCACTTTTCCCGTCGAGATCGAATACCTCGATCGCTCACTCGGGGACGCACCGGTCTGGGACGCAGCCGCCGACGAACTCACGCGTCTCGCCCCCGATACCGAAGGCGACGTCCTTATTTTCATGCCCGGCGCGTTCGAGATTTCGCGCACGATTTCCGCGATCAAAAGCTCGCACATCGGCAGCCAATTCATCGCTTTGCCGCTGCACGGCGAACTCCCCGTCGGCGACCAGGACGCCGCCGTCGCGCGTTACGAGCGGCGCAAAGTGATCATCTCCACAAACGTCGCGGAAACCTCGCTCACCATCGACGGCGTGCGCGTTGTCATCGACGCCGGTCTCGCGAAAATCGCGCGTTTCGATCCGTATCGCGGGATCAATACGCTCCTCGTCGAGCGCATCAGTCGCGCCTCTGCCGACCAGCGCTCTGGACGCGCCGGACGCACCGCGCCCGGTCGCTGCCTCCGGCTCTGGACCGAGCGCGAACACGGCGACCGTCGTCCGCAGGAACTCCCCGAAATCCGCCGCCTCGACCTGGCCGAAGTCGTCCTCACGTTGAAAGCCAGCGGTGTCGATGATGTCGCGAATTTCCGCTGGCTCGAGCCGCCCGACACCCGCTCCCTCGACCGCGCACTCGCGCTCCTGAGCGACCTCGGCGCGCTCGGCGAAAACGCAACGACGTCCCAGATCACGCCGCTCGGCCGACGGATGCTCGCCTTCCCGGTCCACCCGCGGTACGCGCGGATGCTCCTCGCCGCGGATGAACTTGGATGCGTGCGCGACATCGCGCTCGTCGCCGCGCTCACGCAGGGGCGCAACATCGTCCGCCGCGCGGAGGGCAAGCAGATGGAGGCCGACCGCGAGCGGCATCTCGGCGAGATCGAGGGCTCCGATTTTTTTGTGCTCATGCGTGCGCACCGCTTCGCCGAGCAGTCGAATTTCAACCCGGAGCGCTGCCGCGAACTCGGCATCAACGCCCTCGCCGCGCGCGAAGCCGCCGCGCTCACCGATCAGTTCCTGCGCATCGCGCGAGACGAGCGGCTCGACCTCGCGGAGCGCGCCGCATCGCCCGAGGCGGTCGCAAAGTGTGTGCTGGCGGGCTTTCCCGACCAGGTCGCGAAACGCTGCGACACGGGCTCGCTCCGTTGCGACCTCGTGCATCACCGCCGCGGCGTCCTTGCCCGCGAGAGCGTCGTCCACGATTCACCGCTGCTCGTCGCGAGCGAGGTGCGTGAAATCGCGATCCGCGGAGAACTCGAAACGCTCCTTACCCTTGCGACCGCGATTCGTGAAGAATGGCTTCGCGAGCTTTTCCCCGACGGCTTCGCCGAGGCGATCGACGTGCGCTTCGACGCGACCCAGCGCCGCGTCGTCGCGCATCGCACCGTCCGTTTTCGCGACCTGCTTTTGCGCTCCGAGTCGTCGGATAAAGTGCCGCTCGATCAAGCTGCGGAGCTGCTCGCGCGTCAAGTCGAGTCCGGTGCGTGCACGCTCAAAAGCTGGGACAATGCGGTCGATCAGTGGATCGTTCGGCTCAATCTGCTCGCCGATTGGCGCCCGGAATTCGAGCTGCCAAAAATCAGCGCGGACGACCGCCGAATGCTCGTAGAGCAGGTCTGCCACGGCGCGACAAGCTACAAGGAGATCAAGGAACGACCGGTTTGGCCTGTGGTGAAATCGTGGCTCTCCTCCGCTCAGCAGCGCCTCCTCGACGACTTCGCGCCGGAGCGTCTCCAGCTCCCGAAAGGCCGCGCTTTCAAAATCATCTACGCGCCAAATTCTCCGCCAACCATCGCCGCGCGCATCCAGGATTTATACGGCGTGGAGGGCGACCTCCGCATCGCGGGCGGCAGCATCCCGCTCGTCATCCAAGTCCTCGCGCCAAACCACCGCCCGATCCAAGTGACCCAAAACCTCGCGAACTTCTGGAAAGAGTCCTACCCGAAAATCAAACTCGAGCTGCAGCGCAAATACCCGCGGCACGAGTGGAGGTAAGGGAAGCGGCTGTGCGCACGGATGTGGGGTCTGGGTGGAGCACGCGACCCGCGCGCCGCATTCGGCGACCCGCCGAGTGCGTGGTTTGCCGTGAAGAGCCCGAAGGTCGCAACCTGCGAATGGCGCGCTGACGACGTCCCCCGCGGGTAGCC
>JBBQZX010000030.1:0-78062 GCA_038207335.1 Chthoniobacterales bacterium | reverse complement strand
GGCTTCGCGGGGCGTGAGCCCGAGGGTTTCGAGCGGGGTGGGGGACTCGAAAATGGGGCGGAGTTCGCGGCGATGCTGCGAGCTGCGGGCGAGGCGGGCGGTGATCGCGGCGAGGAGATCGTCCACGCTCACGGGCTTCGTGAGGTAGTCGTCGGCACCGAGATTCATGCCGGAGCGGATGTCGGCTTTGTCGCCTTTCGCGGTGAGGAAAATGAATGGGATCGTCTCGGTCGCGTGCTCGGCGCGGAGTGCGCCGAGGACGCCGTAGCCATCGACTTCGGGCATCATCACGTCGCAGAGGATCAAGTCGGGCAGTTCACGTTTTGCGAGCAGGATTCCTTCGCTCCCGTCGGCACCAACGACCACCGTGAAGCCTTCGCGTTTCAGAATCAGCGCGAGGTTTTTCCGCATCTGCGGCTCGTCTTCGATGAGGAGGATTTTTTTCATGGCTCAGGATTTGGGAACAGCGGCAGCGTGACGCGGACGGTCGTACCTTCGTCCTCGATGCTCGCGAAATGGATGTCGCCGCCGTGCGCGTCGAGGCACTTGCGGACGATGACGAGGCCGAGCCCGGTGCCGGGGATGTCGGCGACATTTCGGGCGCGGTGGAAGGCGGTGAAGAGCCGGTCGAGCGCGAGGTCGGGGATGCCGAGTCCGCGGTCGATGACGTGGAAGATCGCGTCGCCGTTTTCGCGCCGCGCGGTGAAGCGCACGGGTTCGTCGCAGCTCGAATATTTCACCGCGTTGGAGAGCAGATTGGTAAAGATGTGGCGAAGCAGTTTTTCGTCGGCGACCGCGCCGGCGAGAGAGGTCTCGGCGGTAAATTCGATCGGGCAGCGGTGACTCGTGGCGGAGATCATTTCGTCGTGCAGACGCGCGCAGAACGCTGCGAGGTCGAGCGGCTGCGGGCGGCATTCCAGCTCGCCGGTTTCGATGCGGCTGAACATGAGCACCTGCTCCATCAGCGCGGTCATGCGGCCCACGGCATCCTTGATTGCATCGAGTTGCTCGCGACGCTCCGCCGGGTCGAGCGTGTCGAGATAGCGGTCGATGATTTCCGACGAACTCAGGATGATCCCGAGCGGCGTGCGGAACTCGTGGGAGACCATCGATACGAAGCTGCTTTTCAAGCGGCTCAGTTCCTTCTCGTTGGCCAGAGCTTCGCGCAACACCTCCTCCGCCCGCATCCGGGCATTGAGGTCGAGCGCGACGGTGAGCATGTGCGGCTCGCCGCTCATTTCGATGACTTCTGCGGAAAAGAGGACGTGATCCTTGCGCCCGGTGGCGGACTGAAAAGTGACCTCCATGTCGCGGATGGATCCGAGAGTCGTGAGACTGTTTTCGAAAGCTGCTCGTGCGACGTCGTCGATCCAAATGCCGAGATCGTCAAGCGTCCGGCCGAGCGAGCCATCGCGGGTGTGATCCGAGGCGCGGCAGAAGGCGTCATTCACATCGACGAGGCGCTGATCGCGCAGTCGCGTCAGCGTCATCATGGCCGGATTGGCGTGGAAGAGTTTGTAGAAACGTTCCTGCGATTCGTGCAGCGCGGCCGTGCGTTCAGCCACCTGTTGCTCGAGGTTGGCGTTGAGTTCACGGATCTCATTTCCGCTGCGGACGCTCTCCGTCGCGTCGTCGTGAATGCAGACGACTTCAAGCACGCGCCCGTGCTCGTCGAGCACGGGATAAAGCAGCGCGCCGATCCATTTTTCCTGCATGGAGACAGAATCCCCGGCTTCCGCGCTCTTGAGACGCGAATGGTAGTCGCGGCCAGTTTCACCTTCCGGCGCGGGTTGCGCGGAATCAGTGCGCCAGGCGAAACGGCGTGGCGGAAGGACCGTGACCTTGCCCGCAAAAGCCGCCGCCATAGCGGGTGGTGCGCCCGCGGCGATCATCGTTTCGTCGCGCAGGATGTTCCATCCAATGACTTGCGCGCGCGTGATCCGGAACAGTTTTTCATAGGCGGCATTGACCTCGACGGTGGTGCCATCGGGCGCAAAGATCACCACGCTCTGCGGAGCCTGTTCGAAGAACTTCTGCCAGCGTTTGCGGGACGCTTCAAGCGCTTCCAAGAGCTGTTTCTGTTCGGTGAGGTCCCGCAGGTAGGCGGTGAAGACTGGCTGCTCGCCGCTGCGGATCGCGGTGATGGTCAACTCGGCCGGAAACTCGCTACCATCGGCACGCATGGCCTGCACCTCGATCCGGCGGTTGAGCATCTTCCCTTCGCCCGTCTCGACGAAACGCGCGAGTCCGCGGCGATGCATCTCGCGAAAGGCCGGGGGAATGATTTTCTCCGCGAGCACGCTGCCGAGCACGTCTTCGCGGCGATAGCCGAAGGTGCGCTCGGCTGCCGGATTGAACTCCCGGATGCAGCCGCCCGCATCCATGATGATGATGCAATCGAGCGCGGTCTCGAGAATCGCCGCCAGTTCATCGCGGCGCTCGCGGCGGGTGGAATCGGGATCATCGGCGTTCACAACCGCCAGCCAACCGCTTTCCGCGGGTGTGGTCGAGCCTCGTGCCGCGCGCGGTTTGTTCATGGCTCATACCAAGCCGTCAGAGAGCCGTGGCGACATACGCCGTTGGACGTAGAAGGACGTTTTACGCGGATTTTCCGCAGAGCGCGGAGACCTCCTTCCAAAGCCCTCGATCGGCTGCGAACCCTGATAAATACAGGGATCGGACGGCTACGTCCAACAGCGTATTCCGCGTTTTCAAGACCCGGAACAAGGTGTGTCCATGCAAACGAACCACCTATCCGAAACCAACCAAAACCAAACCAAATCCAACATGAAAACTAAAACCATCCTCAGCCTCATTACCATCCTCGGCCTTGCCGCCTCGGCCTCCGCGGAAGTCCTCATCTACCGGGGCGTCGATCGCGTTACCGTCGACCTCTCATCCCAGTCTCCCAAAGTCATCAATCAATACCTGGTCGTGGACTACACGGCGCGGCAGGTGGGCTTGATTTATTTCTACGCCAATAAGACCGGGAAGTTCTACGTCCCTGGCGCCGCTGGAACCGTCCATATGAGCTCCACCGCGCTGGCTGCGGGACATACAGCGTCTCTCATCTCTGCGGGCAGCAGCTACGACAATTCACCGACGGACTACAGCGAATCGCTGGCGTTTTTTCGTGGCACAAACACGACCGTAACGATCGCCACGACGCCGATCCTGGTGCAGCGGAACCTGCCTCGCGGGCTGTCCGGCACAGGCACGAGCACCGGCTCGCCGGGATATTTCCGCAACGAGGCGTTCGGCTTCACCCTCGATGCGAAACGGACCATCACGGCCAACAACTCCAACCGGACGATCGACCAGGCAATCAGCGACATCGAAGCCGAACTCAAGGCGAAGGGATACGCACAGTAACGGCACCCACACTTCATCACTCACCGACTCTCATTATGAACACGATTGAAATCCTCGAATCCCGAATCGCACCCGCTGCCGTCTTCCACTTCACCGACGTCGATGGCGACAAGGTCACGGTCCACAGCTCCAAAGGTAGTAACTTCGCCCTGGCCAACGCTGCGCACGTTGTCGGCGGTCAATTGCAATTGCTCGATCTCTCCGGCGCCAGTTTTGGTGCTGAATTCAGCGGTGCGAATATCTCGATCACAGCCACGAAGAGCGCGACCGGCGATGGCCACGTCAATGTAGGGTTCATCAACGCCACCGGTGAAGACCTCGGCATGGTCAAGGTCAGCGGCGATCTCGGCCGCATTAAAGTGGGAGATGCCGACATTCAGACGACCGGCCTCAAGTCACTCTCAGTGCTTTCGCTGGGAAAGGAAGGGACGACGACGCAAGCAGCCGGCGGCTCGCTCGGCAGCGCGATCGTGGGTGATTTGACCACGCTCAGCATCAAGGGAGACATGTCGGCTTACCTCGCCGCATACCGGATCGGGACGGTGACGATCGGGGGGGCGATGGTCGGAGGAGCCTCGAATACCGGCCAGATCGAGGTGGTGGGCGACATCGGTTCGATCAAGATCGCCCACGATTTGAAAGGTGGATACGGCGGCGTCTCCGGCATCATCTCGAGCGACACCGGCAGCATCGGGAGCGTGGCCATTGGCGGTTCGATCATCGGAGGCACCGCGAACGATACCGGCGAGATCGTGGTGGCGAAAAACATCGGCTCCCTAAAGATCGGCCACGACCTCCAAGGTGGCGCAGGGATCCATTCGGGTAGCGTTTCGAACTACTACAGCTACGGGAAAATAGGGAACGTCGCCATCGGCGGCTCGATCATCGGCGGAAAGGGCGTGGACAGCGGTGAAATTTCGAGCAAGGGAGCCATCGGCCGCGTCTCGATCGGCCACGATCTCCAAGGCGGAGAGGGTCTGCGCTCTGGCTATCTTTACAACGCCAAAGACGCCATTGCCGGCGTCACCATCGGCGGCTCAATACTGGGTGGAGCAGGCGGCAGCAGTGGTGATATCGGGAGTGCTGGCGATATCGGATTTGTGAAGGTCCTGCACGATGTGAAGGGCGGCTCAGGGGCGTTCTCCGGTTCGATCGCGACGAACGGCGGAAAGATCGCGGGCGTGAAAATTGGCGGCTCGCTGATTGGCGGCACGAACTCGGCGACCGGTGTGATCAAGGCCGAGCAGTCACTCGGGCCGATCCGCATCGGACACGATCTTCAGGGCGGCAGCATCGCCGGCAGCGCTTCGCTGGACGACAGCGGCACCATCGCCTCGCTGTCCGGTCGCATCGTAAGCGTCAACATTCACGGCTCGATCCTCGCCGGTGCTGACGCCAGCACCGGAACGCTCGGCAGGACTGCCAGCATCCTGGCCGGACTGGATATCGGCTCGGTGAAAGTCGGCGGCAGCATCGTCGGCACGCACTCCGCAAGCGGCGATGGGATCGTGGTGATCAGTGCCGAAGGCTCTGCGATTCCTGGACCCACCACCGATCTCGCAATTGCGAAAATCACCGTTCTCGGTCGCGTCGAGAACGCAAAGATTCTCGCGGGTTACGACACCAGTGGCGTCGCCACAAATGCAGACGCGCAGATCGGCGCGATCACGGCGGGCGGCGACTGGATCGCCAGCAGCGCGGTGGCTGGAGCGTTCCCCGGCAACAACGGAAACTATGGCGACGCAGACGATGCGATCATTGGTGGTGGCGGCAATCCCGCGATCGTTTCAAAAATCGCGAGTATTGTGATCGGCGGACAGATCGTCGGCACACCCACCGGCGTGAATGCCACCGATCACTACGGCTTCGTGGCGCAGCAAATCGGCTCCTTCAAGGCGAAAGGCTTCAGTGCCAAGCTAACCGCCGGACTTGATAGCCCCATCGAACTCTCGCCAACCACCGGCGACGTCACCATTCGGGAGATTTAACCCATTCGACTGCTTAGGGCTCCCTCTCCACATCCATGAATACCACCACTCGGACTGTGACCCACCCGCGTCCCACGCCTCGCCAGCCGTCGCCCCGTCGCGCCACCGTCCTGGAGCTGCTGATCTTTTTCACCATATCGCTCGCGGGCTTCGCGGGTGCGGTGGGAATCGTGCAAGCCTTCAGCTTTCGCGATCTCCACTTCGAGCCGCGCACGGCGGAACCGGGGGCACCGGCGACGGTCCATTGGCGGTTCTTTGGACTGCCCGTGTGGCAACGACGCTTGCCACAGATCGTGGATGTTAAGGAGCGGACGATCACCACGCGCGGCGACTTCGATCCGTCCGATCCGCATCCCGCGTCGCAGGTGGAGGTGCTGACCGTCTTCGTGGACAAGGACGGTCACGATGCGCTGATCCTGCGCCACACTTCGCACCTGCGAGAAAGGTTTCACATGCGCGACTATCTCACCGGACATGGTGAGCCAAGCGCGGGGCTGACCGTGCGGGAGACGGAACGCTGGTGGGCGTCAAATCCCATCGGTGACCTCGCAGGCGGTGTGGTTGGCCTGCTGCTCGGTTTGGCCATCGGCGTATTTTTTATCGTCGGCTTCTTTTCCGCGCTCCGCGTCCGCCTTTCCGGGAAGTAGGCGCGGCCTACGTCCGACGGCGTATTTCGTGACCCCGGAATTCGGCCCAGATTCTTCGCATGAAAACGAGGCACCCATTTCCCGCGGCCATCGAAATGCTCGAGTCGCGGATCGCGCCAGCAGCGATTTTGACGTTTACCGATATCGATGGCGATGTCGTGAAAGTCAGCTCCGATCAGGCTCTCACGGCGACCGTGAGTTTTACGGCGACCGGCAACCCGGCGGAAATCCTCGTCTCGGGCGTGGGGCACGATGGCGCGAGCCTCGCCTTCGCCGTCACGAAATCCGCGACGGGCGACGGGCTCGTGAACATCGGTCGCATCATGGCGCCGGGGCTCGATCTCGGCGCGGTGACGGTGCCCGGCGACCTCGGGAAGATCGTCTGCGGCAACGTGAACAATCCGCGGCCGGGATTGAAGTCGCTCACCGCGCGCTCGATTGGAAATTACAACGTGGCGACGCAGGGCGGCTTCGATCTCTACTCGGTCGTCACCGGCGATCTCGGAGCGCTGAACGTCGCGGGGAGCGTCCTGGGCATCAGTCTGCAAGTGACCGGAAAGGCCGGTGCCATCAGCATCGGCGGTGATCTTGGGGGCGACGGGAACTTCTCCTCCGCGCGCCTCCTCGCAGGCGGAATCGGCAGCGTGAAGATCGGCGGAGACGTCTTTGCCGGCAAAGGCGACGAGAGCGGAAAGATCGTGAGCTTCGGCGATCTCGGCAGCGTGAAAATCGGCGGCTCGCTCTACGGGGCGCTCGACGCGAAGGCCGACAATCAGGGGCAAATTTTTGCCAGCGGGAATGCGGGTCCGATCAGCGTCGGCCACGACATCATCGGCGCGGTTTCCGAGCAAAAGGCGATCGAGATCGGGGGCAACGCGGGCGCGATCACGGTCGGCGGATCGCTCGTCGGAGGCGCGGGGAAATTCAGCGGCGGCATCTACATTGGCGGCAACTCCGGCGCGATCAAGATCGCCGGCGACGTGTGCGGCGGGGTGGGCGATCGTTCGGGGCAAATCATCGTCGGCGGCACCGCCGCGGGATTCATCGTCGGCCACGACATCCGCGGCGGGAGCGGCTCGCAGCTTCCCATCATCACCGAGTTTTGGCAGATTAAGTTCGGCGCGGTTTCAGCGCCCGTGAAGGTCGGCGGCGACATCCTGGGCGGCACCGGCTTCGCCTCGGCGATCGTGGACCTCGGCACCGGCGCGCCTTCCTTCACGCTCGGCGGCTCGCTGATCGGCGGCGGTGCAGCATTGGGGCAGCTCTCCTTTCCCGCGGGCGAAGTGATTGCCGGCCACACGCCGCTGGTCACCATCGGCGGCGACTTGATGGGCAGCGCTTTCGGCGGCGGACGGCTCGAGGCGACGTCGATTGCGAAGCTCGCAATCAAAGGCTCGATCATCGGAACCACCGGCGTCAGCGGCCTGACGAACATCCTCCCGCAGGTCAGCATCGCCGGCGATCTCGGCATTGCGACGATTGCCGGCGAAGTGCAGGAATCCAGCGAAGGCGGCACTTTAACGCACGGTCAGTTCTTCGTCGGCGGCAATGTCCAATCGCTGCAAATCCACGGCTCGGTGACCGGCGGGACAACGCAGGCCACCGCGATCGATATCCGCGGGAACGCAGGTGCCATCAGGATCGGCGGCTCATTGCACGTCGGCCCCGGGACCTACAGCGGCGGGGTGATCGTGAAGGGGAGGCTCGGCTTTTTTCAAATCGGCGGCAGCGAGGAGAGCATTGTCCGCGCGAGCTCATTCGGCAGCGTCAACGTGGTGGGCGACGTGACCGGCTACTTTTTCGCGACGAAGGGCAGCTTCGATTTCATCAATATCGGCGGTTCGTTGCGGTCGGATGTTACCGGCGGCTCCCTCGATGCCGTCCATTCGCTCGGGGTGGTGAAAATCGGCGGCAGTATCCTCGGCAGTCTGGGCGTCGGAGATTCGAATCTCCGCGCGGAGTTCGCACCGAGCATCACGGTCGGCGGCGACATCGTGGGGCGGGCAGGAGTCATCCCCATTTTCCAATTTAGCGAGGGCGTCGGCGCGATCCGTGTCGGCGGCGACCTCCGTGGGCCCCAGTCAGCGGAAACGCGGATCCTATTCAACACCTCCACGAGCGTCCCCACGCGCGGATTCGCCAGCCTCAGCGTCCATGGCAACGTGGAGAACGTCTTCATCGGGAGCGGCGTTCACAACGTCTCTTACACGGGCTTGGTGCCCGACACGACGCTCGGCCCGGTCACTGTCGGCGGCGACTGGATCTCGTCCAGTATCGTGGCCGGCATCGGTCCCGGAGTGGACCTGCTGACCGCGACTGCCGATGACGAAGCGCTGCCCATGAACAATTTCTCGCGCATCGCCGCGATCACGATCGCGGGGCAGGTGCTCGGGAGCGCCGCCGTGAACGATCATTTTGGATTCGTCGCGCACTCGATCGGCCCGGTGAAAATCGCCGGCAAAACTTACCAGCCGGGCGCGACCCCGATCGAACTGAGCCCGATCACCGGCGACGTGACGATCCGCGTGATTTAAATTTCTGTTATGTCCCACACTTTCGAATTTGCCGGCGCTGCCGCGCGTGTTGCAACGAGTCCGTGATCGACGCTTCTTCGCTTCTCCAGCCGACGGATCTTTGCCTTATCGAATCGTCGGAAGACCGTCTCGAAATCCGGACGAAGGTCGGCTCGTGGTGGCTCGGCAGCGCGGGCGTGATCGCGATGATCGGGTGGGCAATTTCGGGTCTCTCGGGCGTCGGATATTTGCTGGCGCAAGGTCGCGTGCTCAGCGCGTTGGGCTCGCTTTTCATGACCGCGCTCGGCTGCGCATTCCTCGCGCTCTTCGCCTTCGCCGCGACGACGGAGCGACTCATCGTCACGCGCGAAACGGTCGAGTTTCAATATCGGCTCTTCACCGGTTTCGTGCTCTGGCGCTGGCGCGCGACGCACGGGGAATTGGTCTCTGCGCCGAAGTGCATCTACCACGATGCGGGAGACGAAGGCGGCTCACACCAGCTCGAACTTCGCTTCGGCCGCCGCGTCAAACATTTCGGTTCCGAGAGCAAGGAGGACAATATCCGCGCGATCGAACGCGAAGTCCGCCGACTGCGGCGGAAGTGAATCTCGCGCGCTGCGCCGGGAATGTTTCGGGGAAGTGAAGCAGCCCGCGAAGCCTGTTGGATTCAGGGTTCGCGGCGAGTCTCCGCCTCGGCGAGGTGCGTCGCGAGAAGCTCGTTGATTTCGTGCGCGTGGAGAATTGGCGCGGCATGCGCGGCATCCGGCAACTCGACGTAACGCGCGCCGGGGATGCCTGCGGCGAGTGCGCGACCGCTGTCCGGCCGCGCGATGAGATCATGCCGCGCGCTCACGACGAGTGTCGGGAGGCCGGCGAGTTCAGCAAGACGCGGGGTGCAGTCGTAGGCGCGAAGTGCTGAGAGTTGCGCGCCAGTGATCGGCGGCGTGTCGCCGAGATCATGGCCAAAAAGCGCCGACAATTCTTCCGCCAAAGCCTCGCGATCACAGCGCGCCAGATGGTCGCGCGGCATCACGATTTCCAGGAAAGCGAGCCGCCGCAAGCGTCGCGGACCGATCCGCGAGCGGAGCCCGCCGAAAGCATCGGCCACGAGAGTCGCGTCGCATCGCGGCCACGCGCGAAAGTGCAGAGCAGCGCGAGACTCCGCACGCGTTCCCGCGCCGTCAGCGCGACGTGGAGCGCGACCACACCGCCGAGCGAATGCCCGACCAGATGTGCGCTTGCCCAGCCCTGCGCATCCATGATCCGCAGGGTGTCTTCGGCCATCGCCTCGACGCTCACTTTTGCGTCGCCGCGTGGCTGGCTACGGCCCATCCCGCGGTTGTCGAACGTGAGGCACGCGTGTCGCTGCGACAGCGCCTCGACTTGCGGACGCCAACCGCCGCCATGCACCGCCACGCCTTGAATGAAGACCACCGGCGGGCCTTCCCCGCGCACCACAAAGGCGAGTTCGCAGCCGCGATGAGTGACCGTCCGCACGATCTCTGCCGGGCCGGTGAAGTCTTTGCTCATGGCGCTGTCTATTTGATTTTTCTGGAGGCTGGCGAGCAGCGCGGGCTGCCCGAAATTCCGCGCTTCCCGAAGCTAGAGGACGCAAGGCAGGCCCGCCGGGAGGAGCACTTCGCCGAAGACGGCGTCGCGATGGCGGAAGCAAAGATGCGCGAGACCATCGCGGACCGCGACGCGGAGGCGGATGCGGCGCGTGCCGCGGACCGTGCGATCACCGGCCGGGACGAAGCGGCGATTTTCCACGATCTCGGCGGTGAGGACGGCGCAAAGATCATCGGCATGCTCATTGCGTTCGATTAGCGTCGCGGCGGCTTCCGGCGGCAACATGGTGAGCTCGCCGGGCGTCCAGGCCCTGTCTTCGCCCGCGGGCTCGATGAGCGCATCGACGAGAAATTGGTGCTCGAGTTTGCCCTCCGCATTGTAGCGGTGCGCGGGGCGAAAGCAGAGGACGCTGGCGCGCGCGCCGTGCAGTGCGGCTTGGCGCGGGCGGAACATTTCTCGCATGGCTTGCGTCGCGGAGAGGAGGAGATGGCTGAGGAGGGTTGGCTGGGTTGTTTTCATGGCGCGACTTTGCGCGCGTCGTGCAAATCCCGAAATACGCCACCAGCCGTAGGCCCGCGAATCTTGGGCGGGTCGTCGAATGGCACGTGACAATCTGTGACAAAAACCACTCAACCAAACCGCGCTATATGACGACCAAAATCACCTTACTCTGATGGACCGCATCATATAGCGGGGTCTGTATCGGTTCGCGCGGGTTCAACTCCCCTCGCCTCCACTTCTCTGATTATGAGGACTTTGCTGAAATAGTGTCAGTTGCTTTCAACAAAATCTACAGCATGTCAGCGAAGTCTGAGGATGTTCATGGATGTTTTGACAAGAGGATGCCAGTTGCCTCCCGGTTTTTCCGCGGCAGTGGGCGGATCCAACCTCGAAAAACCGGATTTTGAGCCGATCAATGTGCACCAATGTTCGCGGAAGTCATTAATGTCGCGGACCCGCAAAACCGGTGACTTTTTCCGGATGTCGTCACCGCGCTGGCCCGAGAACACCCGACAGAGGGTCATTTTTGAGCGCCGACTTTTTTCGACCTCGTCGGGCGGTTTGATCGCCGTGTTGATCTCAATCAGGTCATCCCCCCGTCCCCCCGTTACAAAGGAAATTGAGCGCAGCCCAGAATCGCGAATCTGCTTTAAGCCCTCTCTTCCACATCCGTGTCACCATTAGCTTGCGGCATTGAGGGCATGAGGAAGGAGCATCGAGGACGAGATCATCCTGCACGGCTCGTTCGAGTTTCTTCTGCGGGTGGAGGATCGATTACAGACTTCGGATGAGCCAATTCTCAAGGCAGATTTCATTCCGCAAAAACGCGTCAGATGAACTGTGTTCTACTGGGTATCCGAACCGGTGGACTTCTCGGGCGCGAGCCCCACCGCCTGTGCAGCGAGCGTCCCAAGCGTCTTCCATAGCTTGATCACGTTGCCACCGTCGCTCGGATGCACCCGGTTGCAGAGAAAGATCACAAATGTCTTGGAACCTGGATCGACCCAAACCGATCCGCCGGTCCATCCGGTATGTCCGAAACCTCCAATCGGGAAGAGTTCTCCCCGTGGGCTGGAATACGGCGAATCGATGTCCCAGCCCAGACCGCGCGCTTGCTTCACTCCTCGGGGAGTCTGAACGCTGGTCATCATCGCGACTGTCTCGGACTTGAAGATCTGAGCATCGTCCAGGTTTCCATGACGCAAGAGCATCCGCGCATAGCGCGCGATATCCGCAGCCGTCGCGAAGAGCCCTGCATGTCCAGCGACACCACCCATGCGGCGGGCTGTGGGATCGTGAACGATGCCGCGCAGCATTTCTCCACCCGCCCAAGATGTAGGAGCAATCCGGGCTTTGCTCGTAGTCGATGGATTGAACGAGGTGTCACTCATCTTGAGCGGTTCGTAGAACTCAGATCTCGCATATTCATTCAGCGGACGACCACTCACGCGACGCACGATCTCGCCGAGCAAAATGAAATTGATGTCGCTGTAGCGGAACATCGTTCCGGGCTCGTTCGGAAGCGGCTCGGCGCATGCAAGGTCGATCGCGCTGGCTCTGCCTGTCCATGCGGGCTTGGTGGGTAATCCTGCACGCAGTCCAGACGTGTGGGTGAGCAAATGACGAAGGGTAATCCGTTCCTTGCCGCTGCCGGTGAACTCAGGAATGTAACGGACAACCGGAGTATCGAGTTCCACCTTTCCTGCTTCCAAGAGCTTCATGACCGAAGGAGCAGTCGCCAGCACCTTTGTGAGCGATGCGACATCAAAGATCGTGTCCTCTGTCATATCTTCGACCACCGGCTCGACCATTCGTTGTCCATAAGCCTTGTGGTATGACTGCCCATCGTGCTCCAGCCAAAGGACCGCGCCAGGACACCGGCCTTCTCGAACCGCGCTTTGAATGGCCTCATCGATCTCAGTGAGCTTCCCAGGCTCGAAACCGAATAGCAGGCCTCCAGCGAGGATCGAGATGCTGAAAATACACGTCGCCACGAAGAGGCCCCCGCGCTTCCAGACCGAAGAACGCAAAGCAGGCAACAAAATGGCAGGCATCGTGAATTCTTCGTAGCGGCTGGCGGGGTTCGCCTCAAGTTCAACTGGCAAGGCTAACCTCGATGCGTAGCGCCGCGGATGTTCTCGCCCGCCGGGCACGACACGTTAAGGTGAACCTATGAAATTCCGTTTCCTCCTGGCTTTTCTCTCCCTCACCACACTCACACACGCCGGATCCCCGCCTACGGCAGAATTCCCGTTGTGGCCTGAAGGTCAAACTCCAGGTGCATTGGGCAACGAACCGAAAGACATTCCTACGCTCACGCCGTACTGGCCTGCTCCAGAAAAAACTTCGGGAGCGACCGTCATCGTCTTTCCCGGCGGCGGTTGGCGCATGCTCGCTCCGCATGAGGGAGAAGCTTACGCCCGCTGGCTCAACGATCTCGGCATCACGGCTTTTGTGCTCAAATACCGGCTTTACCCCGGGGGTTACCACCAACAGGAAATAATCCAAGATGCCGCGCGAGCCGTCCGAACTATCCGAGCGAATGCTGCGGAGTGGAAGCTGGACTCCAAGCGCGTCGGAGTCATTGGATCTTCCGCAGGAGGTCACCTGGCGGCGGTGCTCTCGACGCAGTTCGATGCGGGAAAACCTGATTCCGCTGATCCCATTGAGCGCGTCAGCTCCCGGCCCGACGCGACGATTATCTGCTACGGATTCATCCTCTTTGAGCAGAAGATGACGACCGATGCAAAGTGGCGTGAGGCTTCTCTGGGCAAGGACGCTTCTGACGAAGTGGCGTCGCGCTTCTCGCCGGTCAAGAACGTGCGGCCCGAAACGCCACCCTGCTTCATCTGGCAAACCGTGGAAGATCCAGTTGTTCCCTTGGAAAATGCCCTTGCCTTCGCTGGTGCTTTGCGTGCAGGCGGAATTCCCTTCGACCTTCACCTTTACGAAAAAGGAAAGCACGGAATCGGCCTCGGGTTGGGTGGGAAGCCGTATGCTTCTAGTGCGACGCTTCATCCGTGGACGAAGGATTGCGAGTTCTGGCTGCGCCAACACGGCTTCATCGCCGAATCTCACTGACCCGCTTGCTGGTAAGCAAGGAATCGACGAGATGTGGCGCATTGTGATACTTGGTTCTGTCGGCGCGGGAAAGTCAACCTTCGCGACCGCATTGGTTGCATAGCTCCGCCTTCCCGTCATCCGAGACGGCTTTAGCACCGAAGACTTGGCGAGCTTACTGATTCGATTGAAAGGTAACTCAGTACAGATGTTCACGCTGAGTCCTTTCGAGCACGCCACTCAGAACATTCAATGTCCGCTGCTCGTCGAGAGCAGGTGCGGCGTTTACGCGGTGTGTCCATATTGATGCCGACGTAATCAGTCCACAGATTTCGCGGCCTGCCATTTACGTTCGATCATCCAAACGATTTGGAATTTTTCAGTGAACATGACCTCCAACTCGGCCGTGGAGACGACTGTGCTGGAGGAAATGCGGGGTCGAGTCATGGGCTCTGGGCGCTCGTCTCTGGTGGGATGATGCCCTTGGGAAGCCTTCAGGCAGGCCTCTTGGCTCAGATTGGCGGAGTGCCTGCCACCCTTGCGGTGGGAGCGATGATTTGCGCGGCAGCCGCTATTGTGACGCTAGCGATCATTCGCCGCCGCGAGAGGTCTCTGCGTCAGCACTGAGTCGATGAAAATTGAAGGTAGTGGATTTTCTTACCTTGGGATCAGCCATGAGTGTTCCTTGTCGCCGTGGCACACGATATCGATGGCCACCGCGCTGGCTAAGAACAAAACGT
Source organism: Chthoniobacterales bacterium (assembly GCA_038207335.1). Taxonomy (GTDB): domain Bacteria; phylum Verrucomicrobiota; class Verrucomicrobiia; order Chthoniobacterales; family Chthoniobacteraceae; genus CAIURC01. The sequence goes on along the minus strand of JBBQZX010000030.1, from coordinate 63,672 downwards.
CATCTTCGCCTTCCACAAGATCTTCTATTTCATTGGTAGCGCATACTCGTGTGGATTGGCGGATTACTTTATTGTGACTTCGGCGGAAAACATTAACTCGGGGTCTCCGCGAGTTTGCAGCGTCTTCGCGAGAGTGGAGATCGTCCGCTTCACGACTGAATCGCAAACCTTCTCACCGTCTCGTTCAATGGTCACAGGCTGGTCCAAGTCGAGCATGTCGTCGTTGAGTCGAACAACCACTGTTCCCGCGTCTTTCGCCCATAATTGCATACTCTGTGCATTCCGAGTCGCGGTGATGTTCTGATCCACCTTCGCTTGTTGGACTCCAAGCCAGTAAAACTCTTCGTGCGTCACGTCGCCTTGGTGCCACACGACCTTTTCCGGGATTGGGCTGCGGGTGAACTTCTCCATCCATGGAATTGCCTTCTTGTCATCAAGGTCCATCCAATGACCTTTTCCTTCATGCAACTCGGTGAAATGCGCGTAACCGGTCGGATCGGATTTTTGCAAGTCATCCAGTCGCTTGCCCCACTCGGATGCAATTTCGTTTCGGTGATACGCGCCATCATTCGCGCCAACCTGAAGAGCGAATCCGATATTTCTGAGGCCCAGCGGTGAGGCTTCATTCGGATGGCCTCCCATCATCGCCGCTGCCGCCCATCGATCCGCCATTCGTGGAGCAAGCTGATAGACTCCATCGCCGCCTGCTGAATATCCCATGATGTAAACCCGGTCAGGGTTCACGTTTTCCAGCACGATGAGGTTTTCGATCAGACGTGCGAAGAATTGGTCGATGTGGGCTTCGTGCCACAGATTCCATGTATCGGTTGGCGCACGAGGAGCCAGATAGATGCCTTCTTTCGGATGATACGCCTGCGCCAGCCTAACTTGATTCACCCACTGAGATTCATTCACGGCTGGAGCTGTGTTCCCGCCTCCGTGCATCGAGAGAAAAAGGCTGCGCCCTCCACTCGGAAGTTGGTCGCTCGAACCAAAGTTTACGGTGTCGAATTTCATCCTCAATTTTCCGATTTCGATCACTTTCGCCTTCATCTCCTCTTCTCGGGTTCTTCGGATGAAAGAACAGTGGTCCTCCCAGAGGATTTGCTTCGCGTGTGCGGTGTCGGACTTTGTGAGTGGGACTGTCGCGAAGCCTTGCTCGCCAATCTTCCCTCTGAGTTCGATCGGCTGCGCGACCCATTGATTGAGATCGGCGACTGCATGGCTCGATTCTCCCACCGACGGAGCGCCCTCGTCTGCTCGCGCCCACGCAAAAATAACGATGAAGACGGCGAAAGCTCGCACGAAGCCGGTCATGGGCTCACCGCCGTGTCGATCTGACGAATCCGATCCAAATGCCTCCCACCTCGAAAGGAGGTATTGAGCCAAACCTCCACGATTTCGAGAGCTGCCTCAATCGGGATCATTCGCTGTCCTAGGGAAAGCACATTCGCATCGTTGTGCTCTCGCCCGAATCGAGCGGAGCGCAAATCCCAGCAAAGGGCGCAGCGGATACCTTTGACTCGGTTCGCGACAATCGCCTCCCCATTTCCCGATCCACCAAGAACGATTCCACGTGGAAATTCACCGCGCGCTACCGCTTCCGCCACGGGACGAATAAACTTCGGATAGTCGACGCTTTCCTCGCTGAAGCAGCCAAAATCGTGAACTTCGTGACCGAGGGAGTGCAGGTGCATTCTGATCACTTCTTTGTAGCGAAAGCCTGCGTGGTCTGAACCGATGGCTATCTTCATTCTATGTCGTTTTTGGAGCGTAATTCGCTCTGCTTATAAGTCGCGCAACGATCATGGCATGAGCGCACAGATCACACTCCCGCGCGAACAATTTCGGAGATAGTTCTTTGCTGGCGACCTGCACGTCAGTCGCACGATCGAGGTAAAGCTGATGTACAAAGCGCTCGCGCTGGGGAGCCAACCTTGGTCAGGACCGCTATCGTCGCCCGGCTCGCGATTGCAAGTCTTCGAGGTCATCTGAGTGGACGTGTCCACGGGCGAAATCGCGGCGCGCCTCGGCGTAAGTGTCAAGACGATCGAACGTATCCGGAGAACATCAAACACAAGCTCGAACTCGCCTTGGGCCCAGCGCTCGTGGCTGGCGCGCAGGTATGGGTGCGGGGCTCCCGCTAGGGGCTCGATGTCGCTCACGGTCGGCGTGAGCGACGCTTCCGTTGCGAGTTGGTTTTGGATTTCACCATGCGCACCATCGTGACCGACGACGACCTTTCTGGCCAACTCCCGTTCGCTCAACAACGTCGTGAAGAAAATCCGGCCTCGCTGAGTTTTCCTCGGCGAAAGGGTTTGGCCCGCCCTTTCCCGTATAACTCCCTCCGGGGCCGTTTTGTCGTCACGCTTTTGCCGGAAAGATGGAAGCCTCGTGAGGCGAGATCGGCAATGCGCTCGATCTGACGACAGTCCCTGCCACACTCCATCTCCCCATGAACATCGCCTCCTCCCACACGACGCCGCTCCGCGAGTTGCAGCGCAAACCGACCGGCCAGCTCTTTTTCTGGGCGATCACTTCCGCGCTCGCCGGTTTTCTTTTCGGCTTCGACACCGTCGTCATCTCCGGCGCGGAGCAGAAAATCCAAGCGCTCTGGCATCTGAGCGCCGGGCTGCACGGCATCGCGATGGCCGCCGCGCTCTACGGCACGGTGCTAGGCTCGATGTGCGGCGGCTGGCCGACGGACCGCTTAGGGCGCAAGGCCACGCTGCTCGGCATCGGCGTGCTTTACATCATCTCGGCGGTCGGCTGCGGGTTTGCGTGGGATGTCTCGTCGTTCATCGTCGCGCGCATTCTCGGCGGCATCGGCATCGGCATCTCGACCGTCGCCGCGCCGCTCTACATTTCGGAAATCGCGCCGCCCGCGCACCGCGGCAGGCTCGCCGGCATGTTCCAATTTAACATCGTTTTCGGCATCGTCATCGCCTTCGCCTCGAACGCGCTCCTCAGCGGCATCGGCGAAAATGCGTGGCGCTGGATGCTCGGCGTTGCCGCGTTTCCCTCGGTCATTTACACGCTCATGTGCCTTGCGATTCCGGAAAGTCCGCGCTGGCTTTTGACTCGCAAAAACGACCGCGAGCGCGGGCTGAAAGTGCTCGCGCAAATCGATCCCGGCGCGAGTCGCGCGGACCTCGAAGCGGAAGCGGACGAAATCGTCGCGGCAAGCTCGCAGCAAAAAAGTGCGCGCGGTTTTTGGTCGATGCGGCTGCGCGTGCCGATCCTGCTCGCCATCCTCGTCGCGTTCTTTAACCAGATGTCCGGCATCAACGCGATCCTCTACTTTGCGCCGCGCATTTTCGAGATGACGGGGTTAGGCGCGAAGGCCGCGCTGCTGCAATCCGTGGGCATCGGGATCACGAATCTCATCTTCACTTTCGCCGGCCTCTGGCTCATCGATCGCCTCGGCCGGCGCACGCTGCTGACCATCGGTTCGTTCGGCTACATCGCCTCACTGGGGCTCTGCGCATGGGCTTTTTTCACACAACATTTCGAGATCGTCCCGGCCTGCATTTTCGCCTTTATCGCGGCGCATGCGATCGGTCAGGGAGCGGTTATCTGGGTGCTGATTTCCGAGATTTTTCCGAATGAACATCGCGCCACCGGGCAGTCACTAGGCAGCGCCACGCACTGGATTTTCGCCGCGCTGCTCACCACGTTTTTTCCGAAAATGGTCGAGGCGTTTGCGCCCGGTTACGTCTTCCTCTTTTTCTGCGGAATGATGGTGCTGCAACTCGTCTGGGTGAAAACGATGGTGCCGGAAACGAAGGGTGTGCCGCTTGAGGATATCCAAAAGCAACTCGGCATCGAAGCATGAGTGCAATTCTCGCCGTCGGTGAAGTGCTCTGGGATTTGCTGCCGACCGGGCCCGTGCTCGGCGGAGCGCCCGCGAACTTCGCGCAGCACGCGCGCGCGCTCGGAGCGGATGCTGCGATGATCTCGCGCGTCGGCGACGACGACCTCGGACGCGAAATTCTCTCGCGTTTTGCGGCATCCGGTTTGCGCGCGGATCATGTCGCCATTGACTCCGCGGCACCGACCGGAACGGTCACAGTGAGCCTCGGTGCCGACGGTCAGCCGAGCTACACGATCCATGAGGATGTCGCGTGGGATCATCTCACCGCCGACCCCGCCGCGCGCGCTTTCGCTGCGCGCGCGGACGTGATTTGCTTCGGCTCGCTGGCCCAGCGCGCGGAGCTTTCGCGCGAGGCGATTCGCGCACTCGTCGCCGCCACGCCGAGCGACGCGCTCCGCATTTTCGACATCAATCTGCGGCAGTCGTTTTACTCTCGTGAAGTCATCGAGACCTCGCTGGGGCTCGCGAACATTTTGAAACTCAACGACGCCGAGCTGCCAGTGCTCGCGGAAATGTTTGCGCTCCCCGGAGATTTCACGACGCAACTCGCCGAACTCGCGAACCGCTTTGAACTCCGCGTGATCGCGCTCACCTGCGGCGGCTGCGGAAGCTGGCTGCTGGCTGATGGAGAGCTCTCCGAGCATCCCGGCATCGCGGCGAAAGTGAGCGACACCATCGGCGCGGGCGACTCGTTTACCGCCGCGCTCGCGCTCGGTCTGCGGAAGAAATGGCCGCTCGCGGAGATCAATCAGCGGGCCAATGAAGTCGCCGCGTTTGTCTGCTCGCAAGCCGGCGCGACGCCGAAATTGCCGGACGAATTGCGCCGGAGATTCGCCTGAAATTCACTCCCATGAAAACCGTCGCCCCGATTTTTCTGTCGCTCAGCGTCGCCCTCGCCGCCGCGCGCGCGCAGCAGCCCGACATCGTCGTCGCGGACTTCGAGGCCGAGACTTACGGCGCGTGGAAGACGACCGGCACCGCGTTCGGCCGCGGTCCGGCGCGCGGCGCGCTGCCGGGGCAGATGGCCGTCGAAGGCTTTGCGGGAAGGGGTTTGGTGAATTCGTTCCTCGGTGGCGACAAGGCGACGGGCACGCTCACATCGCCGGAATTCACGATTGAGCGGAAGTTTCTCAGCTTCCTAATCGGCGGCGGCGGTTTCGCCGGAAAGACGTGCGTGAACCTCGTCGTGAGCGGAAAAATCGTCCGTATCGCGACTGGTCCGAACACCGAGCCCGGCGGCAGCGAGCGGCTCGAGCCGAGCGGGTGGGACGTGTCGGAACTCACGGGGAAATCAGCGCATCTCGTCGTCGTCGATGACGCGACGGGCGGCTGGGGACATCTCAATCTCGATCAAATCATGCAGGCCGACACCGCGCCACCGATGGCGGTAAAGATCGCCAAGGGCGTCTCGCGCGAGGTCGTCGCGGAAAAACGCTGGCTGCATTTCCCGGTGAAGACCGGCGCGATGAAACGCGTCGTGACCGTCTCCGTGGACGGCAAGACGGAGCGGCGTTTCGACATCGAACTCGCGGACGCCGAGCCGGATTGGTGGGCGCCGCTCGACGTGAGCGCGTGGGCGGGAAAGACGCTCACAATTTCCGTCAATCAACTGCCGGAAAACTCGACGGCGCTGAGCTCGATAAAACAAGCCGACGGAATGATCGGCGCGGAAAATCTGTACCACGAAGCGCTGCGCCCGCAGTTGCAGTTTTCGGCGAAACGCGGCTGGGTGAACGACCCGAACGGTCTCGTCTTTTTCAACGGCGAATATCACCTCTTTTTCCAGCATAACCCGTACGGCTGGAGCTGGGGAAACATGCACTGGGGCCACGCGGTAAGCCGCGACCTCGTGCATTGGGAAGAGATCGGCGAGGCGCTTTATCCCGACGACATGGGGCCGATGTTCAGCGGCAGCGCGGTCGTCGATGAGCAGAATACGAGCGGCTTCGGGCGCGATGGAAAAGCGCCGCTGGTGCTCATTTACACGGCCGCCGGCAACCCGACGGTGCAGTGCCTCGCCTACAGTTTGGACGGGCGGACGTTCACGAAGTTCGCGGGCAACCCCGTCATCCCGCAAATCACGGGCGGCAACCGCGACCCGAAAGTCTTTTGGCACGCGCCGAGCAAGCGCTGGGTGCTCACGCTCTACGTCCAACTCCCCGACGCTCCGGGCGCGCCGAAGCCAAACCACACCATCCACTTTTTCACGTCGCCGAACCTCCGCGACTGGACGCTGCGGAGCACGACTCCCGGCTTTTTTGAGTGCCCGGATTTCTTCGAACTGCCGGTCGATAGCGACGCCGCCCACCAGAAATGGGTGCTGACCGCGGCGAGCAGTGAATATCAAGTCGGCACCTTCGACGGCGAAAAGTTCACGCCCGAGACTCCGAAGCTTCCCGCTCAGCGCGGCCGCGGATTCTACGCCGCGCAGACCTTCAGCGGCATGCCGGACGGACGCCGCGTGCAAATCGGCTGGGGGCAGTGTCCCTCGCTCGGGATGCCCTTCAACCAGCTCCAATGCTTCCCCTGCGAACTCTCGCTCCGCAGCACGCCGGGCGGTCCTCGCCTCGCCTGGCAGCCGATCGCGCAGCTCGCGTCTTTGCGCGTAAAATCGCACCGCCATGAACCCTGCACGCTCAACGAAGGCGGTAAGAACCCCCTCTCCGACGTCCATGGCGAACTACTCGAAATCCGCGCCGATTTCACGCCTGCGCCTAACAGCGAGGTGCTCTTCAAAGTGCGAGGTGTCGAGATTCGCTACGACTCCGCAAAGCAGGAGATCGTCATCGACAAACACCGCGCACCCGCGCCGCTGCGCGACGGACATCAGAGCGTCATCATCCTCACCGACCGCACCAATTTCACCATCTGGGCAAGTGACGGCCTGACCTACGTTCCCTTTCCCCTCATCGCGAACCCGAAAGAGTTAGTCGTCGAAATCAGCGTGAAAGGCGACGCTGTAAAATTCTCACTGCTCGAAGCGCACGAGGTGAAATCCATCTGGCCGTAACGACCCCGGGAACTCCTTTGGCCGGGAAACTGCATCATGCAGTTGCTGACTTCCGACGCCGCAATTTCCAGTCGTCGCTCTTGGGCGAAGATCGGTTGCTGTGCGGGATCGATGGGACAAGAAGCGAGCGTCATACGTCTACGAATCCAATGATGAAATATCCATCCGCGTGCCTGATTGCTGGATGTGTTCGGCAATTGGACTTCGCGCCAGTGAATAGTCGCCCGTATAGCCCTTCGCCCCGTTCAAATGATATTCCAGTCTGCATGCCAGTGTAGTCGTCACTGTCCATTTCCTAGTGAAAGCCCTAAGTGGTTGGACGTGTCGCTTCGATAGTCTCGCGATCCTTGAGCAGAAGGCCGCCTAAGACTCCTATTCACCCACCTGAAGACTGCGGATCGATCGGCCGCTCAGCTTTCATAAGAGGATTTGTTCATCGCACTCTCGCCGCGAAGCGTGACTCAAATGTAATCGATTCGGTCTTCTCGACTCTTGTTTGGCTCAGCATCCATCTGCATGGTGAAACAATGCTTACCTCCTTCACCGTAAAGCGGATCATATTCACCAAGGCGACCATCCTTTGCGGATTGTCGTTTCTATTCACTGCACTGAGCGGAAAAAGTGCGGAACTGTTGGAAGCCGGGAAGCCAATCATCCTTGAAGGAACGCATGGTCGTTTCGATTTCTTGACCATTGACGCCGAAGGTCGCCGCCTGTTAGCCGCCCACACGGGTAACTCGTCGCTTGATATCATCGACCTCGACAAGCGGTTGGTGACAAAGGTCATCAGCACGGGTGCGGCGCAATCTGAGGCCGTGGATGCGAAATCACACCGCTACTACGTGGGCGTCAGCAAGCCGCCGCAGCTCGTCACTATCGACTCGGAAAAACTGGAGGTTGTCGGCAGCGTCCCGCTGTCCGGTCCCGCCGACCTCATTGCGTACAATCAAATTTCTGCACGCGTGTATGTTGGCCACGACGACGGCAAAGATCTGTGGGTAGTCGATCCCTCCACCAAGGCTGTTGAGACCATCGGACTTCCCAGTGATGGTCCGGAGGATCTCGCGTTCGATAGCACTGGCATGCGCCTTTTCCAAGCGATGAAGACAGGCAGCGTAGTGGCCGTGATTGACCTGCGCAGTAACAAGGTCACCGACCAATGGTCAACGGCACCCGCTAAAGGTCCTCACGGAATGGCTGTGGATGAACAAGACAAGTCTTTGCTCATTGCCGGCGCCAATGGGAAACTGGTCATGATGCGACAGGGAGACGGAAAAGTGACTGCCTCAGCGGAAATTGCCGAACGGGTTGATCAGATCGCATACGACCCTGAGTTGCATCGCGTTTATTGCGCGAGCGGCACCGGAAAGATCGTGATCGTCCAAGTGGAAAATGAGAAGCTGACAACACTTGGCAGCGTTGCGTCCAGTGAAGGCGCGCGCAGCATCGCGGTGGATCGAAAGACTCATACCGTGTGGATCGCCTACGCTAAAGGTGAGGCCAGCTTCGTCCAGCCGTTCGCCGTCACGAAGTAGCGTTGCTGTATTTGCGGTTGGCGAACCTCGACGCCTTCGTCTCACAGGTGAAATTGTTCATTGAGGCGACCCTGATCCCACTGCATGAATCGCAAAGCCAATTTGAGAACGGACACCAACTGATTTTTGTGAGGTATCAGCCACCGAGCGAGTAGCAGAGCTAGGGACGTGGATTTACGACTGGAAAATGGTCGAGGAAACCGGTGGCCTACAGCCCCGCAAACCTTTGATCGTTCGATGGGACACCCGCGGACATGCCAGAAACCCTTTCGCAACAACTTGCTTTCGACATTGCCCGAGCTGTGGATCCCTCGGAGTTCGATCACGCTGCGACGCAAGAGCTCACGGCATTCGATGAGATCACGAGGTCGGCAGCCCCGCGTCTGGCTTGTTGTGAGGGCTGCTCTCTTTGCTGTTGGCTGCGGGTCGATCTTTTCGCCCACGAGGTCTTCTTGATTGCTCGACACATTCGTGCCCAATTCAGCACCGAAGACCTGATGAGCTTGATGGTTCGACTAAAATCTCACGCGGAAAGGGTGCTTCCGCTGAGCCCATTCGAGCATGCCACGCAGAATATCCAATGTCCTCTGCTCGTGCATGGAAGATGCAGTGTTTATGAGATGCGTCCACACTCGTGTCGGCGACATCACTCCAAAGATTTCGCCGCATGCCAATTTACGTTTGACCATCCGACCGATTTGGAGTTTCCCGGCGCGCACGACCGTGAGTTGTTTCAGCGATTGAGTCAGGCAATGAAAAGTGGCGTCGAAATCTATGCTCAGTCCGACTTTGACTGCACGATTTACGAACTTGGAACCGCGCTTCATGAATCTTTGCTCGATTCGTCATCGTGGCGTAGGTGGCAAAATCACGAGCAGGCTTTCTTGACTGCGTCGATCACCCCGGCGGCGTGAAGGCTAAAATCCTGACAGTTTCATTAGGGTACTCTGACGCCAGTCCGGTGCGTTGGCGTATTGCAATCATTGATTGCGACATCCTATCGACGGTGTTGCGCCTCGTTCCGAATGGCACGCGCGCGTCCAGACGCATGATGAACCGCTATCGTGGCCCAGGTTTCTCTGGCACCGCTGCGCGAGGATAAACACGTTCCAGCCAGCCGGGTTCGCGCACGTCTAAAGTTTCAGCGCCGAGGATTTCGGCGCGGCCCAGATAGCCCACGGGGCGCTGAATATGGTCGCGCGGCACCACGGGGAGTCTTCCGACCTTGTATTGAAGCATTTTGATGAGCGCTTCACGAAGCGTTTCGTCGGGATGGGCGACGACGAGTGTGCCGATTCCGGATTCGCCCACGGTGAGAAGTTGCTGCCCCGAATCGGCCGCGCGGAGCACGTCGCTGCGCGTGATGATACCAACCAGGCGCTCGTCGGCGTCGAGGATCATCGAAGCATGACGGCGTGCCACGAGCGGGTCGTTCAAGGCGATGCCGGTCGCCAGGGCTTCGATCGTCATGGTCGCGGGGACGGTCTGAAACTCACTCGCCATGACGTCGGACACGCGGATGTGCGCCAGCGGATCGGGCGCGTAGCTGTGGGGCACCGATACGCCGCGGCGCGCGATTTTCTCGGTCATGATCGAGTGCCGCGTGATGAGGTGCGCGACGAGAAAAGCGGCCGTCGCGCCGGCAAGCAGCGCGGGGAGAGCGTGCGGTTGCATCGTGGTTTCAAAGGAGAACACGATGGACGCGAGCAGGGCACGCGAGGCGCCGGCAAACATCGCGGTCATGCCGACCAGAGCGGCGAGGCCGATGGGCAAGTCGAGGCTTGGCACGAGGTGGTTCACTCCCACTGCGAGCAGTGCGCCGAGGCCGCTGCCGATGGTCAGCAAGGGCGCGAGTGTTCCGCCCGAAGTGCCGCTCCCGAGGGCGATGAGCCACGAGAAGAGCTTCATCGCGCAGAGCCAGGCCACGATCTGAATCGGCAGGGTATTGGAAACGAATTCCTCGATGTTGTTGTAGCCGACACCGAGGGTCCGCGGCGCGATATATCCGATCAGCCCGACGCCCACGGCGCCGATGGCCGGCCACCACGCCCAATGAACTGGCAGGCGCTCGAATTGATCTTCCACCCAATACACGGCGCGGCTGATGAAAGCGGCGGCCACGCCCACACAGGCGCCGAGTGTGAGGAAAGTGAGTAGGAACGCGGGTCCGGGAGTCGCGACGGCGGGCATCGCGAAGATCGGCTCGGGACTGAAGAACCAAAGCCGCACGGCCGACGCGGTTGCGCACCCGAGAGCCACCGGCACCAGCGAGCGAGCGCTGAATTCAAAAAGCAGTAGCTCGATCGCCAGCAGCACCGCGGCGATCGGGCTGCCGAAGATGGCCGTCATTCCCGCGGCAGCGCCCGCGGCGAGTAAGATCTTCCTCTCCGCGGCAGTGACGCTGAAGATTTGCCCGAGCAAAGATCCGAGCGCGCCTCCTGTCGCGATGATAGGCCCTTCGGCGCCGAACGGTCCGCCGGTCCCGATCGAGATCGCCGCGGAGAGCGGCTTGAGCAAGGTAACGCGCGCCGGGATGCGGCTGCGATTGAGCAGTATTTGCTCCATCGCCTCAGGGATGCCGTGGCCGCGAATGGCCTTCGATCCGTAGCGCGCCATGACGCCGATGATCAGGCCGCCGATCACCGGCACGACGACAACCGCGAGCCCGAGATGGTTGCCATCCGGAGAAATGGGCGTGAGCGCGAGACGCTGGTAGAAAGCGAGGTGGGTGATCAGGTAAATGAGCTGCACCAATGCCCAGGCGATTACGGTTGTGACTCCGGCGAGTCCGATCGAGGTGACCGACAGGAATAGAACGCTGTGTCGATGCGGAGCGGAAGTCATCGGAAGAATAGAGGCGCGCTTTTGTCGCCGTGATCGAAGGTCCCGACGAATGGCTCTGTGGCAGGCATCGTAAAAGTCTTCAGGCAAGTTTCGGCTTGAGTATATCGCATTACGATATATTCGAGGAGTCGTGACAAAAGTCGATTACGAAACGCTGGCCGCCTTCCGCTACGAGATGCGGAAGTTTCTGCATTTCAGTGAGCAAGCGGCCCGGGCGTGCGCGCTGACGCCGCAGCAGTATCAGGCACTTCTGGCGATCGAAGGGTTTCCAGGACGCAATCTGGTCACCGTGGGAGAGCTGGCGGAACAGCTTCAAATCGCGGCACACAGCGCCGTGGGTTTGGTGGACCGATTACAGAACTCCAAGCTCATCGAACGCCAGACATCCGAAGAAGATCGCCGCTGCGTTTTTGTCACTCTCACGCCGCTTGGACGAAAGAACCTTCAAAAGCTGGCCCTCTCCCATCGAAAGGAACTGCGGACGTTCGGACCATTGCTGGTCCAGCTCCTGGAGCGCGTCGAGAGCATCTAACAACGTCCTGCGCTCCCCAACACAGCGGCGAACTCGTCCGAGCTCTGTGGCGACCAATGAGCAATTCCATCTCGAACGCCACGCAATCGAAGCAAACTCAGACACCGATGAACCATGACACGCTCTTTCTCCTCAAGCCTGAGGTGACAAAGGACCCTACTTCTGTCCCGGCTGCGCCGACACGATTTAAGCCGCAGCAATAACAGTCAGGCGCCTCGGTCCATAACCACGGTATTCAAGAACTTTCCCGACCGGAAGCGCGGAGATCAACCTTCGGCCTTCATTCGGCGACTTCCTTCGATATTCGGCAGGAAGCCTGTGAGCAGTCCGAGCAACGGCAGAAACGCGCAGACGTGAAAGACGTAGCTGATGCTGGTCAGGTCGGCGAGTTTGCCGAGCACAGCGGAGCCGATTCCCGCCATGCCGAAGGCGAGGCCAAAGAATAGCCCGGCGATCATGCCGACTCGTCCGGGCACCAGTTCCTGTGCGTAAACGAGGATAGCGGAGAATGCGGAGGCGAGAATGATGCCGATGAAAGCCGTGAGCACGACGGTCCAAAACAGATTGGCGTGAGGTAGGGCAAGGGTGAACGGCGCGACTCCCAGGATGGAAATCCAGATCACGTATTTCCGCCCAAAGTAGTCACCCAACGGACCGCCCGCCAAAGTCCCCGCAGCGACGGCAAACAAGAAAACGAACAAATAGATCTGCGCGCTCGTGACCTCGAGGTGGAATTTTTCGATGAGATAGAAGGTGTAGTAGCTCGTGAGACTCGTGAGGTAGAAATACTTGGAAAAGACGAGCCCGATCAAAATGGCGATCGAGAGCACGACTGTTCTCCGGGGGAGCGGCTGGCGTGTGGAAGACACGGACGCGTGCTTGCTGCGTTCCACCAAGTGATGGCGATACCAGCCACCGACTTTGAAAAGTACGGCGATGGCGGCAAGAGCCAGGAGTGAAAACCACATGATGTGTGATTGGCCGTTGTGCGTGACGACGAGTGCGGCGAGCAGCGGTCCGAACGAACTGCCGGCGTTGCCTCCTACCTGGAAAAGGGATTGCGCGAATCCGTGCCGGCCGCCCGAAGCCATGTGCGCGACGCGCGAGGATTCGGGATGGAAGATTGCCGAGCCCATTCCCACCAGCGCGACGGCAATCAGGAGGAATGAGAAGCTTCCGGCGAAGGAAAGCAGCACGAGACCAGCCAGCGTGAAGAACATTCCCGTCATCAAGGAATACGGTTTCGGCGAGCGATCGGTGTAGGCGCCGACGCATGGCTGGAGCAGCGACGCGGTCAGTTGGAAGGTGAACGTGATCATCCCAATCTGGGTGAAGCTCAGGTGAAAGGATTCCTTCACGAGCGGGTAGATCGCCGGAATGAGCGATTGGATCGTGTCGTTAAGCAGATGCGCAAAGCTGATCGCCAGCAGAATCGGGAGCACCGTCAGTTCCGCGACTGTGTGCGGGATTGCAGCGGCAGGCGCGTGGTCTGAATTTTCCATTGATGGGAGATGCAAGGCAAAAATGCGCTGCATGTCGGTGCGTTTCAATTTCTTCTACCGAAGCCCGGGACTGGCAGAGGGGGCCGGTGCGACCGCGCAATTCCTCGCCACGCGCGAGCCTCGCAGCTACCATTGCGGAAGCCGGTCCGACGATCGACAGCGAACGCACAAAGTCATGTTTTCCCGTCGAAGTTGATCTCCCGCCTGTCCGGTTCCGGCAGCGCTCCCCCCTTATGAAATCACTACGCCTTTCCTCCCTTGCCATCGCCGTTGCTTTCGGCTTTTCCGCGATGCCTCCCCTATTTTCTGCCGATCCTCTCCCGGATTCGACCACTCCTCTGCCAAGCCCAGCCGCCAAGGGGACTGACCCGGAAATCGTCGGTGAAGAAAAAGCAGTTCTCACTCCGGCTCCGAATGTGCCGCCACCCATCCAGCGCAAACACGCGACGAAGGTCGTGGTGAATCTGGAAGTGCGCGAAGTGGTGAAGCGGATGGCGGATGGCGTGGACTATTGTTTTGGACCTTCGGCGGCGAGGTGCCGGGCCTTTTCATCCGCGTGCGCGAGGGCGACCTCGTCGAGTTTCATCTTGGCAATCACCCGACCTCGAAGATGCCGCACAACATCGACCTGCACGCGGTCACCGGGCCGGGCGGCGGCGCGACCTCGTCATTCACCGCGCCATGCCATAGCTCGCAGTTTTCGTTCAGGGCGCTCAACCCTGGCCTCTTCGTCTATCACTGCGCGACGGCGCCGGTCGGGATGCACGTCGGCAACGGCATGTATGGGTTGATCCTCGTCGAGCCGAAAGCCGGGATGCCGCCGGTGGACCGGGAGTTCTACGTCATGCAAGGCGAATTTTATACGAAGGGAAAATTCGGCGAGGAGGGTTTGCAGCCGTTCGACATGGAAAAGGCGGTCGATGAACGGCCGAGTTATGTCGTCTTCAACGGTGCCGTCGGTTCGCTCGTCGGCGACAAGGCTCTGAAGGCAAAAGTCGGCGAGCGCGTGCGTATTTTCGTCGGCAACGCGGGGCCGAATCTGACTGCGTCCTTTCACGTCATCGGCGAGATTTTCGACCATGTGTATCAGGAGGGCGGCATGAAGGTCTCGCAGGAGAACGTGCAAACGACGACCATCCCGGCAGGCGGTTCGGTGATCGTGGATTTCAAACTCGAGGTGCCCGGCACCTTCATCCTCGTGGATCACGCGCTCTTCCGCTCGTTCAACAAAGGCGCACTCGGCATGCTCAGCGTCGAGGGACCAGCGAATCTGCTCGTCTATTCCGGCAAGGAAGTGGACGCGACCTATCTCGGCGACTACGCGCTGCCCGGCGGCGCGGATTCGCGGGTGGCGGCGCTCGAGGCGGAGCGGAAGAAAGTCCTCGCCGGCGAACCAAAACTCGCGGCGCTCGGGAAGGAACTTTTCATCGAGAAAGGCAAACGGATCTACGCGCAGACCTGCTTCGCCTGTCACCAGGCCGAAGGCCAGGGCATCCCGAGCGTCTTTCCGCCGCTGGCCAAATCCGATTTCCTCATGGCCGACAAGGCGCGCGCCATTCGCGGGGTGATCAAAGGCCAGTCCGGCGAGATGACGGTGAACGGCACGAAATACAACGGCGTCATGCCGCCGGTCCTGCTCACGGACGAGCAAATCGCGCACGTCCTCACCTTCGTCCGCAATGCGTGGGGCAACGAGGGCGACATCGTGAGCGTGGACGAAGTGGCGCGCATCCACGCGGAATCGGTGAACCAATGACCATGTGTCTCGCGCTGCATCTCGTCGCGTCGCTGCTCACGCTCTGCGCCGTGCGCGTGACGGAGCCCGGCATGGCGGCGATTCCGGCGACGACTTACCGCCCGCTCTTTCGCGGGGAAAAGGACGCGAAGGAAATTTCCATCGCGGCCTTCCAACTCGAAGTTCGGCCGGTGACGAACGGCGAGTTCCTTGACTTCGTGCGCGCACAGCCGAAGTGGCGCCGCTCGCAGGTAAAACGGCTCTTTGCCGATGAGGGCTATCTCGCGCACTGGGCCGACGATCTCGAACTCGGCAATGCGCGCGCGGAACAGCCAGTCACCAATCTTTCGTGGTTCGCCGCGAAGGCGTTTGCAGCGGCGCGCGGCAAGCGGTTGCCGACGACGGCGGAGTGGGAGGTCGCGGCGGGCGTGGGCTTCACCGAGCGCGATGGGGCGAAGGATGCGGAGTTTCAAAAGGCCATCGCGCGTTGGTATGCGACCCCGGCGCCCGCGGTGCTGCCGGAGGCAGGCAGCGGGAGCGCGAATGTGTTCGGGGTGCGCGATCTGCACGGTCTCGTGTGGGAGTGGACGAGCGATTTCAACAGCGCCTTGGTGACCGGCGACGCGCGCGGCGATACCGGACTGGACCGTCAATTTTTCTGCGGCGCGGGATCGCTCAACGCAACCGATCGCACGAATTACCCCGCCTTCATGCGCTTCGGTTTCCGCAGCAGCCTGCGCGCGGGTTACACCGTCCCCAACCTCGGCTTCCGCTGCGCAAAAACTCCATGAAGTGCCTCCTCGCTCTTCTGCTTCCCCTCGCGCTGCTCGCCAGCGAACCGCTGCCACCCTGCTGTCGGCCTCCGCTGCCGGCGGGGCCGCCGACGGATAAATTGCTCTACCTGCTCGACTCGAAATGGACCTCCGACGTCGGTCGCGAGATCACCCTCGGCGCGCTGCGTGGTCGCCCGCAGATCGTGGCGATGTTTTTCACCCACTGCGAATACGCCTGTCCGATCCTCGTCGGTGAACTCAAGAGCATTGAAAGCCGACTGCCGCCTGAGGTGCTCGGGAAGGTCGATTTTCTCCTCGTGAGTATCGACTCGAAACGTGACACGCCCACCGAACTCGCCGCCTTCCGCAAAAAACGGAACCTCGTCCGCGACCGCTGGACTCTGCTGCGCGGGGCAACCGACGATGTGCGCGAGTTGGCAGCGCTGCTCGGCGTCAACTACACGGAGGATGCGTGCGGCCAATTCGCCCACACCAACCTCATCACGCTGCTGAATGCCGAGGGCGAAATAGTCTTTCAGCACGCGGGCTTGAAGCAGGATCCCGCGCTGCTCCTCGCCGCGATCGAAAAGGCCGCGCACGGCGCGCAACGCTAAGAGCGCGAGAAAATGACTTCGCCGCCCCCGTCGTTCCTGAGCCTCTGCCCCACCGAGCCGTTCCGCATTTTCTTTCCGCTCGCCACGCTGCTCGGCATCTCCGGCGTGTCGCTCTGGCCGCTGTTCTTTGCGGGTCTGCATAAGTTCTACCCCGGCCCGATGCACGCACGGCTGATGATCGAGGGATTCCTTGCTGGCTTCGTCCTCGGTTTTCTCGGCACCGCGCTGCCGCGTCTGCTCTCCGCGCCCGCGCTGCGGCGCGGAGAATTGTGGACGCTGGTCGGCCTGTATCTGCTCACCGCCGGACTGCACATCGGCGAACAACCTCGCGCTGGCGACGCCGCCTTCATTGCGCTGATGCTGTGCTTCGGCGCGTGCATGATCGCGCGCGTGCGTGGGCGCTTGGAACTGCCTCCGCCGGGATTCGTCCTCGTGGCGTTTGGATTTCTCAGCGGACTTGCCGGGCCGGTGCTGTGGCTGTGCGGCCTGCAGGGCTGGGTGTCGGGCAGTGTCATGACGTTTGGCTCGATTCTGCTCAACCAGGCATTCGTGCTCGTCCCGATCCTCGGGATCGGCACGTTTCTGTTCCCGCGTTTTCTCCGCCTGCGCGATGTGCGGTCGATGGCCGAGGAGCGCACCGCGTCGATCGGCTGGTGGCGGCGCGCCGCATTATCTTTCATCACCGGCATTGCTCTTCTCGCGAGCTTTTGGCTCGAAGCCAGCCAGCCGTCAGCGCCCGCCGCCGCCTGGCTGCGCGTCATCGCTGTGTTCATCTATCTGGCCACGATGATTCCCTTCCATCGCCAGTCTCTTCCATTGCAAACCGCACCCCTCGCCGCACAACTGGCGCTGCTCGCGCTTGTCGCCGGACTGAGCTTCCCGCTCCTCTGGCCGAGTCAGCGCCTCGCGGGATTGCACATCGTCTTCCTCGGCGGCTTCAGTCTCATCACCTTCACCGTCGCCACGCGCGTCGTGCTCGGCCATTCGGGAAACGAGGCGCTTTTTGAAACGCGCCTCCCGAGCCTGCAAATCGCAACCTTTCTCCTGCTCGCTGGAGCCGCGCTGCGCGCCATCGGCGATTTTTCGCCTGAGCGTCCGCATTGGCTCAGTGCTGCCAGCTATGCGTGGATGCTCGCCGCCGGAGTGTGGGGATTTTCCGTGCTTCCGAAAGTGCGCCTCGTCGACCCGGGCGACGACCTCTCGTGCTCTGTGGGTCAGCAACTCCGCGCTGACCTTCCTGATCGCCGAGGCAAAGCATCGCAGTAACTAAGGGGCAGTATGCAAATGCGCCTCGAACGAGCTTGCGAGCCCACGCAGCTCGATCCTCACTCAAAGGTGAGCTGAACTTTCGGCATCAGTTCGGTGATCTTCGACTGGATGTCTGCGGGATAGGGCTGCGGGCGTTGCACGAGCCGGAAGGACTTGAGAAACGTGAAGGGCTTCAACTGCGCGACGCGCTCTTCGGTCATCAGGAGGTTGCCGAGTTCGAGGCTTTCGAGCTGCGTCATTGAGGCAATGAGCTTGAGGTCGTCGTCGGTGGTTTTGGCGCAGTCGGTGAGCGTGAGGCGCTTCAGGGTTTTGAGGTCGCGGATGTTCTCGAGGGATTCGGATGAGTCGAAGCCTTCGCCGAGCTGAAGGTATTCGAGCGGGAGCGCGGCGAGGTGTTTCAAGGTCGCCGGGGTGGCGTTGTGCGTGCCGAGTTCGAGTCCTTTGAGCTTGGTGAGTTTTGCGAGAGCGGGCGCGCCGGCGTCGGTGAATTTCGCGTGGGCGAGGCTGATGCTTTCGAGATTCGGGAGGTGCTCGCAGAGTTGCTTCAGGCCCTCGTCATCGATGCTGCTGCCGCGGAAGCTGCATTTGGTGAGGTGCGTCCAGTCTTCGAACTTCGCGAAGGCATGGCCGGTCATGCCGGTGCCGACGAAGGAGAAGGTTTTCATGTTCTTGAGCGCGGCGAGTTTTTCGAGGCCGATTTCGGTGAGCTTGCCGTTGTTGGTAAAGCGCAGGGTTTTGAGATTCGCGAGTCCGGCGATGGGCGGCATCCAGTCGTCGCTGAATTTGGTGGAGATGATATTGAGCGACTCCAGCGGTGTGATGTGGCCGACATGCTGGAAGAAGGCGGCGTCGTAAGGATCGTCAGCGCGTTTGTCATGCGGGCCGGCATTCGGCACGGCGAGATCGACGAGCTTCAGCGTGTCGAAGACCGGCATGGGCCCGCCCGCAAGCTTCGCGAGGGGCTCGGGCGTGGTGTTGATCTTTTCGACTTTTCCGTGCGCGGCTTCGACGATGCGCGTGACGGCCTCGATGTGCGGACGCTGTTCGATGGCTGAGAGTATGGCCGCGCGGTGCTCCTGCAATGCCTGCTTAAGCGCGGGGTCGCTGGCCGCGGAGTCGAGATCGGCCTGGGTGGTGATTTTCGCGAGATCCGCGGGTGCGGCGAACAATGGTGAATCTGTAGCGAGCAGGGCAACGGCGAGGAGGGAAATGCGGGTCATGATTGGTGGTGCTGCGTGGTGGAAAATCACTCGCGACCTTGGAACTGTTCCTCGCGCGGGAGTTCGATCACTTTCCATGTCGCTGGGTAAAAGCGGACGATTCGGCGCGGGCGGAAACCTTCGAGGAGCATGTCGCACTTCACCCGGATTTGGACGCCGCTGCCGCCGGGCTCGATGGGAACTTTTTTGGTGTCGATGATGTTGCCGCCTTTGCGATCGTTGACCGGGTCGTAGGTCATCAGGCTGTCGCGGGCGACGGCGATCGTGCCTTTCGGCGCGGAGGGGTTGTCGGCTTCCTTCGAGAGCGGCCAGCCGACTTTCTCGCCATTGATGATGGAGAGTTCGTCGAAGAGTTTTTCATCCACGCCGCCAAAGAAGGTGATGGTGACGATCTGCGGTTCGTCCTCCACGGCGCTGACCCATCCGGGCAGGCCGCGCTCGCGGATGTGGTTGCGATGTCGCTCGAGCTGCTGCGCCGTGGCGAGGGCGCGGCTGGGCTCATCGAGGTAGATGTCGGTGATGCGGCCCGGGCCGTAGAGCGTGACCCATGTGAGATCGAAAAGGACGGTCAGCCCGGGCTGCAGCGCCTTGAGATCGGCAAAGCCGTCGCGCTTCATCACGCGTGTGCTCGTGAGCAGGTCAAAGGTCTTTGGCGGCCCGCTTGGCTTGTCGTTCTCGAGTAGCGTCGCGATGAGTTTCTTCGCCCCGAGATCGACGCTCTCGATTTTCCAGAGGTGCTTCTGCCGCGCGTGAAAGCTGAAGTCGTCCTCGATCCGGAAGCAGCGGCGGAAGTCGGACTCAGGAGTCTTTCGTCCGTAGGCGGCGTTCGGATTCGGCGACTTATCGTTCGGATCTTTGAGATAAAATAGCCCGTGCAGATGCGTGCCGAGCGGGATGTCCTGCAACGCGGCGGGCGAGCCGTGATACTCGATGGAGCCGTAGGGCAGCATCGCGGCATCCAGCGGCAAATCCCACACGCCGCGATCCTGACTGTCGGAGCGATCCACACGAATCTGGAAGCCGCGCTCGAGATGATCCACCTGCACCAACTCGCCGGAAATCGCGTGCGCCGAACCTTCCGGAGGGAACTCGCCTTCGACGGGAAGAAACCAGTCGGGCTTGCCGCTCGTGTCTTTGGAATTCCGTTTTTCGTTGGGCTTCACCGGACCGTCCGCGTCGGTGCGGAACTTCGGTGGCTCCGCGTGAAGGACTGAGACGGTGACCAATAGGCCGATGACCAGGCGTGCGTAAAAGGCGACCATCATGTTGCTGTCGCTGATCCTGCTGCTCGCCGCGAGACTCACGCCACGATCTGCGAGATCGGTCCCACGCTGTCCTGAAACTTGTCGGCTTTCACCTCCACGCGCTGGAGCATGGTGAGTAGCAGATTGCTGACGCGTGCATTCTCGTCCACCGGCTTCGAGCAAATCTTGTAGTGACCCTGCGCGTCGGTGATGTCGTATTTGGCGATCTTCGGCAGGTTGAAGTCCACGTGAGTGCCGTGCTTGTAGCCGAGCGTTTTGCCGCCGGCGAGGATGGTGGGCAGGTTCGCATTGCCGTGGCTGTGACCGTAGGCCATTCCGCTGCCCCAGAGCACCTGCGTGGTATCGAGCAGGGGAGTGTTCTCCTCCTTGTGCTCTTTGAGCTGGTCGAGGAAGTAGCTGAACTGCCCGACGAGAAAAGTGTCGGTCTCGGTGAGGCGGCGCAGTTGCTCGGGATCGCCATTGTGGTGGGAAAGGCCGTGGCGCGTTTGCAAGATGCCGATCTCGGGGATGCCGCTGGTGTTTCCCTCGCTCCCGATGCCGCAGGTGATGACCCGCGTGGAATCCGTGCGCAGCGCCATCACCATGAGGTCGTAGAAAAGACGGTAATATTCGCCGGCCTCGGCCATGCTGAGCTTGCGTTGGAGACGCGCGGCCTCGCTGGCCGGCACCACCGGCTTCGGGACGTTTAGCCATTCGTCGGCGCGGCGCGTGCGCTCCTCCACCTGGCGCACGGCGGTGAGGTATTCGTCGAGCTTCGAGCGGTCCTCGCTGCCGAGCTTTTTGTTCACGCGATTCGCGTCCTCGGCCACGAGATCGAGGATGCTGCCGCGGCGGCTGAGGCGGCGGCGGATGGTCTCCTTGCTGTCCTTTTCCACGCCGAAGAGCGAGTTGAAAATCTGCTGCGTGTTCCGCTCCGCGGGAATCTGGATGCCGTCCTTTGACCATGCGAGCGAGACGCCCTCGATGGCCATTTCGAGCGAAGAAAACCGCGTGGCCACGCCCTGCGCGTCGGCGATTATCTGGTCGGCGGAGACGGTGTTGCGGAAGGCGCCGCCATCGCCGGGGACATTGGCGCCGGTGAGCCAGACCTTTTCACAGTTGTGATGCTTCCCGAGCACCATCGGGTGATGCAATCCGCTGATCGGCGTGATGTCGGCGCGATGCTTTTCGAGCGACTTCATCGGCTTCGTAAACTCGTAGTCCGCGCCCGCCTTTTCGATCTGCCACGTGAGCGTGTTCACGCCATTCGGGATATAAAGGAACACGCTGCGCTTCGGCTTCGACGGCGCGGGCAGCGAGGCCATGCAGTCGAGCAGCGGAAGCGCGATGCAGGCTCCGAGGCCTTTCAGCATTTGGCGGCGGCTGATCTGCCAGCGGTTGAGATTGAGATTGCTCATGTAGCGGTTCGTTTGGGTGAGTGGTGGGGATTAGCGTTTTTGAAAAAGGTCGGACACGACGAATGCCTCGACGATGTCGCGGAGCCGATAGTCCTTTGCCTTGCTCTCGGCGGCGATGGATTTCAACTCGTCGCGGTCGCTGAAGGAAATGCTGCGGCGGAGGCCGTAGGTCGCGAGCTTCTCGATGAAGGTGTGATTGAAGGCGTCGAGGTCGGCCAGGAGCAGCTTCTTGAATTCCTCGGGCGTCGTGTATTCGCGGCCGTCGGGGAGCGTACCGGAAGGATCGACCTTCGGATTCGTCCCGGTGCCGTCGGTGATCTCGTCGGTGCGCCAGCGGCCGATGGCGTCGTAATTTTCAAACGCGAGTCCGAGCGGATCGATCCGCGCGTGGCAGGCGGCACAGCGCGCGTCGCGGATGTGCGCCTCGAGCTTCATGCGCAGCGTCGCCTTCGGCGCATCGACGGGATTGGTCGGGATGGGCTCGACATTCGCCGGCGGCGGCGGCGGCGATCTTCCGAAGATCGCCTCCGACACCCACACACCGCGATGCACGGGTCGGTGCCGCGTGCCGTCCGAGGTGAGCGAAAGGATCGCAGCCTGCGTGAGCAGTCCGCCGCGGTGACTGTCGGCAGGCAGCGACACGCGCTGGAAGCCGTCGCGCGGCAGCCCCTCATCGGGCAGTCCGTAGTATTGCGCGAGGCCCGCGTTCATCATGCTCCAGTCGGAACTCAGGAATTCGCGCAGTGTGAGGCCGCCCTGCAGCACCTCGCGGAAAAACGACTTCGTCTCGCCGACCATGCTCGCCTCGAGCGTCTTGTCGTAGTCCGGGTAGAGCTTCTTGTCGGGCTGAAACATCCCGACCCTCCGCAGCCGCAGCCATTGCGTGGCAAAGGAGTCCGTGAAGCGCGTGGCGCGTTCATCCGCGAGCATCCGCGCGACTTGCCGCGACAGCTCGGCCTTGTCGTGGAGCGTCCCTTTTTCCGCGAGCGCGAACAGCTCCGCATCCGGCATCGTGCTCCACAGCAGATAGGAAAGGCGCGCCGCGATCTCCCAGTCGTTCAGCGTGCCGCGGTTCACGCTTTCGTCGCCCTCGGCGATGAAGACGAAGCTTTTCGAGCAGAGTATCGCCAGCATTCCGGCCTTCACCGCGTCGCGGAACTTCTCCTTCGCGTCGAGTTCCGCTTTCACAATGCCGACATAGCCGTCTAGCTCCTCCGTCGTGACCGGTCGGCGAAAAGCACGCCGTGCAAGCGCACCGAGGCACTCGCGCACTTCATCCATATTCCCATCCTCGCGCGGGAAAAACCCGGCGCGACGGCTCTGTTCCTCGTCTGTCAGGATCGGCCCGCGCCAAGCAACGGAGTCCATGATGAGGAAAGGATAGCGCGCGCGGCCCTGCTCATCCGTGAGCTTCATCTGCCAGGGGATGCGGCCGTCCTTGATGCTGATGAAAGGCGTCTCGCCGTGCCGCCCCGCGCGCGGCAGATTCGAGGGGCCGGGCACGTCGTTATAGACCTCGATGTTCGGCCGGCCTTTCGGCAGATGCGTGCGGAATGTGACGGTCACCGGCTGATCCTCGGGCGCGACGATGTCCTGCTCGTAAAGCACGCGGTCCAGCTTCGCCTCATAGACCTTCAGCCGCGGGGCGCGTCCCTTCTCGGGCTTCAGGCCGCTGAGCGTATAACTGATCTCGTAGATGCCCGCCTCCGGCAGCGGTTCCTGCAGATTCGTGCCGCGGAACATATCCCCCGGCCACATCTCGAAGCGCACCTTGTCCAGCAGCCCGAGTGCGCGCAGCCGCTCGCGATGCCGCGCGTTCACTTGATCTTCCATCACCGCGCGCTTCGTGCCCTCGTACGGTGCCGGCTTTTTCTCCGGATACGCCTCCGCCAAGATCACCTCCGCGGCGCCGAGATACTTTTCGATGTTCGAGGGCGAAAGCGTCAGCACCGAGCCGATGCGCTCGAAGCCGTGCCACTCCGGGTCTTCAAGGAAAGCGCCGGGGTCCTTCGCGTCGAAATGCACGCCGAGGAGATCGCCCACCGTGTTCACATACTCGTCGCGCGTGAGCCGGTTGTAGGACACGCGGCCGCGCGCCGCCATGAGCGCCGCCTCGCCCTCCTTCATCCGATCGGCGAGCCACGCCACCACCTTCGCGCTCTCGTCCGCCGCGGGCCGCTCCTTTGTCTTCTTCGGCGGCATCTCGCCCGAATTGATCCGCTCCATGATCTCCAGCCACTGCGGGTTATTTTCAAAGCCCACTTTCGTCGAGAGCGTGTCGATCCGAAAATCGCCCTTCTGCTTCTCCTCACCGTGACATTTCACGCAGTGCTGCTCGAAGTAGTCCCGCACCCCCGGCTCCAACCCTCCGGACGTCTCCGCGTCCAAACGGCCACCCGCAGCGAGCAGCAGCGAGAGGACGAGAGCAGGAAGTCTGGGGATTTCCATGGGACAGGCAACAGAACACAGAACACGCGGAAGGGCTGTATCTTAGCCAGCAACGAAACCAGCGCGCAAGTGGGCAGGCTCGTTGTTTGCACAAGCAACGGCGCACCTTGGACGACTACGGCGTGGGCACGCGGTTCGGGTTCACTACTCTATCGAACTCAGCGGATTTGGGTGGCGAGTGGGCGAACTGAAGTAAGGCCAGACGGTGAGTTCGCGGGCGACGGCGACCGCCGCCTTGTCCTGGCCATCGGCAGTGGAGAAGCTGACCGTGATGGACCGTTTAGAGACATCGACTGAATAGCGTTGGGATGCCTAATGAACGGTTGCTTGCAACTGCGAAGTCGCCCGCGAGGCATTGATTTCATCGAAGACGCCCGCGGCGATTTCGAAGGAGCGGAGGCGCGCGGAGTGATCAAAGACCTGTGCGGTGGCGATGATTTCGTCCGCTCCGGTGGAATCGATGATAGCTTCCAATTCGCGGCGAATGGTCGCTGGGGAGCCGACTACCGAGCAGCGCAGCATGCGTCCCACGTAGGCTTCTTCCATCCCGTTCCAGCGGCCATTCATCGTCGCGACTGGCGGCGGCAGCTCGCTGCGCGCGCCGCTGATGATCCCGTGGAAGGCCTGTTGCAGCGAGGTGAAGAGATGCTTCGCTTCGGCGTCGGAGTCGGCGGCGATGACGTTTACGCCGACGATGACGTGCAGCTTGGCGAGCTGCGCCGACGGTTGAAAATCGCGTCGGTAAATCTCGATCGCGGCGTGCAAATAGTCCGGCGCGAAGTGCGAGGCGAAGGCGAAGGGCAGGCCGAGTTCCGCGGCGAGGCGTGCGCTGAAATCGCTTGATCCGAGCAGGTAGATCGGCACGTTCAGTCCCGCGCCGGGGATGGCGCGCAGCGGCTGTCCGGCGACGGCGGGCGCGAAGTAGCTCCGCAGTTCCGCGACATCCTGCGGGAACGTATCGCCACTGCTGCCGAGTCCGCGACGCAACGCGCGGGCGGTTGTTTGATCACCGCCGGGCGCGCGGCCGAGGCCGAGATCAATGCGGCCGGGATAGAGCGATTCGAGCGTGCCGAATTGCTCGGCGATGACCAGTGGGGCATGATTTGGCAGCATGATGCCGCCGGAGCCGACGCGGATGCGCGAGGTGCCGCCCGCGACGTGGCCGATGACGACCGAAGTCGCCGCGCTGGCGATGCCGGCGATGTTGTGATGCTCGGCGAGCCAGTAGCGATGGTAGCCCCATTCCTCAGCGTGCTGCGCGAGGTCGAGCGTGTTGCGAAACGCCTGCGCCGCGTCGCTTCCTTTGGTGATCGGAGCGAGATCGAGAACGGAATGGAGGATCATTTTCGGTAATACGTTTCATGGATCAGCCACCGCTGACCCGATTGGCGATCAGGGGCGCCCGCCGAAGGTCACGTAGTCGTCGAGGTCGAGCAGGTCGGCCCAGCTTTTGATGTCCTCGCGGGTCTTGGTGAACTTTCCGACGGCTTCGGCGAAGTAGGTGAGCGTTTCCTCGTCGCTGTCCGGTCCGCGGCGCTGCATGTAATCGCTCCATTGCTCGATTTCCCACGGCGCGCGTTTGTGTTTCGCGCTGGCGTTGATCCAGTCGAGAATTTCGCTGTCGGTTTTGTCGGCTGCTATTTGTTCGCGGAGCACGGCGGGATCGATGCCGAGGAAGTTGATGATGTGCTGATCGAGCGGGCAGTCGTAGTGAAACTCGCCATTGGTGCCGGCGATGGTTGCGCGGCCTTTATCGAGCATGCGTGGGAGCAGGGCGTAACCGCCGAGGCGGCAGCGCACGCTGCGTGGAGGACGGGTGGTGAGATCGGGTGCGGAGATGGTGTTCATGAGATAATGGACGGTTCGAGTTCGTTGGTGGAGGTGAGGGCGGGGTAGTCGGTGTAGCCGTGTGGTCCGGGCGCGTAGAAGGTCGTCGGGTCGGGTGAATTGAGCGGCGCGCTGGTGGCGAAGCGTGCGGGCAGATCGGGGTTCGCGATGAAGAGCAGTCCGAAGGCGACGGCGTCCGCTTCGCCCGCGCCGATGGTCTGCTCTGCGGTCTGCTGCGTGAATTGCTGGTTGGCGATATAGACGCCGCCGAACGCCTTTATCAGCTCGGGGCCGAGGCGCGGGCAGTCGAGCGATTCGCGGGCGCAGATGAAGGCGATCTTTCGCCGGCCGAGTTCGCGTGCGACGTAGCCGAAGGTCTCCGCGGGATTCGCGTCTCCCATGTCGTGCGCGTCGCTGCGCGGCGCGAGGTGCATGCCCACACGATCCGCGCCCCAGACGGAGATCGCGGCGTCGGTCGCTTCGAGCATGAGACGCGCGCGATTTTCGACCGAGCCGCCGTATTCGTCCGTGCGTTGATTCGTTTTGCTCTGCAGGAATTGATCGAGCAGATAGCCGTTCGCGCCGTGCATTTCCACGCCGTCGAAACCCGCGCGCTGCGCGTTCTCCGCGCCGCGGCGATAGGCCTCGATGATCGCGGGAATTTCTTTCAGCTCCAGCGCGCGCGGCGTGACGAAGGGCTTCTCCGGACGCACGAGGCTGACGTGGCCCGCGGGCGTGACGGCGCTCGGCGCGACAGGCGTTTTGCCGTCGAGAAACATCGGATCGGACATGCGGCCGACGTGCCAGAGTTGCAGGAAAATCCGTCCGCCTTCGTCGTGGACGGCGTCGGTGATTTGCGACCAACCACGCACCTGTTCCTCCGACCAAATGCCGGGCGTGTCGGCGTAACCGACGCCCATCGGATCGACGGAAGTCGCCTCGCTGATGATGAGTCCGGCGGACGCGCGCTGCCGGTAGTATTCGGTCATGAGCGCATTCGGCGTGCGCGTGACGCCGGCCCGCGCGCGAGTGAGCGGCGCCATGATGATGCGGTTCGGCAGCTCGATCGCGCCGACGATGAGTGGGGTGAAGAGATTGATCATTAGATTGGCAATGGAACGAATGATGAAGGCCGGCGGGCCAGGCAGTGAGCGCTGGCCCGCCGGTGATGCGATCAGCGGAAGCCGCCTGAGATCAGGAATGTCTCGCTCGTGATCCAAGACGAATCCGACGACGCGAGGAAGAGGGCGGCACTGGCGATGTCTTGCGGCTGGCCAAGGCGGCCGAGCGGTGTCGCGGCTTTGGTCGAGGCTTGGAAGTCGCTGCCCTCAATGCCGGCGGCGTGGGTTCCCTCGGTTTCCACCATGCCCGGATTAATGGCATTCACGCGAATGCCCTTCGGCCCAAGTTCCTTGGCAAGCACGCGGGTGATGGAATCAACGGCACCTTTCGTCGCGCTATAAACGGCCGCACCGGGAATGCCGTAGGTGCTCACGACCGAGCTGATATTGATGATGCTGCCGCCGTCCGCGCCGATGAGTTTGACCGCTTCCTGCGTAGTGAGCAGCAGGCCAAGGACGTTGAGATCGAACTGCTTGTGAAAGTGCTCTGGCGTGATCGCTTCCAGCGGGAGCATCTCGTAGATGCCGGCGTTGTTGACGAGGATGTCGAGTTTGCCGAAAGCCGTTTTCGTCTCGGCGAAGAGGCGGGTAATGTCGGCTGGCTTCGCGACATCGGCCTGCACGGCGACGGCTTTGCCGCCGGCCTTGGAGATTTCGTCAACGGTCTTATCCGCGCCGGACTTGCTGGACGCGTAGTTGACGACGACGGATGCGCCGGCGGCGGCGAGTGACTTGGCGATGGCGGCGCCGATGCCTTTGGAGGCTCCGGTGACGACAGCGACTTTACCTGCGAGTTTTTGTGTAGTGGTGGACATATATGGTTTTGGTTCCTGCGTTTTGGCTGCGGAATTATTTGGCGGTGATGAGCGGTGCGGCGGGCGGGACTTGGGTGCCGTCGTGGATCGTGTCGTTCGGGTTTTCAATAAAAAGACCCCGGGGACGAACTCGGCATGGTTGTTCGGGATTTTGATTCAGGAAAAATGTCCTTCGGCGTGCGGACAATCGCGAAGATGCCCATTGAAGCGATGAGGACGGACATCACGACAAAAGTGTCTGGGCGACGAATTGCGAGGTGGACGATCCACATGGCGAGCGATGGTTGGAGTTAACGTTTCTCTAGTGCGGCCGAATCTCACGCCGCGTGGGCGTAACCCGGCTGTTCGCTCGCGAGCACTTCCGCGAAACGCAGCTCCGCAAAATCCGGCAAAAAGAGATGCGGAAACGCTGTCTCCCAAGCGCGAGCTTCCGCGTCGGCGATCAACTCGCGAACGAGGTGCCGGCGACCCGGCAGCGCGCGGTCGAATTTGGCGTGAAGCTGTTCCTTCAACGCGATCAGCGAATCGGAAAGCTTCCGGCAAAAACCGGCCGGAATTTCAACTTTGTGCGAGTGGCAGCGGGATTGATTGAGTGGCGTATTCATGGTTTCTTGGCTTTCGTATTTGACTGGTCGTCTATGATATTTGCGAAAAAATGGACTTTCAATCTCTGGTTTTTTGTTCGGGCGTTAAGCCCCCACGAGTTCCACCTGCCGGACGCCAAGCAGCGCCCATGCACCCGACTTCAGCTCCCGGAGCGGCTCCAGGCTGTTGGCGATGCGCGCCTGCGCCATAACGCCTTGAAAGTAGGAGTAGAGAGCCGTCGCCTTGGCCTTCGCATCAGGCGCGACTATCAGCCCCTGCGCATCGGCATCCCGAATCGCCGACTCAAAATACTTCACATAACGCTCCATGATCTCAAGCGTCTTGTCCCGGATTCCCACCTCGCGAGAGCCGACCTCAGAGCCCACGCTACAGAGAGGGCAGCCCAAAACTGATCCATACTCCTCTGTGAGCTGTCCCTGGCGTTTCACCACAAACTGAAAGTAATCTTCCAACCGCTGCAACGGTGGAACCGCAGGCGAAAAAAGATCATTCCAAACCTGCCGACTGCGCTGCCAATTCTCCTCCAGTGCGGCAATCTCCAACTCCGCCTTGGATTTGAAAAAGTGGTAAAAACTTCCCTTTTTCACCTCCGCCTTCGCGCAGATGTCATCCACAGACGTCGCTGCGTACCCGCTTGTCCAGATCAAGCCAAGCGCGGCTTCGGTCAGTTTTTCTTTGGCGTGACTCACTCGTGGCATAGCTGCACCCTTCTCGTAGTAAACCGATCAGTCAACTATTATTTTGCGCCGCGAAGATTCTTGGGTGAAGATGACACGCAAGCCGAATGGCTTTGCGGTGATCAACCGAAGGCGAAGCTGCACATCGGTGACGCGTTCTCAACCACATCCGGAGTCGGCACCGTCGCCGAGGAGCCATACACCGCCCGAGCTATTTCAGGGCCAGCATGGCCTTGGCGGGCAGCGTCCACGGCGTAAACTCCATGCGCTGGAGGAACTCGAGGATGCCCAGGGCAACGACTTTATCGGTCTTGGCGCCGGTGAGCCGGGCGCTGGAGGTCTTTGATCGCGCGCGGGTTGACGACCATGACCGCCACGCCTTTTGGCGCGGTGCAGGGCGAGCGCGACAGCCTGCGCCTCCCATCCGGTGCTGCCCTTCAGTCAAAAGCTCCGCCCTTTGGCTATCTCGCTCCGCTCGGCTCCTGACAGACGCGGACGTGAGCGCCCCAGCGGGTGAGCAGCTTGAGAAGTTGGCGAAGGCCGGCGGGTGTGTTGGGCACGGCGCAACCACCCTGACATCTCGTTTTCAGCATCAATGCGAGATACGAGGCGTCGATCGCGCTTGTGGGAATCGAAGCCAACAATCCAATGACCGCAGACCAACAGCTCGATGCTGTCAGCGCCTTTGATGACGGATGTCCAATCCAGCTCAACAACGTGATCCCAGAGTTGGAGAAGCGAAGAAGCCTTGACAGCTTCTACCTCAACCTTGCGGCGCGCAACGCGCTTGTGTTTTTGTACTCGGAGATCGGGCGGTTAGAGCCCCAGCCTGCGAGTATGGCCATCAAAGCTACCATCTATAAAGCCAGGCTCCAGCTTGCCGACATCGACCGAAATCTTTACGGCGATTATGACCTGATGATTGCCCGACATCCTTCAGAAACAGACGAACGCATGTTGATTCGCTTGCTCGCCTTCGCTCTCAGTGCGACGAGCTCCAATGATCAAGGAACTCTCGAATTCGCGAAGGATATGTGGGACGCCGACGAGCCTTCACTTTGGGAGAAGGATTTAACTGGCCAACTTCAGCACTGGATCGAAGTTGGGCAGCCGGAAGAGAAGAGGCTGATGCGAGCGAGTTCGCGAGCTGCGCGTGTCATTGTTTACAGCTTCAGCTCCAGCACGTCGCAATGGTGGAACAACATCGGCTCCAAGGTCCAGCGGTTGGGGAATTTGAATGTGTGGCAGGTGCCATCAATGCAAAGTCAGGCGCTGGCGATGCTGGCGAATCGATCAATGAAGCTGGATGTGACGGTGCAGGATGGAACAATTTGGGTGGGGGATGGCAGGCATTCGATCGAAGTCTCCCTGCACAGGTTGTTTGGCGAGTCGAAGTAATCGCGCAAGGTCCAACGGATTCATTTCTTAGCAATGAGGCTCAAGCGATGCTACCACCAAATGATTCTGCCGTTCTCTTCACGATCCGCGGCAACAGAGCCATTTTTACGGGATCAGATTAGTCGTTGCCGAATAATCTATGCCTCTTCTCAAGTGGCGGTGTCGGTGTTAGCTGCTGTGCGATGCATTCCTTCAGCTTCTCTATACTGAAGGGCTTGCCAAAAGCAGGAAACTCGTTCAGCAAGATAGGCTCGTCTGTCTCATCTCTACTATGAACGAGTGCTGACAAAAAAATGATGGGTGCTTGTTTGAATTCTGGATCACTCCGTATCTGAGTCGCCAGATCGGTCCATCAATGCCGGGCATCACCAAGTCGAGGATGAAAACGTCGGGCTTAAAGCGACGGGCGGTTGTTAGCGCAACTTTAGGATCAGCAACTACCCGGACTGTGAATTCTGGCATCGCCCGTTGGAGCAGGACCGTAAACTCCGGCTCATCATCGATGACGAGAATCTTCTTCACAGAAGGAATTCGCTGCTCATGAGAAAATTGGTCTTCGTAATCTTGGGGCGGACGCGGGACAGGCGATCAGCCATGAAACGATCTACCGGCACGTCAGGCGGGATTTCAGAGCGGGATGCACGCTCCACGCGCATCTGCGGGGCGAGCGCAAGCAATGCCGGAAACGGTATGGGCGCTACGACAGCCGACCGTCCAGGGCGCCGACAACCCCGCCGGACCGTGGACCGACCTGGCACGGAGCATCAATGGCAATCCATTCGTCGCTCTGGTGGTAGGAGTCCCCGTGTCGGAAACCGGTGGCAACCCGATTTTCGACGTGCAAGTGGGCGATCAGTATCTCGGCACGGATCCCGGCCATCCCACACGGTTCCTGCGGCTCCAGGTCGTCCACTAAAACGCAGGCGACCCTGCCCCCACCGAGGGAAACAGAAGATTGCTTTTGCAAGACGAACTACACTGTTGATTCTGACTCTCGAGTGGCAGGGACGCGCATCGCGCCTGGGTCGAGGGAATGTCATGATTCGCCATTTCGTTCATCACGCATTGCCACTCTCGCGTGACCATTTTGGGATGATGCGCGGCGAGATAGGTTCGCCCGAGAGCGAGATTGAGGAGCGGTTGCCGATGGCTCTCGTTCGTCGCAAGCAGCAGGCGTTCGGCCTCTGCGCGATCTTGGTTTTGAGACTTCCCCGTTTCGTGGAGTTGATTCCCTGCCTGTAAAAAACGCCGAGTGAGCGTTGGAAGAGACGGAATTTGAGCTGCATTTTTTTCGAGGGATGCGTGATAGCACGCCTCGAAACTGGCCAGTTACGGAGTAGTGAGAGAGTAGTGAAGGAGTTCGCGCGAATTGTTCAAAATCGCCGAATCTGCACTCACTTGTTCTCCTTTCGGGTTTCCCCTCAGAAAAAAATCTCTGTGCATGAGGCACTTAAAGATGGGCCGCACTTCGCGACTACGGTGGCAAAACGGGCGAACTTCACCTTGGAGTATCGCTGACCTGCGGCACTTCGGACTTCGCGGAGGCATGAATTCCATGCGAGGCCCGCGACTGCGCCAAATGCCGCCGGCGCAGTGTTTCGACCGATGTCACGCAAAGAGACAGCCACGCGAGTCCGGCAGCCGCTCCGGCGAGCACGTCGCTCAGGAAATGCACTCCCAAGGCGACGCGGCTGAGACCTATCAGGAACACAGCGCAGCTCCCGGTAGCAACGATGGAAACCCGCCCGCGCCAGGTGCGCACCCAGTAACATCCTAACACTGCCGCTAAACCGTAGAACAACGTGGCTCCCATCGTGTGTCCGCTGGGAAAGCTATAGCTATGAAGGACGACGAGCGGATGGTCCCAAAGCGGGCGTTCTCGGTGGAACGCCATTTTCAGCAACAGATTGAGCAACGCGCCGCCCGGAACGGCGAGAAGCAGAATGAGCAAGCGATACCAAGCCCGCCTCCAACTCAGGAGCGCCGCTCCGCAGGCGGCGACGCAAAAAATCCAGAGGCCGGAACCGAAGAATGTGACCACGGACATCGCCTGAAAAAAGGCCGCCGTGCCGTGCTGTCGAAACCAGTTTGCGACTTTTTGATCGAGCAAGACGATCGGATCGCGTGTCACCACGTCTTCCGCAATGCTGCCGAAAATCCACGCCATCGCGAGCAACGCCAGCGCGCCGAGCGTGAGGTGCAATCCAAAATTACCCTCGGCAGAAAAGCGCGCCGCCAACCAATTGACCTGAGCCGGGAATCGGCGGCGCAATGAGTCGATTCTCCGCGGCACAGCTCCCGCACGTTTCGGTGAGAGTGGTGAAACTTTGCGCATGGAAGGCATTGCTGCTCAGCGCATTAGTGCGCAACGGACCATCCGTCGGGCGTGATTCGTTTTGCGTTGCGCTTGCTCAAACCGGCGGCGTTCGTCTATGGCGCTGCGAAACTCTGGCAGAAGGTTCAAGTGCGGTCGGTCCGCTAAAGCTCGCCGTTCTCCGCATCGGCTTCGACGAGCGCGTTATTGATTGCCACCGCGGCCAGGGTCCCCTCGGCCGCAGCCGCGATTACCATCTGGACGCCCCGGCTCGCATTGCCCGCGGCATAAAGGCCGGGAATGCACGTCGCTGCCTTTTCGTCGCAGTTAATACAACCGTCTTCGGGGCAAAACTCGCATCCGAGTTGTTCGGCGAGCGGCGACTTTTGATGCTGACCCGGCGAGAAGAAAAGCACCGTGCGAGGCAGGAAACTGCCATCGGTAAAACGCACACCCGCAAGCGAGTCACCTTCGCCTTCGAGCCGCGCGATCGGCGTTTCAATGACCCGAATACCGCCACCAGCGATTTGCTTGCGCGCTTTTGCGTCGCACTTCAGCGGGCCGTTTGCACAAAATGCCACGTCTTTGCTCCATTGCAGCATTTCGATTGCAAGATCGGCCGCGTCCTGGTTTCCGCCCGTCACGACCACGCCTTCTCCGCGATGCTCCCAGCCGTCGCACAGCGGACAACTATGGGCGGACTTGCCGTAAAAGCGCTTGAAGCCTTCGATCTCCGGCAACTCATCCACGACGCCCGTCGCGAGCAGCAACATTCGCGATTCAATCACCGCACCGTTTTCCAACGTGACGGAGAAGCCGCCGCCGTTTCGCTGCGCGCCTCTCACCTTGGTTTTGCGCAACTCGACAGTTTTGTAGCGGGTGAGTTGTTGCCGACAGATTTGTAAAAATTCTCCCGGCGTCGAACCATCGCGCGAAAGATATCCGTTGAAGACGCGGGCCGGAGCATTCCGCGGTTCGCCCGCATCAAAAATGAGCACGCGGCGCAGACAGCGCCCGAGAACAAGCGCCGCGCTCAGGCCCGCCGGCCCACCTCCCACGATCACCACATCAAGTGCTTTGGGCTCGGACATCATGTGGGGACAAAGTGGTCGCGTACGTCCGCGATCTCGCCAGACATTAGCCTCTCACGATGAGAAGAATTCGCCGTGAGCGCAATTTTTCTTGCAGTTCATTTGTCTTAATCCGAGCCCGCCCGTGCGTGCCGGACGCTCGCTTTGCACTTAGCGGGCTGCCTGCGCGGGGCTGCCCCGTTTCTCTTGCGCAACCGCTCCTGCGAGAGTGTCGGCATCCTTCGCGCGGGCACTCGTTCTGAAATTGACGATATTCTTCCCCGCGTCTCCAGACGGATGCCGGGGTGCGTATCGCTGGAATAACGCAGGCCCGATTCCCGAGCCTTCTCGGTGAAGGCGGGATAGGAGGTGCTCTCCGCAATGCGCCTGCGCTTTTACGGTTCGAAATCTGGGTCGGCTGCCGCGATGCGCTGTGCCCGATCAGCCTCTTCCAAGCCTTCGCCGATGAGCGCCTCTACCGCCGCAACTTCGTCCTCCGGCAGAATTTTCGGTGCGGCGTGCCCGGAAAACGTTGAGAGCGGAGGTAGCTGTGTGGTTATTTCACGAACCACGACTTCGCCAGTGGATCGCTGGTGAAGAAATCGAGGAGCAGGCGGGCGACTTTTTCGCGGCCCGATTCGCTCGGGTGGACGCCGTCGCCGCCGAAGTCGCTCCGCTCCCAGACGAGCGTGTCCAGTTTCCGACCTTTCGGTCCATCGGCCCACAGATACGGCCCCCAGAGCAGCAGCGGCGCTTTTGCTTCGGCCAGGTCGGGGTCGCCTTTGATCTGCCGCTGGATAAGCCAGCGGGCGGGGAAGGCGCTCTCGAAGGCGTAGGGCTCGGGATTGAGTCCGCCCGTCGCGTAACCTCCGTAGGTGCGACTGCCGAGATATGCGATGCGCAGGTTGTGATATTGCGCGCGGGCATTGTGCAGCATGGCCAGCGTGTCGGCCTCGAGTTGTTTGCCGTGTTCCTGGAGCGAACCGCGCGGCGCTTTGTTGGCCAGCTTAATCCATGCGACTTGCACCTGCTCGGGAGTCACGCCGGCGCGGGTGAGTCGTTGCTTTGCCTCGGCCCACGGACGGCCTTCCGGCGGCGCCCACTCCGCCATCGCCTGTCCGCCCTGGGCGCAATCCACGATCGTGAGCTTCGACGATTTTTGCGGCGCGGCGTCGGCGATTTGTTTGAAGTGGGAGAACTCCTGCGTCGCGTTCGACATGCTGAGGGAGACGAGCACGATCCCGCCGTCCGCCGCCGGTTTTCCCGCTGCGTCGAGCGGCTGAATGCGGGCGAGCTGCGCCTGCGCGGCCTTGGCGTGCGCCTCGGGCGGAGTGTTGGAGCCATTTCCATAAAGTCCGCCATCCTCGCCTTCGTAACGATCGCCCGCCGTCATGTCGGACAAAGGCGGGAGATGCTCGGGCGCCTTCCGTTGCCCGGCAGCGCTGCCACCGCCGCCCTTGCCTTTGCGCAACTCCCTGGCGCGGTCGAGATAGGCCTGTTCCTCTGCCGTCAGGTTTTCCCCGGCCTGCGCGCGCTGCATGAGTTGCCGCGCCTTTTGGAAGTCAACTTCTCCCGCCGGAGCCTGGGCAAATAGTGACGCGCTCGTGAAAAGCGCCGCGAGGAGCGCGGATGCAATCGGTCTCGTATTCATGGGTTCAAAAAAAAGGCTGCCACGGCCGTATCGCTACTCCGTGTGATCGTCGCCCGCAGCGTTGCGGAGAGCGGGCTCGACGGCTCGCATGATTTTCTCGACCGCTTCGCGGTTTCCCGACTCCGTTGCTTCGCGCAGACCCTTGAGAGCACCCTGGAGTTGCTCGCGCAGTTCCGGGTTGTCGGTTCGTTTCGCCGCTTCGCCGATCTCGCGCATCAGTTTCTCCACCTTCGCACCGCTCGCATGGGACGGGCCCTCAACCTTTTGCGAGTCGGACTCCGATGACTTGCGCGCCTGTCCCTCGACGGCGCTGAGCTTCCGGAGTTGCTGTTGCAGCCGCTCCCGCTGTTCGGGATCTTCGGTGTGCTCCATCTTTTCCTTGATGCCGCGCATCTGCTGCTCGCGCTCCGCACGCTGCGCCTCCCCGGTTGGCTTGCCGTCAGCCGAGGCCTGTGATCCCGGCTCGTCCCGCAGGTGGTGCAGCATCGCTTCGAGTTGTTCCTTTGCCTCACCCATTCGACCCTGCCTCGCCGACTGCTCGATCTGCTTGAATCCTTCCATGACCTCGCGCGGAGGCTCTCCGCCGCCGGCGCGTCTGCGAATTTGCTCTCGCACCTGATCGAGCCTCTCGCGGATGGCCCGATTGGCGTCGCCGCCCTCGCCGATTTGCTTCTTCGCCAGCAACTCCAGCTTTGCCGTCTGTTCGGGGCTGAGCACCTTGCGCATCGCCAGCCCGCTGCGGAATTGGAGCGCCTTCATTTCGTTCTCGGCTTTGAGGACCGCCTGGAAGCGATCCAGCGCCTTTTCGGAATCAATGGGGCTCTGGGCCATCACCTCCTGGAGCGCTCTCGTGCGCTCGCGCCTTTCGGCTTCGAGTTTCTGACCCGAGTCGCGCATACCCTCCGCGAGGCGCTGCATTTCGTGCGCTTGATCCTCGTTGAGTCCGAGTTCCTTGCGATGCGTCGGATAGAAATCGAACGGCACCAGGACCGGCCCGGGGCCGGCGGACTCGCGCTTCGGTTCCTCGGCGAGTATGGGGCATGGAAAAATTCCCGCCGCGGCGGCGGCGAAGATCAGCGAGGGGATGAAGCGAGGTGTCATGGGAATAGATCGGTTTTGTTTCGGGTGAGCAGGATGTCGGTGGGAAAGTTGGGAGAAGAAATGGCGGCGGTGAGATCCAGTTCCTGCTCGATCGCCGTCAGCACCTCCTCCACGCGCTGTGCCGTATCCGCCGTGCGTGGTGCCGGAGGTTCCAGTTCCGGTCCGCGGGCGATCCACCACAGCGCCGCCGCCGCTACGCAGACGGATGCCGCCGCCCACTGCCAACGCAAGGCGGGGACGCGCCTCGCCCAATGCAGGCCGGCGGCTTCGCTCAACGCGCGGTCCCGCATGGCGCCGAAGGGCGGCGCTTGTTCACGTTGTCGGCGATGCAATTCCGCGAAGGCGACTTGCAACTGAGATTCGTCGTCACGGTGCATGGTCACAAAGAGGCGTCGGCAGGTTCGCAGCGAGCAGTTGTCGAAGACGTTTCTTGGCGCGTTCGTAATGCTGCCGTGCTGATCCCACGGACACACCCATCACCGCGGCCGAGTCGCTCACGCTGAGCCCGTGCTGAAAAACAAGGTGCAAGACTTCCGCTTGCCGCGCCGGCAGTTGAGCCAGCGCCGCCGCCAGTTGGTCCGCATCTGGCGGCGCTGCCAACTCGTTTGCCGAAGACTGAGCCGCCTCTTCTCCCAGCGCGGCCACCCAATCGCGGAAATCCAGCGCCCTTCGCTGCCAGCGCTCTTGCCCCCGCAACTGTTCGAGCGCGGTCAAACGGATTACTGCGAGCCACCATGTTTTCAAAGACGACCTGCCGGCAAATGTCGCCCGACCCGTCGCCACCTTCAGGTAGCATTCCTGCAAGGTGTCCGCAGCCGCCTGGAGATCCCCGCCGCAGCAGGTCATCCCCCAACCGAATGCATCTTCGTGAAAAGCAGCAACTCGATCGATCAGTTCGGGGGAAAGGACCATGCATTTACTATTAGTGTCAAAGACCCGGTTTCGTATGACACCTTTTCTCGAGAGGGGGAACGCAGCATCTGCCGCCAACAAGCGATGCCGTGCCCTTCCCTGAAGCCAAGGTCGAGGGCCAGATTGTGGAAGCGTCGCAGATAGTTGTTCGCGGCTGATCCGCCACGTTTGAGAACGATCAAGAAGTCATCCGCGATCGTTTTCGCTATCGGCTTGTTCCGGATGTGGTCGAATGAATGACTGGCGGCAGCATGCAAGCTTCGGTCCCGTGATGACTCCCGACCGTGGGTGCTTCGCGCTTGTTTTTCGTGCGCAAGCTCGCCTTTTTTCCGGTGGTCGAATCGTGCAAATAGAACGCGCCACCACGGCGGCACTAGAGACGGTAGCGGGATTTCATCGGTCGAGGTCGAGTGGACCACGGGCCGCTCCGTGCAGGTGAGGGAGCAAGTGCCGAGGAATCGCCAGTTCGCGCGAATTCTGTTCGCGCAAACGATTTGCTGGCAATTCCGCTGGCAGTCGGCCCCCAAACCGGCCTGCCACTGAAGTTTAAACTCTGAAAGTCAAAGGCTTGCAGAGATGGCTCCTGAGGTAGGGATCGAACCTACGACCGATCGGTTAACAGCCGATTGCTCTACCGCTGAGCTACTCAGGAATTTTCGCTCGGACGAGAGGCTGGTGAGCCTCGCGTTGTTGCATTTGCGGGTGGGATGAATCGGGGAAAATGCGGGCGCGATCAAGCGGAATTTTTTGGGCGTAGCCGAGAGGCAGGGAAGTGGGACGCGTGGGCGTGCTTGCTGGTAGGGCGTCGGCAGTCGGCAGATCAGACCCGATGTGGGGTGGAGGGCGGGTTATGCTCGGTTTGGAAATCTCGCTGAACATTATACTACAGACATTCGCCAGACCAATCGAAGTCCTCGACGGGTTGGCCATCGTCGGTCGGATCAGTGCCGGGATGAACGACCTCCGCACCGTCAGCATCGCCGGCGATCTCGGCATCATCACCGCCGACAGCGGCACCGCAGGCACGCCGGCCATCAAGGCACTGACCGTGAATTCCTTTGGCCGCTACGGGTTGCCCGTCGATCCGCAAAACTTTTCGGGGATCACGGGCGACGTCAATTCGTTCGTCGTGAACGTCACCGGCGATCTACTTTCCGCCCGCATCGGCGGCTCCGTCATCGGCGGCGATGGCGATTCAGTAGGCAGATCGGCAACAAGAGAAGCGCGGCGTTCACTAACGCATTGGCTTTGGGCTCCATATCGATCGGCGGAGATCTGGTCGACGGCAGCGCACCTCTCTACGGGATGGTCTTTGCGAACCCGGCACGCTCGATTCTCTCGTCGTGACGTGCTCGATCATCGGCGGAGGCAGTGACGGCGCCATTCCCAGTAGCTGAGGCGTCTTCGTCGCGGGCCAAATCGACCGCATTTCCGTGGGCGCAAGTCTGGAAGAGGGCGCGGGAAACTACTCCGGCGCGATCACGGGCGATGGCGAAAATCGATAGCATCACCATCGGTGGCTCGGTCTATCGAGGGAGAGGGGTGGAGTCCAAGGGCGCCGCCGCCCCGATAGGTTTTGCAAAGACGGATAGGAGCGTTTGACGGTGCACTTTTGTGTCCTATGATGCGGCTATGACGACCCTCCGGAATCTGTGCGCGGTGTGGATCGCGCTGTCGTCTTCGCTTTTCGCCGCAGGCGGCAATACGATCTCGCCGCTGGTGGCGAATGACATCAATTCGGCGCCGGTGGTGGGGCCGGAGGGAAGGGTTTACTGGCTGGATCAGTCGGCGAATGGCGATAAGACGCTGAAGTCCAGCAGCGGGGATGTGGCGGCTGAGACGCGGCCGAATGGGTTTGGGGATTTTCCGGTCGGTTTTCCCTTTGATGCGAATGCGACGACGCTGCTGAATGCGGGGCAACTGGTGATCCCGCCGGACTCGGGCGCGGGGTTTGAAGGGACGCCCGCCATTTTTCTGAATGGGGCGACGAAGATCGTGGATTTTAATAGCACGTTTCCGGGGATTACGTCGGATCACTATCTGCATGTGCATCATGCCAGTCTGGATATCGATGGGACGGTGGTTTTCCTCGCGGAGCGGCAGGCGATCGGGAGTGTGAAAGTCTTCGCGGTGTGCCGGGTGACGGGGGGGAGCATCTCGATCCTCGCGCAGGATGGGGTGACGCCGGTGCCGGGCGGGACGGCGGGGTCGAAGTTCACGTTCCTCTGGTCGCCGACCGTGCGGAACGGGGTGGTGATGTTTTATGGAGAAGGGGGAGGGCGGCGCGGGGTGTATCAGATCGCGAATGGGACGATCAGCACGGTGTATGATGACTCGATGACGCTGCCTGGGGCGACGACGCCACCGCTCCTGAGCTACAGCGCGGTGGCATTTTCCAATGAAGGGACGGATGTGGCGCTGGTGCTCGAGGATGTCTCTGGCGGCGTGTGGAAGCGCATCGGGGGGACGTGGTCGCTGGTGGCGAAGTCCCAGTCGCCGATCCCCGATGGAACGGGGAATTTCTTTTATTTCGCGTCGGCTTCGCTGCGCAATGGTCGGGTGGCGGTGATCGGGGGGCGGAATAATCAGTTCGCGCTGCCGCGGCAGGTGGGGATCTATTTGGAGAAGAGCGGGGGCGGGCTGGAGACGGTCGTGAATGAGGGCGATGACTGGGATGGATTTGAGCCGACGCAATTTGCGGTGCCGGAGGGCGGGCGCTGGTGGGACGGGGACGTGACGATGGCGGTGGAAGCATTTGACGTGGGCTACGCGAAGCGAGGTTTCTCGTTTTCGCTGGCGGCGGCAACGCTGACGGCGGAGGACGACGCGGTGGGCATCCGCGGAGGGGTGTCGAAGCTGGATGTGCTGGCGAATGATGGGGGGCCCTTTGGGAGGACGCTGCGAAT
Organism: Chthoniobacterales bacterium; assembly: GCA_038207335.1. Taxonomy (GTDB): domain Bacteria; phylum Verrucomicrobiota; class Verrucomicrobiia; order Chthoniobacterales; family Chthoniobacteraceae; genus CAIURC01. The sequence continues at coordinate 23,256 of JBBQZX010000030.1, read as the reverse complement.
CAAGTCGGTGACGCAGGGGGTGGCGGGGAAGGTGGCGATCGTGGGGGGGAAGGTGAGTTACAAGCCGGGGAAGAGTTTCACGGGCACGGATACTTTCACGTACACGATCTCGGCGGGCGGGGCGGAGACGGCAACCGCGACGGTGACGGTGAGTAATCCGTTCCTGGCGTGGCGCGGGTCGTTCAATCAGCTCGTGACGAGCGGCGGCGGGGCGACGGTGGGCGCGCTGAACGCGACGCTTTCGCCGGGCGGAGCGATGAGCGGGAAGGTGGTGGTCGCGGGGAAGAGCTACACGCTGAAGGGCAGTGTGGATTTCGGCGGGCATTTCACGCAGACTTTCAAGCGCAAGCCCACCGGGACGCCCGACCTGGTGGTCACGCTCGACTTCGACTTCGACGCCGACGACAACGCGCTCGTCGCCGGGCAGGTCACGGGGGATGGGGCGGCTTACGTGATTGCCTCGATCGCTGTCGGGCTGACCGCGCTGCCTCCGGGCGTGAGCGAGGGGGCTTACACCGTGGTGCTGCCCGCGGATGCCGACGCGGCACACCCGCGCGGCGCAGGCTGGGCGACAGCAAAGCTGACGAAGCTCGGCAAGCTGACGCTGACCGGCCGGCTTGGGGATGACGTGGCCTTTTCCACGAGCACCTTCCTTAACGCCGACAACGCTGCGACGATCTACGTGCCGCTCTACGTGAAGCCCAAGGGCGAACTCGCGGGCACGTTGACATTCGACGGCAGCGGCGCGCGCACGCTCGTCGGTGGCACGCTCGCGTGGCGCAAGCCCGCGCAGGCGAAGGCCGGGGGGCTCTTCGCCACGGGCTTCGACGCGACGACGGATGCCGATGGCGCGCTCTTTTTACCTGCGGCCAAAGGGATGCGCAGCCTGGTCTTCACCGACACGGTGAACGCGAAAGTAGATGTGCAATTCACCGGCGCGGGCATCGCGGATGTGAACGCCGCCGCCACGGTGAGCGCCGCGGACAAAGTGGTTCCCGACGCGCCGAATGCGAACAAAGTAAGCGCGACGATCAACCGCGCGACGGGGTTGCTGAGCGGGAAATTCGTGCCGGTGGCGGGTGCGAAGGCGATCAAATTCAACGGCGTGCTGCAGCAGGATGACAATGGGGGCACGGGGCACTTCCCGGGTGCCGCGCAGACCGGTGGCGTGACTTTCACCCCGAGGTAGGCGGCGAAGGTGCCCGGGCTCTAGCGGCGGAGGGTCCGGGCGCGATTTTGCTTGGGCTTCGGCGGCGGCGCCGGGGTGGAGAGGGCTTGGGTGTTGAGTGAACCGGCGGTGTTGAGGCTGGCGGCGATGCGGTAGAAGCGGGTGCCGGATGCGCTCGCGGTATCGACGGCGCGGGCGTGGAGGGAGGGATCGACGGTGACGGGCATGGCTGGGGCGTCGCTCCATGTGCTGAGGTCGGGGCTAGTCTGGACGGAGTAGGAGAGGCCCTGCTGGGCGAGGAATGTGAGGACGGTATCGGCGTTCTCTTTTCCCACGGCGAGCCCGCGGACGGCGTCGGCGATGATTGGGGCGACGCCGATGTCGAACCAGACGAGATGATGGTCGGACGCGGTGGTGAGGGAGAATGTGGGGTCGGTCTTGAGGGGCCAGAAAACTGCGCCGTCGATGGATCGCAGGCCGGCGCGTGAGGGAAGGAGGTGGTCGATGCGGAGGTTGCCGCTCTGGCCGGGGGCGTCGGAGAAGTCGCCGGTGTCGTAGGCGGGATCGCCGAGCTGGCCGATATTCGCGCCGCCCTGGAGCTGGGCCTGCTGCGTGCCGCCGGGGCTGCTCGGGATGAAGGAGGAGTCGATGCGGGAGTGTTGGAGGAGTTGGTTGATCGCGCCGAGGTAGCTGTCGCCGTCGAGGGGGTCCGCGTTCATGTCACCGAGGATGATGAAGCGCTGGCCGCTGGCGAGTCCGCCGCGGGCGCCGGTGTCGTCGTAGAGATAGTCGGCGCCGTTGACGTAGTCGGCCCAGAAGCGGATTTCGTCGTGGTTGCGGTGGCCGTTGCGGTCCTCGGGGCCGTCGAAGCTGGGAGGCGTGGGGTGGCTGGCGAGGAGGTGGATGAGCTGGCCGGGAGCGACTTCGATGGGCACGTCGGCGTGATTTTTCGAGGAGAGGCGAAAGGTGGCGAGCTCGGCTGCGGAGTACCAGTCCTGTGGCGGGGGAGTGCCGGCCTTGTCAGGCAGGACGGCGCCGGGCATGTCTTTCCAGAGGAAGGATTGGAAGGTGCGGATGTCGGCAGTGCGGATGGGGAAGCGAGAGTAAACGACAAAGCCGTACTGGCCGGGGAACCAGCCGAAGCCGTAGCAGTCTGCGCCGTAGAGGTCGCGGGATGTGGTGGTGGTGCCGGTGGTGTCGTTGACCGTGCCGTTGTTGTCGTAATCGAAGCCGCTGGGGATGCCGGTGTTGGAGGGCGGGGCAAAGCGGTATGGGTAGCTGAGGGGTGGCTGGCCGTTTTGGGAGACGGCGAGGTAGTTGTCGTGGAAACGGTCGCGCGATAGGCCGCCGGCATCGTAGTCGAATTCGTTAAGCAGAACGATGTCCGGGCGGACGCGCTGGAGAATTTCGGCGACTTTGCGCGCGTTCAAGTTGGTGGGGGTGGCGAGGTCGTTGGCGAGCTGGCCGTCGGTATCGCGATGGAGCGAGGAGTTGAACGTAGCGACGCGTACGGTGAGCGGCGCGGCGACGCAGACCTGCGCGAGGAGAAAAAGGAGCGGAAACAGGCGTCGCATGGCGTGCGATGCTCGCCGACGCCGAGCAGTGTCGCAAATCACGTTTCGGTGAAGTTTGCCCGCGTGGCACAACCGCTGGATTCGCGGCAAAAAAAATGCAGCCCCCCGGAGCCGAATGGCTGCCGAAGGGCTGCTGTTCCCCCCAGAACGCGATCAAGTTAGCCAATCGAAATCCGCGTGCAAGAAAAAAATGAAAGAATTTAACGATATTTAATTCATGCCGCATTGATGAACTCGAAATCACCGCTGGGCCTTGACATGCGACGATTCGGCGATGAAGTTCCCGACCCTTTTTTTGGCAATCGAAGCTGGTGCTTTGGCGGATGATAGCCCGTCTGTGGGTTCGATTCCCGCGTTGCCGCCACCCGGCGCGATTGCCTACGCTGCGGATGTGTCGTCAGCGAAAATTACGGATTCATCCAGCTTGGCCCGCGTCGCCGCGTCGGGCCGCAGGCTCGTCTTTACCAACGGCTGCTTCGATCTGCTGCACGTCGGGCACGTCCGATATTTGCAGGCCGCGCGGGCGCTGGGCGATGCTCTGCTCGTGGCCGTGAATGGCGACGCGTCCGTCCGCGCGCTGAAAGGTCCGGCGCGGCCGATCAACGGCGAGACCGACCGGGCGGAAGTCCTCGCGGCACTGGAGTGCGTGGATTTCGTCACAATTTTTCACACTGAGCGAGTGACTGAACTCGTGCGCGAAATCCGCCCACAGATTTATGCGAAAGGTGGCGATTACACCGTCGAGAGCCTGAACGCCGAGGAAGTCGCGGCTCTCCGCGAGGCAGGCAGCGACATCCGCATCCTGCCGCTCGTGCCGGGAAAATCGACGACCGCGACGCTGGAGAAAATGGCTCAATCGTGAGTGCGCGGCTCGGCATTCTCGGCTCCGGGAAAGGCTCGAATTTCCGCGCGATCGCCGACGCGATCGAGCGCGGCGCGCTGGCGGCGGAAGTCGCGGTGGTGATTTCGGACGTGGAAAGCGCAGGCATCCTAGGGCTCGCGCGTGAGCGCGGGCTGCGCGCGGAGTTTGTGACGCCGGGCCGCTTCCGCACGAAGATGGAGCCGGAATGCGAGGAGCGCGTCGTTCAGATTTTGCGAGAAACGGGCGTCGATTTCGTCGTGCTCGCGGGCTACATGCGGATGATTAAAGCGCCGCTGCTCGACGCCTTTCGGCAGCGCATTGTGAATATCCATCCATCGCTCCTGCCGCAGTTTCCCGGGCTCGAAGCATGGGCGCAGGCGCTTGCCGCAGGCGTGCCGACGACTGGCTGCACCGTGCATCTCGTCGATGGCGGAATGGACACCGGCACCGTGCTCGCTCAGCGCGAAGTCCCCATCCTTGCAGACGATACCGCGGCCTCGCTGCACGCGCGGATTCAAGTCGCGGAGCACGAGCTTTATCCCGAGGCGCTCGCCGCCCTCATCGCCCGCAAAACAAGCACCGAAGCCATTTCGTGAGCCTCGAGGCTGATCGAACCACGACGGCGCAAAGGCACGAAGATCGAAGGCAGGGGAGTCGGAAATGCGCTCACATCGACTCATCTTTTTTAAGTGCTTTCGTGCCTTTGTGGTTCATTTCACCCGCGCTAAGGATTTCGCGTGAACACGGATTGTCTCGGCACTTTTCCAAAAAATGGGCGCAACTTTTTCCGAAACCGAATTTCACCTGCCTCCGCGCCGCCGCATGAGATTTCTCAACTACCTGCTGCTCGTCCTCGTCGTCATCGCCGCGTGCCTTTACCTCTCGCCGTATCTGGCCTCCGAGCCGCAGCACGCGCCGCCGCTTCCTGAGCCGACGAAAGAGCAGAAGCAAAAGAAAGCCATCGACGACGTTTTTGCCGGGCCGATCATGAGCCTCGCGATCACGCTCGAGCCTACGGAAGTCGAACGACTTAAAAAGGACGAACGGAATTACGCGGAGGCGACGCTTACGGAGGGAACCAAGGTCTTCAAAAATGTCGCCATCAAGTTGAAAGGGTCCGCGGGGAGCTTTCAGGGCTTCGATGGAAAGCCGGGGCTCACGTTGAATTTCGACAAACTCAAAGGGGCCGAGCGCTTTCACGGGATGAAGAAATTTCATCTCAATAATTGTAATCAGGATGGCACTTATCTTCACGAACTCATCGGTGGTGAAATCGCGCGCAAAGCCGGCGTGCCCGCATCGCGCTGCACGCACGCATTCGTCACGCTCAACGGCCGCGACATGGGACTCTACGTTCTCAAGGAAGCCTTCACGCGCGACTTTCTCGCCAGATTCTACCCCGACACGACTGGCGATCTTTACGACGGCGGATTCGTCCATGAGATCGATGAGAATACCGAAAAAGACATGGGCGACCCGAAGGACAAAAGGGACATCAAAGAGCTCGTCGCCGCCTGCCAGGAGGGGGACAACGCAAAGCGCTGGGAACGGCTCGGCAAGATCCTCGACATCGACAAATACCTCCAGTTCATGGCGATGGAGGACATCCTCTGTCACTGGGACGGTTACAATTTCAACCGCAACAACTACCGCTTCTACAAAGACCCGAGCACCGGCAAATTCTCGTTTTTCGTCCACGGCATGGATCAAGTTTTGAACGATCCGAACTTCCCCGTGATGCGCGATTTCGGCGCCATGGTAGGCGGCGCGATTTGGCGCAATCCCGAAAGTCACGCGATGTATTTGAAGCACGTCGAAGACATCTACAACACGGTGCTGAAGCCGATCGACTGGCCTGCGCGTGTCGTCGCCGAGGGTGAGCGGGTGCGCGCAGCCATCGAGAAAAAGAACCCAAATTGGGCCAAGGATTATCAGGGCCAAATCAACACCGTACGTGACCAAGTCACGCAGCGCATCGCCGTCATCGCCAAGCAAATTGGGGACATCCCAAAGCCCGCGGACTTTGGCAAAAACGGCGTGATGAAACTCACAGACGGTTGGCACCAAGAGGGGAGCGCGGCGCAGTTCGATCAAGTGAATATCGACGGTCGTCCTGCACTTCACATCCGCGCGCAAGGCGGCACGGCGGGCTCGTGGAGGAGAAATCTGACGGTTCCCGCGGGGCACTACCGCTTCGAGGCGAACGTGAAAGCCGCTCAGATCGAGCCGACGCAAAGCTCTTCGGGAGAGGGCGCGGGCATCCGCATTTCCGGTGGCACTCGCAACGGCCAGAACGCACTCAAAGGCGACGCTGGCTGGCAGCCGCTGAAGTTCGAGTTCGAGGCCCCGGGCGGCGAAACCGTTTTGGTAGCCGAACTCCGCGCGAACAAAGGAGATGTTTGGTTTCAGAACGACTCGCTCCAAATCACGAGAGTGAAGTAGCCGGGACCGCGATTCGTTTACTCGCCAAACGAGTGGCGATTTGAAATCGCCACGTCTGTTGCGGACCGCCGTTCCAATTACCGTCGCAGGGATTGCATCAGGGCGGCTGCGAGAAATTTTCTTCGTTCTTGCGGCAGCATCGTCGCGAGTTTGAGGATTTTGCCTTCATCGGTTTCGATGACGATCGCCGTCTGGCGCTGGCTGTCGCCTTCGCTGTCGTGCACGATCCGGTCGTCGACGCGGATGCTTTTCACAGTCGCCGGATGGAAGCGCCGCCGGCGACCGAGCGGGCCGATGCCGGTGAAAATCGATGCGTCCGCGTCGCCGATCTGCACCTCGGTGCGGCCGCAGAGCGCCATGAGAAACGCCGCGATCATGCAGACGCCGATGGTGATGAAGGGCGTGAGAAATATCCACAGGAAGATCACCATGCCGAGGCCCATCTCGCCGCCGTTCATCTTCGGGGCCGGGAACCGGTCGGGTAGCGTGATGCCGAGCACGCGCAGGGTGCCGGAGAGCGCGACGAGGACGAACACGGACACGATGCCATTCCAAAAAAGCGAGACCGCCAGTGCACCCGCGGCGATGCCGAGAGAGCGGTGGCTGGCGATAACTTTCATCCCGCGATGGTCCTGCCAGTAGTGGACGCCAGCCGGTGGGCGATCGAAGTCCACATTTTCAGTGAGATCGGTCTGCTGCAGGAGGGTGGAAAATTTCGATGCGCGATTGCACACGCGGCAGAAGGCCACGTCGGTGCCGACGTTGATGTCTTGCGCGGGAATGATTCCGCCGCACTTCGGGCAGGCAAACGTGCTCATCTACGGCTTTCCTTCACGGCGATTTTCTAAGCCGTTGCGCGCCGGGGCGGTTTAAATCTGCGTGCCGGCGGGGATCACGGCGCCTTTTGGCACGATGATGATGCCGTCGCGGATGTAGTAGTTCGGGCCGTCGCTGTTGTCGGGCTTGCCGTAGGGCGAGATGGTGACGCCGTCTCCGATGCGCGAGTTTTTGTCGATGATGGCGTGGTCGATCGTGCAGTTGCGGCCGATGCCGAGGTCGGGGCCGGCGTTGCGCGCGGCGTTGTCCACATCGTAAAAATCCGCGCCCATGACGATGCTGTTGCGCAGAGTCGTGCCGCTTTTGATGTAGCTTCGAATGCCGATGACGCAGCGTTCGATGCTCGCATCGTCGATGATGCAGCCGTCGGAAATGATCGAGTTTTTCACCGTCGCGCCGTTAATTTTGCTGCCGGGGAGGAAGCGGGCGTGGGTGTAAATCGGCGAGCCAGTGTCGAAGAAATTGAACTGCGGGACGGCGTCGGTGAGCATCAGATTCGCGTCGAAGAATGAGCGGATGGTGCCGATGTCTTCCCAGTAGCCCTGGAAGATGTAGGCCATGACGCGGTGCTTTTCGATCGTGTCTGGGATGATGTGTTTGCCGAAATCGACGTGCGTGTTGTCCAGCGCCTCGATGAGCGTGGCGCGGTTGAAAACGTAGATGCCCATCGAGGCTTGGAACGCCTCTTCATCGACGGAGCGTCCGAGCTCGGTGAGAAGCGGCGCAGGAATCCGAAGCGTGTCGAGCACTTCGGGATCGTTCGGCTTTTCAACAAAGCGGATGATCTTCCGCGCAGCGTCCGTGTGCATGAGACCGAAGTCCGTGGCGGCTTGACGATTGACGGGGATCGTGGCGATGGTGAGCTCCGCGTTGCTCTCGATGTGCTGGCGCAGCAGGTCGCGGTAATCCATGCGGTAGAGCTGATCGCCGCTGAGGATGACGTAGTATTCGTAGGGGTGCTGGAGAAAGTCGCGGAGGTTCTGCCGCACGGCGTCTGCGGTCCCCTGATACCAAGTCGCGTCGGTCGGCGTCTGCTGCGCGGCCATGATCTCCACGAAGCTGCGTGAGTAGTTGTCGAATTTGTAGCTCGAGGCGATGTGGCGGTGCAGCGAGGAGCTGTTGAACTGCGTAAGGACATACATGCGGCGCAGGCCGGAGTTGATGCAGTTGCTGATTGGAATATCGACGATGCGATATTTTCCCGCGAGCGGCACGGCGGGCTTGGAGCGCTCTTTCGTGAGAGGGAAAAGCCGCGTGCCCGCGCCGCCGCCCATGATGATGGCGAGCGTCTTGTCGGTGATCGAGGTGCTGGAGGAGACATTCATAAAGGGTGAATCGCAACGGTAGCGGGAGACGCGCGCGAGAGGCGATTGCAGATTTTTCGAACGCCGAAAATTCACGTCACCTCCCGCCATCAGCGATCAGCCATCCGCTGGTTGCCGCATCACATCTGCGCGGTTAGTAAATGCGCCATGTGCGGAATCATCGGCTATATCGGCAGTAAATCAGCGGCTCCCATCCTCCTCGATGGGCTCCGGCGCTTGGAATATCGCGGCTACGACAGCGCGGGCGTCGCAGTCCTGCACAATGGGAAAATCGAACTTCGAAAGCGCACGGGCCGCATCGCGAATCTCGCGGAGCTGCTGCAGGAATCGCCCGCGGAAGGCGACATCGGCATCTCGCACACGCGGTGGGCGACTCACGGCAGCGTGACGGATGAGAACGCGCACCCGCATTTCGACCAGAGCGGCAAGCTCGCACTCGTGCACAATGGCGTGATCGAAAACTACGCGATTCTGCGCGATCAGCTCATCGGCGAAGGTCACATTTTCAAGAGCCAGACGGACACCGAGGTGCTCGTGCATCTCATCGGAAAGCACTACGAACTCGCTGGCGGCGAAGCTACCACCGGGCGTCTGATCGAGGCGCTGCGGACGGCGCTGAAGCAAGTCGTCGGGACTTACGGCGTCGTGCTGCTGCATCGCGATTTGCCGGACGTCATCGTCGGTGCGCGGCGCGGGAGCCCGCTCGTGCTGGGCTTGGGAAAAGGGGAGAACTTCTTCGCGAGCGACGTCAGCGCCGTGGTCGCGCACACGCGGGACGCCGTTTATTTGAAGGACTACGACATCGCGGCGCTAACGCGCGACAGCTTCGAGATCACGAGCCTGCTCGGCGGCGCGAGTGGCTTCGAGGTGAGCAAAGTCGAGTTCAGCGAGGAGGATGTGAGCAAGGGGGATTTCGCGCACTACATGCTGAAAGAAATCTACGAGCAGCCTGCGACGATCCGCGACGCGATGCGCGGCCGGCTCTCGCGCGAGGAGGCGACCGCAAAGCTCGGCGGGCTCGAGATGACGAATGGCGAACTGCGCAAAATCGACCGGATCGTCCTGACCGGCTGCGGCACCGCGAGCCACGCGGCGATGGCCGGCGAATACATGATCGAGGCGCTCGCGCACGTGCCGTGCGAGGTCGAGTTCGCGAGCGAATTCCGCTACCGCAACATGCCCATGACCAGCGACACGCTCGTCTTCTGCCTGAGCCAGAGCGGCGAGACCGCCGACACGCTCGCCGCGCTGCGCGAGAGCCAGCGCAAAGGCCACCGCACACTCGGCATCTGCAACAACGTCGCCTCGACCATCGCGCGCGAAAGCGACGGCGGCGTTTACATGCACGCGGGGCCGGAGATCGGCGTCGCGGCGACGAAGTCCTTTACGAGCCAGGTGACGATCATGGCGCTCATCGCACTGCTGCTCGGCCGCATCCGGCACCAGAGCACGACGGAGGGTTTGCGCATCATCGACGAGCTCGAGGCGCTGCCGGAGAAAGTCGCGGAAATCCTCAAGCTCGACGCGCACATCAAATCGATCGCGGACAAATACGCGCACGCGCAGGCGATGATGTTCCTCGGGCGGCAGTTCAATTATCCGGTCGCGCTCGAGGGAGCGTTGAAGATGAAAGAGATCAGTTACATCCACGCGAGCGGCCACCCGAGCGCGGAGCTCAAGCACGGAGTCATCGCACTCATCACACCGGAGCTGCCGAGCGTTTTCATCGCGCCGGAGGACAGTGTCTTCGACAAAAACATCAGCAACATCGAAGAGGTGAAGGCGCGCAAAGGCCCGGTGATCGCGATCGGCACGCAAGGTTGCACGAAGCTCGAGAAAGTCGCCGACGATGTCATCTACATCCCCGAGTGCCCCGATTACCTCTCGCCGATCCTCACCTCCATACCGCTCCAGCTCCTCGCCTACCACACCGCCGTCAAACTCGGCTGCGACGTGGACAAGCCGCGCAACTTGGCGAAGAGCGTGACGGTGGAGTAGGGGCGGTCTTTGGATTCCTGAATTGCTCATCGGCTCCCATCACTCTGGATCTGTCCGGCTTTACCACGAGCGCCAGCGCTGGTGCGCGCATCTTTTCCTGCTGATGCCCGATCACTGGCACGCCAGCCCGAGCTGATCAAGCTGCCGGAACTCGACTTCATCGACGACAAGGACGGCAAATCCATCGGCATCAACCAGCATATTGGCCGCCGATCCATCGCCGCTTTCGGCAACTCCGATGGCGACTTGGAATCGCTCTAATGGACTGCCGCCGGCAGCCCCCGCGGTTTTGCCTCTACGTCCACCACACCGATGCCGAGCGGGATTATGCTTGCGACCGCAAGGACGCCCGGGCCCGGCTCGACAAGGGCCTCGACGAAGCCGCCGCGGAAGGCTTGACTGTCGTGAGCATGAAGGACGACTGGAAGACCATCTTTCCCCACGAGAAAGGCGGACGCTGACCAGCGTATGAGGCTCGGAAACTTTCTCGCTGAATAGACCACCCTTCTGAAAATGAAAAATACCTCTCCCACCCGTCGGAAATTGATTGAACCCAGCCCCGGTGCGGCCGCGCTCGAGGCGGCGGCCAAAGATACCTTGCGCCTGACCATCATCGGCAAGCGCAGTTTGCAGCGCACACTCCGTGTGTCATTTCCGCCGGTTGTCTTCATGGTCGGCGTTTTGTTGCTTGGTTTCTCGGTCACGGCTCGGGCGGGTTGGGGAAAACACGAGGTCGATTTTTCAAACTACGACGTGCCGCTCGCCGAGCAGATTACCCATCATATTCAAGACAAGGTCACGGCCCGGCTGGGAGAGGGAGTTAATCCGCGCGATCGCTACTTCATCATTCCTTTTGCCTATCAGAATAAAGGGAATGACCCGGAATTTTCGCACTCCTTTCTCTCCGTCATTCGCGTCTTCGCCGATGGCCGGCAACCTCGTCTGACATCGGAACTCCAAAGGCGCACCTACAAGAACCGCGCCTTCGAGGCTTTCACCATCAGTTGGCTGCCAGCCGATTTCCTGCAAAACCCCAACCTTTGTGTTTTTGAGGGCTTTGGCAGCCGCCTGATCGCCTCGTGGAATCAATGCCCGCTCTCCGTGGGGAAAGACTTCAACCTTCCGGATACGATCAAGCTGGCGGTGCACGGGAAGGTGGCCGTGGGCATGTGGGGCCCCTACGAGATCACCAGGGAGGGCTTCGAACTCGGCGTGAAGCGCATGCGCCTTCTCGATACCGGAACCATCAAATATCGCGCCGACGACCGTGGGTATCGCAAGAATCGCGTCGCGATCAATTGTTTCCACGCGATGGCGGGTCTGGAGGAGCTCTTCCCGAATGGGGGGATTTTCGGCACAGGATTTAACATGTGGGGGCTCAATGGCACGGCCCGTGTCCTCATCGAATATAAGGCTCGGGCGGCCGAGAAAGGATTTCTGCTCGATCCGGTGGATGTAAAAAAAGATCTCTACGGATTCGTGTATGCGCCTGACCCGAGTGGTCGCTCTGTGTTTAATCCATTTAGGACGGCCTTTGCTTATCGAAGGTAGTGCAAAGTTGACCTCTGACCTCGAACTACTACCGGCAGCGTCTTTACATTGACCATCGTATTGGGCCGGCAAGATTTTCTCCGAATCGCAGTCAAACAATCAGCCAAAGGGCACGGCGATTAATCCCAGTCCCGTGGGGATTTAGATAAGAGCGGTGAATTAAATGGCGCCTGCATGAGGGAGAGCAGGGGAGGAGGCTGGTGGAGTGGCTCAATGGGCTGCCCGAGGTGCAGGCGATTGCCGCCGCGGAGTGGAAGGGCAAGCCGGTCCGTGAGCAGAATCTCTCGGAATGGAAAAAGGGCGGTTATGGCGACTGGCTGGCGTAGCAGGATGTGCTGGAGATCGCCGGGCGGCTGGGTGGGGACGCGACGGAATGGAAGACGCAGGGACGGCCACCGCTGACCGATGCACTCGCGCTGTGGGTGACTGCGCGCTACGCCTTGCCACACGGCGTGTGGCCGAGGCCGGCGATGTGGAAGGCTGGCGCCTCCTGCGGGAGCTGTGCGGTGATCTGGTCGAGTTGCGGCGGGGCGATCATAGCGCGGAACGGCTGCGTATGGAACGTGAGCGGCTGGATCTGGAACGCGAGCAGAGTCGGGAGAATACCGAGGAGGAACTTTGGGCCTGGGCCATGCAGGAGGAAAACCGGGAACGCATCTGCCGGGGCTTCAAAACGACCGCGGCGAAGATTGCCCTGATTCGCAAGATCATCTTTGGCGACCGCCCTTCGTGCGCGCAGAAGGAGGAAACATCTCCTGCCCCAGCGGACACTCGGCGAAGGGAGCGGCTGGAGATGAATCCGGTTGGGACCAACCTTCCAACCAATCAGCGGCTTCCCGGACGACGCGCGGCGATGGTTCGGCCACCTGCTCTTTCTGAGGATGACTCGTTGCTTGCACCGCTGGCGCGGCCAGAACGAGCCGTCCACGATTCCCGGCTCGCCTCTTCAGTCAGGGGATGCCCCTACGTGCGGGTAGTTCTGGCGAAATCGCACAGCCGCTTCCCGAGACCAAGGAGAATCCCCTTTGCCGACCATTAGTCACCCATCCTATGAAATCAAATATCACCAAGTCCCTCCTGACTTTGACCTCCATCTGCGCCCTGTGCCTCTCTGCCGTGGCGGCGGATGAGCAAAAGGCCGCAGCGGATAACTCCAAGAAAAATGAACGCGATCGCTCGGGCGAAACCAAGACGCCGGTCGATCAGTCCAACGCTCCGGAAGACATCAAAATCACCCAGACGATCCGCAAGGCCGTGGTCAAGGATGACACGCTGAGCATGACAGCGAAGAACGTGAAGATCATCACCGCGGGCGGGCAGGTGACCCTGCGCGGCCCGGTGAACAGTGCCGACGAGAAAACAAAGATCGAGTCCATCGCGAAAGCCGCTGCCCGCGACGCGAAGGTGGAAAATCAACTCGAAGTGAAGGCGGCAGACAAAAAGTAAACCACAACAACCAACCCAAACATTACCCATGTCAAAATCTGTATTCTGTATTGCAACCACCCAAGGCCAGGCTGAACGCATCGTCACGCGGCTCAAGTCGCAAGGCTTTGCGGATTCCGAAATCTCTGTGCTCCTCCCCGATGCGTCGGGCACCGGCGACTTCGGCCACGTCAAATCGACGAAGGCGTCGGAAGGCGTCACGGCTGGTGTCACAACCGGCGGCGTCGCCGGCGGCGCGCTCGGCCTGCTTGCGGGCATCGGCGCGCTTGCCATCCCGGGCGTCGGCCCCTTCATCGCAGCGGGCCCGATCATGGCCGCGCTGAGCGGCGCGGCGCTCGGCGCCACGACCGGCTGTGTCGTCGGGGGTTTGATCGGCCTCGGCATCCCCGAGATCGAAGCGAAACGCTATGAAGACAAGCTGAGGAAGGGGAATTACTTGATCTCGGCTCACGGCAACAACGGTGACCAGCTCGATCGCGCGAAGGACATTTACAAAGCTGAGGGCGCTGAAGACATCAGCACCGTAAGCGAGGCCAGCGCGCCTACCGCTTAAGGCTTCCGCAAACACAAAGAGTTAGGAGGCCCCGCGCATTTCGATGCGCGGGGTTTTTCCGTAGTGTAAGCGAACTATTTACCGACAGTGATAGACCCAACGTCGCCGCAGGTTTTTCATTTCACGATGGAAATTTCTTGAATGCCGGTTCCGTCCCACGAATGTCCGCACCTCTATGGCAAAAAGAAAGTCCCAACAGCCAAATCCCACTCTCCCCAAGGCTCTTACGGGTATCAGCGGGCTCGATGAAATCACCGGCGGAGGCTTCCCGGCGGGGCGGCCGACGCTGGTGTGCGGGAGCGCGGGCAGTGGGAAGACGATGCTGGCGATGGAGTTTCTCGTGCACGGCGCGATGGAGTTCGGCGAGCCGGGCGTGTTCGTGATGTTCGAGGAAAATGCGGAGGAGCTCACGGCGAATGTGCGCTCGCTCGGGTTCGATCTTACGAAGCTGTTGGCGCAGAACAAACTGCGGCTCGAGCATGTGCACATCGAGCGGAGTGAGATCGAGGAGACGGGTGAGTATGACTTGGAGGGGTTGTTCATCCGGCTGGGGCACGCGATCGACTCGATCGGGGCGAAGCGGGTGGTGCTGGATACGCTGGAGGCGCTTTTCGCGGGTCTGCCGAATCACTCGATCCTGCGGGCGGAGTTGCGCCGGCTTTTCCGCTGGCTGAAGAATCGCGGGATGACGGCGGTGATCACCGGGGAGCGCGGCGAGGCGTCGCTGACGCGCTACGGGCTGGAGGAGTATGTGGCCGATTGCGTGATCATTCTGGATCAGCGCATCCGCGATCAGATCTCCACGCGGCGGCTGCGCGTGCTGAAATATCGCGGTACGGCGCACGGCATGAACGAGTATCCTTTTCTCATCGGCGAGCGCGGGCTCTCGGTGCTGCCGATCAGCTCGCTGCGGCTCGATCACGCGGCGCCGGCGCAGCGCGTGCCTACCGGGATCGCGCGGCTGGATGAAATGCTCGGGGGGCAAGGGGGTCTTCCGCGGCAGCAGCGTGCTCATCTCGGGGGCGCCGGGCACGGGGAAGAGCAGCATCGCGGCGAAATTCGTGGAGACGGCGTGCCGGCGGGGCGAACGCGCGCTGCTTTTCGCCTACGAGGAAAGCGCCACGCAGATCGTGCGCAACATGCGCTCCATCCGGATCGAGCTCGAGAGGTGGGTAAAAAAGGGCCTCCTGCAAATCCACTCTTCGCGCCCGTCGCTGCAGGGGCTGGAGCAGCATCTCGTGATGATGCATGACATGGTGCGCGACTTTCAGCCCGCGGTGGTAGCGGTGGATCCGATCAGCAATCTCACGCTGGAGCACAGCGAAGCGGAGGTGAAGCCGGCGCTGATGCGGCTCATCGATTTTTTGAAGAGCAAGGAGATCACCGCGGTCTTCACGAGCCTCACGCATGGCGGAGGTGCCACCAATGCTCCGGAGGATTCGCAGGTCGGCGTGTCGTCGCTCATGGATGCGTGGCTGCTGCTGCGAAATGTGGAATTCAACGGCGAACGCAATCGCACGATCTACGTGCTGAAGGCGCGCGGGATGGCGCACTCGAATCAAGTGCGGGAGTTTGTGCTGAGCAGTGAAGGCATCGATCTCGTCGAGGTGTATCTCGGTAACGACCGCGTGCTCACCGGCACGGCGCGGGTCGCGCAGGAGGCGCGGGAGCGCGCTGACGGTGACCTGCGGCGGCAGGATCACGCGCAAAAGCTGCGGCAACTCGCGAGCAAACGAAGGGCGATCGATGCGCAGATCGCCGCCCTTCGCGCCGAGGCGGATGCGGAAGCAGCAGAGGTCAATTTTGCCATCGCGCGGGAAACGGCGCAGGAAACCTCCTCACGGCAAAGCTCGGAAACCATGGGCCGGAGGCGCAGCAGTAAGACGAAGACCGAACGATGAGCTCACCGGCCAAGAAATTCGAACTGCGCCTCTACGTCGCCGGCCAGACGACGAAGTCGCTCACGGCCTTTGCCAATCTCAAGCGCATCTGCGAGACCCATCTGGCGGGCGAGTATCGCATCGAAGTCATCGATCTCCTGAAGACGCCGCAACTCGCCGCGGGCGATCAGATTCTTGCAGTGCCGACGCTGGTGCGCCGCCTGCCGGAGCCGATCAAAAAAATCATCGGCGACCTTTCCAATGAAGATCGGGTGCTCGTGGGACTCGATGTGCAGGCCGTGAAAGGCTGAACTTTGCATGCAACCGAGGCGCCCGGCTCCCGATGAAACCGCGGCATTCGACGCCGCCTCCGCGGGCGACCCGGACGCTCATTACGTGCTTGTCCTCTACATCGCCGGCGTGACGGTTCATTCCACCCGCGCGATCGTGAATATCCGGAAAATCTGCGAGGAGCATCTCGCCGGGCGCTACGACCTGGAGGTCGTGGACCTCTCGAAAAATCCGGGCATCACTGCAACCGAGCAGATCATCGCGGCGCCGACTTTGATCAAGCAACTCCCGCTGCCCCTGCGCCGCTTTATCGGCGACATGTCGCAAACCGAGCGTATCCTGATCGGCCTCGATCTGCGCGGGAAAAGCTGACCTGCTTCGCGCACCTCCGGGTTTTCCATGTCCTCGACGACTCCGACCGAAAACACGCTCCGCGCCGAGATCGCGGACCTCCGTGCGCGCTTGGAGGAGACCGAGGAAACGCTGCGCGCCATTCGCTGCGGCGAGGTCGATGCGCTCGTGGTGGAGAGCGCGGCCGGCCCGCAGCTTTTCGTGCTGCAGAGCACCGACGCCGGTGCGAACCGCTTCCGCAGCGACATTCTGGAAAAGGTCAGCGAGGCCATCGTCGCGCTCGATGAAAATCGACACGTCATTTACCTCAACGCCGCCGCCGAACGGCAATACGGCGTACTGACATCGGAAGCGCTCGGGCGCTCGCTCACCGACGTTTACGAAAATCGCTGGCTGGCTCCCGAAGACGAGGAACACGCGCTCACGGCGCTGCGCGAAACCGGTCATTGGCTAGGCCGCAGCATCCACGTCAAACGCAGCGGGGAGGAGATTTTCGTCGAGACATCCGTGAGCCGTATGTTGGGGAAAGATGGCGTGCCCTCCGGTCTGCTCGGCGTGGTCCGCGACATCACCGAGCAGCGTCTCGCGGAGGAGGGCATCCGGCAAAATGAAGCGCTTTTCTCCTCGCTGATCGCGCAGGCGCCCGGTGGCGTGTATGTGGTCGATGCAGAATTCCGCGTGTTGCAGGTGAGTGCTGGTGCGCGTCCGACCTTCGCATCGGTAGAGCCAGTCATCGGGCGTGATTTTGACGAGGTGATGAAAACTCTTTGGGGGCCGGAAGTCGGCCCCGAACTCGTGGAAATTTTCCGCCACACACTTGCGACCGGGGAGCGCTACGTCTCGCCGCGCTTCACCCAGACGAGGCAAGATCTCGGAGAGGAAAAATCGTACGAATGGGAGACCCAGCGCATCGCAATGCCTGCGGGCGGTCACGGCGTGGCCTGCTATTTCTCGGATGTGACCGAGAGCGAACGGGCGGCCATGGCCTTGCGGGAGAGTGAAAATTTCAACCGCAGCATCGTCGAGAGCAGCATGGACTGCATGAAGGTGCTCGATCTGGAGGGGCTGCTTCTCTCGATGTCGCCGCATGGACAGCGATTGCTGGGGATCGTGGACATCAAGCGCTACATCGGCATGAGTTGGATTGATTTTTGGAAAGGCGAGCACCGTGAAGCTGCGCAGGCGGCCGTCGCCGCGGCTGGGGCTGGCGGCAATGGCAGCATGGTCGGCTTGTCAGTCACTCCTGCGGGTGAGGCGAAATGGTTCGACGTCGCCATTTCTCCCATCGGCGATGCCAGCGGCGTGCCCGTGAGGCTGCTCGCCGTCTCCCGGGATATCACCGCCCGTCGTCGGGCGGAACTCGACGGCAGCTTTCTTGCCTCGGCGAGCGAGGATTTGTCGAATCTTTCCACTGTCTCCGAGATCATGGAAACGATCCTGGCCCGGCTCGGCGCGCATCTCGGGCTTTCTCTGGTGAATTTCGTGGACATTTGCGAAGCCGGGAACGAGGCGGTGGTGAGCTACGCGTGGCATCGTCCCGACGTGCCCAGCTCGATTGGGAGTTATCAACTGTCCGAATATCTCACTCCGGATTTCCAAAAGACTTTGCGCGACGGAAAGCCGTTCATCGTGCGCGATACCGGAGCTGATTCACGTGCCGACGCATCGCGCTATGAGACGTTGAAGATGGGAGCATTCGTCTGCATGCCGCTGACCCGCGACGGGCAGTGTCGTTTCCTCCTAAACATCCATCACTCCGAGCCGCACGACTGGCAGCCCGAGGAAATCGAGCTCGCGCGCGAACTCTCGACCCGGGTGTGGACGCGGCTCGAGCGCGTTCGGATCGAATCCGCGCTGCACGAGAGCGAAGCGCGCTTCCGGATGATGGCAGATGCGATCAACCAGCTCGCTTGGATCGCCCGTGCCGACGGGCACATCTATTGGTACAACCAGCGCTGGTACGATTACACTGGCACAACGCCGGAGGAGATGGAGGGCTGGGGCTGGGAGAAAGTCCACCACCCCGAGGAGCTGCCCGGAGTGGTGGAGCGCTGGAAAAAATCCATCGACACCGGCGAGCCCTTCGACATGACCTTCCCCTTGCGCGGTGCGGATGGCATTTTCCGCGATTTTCTCACCCGCGTCATCCCGATGAAGGGCGACGATGGGCGAGTGCTCCAGTGGTTTGGCACCAATACCGACGTGAGCGAACTCAAGCGCATCGAGACGGCGCTGGCCGATCGCGTGGCCGACCTCGCAGAGGCCGACCGGAGCAAAGATGAATTCCTCGCCATGCTCGCGCACGAGCTGCGCAACCCGCTCGCACCGCTGCGCAACGCCGCGGAGATTTTGCAGACCCGCGGTTCCACCGCCGGAGAACAGGAGCAGGCGCAGCGCATCATCGGCCGGCAGATCGAAAACATGAGCCGGATGATCGACGATCTTCTCGACGTCTCCCGCATCACCAAAGGAAAGATCGAACTGCGCAAAACCCCCGTCGCGCTCGAGGCGATTCTCACCGCCGCCGTCAGCCTCGCGCGCTCAGGGTGCGCCGCGCGGAAGCAGGATCTCGCGCTCTCACTCCCGCCCGCGCCGGTCTGGCTCGACGCCGACGCCACGCGTCTCGAGCAGGTCTTCGGAAACCTGCTCACCAACGCCTGCAAATACGGCGGCGAAGGCTGCCACATCGCGGTGCAAACTGAACTCGCCGACCGCGAAGTCATCGTCCGCGTGCAAGACGACGGCGCGGGCATCGCGCCCGAATTGCTCCCGCGCATCTTCGATCTTTTCGTGCAGTCCAGCCGCACTCTCGATCGCGCGCACGGCGGCCTCGGCATCGGCCTCACGCTCGTGAAGCGGCTGGTGAAGATGCACGAAGGCAGCATCGAAGCGCGCAGCGAAGGGCTCGGCCACGGCTCCGAGTTCATCATCCGCCTGCCCGTCGTCGACAAAGCGCCGCCGCCCGCGCCCCTCCCGCCGCCACCAGTCGCGCAAGCTGCCTCGCGCCGCATCCTCATCGTCGATGACAACACCGACTCCGCGCGCAGCCTCGCCACGCTTCAAAGCCGTCGTGGCCACCACACCCGCACCGCTTTCACCGGCCCCGAGGCCCTCGCCGCCGCCGCCGAATTTCTCCCGGAAGTCGTGCTCCTCGACATCGGCCTCCCCGGCATGGATGGCTACGAAGTCGCGCGCCAAATCCGCGCCACACCCGCCCTCGCAGACACCTTCCTCATCGCCATGACCGGCTACGCCAGCGCCGAAGACCGCGCCCAAAGTTGCGAAGCCGGTTTCGACGCTCACCTTGTAAAACCCATCGATCTCGAAACCCTCCGCACACTGCTCGCCACCCGCCCCCGCGTGTTGGCGCGAAGATAGCGCCCTTTCCCCCCACAGCACCGGGGTTTGTGTTGGAACGAAAGAATTCCTTTTGCCGCGCAGACTGGAGGCAACCGTTTTAATATCCACGCATACCTCGGAGATATGATCCATTTCGGGATTCTGATGCGGAGTCAGACCGGCGCGCAGGTGCACGGGGGTAAACCTCAAACATTTCAGAGCTCCAGACTGGGATCACCGAAGAGCATGAACTTCATGCCCTGAAAGAAAATCGAGGGCGGATACCAGCCAGAGTCGGGCTTCAATTCCGCGAGGCGCTCGTGCTCGTGGTAGTAGCGGATTGCCTCATTCCACGCGTCGCCCAGACGGAAGTGCGGCGATTGCGCGAGGGCTTCGACGAATCCGCGTTGCAGCGTGAGTCCGCACGGCTGGCTTCCGGTATTGCAGCCCAGATAGGCCACGGCGCCTCTGCCAGGCAGGCGGAGAAGTTCCTCGCCGAGGCCGGTCTTGTTGAACTTTCCGCGCTGATAGTTCGCGGGCGGGGGCGGCGGAGCGGTGAAGACTTCGCCGTGATCGCTTCCCGCGTGTTCCGCACCGGCGGCATCCATGTAGCCATCGTAGGGCGCGAGCGCGGCGAAATACGCCGTGCTGCAGCCAGCGGAGAACACCACGGGAAGCCGATCTGTCGGCGTGAGCTTCGGCAGCGCGCGGACGGAGAAGCATTGGTCCCAATCGCCCGGTTGCCCGTGCCCCGCGTGCAGGATCAAATCATTCCCGCGATTCCACAGCGCGATGAGTTCCGGTTCATTTGGCTCCGCTTTCGTCGCACGCTGGAAGAGGCGGCGCTCGACCTGCCAGTCGCCGCGCAACTGCGCCTCGATCCCGTCGAAGTGCCCGCGGGTGTCCACCCAGCCGGTGGTGCCGATGAAGACCGCGTTGCGCCGTTCGCTCGTGCGCGCCGCGTGCTGTTTTGCCGCAGCAATCGTCTTCGCCGCCACGGTGCCAGCCTCTTCCGCCGTGCTCACCGGCCAGCGGCCCACGGCCACCTCCGGCAGGTAGTCGATGCCGTCGAAATTTATCGCGTCGCCCTTGTTCTTCTCCCCGCGCACTTCGCCGAAATAACCCGCGTGAAACCCCTCGTGCTGCGCATTCCAATCCTCGAAGGAACCGTCCGCCTTCGCGAGATCCGCGTAGTAGAGATCGCTCGGGTAGAACGAATAATCGAACGCCGCCGGGGTAACGCGATCGAGCACCATATACCGCACCGGCAGCATATCCGCATCGCCCGCGAGCAGTACATACGCGAGCTTTCCCGCCTGCCAGCGCTCGTAGAGAAAACGTTTCAGCTTCTCCGCGTCATCCACGCCGCTGGACGACGCGAGGATGTCTTCGATAAAGACCAGCTCCGCGGGAAGCCGCGTCTTTTTGTCCGCCATAAAATCGTCGAGCGCCCTGCCGAACGCGCGCGGTGCCACCACGAGCAGACCGCCCGCGCCGAAGGACGAGGACCCGAGCAGCATGACCGCCAGCACGATGCGAAAGATCGGGAGAGACATGCGCCCATCCTCCTCCAGGCGCGGGGCGGCGGCAATCGCCGTGACGCGCGTCCGATGCTGCCACGTCGGCCCCGGCATTCCGATCTGACCACAGCGGGCGAGGACCGGTGGCGTGAAATGCTACGGCTGAACGGGCGGCCACTCGGGCAGCGTCACTTTGTCGAAAGCGAAGTCCGCCGCGTGGAGATTCAAATAGATGGTGAGCTGGTTCGGTCGCGCCTGGGAATAATCGAGCTGCCAGGGACTGTCGCGCCGCAGTTCGTCATTGCGGCCCGCATACAGGATCACGCGCAGACTGATACCGGCGAGCTTGCGCAATGCCACCACGAAGTCATTGAGCGATGCGGCATCGCCGTTGAAACTCAGCCGCGTGCCGAAATCCGGCTCCCAGTAGCTGACGACCCCGCCGACGAACTGGAACCGCTGGTCGCGAATGACGGCACGAATCGCTTCCGCCCGCGCTGGATCGTAGTCCTTCGGAAAATTGATGTCGCGATCGATGGGTGCACTGAGCGCGGACCCGGTCACCGGGCAGGTCAGCAGAAGAAAGGCGAAGAAGGAGAAGAGTTTCATCAAAGCTATGACGGACGGCTCGTTGCGGACCTTAGAAATTATGAGTTCCGACCGGAGCGTGGCTGGTCGGTGTTGTCCGACGTGCCCGTGATGCGACCGGGCGCGCAAGGCTGGGATCACACGACCGCCATTTTCACAGAAACGAAGCCATGACGTCTCCGGTCCGGAGGAATTCGCCGACCAATTCTGCGCCTGGGAATATGACTTCCTCATTAACGGCAACCGTTCCAGCGCGTTCGAAAAATACGGCACGCTGGAGTTTCTAGCCGGATAAGGAGACCCGTTTATTTCACGCTCACCCTGGGAGGTCTCGGCATCTTTGGCTGTGGGCTGGAGGGGGACGACAAGAAGACCTCCATCAACCGCAACGTAAACGTCGAGATGTATTGCGAGACCGTCAGTCTGACCGTCGGGGCCATCGCCACGACGTAAAAGCTGGCCCGCTGACTCCCAGCGGGCATCTGTGCCTCCGGAGCACGGACTTATGCTCGGCGCGGGTGGGGCCGCTTGCGATGAAATACTCCGCCCAAGATCTGTGACCGCTCGTCCCCAAGTTGCTGAGCTAGTCCCGATTTGGTGGACATGGATTGGGCAGGGGCAGCAACCTAAGGACGAGGTGAGAGCTGGGAATGGGAGGGAGAGTCAAAACAGCGTTGCTGCTGATCGCGCAGAGTCGTATTACTTTTACATGAAAACACGCGACCTGTTCCCTCTCAGGATGGTGCTGGCTTTGATGGCACTCGGAATGATTCTCGCCGACGGATCTGCCTTCGCGCAAACCGCCGCGCCAGTCATCGCCGCCACGCCCATCACCAGAGTGCCCTACATCATCAAGAAGCCCGGGCATTATCTCCTCAAGAAAGACCTCGTCTTCACTCCGACCGTCGCGGCCTCGGGGCAGGCCATCACGATCGCTGCGGACGACGTCACGCTCGACCTCGGCGGGCACGTCATCTCCAGCAGCGCCCCGCAGGACGCCACCAACACCACCCGCGGCGTCGGTTTGGCCTCCGCTCCCACGATACACACAACGATTCGCAATGGCGTCTTGCGGAACTTCAACCACGGCATCCTTCTCCAGAAAAATGACTCGGCGGGACGAGTGCTGATCGAAGACATGGTCATCTCCAATAGTGGGACCGGCGGCATCCTGGTTGAGGCCACCAGCATCGAAATCCGCCACTGCACGATCGTGGACACCGGATACAATCAGGCTCTCACCACTACCTTCGGCATCTCGGCCTCTGGCGCCGGCTCGACGAGGATCGTGGACAACGACATCTCCAACAGCCTCTACACTACGGGCTTTTTGAACATAGGCATCATCACCACTTCGGGCATCGTCGAAAGAAACCGCATCCTGGGACACGGCGTAGCCGGGATCTCTTGTAGTGGCGAGAGCTTCGCACTCGATAACGTCATCTCCGGCTTTGCGAACGGGATCCAGGCGGCGAGCGCTGCCGTGAAGTATCGGGGCAACACCACCTTCAACACCATACTGTCTCCATTC
>JBBQZX010000029.1:0-78860 GCA_038207335.1 Chthoniobacterales bacterium | reverse complement strand
GTCGCCATCATCGCCATCATGCGCCGCATCCTCCACGCCATCTGGGGCATGCTCCATCATCATCAAGACTTTAACCCTCACCTCTTCCATGCCGCTCCTCTCCTTAACTCCTAACTTATCACTTGCCAATCAAGAGAGTATTTAACGATCTAAGCTCTGCGACCGCGAACGAGGCGCGTGCCGATGTCTGAGACCGTCCAGAGCGGTTCGCAGCAGCGCATGGTTATACCCCGCGAATTAGAGCCGAGCGCCGGACGCACAAGTGATGCGGCGCGGAGCGGAGTGGGCGGAGCAATAGTGTGGGTGCGCGCCAAGCTCGTGGAAGCTGAAAAGTCAGTGCGAGCGCGGGAGCAAATGGAAGAAGGCTATCGCACCGGCACGGATGCGGAATGGGAAGCTGCGGCAAAAATGCACCCAAGCACGGCGAACGAACCTCGGATGACGAAAGCGGACAGACTCAAAGAGTCCGCAACGCAAGGCCGGATAGCAGTGAAGTGCCGCCGCGACGTGGAAATGCTCAAGCTGGTGCTAGCCCTCATTGAGGGCGGCGGGGGTGCGGAGCTGGGGGCGGATAACGGGACGTGTGAGCCGAAGGGCGGCGCCCAGGGGTATAACGACCCCAAGCTCAGCGACTGCGGAGGGCGGCGCGGCTCCTGCGCGGTGGGTCTGCGGGGAGCAGGAGCCGTGACGCCCGGAGCAGTTCGCTGCAGCGCATGGTTAGGCGACGTTGGTGTCATGTGAGTTCGGCGTCGAGGATGTCTGTCTCGATGGCGCGGAAGCTGTCGAGTAAGTCGGGATGCGGGCTTGCAGATGACTCCGCCTCGGCGCGGGCTCGCTGTAGAGATGTCCGAAGCGCATCACGCTCGGCTGCGGAACAATGATGCAGCTTGGCTGCGAGGGACTCCAATGCACGAACGTCGTCATCTGCACGATCATCGTCCGCTTGTGCAGTGCTGATGTAGGTGATCGCTGCGATGACTGCATCGGCGAGAGTGTTCATTGCTCGGGTAGCGCGTGTAAGTCGCCTAACTCTGAATTGGACGAAATGCTTTCGTCTATCTGGGCGGGTGGGGTGAGGCCGGGGGGCTTCATGGGGTGGGCGGGGTGGGGGGAATGGGTTCGTGGGCGTCTTCGTCGTAGATGAGGCCCCAAGCGCGGCAGAGGTCGCGGCGGGCGCCGGGGGGGTAGTCGCGGTAGTAGTTCTCGACGTCGTTGTAAAGGTCGAGGATGAGCTTTTCGATGCCGGTGGGGCCGGGGAGGAGGTTGTCGGGGGCCTGCTGGGCGTTGATGAGGGCGTCTTTGGCGTTGGTCTGGGGGTTGAGGGCGGTGAGGAGATCGTAGGCGGCGAGGCGCACTTCGTCGGCGGAGGGCAAGGCCATGGCCTGGCCGCCGGCTGCGACGCGGTGGAAAGCGTGCGCGCGCACAGCCGAAGGCCGCGCTTTTTACCGCGAGGAGGGTCTGCCAGATGCCGCATCATGTGGGAGGGCGGCGAGGCTGGCGGTGGACCAGGGGGTGTCAAGGGCGCTTTTACAGAGGGGTCCTGGGTGCGTTTGTAGGGCGGCCATTTTAGCGGCCTGGGAGCGGGCGGCGAGGATCGCCCCCTACAACTCCGCGTAGTATTTGCTCGATGCTCGCGGACTCGACGCTGCCCGTGGAGAGGGGGGGCGGGATGTTCTACTGCGTGCGCGGTGTGCCGTGAGGCAGCGGCCCGTTACTTCATCCGGTCGAAGCTTTTCTGCAAAATCTGCCAGTCGGCGAGGCCAGTGGTTTTCACCCGGCTGTCGGCGATGATCTTGCCTTCGTTGTCGTTTTTGGTCGGCCTTTTCACCGAGAGGAATGTGCCGAAGTAGCCGGGGAAATCGGTGTCGGCGAGCTTGTAGGCGGCGTGTTCGTCGGTGGCGTCGTGGTCGGCGGGGATCTCGGTGAATGTGCCGCCTTTGCGCGGAGTCGCGGCGTCGAATGCGCCGGGATAGAATTCGATGCACTCGCTGAGGCACTCGATGAAGGAGAAGCCGTCGTGATCCATCGCGGCTTCCATGGTTTTCAGGAGATGAGGGATGTTTGTCGCCGTGCTGCGGGCGACGAATGTGGCGCCGGCGGCGAGGGCCTGCTTGATGGGATTGATGGGGCGGTCGGCGGAGCCCCACGGGTCGGTTTTCGATTTGAAGCCGATGGGTGAGGTGGGCGAGGTCTGCTTTTTGGTGAGGCCATAGACGAAGTTGTCCATGACGACGTAGGTCATTTTGACGTTGCGGCGCGCGGTGTGGGTGAAGTGGTTGCCGCCGATGGAGAAGGCGTCGCCATCGCCGCCGAAGACGAAGACGTGGAGGTCGGGCCGGGAGAGGGAAACGCCGCTGGCAAAGGCGAGGGCGCGCCCGTGGATGAAGTGGACGCCGTGGGCCTGGACGAAATACGGGAAGCGCGAGGAGCAGCCGATGCCGGCGACGGTGCAGATGTTCTCGTGCCAGATTTTGCGCTTCTCGATGAGCTTGTAGTAGAGAGCGAGGACGGAGAAGTCGCCGCAGCCGGGGCACCACGTCGGGTGGTCGGCGGCGGTGTCTTTTTTAGTGAGGGCCTTGCGGTCGGCCTCGAGGAGGTCGGCGACGGGGATGCCGGGAGCTGTGGTGCGGGGAAGGGGGGCGGTGAGGGTGTTCATATGCGGCGAGGGAGGGGAGGCGGATTACTTGATCAGCGAAAGGGTGCGCTGGAGGATTTCTTTGATTTTCCAGGTGAGGCCGTCGGTCTTGCAGACGCCGCGGATGCGGGGGTCGCAGTAGCGGGCGCGGAGGAGTGTGGCGAGCTGGCCGTAGCCGTAGATGCCTTCGTCGTTCAGCTCGACGACGATGACGTGGGTGAAGCCGCTGAAGATTTTGTCGAGGCCGTTTGGCAGTGGGTTGAGGTGCTTGAGGTGGAGCGAGGAGATGGCTTCGCCGTGTGCGCGGGCTTGTTTCACGGCCTCGTCGAGCGGTCCGCGCGAGGAGCCCCAGCCGACGAGGAGCACGTGGCCCTCCGGTGCGCCGAAGACCTCGGGCAGGGGGATTTCCTCGGCGAGCTTGCGAAGCTTGTTGCGGCGCTTGGCGACCATGGCGGTGTGGGTTTTCCCAGAGCCGGTGGGGTGCCCGAGTTCGTCGTGCTCGAGCCCGGTGACGACGGGATATTTCCCCGAAGCGACGCGCGTGCCGGGGGCGATGTGTCGCGTGGTGAAGTCGGGTGCCGAGAGGTCGTAGGGTTTGTGGTCGGCGACGGGCGAGAGGTCGGGCGAGATGTCCTGGCAGATTTTCTCGAGGTCGGGTGCCGGGAATGCCTCGATGCGGCTCGCGATGCCCTGATCGCTGAGGATGAAGACCGGCGTGCTGTATTTGCGCGCGATATTCACCGCCTCGATCGCTGTGTAAAAGCAATCCTCCACGCTGCACGGCGCGAGCACGACGCGCGGGCTGTCTCCGTGCCCGCCATTTATCGCGATGTTCAGGTCGCTCTGCTCGACATTCGTCGGCATTCCGGTCGATGGCCCGCCGCGCTGCACGTCGATGATGACCACCGGCATCTCAGCCATGCTCGCCCAGCCGATCGCCTCCGTTTTTAGCGAAATCCCCGGCCCGCTCGATCCCGTGACCGCCACGCGTCCGCCGTAACTCCCGCCGAGCGCCATCGCGATCGCCGCGATTTCGTCCTCCGTCTGGATGAACATCCCGCCGTATTTCGGCAGCTCGCGCCGCAGCAGTTCCATAATGTCGCTCCACGGCGTGATCGGATAGCCCGCGCCGAAGCGCACGCCCGCCGCGATGATCCCGTAAGCGAGTGCCTCATTGCCGCTCATCACGACCTTTTCCTGACCGCCGACCTCCGCCGGATTGAATTGGAACGACTCGAGCAGCCCTTGGATGCGGTGGCTGTAGCCCGCGCGAAAGCAGGTCACAGCAAGCTCCGCGATCGACGCGTCTTTTCCGGCGAAGCGCTCGGTGATCAGCTTTTCGAGCTTCACCTTATTGAGATCGAACATCCGCGCGATGAGCCCGAGCGCGTAAACATTCTTCCCTTTCTCGCGCCCGGTGCCGCCGACCGCCTCGACCGTCTCGCCGGAAATCGGCACGCCGACGTGATGATATTCGTCCTGCCACTCGCCCTTCGGCTGCACATGGCCGTTGTCGTAAAGCACGATGCCGCCCTTTTTCAGCGACGAGATATGCCCCTCGTAGCTGTGCTGGTAAAACGCGAGCAGTACGTCGCAGTCATCGCCCGCACTGAGCACCTCGCCGGAGCCGATGCGAACTTGGAAAATCGAAGGCCCGCCCGAGATCGTGGACGGGATCGTCATGAAGGTCATCACCTCCTGCTCGCTGCGGCCAGCGAGCCGCGCGAGGAAGCCGCCGATGGCTTGGATGCCGTCCTGCGAATTGCCCGCGATGCGGATCACCGCTTCATGGATTGTGGTGATTTTGGAGTCGCTGGCGGGAGCCGTAGCGGCGGTGGATTCGCTCATATCGGGGAGACTGACGGGGTTGGTTTGGGAGTCGCGGGGGAGCGACGGGGATTGGGAGAATATCGGCTATGGATGAATACTCAAGCCGCGCGAAATCTTGCGAGAAAGTTTCGCGTCTTCGCGAAAAATCCACGCATTCTGCCATCCGAGCCGTGTTGCGGCTTGCACAGCCGTCATGCCCACCGTCTCTTGCGAGCCGATCCCCGCGAAAACATGAATCACCTCCGCCTCTTCATCTCGTGCGTTTCGTTGTCCGCGATGTTCGCGAGCTCCGCCTTTTCCGCGGAATCCCCGGAGCCGCTCGCCGTCCCTGAGTTGGTCGATGTCTCGGGGAAAAGTCACACGCTCGAAAAAGGCTCAGTCACCGTGCTCGCGTGGACTGCTGCGGATTGCCCGATGGCGAAAGTCTATGCGCCTCGGCTGCGCGCGATGGCCGCGGAGTTCGCCTCCCGCGGCGTCGCATTTCTGCTCGTGGACTCCACCCCCGATGCCACACCAGATTCCCTGCGCGCTGCCGCGAAAGGCGACGTGCCGCTCATCTGCGATTCAAAGGGAACCCTCGCACGCCTCGCTGGCGCACGCAGCACCACCGATGTCGTCGTGCTCGATCGCGCGGGCCGCGTGGCCTATCGCGGCGCGATCGATGACCAATACGGATACCGCCGCGAGCCGGGCATCGGCACCGGGACATTTCGCAAAGACGAGCCGAAAGCCGAGCACCTCCGCGCCGCGCTCGAAGCCGTGCTCGCGGACAAGCCCGTAGCCCTCGCCGCCACCGACCCCATGGGTTGCCTGCTCGAGTGGACGCCCGACGCGCCCGTCGCTCAGAAAGACGGCGGCCCGCAATTCTACGGCGACGTGGAAAAAGTCTTCCGCGCGCACTGCACCGACTGCCACCAAAAGGGCGGCAACGCCCCATTCGCGCTCGTCACCTATAAAGACATCCGCCGCCGCGCGCGCATGCTCGATGAAGTCGTCGAAGAGCGCCGGATGCCGCCGTGGAGCGCCAACCCCGAGCACGGCCACTTTTCAAACGACCCCTCCCTCAGCCCCGACGACCTCAAAAAAGTTCTCGCATGGATCGATGACGGCATGCCGGCCGGCGATCTCGCAAAGGCGCTCCCCCCGCCTCCCTTGCGCACCGAGTGGGAGATCGGCACCCCCGACGTCGTCCTCGAAACCGACGCCGCGCAAATCCCCGCCGCGGGCCAAGTCCCCTACCGCTACGTCCGCATTCCCACGAATCTCACCGAAGACCGCTGGGTCGAGGCCACACAAATCCTCTCCACCACCCCCGAGATCGTCCACCACGTCCTCATCTTCACTGAAAAAGCCGCCCCTCCCGCGCCCGGCACCACCCGCCCGTGGACCCCGCACTTCGACCCCCTCAGCCTGCTCGATGGCGTGAAAGCCGAAGACCGCCTGAAGTGGATCGTCCGCTTCTTCCCTTACATCACAAAAGACATGAACGTCGGCGGCGGCGGCGGCCTCAATGGCAGCTTCGCCACCACCCTCTCCGCCGGCCGCGGCATGATCTACCCGCCCGGTCGCGCCAAGCTCCTCCCCGCGGGCGCCACCATCGTCATGCAAATCCACTACACCCCCGACGGCACTGCGCACGAATCCAAGACCCGCCTCGGCCTCCGCTTCGCAAAAGAGCCCCCCACCGAGCCCGTCGATTCCCGCTCCCTCGCCACCGTCGCATTCGAGATCCCGCCCGGCGACGCGAACTACCAAGTCACCGCCAGCAAAGTCATGCCGCGCGACGCCACCCTCCTCTCCCTGCGCCCCCACATGCATCTCCGCGGCAAATCCTTCCGCTACATCGCAGAGTTCCCCGATGGCAAAAGCGAAGTCCTTCTCGACGTGCCAAAATGGGACTTCGAGTGGCAAGTCGAATACGTCCTCGATAAGCCCCGCCTCCTGCCAAAAGGCACGCGGCTCAAAGCTATCGCCACCTACGACAACAGCCCCGCCAACAAAGCCAACCCCGACCCCGCAAAGAAAGTCTTCTTCGGACTTCAGAGCAACGAAGAGATGATGATCGGCTACTACGAAGTCGTCTGGGGCCCCGACCCGCGAACGGTTTCCAGCGTGGAATAGCTAACTGCCCGCGGACTCCACCGGTACGCAGGCACAGAAGAGGTTGCGGTCGCCGAAGACGTTGTCGATACGGCCGATTGCGGGCCAGAATTTGTGGTCGCGAAGCCATGGCGCGGGGTAGGCGGCTTGCTCGCGGGAGTAGGCGTGCGGCCAGTCACTCGCGGTCACGGAGCGCGCGGTGTGCGGTGCGTTTTTGAGGACGTTGTCAGTCACGTCGGTGTCGCCATTTTCCACGGCGAGCATCTCGGCGTGGATCGCGATCATCGCTTCGCAAAAGCGGTCGAGCTCGTCTTTCGATTCGCTCTCCGTCGGCTCGATCATGAGCGTCCCGACGACCGGCCAGCTCAGCGTCGGCGCGTGAAAGCCGTAGTCCATGAGCCGCTTTGCCACATCCTCCGCCGTCGTCTTTTGAAAGCCGCGCAAATCGACGATGCACTCGTGCGCCACGAATCCGCCGCGTCCTTTGAAGAGCACAGGGAAAAACGGATCGAGCCGATGCGCGATGTAGTTCGCATTCAAGATCGCCACGCGCGTCGCCTCCGTGAGCCCATCGCCGCCCATCATCCGCACATACATCCACGGGATCGTGAGGATGCTCGCGCTCCCAAACGGCGCCGCGCTCACCGCGCCGATCTTACTTTCTCCACGTCCGAGA
This sequence comes from Chthoniobacterales bacterium, assembly GCA_038207335.1. Taxonomy (GTDB): domain Bacteria; phylum Verrucomicrobiota; class Verrucomicrobiia; order Chthoniobacterales; family Chthoniobacteraceae; genus CAIURC01. The sequence goes on along the minus strand of JBBQZX010000029.1, from coordinate 71,619 downwards.
AATGGCACCAGATGCGCCGCCACGCCGATCGGCCCCATTCCCGGACCGCCTCCGCCATGCGGAATGCAAAACGTCTTGTGCAAATTCAGGTGGCAGACATCCGCCCCGATCCGTCCCGGCGAGGTGAGCCCGACCTGCGCGTTCATGTTCGCGCCGTCCATATAGACCTGCCCGCCGCGCGCATGGATCAGCGTGCAAATATCGACGATCGTCTCCTCGAAAACGCCGTGCGTGCTCGGGTAGGTCACCATGAGCGCTGCGAGCCGATCCTTGTGTTCATCGGCCTTCGCGGTCAGGGCGGCCATGTCGATGTCGCCGTCCGTGAGACACGCGACCGTGACGACGCGCATGCCGGCCATCACCGCGCTGGCCGGATTCGTGCCGTGCGCGGAGGTCGGGATGAGGCAGACATTGCGATGCGCTTCGCCGCGCGTTTCGTGGAATTTTCGGATCACCAGCAGCCCCGCGTATTCGCCCTGCGAGCCTGCGTTCGGCTCCAGCGAGACGCCCGCAAATCCCGTGATCTCCGCGAGCCACCCTTCGAGCTGCGCGCACATGTCCGCGTATCCGGCGGTCTGCGTTTTCGGTGCGAAAGGATGCAGCTTTCCAAACTCCGGCCACGTCACCGGGAGCATCTCGCTCGTCGCGTTCAGCTTCATCGTGCAGGAGCCCAGCGGGATCATCGAAGTAGTGAGCGACAGATCCTTCGCCTCGAGCCGGCGGATGTAGCGGAGCATCTCCGTCTCGGTGTGGTGCGTGTTGAAAACCGGGTGCGTGAGAAATGGCGACGTGCGCGCGAATCCTGTGAGCTGGCTGATGCCCGGCTCATAATCGCCGTCGGGCGTCGCGTCGCTTCCGGTGAAAAGCGCGATCAACTCCCGCAGCGCAGACTCGTCGAGCGTCTCGTCGAGCGCGACGACGATCGTGCTATGGTCGAGTGCGCGGACATTGATGCCGCGCTCGGCTGCCGCGCTAAAAATCGCATCGCGCCGCGCGAGTTCGCGGAACGAAACGCTCACCGTGTCGAAGAACTCTTCGCCGAGGATCGAGAGCCCGCTTGCACACACCGCGCTCGCGAAAATCCCCGCCGCCGCGTGAACGCGCCGCGCGATCTTCTGCAAGCCGTCCGGCCCGTGATAGACCGCGTACATCGACGCCATCACCGCGAGGAGGACTTGCGCCGTGCAGATGTTGCTGGTCGCCTTGTCGCGGCGGATGTGCTGCTCGCGAGTCTGCAGCGAAAGGCGATATGCGGCATTGCCGTGCGAGTCTTTTGAAACGCCGACTAATCGCCCGGGCATCAAGCGTTTGAGCGCATCGCGCGTCGCCATGTAGGCCGCGTGCGGCCCACCGAAACCGAGCGGCACGCCGAAGCGTTGCGTCGATCCGACCGCGATGTCCGCGCCGAATTCGCCCGGCGTCCGTAGCAGCGTGAGCGCGAGAATATCCGCCGCGACGATCGCCAGCGCGCCCGCCGCGTGCGCCCGCTCGATGAACGGTGCGTGGTCGCGAATCGCGCCGAGCGTGTCGGGGTATTGCAGCAGCACGGCGAACACCTTTTTCCCAAAATCGAACGCTCCCTCCTCGCCGACGATGACCTCGATCCCGAGCGCTTCGGCTCGCGTATGAATGACCGCGATGGTTTGCGGGTGGCAGAATCGCGAGACGAAAATCGCGTTCGCATCCGCGTCTTTGCAGACCTGCTGCGCCATGTGCATCGCCTCCGCGGCGGCGGTCGCCTCGTCGAGCAGCGAGGCGTTCGCGATGTCGAGCCCGGTGAGGTCGATTACCATCTGCTGGAAGTTGATGAGCGCCTCCATGCGTCCCTGCGAAATCTCCGCCTGATACGGCGTGTAGGCAGTGTACCAGCCCGGATTTTCCAATATGTTCCGCTGGATCACCGGTGGCGTGATGCAGTCGCTGTAGCCCTGCCCGAGATAGTTTTTGAAGACCTTGTTTTTTGCAGCAATCACCCGGAGATCAGCCAGGGCGCTGTGTTCGCCGCTCGCGGGCGGGAGCCGGAGCGGGTGCGCACTGCGGATTTTTCGCGGCACCGCGGCATCGATCAGCGCGTCGAGCGACGGTTTGTCGAGCGCCGAGAGCATCTGCGCGATTTCGTCCGCATTCGGCCCGAGATGGCGGCGGAGAAAAGTGTCGGTTGGAGCGAGAATTGAAGCGGAATTCGCGGCTGATGGCCTCGCGATGATGTCGTGCATCGCAGGAGGGTAGGAATGCAAAAGGGTGAATCAAGCGCGGATTCCGGAAGCATTTTGTGTCACGAAAATGTCACGCGTTTCACGGACTCGTAACGTGCTCAAATCGAGTCCGGCGGGTAGCTTAGGGCCGTTATGACAACCAACATCGAAATCGGAAATCGTCAGTTCTCCCAGAACAGCGAACGCCCGTGGTTCGAAGTGCGACCTCAGCTGGTCGCGACCCTCGCGACCCTCACCACACTCCTCGTGGTACTAGTTAGCAAGCCGCAAATCGTGGAGCAAGCATTGCGCGTTGCTGGGATGTAGCTGCGAAGTGCCAAAGGATGGTCCTGCGTCGAGGACTCGGAAACGCGGGAGTAAAAATCAACCGCCGAACCGATCGCCGCACCGCACGACACCACTGAGTACGGCCAAAAATCTACCGCGCTAGCTCAGGCCGCGGGTCTCGCGAGCACTGTCGATCACTTGATCGCCTGCGATTGGCTTTCCATACGAAAGGGAAAAAACGTCTGGAGCGTGACTCGCTCGGTCGCACTTTTGGAGGCACCGCGGCTCCAAAAAAGGCGGCCGCAGCGCCGTCATCTCGCCTCGCATTTCGCCATTGTTCGCCTTGATTGGCAATTCCCGCTAACCTCGGGTTTGACCTTTCGGCACCGGACGCTGGCAACTACTCTCGAATGCCAGACAAGAGTCTGGCTTGTAAATGCCGCAAGGCCCAAGCCGGATGCCTTGGGCCTTGCGTGCTGCGCGGCCGGATGCCGGCGCGCGAAATTCAAGAACCTTGCTCTACCTCATCAAGACCTTTAATCCCGCTTCTCGTCGTAAGCGTTCACCACGTCGGTCGCCCAAGGGGTGGGACGCGGCGCGCCAGTTTTATGAACGTGCACCGTCGTCGTCGAAGAGGCGACTCGCTTCGGCGCGGGCTTTGAAACCGGTTGCAGGGCGACTACTTCGGTTTTTGTCGTGCAAGCCGGCAGCAGCGTGGCGATGGCAAGCGGGAGAATGAGCAATAGTTTACGCATAAGGTGGCTGATGGTTAAGTTGATAGTTAGCGCTCGGTCTCGGATGCGCGGAAATTTTCCGCAGATCCGGGGTCCGAAACTTTGTGGGGCTGCCCCGGCAATGAAGTCGGTTGGTCGGATTCGGATTCTACATACACGGTATTGGTGACCGTCCGCGTCGGCCCGGTCGCAGGTGCCGGGCGAGCCGTGGGCGTCGTGTAAACCACGGTGCGGGTCTTACAAGCAGTCATGCAAACGACGCAAAGGGCCGCAGCCGTCAGAGCTTTTTTCATATCGATGCCGTGTTGAGGAAATATCGCCGTTATTCTCCACCGACGGCCTGAACCGGCTTTCCGGGAGTGGGTATCGCGACCGAAGGGGTCGAGGTTCCGAACTCGTTTGGAACGCGGTTTGTCGCGGTGCCTCTGCGGCCCATGACAGCGGCCCAAGCGCAGCGACTGGTCGCGCGAGCGATGTGTACGACAACATTCGCAGTCCCATTGTAGTCGGAACGCCAGCGCACGCCGCACATTCCGTTATCGTATTTGCGGGTATCTTTCACGATCGTGTTGCCGTATTCAGACTCGATCCACACATCGGGATCGAGCAGGTATTTGTCGCCACCGAGGATAAAGATGTAGTCCACACCGGCGCTCACGGGCACGGTGAACTCGAGTGTGACGCCGAATCCGGTCCACCCCTCCTTGCTGGGAGCCACGTAATAACCCATTGCCGAGTATTTTGCAGCCATTTGAAAGGCTTTATCGGATGCTTCATCCGCTCCGCCAAATGCCCGGCCGACGCCGAGGAAACCTACCACTGCCAAAGTCAACGAGTGAATCAGATATTTCCGGCGCGCGCTTGATCTCATGACCGTCCGGGATATAGAGCGCATTTCGTGTTGTCCAGCGGTTTTTTTGATTAATTTTCGAAGGCGTGACAGATCCCAGCCTCTGATCGGAAGCTCAGTTTTAGTGAACGCATTGCGATTGCGGAATCAGGAGATATTGCTTGGGCCACGACATTCCGCACGTGCGGGTTCGCCGGTTCTTAGCTCGAGGTGAATTCGATTGCGCCGGTCCAATCAGGCGGCAGCCCTTTTGGCGCAACATCTCCAGCTTTCCCAAATAGAATGTTGCCAGTCCATCCACGCTGCTGCGCGCCGAGATCGTCTCGCGCATTTGCAGTTCGCATTCGTCGAGCTGGCGCGCCGGAATGTCTCGAGCCCGCGCGTAAACTTTCGAGCCAAGGCTCCAACACCGTCTCCGCCGCGGTAGCGAGAAGTTCGTGGATGACGACCCCGTCCGTCTTCCGACCTCGCGCGAAGCAACCTCTCTTGGAAGCGCGTCGAGCAGGCTCCGCAGTGCCGAGAGAATTGGCCGTGCTTGGAATTCCATCTTCTCAAGCGTTTATCAGCCTCTCCGGGCGATTCACCGCTCAAAGCTACTGGTCAGAAGGACCGCCAGAAAAGCACCCACTCTAGCACAAATTCTAGCACACCTTGAAGTCAGGTATTCTTCGCGGTGGAACATCCGGAAGCTTGAAACGAGTCTTTTGACAGGCAAATTCCGACGCCCGGGACCGTGTTTTGCGGCAGGCCGAGCGAACGAGTTACTTCGATGTGAATTGAATTGACCCGTCCCAGCCAAGAGGGACGCCATCTTCACGGAATTCCGCGATCTTGCTCACGTAAAATGATGCCGGCCCATCTGCACCCTGTCGCGAGTCGATCACCTGCTGCATGAGTTGTTCGCAGAGACCGAATTCGCTGAGCCGAAACGCATCGAGGCCGCGCGCAAACTGCTCCAGCCAGGGCGCAGGCCCGCAGGTTTCTGCTGGACCCAAAAGCTCGTGAATTACGATTGCCTCCGACTTCCCCACGACTCTAAATTTACCAAGGCAGCGGGTGAGGAATGCGTCCCCGAGACGTTGGCGAGTGGCGTCTGAAATGAGGATGTTCGTCCCGAAGTATTTGTTCAGGCCCTCAAGCCGGGAGGCGAAATTCACCGCGTCGCCAATGACGGAGTAATCGAAGCGTTGCGCGGAGCCGAGATTGCCAGCGAGCATCATCCCAGAGTGGAGACCGACCCGCGTCCTGAGCGCACGCCCATCGACTTCGATGCCGGAAGCGGCGTGGAGCCGGCACGCGGCGAGCGCCGCTTTTTGGACGTGGTTTTTGTCCGCGATCGGCGCACCCCAGACTGCGAGCACGGCGTCGCCGAAGTATTTGATGATCGTGCCATCGTTTTCGAGGACGTGACTCGTGGTTTGGGTGAAGTATCGCGTGAGGATTTCCGAGAGTCGCTCCGGGTCGTTCAGCCGCTCGGTGAGTGCGGTGAAATCTTCGAGGTCGGTGAACATCACACTCGCCTCGACCAAGGCGCCTCCAGGCCGGAGATCGAAGTCGGCGTTGGCGATGCGGTCGGCCATTTGCGGCGAGAGGTAGTGCGAAAACGCCTGGCGCAACGCCGTGCGCCGCCGTTCCTCGAGGAAATATCGAGTGCCCACCGCCCAGCCGATCGCGAGCGGCGTCTGGGCGAATGCAGGGATGCACCAGCCAAACCAGACGTGCTCTTTTTGAAAAAGCCAGAACGCGGCGGCGCCGATGCCGATGGCCGCGAGGACGGCTGCAGCAGCGGCCAGGTGCGGGCGGAAAAGAGGCAGGATGCCGCCGAGCAGGACGCCGAAACTCAGGACCAGCCACAGCTCACGTTCCGCACCGAGCCGGGTGAGAGAGTCGCCGTGGAGCAGGTTGAGCAGGGTGGTGAGGTGCACTTCCACGCCGGTCGAAAATTCAGCGTTCAGCCAGCCGAACGGCGTCCGAAATTCGTCTCGGCCCATCGCCAAGGCACCGAGCGTGGGCCGCCCGCCGATGAAAACGATGCGGTCGCGGAAAAAATTTGGGGGCGATCCGTCTGGAGCGATCGCCCGGTCGTAGCTGAGACTGAGAAAGGATTTGTTCGGTCCGTAGTAGTTCATCCAGCGCCACTTCGCGCGCTCCTCCGGCGAGTCGATCAGCGGCGCGCCGAGCTTGATCGCGGCACGCCATGTCGCCGACGGGACATTGTCCAAGCCAGTGTAAATCCGGCGCACGCTGTAGTCGGCATCCACCGGGCGAAATGCGAGCAGTCCCCAGCCCGCGGCGGCACGGCGCAGAATGGAAACCGGAGCGAGCGTGCGCTCCTGCAATGCTCCGATCCCGTCGTCGAGTTCCAGCGCACCTCCGAGGAAGACATGCCCATTTTCCCGGATTGCGACCGCGAAGTCCTCATCGACTTTGGGTTCGGGCCAGGCGTTGGAAAAAACGAGGTCGAAGAAAATCGCGCGCGCTCCTTCTTCGGTCAGTTTGCGGACGAGCTGCGCGTGGAGTGAGCGATTCCAGACGCCCTCGTTTTGTCCCAGCGCGGCAGCGGAAGATTCGTCGAGGTAAATGATACACGCACCGGGCTGCTCCACCCGTCCACGAAAGATGAACGGCAAATCGTAGCTCAACCGTGCGAAGCTTTCGCCGATCGAGCCGACGAGCCAGCCGAGACGCGGCTTCGCCCGTTCGCCGTAGGTTCCGGCGGCGAGTGAAGCATCCGCCAGCGCCCAGCCGACCGCTCCGATAATGCCAGCCCCGAAGGCACTGGCCGCCGCCGCCAGCAACCCCCGGATCAAGCGGCGATGCGGCTTCGAGGGTTTCGCGCGGGCGGGTGCGACGGCGGCGAGGGGAGGGGACACGCGCGAATTAGAAGCTGATTTTACAGTGCACCACCACTGTCCGATCGCGCGGTAACTCGACGTATGGGTTCAACGGACTGAGGTGATAATCCTCGCCGGTGATGTTTAACAGGCCGCAGCTCAACTCGCACTGATTGCGGTGAAAGCGGACGCCCGCGAGGACATTGAACTGCCAGAAATCGTCGCCCGGCATGGGGTCGATTTTCGGTTGCGCCGGGTTCGGCGGAACGTCGTTTTCTTGGCTGAACCAATTCGCCTCCGCGCGGGCAAAGATGCCGCTCGGATGATTGTAGAGCGCGTAAAGCGAGAGTTCGTGGAGCCGCGACTCGGTCGTCGTTTCCGTTCTAGAAAAGACCGCTCGCGTCAGCCCGGGAAACTCGTCGTGCAAATGCGAGCGCGTGTAGCGGTATCGCGCGCCCAGAGCCCAGCAATCGCCCGCGAGCTGGTTGATTGTTGCGGTCGCGGACTCCTCGGAATAGGAGAGTTTTTCGCGCAGCGAAGAGGGAACGATCGCGTCGGGGAATCCGTTGGATTCGTTCGCGGGAAAGTAATCGAACGCGCCCACGACGCGATCAACATCCTGCTCCACGCGGTTAAGCTCGACTCCTAGATACGTGCTCGAACGGAGCTTCTGCTCCAGGCTCAACCCGTAGCTTTTGTAAATCGGCGCGGCGACGGAGCCGGCAACCGATTCCGAAATGAGCGTCCGATACGACTGATTGAAGCCGGCGATTTGTGTTGGCTCGAGCCGGATGCTTTCATCGAAGCTCGCCCCGCCGATCGACTCGGTGTAGGCACCGCGGATTGTCGTCCCGCGCAACGGCGTGAGAATGAAGCCGAGCTTCGGCGAAACTCGGTCGAACTCCGTCGTGCGATCATCGACCGGTGGGCTGCGGAAGTTTTCGGGATATTCGATCTGGTCGAAGCCCACGCCAGCCGTGAACGATAGCCACGGCGCGAGCCGCCAGATGTCGTAGGCGTAAAGGCTGAGACGATGGAAATCGACCGTGACATCGTCGCTCGCCGGCGGCTCGCCGAAGAATTCAGAAAGCGATTCCCGGTTGAGTGACAATTGGGTGCGACTCACCGATTTTGGTATTTGCACCGTGGCGCCCGCAGCGGTGACTCGGAGTTGTGCTCGCGGGGAAGTCCCGCGCGGTCTTAAGCCGGTGACATCGCGCGAATGGAGGAGTTCATCCTTCGTGTGAAATTCGCCGCTTTGATACCGCCCGCCGACGATAAACGTCATTGGCCCGGCGGTGACGATTTGATTCAGCTCGCCCGTGAACGTCTCGAACTTCGGATGGTAGCTGAAGTCGAACGGAAGACCGCCGAAAGACCGCACACTGCCTCGACCCGCGGCGTTGCGCTCAAGCGCGCCGAGCACGTCCCCGTAAGTCACGCTGCCTCCCCCTTTTGCGAGCGAATCGGCGGAGACTCGACCAGTGCTGTCGCGAGTCGCGATCGTTTGACTTGTCGAGTCCGCGGTCAGCGCCTGCTCATTGGCCAGTCGGCCGAACAGCAACAGCGTGTGAATGCCGGGGCTCCATTCGTGATGCAGTCCGAGCAGCAGTAGCGCCGGAGTCTGCTTCTCGCGGAAGTCGAGCGTGCGGTCCGCGGCGCTCTGCCCGCGCCCGGTCGCATCGTAGCGCTGGAGCACATCGCCGGTATGCAGGTCTTCGAATTTCGTCTGGAAAAAAACCGTGTCCTGCGGGCTGATCTGGAGCTTGAAAGTGGCGTACGTTTCGAGCCGCTGAATCGCGCTGTTCGGACGCCGGCCATTGTCGGATTGATACTCTGCGTCGAGCGCATAACTGAGGTTTCCAAACGTGCCATATTGCGAGCCGGTCTCTCGGAATTCGCCCGTCGAAAAGTAGTCGCTCACCGAACTGATCCCGAAGCCGTCGGCTTCGAAAAGCTTCGAGTATTCCTGCTGCGAGACGAACTGCGACAGCGGCCCCCCGCCCACCGGCGCGAGCAGATTCGCCAGCAGCAGCTCGCTGAACCACGGCGTCTCATAGCGCAGCAGCACGCGGGTCGGATCGCGCAGCGCGTCGTAGCTGTTCGCGAGAAAAAGATGCGCCGCCGCACTCGAATAATCGGAGTCCACCGCGCGCACCGCCTCGCGCACGCTCACATCGCGCATCCCTTCGTTGAGATAGATCGCGGCGAGATTCGTGCCGCGCACGCCGCGATCCTGATCGAGCAGAAACTGCGAGCGATACACGCGGCGGTTGTCGTTGAGATCGATCGATTTCTCCACGTCCCGCACCGCGGCATTGTAGCGGTTTTCCTGCTTGTTTTGGATCGCCGAATAGAGCCACGGCGTCGGGTCGTTCGGGTCGAGTTCCTCCGCTCGCGCGAACTCGTTGCGCGCCTTCGCGTCGTTCCCCGTCTGGCTGAATGCCTTGCCCAGATAGCTGCGCAAAATCGAGCGATTCGGCTCGAGCACCGCCGCCGTTTGCAGGTCGTGCCGGCCTGCGTCCGCGTAGCCTTGCCGGATGAAAGTCAGCCCGCGCCCGAGCCACGCATTTCCGAGCGCGCCATCGAGCGCAATGGCTTCGTCGAACGACTCGCGGGCCGCACCGATCCGATTTTGGGCGCTACGCAAAAACCCGCGCAGCGCGTGCGCCTGTGCATTTCGCGGCGCCAGCGCGAGCCCGCGCTCGAGTGCTTTCAGTGAAGGTGCTGTGCGGCCGAAAGAGAATTCCAGCTCCGCAACCCGCGTCCACGCGAAGCCGAATTCCGGCGACAGCTCCACCGCTTTCCGCGCCGCGGCCAGCGCCGGTTCGAGGCTACTGCGCGATTGCTGATAGTACGACTCCGCGAGCCACTCGCTGCTTGTTTGCGGGGCCGGGCCGCGCGGCCATTCCTGGAATTTCACGGCAGCGATCACTTCCTCCAGCGCGCGCCGTCCGGGATGTGTTGGCGGCACGCTGACCATCGCGGCGCGCGCCTTTTCCACCTGCCCGACCGAGAGCAAAACGGCGGCGCGGTAAAGCCGAGCCCCCATCGAACCATCGACACGCGCGTGCGGGTGCTTCGCGAGCGCCCCGAGCAAGTCACCGGCGCGATACGCGGCGAGCGAAGCAGTCAGCTCGCGCTCCTCACCAGCGCTCAAGCCAAGTCCTGCCGGATCGAGCACGCCAGGATAGTAGAGACACCACTGGATGATGTTCACCGCGTCGATCACGGCGGTTTTGCGCGGCACGCCTCCCACCTCGACATCGCCCTGCTCGCCGCTCTTCAGCAGCACGCGCCCCTGCGGATTGCTCAATTCCACCTCGCCCTCGAACATCGTCAGCACCGTCCGCCCGTTCTCAGCCACCCGCAGCGCAAATTCCGTCCCGCGCAGCGCGCCATTCACCGCCGGTGTGCGGATTTGCATCTCCTGCGCTTTCTCGCGACTAAAAAAGTAAGTGCCCCCCTGTTTGACCTCGAGGGTGCCTTTTCCACCCGGTGAAAGTGGCGCCGAAATCTCGATGGTCGAAAGCTCGTCGACCCGCAGCAAATTCAGATCGAGCAGCCGCACCACCGCGCGACTGAACTCCCCCGTCCGCAGCTTGTCCTTGATCGCCAGCTTCGCCCCCTTGTCCGCCACCTTCCACGCCGTGCCCGGCTTTTGCATCTCCACCGTCTCCTCCTTCTCCACGAGCTCCGCAAACTGCGCTGGCGCCTGCTGGGAATGTGCGCAAGGCGAGAGCATCAGAAGCGCGACGCACCACACTGCGCGCGAGAAAGGGAGCGTCATTCGCGTTGAGTCGAGGCGAAGGATTGTGTCCACGATCTGCTCCGTGCTACGGGATCGCAATCAGTTCGAAGGAGCCTAATTGACCCGCTGGGCCACGGAAAAAGCCCTGCCCGGTCCGCGATTTCTGCAGAAGTGCTCCGAAGAAAGGACGGGGCTTGCCCGTCGGGTCGAGAAAACTCCCGGAAAGTAAACCAGTGGCAGGGGCTACTCGGATGGAAAATCCATCCCCCGCCACGCCGCTGCCGCGGTTCTTTGCTGGATCGAGGGTGATCGATTTTACAGGGACAGGAGGAGTAAGGGCACCGCCAGACACAGAGAATGTAGCAGCGGAAAAGTCGAACGCAGGCGACGCGTATCGCGACCCGGAGAGGATGAGCGATGTTTGGAGCGCCGGAGTGCCGTCGCGTAAGGTCGGGCGGGACCAGGCGAACGGTGCTGTAATATCACTCCCGGGCGGAGCGTCATCGAACGTGAATAACCCTGCGACGGCACCGAGCTTCCCGTAAAGGGGCGCGAACAGGGAAAATTGCGATCTGCTCACCAGCCGCGCGCCGGCCGCGAAGGCAGTTCCGTCGCCGAGTTTACCTGCGGCGCGCGCGCGTCCCTTCGCATCCACTACCACTGTTCCATAGCCATCGCCCTGCGGCACTCCCTGGGTCGCTCGGTGGGGGATGGCGAAAGTGTAGCTGCCTTTCAGCGGCGTGGTCGTCTGCGGTGTTTTTCCGTCAAAAGGAGTAGCCAAGTTGAGACTGGATTGCGCGAGCTCCGCGTCACCGTCCCGGAAAATCACCTTGATTTGGTTTGTCCCGTTTTCGAGATCGATCTTTAACTCCACCACGAGAGGAGGAGTCGTGTTTAAAGCGTACGTCGCGCTCCCGTTTTCGCTGAACCGTCCTTTGATTGCGTAGCGTTTTCCCTGAAGCTTGACGATTCCGGTGTATCGACCACCTCCATCCAAATTCAGAGTGAAGCCGCCATCCGGATTGGTGCCAGGGCCGTTCATTGTGATCAAGCCGATCAGACCCTCATAACTTCCTCGATAGGGTATAAATGGTCCGGGTTGAAAGTATGCGACGAGGGTGCGATTCGTCGTCGCAGGGAACTGATATTTAGCGGCGAAACTCACGGTAGCGCCCGAACCATCCGTCCAATGGTCAAACGCGTAGTCTTTGTTGGGACGGGCGAAGACAGTGGCGACGGCACCTTGTTGGGCGGTCGCGGTAGCGTTGGCGGCTTGCTCGTAAAGCGACGGCCCGACCGTGCCCTGTTTCTGATCGGCACTGGTGAGGGTGTATTTGTATCCGACATGGTAAATGGTGGAGCGCGTCGTCAGTTGATGATCCGCGAGCGCCACTTCGATCGGAGGCGGAGTCGCGAAGCCATCGACCGGGAGAAAGCGGACGATGTAGTGCTTGGGTTCATTGAGGGTGACCGTCGTGTCCGTCGGTTGATAGCTCCGCAGCCCTTCGACAATCCACCCCCCCTGAAGCATCGGCGTTCCGCCGGGCGTCCGAAGCAAAACCCGAAGCTGGCACGGGGCAAAGCGAGTCGTCGTAAAATTCGGTGAAACGACAGTGATGCCGCCGCTGGCGCTGTTGCCTCCGCTACTCGCCGACGTTTGGGCACGATTGATCAAGCCGAGAACATCGGAATCGATCGCCCGGACAAACGTCTCGCCCCCGCTGTGGAGGAAAATTGCTGCGGGATAGAATTGTGCATCGTCCGCGGAGACGAGCAGCGGGCCGCCGCTCATGCCGGCAAGCCCGTGATATTCGCTCGTGCGGAAGACCCGGCCATTGACCCGACTGAGCGCGCCGCTCAACTCCGGGGTGGCGTGCATACGGCCGCGAGCATCCTCCGCCACGCCTTCCATCGGGTAGCCCGACAGCCGCTTCGCGCGGGCGCTGGTGAGCCATTCATTTTCATCGGTGTCGGAGATCAGGAATCCGCCGTAGCCGCCGCGTCCGGGAGCCTGGGTGTCGGTGAAAAAATAGAGCGCAGCGGCGTCCAGATGACGCGACTCGGGCGAGGCCTCATTCGCCTCGAAAGCACGGTCTGTGCGATCCCCGAGGCGTTGCGCGGCGTATCCCTCGAAGACATACCACCCGCGCGGGGTCAGAGGCTCCGGTTCGAATTCGCCGCGCGTTTTTTGAAAAAGCCAGCGCACGGTGGGCACGTAGCCGAGGGCCTCGTCGTCGAAAAGCACATGGGCGGCGGTGAGCACGGTGCGCGTATCGACCACAAAGCCCGAGCCAAAGCCGCGCCCCGTCTGGACCTGCCCGCCAAACTCAAACGGCCGGTTTGTCGTCTCGGCAAATGTCAGCGCGGCGGGCGCGGCACCGGACTGGGTTTCGGCGAGGCGGTAGTTGACGGAGACGGCGCTGAGTTGGTTCGCGCCGATGACCGCGAGCAGCGGCGTCGGCTCGTCGAAGCCGTCTAGGTGCTTGAACTCAATCGTGTAAACCCCTTCGTCGATGCCGGGGACGACTTCGCCGCTGTCGTGCCATGTCGCTTCACCCTCGCGCCGCCACTGCGCGCGTTGGGCGATGTCGCTTGCGGTGGCGAGATAATTGGGCCGCAGCGTGACCGTGAAATCACCCGGCTGCGGCGGCGCGCTCAGTGGCGCGTAATCCACCGCCTCAGAGTAATGCGTGCCGCTTTGCAGCGCGACCGGGATGGGCGGCACGTCGCGAAATCCCAGCGCGGAGCGGAACTCGATGTCAAAGTTTCCGCGCGTCAGCCCGGTCATCGTCGCCCCACTTTCGCGGCACACGAAATCGCCGACGAGCCGCCACTGGCCGGGTGTGGCCGGATTGAGTGCGAGGGAGATCGTGCCGAGAGCGGAAGGCGCTGGGGAGGGCGCGACGACTTCGAGCAATGAGCCCGTGCGTCCGCCGGCAAAGTCGCTGTCAAAGATCACCACCTCCGCACCGCTGCGCAGTCCCACGATGCCGAGCGGCGGACTGGCGGGTGCTGCGGCGATGCTCGATCCATTCGCCACGAGGGACCTCGAGGCGAAACGATTGGGTGCTGCAGCCGTGGACGAGAGCGTGACGAGAAAGACGCGGTCGCCGGTCGCGATTCCGTTGTCCGTGATCGGCACGGTGATCGTCCGGCTGGTCTGGCCCGCCGTGAAATCGAGCACGCCGTTGCTTGCCGCCGCGTCGAAGTCGATTCCGGCGCGCGCTGTCTGGTCGGTAAGAGTGTAGGCGACTTGGCCCGCGAGGCCATTGCGATTCAGAACGGTGATGACGACAGCGCCATCCCGCTCGCGCACCGAGTAGTGGTCACTGCTCAGTTCGAAAATCGGGACATTGATTGTGGAGGAAAGCGTCAGCGTGGACGACTCCGAGCCGAGCCCTTCGCTCGTTGCATTCACGCCCGCCAATGCGACCACTGTCCCAGCCCCCTGCGACCCCGTCGCCGGCACAAACTTCAACCCCGCCCGCCCCTGCTCCCGGGTGACGAAGCTCTCGCTGGGGACCGGCGTCACCCCATCCGGTAGAAACATTTGCCCCCCGAGCACCGCATCGACCTGCAACTGGAAGTGCGTGACCTCCGACCCATCCGCCGCATTCGGCGCGATGTAGAAAGTGTAGGGGTCGTTCGCATCGCCCGTGAGCACCGGCGCGAGAGCGATTGGAGCGAGGACGAGACCGCTCTTGGTAGGATGGTAGAAGTCCCCCTCCTTGATAAAAGGGCCGGCAACGAGCAGATCGTTTCCGCGGGGAAGGAGCGTGGACGGCAAGGAGGCAGTGAAATAGCCGTAACTGCGACGCAGCGCACCGGTGCTCGCATCGACCCCGATGACATCGCGGACGACTTGGCCATCGACGCGATCGAACGACCCCGCAGCATAGATCACGTCGCCATTGACCCGGAGCGTCGTGATCTCCGGTGAGGGCGGGTAGTAGCCTGCGCTGAGCCCGAGCTTCGCGTCCCAAGCGGAATCCACGACGCCACTTCCCATGGTTGAGATTTTTGCCAATCCTTTGCGAGTCTTACCGGCGATTTGGGTAAAGTATCCTCCGACAAAGAGATCCTGGCCTTGCAGCGCCAGAGCCGACACCGGTCCATTGTAGCCCTCCGGGAGCACGCCCACCTTCGGCTTCCAAAGCGGGTCCACGGCGCCGGTGCCTTGCAAGCTGACCTTCCGCAGCACTTTGTCAGGATCCACGGGATAGCTGGCGGCGATGAAGAGGGACTCGGAACCTAGCGCAAAGGTGCCCGGGTATGCGGTGGACTGCAGCGAGGTGAACGGCAGCACTGGGGCCCAAAGCGGATCGACTACCCCGGTGCCGGTTAGCGAGACGCGCGCGAGGCCGGACCTCTGCACACCGCCGATGGTGGCAAAGTAGCCGCTGACGTAGAGGTGAATTCCATCCGTCGCGATCTGCTTCGGCGTCGCGGGAGAAACCCCCGTCGTGGATGGATTCCCGAGGCAGTCCGCACGCCACGCGGGATCGGGTTCGTCGCTCCCAGTGGCGCTCAATTTCGCCAGAGCCAGCCGGGGCTGTCCGCCGACGGTATCGAAGGTGCCAGCGATGAAAATCGAGTCCCCCGCCACCGCGATCGTCGACACATCCCCGGAAACGTCGGGGTTCCAAAGCGGGTCGAGCGAACCGTCGCCATTGAGCCGCAGCAAGTGCCGGCGCGGCACGTTGCCGACAAAACTGAAATCGCCGCCCACGAGAATTTTCCCATCCGGCTGCTCGGCCAGCGCCTTCACATCGCCCGTGTCCCCGGCTTGCGCGTTGAAGGTCGGATCGCCGCGCCCGTTATCGCCTCGCAGCCGAGCCACGCTGAGATGCACCGAGCCATTCACCGTCTCGAAATTTCCGCCTGCATAAACCTGCCCGCCGTCCACGGCGACAAACCCGACGGACCCGCTGATCCGCGGCACCCAGTCCGCATCCACCAATCCGCTGTCCACGTCGATCTTGAACGGCTGGCCTCCGATCCTCCCAGGAACAATCAGCGTATTTCCGACGCGGACGAGAGAGCGAAGGCCAACGTCAACGTTATCGGGGGGCACCCATTCCGGCACCCGGACAAGATGACCTTGGGCGTCGGTCTGGAATTTGACGAGAGGCTGTGTGATCAAGGTTCCAGCGGGCCGGGAGGCCGGCACTCGGATCTGCAGGTACGCATTGATGAAGACCGTCGCTCCTTCCACCGAGATTGCGTTTACGGCCGCGATGGAAATGTGCTCTGCCCTGACATCAAGGCGCCATCCGGCATCGACCGTTCCTTTTCCAGCAAGGGCAACCCGGGCCAGGCTCTTGCGGACTTTGCCACCGATCGCGTTGAAGACACCGCCCACATAGAGCCACGGACCGTCCACTTGAAGACAAGCCACGGGGATGGCGAGGCGATCTCCCCGGCTCACATCAGCCGTCCAGCCATGATCGACCAAGCCCGAGGCAAGGGAGATTCGCGCGAGATGCCGCCGCGCGACCCCGCCGATTTTTGTAAAATCCCCGCCGACGTAGAGATGTCCCGCATCCATTGCGAGAGCGCCCACGCCGTTATTCCCATTTACTGAATTATCCCATGTCGGATCGACCCGGCCTCCTTCCGACAGAATCAGCCGCGCGAGATGGCTCCGGCGCACCTGTCCGACGAAGTCGAAGCGGCCGCCGACGTAGAGGTGATCGCCCTCGATCACGAGCGCAGTGACGTCGCCAAAAACATCCAGATCCACGCCGAAAGTCGTGTCCAGCGAGCCGTCGCGATTCAGCCGAGCGAGACCTGCGCGCGGTTCGCCGTTCACGAGTGTGAACCGCCCCCCGATGATGACCTTTCCGTCGGCCTGCACCACCATCGTTGTTACTGCGCCCGCTTTCGAGAGCCGAAGATTCGGCAGTGTGGCGGGGACAGACTGTGCTCGAACGAGGGAAGGAAACAGCGTCACGACGGACGCAATCAAGACCATCAAAGCCCAAGAGAATGAGCAAGGAGGACGCGAGTTCTTCATGGGAAGCCGCGCGAAGATGGAACACATTGATGCGAAGTCAAAAGGGAAACCCGGTCCCAATCAGGCCCTCGCAATGCCCTTCTCCATTGAATCACGGTGACGATTTCAATGGTGACGCCTGCTGGACGAAGGATTGCAGCCTTGCGCGTGTCGCTTCGAGTTGAGGCAGAAGGCGGGCAAAACGCGAATCATTCAGCCACGAATCCAAAACCTCGAGCGCCGCCCGGTCTCGCGCCGCCAGTTCCGTGTTCGTGGGCGTGGAGGTTTCGGAGAGCAGATTGTTGGAAATCATGTAGTTCGCATTCGGGTAGAGCCCCGCGAAGGTCTGCAACTCCAGCGCGGACCGGTGCGGATCGAGGAGGTAGCTTTCGAGCAGTGCCTTTTGCCGCGGGTCGTTTACGTCGGCGCGGGCAAAGAAATTGGCGCGCGTCTGTTCGCGGCCTTCCATCCACTCCGGGTGCGCGGCGAGCGGAGCGAGAGCCGCCGCAGGATCGGCGATGGTGAGCCGGTCCAGCGTGAGGTAGGCCGCGTGGCCCACGGCGCGGTTTTCCTTGTCGCGCACCAGTTCGGTCAGTTGTGGCACGAGGTTGAATCCTTTCGCATGAACGATGACGTCGAACGCTTCCAAAAAGCCGGCGGAGGGATTCTGCCGCCACTTTGGATTGGAAATCATTTCGCGGGCCTTCGCGCGGAGATAGTCGAGATTGGCCGGCGTATCATCGCCCCACGCGACATTCCGCAGACTCACCGCCCATTCATCCGGCGAGTCAGGCGTGCTGAGGATTTGCTTTCCCAGCACAGCGGCGGCGGGCCGGTCGATCTGTCCGAGGTAATCGAGCAAAAAGACACGCAGCGACGACGCATCCCCGAGCGTACCGCCGGGCTTGACGGTGACGTCCAGCTTGGTCCCGGCGTCCTTTTGCCCGGCGAGAAATGCCAGCGCTTCGTGCGAAGCAACCTCTCGGGGAAGCGAATCGAGCAGAGTCCGCAATGCCGTGAGGATTTCCCGGCTCGCGGCTGGAGCGTTTGCGCCGTTGAGCCGGTCCACGAAGTCGTCGAGGAGGGTCGCCTTGGCCTCAGAGGTGGATGCCGGCGTTGCCTTCACCGCGAGCGGGGTCGTCACACCATTACCGGTTTGCCGTGAATCGCTGGAAACGAGTGACTTTGGGGAAGCAAATCGCGCGCTCGACCACCACCAAGCCGCCCCTCCCACACACACCACGAGAAGAGTGAGTCCAGAGAGGCGGGTAGCGTTCATGGCATCAATCCAATCGGCGCGATCATACAGCCGACGCTCGGCACTCCAAGCCTCGTCTCCATCGGCGCGACATACAGCGCCCCGCAGACACTGATGAAAACGCAGAAACGGCATTCGCACGCGCAGATTTCCGACACTCGGCGATTGCGCGAATCGCCGACGCGAATAAGCTGCGCGTCGTGTTGAGTTTTTAGCCGATTTCGGAGCACCACCGCTTTGCGTTTCAATGCGTTTTGCGCCGCTGCTTCAGGCACAAATTCTAGCACAGACACCGTTTTGACCTCCGAAAAGGAGGAGATTTTCAGAGAAGCCGGGGTGGCGAAATTGGCAGACGCGCCAGACTTAGGATCTGGTTCCGCAAGGAGTAGGGGTTCGAGTCCCCTCCCCGGCACTTTCGAGAAGCCCAAAAACCGGCACAAGACAGTGTTCGGAGGCTGATTTTTCACGGTTTGTCACGCGTCCAAAGCTGGAAATGCCCTCGGCGAGATGCTGGGTGGAGTGAAGGTGTCACGGGTCCTCCCCGGCAGAAAACAGCCCGCAGTTCCGAACCCGCGCATTTTCGGCGAACGAGCGTCCGTGGAGATCGCCGGGAACCCGTACATTCGCTGCCTCTAGCACGTTTGCCAAGCGGCCTGAGAGCGGAAAGGCCGCAATCAATTGGCCACGCTCGGTGTTCGGATGAAAATAGGCTCGTGATCGTGATCCAAGGGCATCCGCATACCTGTAGCACGCCCGGCAAGGCCGCCTCCTCACTCAAATCCCGTAGCGTATCTATGCCACTCGTGGCATGGATGCTCCTGGCGTGGAGCAACTCGATGAGGAAGAAAGACGGCATCTGCGCCCGCAGCCGTCGCGAGCGGATTTTGTTTACAGAGTGCTGCCAGGCAATGTTCCGACGGCGACGCCGATGGTGTTGCCGATGATCCAGCTACGGAAGCGATGGTGCGCTTCCTCCACAGGGGAATGGAGGCAGCGCGCCGTTGGCGAGTTATCGTCGATTCGTGCGCGGCGACCCCATTCTGACTTCGAATTGAGCGGGGGTTCAAATCCGCTAGACAGCATTGTTGGTGATTGGTTTTTTTCCGGCAATTCTTACGCTCCCGGCATGATGTTCCCACCTCGTTCGATGTGTTCACTTTTTCTCCTGAGATGAATCGGCGCGCTTTTCTCGCAACGACGATGGCTGGGCTCGGCGGGGCGATGGCTCGGGGAGCGGATGTGGTGGCGGCACCGACGGCTGCGGTGGCGTCGCCGATCAAGCTGGCGATTTCGACGTATTCGTATTGGCACTTCCGGGGACCGGCGGTGCCGATCGAGACGGTGATCGATAAGACGGCGGCGCTCGGGGTGCAGGGGCTCGATATTTTACACCGGCAGATGGGGATCGAGGAACTGGCCGCGCTGGATGCGGCGTCGCACGCGTATTGCATGAAGCTGAAGCGGCACGCGTTTCGCGCGGGGGTGGATCTGGCGTGCCTTTCGATCCATCAGGATTTCGTGTCGCCGAATCCGGCGGAGCGGCACAAGTGGATCGCGCATACGGAGAAGTGCATCGAGATCGCGTATGCGCTGGGGGTGCCGTGCATCCGGCTGAATGCGGGGCGGTGGAAGACGATCGCGGGGTTTGACGATCTGATGAAGGCGCGGGGGATCGAACCGGTGCTCGCGGGGTTTACGGTGGACGATGGGTTTAAGTGGGCGATCGAATCGATCGCGAAGTGTGCGGAGAAGGCGGAGGCGCGGGGGGTGATGCTGGCGCTGGAAAATCACTGGGGGCTCTCGAATACGCCGGAGGGGATGTTGCGCATCCTAGATGGGGTGAAGTCGCCGTGGGTGGGCGCGCTGATGGATACGGGGAATTTTCTCGAGGAGCCGTATGAGAAGCTGGAGAAGATCGCGCCGAAGACGGTCTTTGTGCAGGCGAAGACCTATCCGGGGGGAGGGGAGTGGTACACGCTGGACCTTGATTACAAGCGGATCGCCGGGCTGTTGCGGGCGGCGAATTACACGGGATACGTATCGCTCGAGATGGAGGGGAAAGAGGCCGCGGAAACTGGCGTGCAGAAGGGCATCGAGATGCTGCGCGCGGCGTTTGCGTAGGGGCGCTACCGGACACCGGGGAAGCGCAGCTCGGGCGTGCCGTCCATGCGCTTTGCGAGGTCGATAGGGTCGCCGAGATTCACCACCGCGGGGTCGATCTGGTAGGACCAGACGCTGAAGTAGGCGAGCCGCGCCGCGCCGTAGAGCGTGGAGAAGGCGCCATCGACGGCGTCGAGCCCGCACGCGATTTTGATCCGCCCGATGCGCGCGACATTGAACCGCGCGTCGAAGGTGCACCAGCGGTGGCCGATATAGACTTGGGCGTAAGCGTGGAAGTCCATGGCGGTGCCGGGGTCCTGGAATGCGACGTCGGGGACGTGGCCGGTGATGTAGCGCGCGGGGAGATTGAAGCAGCGGAAGAGCGCGATGGCCGTGTGGGCGAAGTCGCGGCAGACGCCGTAGCGCTGAGCGATGACTTCGCTCGCGGTGACGTGCGGGCTGCCGGAGCCCCAGCGGTATTCGATGTTTTTGTGGAGCCAGTCGCAAATCGCCTGCACGCGCTGGAGCCCGTGCGGGATCTGGCCGAACTGCTGATACGCGAAATCCATGAGCCGGTCGGAGTCGCAATACCGGCTGGGAAGCGTGTAGCGAAGCAGCTCGGAAGGCACCTGCTCGATCGGGTGCGGCTCGTCGAGGATGCCGACATTTTCGCGCACGCTCGGGACGGAGATGAACGAGTCGTGGCGGATGGTCGTGCGCCCCGGCGGGAGCACGACGCGCTGCGCGATGTTGCCGTGCCAGTCCTCGAATGCCACCAACGGCAGCTTTGGCTCGACGCTGAATTCTTCTCTCTCGATGGACTCGAAGGGTTCGAGCCGCGGCCTCAGCAAAAGGATCGCGGGCGTGGGCGCGGTGGCTTCATAGACGAGCTCGAGCCCGCATCGGATCGTGAGATCGAGCGGGAGCGCGTCGTGATTAGGTGCGGGTGAGATCGGTTGAACGTCCATTTTGAGAATGCGCGATGAACTCCTCGAAGAGCGGCGCGTACATCCAATCGCGTTCCGGGTGGTATTGGACGCCGAGCGCGAAAGGATATTTTCGGAGCCGCACCTGCTCGACGATGTCGTCCGATGCGCTCCAGGCCTCGATCTCCAGCCCATCGCCCAGCCGGTCGAGCGCTTGGTGGTGGGAGCTGTTCACCTTTTCGAAGCGATGCCGCGCGCCCGTGTCGAAGCGCAGCGGCTGTAGATTTCCGTCCTTCAGCTCGGGCAGGTCGTGACCGCGAATATCGAGGTGCAGCGTGCCGCCGAGCGCGACGTTCAGCACCTGCACGCCTTTGCAAATGCAGAAGATCGGCAGGCCGCGATCGAGCGCCGCGCGGATCGCAGCAAACTCCCAGGCGTCGCGCTCCGGCTCCGGGTCTTCGATGAGGGCGGGATCGCTGACGGGCTCGTTGTGGAACTCCGCGGAGATGTCCGGGCCGCCGGTCACCAGCAGGCCGGTCGCGTCCGCGAGATCGACCGGAGCGGTGCGCGCGTTTTCGCAGCGAACGCCGGGATGCGGCTCGAAAAATCTGGCGAACAGCGGCTCATCTTTTTGGCGAATCCAAGTGGCAATCATTCGTGCAGACCGTGCCGCAGTTCGCCGGCAGCCGCATCAAAAAACACCGAATGACCCCGGAGCCCGCTTCAATGCTTGCAAAAGCACGCGCGCCCGATAGCAATTCACGCCCATGAAAAAGATCGAAGCGATTGTCAAGCCGTTCAAAATGGAGGACGTGAAAGAGGCGCTTTCCGAAATGGGAATCGAGGGGATGACCGTGAGTGAGGTGAAGGGATTCGGTCGGCAAAAAGGTCACACCGAGATTTATCGTGGCAGCGAATACACGGTCGATTTTCTGCCCAAGGTGAAGTTTGAAATCGTGGTCGCCGACGACCGCGTGCAGCGCGCCGTGGATGCGATCGTCCAGGCGGCGAAGACGGGAAAAATCGGCGATGGGAAAGTCTTCATCCTGCCGATCGAGGACGCGATCCGCATCCGCACCGAGGAGCGCGGAGACAGCGCCATCTAGAGAAGTTTTGATTTTGAATGGGTCGCCACGCGGCGACTCGTGCATTCAAAATACTCCCTGATGTCTTTCCTGCTCGCTCTCATCCTCGGCGTCGTCGAGGGGCTCACTGAGTTCATCCCGGTTTCCTCCACCGGTCATCTGCTCATCGCCGAGCATCTGTTGAAAATCGATCCCGCGAGTTTTCTCCGCAGCGACTTTTTCAACATTGTGATCCAGTGCGGCGCGGTGCTCGCTGTCATCCCGCTTTTCTCCGGCCGGCTCGCGATGCTCTCGCGGCTGAATGAACCGGCGAGTCGCGACATGCTCACGAAAATCATCGTAGCCTTTGGCATCACCGGTGTCGGCGGCCTTGTGCTCGACAAGCTGCATTTCAAACTGCCGGAGGAAGTCGGCCCGGTCGCGTGGGCGCTCATCATCGGTGGTGTGGCGTTCGTTATCGTGGAGAAAATGCTCGGCGATCATGCGCGGCGAGATTCGATCACCTGGCCGGTCGTCATCGCGGTCGCCGTGGCGCAACTCATCGCCGCGATTTTCCCCGGCACCTCTCGTTCTGGCGCGACGATTTTGTTCGCCCTGCTGCTCGGCACAAATCGCGTGATCGCCACGGAATTCTCCTTTCTCGTCGGCATCCCGACGCTCCTCGCGGCCGGTGCATACAAGATTTTCAAGGCGTTCCACCATCCCGCGCCCGACGCCCCGCACATCGACTGGACGCTGACGCTCATTGCCGCAGGCGTCGCCGCAATCGTGTCATTCGCCGCCGTGAAATGGATGTTGAGATACGTGCAAACGCACACTTTCACCGGCTTCGGAATCTACCGCATCGCTGCCGGCGTCCTGCTTTTGCTGCTTCCCCTCCTGCTCGGGAAGTGAACACCCAAGCGGTCGCGGGCGAAAACCTGAGTCTTCCAAGCCGCACCTCGGCCTCTCCACCTAAACCGCCGGCCGCCACGCGTCCCCCCGGCGCCCGCTGCGGTACCAGCACCTTCGTCGGCTCGCTCGCCGCGCTTTGGCCGGTGAGATTGCCGGTGATGAATGCGATCAAAATGCCTGCCCGCACCGTTGCCCGATCAGGTGAAAGCGGTGCCGACGACCTTTGACCCGGCGAATCCGCCGTTTCCGCGGCCGGGACGCCGCAAGCGGTGGGCGCCGCGCTTGTAAGCCACCGCGCTCGGACGCTGCTCCACAAAACGATCGAACTGTTGACGCGGCTCCCCTTCGCGCGCACTTTTTGTGGGGCGTCAGAATTCTCGTCTTCAGCTTTGGCTCGGACCATGAGCCACGTTGCGGAGGAGGTTGCCTCGGTTTGCCACTGGTTCCTCGTTCCGTCTACGGCATGCTCCGCGTTGCTCGCACCGCTTCATTTCCCCCGACTCGCCCACCGCCCCCTGCTCACCCGCCATGAATCGCTCAATCCGCCTCCCGATCGCCTTACTCGCGCTGTCCGCCTGTTTCCCCGGCACGCCGCCCGCGGCCCTCGGGCAGGCGACTCCCGCGCCGACCCACTATATCCCGGCCCCGCCGGTGGGGATGCAGCCGGGCGCGCAGCTCGGCTCCGCGGTGGCGACTGATGGGAACCTCACAGTGACGGGCGCGCCGAGTGACGATCTGCTCGCGCAGGACTCGGGCGTGGTCAAAGTGTTCGACTCCACGACCGGGGCGCTGCTCCACTTGCTGCCGAACCCGACCCCGGCGCGGTACGATGGATTCGGAAGTTCAGTGGCGATCTCCGGCCCGCGGGTCGTG
Source organism: Chthoniobacterales bacterium (assembly GCA_038207335.1). Lineage (GTDB taxonomy): Bacteria > Verrucomicrobiota > Verrucomicrobiia > Chthoniobacterales > Chthoniobacteraceae > CAIURC01. The sequence goes on along the minus strand of JBBQZX010000029.1, from coordinate 47,836 downwards.
GTGGGGGCTTTCGACGATGTCCCGGGGACCAATCTCGTGGGGATCGCCTACGTGTATGACCTTGCCAGCACGACGCCCACCATTCCCGTGATGGCGCTCACCACTCCCCGCCGAGTCTCTGGCCAGTCGGTGGCAATCTCCGGTACCCGGGTGGTGGTTGGGGCTCCCTCGGACTACACGGGTGCCACCAACGCGGGTAGCGCCTATGTGTATGACCTCGCCGGCGCGACGCCGAACACTCCAGTGGCGACGCTGAACAACCCCAGCCCGGCGGCGAACGACCAATTCGGCAACTCGGTGGCGATCTCCGGCACCCGGGTGGTGGTGGGGGCTTCTCAAGACGATACGGGTGCTACGAACGCGGGCAGCGCCTACGTGTATGACCTCGCCAGCGCGACGCCCACCACGCCGGTGGCGACGCTCACCAATCCCAGCTTGGCCACCGTCAAGTCTTTCGGGTTCTCGGTAGCGATCTCCGGCACCCGCGTGGCCGTCGGGGCTTCCCAGATCCTCTACGCTGGCGCCGCCTACGTGTATGACCTCGCCGGGGCGAACCCGACGACACCGATGGCGACACTCACGGACCCCAGCCCGGGGTTCAACAACAACTTCGGCAAGTCGGTAGCGATCTCCGGGACGCGGGCATTAGTGGGAGGTTACGGGAACGGCTCGGACAGAGCCTACCTGTATGATGTCGTGAGCGCGACGCCGACCACTCCGTTCGCGACGCTCACCGAACCCAGCCCAGCAGCGGGCAACGGCTTTGGCGTGTCGGTGGCGATCTCCGGCACATCGGTGGTGGTGGGGGCTCCCAGGGACGACATGGGTGCCACCGACGCGGGCAGTGCTTACGTTTACGACCTCGCGGGCGCGGCGCCGACCACAGCGGTGGCGAAGCTGAACAACCCCGGCCCGGCGGCGGCCGACTTCTTCGGCACCTCGGTGGCGATCTCCGGCACGCGGATGGTGGTGGGGGCTACCCGGGAGGACACTGGCGCGCAGGACGCGGGCAGTGCCTACGTGTATGATCTCGCCAGTACGACGCCCACCACTCCCGTGGCGACGCTCCACAATCCCAGCCCGGGGACGGGCGACTTCTTCGGGTGTTCGGTAGGGATCTCCGGCACCCGGGTGGTAGTCGGGGCTCTCCGGGACGACACCGGCCCGCAGGACGTCGGAATTGCGTACGTGTATGACCTGGCCAGCGCGACGCCGACCACTCCGGTGGCGACGCTCAATAATCCCAGCCCATCGTTGTCCGACCTCTTCGGCCAGTCGGTGGCAATCTCTGGCACCCTCGTGGTGGTGGGTGCGCCCGACGACGACACCGGCCTCCTTAATGCGGGTAGCGCCTACGTCTATGACCTCGCGAGCGCAACGCCCACCACTCCCGTAGCGACGCTCAATAATCCCGAGCCGACGGTGGAAGACCAGTTCGGCAATTCGGTAGCGGTGGATGGCACTCGGATCGTCGTGGGGGCTTACCTCGACGACGCGGGTGCCGACGCCGCGGGCAGCGCCTATGTGTATGACCTGAGCAGTGCGACGCCGACTGTCCCGGTGGCGACGCTCCATAACCCGAGCCCGGGGTCGAGCGACCTATTCGGCTTTTCAGTGGCCATCTCCGGCCCGCGGGTGGTGGTCGGGGCTCTCTATGACAGCACGAACGTCGCCAGGGCGGGTAGCGCCTACGTGTATGATCTCGCCAGCGCGACGCCGACCGTTCCGGTGGCGACGCTGAACAACCCGGACCCGGCGACGGACGACGCTTTCGGCGTGTCGGTGGCGATCTCCGGCACGCGGGTGGTGGTGGGAGCTTCCTCGGACGACACGGGCGCCACCGACTCCGGCACTGCTTACGTGTATGACCTCGCTGGCGCGACGCCGACCGTTCCGGTGGCGACGCTCAACAATCCCGGCCCATCGGCCAGCGACAGTTTCGGCCGGTCGGTGGCGGTGGATGGCACCACCGCCGTCGCCGGCATCCCCGGAGACGACTCCCCGCAGAACGACAAAGGCTCGGTGGCAGTTTTTTCCCTTGTCTTCCCCACGCCACTGGAGACGACGCTGACGACGACGGAGCCGAACCCGACAAACGACCCGACCGGGGACTTTGCGTTCATGTCGAATGAGGCGGGGGCAACGTTTGAGGTGCAGGTGGATGCGGGGGCATATGCGGCGGCGACTTCGCCCTACAGCACTGCGCCGCTCGCGGATGGGAGTCACACCCTCCGCGTCCGCGCGCTGAGCGCCGGCGGCATGGCCGACCCGAGCCCCGCAAGTTATACATGGAGGGTGGATACGGTGGCGCCGGAGACGACGATCACGAGTGGACCGAGCGGGACGGTGGACAGTGCGGAGGCATCTTTTTACTACAGCGCGGATGAGGCGGCGACGTTCACCTACTCGTTGGATGGCGCGACGCCGGTGACGAACCCGGGGAAGGTGACGTTCTACGGGCTGGCGCAGGGGACGCCACGTTTAGCGTCTTCGCAACGGATGCGGCGGGCAATGCGGACGCGAGGCCGGCGACGCGAGCCTGGACGGTGTTGCTCAATCCGGAGACGACAGTGCTCTTTCAAAAGGGTGCGGAGGTGCCGGGCGCGGGGACGGATTCGCGGATCGCAGCGGGCGCGGTCTTTACGACCTTTGGGGTGCCGTCGATCAATGACACGGGCGGGGTGGCCTTCCTCGCCAAGTGGACGGCGCCCAAGAACGGGGCGATTCCGGCGCAGTCGGGCACGGGGCTGTTTGGCGTGAGCTCGGAGGCGGTGGCGATGCTGGTGGTGAAGGTGGGCGACCCGGCGGCGGGCGCGGGCGTCACGTTCACGGGGTTCAAGGACCCGGTGCTGAATGCGACTGGGCAGCTGGCTTTCGCCGCGACGATTGCGGGTCCGGGGATCAGTTCGGCGAACAACACGGGGCTGTGGACGAATGCCTTTGCGGGCGGCGCGCTGACGATGGTGGCGCAGAAGGGTGCGGTCGCGGATGCGGCGGATGGCGCGAAGCTGCTGAGCTTTGCGAGCGTGTCGCTGCAAGGGGCCGAGGTGCTCTATGTGGCGAGCTTGCAAGGCGGGGCGCCACTGGTGACGAGCGCGAACAACCGCGCGGCTTATGCGGTGACGAGCGCGAGCAACGGCGAGGTGTCGACCAACTTAGTGCGCCAGGTGGTCCGTGAGGGGCAGGTCTTCGGATCGACCACAGTGAGGAGCTTCAAGTTGCTCGCGGCGACGTCGGGTTCGCCGGGGCAGGGCCGCGCCCACACGGAGGGGAACGCCGCGTTTCTCGTCCTGCTCGCCAATGGGACGCAAGCGCTGGTGGATGGGATGGGCGGGTCGCTCACGCCTTTCGCCCAGACGGGCCAGGTGACCGGCGGGGCGCTGCTGCCGGCGGCGACGTTCAAGAGCTTCGGCCCGGTGGCCGCGCCGGACACGACTTATGCGGCGATGATCTCGACGCTGACGAGTGGCGTGGGCGGGGTGACAAGCGCGAATGCGAAGGGGATTTTCCTCGGGATTGGGGGCGCGTTTGAACCAGTGGCGCGGGTGACGGGCGTAACGGGGATCACGGGCGCGACCTTCAGAGCGTTCAAGGACCCCGTGCTCGCGCCGGCGACGGGCGCGGTGGCCTTCCCAGCGACGATCAAGGGCCTCGGCGTGGTCACTTCCTCCGACGACGCGACGCTCTGGTGGCGGCCGGCGGGCGGCACGCTCACGCTGCTCGCGCGGGAGGGGTCCCAGCCCGCGGAGACGGGTGCTGGGGTAAAGTGGAAGACTTTCGCCAGCCTCGCCATCTCGGGGGGCGGGAGAGGCGGGCCGCTCTTCACCGCCACGCTGCTCCAAGGCTCCGGCGGGGTCAGCAAGACAAATGACGCAGGCATCTGGGCCGTGGACAGCGCCGGCGCGCTGCGCCTGCTCGTCCGCGAAGGAGACGTTATCGGCGGCAAGACAGTAAAGACGTTCACCGCGCTCACCGGTGTCTCCGGCTCGCCCGGCGTCACGCGGAGCTTCAGCAATAACACCAACCAAGTCATCTATCGCGCCACCTTCACCGATGGCTCGCAAGCTGTGGTGACCGTGCATGTGCCGTAAGCGGAACCGTCGGCGGTGAAAAGGGGCGGGCCGCGAGTGGTGGTCCGCCCCTTCTCGTGCTCGCTGGGCGAGCGTTAGGCCTCGGCTCGGCTGCGGCGCAGCTTGTAATCGAAGCTGTCCACGAGCGCGAGCCAACTCGCCTCTATGATGTTGTCGGAGACCCCGATGGTGCCCCATGTGTCGTCGCCGTCGGTGGAGGTAATGAGCACGCGGGTGCGGGCGGCGGTGCCGTGCTGGCCGTTGATGATCCGCACCTTGAAATCCTCGAGGATGATGGAATCGATCGCGGGGTAAAACGGCCGGAGCGCCTTGCGCAGCGCGGCATCGAGGGCATTCACCGGACCGTCGCCTGCCGCGACGGTGTATTCCTTTTCCTCGCCGACGCAGAGCTGCACGGTCGCCTCGCATTTGTTCCAGTGCGCCTCGCCGGAGCGGCGGAATGAGCAGTGATATTCGCGAGTCGTGAAAAGCGGGACGTGCTGCTCGAGGAGGCGCCGGATAAGCAAATGGAGCGATCCTTCCGCCGCCTCGAATTCATACCCTTCGTTCTCGAGCCGCTTCACTTCGGCGAGGATTTTCGCGACTTCCGGCGCGCCTTTTTCAAGCGAAAATCCAAGCTCCCGCGCCTTCACGAGGATGTTGCTCTGGCCCGACATGTCCGAGACGACCGTGACGCGCTGGTTGCCTACCGTCTCGGGGTCGATGTGCTCGTAGCTGCTCGCAAATTTCTGCACTGCGTGGACGTGCTGCCCGCCCTTGTGCGTGAACGCGGCACCGCCGACGAAGGGCGCGCGGATGTCGTGAGGCACGTTGGCGAGTTCGTCGATGAAGAGCGAAAGGTCGCGCAATTTCGTGAGGTCGGGGACGACGTGGATGCCGAGCTTGAGCTGCAGATTCGGCATGATGGTGACGAGGTTGCAGTTCCCCACGCGCTCGCCGTAGCCGTTGATCGTACCCTGCACTTGGACCGCGCCCGCGCGCACGCCGGCGAGTGCATTCGCGACGCCGACGCCCGAGTCGTTGTGCGTGTGGATGCCGACGCCAATGCCGATCATGCCCACGACTTCGCGCGTGATCGCCTCGACTTCATCGGGCATCACGCCGCCATTCGTGTCGCACAGCACGATCATGTCCGCGCCCGCATCGCGCGCCGCGGTGATCGTGCGGATCGCGTATTCGCGGTCGCTTTTGAACGTGTCGAAAAAATGCTCGGCATCGTAGAGCACCTCGCGCCCGTGCTTTTTGAGAAAAGCGACGGTGTCGGAAATCATCGCGACATTCTCCTCGAGCGTGACCTGGAAAACCTGCGTGACGTGAAGCGGCGCGGTCTTGCCGACGATCGTCACTGCGGGCGTCTCCGCATCGAGCAGCAGCTTTACTTGCGGGTCATTTTCGACCGCGAGGCTGCCGCGGCGCGTGGCACCAAATGAGGTGATCTTCGCATTCTTCCAGACCATCTTTTTTGCCTGCGCGAAAAACTCGGCATCCTTCGGATTCGAGCCGGGAAAACCGCCCTCGATGTAATGCACTCCGAACGCGTCGAGCTTTTGCGCGACCCGGATTTTATCCGCCACACTGAACGAAATCCCCGTCCCCTGCGTGCCATCGCGGAGGGTTGTGTCGTAGATCGTGACTTGCGGAGTGCTCATAAAAAATGGGCGTGATGTTTAATCCACGCGGAGTGGTGAGGCAAGGAGCGCGGAGTTCCATCGTTCCCCCTTCGCACATCTCGCTTCCCTCGCACGCTCCTGCTCGGCCACTCTGTTTGGCGTGAGACGCGCGATCTATCCCGGCAGCTTCGACCCCGTCACGAATGGCCACCTCGACGTGATCAACCGTGCGGTGAAACTTTTCGACGAGGTCATCGTCGCCGTCGCTTTCAACGACCAAAAGAAAAGCCTCTTCACGCCGGAAGAGCGCGTCGCGCTGCTCGACGCCGCCGTGGGTCAGACACCGAATGTCCGAGTCGTGAGTTTCACCGGATTGCTCGTGGAATTTGCGCGCGAGCAGCAGGCCAGCGCGGTCATTCGCGGATTGCGCGCGGTGTCGGATTTTGAGTTCGAATTTCAAATGGCTCTGATGAACCGGAAGCTCGACCCGACGATCGAAACCATCTTCCTCACGCCGAAAGAGGAATACAGCTACCTCAGCTCGCGCATCGTGAAAGAGATCGCGCGCCTCGGCGGCGATGTCGCGGCATTCGTCCCCGCCGCCGCGGTCACTGCGCTGCGGAGACTCGCCTCGTAAAAAGTTTTTCGGCTGAAAAATTCCGGCCGCCGAGTATGCTGAGGGCTCGTGGATTTCCGAGCGGAGGTCCACTTTTCAAAAACCGCAAACCGGAGACAGACATGAAGGTTCACATCAATCAAATCCCTCACGAGGGAAAGCACTTCGAGGGTGAGGAAAGCGCCGATTTTCTCGGCCTAAAGGCGCAGGAATTCGTCGAGCCCGCAGGCCCGGTCAGCTACTCGCTGGATGTCGGTCTCAGCGGCGGCGGACTTTTCGCCACCGGGATGCTGGCGGTCGATCTCGACATGAAATGCGTCGCCTGTCTGGAGGCGTTTGAATACCCGCTGCAGATCGATGATTTCGCCTGCCAGATGGAGCTGACAGGCGCTGAATTGGTGGACTTGACACCGATGGCGAGGGAAGACATCTTACTCGCCCTTCCGGCCCATCCGCACTGCGATTGGAACGGGCAAAAGGACTGCAAAGGCCCACCGATCCTGCAAAGCGACGAGAGCGAAACCAGCTCCGACGCGCGCGAAGTCTGGGGAGCCCTCGACCAATTAAACCTGAAAAAAAGCAACTGATATGGGAGTTCCAAAACGCAAAACTTCAAAGATGCGCCTGCGCACGCGCAAGGCCGCGAACCGCTGGCACGCCGCCGTCCTCGCAAAATGCGGCCAATGCGGCAGCAGCACGATCTCGCACACCGCGTGCCGTTCGTGCGGCTACTACAAGGGCCGGCAGGTGATTACGATCGCCGGCGCTTAAAATTTCCGACCGACGGTTTATTTTCAGCCGCCCCGCCCCGCGCGTGGCGGCTGAATTTTTTTTGCGCTTGAAGTCCGCTTTGCACGCCACCGGAATGCGCCGATGAAAATCGCGCTCGATGCGATGGGCCACGACGAGGGCCCGGCAAAACTCGTCGAAGGCGCGGCACTTGCGCTGCGCGATTACGCGGAAATATCGAAGCTGATCCTGACCGGCGACACGCCGCGACTGGAGGGCGAGCTGAAGCGCATCGGCTGCAACGACCGGCGCGTGGAGATCGTCCACTCGACGCAGGTCATCGAGATGCACGAGAGCGGGCTCGATGCGGTGCGAAAGAAGAAGGATTCGTCCGTCAGCCGGGCGGTCGATTTGGTGAAAAGCGGCGACGCGGATGCGATCGTGAGCGCGGGACACACGGGCGCGGCGGTGACCGCGAGCACGATCAAATTGCGCACGCTCCCCGGCATCGAGCGGCCCGCCATCGCGGCGCACATGCCGACCGAGACGGGATCGTATTTCGTCCTCTGCGACGCGGGCGCGAATCCCGACCCGACGCCGGGCCAGATCGAGGACAACGCGATCATGGCGCTTGCATACTGCGAGCATGTGCTGGGGCGGAAGAACCCGCGCGCGGGGTTGATCTCGAACGGCAGCGAGCAATTCAAGGGCAACGAGCTGACGCTCGAAGCGCACATGCTTCTGCGCCAGAGCGGCCTGAATTTTCACGGAAATGTCGAGGGCCACGACATCTTCGGCGGCGCGGTCGATGTCGTCGTGACTGACGGCTTCACCGGAAACGTGCTTTTAAAAACGAGTGAGGCGCTGGCCAAAAGCATCTTCCGCCTGCTCAAACGCGAGCTGCTCGCAAACCCGATTCGCAAAGCCGGCGCGATGCTTTGCAAGCCCGCTTTCCGCGCAGTGCATCGAGTCACGAATGCCGACGAATACGGCGGGATGCCATTGCTCGGGCTGCACGGAGTGACGATCATCGCGCACGGAGGCTCCTCGGCGTTCGCGATCAAAAATGCGATCCGCATGGCGTGCCAGACCGTCCGCCACGACCTCAATCCCCACATCATCGAAGAAGTGCAGCGCTTTCATGAAAAGACCTCACCCGCGCACGCGGCATCACATTCCTAAACGCACCGTCTCGATCATCGGGACCGGCAGCTACCTACCCGAGCGCATCCTCACAAATGCCGAGCTCGAGAAACTGGTCGAGACCAGCGACGACTGGATCACTTCGCGCACCGGTATTCGAGAGCGTCGCATCGCCGCCGAGGGCGAGCATACGAGCGACCTCGCAGCAAAGGCGGCGCTCGCCGCGATGGAGAACGCGGGAATCACTGCAGACGACATCGACCTGATCCTCGTTGCGACCGTCACACCCGATATGTTTTTTCCGAGCACCGCGTGTTTCGTGCAGGCGAAAATCGGTGCAAAAAAAGCCGCGTGTTTCGACGTGAGCGCGGCCTGTTCCGGCTTTCTCTACGCGCTCGAAATCGCGCAGCAATTCATCACCTTGCAGACCTACAACACCATCCTCGTCATCGGCGCGGATAAGCTCTCCTCCATCGTCGATTGGACAGATCGCAACACCTGCGTGCTTTTCGGCGATGGCGCCGGCGCCGCTATTTTACAGCATCGGCGGGGCGGTCACGGCGTCATCGCCACAAATATGGGAAGCAATGGCGACCTCGCGGACATCCTTTACATCCCCGGCGGAGGATGCCGTTTTCCGGTCACTGCGGAGAATGCAGGCGACCGGATGAACACGATCAAAATGAACGGCAAGGAGACGTATAAGCAGGCCGTGAACGCGATGCTCACCGCTGCGAATACCGTGCTCGAACAGTCCGGTCTGAAATACGAGGACATCGCGTGTATCATCCCGCACCAGGCAAATCTGCGGATCATCGAAGCCATCGCCGACCGCATGTCCGTGCCGCTCGACCGCTTCATGGTGAATCTCGACCGCTTCGGAAACACGAGCGCCGCCGCAGTCGCCATCGCGCTCGACGAGGCGAACCGCACGGGCCGGATGCAAGTCGGTGAATACGTGTTGCTCGTCGTCTTTGGTGGCGGCCTCACTTGGGCGAGCTCGGTCATCCAGTGGTGACCCGCCCGCGCTTTTATTTTTGAAAACGCGACCGCGGCGACTGCTCGCACGCAAACCTGACTTTCACCTTTGAACCGCTTCCGCCCACGCTCCAAAACCGCTGTCGCAGCGCTGCTTTGGAGCGTTCTTACGACTCCGCTGACGTCGCTGCCACTCCTGCAATTGGCAGACCATCCGGGCACCACGATCCATCGATACACTTCGGCGCTGCCTTACTTCGCGACCGCCACTTTGGTCGGCGTGGTACTCGTCGGCTTGCCGATCGTCGGCGTGTTGCTCGGCTCGACGGCGATGAAGCGCATCACCGCATCGTGGAGTCCAATCCGGGGTGCCGGATACGCCAAAACGGCAATGACGCTTGGCGTCCTTTCCGCGCTGTGCGGCGCGGTCCTTTTTGCCAACGGCCTCGTTCACTGAAACCTTTCGAGCGCCACGCCCGTCTTTACCTGCAAACCCTCATGAAAAGACACCTCCCGATCATCGCGGCCGCCGCGCTTCTTCTCATCCCCGCATCCTCCCACGCCCGCCTCGGCGAGACGGAAGCGCAGAGCCAGGCGCGATATGGCGCGCCCGCTCCGGAGCTCATCCGCGACGATGAAAAGCCGCTCGTCGCGGGCGTCAAAGACCTCGCCTACAACTTTCAAGGTTGGCGAATTCGATGCGCCTTCCTGAATGGCGCTGCCGTCCGGATCGAGTACGCGCAAATTCCCGAAGGCGGCACGATCAAGCAAATCACCGATGCGCAGGCGAAGACGATCCTCGATGCCGAAAGCAACAAGCTGAAATGGCGCGACCAAAAACCCGCGCGCACCGGCGACATCGGAAAAGACATCGGCGCAGCAATCGCCGGAGCGATCGCGGGGAAAGCGTGGGAGCGCAGCGACCACGCCACCGCCGCGCTCAAAACGGGCAACATCTTTCTCGTCCTCGAAAATCCCGCCGTCGCGACCTACGAGAAAAAGATGAGCAAAGCGCCGGGCGCGAACGTCCCGAAATTCTAGCGCGTCCGATGGCCGAACTGCGCGCAATCGTCGAATACTGTGACCGCTATTTGCGGACGAACGAAGTCGCCGATTGGTCCGGCGCGTGGAATGGCCTGCAAGTCGAAAACACCGGCACGGTCGCGCGCATCGGTGCGGCCGTCGATGCGTGCGAGACGGTGATCGCGCGCGCGGTGGAGCAGGGGATCACGCTCTTGCTCGTTCATCACGGTCTCTTTTGGAGCGGCGTGCAGCCGCTCGTCGGCGCGCCTTTTCGCAAAATCAAAACCGCACTCGACCACGACATGGCGATCTACAGCGCGCACCTCCCTCTCGATTTGCATCCGGTCGTCGGGAATAATGTGCTGCTCGCGAAGGCACTTGGGCTCAAGGGTGGCGAGCCATTCTTCATGGAAAAAGGCGCGCCGATCGGGCTGAAATTTCACGTTTCACTGCCGCTCGCCGACCTCGCTGCGCGGCTCGAATCCGTGCTCGAAAGCTCACCGCATCTCGCGCCAGGCGGGCCGTTGAAAACCCGCTGCATCGGCATCGTCACCGGTGGCGCGGGAGCCGAGGTCGCTCGCGCGGCTGCGGAGGGCGTCGATACATTCATCACCGGCGAAGGCCCACACCACTCGTTCACCGCCGCGGAGGAAGTCGGCGTGAATCTTTTCTACGCTGGCCATTACGCGACCGAGACATTCGGCGTGAAAGCGCTGGCGGCGCATCTTTCCAAGCGGTTTCGTGTGCCGTGGGCTTTCATCGATCACCCGACCGGCCTGTAGGATTTCTCGGGCGCGACTTTTTCCAGACGCATCCACTCGACTGCGCCCGCGCGCTCATCGGCTGCGAACTCGTCTGGAACGCCTGCGCCGGAATCATCGTCGAGACCGAATCCTACGCCGTCTTCGGCGACGAAGCGTGCCACACATTCAACCGCCCCTCCGCGCGCACATTCGTCGAAAAGCATCCGGCCGGCACCGCGTATGTGTATCTGAACTACGGCGTCCACTGGCTCATCAACGTCCTCGTGAAAGGCGGCCCCGAAGACGGCATCATCCTCATCCGCGCGCTCGAGCCGACACGCGGCATCGAGCTCATGCAGCAGCGTCGCGGCACTGAAAAACCCGGCGCGCTCTGCTCCGGGCCGGGGAAACTTTCACAGGCGCTCGGCATCCGCGGCACGGATCACGAGCGCGATCTTTGCTCCGGCGGCGCGGTCGGATTTCGCCCACGCCTCCGAGACGTCGAGGTCGCCACTGACACTCGAATTGGCATCAGCAAAGCCGCCGACCGCCCGTGGCGTTTCCTCCAGCGCGACAGCCTTTTTGTCAGTGCGAGAATTCGCGCCACAAATGCCGCCTACGACGCGAGCGCGCGTTCGTAGATCGCTTCGTAACGCGCCGCGGCTTTGCTCCACGAAAAATCCGCCGCCATCGCCCGGCGCATCAGCTTCTCCCATTCCGCGCGATCCCTGAAGAGCCGCTTCGCCCGCGTGATCGCGTCGTAAAAAGCCTCCGCCGTGTAATCGAAAAAGAGGAACCCGTTGCCGCTGTCCTCGCTCGGATCGTAATCCTGCACGATCTCGAAAAGCCCGCCCGTGGCGCGCGCCACCGCGAGCGTCCCGTATTTCAGCGAATACATCGCGCCCAGCCCGCACGGCTCGAAATGCGATGGAATCAGCGTCGCATCTGCGCCGGCTTCGATGCGATGCGCGAGGGCTTCGTCGAGCCACTTGAGAAACACGAACCGCCCCGCGTGCCGCTTCGCCGCGATCATCAGCTCGCGCTCGTAGCGCGTGTCGCCCTCGCCCAAAATCACGAGCCTCACATCGTCTGCGAGCAGCCGGTCCAGGATCGGCAGCAGCAAGTCGAAGCCCTTCTGCTCCGCGAGCCGCGACACCATCGCAAAGACCGGCCCCGCGGGCGCGGCATCGAGCCCGAGTTCCTTCAGCAGCGCGGCGCGGCAAGCCGCTTTCCCGGCGAGATTTTTCGACGTGTAGGTCTTCGCGATCGCCTTGTCGGTCGCCGGATTCCACGCATCGCCGTCCTCGCCATTCATGATTCCCGTCAGCTTTCCGCGGCACTGCCGCACCACGTCATCAAGCCCCGCGCCATATTCCGGCGTCTGGATTTCGCGCGCATACCGCTCGCTCACCGTCGTGACCTGATCGGCGAAAAGCATCCCTCCCTTGAGCAGGTTCACATTCCCGTAAAACTCGACTCCGCGCTCCGTGAAGTAGTCGCCCGGCAGATTCGTGAGCCCGAAATCGAGCCCCCAAAACGCGCCCTGATACGCGAGATTATGGATCGTCAAAACCGTCTTCAGTGGAAGTGCGCGCTCTTTCACCAGCACCGGAACCAGCGCGGTCTGCCAGTCGTGCAGATGCAAAATTTCCGGCGGCGGAGTCACCCGCCTCGCCAGCTCCATCACGGCTTTTGAAAAGTAAATGAATCGTTCCGCGTTGTCCTCGTAGTCCCGCCCATCCGAACCGTAGAGCCCCGAGCGGTCGAAATATTCATCCCGACGTACGAGGAAAGCCTGCACGCCGTTCGGCGCTTCGCCTGCGAGGATCTCCGCATCGAGCCGCTTCGCGCCGACCTGCACCGTGATCTGGACCCCCGTCGATTTCACGCCGAGGCGCGGATCGTCGCGCAAGCCGCGGTAGCACGGGAGCACGACGCTCACCTCATGCCCGCGCCGCACGAGTTCCGCCGGCAGCGCATCAAGCACGTCGCCGAGTCCGCCGGTGCGCGCAAAGGGCTTCATTTCACTGCCTGCCATGACGATTTTCATCGGCGAAAAATGGCGGCAACTTCCGCGTGCGAGAAGAGCAAAACTGGCGGGGCGTCAACGGGCACTTTCCCCTTTGCAGTTCTCGTTCGGTTGCTACATTCGCCCGACTTTGACCCCCGGCCACTCGATCCACGAATGACACTCGGCAACCTACTTTCGGTCGATCAGATCATCCCCGAAATGCAGGCGACGGAACGCACGGATGCGATCGTCGAGCTGGTCGATCTGCTCGTTTCGCGCGAGAAAATCAAAGCCGCCGATCGTGAAGTCGTGCTCGCGGCGCTGCGCCAACGCGAGGAGACGATGAGCACCGGCATCGGCCTCGGCATCGCGATCCCCCACGCCTCTTCGGATCGCGTGGATGAAGTGGTCGCAGCCTTCGGGCGCTCGGCGACCGGCATCGAATTCGACTCCCTCGACAACGCGCCCGTGCGATTCATCGTTCTTTTCGTCGTGCCGAAAGATCAATTCCAGACGCACCTTCGTACGCTCGCTGCAATCGCGAAATTCCTCAACGACCGCGCCGTGCGCGATCGCCTCGCCACCGCCGCCACCGCCGCAGAAATCCTCGCGATTTTCGAGAGCACGGGAAAAGCGTGAGTCACTCCGCTCCGGGGAGGGCGCTTATCCCGACTCGGCGTAATTCATTCACCGTCGTGATTTCGACGCACCTTCAGTTGACGGACGCGGCATAAAGTTCGTTCCGGCGGGACGCCGAAACCAGTACTCGGGACGCGTGCGCTACCCGGATTCGCCTCGCGACACCTCTCTAAAAATGGAAACCATCCAATCTCTCATCCAATACCGCGTCCGCGCTGCGACCGATGGACTCGGCGACATCGAGCCGCAAGTCACTCCCGCGACCGACGCCCGATTCGGCGACTACCAGACGAACGTCGCCATGATCCTCGCCAAGCAGCAGCGTGCCAATCCGCGCCAACTCGCGCAGCAGATCATCGAGAAGATCGACGTGTCCGATATTTGCGACGCGCCCGAAATCGCAGGCGCTGGATTCATCAATTTTCGCGTCACTCCGGCATTCCTCTCGGCGCGATTTTCCCCACTCCTCGCGGATGAGAAGCTCGGCGTTCCCGCGCCGGAAAAGCCGCGCAAAATCGTCGTCGATTTCAGCTCGCCGAATGTCGCCAAGCCGATGCACGTGGGCCACATCCGCTCCACGATCCTTGGCGATTCGCTCGCCCGCATCGCGGCGTTCCTCGGCCACGAAGTCGTGCGGGACAACCACATCGGCGACTGGGGCACGCAATTCGGAATGCTGCTCACCGGCTGGAAAACCGTCCTCGACACCGACCTGCTCGCGCGCGACCCCCTCGCGGAAATGGAGCGCATCTACAAGCTCATCAGCGCGATGTGCAAAGAGCATCCCGACACGCTCGAGCGGGCGCGCGGCGAACTCGTGAAGCTGCAATCCGGCGACGCGGAAAACCTTGCGCTCTGGAATGAAATGCAACGGCTTTCGCAGGCGCAGTTTGACGAAATCTACGGACGGCTCGGGATCAAATTCGACGTGGCGCTGGGCGAAAGTTTCTACAATTCGCGACTGAAAGCCGTCGTGCAAGAGCTGTGCGACCGTGGCATCGCTCGCGAGAGCGAAGGCGCGCTGTGCGTCTTTTCGGACGACACGCTACCGCCCGAGCAGGACCCATTTTTGATCAAAGACCAGGACGGATGGCGACCCAATCCCGCTCTGGTGCAAAAGCGCGACGGAGCCGCGAACTACACCACGACCGACCTCGCGACGCTCGATTACCGCATGGAAAGGTGGTCTCCCGACGAAATCATCTACGTCACCGACGGGAGGCAGCAGCACCATTTCCGGCAGGTCTTCGCAATCTTCGCCCGCTGGCAGCCCGCGCTCGCCGCAAGCGTACGGCTCGCGCACGTCTGGTTCGGATCGATTCTCGGTGATGACGGGAGGCCGTTCAAAACGCGGAGCGGCGATACGGTGAAGCTCGCGGGGCTGCTCGACGAAGCGGAAGAGCGCGCGCTTAAAATCATCAACGAGAAGAATCCCGAGCTCTCTGAATCCGAGCGGCGCGAGATCGCGCGGATCGTCGGACTCGGCTCGGTGAAATACGCCGACCTGCTGCCAAATCGGCAGAGCGACTACGTTTTTTCGTGGGACAAAATGCTGAGCCTGCAAGGCAACACCGCGCCTTACCTGCTCTACAGTTACGTCCGCATCCGCTCGATTTTCCGCAAAGGCGCGCTGGAAGGAAACGCCGCCGCTACGAACTCCGATTTCGCATTCACCGAAAAGGCAGAACTCGCGCTGGCTAAAAAGCTGTTCTCATTCGGCGAAACGCTGCCGCAAGTGCTCGAAGATTTCCGTCCAAACCTGCTCGCAAATTACCTCTTCGAGCTCGCCTCCACATTTCACAGCTTCTTCGAGGCCTGCCCTGTTTTGAAAGCCGAGCCCGCCGTTCGCGCCTTGCGCCTCGCCCTCTGCGATCTGACCGCGCGCACGCTCCAGCGTGGCCTCGACCTGCTCGGAATCGAAGTCCCGGAGCGGATGTAGCGCAAGCCTCCGGCTTGACGCCGCGACAAGCCAAAGAACTTTCGCTACGAAATGAACAGCCTCTCGTGCGCGTGCTCGTGGCGCATCGCGGCGATTTCGAGCAGTGGGTTGAACCACCCCGCGTTTTCGCGCGCGACGGCGAGGGAAGCGGCGACCGTCGGCGGCGCAGCCGCGAGCCCAGCAGCGAGTGCGCGCTGAATGCCGTCCTGCCCGATGCGGATCAGCTTCAGAGCAGCGGCGCAGACCCCGGCGAGCGACTGGTAAAAATAAGTCGCTAGCGCGGCTTCGAGCGGGACGCTCTGCAAGGCGGCCTGCGCCCCGCAGATCACGAGATGATGCCCGCGCATTTCGCCCGCTCGAATCCTCTCCGAAATCCGAGCGAGCAGTGGCGCGTCGCCAATAGCGCTCAACGCCCGCAAGCGCCGCGAACCAAGCTGGCAACTGGCTTCCCGCGCTTCATGCGCGAGTTTCCACGCGCTGATTTCACAGTCGATCGTGATCAACTCTTCGACATCGCCGCGCGCCGCTGCGTCGAATGCGAACCGCAAATACGGGAGTTCCTGTTGCCGCTGGGCCGGGATGATTTGCGTGAGCAAAAACGTTTGGAGCGTCGGCTCGTCGCGCACGACACCGAGCCGCACGATTTCCTCGAATCCGAGCGAGTGTGCGTACGCACCCGTCGGGAAAAGCGGGTCCGCCGTCTGCAACAGAAGCGGCAACCACTCGACCGCGTTCAATGTGCGTGGCCGTGTGAATGCCCGCCACCGAGCGAAACAAAAATCCGCTCGCTTCCTGCGAACTCGACGTGCTCCCGTTCGAGTAACTGCCGAACCGCCGGATCGTCCACCACGAGCACGACCGCGCCGTCGATCGCGATTTGGAAGTGCAAATTACCCACCAGCCACCCGAGCCGCGCGGCGCCCGCCGCATCGCTGCCCAGCGCGATTTCGAGGACCGCCTCCGGGTTCTGTTCGACGAAATAGACGGCGTTTTCCGCAGCGTAAAACGCGTCCCCATTTTCCAGCGGATGCTCGAGATCGAACCCGAACTCCGTGCCGTCCTCCGCCGTCGCGCGCCAGCGGCGCTTCGCCAGCGTCCCGCGATCGGCGCGTAGCAGAACGCGCGGCAGCGCTTCATCCCAACCGTGGATGTGGTCGTGAATGAGCTGCATCAAAACAGGAAGTAGCGCTGCGCCAACGGCAGCACGCTCGCGGGTTCGCAGGTCAGTTCGCGCCCGTCTGCGCGGACGGTGTAAGTCTCGGGATCGACTTCCATCTTCGGCAGCGCGTCGTTCCAGAGCAGGTCGCGCTTCGAGATGTTGCGCGTGTTTTTCACAGCCACGAGTCGCTTCGAGAGATGCAGCGCATCCAGCGAACCGGAGCGCAGAGCGGCGTCGCTGACGAAGGTCACGCTGGTCGAATATTTCGCGCGCCCGTGCGCCGCGAATTGCGGGCGGTACATCGTCGGCTGCGGCGTCGGAATGCTCGCATTCGGATCCCCCATGTTCGCCATCGCGATGAGCCCGCCTTTCAAAATGACCTCCGGCTTTACCCCGAAAAACGCAGGCTTCCAGACCACGAGATCGGCGAGTTTTCCGACCTCAATCGACCCGACTTCATGCGCGATGCCGTGCGAGATCGCGGGGTTGATCGTGTATTTCGCGACATACCGCAGCGCGCGGAAATTATCGGCGGGCCGCGTCCATTCGAGCACGCCGAACTGCACCTTCATCTTGTGCGCCGTCTGCCACGTCCGCGTGATCACTTCCCCGACGCGTCCCATGGCCTGCGAGTCGCTCGACATCATCGAAAACGCCCCGAGATCGTGCAGCAAATCCTCCGCCGCGATCGTCTCCGGGCGGATGCGCGATTCCGCAAAAGCCACGTCCTCGGGAATCTTCGAGTCGAGGTGATGGCACACCATCAGCATGTCGAGATGCTCGTCGATCGTGTTCACTGTGAAGGGCCGCGTGGGGTTCGTGGAGGACGGGAGCACGTTTGCCTCGCCGCAGACGCGGATGATGTCCGGCGCGTGTCCGCCGCCCGCGCCTTCGCTGTGATATGTGTGGATCGTGCGACCCTTGAACGCCGCGATCGTCTCCTCGACGAAGCCCGATTCGTTCAGCGTGTCCGTGTGAATCGCGACCTGCACGTCGAGTTCATCCGCCACGTCGAGGCACGTCGAAATCGCCGCCGGCGTCGTGCCCCAATCCTCGTGAAGCTTCAGCCCGACAGCTCCCGCGAGCACCTGCTCCCGCAGCGGCGCGTGCGTCGAGCAGTTGCCTTTGCCGAGAAAGCCGAGATTCATCGGATACTCCTCAGCGGCCTCGAGCATCCGGTGAATGTTCCAAATCCCCGGCGTGCAAGTCGTTGCGTAGGTGCCATGCGCCGGCCCCGTGCCGCCGCCGATCATCGTCGTGATGCCGCTTGCGAGCGCGTGCTCGATTTGCTGCGGGCAGATGAAATGAATGTGCGTGTCGATCCCACCCGCTGTCACGATGCACCCCTCGCCCGCTATCACCTCCGTCGCCGCGCCGATCGTCATGCCGGGTGTGATCCCCGGCTGAATCCCCGGATTCCCCGCGTGCCCGATTGCCACGATGCGCCCGTGCTTCACGCCAATGTCCGCCTTCAACACGCCCTGAACCGCATCGAGGATCAGCGCATTCGTTATGACAAGATCGAGCGACTCCGCATCCGTCGCCGTCGGCGACTGCCCCATGCCATCGCGGATCACCTTTCCGCCGCCAAATTTCACCTCGTCTCCACGAGCCCCCGCCTCCGCGATCAGGTCGCGCTCGACCTCGATGAAAAGCTCGGTGTCGGCGAGTCGCACACGATCGCCAACCGTCGGCCCAAACATCTCGGCATACTGCCGCCGCGAAAGACGAAGACTCATAGCTTCCCGTTGACGAGATTGTTGAGGCCGAAGACTTCGCGCGTCCCCGCCAGCGCCACCACTTCCACCTCCCGCGTATCTCCGGGTTCAAAACGCACAGCCGTGCCTGCCGCGATATTCAGCCGAAAGCCGCGAGTCAGCGCGCGGTCGAATCGCAGCGCCCCATTCACCTCGAAAAAATGAAAGTGACTCCCGACCTGAATCGGCCGGTCGCCCGTATTCGCCACCTCCAGCACGCGCGTCTCCCGTCCCGCATTCGCCTCAAAATGCGCGGGCTCCGTGCCGAGGATGATTTCGCCCGGGATCATCGGACCGGATTATGCACCGTCACGAGCTTCGTCCCATCGGGGAATGTCGCCTCCACCTGCACATCGTGGATCATGTCGGCCACGCCTTCCATCACCTGATCGCGCGTCAGGATCGTCGTCCCGTAGCTCATCAGTTCCGCCACCGCGCGCCCGTCCCGCGCACCTTCCATGATCTCCGCCGTGATGATCGCCACCGTCTCCGGGTAATTCAGCTTCAGCCCCCGCGCCTGCCGCCGTCGCGCGAGATCCGCCGCCACCACTACCAAAAGCTTCTCCTGTTCGCGCGGTGAAAGGTGCATCTCGCGGGAGCCTCAGCGCCGCCGATTCGCCAGCCAGCTCGCCCCGAGACAGCCGCCCACGACCCCGACAAAAAGCAGCAGCGACGTCCACTCGAACGAGTGCCCCGCGTGCGGCATTCCGGCGCGAAGATCGAACGCCGAATGCCCCGGATGCGCGTGGGCGAAAGTGGGCAGCAGCAGCAGAGCGGAGAGGAGTCGTGTCAGTTTCATAAAAGGCAATTTGGAGCGCGGCGCACCCTAGCTTTCCCGCCACTTTCGCGCACGCATTTTCACACCACCAGATGCGCTTTCACCACCGCATCCGTCAGCGCCGCGATCGGCCCCTCCGACACCACCGCCCCGCGATCCATGATGTAAAACACGTCCGCCAGATCCTTCGCAAACTCCAGATACTGCTCCACCAGCAGGATGCTCATCTTCCCTTCCGCCCGCAGCGCCCGGATCGTGTCCCCGATCTGATCGATGATATTCGGCTGAATCCCCTCCGTCGGCTCGTCCAAAATCAGCACCTTCGGCTCCGTCAGCAGCGCCCGCCCGATCGCCAGTTGCTGCTGCTGCCCGCCCGACAGCATCCCGCCCTTCCGCGGCAGGAACTCCTTCAGAATCGGAAACAGCTCGAAAATCCGCTCCAAGTTCCCATTCAGCCGTTTCCCCTGCGCCATCGCCCCGATCTTCAGATTCTCCTCCACCGTCAGGTGCGGGAAAATCTCACGCCCCTGCGGCACATACCCGATCCCCGCCCGTGCGCGCACCTCCGGCGACTTCCCCGTCAGCGCCACCCCATCCAGCACCACCGATCCCGTGTCCGCCTTCAGCAGCCCCGTGATCGTCTTCAGCGTCGTCGTCTTCCCCACGCCATTGCGCCCCATCAGACACGCCACACTCTTCTCCGGCACCGTCAGATTCACCCCGCGCAGGATGCGACTGCCCGAGATAGCCACCTGTAGATTCTTGATCTCCAGCATATTAAAAAGCCCCCTCCTTCATCGCGACTTACTCCTCCCCAGATACACCTCGATCACCTTCTCATTGCTCTGCACCGCATCCACCGGCCCCTCGCACAACACCGAGCCCTGATGCAGCACCGTCACCCGGCGCCCCGCCGCGATCTGCCTCACAAACACCATATCGTGCTCGATCACGATGATACTGTGCTTCCCCGCCAGCGACAGCAGCAACTCCCCCGTCCGCGCCGTCTCCTCATCCGTCATCCCCGCCGCCGGCTCATCCACCAGCAGCAGCCGCGCATCCTGCGCCAACAGCATCCCGATCTCCAACCACTGCTTCTGTCCGTGCGCCAGCGCCCCCGCCTTCCACTGCGCCTTCTCCGTTAGATTGATCGTCTTCAGCACATCGAAAATCCTCTCTTTCTGCGCGCTCGTCACCCTCGCGAACAGCGACGCCCACACCCCACGCGACCCCTTCAGCGACATCAGCAAATTCTCAAACACCGTATGATCCACATACACCGTCGGCGTCTGGAATTTCCGCCCGATCCCCAGCCGGTAAATCTCATACTCACTCATCTTCGTCAGCTCATGCGCCCCGTCGTCAAAGCCGATCGTCCCCGTATCCGGCACCGTCCGCCCCGTGATGAGATCCAAAAACGTCGTCTTCCCCGCCCCATTCGGCCCGATCACCGTCCTTAGCTCCCCCTCATCCATGTAAAACGACAGCTCCTTAATCGCCTGAAACCCCGCAAAAGCCTTATTCACCCCCTCCGCCGCCAGGATAAACCCCCGCTTACTCGCAGTCGCCGTCTCCATCTACACGCCCTCCTTCATCCGTGACTCCACCGTCTTCCCACTCGCGCGCATATCCGTTGGCACCGGCGGAGCTACGGGGGTAAAATCATCCGCTATCTGCTCCTTCACCCCATCCTGCGGCGCGGCATCCTCCTCCTTCCGCCACCGCCGCCACCACGCCAGCGCCTGCCCCGGCACCCGCACCACTCCCCCCGGAACGAAAATCACCATCACGATAAACATCCCCCCCATCATCAGCGGCCAATACTCTGGGTAAGCCCGCGTCGCCCACGACTTCAGCGCATTCACCCCGATCGCCCCCACGATCGGCCCCACCAGCGTCCCGCGCCCCCCCACCGCGCACCACACCACCGCCTCCAGCGAATTCACCGGCGACATCTCCGTGGGATTGATGATCCCCACCTGCGGCACAAAAAGCGCCCCACCCAGCCCCGCGATCATCGCCGCCAGCACAAAGACCAGCAGCTTATAATTCGCAGCCGCATACCCGCTGAAAAGCACCCGCGTCTCACTATCCCGCACCGCCCGCTGCACTAGGCCAAACTTCGTCCGAGTCAGCCACCGGCACCCGAGATAAACCGCCAGCAGCAACGCAGCCGACGCCACGAATAACCAGCGCTGCGTCGCCGCGCTCCTCAAATTCGCACCCAAGATCAGCCGGAAATCGGTGAACCCGTTATTGCCACCCATCGTCAGGTTATTCTGAAAGAACATCAACATCGCCCCATACGTCAGCGCCTGAGTCAGGATCGAAAAGTAAACGCCCTTGATCCGCGACCGGAAAGCTAGATACCCGAACCCCAGCGCCAAAATCCCCGGCGCAGCCACCACCATCAACGCCGAAAAGCCAAACGAATAGAACGGCTTCCAAAACGTCGGCAAAAACGTGTGCCCCAGAAACACCATGAAATCCGGCAACCCCTTCGGATTCTGCCCCGACTGCGCGTATTGTCCCATCGGCCCCGAAAGCAGCATCAGATACATCCCCAGCATATACCCACCGAGCGAGAAAAACAGCGCCTGCCCTAGCGACAACAGCCCCGTATAACCCCACAGCAAATCCACCGACACCGCCAGCACCGCATAGCACAAATACTTCCCCCACAGATTCAGATGAAAATCCGAAATCACCCCCTGCGCATTCAGCACCGGCAGCACCACCACCACGAAAAGCGCCATCACAGCCACCCACACCCACTCCTTCTTGAAAATCGACGGTATCATAGAACTGAGCGGAACATTTCTGGCCCCCACAGAGAAAATTCCTGACCCACGGAAGAGATTCCGACGTCTCCGCGAGAGAATCTGAGACCTCCGCAAGAGTTCCCGAGACCTCCGCGAAAGAATCTGAGACCTCCGCTAAAGTTCCCGAGACCTCCGCAAGAGAATCTGAGGTCTCCGCAAAAGAATCTGAGCGCTACGCTGCCTCCCCGAGCCCCACGAAACAAACGCGGAGCCCCACGAAACTTTCGCTGCGACCCGAGAGCTGCCGCATAGACCCTGAAAATCGCATCGCGGGCCTTGGCACTGGTCGCCAGGACCGCAATATCGCCCGAGCGGCACGCGGCGGCGGACGAATGGTCCACCACGGTTCTTGCCAAATGCCTCTGGCAATCTGTTGGAGTCCTAATCATCCCTCCAGACTCCTCGATTTTGTCACAAAGAGCCCCGCCGGCCGCCACTGCAGGAACAGGATGATCCCCCCCAGCACCAAAATCTTCCCCAGCACCGGGTTTAGCAAAATCTGCTGCAACGACTGATCCAGCACCCCGATCCCCAGCGCCGCGATGACTGTCCCTGCAATACTCCCAACGCCTCCGACTACCACCGTCATAAACGAATCCACGATTCGCTCTTGGCCCATGCCGGGCCCCACATTTCCAATCTGCGAAATGAATGCCCCCGCCAGCCCCGCCAGCCCGCTGCCGAAGCCAAAAGTCATCATATTCACCCGCTCCGTCCGCACCCCCATGCACGCTGCCATCTGCCTGTTCTGCATCACCGCGCGGATGAGCAAGCCCAGCGGCGTCTTCGTCAAAAGCCCCCAAGTCCCCGCAATGATCGCTACCGCAAACGCGATAACAAACAACCGATTCCACCCCAGAATCACGTCGAACACCGTCCAATTCCCCGACAACCACGACGGCGAATACACCTGCACGTTATTCGACCCAAAAGTCAGTCGGAACAACTGCTGCAACACCAGCGACACCCCCCACGTCGCCAGCAACGATTCCAGCGGCCTCCGATAAAGAAACCTGATCACCGTCCGCTCCAATAAAATCCCCACCGCCGCCGCCGTAAGGAAACTCAGCGGCAACGCGAAAATGAAATACGTATCCAGATTCGACCCCGTGTAGCCGAAGCCCGGAATCGAAATCTTCATCCCAAAGGGCGAAAGCTCGATCCCCGTGCTAAAGAGATTCTGCACGAGATAAGCCGTGTAAGCCCCCACCGCGATGAGCTCCCCATGCGCCATATTGATCACCCCCATGAGCCCAAAGGTAATCGCCAGCCCGATCGCCACCACCAGCAGAATGCTCCCCAGCGACAGCCCGCGGAAAAGCGTCCCGTAGAAATTCACCCAGTTCAGATGCCGCTCTATCGCCGCCAGCGCCCCCACTGCCGCCGCCGCCACCTCCGGCACCGCGTCCGCGGAGAGCGCCGTCAGCGCATCCCGGCTCGGGATCGACCCCATCGCCCCCAGCCGCCCCGCCGCCGCCGCCCGCACCCCCGCGTCCTCGCTTTTCAGCTCGATGAGCGCGATCGCCTCCCGCAACCCGCGCTGCACATCGCCCACCGTCTCCACCTTGAACCGCGCCTGCAACGCATCCAGCTCCGTCTCATCCTGCGCCAATCCGACCTCCGAGATCATCCGCAGCCGCTCCGCCGGATCGCTCGCCGACAGCGCAAAAACATCCAGCACCTTCTTCATCGCCAGCCGCACCCCCGAGTCCGTGTCCGCCGAGTCCAAAACCGTCCGCGCCACCCGCACCCCCTTCAACACCTCGCCCATCTCCACCGAAGTCACCCCCACATTCCCCTCCGCATCCGCATCGCTCCCCAGAAACACCGCCGACTTCGCCCCATCCGGCGCCGTGTAAATGTAGATCGTCCCTTCCTTCCAAGCCGTCAGCAAATCCCGCGTAACCGGCTCCGTATTCCCCGCCAACGACTCCACCGCCTTTGCCTGCGCCTCCGCGTCCTCCAAAACAATCGCCTTAGCAATCACCCCGCGCCCCGCCTCCGCCGCACCCGCGACCCCCGCAAAGAACATCATCGACACAAGCAGCCAGCGCAGCGCTCGCGTGCCAGAGGTCCGGTATTTGTTGGCCGATGTTTGCGTCATAGTTTGGAAAATGAAAGGGGCGGAGCCGAAGCCCCGCCCCTCCCAAACCAAGGAAACTTACTTCGCTGCCGTCTTCGCCTTGAACGTGCCCTTGAGGAACGGCTCGCCAAAGACATTCGGGTAGCTCTTGAGAATCTTGAACTGCCCATCGGCCTTGGTCTCGCCGATATAGACGTTCTTCGTGAGATGATGATTCTTCTGCGTTGTCACCTTGCCGCCAGGTCCGTCGAAGCTAATGCCCGATTCCAGCGCCGCCGTGACCTTGTCCACGTCAAAGCTCTTCGCCTTTTCCACCGCGGCTTTCCACAGATAGACGCCGTCATAGCTCAGCACCATCGGCGAGCACGTCACGCGGCCTTCTTTCACGATGTTGCTCACATCCGCGTCAGGCGCGCCCGTAACCTTCGGAGCTTGCACCCACTTGAGGAAATTCGTGGTGAATTTCTTGTTCTCCGGCGTCTTGATCGACTCAAAGTAAGTCCAGCAGCCAAGCTGCCCGACCAACTGCTTCGCCGGCAACCCGCGGAACTCATCCTCCGAGATAGAGAAAGAGCAGACCGGGCAAGTCTCAGCAGTAAGCCCAGCCGCCGCATACTCCTTGAAGAACGGAACATTGGTGTCACCGTTCAGAGTATTGATGACGCAAGCCTTTCCGCCCGCCGCGAATTGTTTGATCTCCGCGACGATCTGCTGGTAATCGGTGTGGCCGAAAGGAGTGTATTTTCCCGCCGAGATGATCTTGTCAGACTCATCCTTCTTGAAACCGCCGCCGATGTTCCCGATCGGCACGCCTTTGCTCAAGAGGTACTCCAGAAGCACGAGATTGGTTGTCTGCGGATAAACGTAGTCGCTGCCGAGCAGGTAGAATTTCTTCTTGCCCTGCGCCAGGAGGTAGTCCACCGCCGGAGTAGCTTGCTGACCTACTGCTTCGGCAGTGTAGAAGATGTTCTTGGACATTTCCTCGCCCTCATACTGGACGGGGTAGAAGAGCAGGCCCTTCTTTTCCTCATAGACTGGAAGGACCGACTTGCGCGACACGCTCGTCCAGCAGCCAAAGGTCACGGCGACCTTGTCTTGATCGAGGAGCTGCTTGGCCTTCTCGGCAAAGAGCGGCCAGTTCGAAGCGCCATCGACGACGACGGGTTCGATCATCTTGCCCATCACGCCGCCCGACTTGTTGATCTCGTCGAAGGTGAAGAGAAGGACATCGCGGAGCGAAGTCTCGGAGATAGCCATCGTGCCGCTGAGCGAGTGAAGGACGCCGACTTTGACGGTATCGTCCGCCGCGCGCGCCGCGATGGAGGTGGTAAGAATAGCAGCGCCCGTGAGAAGCGTTGTGCCGAGGAATGTACGAAGTTTCATGTAGGAGTAGGTGTTGGATTGGTGGTTTGGAGACACGCAAACAGAAAGAACGTGCGCGACGGGTGTGGGAAGGGAAGCCGCGCCACTAGGACTGAGTAACAAGCCATTCGGGATCGCGCCGGACCCCGCGAACTCCGCCGGACCAAGTGTCCGGCGGAGCCGCATAGACCTTTTGAGTTTACTTAGAACGAGACAGCCAGACCGCCTTGGAAGACGTGCTGGTTGCGCTC
The DNA here is from genome assembly GCA_038207335.1 of Chthoniobacterales bacterium. GTDB lineage: Bacteria > Verrucomicrobiota > Verrucomicrobiia > Chthoniobacterales > Chthoniobacteraceae > CAIURC01. The sequence continues at coordinate 22,102 of JBBQZX010000029.1, read as the reverse complement.
GCCATTCGCCTGCGCCAGCGCTGCGGTGCGCAGGTTGTCGCTGGCGAGATAAGTGTAGGTGTAGCCGCCGCTGAACGTCCACGAACCGAGGCAGGAAGGCATGAAGCCGAGCGGAATCGCGAGGTTCGCGCCGCCGGAGACGTAGCCGAAGTTATCGCCAGCGTAGAACTTCCCGTCGCCGAAGCCAGCCGTGACCGGGAAGGTCAGGGTCGCGAACTTGCCGAGCGGGACGGAAGGAGCGATGCCACCTTCAAAATACCAGCCATGCTCAGCGAGACCGGCGATGCCGCCGACTTCGCGAAGAACGGTGACGTGCGGGTGCAAGGCAAAGGCGCCGAGCAAGTCCGTGTCGTCGTAGGCCAAATTAAGGTTGATGCTGCGAGCGGGATCGAATGCGCCGGACGGGCTGTCGAACTCGAAGTAGCTCAGCGTCGCGGTGAAGTTCTTCGCGAACGTCAGCGAGATGCCGGGCGTGTAGTCGAACTCATACCAGTTCTGCGCCGTGGTGTTGCCGCCCTGCTTGTGGCTGTGGATTGAACTCCAGATGCCCAGGTTGATGCTGATCTTATTGATGAAGCCGTCGCCGGAGTAGAGCTTGAAGTAGAGGTCGGTGTAGGGCTGTGCAATCACACCTTGGTTCTCGAGGACGACGCCGCGCGAGATGTACTCGGAGACGAAGTTCACGCCGAGGTCGCCCGTAATGCAGGACTCTTTCACCTGCTCAACGACAGGCTTGGATTCTTTGCCCGTGGACATCGTGCCTGCCCAACTCACGGTCGGGATGATGAGGACGCCGGCCATGAGCGCGCTGAACTTTGCGATGCTGTTTTTGGTCATGTGGATAATGATGTTCTGTTTTGGTTCTTGGTTTGGTTTTGGGTGCCTTGATGGCGCGAGCGGCATAAGCAGCGAGCTTGCCAAGCTCAAAAAAAAGTTGCGCTCCCACGGTCCGCATCGACCGCGAAGGGGCACCAGCACTAGAAGCCCGGTCATTCCAGATGAGATTTTTTTGATTAGATCACTCATTCTCGATTGTGAAAAAACCGTGCGAAACGGACGAAACAGGACAGCAATCGCGCCGCGTGGCTAGAAATCGCCACCCCCCAAATCCTAAGCGCCGGGAAGTTTCAAGAAACGGAACCGCTCGTCGTAGTGGCCGCGTGAATGCTTGCGGCAGCAGGCGAGGCAAGCGGATTTGCGCTTCATCGGGCGGACACGGCGGACTTCCACGCCGCACGCGGGGCATTGGTAGCGGTGAGCGCGGGTCACGGTGCGGCGAGGGAGCGGGAGGTCGTGGCAGCGCTTTTCGCCGGGGATGCCGAGTTCAGCGCACGCCTGCCGCCACTCGGGGCCGTGTGCAGTGATGCGACGGCGGCCGGCGCGCTGGTGGGCGAGCAGGTGCGCGAGTTCGTGAAGCAGGGTGCGCTCGAGTTCAGGGGGAGGAAAATCGAGCAGGCGGGGATTCAGGACGATGAGCGACTTCGTAGAGTAAGCCATCCCGGCGGTGCTGCGCATCCGCGCATTCCAGCGGACCACGACTTTTTCGGAAAGCGGGGCGCAGTCGAGTTTTCTGAGCAGCGAACGGGCGCGGGTTTGGAGCTCGCTCGCGTCGCCGGACGGTTGCGGCTTCCGTGCCGGACGCGGCGGCGCGAATGCGGCGGCGAGCCGGGACGAAAGTTTTCCAAAAAAATCGAGCTGCATGACGCCGTAAGTTCGGCTCGGAACTCGCGGGATCAAATCCCGGTTTTGTGACGTTTGCGCTGCGGTGTCGCTTTTCTGAAAATGTCTGCTATTCGCCGCGCGCGAAAATCTCGGGCAGGAGCGCGATTGCGGTTTCGATTTCCTCGGCAGTCGTCGGTTTTCCGATCGAGAAGCGGACGGTCGCGCCGGCGAGCGCGGGATCGACTCCCATCGCGAGCAGAACGTGCGACGGGAGGATGGAGCCGACCATGCATGCCGAGCCGCTGGAGGCGCAGATGCCGGCGAGGTCGAGGTTGATGAGGAGGCTTTCGCCGTCGAGTCCGGCGAAGCTGACGTTGAGCGTATTCGCGAGCAGATGCTCGGTGTCGCCATTGAGGATCGCGGCGGGGAATGCCTTGCGGATGCCGTGCCAGAGCCGATCGCGGAGCGATGCCTGCCGCGCGCTCTCGCTTTCGGTGTCGTGGATCGCAAGTTCCGCGGCGGCGGCCATGCCGGCGATTGCGGCGACGTTTTCGGTGCCGGGGCGACGTTGATTTTCGTGAGAGCCGCCGTGCTGCAGCGAGTCGATGGAGATGCCGGAGCCAAGGTATAGAACGCCCGCGCCTTTTGGTCCGTAGAATTTGTGCGCAGCGAGGGAGAGGGCGTCGAAGTCGCGTGCGGCGAGCGGTTCTTTTCCGAATGACTGGATCGCGTCGCAGTGGAAAAGCACGCCGCGCTCGCGGCACAGCGCGACGGCTTCGCGGACGGGCTGCACGGTGCCGGTTTCGTTGTTTGCCGACATGATCGAGACGAGCGTTGTGCGCGGGGTGAGGGCGTCGGCGAGTTGATCGAGATCGGTGCGACCCCGCGAATCGACGGGCAGGCGCGTGACCCCGAAACCTTCGCGCTTTTCCAAAAAATCGAACGCGTGCAAGACCGCGTGATGCTCGGCGACGCTGGTAATCAGATGTTTCCCGGTCGTCGCGCGGCTTCGCGCGAGGCCGATGATCGCGAGGTTGTCGGACTCCGTTCCTCCGCCGGTGAAGATGATTTCGTGGGACTTTGCGCCGAGCACGCGAGCGATTCGATCGCGCGACTCGTCGATCGCAGCGCGGGCTTCGCGACCTGCGGAATGGATGCTCGATGGGTTGCCGAAATGTCGCTCGAGATACGGCAACATCGCGTCCATCGCTTCCGGCGCGAGCGGCGTCGTGGCGTTGTAGTCGAGGTAGATGGGCGGCATTTACGAGGTGGGGTCTAGGATATCGGACGGGTCGGTAGAGGCGATTGGCAGAAACGCGGGTGCGGCGTTGAACGAAGGGAGCGATGTCGGGGCCGGGCGCTAGGAAGACGCTCGGCGCACCACCTTTTAAATCCTAAATCCCACTTCCTAAACTCTCAGATTTCCCAGTCTCCCGCGAATTCGCCGCGCTTGTCTTTGTCGAGGATTTGAAGGGATTTTTCCTCGAAGAAAACGAGGGAACGCGGGGCGACGCTGTGGGTGAGGAAGACGCTCGCGCCGATGGTGCTGCCGGCGCCGATGACGGTGTCGCCGCCGATGATCGTGGTGCCGGCGTAGATGGTGACGTGATCTTCCACCGTCGGGTGCCGCCGCGTGCCGCGCAGCGCCTGGCCGCCGGCGAGCGAGCGGGCGATGAGCGAGACGCCTTGGTAAAGCTTCACGTGAGTTCCGATTTTCGACGTCTCGCCGATGACGACGCCGGTGCCGTGGTCGATAAAAAAGTAAGCGCCGATTTCCGCGCCGGGATGAATGTCGATGCCGGTGCGCGAGTGCGCCCACTCGGTCATGATGCGCGGGATGAGCGGCAGGCCGAGCGCGTATAAAACGTGGGCGGTGCGCTGGATGGCGATCGCCTCCACGTAGGGATACGCGAGGATGACTTCGTCGAAATTTGCGGCGGCCGGGTCGCCTTGGAATGCGGCCTCGACGTCAGTGCGGAGCAGTTCGCGGACTTCAGGAATTGCGCGCAGAAAGGAGCAGAGGACTTTTTCGGCGGTGGCCTCCGGGCATCCGGGTTCGCGGAGGCGCAGGCTTTTGCACACCTCGATTTTCAACCGATCGGCGATGGAATAAATGCGGTGCCCGGTGACGCGCCAGAGGTCGCTGGAGTGGATCGGCTCGAGGTCGTGAAAGCCGGGAAACAAGAGCTGGAGCAGGTCTTCGCAGATCGCGGCGAGCGCGCGCTTCGACGGCAGATTGGAGCCGTCGATGTTGTTGATGCCGCCGCCTGTTTTGTAGGAGGTCAGGATTTGTTCGGTGATGTTGCCGAGGTCCTTGTCCATTACGGTGCAAGTTCGGAGTTCGCCGCGCGCGGTTCAATGTTGAATGTTCGCGGTGTGCCGCGTGAATGCGGGCGCGGCTCTCCCGTCTCACGCACCACTTATTTTATGAAATATTCCCGTCTCTTTCTCGCGCTACTACTCGGCATCACTGCAGCCTGTGACCGCGCGCCGGTTCCCGATACGGGCGCGGCGCAGCGCGAGGCGGATGAAAAACGCATGGTGGAATTGCGCGATCTCGAGCAGCGCGCGAGCGACCGGGAGGCGGCGGCGCGGACGGCTCAGCTCGATGCGGAGCAGGCTTCGCTGGAGCTGGAAAAGGCCGACCTTACCGATGCGCAGCGCGCGGCGAATGCGGAGCGGCTGGCAAAGCTGAAGGCGGATGAGCGGCGTCTGGATCAGCAGCGCGCGGATGAAAAGGCCGCGGCGGAGCGTGCAAAATCCGAGGCCGCAGCGAACGCGCGCACGGCACAGAAACTCGACTTTTTCTACGACGCCCTCGACCCGGCGGGCGACTGGATCGAGCTGGACCCTTTCGGATACGTGTGGCAGCCGCGCGAGGCGCAGCGGACGGGCTGGCGGCCTTATACAGACGGGAGCTGGGTGTGGACGGACTACGGCTGGACTTGGGCGTCGAATGAAAAGTTCGGCTGGGCCACGTATCATTATGGACGCTGGACGCGCGTGAAGCGTATCGGCTGGGTTTGGGTGCCGGGGTCGGAATGGGCGCCGGCGTGGGTCGCGTGGCGGCGTAGCGACAGTTTCGTGGGTTGGGCGCCGCTGCCGCCGGATGCGCACTCGGGCTCGGGCTTCACGGCTGCGGTGGACAGCTATTACGACATCGGGCCGGCGAGTTACTCGTTCGTGCCGGTGGAGAATTTCGGCGAGCAGACTTACGTCGGGCGCGTGGTGGAGCCGGAGCGGAATGGGACGATCGTGAACAACACGGTGAACGTGACGAACATCAGCTACAAGACGGTGGAGAATAAAAAGGTGATCTTCAACGCGGGGCCGGAGTTGACGGTGATCGACCAACGCAGCCGAGTGCCGGTGAAGCAGTTGCGCGTCGAGCGGGTGTCGGACCGGTCGGCGGTGGGACCGGCGGTCGAGAGTGGAAAAGTGCTGCGCATCGCGGCTCCTGTCATCGTCTCGGCGGCGCGCGCGGCGACTGCTCCGGCGCGCGTGAAGGAGCGCGTGAAGGCCGGGGAAATCGAGCACGGCTGGAGCGGCGTGAACGACCCGAAAGCGGCGCGGGTAAAGCTGGCGGACGAAGCGCGGGTAACTGAACAGGTGCAGCGCAGCGGCGCGGGCACGGCGACTCCCAAAGACGACGGGGCGCAGAAGGCTGCGGTTCAAGCGGAGGCGGAAGCGGCTGTGAAAATGAAGCGCGATGCTGCGAAGACGGAGGCCGCGAGCGCGCAGGCGGCGCGCGATGCGGCGCAGGAAAAAGCGGATGCGGAGCGGAAGGCGGCCGCTCTTAAAAAAACTCACGACGAAGCTGCTGCAAAAACGGAGCGCAAAGCGGATGCCGCGCAAAAAGCAGCGGAGGAGTCGGCGGCGAAAGAGGCGATGAAGCAGCAGAAACTGGATGAACGCGAGATGCCGAAGACGCAAAAACCCGCGCCGGCACCAGAGCCCACGGCGGTGAAACCGAAAGCGCTTTCGAAGCCGGAACAAAAGGCGGAGCGGCCTGAAATAAAGCGCGAAAAGCCAGCGCCGCAGTCGGAGAAAGTCGCGCCGCTGCAGCCGGGAACTCCCGAAGCCAAGCCTGCCAACGTCGATCCCGAGCCGGTCGCGGAGGAGCGCGAAAAGCCGCGCGCGTCTCGCGACAAGAAGCCTGAAATGCCGCTACCCCAAGCTGTTGAGGCAGCGCCGGTTGCGCCGGAGCCGGTGAAGGCGGTCGAGCCGGCGAAGGTCGCCGAGCCGGTCGAGGAAAATGCCGAGGCGGTGCCAGCGGATGCGGCGGGGAAGAAGCGGACGATGTTGAAGCGGTTCGTCGCGCCGGCCGGAGATGTCGCGCAGACTCCGCACGCGACCGAAAAGCAAGCGCCCGGAAGGCCCGAGAAGTCTAAAGGTGCAGGGAAAAACAAGGCGGTAGCGGGTGATGTTTCCGATGCGGCGGAGACGACTCCCGAGGCGGCGTCGAATGCGAAGGCGGCCGGGAAGGGCCGCGGGGAGAAACGGGCGGGAGCGCAGTAGCATCGACTTGCGTGTGAGGCGAGTGCGTGGCATTGCTCGCGCGTGAAGTTTTCCCTCTCCCTCGGATATCTCGCGCTCGCGTGCGCGCTGGCGGGGTGCGCTTCGATGGGCGGGAAAAAGGTCGCTTCGGAGACGGAGCAGAATAGCCGGGTCACGGAGTCGGCGCGGATGAGGGCTCTGGATTATGGCGACGTGGCCTCGGCGCGTGGGGCGTCGGTGCTCGTGCCGGATTATACGAAGACGTATGATGCGGGACGTAACTCGGTGGCGGGGGCGCGCGGGATCAACACGGATTCGGCGCGGACGAAGACGTTTTATTCCGATCGCCAGACTACGACGAAGCCATTCGATGCGCGCGATTTTTCCGGGTCGAAAGTGGCACGACTGGAGAAGGAAAAATTCGCGACGAAGAGCGGGCTGTCCCGCGGGAAATACGAAATTCCCAATGCGACTAAATCGGCGGACACAAAGACTGCGGCGACCAGCGAGGCGCGCGAGGCGCATGACCGGCTCGCGGTGCGTTCGCTGTCGGATGGCGGGCGGCAGTATCTCGGGAAGGAGCACGATAAGATGAATACTGCGGTCGATCCAAAGACGATGGGAGACTGGCGGAGCGCGCAGACGGTTTCGTATTCGGGGACGACGGTGGAGACATTCGGCAGCCTGCGGGAGCTGAAGACGGTGGGGGATGTGCGGGAGCTGCTGAACAAGAACAAGTAGTTCAGTTTTCGGCTCTCATTGTTCAGTATTCCGGCGCGAAAGGCGCGACAAGGCGCCTTTCACGACTCAGAACCGAACACCGAAATACCGAACACCGTGACGCCCGAAGCGCAGCTAGAGACACTCAAACGCGGAGCCTCCCAGATTATCAACGAAGCGGAACTGCTGGCGAAGCTGCGGCTCGGCAGGCCTCTGAATATCAAGCTCGGGGTCGATCCGACTTCGCCGGACATCCATCTCGGCTTCACTGTCGCGCTGCAAAAATTGCGGCAATTTCAAGACCTCGGGCATCGCGCGATTTTGATCATCGGCGACTTCACGGCGATGGTCGGCGATCCGTCGGGGAGGGCGAAAGCGAGGCCGCAGCTTTCGCACGATCAGGTGATGACGAATGCGAAAAGTTTTCAGCAGCAGGCGTATAAAATCCTCGATCCGCAGAGGACGAAGACGGTCTTCAATGGCGAGTGGTTCGAGATGATGACCTTTGAGCAGGTCATGCGCCTGAATGCGCGCGTGACTTTGCAGCAGATGCTCCAGCGCGAGGATTTCAAGGGACGCGTGGAACGTGGCGAGCCAGTGCATTTGCACGAGATTCAATATCCGATCATGCAGGGCTGGGACTCGGTGATGGTGAAGGCGGATGTGGAACTCGGCGGAACGGATCAGCTTTTCAATATCCTCGTCGGGCGCGATCTACAGCGGGAGGAGGGGCAGCCGGAGCAGGTTGTCTTTTTGCTGCCGCTGCTGGAGGGGCTCGATGGTGTGCAGAAAATGTCGAAGAGCCTCGGAAATTATGTTGGCGTGAACGAAGCGCCGGGGGAGATGTTTGGGAAGCTGATGAGCATCAGCGACACGCTGATGGCGCGGTATTATTTGCTGCTGCTGAGCGAGGGGATGCCGGCGATTCATCCGATGGAGGCAAAGAAGCAGCTCGGGTTTCGGATCGTGGAGCGATACCACTCGCGGGCGGATGCGGAGCACGCGCTCGCGGAGTTCAACACGCGCTTCAGCAAGCGCGACCTAGAGAACGCGGAGCTGCCGGAGGTGCGGCTGGAGGGAGATTTGTTGTCGGTGATCGTTGCGGCTTTTGCGCAGGGATTTCAGATCGTGAAGTCGCGGAGCGATGCGCGGCGGCTCGTGGAGCAGGGGAGTGTGCAGCTCGGCGGAGTGAAGATCACGGACCCGAAGGCGGCGGTGGAGTGGAAGTCGGGCGACGTGCTTCGGCTGGATAAAAAGCACGCGGTGCGGGCGGCGTGAGATTTTGAAAGCGGTCACGATCCACAGCGACGGCGGGTGCGAGGGAAATCCCGGACCGGGCGGATGGGCGGCGGTGCTGGAGTGTGGCGGAAAGAAAAAAGAAATCAGCGGCGGCGAGCCGGCGACGACGAACAATCGAATGGAATTGCTCGCGGCGATCCGCGCGCTGGAGGTGCTGAAAGAGCCGTGCGAGGTGGAGTTTTTCACGGACTCGACATATGTGCGTGACGGGATCACGAAATGGGTGCGGTCGTGGAAAGTGCGCGGGTGGAAGACTTCGGGGAAGAAGCCGGTGAAGAACGAAGACCTCTGGCGCGCACTGGACTCGGAGGCGGGACGGCATCGCGTGACTTGGAAGTGGCTGCGCGGGCATGTGGGGCACGCAGGGAATGAGCGGTGTGATGTGCTGGCGGGAGCGGCGATCGCGGCGGTGAAGAAGGAGTTTGGGGCGGCGCGGTTGCGGGAGTTGCTGAGGGAGTTTTCGAGTGCGCGGGAACCCGAGCCGGATGCCGAATTGCTTCCTCGAGCCGTCTAAAATCGCGTCCGGCCGGAGAGGGCGCGGGTGAGGGTGAGCTCGTCGGCGTGGTCGAGGCCGCCGCCGGCGGGCATGCCTTGCGCGAGGCGCGTGACGCTGACGGGTAGCTCGCGGAGCAGCCCGGCGAGATAGTTTGCGGTCGCTTCGCCTTCCACGTCGGAGCCGAGGGCGAGAATGATTTCCGTCGGCGCTTCAGCGGCGATGCGGGCGAGGAGGGCGTCGATGCGGAGTTCGTCGGGGCCGATGTGATCGAGCGGCGAGATGCGTCCGCCGAGCGCGTGGTAGCGGCCGCGGAATGCGCCGGTGCGCTCGAGCGGGAGAATGTCGGTCGGCTGCTCGACGACGCATAGCTGCGCGGTGTCGCGTGCGGAATCCGCGCACACGTCGCATAGCGCGCCGGTGGAGAAGAAGCCGCACTTTCCACACGGCTGAATCTGCGTGGTGACGTCGCCGATGACGCGCGCGATCTCGTGCGGACGGGCGTCCCGCGACTGGATCATCCAGAGCGCGATGCGCTCGGCGCTGCGCGGGCCGATGCCGGGCATTCGCTTGAGCTCGGCGACGAGATTCTTGATGGCGGCGGGATATTCGGCGCGCTGCATTGGGAAAGTTGAGAGTTGAGAGAGGGAAGGTGCGAGCTGCGCTCGGTCGGAGGGGCTAAGGAGAGTCCGTCTCTCTCAGCTCTCGACTAAAAAACGCTTAACTCTCCTTCAGAAACGTGAGCTGTTCACGTCGAGGGCAGGGAGGCCTTCGCGGAGCTGGCTGATGCGGCGAATGTAGAATTCCACAGGGCCGTCAGAGCCGTCGGCGAGGCGCGCGCTGTGGAAAAGATTGAGCGCTTCATCCCAGAGCCGCTCGCGGTAATAGACCATGCCTTTCCAGAAAAGATCGCGCCGCTCGCGCTCCTCGTCGGTGAGCACGTCACGCAGCGAGAGCAGTTCGTATATTTCCTCGCGGCTGTGTTCGTCGTCGCGTCGCTGAATGAGCTCCATCGGGCGCACCTCCACCGCTTGCTCGGTCTGGGAAAACGTTGCGGCACCGACGAGAATTTTCGAGCCATAGATCGTGTTCGCTGCGCAGAGGCGGCGGGCAAATTCGACGGGTTCGCCAGCGACGCTGAAATTCCCGAGGCGGCGCGAGCCGTAGGCGGCAACGACGATTTCGCCGGAGTTCACGCCAATGCGAAAATCGAACGTCTGCTGCCAGATGCGCGCACACTCGGCGTTGACCGCGTCGAGCCGCTCGACCAGCGCTAGGGCCGATTCGCAGGCGAGCGTGGCGTGGCGGGAATCCGGCAGCGGCGTGCCGAAAACGACCCGCAGACTTTCGCCATCACACTCATCGAGATAGCCGCCGCGCTCGACGAGGAAGTCCGCGGCGTTGCGCAGAAATGCGTTATTCATCGCGACGTAATCGGCGACGGGGAGCGCGTCGGCGAGGCGCTCGTGGTTGAAGATTTCGCAGACTACGACGCTGACCTCGCGCATCTCGCCGGTGAAATTCAGCGGCGTCGTGGAATTCACGAGGGCGGCGAATGTGCGCTTTGAAACGCGGTCGCCGAAGATGCCGCGGACGACTCGCTTGCGCATCCCGCCTTCGCTGCGGGAATATGAAATGCCGGCGATGAAGCTGCCCGCGATGGCCGCGAGGCTGCCAAACGGAGAGAAGAAAAGGCCGAAGATATTTAGCACCCAAGTCGCGGTGATGACCTGCGCGAAGGCGCCGGCGGCGATGACGAATTTCAGAGAATTGCGGCTTATGTCGATCGTGGTCCAAGTAACGCCGATGGCGAGCAACGTGGCGACGATGTGGTGGGCGATGCGCGCCGGGTGGGGGGCGGACACGCTGCGTCCCAGAAAGGCCGAAAGCGAAGCATCGAGCGGGCGGAAGATGCCGCCCTCGAATAAGCCTGCGACGATGAGGCTGACGGTAATGCCGATGAAAAGAGAGACCTTGAGGTAGCGCACGATGCGAAGCGGAAGTTGAGAGTCTTTAATCGAGAGTTGAGCGGTCGGAAACAACGAGATGCGGTTCCGACTTTCCGCAGCGATCGGCAGTGGCCGGCGAGAGGTGGATTTTCGCTCCGCCCTTTCGCCGAATCACCACGCGGGCATCGAGCCGATGCGCCGGTATCGGTTGCCGTCAAGCTGCCACGCGGAGCCGTTCTGCGTGTCGAGCACGAAGTTCGGAGAGTTGCCGCATGGCATGTAGCGCCCGTTGCTCGCGCTGCCGCCGCGCAGCATCATGCCGATGACAAAAGCGACGATCGCAGCGCCGATGATTTTCGCCCGCGGGCTCATGCGCGCGAGCATGTTGGTGAAGATATTTCGCATCGCGGGCGAGCGCTACGGACCGAGATACGGGCGGATCACGCCGGTCCAGATTTTGTAGCCCTCGGCGTTCATGTGCAGCTTGTCGTCGCGGAAAATGCCCGGAAGCGGGAGTCCGTCGGTGCCGAGCATGTGGGAGTAGGTGTCGATGAATTTCATGTTCGGCTGCTCTTTGATGTAGGCCTCGATCGCGGCGTTTGCGGCCTTCACTTTCTCGATCTCGGCCCAGCGCGAGGGATTCGGGGAGATCGCAATGTATGCGATTTCGACTTTGGGAGAATGCGCGCGGACTTTCTCGGTAAATGCCTTAAAATCGCTCAGCACGCGCTCCGGCGATTTGCGGGCGTGGATGTCGTTGCCGCCCGCATACATCACGATGAGCCGTGGCTCCTGCGGGAAGATGAGGCGGTCGGCGTATTGCACGGAGTCGGAGATTTCGGAGCCACCGAAGCCGCGGTTCACGACGTGAAAATCGGGGAAGTCCTTCGCGAGTGTCGTCCACATGCGGATGCTGGAGCTGCCGACGAAAACGATGCCGCCTTTCTCCGGCGGGTGCTCGCGGTCGGCGACATCGAAGGCGGAGATTTCCTTTTCCCATTTGGAAGGAGCGGCGGTGGTGTCGGCGGCGTGGAGGCTGTGTGCCGGCAGACGCGGTAGGAGGAGAGTGAGTGCGATGAAGCAACTCGCGGTTCGGGTCATCATGCGGGGTATTCAACCGCACATGGCTATTTCGCTCAACAGCGTTGTCAGCGGTGACGTTGATCGCGGCGCGGGTGTGGATGCGGGATGGTTTCAGGATTCTGCCAAACCTCTGGACTACAGCGCCGATTCTCGAATCCGCAAAGTTGAGATGGCGAAAGTCTCGTTTGCGAGAGGAAAGTCTCATTTTTTCGACTCCTTCGCCTCGTGGCACGCATCGCGCTTTTCCCAAGTTCACACGTTCCCAACCTCAGAAAAGCTCAACCACAATCATGGCTAAAATCTCTTCTTCACTCCGCGCACTTAGCGTCTTCGCTGCCGCTTCGGCGCTCGCTCAGGATCCCGCGGCCATCGCGCCGCCGATCAACTCACAACCGCCTGCGGCCACGGCTCCTGCCGCGACCACGGTCACAAATCTGGCAGCGCCTGTGCCGATCGATCCTCCGCTCCAGACTAACTCTCCGGAGCTGGTGGTGCCGCCGTCTTTCGATGGTGCGACGACACCTTCCACGACACTCCCGCCGAATTCCGCGCGGCTGAATGAATTCCAAGGCGACGACATCGGTCTTGTACTGCGGACGCTCGCCCGGCAGGCAGGCGTCACGCTCATTGTGAGCGAGAAAGTTTCCACGCCGGAGGCGAAAGTAACGGCGCGCATCGAGAACAAAACACCGCTCCAAGCGATTCAAATCATTGTCGATTCGAAGGGGTTGATCATGGATGACAAGGAAGGCGTCTATTTCGTGAAGACGCAGGAGGAAAAAGCGAAGGAGCCGACCGAGAGCGCGAGTTTCACAATGAGCTATGCGCAAGCGAAGGACGTGCTGCCGCTGCTCGCCACGCAACTTCAGAGCGCGGTGGCGCCTCAATTCGACCAGCGGACAAACACCGTTTTCTTTCGCGAAGCGAAATCGAATGTCGCGAAAATCCTGCTTTTCCTCAGCTCGATCGACCGGCCCACGCAGCAGGTGATGATCGAGGCGCGACTAGTGGAGGTGACCGCGAATCCGAAGCAGAGCTATGGGATCAACTGGGGCGGGGTGGTCGGCAGCGCGGCGAATCCGCAGCTCTTCAAATATGGCGGCACGACGACTGCCACTGCGACGGTGACGAATGGCGTTCCGACGATAGGCACTCTGCCGGCCGTGGTGACGAATCCGGTGAACGGTGCATTTCAACCGCAGGAGTTGCTGCGCCAAGGCAACAAAATCAGCTCGCTCGCAAATGCGGTCGGGGGGCAATTCGCGATCCTCAGCGTGCCGACAATGTCCGCCACGCTTCGCCTTTTGAATGAAGACAGCGACGCCGAGTTTCTCGCCAATCCGCGCGTTGTGACGGCGAACAATCTGAAGGCCGAAATCAAAATTACTCGGGCGCAGCCGGTACCCCAACTTAACTTCAACGAGCAAACGGCGCAGGCAGTTTTCAGTGGATTTCAGGACAAGGAATTCGGGAACACGCTCGAGGTCACGCCATCCATCAATAAGGACGATTTCGTGTCGCTGCTCGTGAAACCGACGATCAGCAACAAAGTTGGTGACGCTGCATTCACCTTCGGCGGCGCGACGGTGCTCAGCCCGATCATCGACAAACGCGAACTCAACTCCAACGTGCTCATCAAGAGTGGCGATACGCTCGCCATCGGCGGCCTGCTGCAGGACGAGGTGACGAAAGGCCGCACGAAAGTTCCGGTTCTCGGTGACATCCCGCTCATCGGATACGCGTTTCAGGAAAAGATGAACTCCCGCACTAAGCGCAATTTGCTGATCTTTGTGACGCCCACAATCATCCAGCAGGGCTACGGCACGGGGCTGGAAGATCAAGTTACCGGGCTTCATCACAGCGGCGAAGAGTTCGCCGACCCGAATGGCTGGCGCAACAACGCGAAAGGCGCGATCCGCCTCGTGCCGACCTCCGAGCGCCAAGTCGCTGCTGACTATCCGAAGCCCGGCATCGCTCCTGCGCCGAAGCGCGTGGGATACCGCACCGAGGCTCGCGGCGGCTTGAAATAACTCAACGCTCGCTCTTCAAAAAAAGCGTCGGTCTCAAGCCGGCGCTTTTTGGCGTCCAGGCATCGGCAGTTCCGCCTTGTCACTCGCGAGGTGTTCCATTTCCACTCCACGCCCCAAATGAAAACTTTCAAAATCGCGGTGCTCGCGGGCGACGGAATCGGTCCGGAAGTGATGGTCGAGGCGCGCCGCGTCCTCGCGTCCATCGAGTCAAAATTCGACCTTCATTTTGACTTCGCCGAAGCGCGAGTTGGCGGCGCGGCGATCGATGCCGATGGCCGAGCGCTGCCGGATGAAACGCTACGCATCTGCGGTGAATCCGCCGCAATTCTGTTTGGCTCGGTCGGGGGGCCAAAGTGGGAATCGCTCCCGCCAAATGAACAGCCCGAGCGTGCCGCGCTGCTACCGCTGCGAAAACATTTCGGTCTCTTCGCGAACCTCCGCCCGGCGCTCTGCTTCCCGAAACTCACGCATGCCTCACCGATCCGCGAGTCCATCGTGTCGGGCGGGTTCGATGTGCTTTGCGTGCGGGAGCTCACCGGTGGCCTGTATTTCGGCCAGCCAAAATCGCTCAGCGAAGTGGACGGTGACACGGTCGCGATCGACACGATGATTTACAAAAAGAGTGAGATCGAGCGCATCGCGCACGTCGCATTCAAAGCTGCTCAGGGGCGGCGCAAACTGCTTACGTCAATCGACAAAGCGAACGTGCTCGAAAACGGTGTCCTGTGGAGGCGCACGGTGATCGAGATTGCGAAGCAATACCCTGATGTGACGCTCCAGCATCTTTACGTGGACAACGCCGCGATGCAGCTCATTCGCAATCCGAAGGGCTTCGACGTGATCCTCGCGGAGAACCTTTTCGGCGATATCCTCAGCGACGAAATGGCGATGATCACCGGCTCGCTCGGGATGTTGCCCAGCGCGAGCCTGGGCTTGCAGGAGACTGCAACCGGCCGCTTCGGTCTCTTCGAGCCGAGCGGCGGCACCGCTCCGGACATCGCTGGCAAAGGCATCGCGAATCCGATCGCGCAAATCCTCTCGGCGGGGATGATGCTCCGCTACGCTCTCGGCGAGCCCGGCGCAGCCGAAGCGATTGACGCCGCAGTGCGTCACGTTATCGACTGTGGCCTCCGCACCGGAGATATTTGGAGTGAAGGCACGCAGCGCATCGGCACGCGCGAGATGGGCGAGGCAATCGCGCGGGCGATTTAAGCCTTCACGCGCTCGATCTGCGCGCCGAGACCGTTGAGCTTTTCATCGATAGACTCATACCCGCGGTCGATGTGATAGACGCGGTTCACTTCCGTCGTGCCGTCGGCTTGCAGCCCTGCGAGCACGAGCGCGGCGGAAGCCCGCAGATCGCTCGCCATCACTGGCGCGCCGCTCATCCGAGAGACGCCCTTGATGACGGCGGTTGAGCCTTCGAGATCGATGTCCGCGCCCATTCGCTTCAGCTCCGAGACGTGCATGAAGCGTTGTGGAAAAACAGTTTCCGTCACCGCGCTGATTCCTACGCCCCGGCTCAGCAGCGCGCACATCTGCGCCTGCATGTCCGTCGGAAATCCGGGATACGGCTCGGTCGTGAGTTGCAGTGAAGTCGGGTTGCCGTTGCCGTGAACCGTCACAGTGTCATCGCCCGTCGTGATGCGGTATCCGGCCTGTGTGAGCGCATTCGTCACCGCTGCGACATGCGGTGCATTCACACGTTTCAAAGTCACCTCGCTCCCCGCAATCGCCGCAGCGACGAGGAAGGTGCCCGCCTCGATGCGATCGGGGATGACTTGATGCTCCGCTCCATGAAGCTCCTTCACGCCCTCGATAATGATCCGCCGCGTCCCAGCTCCCTCGATTTTCGCACCCATCTTGTTGAGGAAGTTTGCAAGATCCACGACTTCCGGCTCGGCCGCCGCGCTCTCGATTACTGTCGTCCCTTCGGCCAGCACCGCAGCCATCATCACGTTGTCCGTGCCGAGCACTGTGGGGCCGAGCTTTCCGCGTAGGTTCACCACGCCGCCCTTCAGCGTGCCGGCGAAAACCATGACATTTCCCTGCTCGACGCGATGCGCGGCATTGAGTGCCTCGAAGCCTTTCAAATGTAAATCGATCGGGCGGTCGCCGATCACGCAACCGCCTGGAAGGGAGACGGTTGCCTGCTTCTCGCGCCCGAGCAGCGGCCCGAGCACGCACACGGAGGCGCGCATTTTCCGCACGATCTCGTATGGCGCGAGCGTCCCGATTTTCTCCGCCTGCACCGTCACCGTGCCGCTCGCCCGCTCGACTTGCGCGCCTAGATGCGAGAGGATTTGCAGCATGTAATGGATGTCGCTTAGGTCCGGGACGTGATGGATCACGCACGGTTCTTTCGTCAGCAATGTCGCGGCAAGAATGGGCAGTGCGGAATTTTTCGAGCCGCTGATTTTGACCGAACCAGAGAGTTTGTGACCGCCGTGAACGAGAATTTTATCCATGAGTTGCGAAGAGAAATCGGTTGCGCCCTTGGTAATCGCAAATGGGGCGGATGTCGGAAAAATTATTGAGCACGAGTTTCTCACTGAGCTGTGCGGTTTGGTCGTGACCGATCTCCAGAGCGAGCCGCCCGCGCAAAAACCGCGGCGCATCCGCGATGAGACGCGTGAGTAACTCCAGCCCGCCCGCGCCACCATCCAGCGCGGACGCGGGATCGTGCTGCACCTCTCGCGGCAGCGTCGGAACGACCGCCGAGTCGATGTAGGGAAGATTTGCTACGATCAGATCGAACTCGCCCTCCGCACTGCCGAGCAGATCGCTGCGCAAAAATCGCACCCGGTCCGTGAGCCCGAGTCGCGTCGAATTTTCGCGCGCCAGCGCCAGCGCATCTTCCGAAAAATCGACCGCTTCCACCCTCGCTTCCGGCATCTCCTCTGCAAGCGTAAGCGCGATCACCCCGCTGCCCGTTCCGACATCCAGCGCACGCTTGAAGTCGCGACGTTCGGCGAGGATCAATTCCACGAGTTGCTCAGTCTCCGGGCGCGGGACCAGCCCGCGTTTGTCGGATAAAAAAGTGCGTCCGAAAAACTCCGCCGTCCCGAGCAAATGCTGCAAAGGCTCACCCGCAGCGCGCCTGCGCACCAGCTCGCGGAGCTCGTCCAGCGCTTGATCCGCGACCGGTTGATCGAATTCCACATACAAATCCATCCGCTTCTTCCCAAGCACATGCGCGAGCAGATGCTCAATGTTCAGTCGCCCGTTCTCGACACTATGCTTCTTGAAAAATGGCGCCGTCGCCTGAATGACATCGAGGACGGTTTTCATGCCAGTTCCACCGCTTAAGCCGTGTCAATGAGCCGCAGCAGCGCCTGCGTTTGCCTCGGCGAGGCGCTCCTCCATGTCCTGCGTCTGCAGCGCCTCGATCATCGGCGCGATGTTTCCCTCCATGAAGGAATCCAGATTGTATAGCGTGAGATTGATCCGGTGATCGGTAACTCGGTTCTGCGGGTAGTTGTAGGTCCGCCCTTTTTCGCTGCGACTTCCTGATCCGATCTGGCTTTTGCGATGCGCCGCATATTTCTCCGCCTCCTCGTCCTGTTTCCGCTGCAGCAGCCGGGAACGCAGGATTTGCAACGCCTTCTCCTTGTTCTTGATTTGGCTCCGTCCGTCCTGACATCGCACGATGGTGCCAGTCGGGATATGCAGCACCTGCACCGCGGAGTCGGTCGTATTTACGCCTTGCCCGCCGGGTCCGCCTGACCGGCAGACGTCGATTCGAAGGTCGTCCGGCTTGAGTTCAAAATCAACCTCCTCCGCTTCTGGCAGCACCGCGACGGTCGCGGTCGAAGTGTGAATTCGCCCTTGTGCCTCGGTCGCCGGCACGCGCTGCACGCGATGTACGCCGCTCTCGTATCGCAGCTTGCGAAAGACCGACTGGCCGGTGACACGGAAGATCATCTCGCGGAAGCCTCCCATGTCGGACACGCTTGATTCCATCGGTTCGATCTTCAGCCCACTCGCCTCCGCGAATCGCGAATACATCCGATATAAGTCGCCCGCAAAAATCGCCGCCTCATCGCCGCCAGTGCCTGCGCGCAGTTCCACGATCGCATCGCGATCCTCATTTGGGTCGGGGGGCAGGAGCGCGAATTGCACCGCGAGCTCAAGCTCCGCGATTCGTTTCTGCAGCGCAGGAATTTCCGCCCGCGCCATGTCCGCGAATTCCTTGTCCTCGCCATTCGCGAGTTCTTGATTCTCGCCGAGTTCGCGTTGCGCCTTCTGGAGTTCCTCCCAGCTCGCGAGCAGCTCCTTCGAGCGAGTGTGTTCGCGCAACAACTCCTTCGCGCGGCGCGGATCGTCGTAAAGATTTCCTGAGCCGATTTCCGCTTCGAGTTCACGAAAACGGTCGGCCTTTTTTACGATGAGTGGCGCGAAATCCATGGCGAAAAAGAAAACGGTGAAGGCGCGCGTGGCACCTTCACCGTCTGAAAGTTTTTCGAGTCTGAACTAAGATTTCTTTGCGCGAGTAGGCATGCCCGAGTACCGGCGCGAGAATTTCTCGATGCGCCCTGCGGTATCGATGAATTTCTGCTCACCGGTGAAAAACGGATGGCATGCGGCGCAAATGCCGATCTTCAAATCGCGGCGGGTAGAGCGCGTGTGGTAGGCAGTGCCGCACGCGCAGGCGATCGTAGTGGACTCGTATTTGGGATGAATATCGGCTTTCATGGCTGGAAAAGGGAGGTAGAGACTACCAATCTCGCCCTAGCTTGCAATCAAAAAGACGTTCCTGATTTTGTGACTCAATCCTCGTCGAACAACGCGCTCCTTTCCGCATGGAGCGCAACGCTCGCGAGACTCGCAGATACGCCCGCGATTTTCTACGCGGATGGCAGCGTGGTGCGCACTTTCCGCGACATCGAAAAAGAGTCTGGATCGCTCGCCAGCCAGCTTGCTAGCTTGATTCCCGGCTCGATTGTAGGCGTGCAGATCGGCAATAGCGCAACCTGGCCCGCTGTCCTTCTCGCGCTTTTTCGTGCCGGAATCGTCGTGCTTCCGCTCGGGCGGCACATGGACTCGGGCGAGCTTGAACTCGCGCTCGAAACCTGTGGTGTCGCGTCGCTCCTCACTTCGGAGGGCGATGAGATCCGCATCTCGGCGCGCGTGGCAGGTCCCGCGCCCGACTGGAATGGGCTCGCGCCCGACCTGCTGAAGCTCACTTCCGGCACGACCTCCGCGCCGCGGGCTGTGCGGTTTCGCGCGCACCAGTTGCTCGCCGATGCCGAGAATATTTGCGCGACGATGGGCATTACCGAAGGCGACGTGAATTTCGGCGTCATTCCGTTTTCGCACTCGTACGGATTCAGCAATTTGCTCACACCGCTCCTCGCATTCGGAGTGCCGCTGGTCGCGAGCGAAGACCGGATGCCGCGCGCAATTCTCCACGGACTCGCCACCACCGGAGCGACGGTTTTCCCAGGAATGCCGGTCTTTTTCCAAAAGCTCGCGGAACTTGAAAACACCGCTGCGCTCCCATCGCTGCGGCTCTGCATCTCGGCTGGCGCGCCTCTCCCGCGCAGCGCTGCGGTGCGTTTCCGCGAAAAGTTCCACCTTCGAATCCACACATTTTACGGAGCCTCCGAGTGCGGCGGCATCGCCTACGACGATGCCGGTTTCGGAGGCGATGATGGCTTTGTGGGCACGCCAATGCGCGGAGTGAGGATCACGCGCTCGTACGGCGCGGAGCTCGCGCCCATAGAGGTGCGAAGCGCCGCGGTCGGCGATGGATATTTTCCCGCGAGCGCGGAACCGCTGGGGATTGAAACTGCCGAGGCCCTTTCCTTCGAGCGGTTCATTCCCACCGATTTGATCCGTTGGAGCGGCGAGGAGATGTGTATTGCGGGACGCGCCTCGGACGTCATCAATGTGGCTGGGCGAAAGCTCAATCCTATCGAGATCGAAGGTCAGATTGGAAGTCATCCTGCAGTGCTGCAGGCGGTCGTTTTCGGAATTCCATCCTCTCTCCGCGGAGAGGAGCCGGTCGCGTGTATCGTTGCTTTGCCGGGGACGAATGCGACCGAGATTCTCCGCCATTGCCATGCTCGACTCAGTGCATGGCAGACGCCGAAAGACATCTGGCTCCTCGACGAAATTCCGACGAACGAGCGCGGGAAAATCAGCCGCCATCGTCTCGCCGAACTTTACCTCGCCTCGCGTGGTTGACGATTAGTGCGCACTCCTCGCGAGCACCGCGAACGGCAGGTCGCGAAAGACGTCGGCAAGGCGCAGATCTTGACCGGCGCTGTATTCACGGCCGGTCACCACGTCGCGCCAGTCGCCGCACACATTGAAACCGAGTCGTGTGTTCCCCCACGCATCGCCGATTGGCGGCGATGCGACACGGAGGCTCAGGCGCGGCACCGCGACTAAGATTTCTGAGTCTTCATCTGAGCGGTGAAACGCGATGCAGCACTCATCAAAGACACCCTCAGTCGTGACCGGCGTATAGCCGCCGTGGCCGAAAAGCGCCGAATTTCCACGCCGAAAACGCAGCAACATCTGCGTCGTGAAAAGTTTGAGCCTTCCGTCGCGCCAGTTCGCGAGCAAATCCGCCGGATCATGATTTTTGGCGAGCGATGCAAGCTGCGCTTTTCGGTGTTCAAAATCGACCGGTCTGCGGTTATCGGGATCCACGAGGCTGAAATCCCACATCTCCTGACCCTGATAAATGTCGGGCACTCCCGGCGCCGTGAGTTTCAGCACGAGCTGTGACAGCGAATTGATCGCGCCAGCTTCCGCAATTCGCGCAGCGAGCGGCGCGAACAGTTCGGGGAATTTGTTCGAGCGACCAGGCGTTAAGATTTTAGCGACAAACTCATCCGAGGCGCTGTCCCACGCCGCGTTCGGCTCGATCCAACTGCTGTTCACTTTCGCCTCGTGCAGCGCTTTCTGCATGTAGGCCTGGATGCGCTGGATGTAGTCTTGAAGCTCTTCCGCGGACATCGGCTCCAGCGGCCAGCTCCCGAGCAATGTTTGGTAGAGCAGGTATTCCTCGTTCGCATCCGGCGCCATTTCGCCGTCGATCTCGGTCTTATGTTTTCGATTCGCCGCGCTCCATCGGCGCAGCGCGCGCCCCCATTCGGCAGGCAGCTCCGAGAGCGCCGCGAGCCGCGCGCGCACGTCTTCGCTGCGCTTCGTGTCATGCGTCGAGGTGGCCAGCATCGAGTGCGGAAATTCCGCCAGGCGCGCCGCATTCTGCGCGTGAAACGTCCCCGCATCCGCGCCGAATTTCCCCGGATCGCCGCCGACCTCGTTCAGCGCGATCAGCCGGTTATAGACGTAGAACGAAGTGTCCTCGACGCCCTTCGCCGTGATCGGCCCAGTGCATTGCTGGAATTTCATCACGAACTCCCTTCGCGCCTTTTCATAGACCGGATGCGGGTTGTCCGCGGAAGGAATCAGCACGTCGCGCAGAAACTCGAAAACCGTGCGCTCCAGCGCGGGATTTCGCCGCCGCGCCACGCCGATAGCGCGCAGGATCATGCGTTTGTCAGCCTCGCTCATTTCGCCCGCTGGCGAAATATAGGTGCGATACGCCGGGAAGCAGGCGATCACCTCGCGGATGGCCGTGGTCAAAGCATTCACGGTGAAATCGCGATACCAGCGATTCGTCTCGGAGATGATGTTCAGCATGTGCCCGAGCACGTTCACTTCGCTCGCCATCGAGACGCGCATCGTCACGAGTTTGCTGCGATAAACGATCTCGGAATACGACTGCTTTGCCCCAACGAATTTCGCGTAAGTTGCCGTGAAATCGGCCTCCGCCTCGCGGTCGATGAGCACTGCCGTGACCTGCGTCGCAAACTCATAGCCGGTCGTCCCATGCACAGCCCAATCCGCGTGCAAATGCTCGTCGTGCTCCAGGATTTTCTCGACCAGCAAATAGAGCGGCTTTTCCTCGCCCTCCGCGCCGACGAGTTCGCGCGCGCGCCGCTGCAGTTCGGCGAGATACGCGTGCGGATCCCACAATCCATCGATGTGATCGATGCGAAGACCGGTCGCTGCGCCCGCGCCGATCAGTTCGAAAACGAGCCCGTGCACGGCCTCGAAAACTTCGGGCAATTCCATTCGCAATGCCGCGAGATTGTTGATGTCGAAGAAACGCCGGTAATTGATTTCCTCCGCCGCCACGCGCCAGTAGGCCAGGCGGTACGCCTGGGCCTCGAGCAGTTCATGCAGTAGATCGTAGTTGGTCCTGTCAAGCGAGGCGCCGTTGAAGGCAGCCACGTTTTCCTGCACGAATTGGGTGATATCCGCGCTGCTTGCGACAAGGGAAGCAAGGTGGTGCTTGTGCACTTCCTTGTCGCGCGCGCGTTCCGCGACGGCATTGGGGGAGATGCCAT
>JBBQZX010000028.1:0-79148 GCA_038207335.1 Chthoniobacterales bacterium | reverse complement strand
GCGAGGCCCGGCTCCCGTTCGCCGATGTCGCTCGTGCTGGCGATGTAAAGGCGCACCCGGCCGATGCGCGCGATCAGCAGCTCCCGCGTGACGTCCTTTTGCGCGGTCACCTCCTCGCGCGAATCCCCATCGGCGAGCCCCTGATTCGCATTCAAAATCCCCACCCAATTACTCAGCCGCGTGATGATCCCCGCCGGCACGCGCACGATCGTCGGCAGCCCCGGATTCCCCGCGAGGATATCCGCCGCCAGCGCCGCCAGATGCGCCCCGTCGCGGAGATTGCCCACGTTGCCGCCCACAAAGCCGAGCGTCACCAGTGCATCGATCCGGTCGGCCTCCGGCACGTCCTCCTCGGGCAGGGCTAAAATCGCACTTTGGGCGTTGCGGATCAGTCCCCCGATCTTCTCCCGCGCCTCGAAGACCCGGCGACTCGCGCCCGCCTGATCGCCCGCGGCGAAATTCGCGGCGCTATATTTCTGCCCGGCATCCGTCCGGGCGGCGGTCAGGTCGCTCAGGAGCAGCGCGTTCAGCTTTCGTCGGTCGTAGCCGGAAAGCGGGGCATTGACGCGAAGGATCAGGTCGGCGTGGAGGAGTGCTTCCTGGGCGGCGGTATCAGACATGGTGTGCGGTGGGGTTCATTGAGGTTGGTTTGCAGTGAAAATCAGATCAAAAAGCAGTCCCAAAAACCGGCCCACCCTCATCTCCCGCCCGTTTCGAGAGCGCAAAAATCGCGTCTCCAGCCACCGCCACCCGTTTCCCCAGCCTGGAAACCACCCCGCCGCCACCCGCCCACCGCTCCCGCACCCGCCAAACCGCCCGGCACCTGCCCGCGTCCCGACCCACCGTCCGAAGAATCGCCCCGCACCCACCTGCGCCCCCCTTCCCCATCCGCCAAACCGCCCCGCATCTCGCTGCATCCCATTTCCCCATCGAAAAAACCGCGTTGCAGTCGTCTGCAACCCGATTCCCAGTCCGAAAAAACGGATTGCAGTCAACTGCAACCGTAGGCAAAGCCCCCAAAACTGTCTCAAATCCTCCATCTTGCGATTCAGACTGGTTCCCCACGGTTTTGCCGTAGGCTGGCTTGTCTCCGGCCTTTGGCCCGCCGGCGCCACGCTGGTGGTGGAGTCGAGAATCAAAGGAGTCATGCCAGTTCGCTTACTGCTAAGCTGTTTGCTGCAGAGCACGTTTAGGAGTTGCGGTTAATTCGCGAAAATGCGGTAGGAAATGAAAGCGATTTGTCCCACCGACGTGTTGACCGAGACGGTTGCGGGGCCGACAACGATGACCTCGCGATTGTTCGGCTGTCCTTCAGTGCTGTTTTGGCTGGCCAAAACGGCCTGCAAGATCACAGCGATCTCACCGTTGATGTTTACGCCAACGATGCTTTTGGAAATATCGGGCAACGTGTCAGCGAAGTTTGTAATCGCGATGGCCTTACCTTTGGGAACGTCAATCATTAAGTGTGCTTCCTCATTGCCTCCGCGAACTATGGCGCTGCGGTATGGGCCGGCGAGGACAGTGATGGGCGCTGCGAACATGGTGGCAGCGGCGATCATGGCGGTGATGTTGTTTTTCATAGTTGCTGTTTTCTGTTGGTTACTTTGGTTTGGTTTTTTATCTCGTCCCCGAAGCTGTGCTTCGTCGCTGGACGGTTTCGCGGGACGTGTGCGTGGCGAAACAGAGCTTCGGGGATAAGCGCGTGCCGAAGTGGAACTTCGGCACGAGGGGAAAAGGAATCATTGGTGGAATCACAGTTCTCCTTTACCGCCGTTGGATGCCTTGGCCATCGATTCGTTGATATAGGACAAGTTGACTTCGTTAAACTTCTGTCCAACCGACAATTCCAGCGCCTCATCATCCGAATGAAACGTCGTCGAATGGAATGTCCAACGGGTAAATCCGTCTTTTCCTGACTTGGCAGGAGGTCCGTATTTGGTAATCAGTTCCTTTTTGATCGATTCATAGACCTCATGGCGGTTGCCTGCTGGATTCAGTGAGACATCGCCGCGATAGAGGCGACCTCCAGAGAATAGGAGCGCAAAAGTATTGGCGGGGCGGCCAGCGAAAACGCCGCCACTAAAAATGATCCCGCCCGGCACGTTGCGCTTGAAAGTGACACCGGGACGCTCAAGCATTTTCTGTTTCGCGTCTTGTGTAGGAGTGCCCCACAGCATGTCGAGAAATCCGTCGATTCCCTTCGGCGTCTGCGCAAAAGCGGAGACACCGAGCGAGAGGAGAAGGAATGATAGAATTGCGATGGGGGTTTTCATCATTGGATCGGCACGCTATGCCGCCTAATAGGAGAGAGGAGAAACGGGTAAAGGGGTTTGTAGCATGGGAAGTGGAAGGGGCGCAAATTCTACCGCCATCATTTCGAACAGGAGCCAGTGGCCGCGGTAGGTGCCGTCGGGGTGGAGGGTGGCGGTGAGGGTTTTGTCGGTGGGGCTGAAGATTTCCAGATGGAGGCGGCCGGCGTGGGCGCGGAGGTCCCAGAAGTGTTCGCAGGAGGCGGCGCCGCGGGCGATGCGGCCATCGGGGGTGAAGGTCATGGGGCGTTCGTCGTGGCCGAGGCGGCGGTAGAGCCAGGGGTGGGCGCAGAGGGCGGCGGCGGCTTCGTGCTCGAGGGAGCCGCGGCGGGTGGGTCGCCAGCGGCGGATGCCGGGGGGAAGTCCATCCCAGTGGGCGCGGAGGGTGGCGAGGAAGGTGAGGCATTCGGCTTCGTGCCAGAAGCCGGGGATGCGGGGATTTTCACCGTGGAGCTGCCATTTGGCGAAGTTCCGATGCTGGAAGAGGCGCCGGCCCTGGAAGTCGTGCTGGCACATGGTGGAGGTGAGGTAGTAGATGCCGCGGGCGGGCTGGGCGTAGGGGGTGCCGGCGAGGTGCCAGCCGAGGTGGAAGGTTTCTTTGTCGCCGTAGATGTGGAGGTAGTAGTAGTCGCTGTGGTCGTTCAGGTGCCAGGCGAGCTGGAGGGCGCGCCAGCTCGGTTTTTTGTCGATGAGGAGCTGGCCGCTTTCGACTTCGGGTTCGTCGCGATAGGGGAGGCCGAGGATTTTCCAGATGGGGCGCTCGGGCTGGAGGTGCTCGAAGTCGGGCCAGAAGATGGCGCCTTTTGCGCGATATTCGGGGGTGTCGAAGAGGTAGGTGGGGTCGAGGACGGGGACGTTGTCGGCGTCGAGGAGGAGGACTTCGCGGAAGTGGCTGTGGAGGATGGCGTAGCACTTGAGCTCCCAGCCCTGGAGGCGGCGGGCGGGGTGCCGGGGGAGGAGGCGGGTCGCGTCGATGCAGGTGACGCCGAGTGGGGCGAGGAGGGCGCGCATTTCCCCGGGCATTTCGCGGGGGCCGAGGTGCCAGAGCTCGATGGGGAGGGTGCAGCCGAGGTGGCGGAGCATCTGGAGGCAGACCCAGGCGCACGGGAGGTATTTGAGGCCGCCGCCGCAGATGACGATGCCGCGGCCGTGGAAGCGTTCGGCGGGATACGGGAAGTCGGTGGCGAGGACTTCAGTGAGGAGGCGGCGATGCGCGGTGACGGGACGGGGACGGGAGACGGGGGTGCGTTTCCTCCGTGCGGATTTCCGTGGGGCCTCGGTCCGGTTCATGCCGGGCGGGACTGTGGGAAGCGGCCTGAAGTGATGTCAAAGGGAAATTTCGCCCGCGCGCGGAAGGCAGCAGCGGCAGCCGCTTTCTACCCGATGAGCGCCTCGATGTCGGCCGTGGTGAGGCCTTCCATGAGGGGCTGCTCGCTCTCGATGGTGGCATTGACGATGTCGCGTTTGCGGGTCTGGAGGGTGAGGATTTTCTCCTCCACGGTCCCGCGCGCGATAAGCTTGTAGGCGGTGACGACGCTCTTTTGGCCGATGCGGTGCGCGCGGTCGGTGGCTTGGGCTTCGACGGCGGGATTCCACCACGGGTCGAAGTGGATGACGGTGTCGGCGGCGGTGAGATTCAGGCCGACACCGCCGGCTTTGAGGCTCATGAGAAAGACGGGCACCTCGCCGGTCTGGAAGCGATCGACGACGGCGGCGCGGTCTTTGGTGCTGCCGTCGAGGTAGCAAAAGGGCGTGTCGGCGGCGGTGAGTTGGTCGCGGATGAGGGCGAGCATGGAGACGAATTGGCTGAAGACGATGACGCGGTGGCCGCCATCGAGCGCCTCCTGCAGGAGCTCTTCGAGCAGCTCCAGCTTGGCGGAACATTCCGCGGGCTCGACATTTTCCAGACCGAGCAAACGGAGGTCGCAGCACGCCTGCCGCAGCCGCAGCAGCGCTGTGAGCATGAGCATGCGCGCCTTGTTTTGATCCTTGGTCCCGGCGAGCTGCGAGACCTCGCGCCGTGTCGAGTCGAGGAGCTTTTTGTAGGTCTCGGCCTGCGCGCCGCTGAGTTCGCAAAAGGCCACCTGCTCGATCTTGTCCGGCAGCTCGGGCGCGACGGTTTTTTTCAGCCGGCGGAGGATGAAGGGCTTCAGCCGCTGCACGAGCCGCCGCTGCTCCGCGCCACCCGGCGCGCCCGCGATCGGCTGCTCGAAGCGCTCTTTGAAATCGGCGCGCGTGCCGAGGTAGCCGGGCATCAAGAAATTCATGATGGACCAAATATCGCGCACCGAATTTTCCACCGGCGTGCCGGTCAGCACGAAGCGATGGCGCGCGTCGATCGTCTGCGCCGACTGCGCGTTTTGGCTCTCGGGATTTTTGATGTGCTGGGCCTCGTCGAGGACCATCGCGTCGAATTTCACGCTGCGATATTTCTCCGCATCGCGGCGCAAAAGCGGGTAGCTCGTGAGGATGAGATTCGACTCCGCGATGCGTGGGAAAAGCTCGTGCCGCTTGGCTCCCGCGAGCGCGAGGACTTTCAAATCGGGCGCAAACCGCGCGGCTTCCCGCTGCCAGTTGTAGATGAGCGACGACGGACAGACCACGAGCGTGCGGCCGCGCAGCGAGCGGAGAAACGCGAGCATCTGGACGGTTTTTCCGAGGCCCATTTCGTCGGCGAGGATGCCGCCCCAGCCGTTCTGGGCAAGGAAGTGCAGCCAATAGACGCCCTGCTTTTGATAGGGCCGCAGCACGCCTTCGAGGTCGCCGAGCGGGAAGGGCGTAAGCCGTTCGAGCTGCCGCGGCGCGGTGGCCCACGAGCGCCATTCCGGCGTGCTCGCGATAACCAGGCCGCCGTCGTTCGCCGCGCCTTCGAGATACGCCGCGTGCTGCCGCTCGATGCGATATTGCCCCGGCTGCTTCTGCTGCGGATTGCAGTCCTTGAGGACGTTCTGAAATTCATCGAGCAGCCCCGGATCGAAGACCGCGGTCTTGCCGTTCTTGAGCTTCACGGAGCCGCGACCGGATTGCAGAAGGCGCTGGATTTCCGCCGCCGAGAAACGCTCCCCGTCCGGCGTCGCCAGCTCGACATTCAAGTCGAACCACCGCTCGCCCGAACTGCGAATCTCCAGCCGCGGCGCGATGCGCTCGACGTCGCGCGTGACGTGCTGAAAGCGCTCGCCGATCGTGACCTTCCACTCGCGCTCCAGCCGCGGCAGATCCCGCGCGAAGAAAGCCAGGATCGCCGCTTCGCCTTTGAGCATGAGCTGGCCCTTGGCATCCGGGGCGGCGAAGCCTGCGCGCTGCAAACGCCCCAGCGCCGCCGACTCGTCGGGGTTTCCTGCGGGGTATCCCGCGCCGCCGACGGCGATGTGCTTTTCGCCGCGCCGGCAGGTGAGTTCCGCAGCGAGAAAATTGAGCGAACCCTCGAGCTTGAGCGAAAACTCCGACGTCTCGCGAGGAGCCTCCACAAAGGATCGCGCAGCAGGCACGAGCGCCGCGTCGATTTCGAAGAACGCGGCGAGCGCTGGCAATTCGCGAGAGAGAAATTGCTCCGCGCCTTCCGCCGGAATCGTGATCTCGCGCACGAGCAAATCCGCGTAAGCCGCGGGCAATCCCGGCGCCACCGGCACAAACGTCTCGCCGCGCAAAAGCCACGCCTGCGCGCCGCCAGCGAGCAACTTCCCCTCCCCCGGAATCTCCGCACGCAGCGTCGCAGAGCCGTCCGCGCCGCGTGTGATCGCAAGCCGCGGCTGCACGCCTGTCGCCTCCACTTTCACCGCCGTCGTCTTGCCGAAAGTCACACGCGGATGCCCCGCCAGAGCACCGAGAAAATCGACGAATTGCACGCGTGTGAGCATCGCCATGCCGGGCAGCTCACCGCCCGCCATCTCGCGCAACTTCCCCACAGCCTCCACATCATCCGGCGCGCACCGATAGTCGCGCGTCCGGTCGAGCGCGCTGAGCAACGCGCGCTTCCCCGCGACAGCCACCTCCGCACCGAGCGTGATCGAATTCCGCTCCCACATTGCCGCGAAATTCGGCGCGAGAATCACAAACAATTCAAGCGGCGTCCCCTCACCCTCCGAGCTGAAGATCGGCTTCAGCACAGGCGCGGGCCCGGTCTCTACCACTTTCATCGGTCCCGCCGTTGCGCGCGGTTTCAGCACCGCGAGGCCTATCGCCAGCGCGTGTTCGCAAATCGTCCCGTACTGCTTCGAGGCGCGGCAAACGCACAGATTCTCGATGTTGCTCTTCGTCAAAATTCGCAACCCCGATCGCAGCTCAGAATCGCCGACCCGCACCTTTCCTTGCAGCATCGGTGGCTCGTAAGTCGCCTCCATCACGCGCCCCATTTCGTGCAGGCTGCGTGCCTGTTTCAGCGCCTGCCAGCCGCCGGCATCGGAGAGGAGTCGTTCGGTGAGTTCGATCACCGCCGCATCCTCATTCGGCTTCTCCCGATTTGGAAGAGCGCCACGCAATCGAAAATCGATCCGCCCCAATCACCAATCCCCAATGGCCAATCCGCAATTCCGCGCCTACGTTCCGCGCCCATGAAAATCGTCGCTGTCGCCAATCAGAAAGGCGGTGTGGGAAAGACCACCACGTCAGTCAATCTCGCCGCCTGTCTCGCGGCCCGTGGCGTGCGCGTCCTCATCATCGACCTCGATCCGCAGGGTAACGCCACCAGCGGCCTCGGCGTGCCGCCACTCGAGGGCCACAGCATCTACGGTCCGCTGCTCGGCCACGGAGATATCGCGGAGAAAATCGTTCCGACGATTTGGGAGAACCTCTCCATCATCCCAGGCGACATCGACCTCGCCGGCGCCGAGATCGAAGTCGCCCGCGCCGAGGATCACCTCACCCGTCTCCGCACTGCATTCGAGCCGCTGCGTGCCGCCGCCGAGTTCGACTTCGTGCTGCTCGATTGCCCGCCCTCGCTCGGCATCCTGATGACCAATGCGCTCGCCGCCGCCGACGAGCTTTTCATCCCGCTCCAGTGCGAATATTACGCCCTCGAAGGCCTCAGCAAAATCGACAACGTCGTCTCGCAAATCCGCGATTGCGGCGCGAATCCGCAGCTCAAAATCTGCGGCATCTTGATGACCATGTTCATGCGAAACAACCTCGCCAACCAAGTCATCGGCGAAGTCCAGAGTCACTTCGGCGAAGTCCTCTACAAGACCGTAATCCCGCGCAGCGTCCGCCTCGGTGAGGCCCCGAGCCACGGCAAAC
This sequence comes from Chthoniobacterales bacterium, assembly GCA_038207335.1. Taxonomy (GTDB): domain Bacteria; phylum Verrucomicrobiota; class Verrucomicrobiia; order Chthoniobacterales; family Chthoniobacteraceae; genus CAIURC01. The sequence continues at coordinate 71,607 of JBBQZX010000028.1, read as the reverse complement.
CGATCATCGAATACGAGCCCAACGGCATCGGCTCCGCTGCTTACCGCGCCCTCGCCGAGGAGTTCCTCGCGCGACACAAATCATAGGCTTTCGCCAAAACGGGCAGCGCGAATTTCTAGTCGTCCTAGATAAAAAAACGCCGTCCATTTCTGGACGGCGTTTTCTGAACTGAGCTTCCTTTTATTCCTGTGGCGCAGCAGGAGCGGCTGCCCCCTGCTCTTCCACCTGGCGGTCTTTCATCGCGGCTTTGCGGCTGAGTTTCACCCGGCCCTTTTCATCGACGCCGATGCATTTGACCCAGATGAGTTCGCCGACTTTCACGACGTCCTCGACGCGGTTCACGCGGAAGTCCGCGAGCTCGGAGATGTGCACCATGCCGTCTTTTCCGGGCATGACTTCGACGAAGCAGCCGAACTCTTTGATGGTGACGACGCGGCCCTGATACATCGTGCCGATTTCGATCTCCTTGGTCATGCCCTCAACGATTTGTTTCGCGCGAGCCATGCCCTCGGGGTTGTTCGAGTAGAGCTGCACGGTGCCGTCGTCCTGGATGTTAATCTCGCACCCAGTCTCGGCGACGATGCCTTTGATCGTCTTGCCGCCGGGCCCGATGAGGAGGCCGATTTTCTCCGGGTTGATTTTCACGGTCTCGATGCGCGGCGCATACGGGCTCATCTCGGTGCGCGGCTCGTCGAGAGCGACGGCCATTTTCGCGAGCACTTCGCCGCGGAGGTCGCGGGCCTGGAAGATCGCCTCGGCCATGATTTTGTGGCTGACGCCGGGGAGCTTCAGGTCGAGCTGGAAGCCGGTGACGCCGCGCTCGGTGCCGCAGAGTTTGAAGTCCATGTCGCCGAAGTGGTCCTCGCTGCCGAGGATGTCTGCGAGCGTGGTGTAGCGGGCGAGCTGGCCGTCCGCGCCGTATTCGGTGACGAGGCCGACGCTGATGCCGGCGACGGGAGCCTTGATCGGCACGCCTGCATCCATGAGGGCGAGGATGCCTGCGCAGACGCTGGCCATCGAGCTGGAGCCGTTGCTTTCCATGATCTCGCTGCTGACGCGCATGGCGTAGGGGAATTTCTCCACGCTCGGGATCACCGCGTCGATGGAGCGCTCGGCGAGCGCACCGTGGCCGATTTCGCGGCGCCCGGGGCTGCCGGTGCGGCCTGTCTCGCCGACGCTGAAGGGCGGGAAGTTGTAGTGCAAAATGAAGCGCTTGGTGGTCGCACCGCCGGTGTAGCCGTCGAGGTCCTGCGCTTCGTCGGCAGGAGCGAGCGTCGCGAGCGCGACGGATTGCGTTTCGCCCCGCTGGAACATCGAGCTCCCGTGTGAGCGAGGAAGCAGGCCGACTTCGGCGACGATGTCGCGAATCTGGCCGAGACCGCGTCCGTCGCAGCGCACCTTTTTGTCGAGGATGCTGATGCGGAACGCCTTCTTCTGCAGGTAGTCGAAAGCCTGACTGACTTCGAATTTCGTCGCATCGGGATATTTCGCGATGACGGCGTTGCTGACTTCTTTTTTGAGGGCTTCGACAGCCTTGTGCCGGTTCGCTTTGCCGCTCGTGTTCAGGGCGGCTTCGATCCGGTCGCCGGCGACCGAGTAGGCGACTTCGAGAAGCTCGTCCTTCACCAGCATGAGCGGCAGAACGCGCTTGGTCTTATTGACTTTCGCCGCGAGCTCGACCTGCGCGTCGATGATCGTGCGCGCGTGGCCGTGGGCAAATTCCAGCGCTTTGACAAACTCCTCTTCGGGGAGCTGATCGGCGGCGCCTTCGATCATGATGACGTCGTCCTTCGTGCCGACATAGACGAGGTCGAGGTCGCTGTGCGCCATTTCGGCGTGCGTCGGATTGACGATGAACTGGCCATTCACGCGCCCAACGCGGACAGCGCCGATCGGCCCCGCGAACGGGATATCGGACACCATGAGCGCAGCGCTCGCGCCATTGATGGAGAGCATGTCGGGATCATTCTGACCGTCTGCGCTGAGCAGCACGGAGATGATCTGCGTGTCGTAGAGGTAGCCTTTGGGGAAGAGCGGACGCAGCGGACGATCAGTCATCCGGCAGGTAAGGATTTCCTTCTCGGAGGGACGGCCTTCACGCTTGAAGTAGCCGCCGGGGAATTTGCCGACCGCGGCCGCTTTTTCGCGGTAATCGACGGTGAGCGGAAACCAGTCCTGGCCGTCTTTCAGCGACGTGGCAGAGACGGCTGAGACGAAGACGATCGTCTCGCCGCAGCGGACGGTGACTGCACCGTCGGCGAGTTTGGCGAGCTTGCCGGTTTCGATGACGATGGGGGTGGAGCCGACCTGGCTCGTGACTTGATGGATCATGTTATTTTGGTGAGGCGATCCGGTGCGGCGGAATTTTGAATGTTGAATTTGGAACTCCGAACCGGGAGACGCCGCTCCTCGGAGTTCAAAATTCAAGATTCAAAATGATCCGCCAACGCGCCGGAGAAGCCTCTCTAGCTTGGGGTTTTGTTTTTTGAAATGCCGCGCGGCGGAATTGCCACGCGACGCTGTGTTCAGAAAAAGTTCGCCCCCGATTTCCGGGGGCGAACCAATTCCTGAAATTGTGAAAGTTATTTACGCAGACTGAGCTTCTCGAGAATGCCTTTGTAGCGCTCACCAGCGGTGCGCTTGAGGTAGTCGAGGAGCTTGCGGCGGCGGGCGACCATTTGCAGGAGGCCGCGGCGCGAGTGGTGGTCTTTAACGTGCGTCTTGAGGTGTTCCGTGAGATCGCTGATCCGCTTGGTGAGAAGAGCGATTTGCACGTCGGCGCTACCGGTGTCGTTTGCGTGCATCCGCAGTGCGGAGATGTCCTGAGTGTCTGTCATTTTTCGTTTTTTGTGGGCCGGGAGTATGCGCACATCATGCGCATACTCAAGCGTTTCGTTTCAAAAAAAATACGCGTCTCCCGTGCGGAACCGGCATCGAGCACGCACGCGATTCGTTTCCAACTCCCATACAAGCACCTCTGTGAAAATCGAAGACTACGGCCTCATCGGCGACACACACACCGCCGCGCTCGTCGGCCGCAACGGCTCGATTGACTGGCTCTGCCTGCCGCGCTTCGACTCCGCCGCGTGCTTTTCCGCACTGCTTGGGGATGAAAACCACGGCTATTGGAAAATGGCGCCTGCGGGAAAAATCACGGCGACCTCGCGGCGATATCGGCCGGGCACGCTGATTCTGGAGACGGATTTCGAGACGGAGGAGGGCTGCGTTCGTGTGATCGATTTCATGCCGCCGCGCGATCACGCGATCGATCTCGTGCGAGTCGTGCGTGGCATCCGTGGGCGCGTGAAGATGAAGATGCAGCTCGTGATTCGCTTCGATTACGGCTCGATCCTACCATGGGTGCGACAGATCGACGACCGGCTCGAAGCGGTCGCCGGGCCCGATGCGATCAGCCTCTGGTGCGATGTGCCGACGCGCGGCGAAGACCTCACGACCGTCGCGGAATTCGAAATCTCGGAGGGGGACACGCAGACCTTCCTCCTGCTCTGGCACCCCTCCTACGAAGCGCCTAAAACGCACGTCGAGCCGCTTCGTGAACTCAAAAAAACGGAACGCTGGTGGCGCGAATGGAGTTCGCAATCGAAGCAATCGAGCGAATGGGATGAGGCGGTGCAGCGCTCGCTGATCACACTGAAGGCGCTGACCTACGCGCCGAGCGGCGGCATCATAGCGGCCCCCACGACTTCGCTGCCCGAGAAAATCGGCGGCGTGCGAAATTGGGACTACCGATACTGCTGGCTGCGAGATGCGACTTTCACCCTCTACTCCTTACTCGCCGCGGGCTACAAGAGCGAGGCGTGCGCGTGGCGCGACTGGCTCCTGCGCGCGGTCGCGGGCGACCCATCGAAGCTGCAAATCATGTATGGCGCGCGCGGCGAAAGGCGGCTCGACGAATACGAAGTGCCGTGGCTCCCGGGCTATGAAAACTCGAAGCCCGTGCATGTCGGGAATGCGGCGAGCGGGCAATTTCAGCTCGACGTGTATGGCGAGCTCATCGACGTGATGCACCAGTCGTATCTCGCAGGCATCGAGCCCGAGGAAGCCTCTTGGCGCATGCAGCGCGCAGTGATGGAATTCCTGGAAACCGCGTGGCACGAGCCCGACGAGGGCATCTGGGAGGTGCGCGGCCCGCGGCGGCATTTCACTCATTCGAAAGTGATGGCGTGGGTGGCATTCGATCGCGCCGTTTGCAATGTGGAGAAGTTCGGACTCGTAGGCCCTGTCGATCGCTGGCGACAGCAGCGCGATCAGCTCCGCGAGGAAATTTGCGCGCGAGGATTCAGTAAAAAGCTCGGCTCATTCACGCAGGATTACGGCTCGGAAAAGCTCGACGCCAGCCTGCTCATGTTGCCGCTCGTCGGCTTCCTCCCGCCCGAAGACGAGCGTATTCGCGGCACCGTCGCAGCGATTGAGCGCGACCTCGTCGTCGATGGCTTCGTCATGCGATACCACCCTGACAAAGCCGAAGACGTTGATGGCCTCCCGCCCGGCGAAGGCGCGTTTCTGCCGTGCTCCTTCTGGCTTGCCGACAACTACATCCTGCTCGGTCGCCGCGACGAGGCCCGCGAACTTTTCGAGCGACTCCTTTCTCTCCGCAACGACCTCGGCCTCCTTTCCGAGGAATACGACCCGCGCGCCAAGCGCCTAGTTGGAAATTTTCCTCAAGCCTTCTCCCACATCGCGCTCATCAACACCGCCCACAACCTTTCCAAACCAACGGGCCCCGCCCATCAGCGCCGCAAGAGCGTCCGCGATCCAAAAGGACAGGGAGGCGCAGAGACTTTGTAAAAAGTCAGACCACAAACCCTCCGATGCAGCTTCGTGGAAGCGCGCAACTTCTCAGGGCTGCGCCCCCAAAATCCGCTCAGTCCGCCAGGCGGCTTTGCGAGGCTTCGAGGAGGGCTCGCTGGAGGCGGGAAAGGGTCGCGCTGTCCTTCAGCTTTTTGCCCTCGAGATCGCTGACGTAGAAGCTGTCGATGGCCGCGCCTTTTTCGGTCGCGATGCGGGAGAGGGCGATTTGGACTCCGACGCCGCCGAGCGCTTTGAGGAGATTGTAGAGCAGGCCGAGGCGGTCGGGCGTCTGGATATCGACGAGCGTGTAGGTCGGGTGCGCGCTGTTATCGATCGCGATGCGAGTGGGGAAATCGAGCTCTTGGGACAGGTGAAATTCTCGCCGCTTCATCGCTTTGGAGAGCAAAGGCGTGAAGTCGTATTCGATTGATGCCATCGACTGTGCGAGGAGCTTCTCGACCTGCGCCATTTCCTTTTGGTCCGTCACCGCTTCGAACCTCGTGTTGCAGACGCGGAAGATGTCAAGCACTAGACTGTCGCCGCGCGTAAACACATCGGCGCTCAGGATATTGAGCTGCACGCAGGAGAATGAGCCGGCGATGCGGGCGAGTAGTTCGGTGCGATCCCAGCCGCAAATCCAGACCTCGCTGTGGCCTTTGTTCGGATGCGAGATCCAGCGGACGGCGGGCGCGAACGGCACGAAATCCTCGTCGTCGCGCGCCTCCAGAAAACGCCGAAACAAACGGATGTGCTCGATGATTTCGCCGACGCCGTACGTTTGAAAATAACGATCCGGCATGTAGCCGAATTGCGCGTCGATCTCCTCTTGGAAATCGCCACGAACCTTGCTGTGGACGGTCTTCCGCAGCTCCTCGCGCTCGATCGTGCGCTGCCGGTAAAAGGCCTCGCCATCGGCGAGATAAAGCGACGTGCTGCGGTGGAGTTGCCAGACGAGCGACTCCTTCCAATCGGACCAATTCTCATCCCCGGTGCCCTGCCCGTCCGCGAGCGTCAGCAGCATCAGCGCATCAAGATTGGCCTGATTTTTCACCACGCCGGCAAACTCCGCGATGGTCGCGGAGTCCTCGAGATTCCGCCGCTGCGCGGTGCTGGACATGATGATGTGGTTGTCCACGAGCAGCAGCAGCGACTTCCTCCGCTCAGGCGCAAGCTGGAGCCGACGCGCGACCCGCTGCGCGAAGACGGTGCTGGCCTCGGCGTGCAACCGGGCGTTCGACGCCTTGCCCGTGTCGTGCATGAGCAGCGCGAGGTAGAGCACGAATGGGTCTTCGAGCTTCTGGAAAATCTTCTGGTACTCGCCGAGCCGCGGATTGTCGGTGTCGATGATGCGGTCGAGCTTTTCGATGCAGACGATCGTGTGCTCGTCGGCGGTGTAGCGGTGGAAAAATTCGTGCTGGACGAGGCAGGTAAGCTGGCCGAATTCTGGAATGTAGCGGCCGAGAAAATCGACCTTGTGCATGGCGCGCAAAATCCAGCCAACCTCGCCTTTTCTCGAGCAGATGGCAGTGAAGGTGTCGCGGTTTGCGCGGCCATATTGGAATGTCTTGTCCACGACCCGAAGCCGCCGCCGCACGAGCGTTTCGAGCTCCGCGCTCATCGGGAGACCGCGATGCTGCATGTGCTGGAAAAGCCGCATGAGCCGTGGCGGGTCCTGTCCGAAGATGTCGCGCGACTCGGGGAAAATCTTGCCATCGCTCGCGTAGAATCCGTCGAAGTGCTCGTCCTCGCGCGACGGCTTGCGGCGGAAGATGCCGAGGAGTTTGGACGTTTTCGTGCCCGCGGGGGACAGGATGCTGAGACGCTGCGAGAGGAGCTCGGTGATGTAATAAATATCCCGCGCGTGCTGGTAGTACTCGCGCATGAATGCCTCGCTGCGACGCAGGATATTTTTCTGCGGATACGCGAGCTTCGTGGCGATCGGGGTTTGCTGGCTTAGCACGATCACGTCCGCGGAACGCTTGTTGAAGTAGTGCAGCTCGGTGCGCACACGGAGGAGAAAATCGTATGCCCGATCGAGCTGGCGGCGCTCTGTTTCGTTCAGCAATTTTTTTTCCTGCAGGCCCGCGGTGGATTGCACGCGCTCCTTGAAGAAGCTGATCCACAAGAGGTTTTGGTAGTCACGCAGGCTTCCGCAGCCGTTCTTCACATTCGGCTCTTGCATGTAAATGCTGCCCCCGAATTTCTCGTGCCGGTCGGCCTGGTTCGCGACACGCTGCGCGATGTATTCCTCGACGTGCCCCTCGACGCACTGCTTCACAAACGCGGCGCGAAACTTCTCGAAAAGCGCCTCATCGCCGGCGACGAGGCGCGACTCCAGCAGCGAGGTTTTTGAAAGCATGTCCGCATTTGCCTGGGTGATCGCACCGGAGATGGAGCGCGTCGAGTGGCCGACTTTAAACCCGATGTCCCACAGCATGTAGAGAATCGCCTGCACGATTTCGTTCGTGCGCGGGTCGATCTTTTTCGGCGCGTCCGGGTAAAGAAACATGATGTCCACATCGCTGAATGGATTCAGCTCGCCGCGGCCGTATCCGCCGATGGCGACGAGCGCGAGCTTCACCGGGCGCCCGGTGGTCGTCGGGTCGGCGTGCAGTGCGGCGGTGAGCAGATGCCGGATGACGATATCGACGAGGCTCGCGCTCTGGCCGCAGGTCTCGCGTCCGCCGCCGCCGCTGTAGTGCTTCAGGCGGATGCGGTGGTTCTCGATCTTGAGGAATTTTTTGTAGAGCGAGAGGAGTTCAGCGGAGTTCAGCTTGCCCTGCGAAAGAAGTTGCTGCTCGGCGTGTGCGAGCACCTTTTCGCGATGACGGAGGACGTTGGCCCCCATCACAGCTCGATCCCGAATCTCTTCATTTTGGAGTAAAGTGTGGGCCGGTGGATGCCCAAAATCGACGCCGCCTTTTTCTTGTTCCCATGCGACTGCGCGAGCGCCTTGAGAATCGTCTGCCTCTCGTGCTCGCCGAGTTTCAGCGAGTCGCCGCTCGCGGTCGGAGGGAGATTTTGAAGCGCGACGGGGAGCTGGATCTCGCGCGGTAATTGCTTCGGCGTGATGGCGCCGTTGTCGGCAAGAACGACACCATACTCGATCGCATTTTGCAGTTCGCGCACGTTGCCCGGCCAGCCGTACTGCAACATCATTTGAAAGGCTTCCGGTGTGATCGTTGGCGAGACCTTTCCCATCTTCGCGGAGAAGTGCTCGAGGAAGCTCGAGACGAGCGCCGGGATGTCTTCGGTGCGCTCGCGCAGCGGCGGGATGGCGACCTGAAATGTATTCAGGCGGTAGTAAAGATCCTGACGCAAATCGCCGTCGCGCACGGCTTCGACGATGTTGCGGTTGGTCGCGGCGACGAGGCGAAAATTCGACGCCACGGTTTTCGTGCTGCCGAGCGCGCGATATTCGCGTTCCTGCAAGACGCGCAAAAAACGAGTCTGCAATTCGGGCGGCATCTCGGCGATTTCATCGAGAAAAAGCGTGCCTCCGGAGGACTCGCTGATCATGCCGGGAAAGTCGGCTACCGCGCCGGTGAATGCGCCTTTCGTGTAACCGAAAAGCTCGGCCTCGATCATGTTCGTGGGAAATGCGGCACAGTTCAGCTTCACGAGCGGACCGCCGGCGCGCGCGCTGGAGCGGTGGATGTGATTTGCGAAAACCTCCTTGCCCACGCCGCTCTCGCCGGTCAGCAGGATGTTCGCATCGGTCGGCGCGACGCGTTCGATGAGTTCATTCACCTCGCGCATCGAGCGGCTTTTGTTCACCGGCGCGAGCTGCTTCTCCGCGCGTTCGAGCCGTTGCGAGAGCTGCTTCTTTTCAGCCCGCAAATTCTGCGCTTCCTGCGCGAGTTCGCGCTGTTCAATCGCGCGCTTCACGAGGCTCAACAGTTCCTCTGGCGCGTAGGGTTTGCTGATGAAATGGAACGCGCCTTCCTTGATCGATTCGATCGCATTGCTCAGTGAATCCTGCGCAGTGACGATGATGACCGGGATCGCCGGGAACTCGCTTTTGAACGATCGCAGCACGTCGAGCCCATCGGCATCCGGCAGCCCGAGATCGAGCAGCACCAGCGCGGGATTCAGCTTGCGCACGAGGTTCGTCCCGGCGGATGCGGTCGCGGCCATGTGCGGCTCATAACCGTGCCGTTTCAGCGTGGCCTCAAGCGTCAGCAGGATCGTGCGCTCGTCGTCGATGACAACGAGTTTCATCACCGGTTTATCGGCCATCGTCGGAAGCAAGCGGCAGCGCGACTCGCGCCGTGAGTTCGGCAGCAGCGGAGTCGTGGCGAAATTCCAACTCTCCGCCGTGCTGCGCGATGATTTGTCGGCAGTGAAAAAGCCCGAGCCCGTATCCGCCGCGCCGTGTGGAAACCAGCGGTGTGAGCCCCCACGTCTCCGGCGGAGTCTCGACCGCCGCGCGTTTTTCTTTCACCTCGAAAATCCATCGCCCGCTCTCGATTGCGACCCGGATCGCGACCGGCTCGGTGGTGTCCTGAAAGTGAAATGCGTTCCGGCAAATCTCCGAAAGCGCGATGAAGATCAGTTCGAGATCGACGGCGATTTCTTCGCCCTCCAGCTCGACCGTCCATTGAATTTCAGCCGCGGCTTCAGGAAAAAGTTTACGAAGCCGGTCGCGGAAATCTTCGAGAAAAATCGCGGCGTCGAGCGGTACGAGATTGAGCCTCGGCAGCCAAAAATTCGCCGAGACGCCTTGCAGCATTTTCGCGGCGCTCGCGACCATTCCGCGCAGCTTTTTCAGCTCACTGGCGATCTCCGGATCCTCGACGATCTCAGCCAAGTATGCGGCTTGGAGGTCGATGGAGCCGAGGTTGTTGCGCTCGTCGTGCGAGAGTTGGCGCACGAATTTCGCGACGAGCCCGAGCGGGACTTGCACCTCTTCCATGTCCGGGGCCGCAGCTGTGGCTGGCGGTTTCATGAGGTCAGGTATTGGAAAACTGATCGCTTTCCGGCGAGTCGCCGCGCGTCAATTCCACCGCTGGATCGTTCGCTGCGAGATGCGTGAGGACGTGATAAACCGCCTCGCTTTCGCCACCGATTAAATCCGCGATTTCCCCGGCAGTCTGCGCATTCGAGGAAATCGCTTTTTTTACCTGCGCCTGAAGCTGAACCACCGCAGTCGCCGCCTTTTTGCCGGCCTCCACGCCGGGCTGGTGATACGCGTTGATATTCACCAGCGACGCGTAAAAGCCGACCGCGCGTTCATACAGCGCGATGAGCGCGCCGACGCGAAACGGCGAAACATCCGCGATGCTCACGGTGATCGAGTCGCGCCCGCCCTCGTAAAGCGCGGTGCGCGTGCCGCGCAGAAACCCCTGCAAATAATCGCCCGCCGTGATCCCCGGCTCGACCTCGAACCCCGCACCTGCGCGATCTTTCCGCACCTCGATGAACGTCACGAAGAAATTCGCCACGCCGTCACGAAGTTGCTGCACGTAGGCGTGCTGGTCCGTCGAGCCTTTGTTGCCATAGACCGCGATGCCTTGATTCACCTTGTTTCCGTCGAGGTCGAGTTCCTTGCCGAGCGACTCCATCACGAGCTGCTGGAGGTATTTCGAAAAGAGCACCAGCCGGTCTTTGTAAGGCAGCACGACCATGTCCTTTTCGCCGCGCCCGTTACCGGCAAAGTGCCACATGAGCGCAAGCATCATCGCTGGATTTTTTGCGGTTTCGGCGGCGCGCGTCCACTCATCCATCGCAGCGGCGCCATCGAGCAGCGACTGCATGTCGAGGCCCTGCAAAAGCAGCGGCACCATACCGACAGCGCTCATCACCGAGGTGCGCCCGCCGACCCAATCCCACATCGGAAAACGCCGCAGCCAGCCCTCGCTCACCGCGACTTTATCCAGCTCGCTGCCGACGCCCGTGACCGCCACGGCCCGAGCGCCAAAATCGATCCCGGCCTTTTCGTATCGCGCCTTCGCTTCGAGCATTCCGTTGCGCGTTTCCTTCGTGCCGCCGGATTTTGAAATGACGACGACGAGCGTGTGCTCGAGCCGCAGTTCGAGACGGTCGAGCACGCGATCCATGCCGTCGGGATCGGTGTTGTCGAAATAGTGCAGCCGCATTGGATCGTCGTTCGTCCCTAGCGCGTCGGAGATGAATTGCGGCCCGAGAGCCGAGCCGCCGATGCCAATGAGCAGCACCTCGGTGAAGCGCCCGCTCGCGTGAACCTGCTTCGCAAATTCCGTAATGTCCGCATTCGTCGCGGCGATCTCGCTTTTCAGCTCATCCGTCGGTGCGAGTTGCGGCGCGCGCAGCCAGTAGTGCCCGGCCATCCGCTCCTCGTCGGGATTCGCGATCGCGCCCTTTTCCAGCTCCCGCATCTGCTCGAACGCGCGCTGCGCGAGTGGCTCCATTTTTTGCAGAAACGAGTCGTCGAACCGAATTCGGCTCACGTCGATCGAGAAGCCGAGCTGGTCGTTACGGAGAAAGTAGTGCTGATACCGATCCCAAAGAGAAGTCATGGTCTGCCGATGCAAGCGCCGGCGGCGGCGGGTGTCGAGCGAAGATGAGCGTCGCTCCCATTCCCTCTATTGCCTACGAAAACGTCGGCTCCATCAGGCCAAACCCGCCATCCTTCCGCCGATGAAGCACGTTGATCTTCTCCGTCTTCGCATTGAGAAACACCACGAACTGCCGGTTCGACATCTCGAGTTGCAGCACTGCTTCGTCCACGAACATTGGCTTCACCGGATACTTCTCCGTCTGGATGACTTGCGGCTCGACGCCCTCCTCATGCTCCTCGAAGCCGCTGACATCCAGCACTTGCTCCTCAAAGTGCTGCACCTCATGCCGCCGCGGCCGATGCGACCGCATAATCTTCGTCTTGTACTTCCGCATCTGCTGCCCAATCTTCGCCACGACCCCGTCGATCGAGGCATACATGTCATCCGTCTCGTGCCCCGCCTCGATCGTGATGTGATTCGTGCAGTGCAGGATGATCTCCGCGTGATGCCTGTGCTTTTCCACATTCAAAATCACCTGCGCCTCAATGATGCGCGGGTAGTCTAAATGCAGATGCTCCAGCTTGTTGGTCGCATAGCTCTTGATCGCCTCCGTGATGCTGAGATGCCGGCCGGTGACTGTGATGGGAACATTGACGTTTGCAGTTTGCATGGTGCTTTGGTTCTTTCTGTTTTTGGTTCCTGGTTACATCTGAAAGCCTTCGCCGAGATAGATGCGTCTTGCGACAGGATCGTTGATCAAGAAATCTTTGGTCCCCTGAGTCTCCACTCGCCCCTCGAAGATGAGGTAGGCGCGATCGACGATGGAGAGTGTCTCCCGGACATTGTGGTCGGTGATGAGAATCCCGAGCCCCATGTCGCGCAGATTTTGGATGATCTGCTGCACATCATACACCGCGATCGGATCGACGCCGCTAAAAGGCTCATCCAACATCAGCAAGCTAGGTTTGCTGACTAACGAGCGCGCGATCGTTAGCCGCCGTTTCTCACCACCGGAGAGAGTCAGAGCCAGTTGCTTTCCGACATGATCGATGCCGAATTGTGTTAGCAGCTCTTCGCACCGCGCCTTGCGTTCCTTCTTTGAAAGCGGCTGCATTTCCAGGATCGCGAGCAGGTTCTCCTCGACGGTGAGTTTGCGAAAGATCGACTCCTCCTGCGGCAGGTATCCCATTCCCATCCGCGCCCGCTTGAACATCGCGTAGTCGGTCACGTCCTTGTCTTCAAAAAAAACGCGTCCACCATTCGGTCGCACCAAGCCTACGATCATGTAGAAGCTGGTCGTCTTGCCCGCGCCGTTGGGCCCCAAAAGACCTACAATCTCCCCACGTTTGAGATTGATGTCGATTCCGTTGACCACGGCTCGCCCACCGTAAATCTTGACCAGCTTTTCAGTCCGCAGGATTGGCTTTACTTGGCCATCCGCGGGAGGTGGAACGTCAGGAGTAATCACTTGGGCGTGGTCTTGGAATCGGCCGAGTTTGTGTCCTTGATGATCGTCTTGTGCGGGCCAGTCACATGCATCCGGCCCTCCCGGTTCAGCACCATCACGGTGTCCTCTTGCAGCGCGATGCAAGTATTGATCCCCTGCTGCACCGTGGGCATCCCCGTCAGCGTGATGTCGCCCGTAATGGCGTCATACACAGCTTTCCGTCCGCGTCCTATGTTATGGCTCACGGTTCCGTCGGCTTCGACTTTGTCTTGAGTGATCAGCACTTGCCCGCCGGGTTTCATCTCCGCGATTGCCTTCTCGAGTCCACCGCCACCTTTGCTCGGCGGATCATTCGGGCCGGGCTTCTTTCCCGGCGCAGGCGTCGCAGGCTTCTTCACCGGCGTAGTCGCCGCCTTGACGCCGGGAGTCACTGCCGCCTTCACCGGTTCAGGCTTGTCGTCGTGCTTCAAGAAAGCGGTGAGCTTGTCGCATTTCACGTTGAACTCCGGGTCATTGACCACGACATCGCCGATGAAGATCGCCTTGTGCTCCTTGTTATCGAACGAGGCTTCCAGCGCGGTGATTTCGGTCGGCCCCTTCTCCTTCTTCGCGGGAGGCGCGTCCGGCTTCTTGTCGTCGTCGATACTCAGCGGAGCAGTCTTCAGCGGATCGCCGATGCCGATCGAGTCGATCGTCTTGAGCAGTTCGCCTTGCGTGAGCGGCTTTGAAATATCCTGGGCCGCTACGCTTCCAGAAAGCACCGCCAAAAACGCGATGGCGGGGAGGGAAAGGTTACTCATCGGTCTTGGGTTCGGGCTTTGCATTGTCTTCTTCATTCAGGTTGTAGATGAGCATTCGGACGTGTCCGCCGAGCGTGCCTTGTTTGGTTTCCGTGTTGAATTCCATCGTCTGTCCTTCGATCTGAAAGTCGGACCTCTTGATCATCACATGCTTGTTGGTCGTGATGACGCGGGTGTTGAGATCGAGCACCGACTCCGGCAGGTCGATTACCATCTCGCTGGCACCGTCTTCGGTAAAGGTCTCGACCTGCGCCTGCTGCATTCGCATGTGGTCTGGATCGGTCTTTGTCGCGAGCACGATGTTGAAGCTCATCTGCAGCTTACCATCCGGCCCGAAGTAAGGAATCTTCACGCCTTTCGACGGCTGGTTCTCGACCATCGGTATCGACATCTTGCCAGGCGTTCCATCCGCGGGCTTGTCGTCTTTGGAGTCCGAGTCTTTGCCCTTCTTTTTGTCACCCTTCTTCTTGTCGTCGCCCTTTTTTTCCGACGAGTCTTTCGGCTTGTCGGACTTCGTCTTGTCCTTTGCAAAAGCTCCGACTGTCGCGAGCGCGAGGCAGAGCGCGAAGATGACTGACTTAAGCGAGCAGTGCATGAATTTTGGTGAGTTGTTGGAGCAATGCTGGAAGCTCGGAGAGCGGCACTTGATTCGGTCCATCGGAGAGCGCCTCGCTGGGATTTTCGTGAGTCTCGATGAACACCCCATCGCACCCCGCAGCCACCGCGGCGCGCGCGAGGACGGGCGCGAGGATGCCGTCGCCACCAGTCTTGTCCCCTGCCCCGCCTGGGCGCTGCACGGAATGCGTGGCATCGAAGACCACATGGAAGCCAGCCTCGCGAATCCAGAACAGCGAGCGCATGTCTGCGACGAGATTGTTGTAGCCAAAAGTCGTGCCTCGCTCGGTGAAAAAGAATCGCTCGTTGCCGAACGCGATCACCTTGTCCGCAATATTTTTCACATCCCACGGCGCGAGAAACTGCCCCTTTTTCACATTCACCACGCGACCCGTTTCCGACGCGGCTTGGATGAGATCGGTCTGCCGGCAGAGAAATGCCGGGATTTGCAAAATGTCGATGAACTCCCCCGCGACCAAAGCCTCCTCAGGCGAATGCACATCGGTCGTCACCGGCACGCCGAGTTCCTTTCCGATCACCGCGAGCAGCTCGCAACCCGCTCGGACACCCATGCCGCGGAACGACTTCACCGACGTGCGGTTCGCCTTGTCATACGACGCCTTAAAAACGAACTGCGCGCCCATCTCCGCGCACATCGTCTTGAGCTGCCGCGCCATCCGCCAGACGAACTCCTCCGACTCGATCACGCACGGCCCCAAAATAAACAGCGGTGCCGCTCCGCCAAGCGTGCAGGCACCGATCTCAAGGGGTTTTCGATTCACTGCCGACAAAACTAATGGCCGCGCCGCTGGCGTGCAAAAAGAAACCGCGCACCGCGGCGTGCAGCCGGGCGCGCGGATGATTTTATTTCTTCGCCTTGTTCAGAGCGGCGACCTCCTCCGCCGTCCACGCCTTCGTGCGATCTTTGTTCTCCGCGCGCAGCTTTGCCACCGTCTCCACGCTCACCGCCGACGCCGTGTGCTCCCACTCGCGCCGGATGTAAGTCAGCACCCCCGCGATCTGCTCATCGGTCAGTGCCGCGCCGAGCGGCGGCATCTCGAGACTCCACGATTGCCCATTCACCTTGATCGGCCCGCTCAGCCCGTGCAGCACAATCCGGGGTAAAATCTCGGGCTTTCCGAGCACCCAATCGCTGTCCACCAGCGCGGGTGCAAGTCCATCCATGCCCGTGCCCGTCGGCTGATGACACGCCGTGCAGAGCGTCGAGTAAACCACCTTGCCTTTCTCATAAAGCGCCTGCTCCGCGGCCGTCAGCGGCTTCACCACCGGCGGCGGCGGCACCCCCGGCTTACCCGCCCACGCCACGCGCGCATCGAGCGCCGCGACCAGCGACTTCGCCTTTGGATTCGCCGCCGTCGCGAGCTTCGCCAACTCGGGCGATTCGCTGTCGAGATAGAGCAGCTTCGGCTTCGCCTTGCTCCCCGACGCCTTTCCCGACGCGCCTTCCAGCAGCGCGAGTTGCGCGGGCGAATTCGCCGGCTCCGACGCAATATCCGCGATCAGCTTTTTCACCCTCACACCGCGGCGCTCCGCTAGCACCGACTGCGCCAATGCCGCCAGGATCTCCGGCGGAGCGGGCTTGGCCTTCGCCGCGAGCAGCGCCTCCAGCACCTCCAACTCACGCCCGCGCAAGCCCGACATCAGCGCCTCGCGCACCAGCGAATCGTTCCCCGCGCGCCGCGCCAAATCTGCCACAGCCTCCTGCGCCTCGGGCAGCTCGCTGAGATTGAATGCCAGCGCGATCTTCACATCCACGCTCGCGTCGCCCGTCATCTTCATCAGCGTCGGCGCCATCGTGCGATCCGCCAGCCGCACCGCAGTCGCGCGCACCTTTTCATCCGGCGATTGCAAGTCCTTAGCGATCACCTCCGGCGTCAGCGCGCCCATTCCCTCCAGCGTCCACAACGCGTGAATTTTCGCCAGCGGCGTCGGCCCATCCCACGCCATTTTCGTGATCGCCGACGCGAGCGCCACATCCTTCTTCTCCACCAGCAGACGCTGCGAGGTATCCCGCGCCCATCCATTCGGGCTCGCGAGAAAATTCACGAGCTGCGGCCCTACGAGCGGCAGCTTCACAAGCGACGGCTTCTTGCCATCCGGCACGATCCGCCAGATGCGACCCCGATCCACCGGCTGCTCCAGATTCCGATCCTTGATATTCGCGATCAGGTAATGGGTCAGGAAGCCCTTGTGCTGCACCACTCCCCGATACATATCCACCACATACAGCGCCCCATCCGGCCCCGAGTAAGCATTGCAGGGGCGAAAACGCTCATCCGTCGAAGTCCAGAACTCCGTCCCATCCGTCGCATTCTTCGCCGACAGCACCGCCCCTTTTTCAGAAATAATCAGCCGCTTCACCAGATTCCCCGACGGCTCCGGGATGAACGCATTCCCCTCATACTCCTTCCCGAAAAGCCCCCCCCGATAAATCGCCGCCCCGCATGTCGCAGTGCAAGTCGCCAGCGTCCCATCCGCCCGCAATTGCTTCGGCTCGTACCCCCGATTCACCCCCGGCGTCGGATGCGATGGCCACACCGCCTGATCCTTCATCACCTGCACGCCCAGCCCCGCCATCGGCGGGTAATTCGGATTCCGCTTCGCCAGCGCCTCCGGCACCAGATTCGCCCGCAGAAAGTCCGAGTTGAAATTGTAAAACGGACGCCCGTAATCATCCTGCGTCATCCCCCACTGCCCCGGCGAATTTCCCCCCGCCTGCACCAGCTTTCCATCCTTCAGCCGATACCGCACAGGGTGATTCGCCGACATGATCCAGTTATCCAGCATCCACGTCGGCGAATTCGACATGTGTTCCGGTTGCCCCCCCCGCGTTCCATAGTGCTCATCCATCACCTCCTTCACATCCGCCTTCCCGTCGCCGTTCGTGTCCTTCATGAACCACAGCATCGGCGGCTCCGCCACCAGCGCCCCCCCATTCATGCACATCACCGCGCGCGGCAGCACCAGCCCATCCGCGAAAACCGTCCGCTTATCCATCTTCCCATCCCCATCCGTATCCTCCAGCACCACGATCCGCCCCGTCGGCGTATCCTCCCCCGCCCCCTCCACATCGTGCATGTACCCCACCATCTCGCACACAAACATCCGCCCCTTCTCATCCCAGCTCACCGACACCGGCGTATTCACCATCGGCTCCGCCGCCACCAGCTCCGCATGAAAGCCCGGCGCGATCTTAAAAGTCGCCAACTCCTCCTCCGGCGTCAGCGGCGCCGGTGGCGGTAGCTTGAATTTAATCTCCACCTGCTCCGGACCCGCATTCCCAGTATTCAGCGCATGCACAAAAGGCGCGCCAGCCAGCACCAGAGCTACAGCACCAGCGAGCCGCATCGAGCGGAGAGGGAGACGGGAGAGAGGGATTCGGGGAAAAATCATCCCTATCTGTCACCCCGCACCCCCTCTCAACGCAAATCCAAACCGTGATCCCGCGCCATTTTTGCCTCGAAAATCATTCCTGACGCCCGTCCATCCGCCAATGCTGCCCGTCACGCCGGGCGCCGCAGCACAAGTCGCTGTCAGGAAATTTGCGGAGCGATTTCCCTAGCCCTCTGGCTCCTCTTCAGCGACGCCGACGCCGCAGCATGCCCAGGATCCCCACGCCGCTGAGTGCCCCGAGCGCCAGTGAGGAGGGCTCCGGCACGGGTGCCACATCCGCGTACGTCGTGCCGATACGCAGTTCGTCCACAGTGCCCACGTCGTTGGATTGGATGCGGATACGATCGTAAGTAAACGCCGCTGGTTTCGTCACCGACGCCGAAGCCGTCACAGGCTCGAGACCTAGCGTTGGGTTGACATAGAGGCGAATATTCGCAGAGGAGGCTAGAAAATCGACGCGATAGACCAAAAGCGAAAGCGTCGTGGCCGGCGAGGCACTGCTCACCACCAAAGAGTTTTTCGTGTCGATTCCAAAGTTCGGCTGAGCACTCGGATGGCCGAGGAAAAGATTCTCCGCCGCATTCTCAAACAGCGACACTCCGCCGTAGCTGGTCGTACCGGAAAACTGCATGAAAAAGCTCAGATACAGCGTCGTGCCCACGGCATCCGGCGAGTCGGTCAGGAGGCGGAATTCGCCTCCATTGCCGCCGGGGAGAGTGATCCGGTTGCCCGCGACTGGCAGCGAGACGCCATTGGAATCCGTGTAAGTGTAGCCGGGGCTGGAGATCGTCAGACCGCTGCCGCTCACTAAGTAAGCGCCGCTGAAGCCCGTGCCGCCATTCTTCCCCGTGAGTGAGTCCGCGTCGGGATAGAGGAAAGGATCGTAAGCCAGCAGCGAGGCGTGCGAAGTCGCGAGAGTGGCCGAGAGGGCGGTCGCCGCGCAGAGACCGAGGAGGAGAGATTTATTCATAGAGGAGGTTCGGACAGGATGGTGAGGCAGCAACTGAGGGACGGGATTGGAGCCATAGAAAAGGCGGTGTCAATGCCTCATTTCAATGTCCACTGACATTCAAAGGTTGCGAAGCGCTCTGGGCAACGGCGCAAGCGGGCGGATCAACTTTCGGTGACGCCGAATTTTGCTCCGCAATCAACCGGCCAAGACCACCCGCCCTTCGCCCTTCGTCACGCTTACTGCCCTGGTTAAAATCGCGCATATCCGCCACCAGCGCCTCTCGGAGAGATCAAAAAGCCACATCTCCACTCCTCCGACCACCCTCCTCAAAGAGACGTTTGTCGGGAATGATCCAAAAAGCACAATCAACTACAAGATTCCGTTCATCGATAGTGCTCCGAGCACTGTCATCTAACCAAAAAGCATTATCGATAGCGCAAAAGGCATCATTCCCGCCCCTCCGCCCATCGCCGACAATCGCCCGAGAACAGACAAAAATTCAAAACTCATCGTCCACTCGCCTCCTCCCGTAATCCACCGCTCACCGCGCGGCGATTTCTCAGGCAACCCGGCGACGGCGGCGGGCGAGAACTCCGACGAGGCCGGTGAATAGGAGCGCGGCGATGTTCGGCTCAGGTACGACTTGGTAGAGCGCGACGTCGTTGCCGCCGGTGATCGAGCTCATGCTCTGGTCGCCAGCCCAGTTTGCCTGGTAGGTGATGAGTCCGGTGAGCGAGCCATCGGTGCTGGTAAAGGTCGCACCTTCGCCGAGACCGGCGAACTGGCCGAAGCTGCCGCCATTGGCGACGAGGATGTAAAAAACGCTGCCAAAACTCGGGGTGTAGCTGCCGAAGTTGGAGATTTTGAGCTCGGCCTGGTCGAACAAAAGGGTCCCGCCGACGAGGGTCTGGTCGTAGAAGCCGGTGCCGTCGCCGGGCGTGCTGCCGCCGAGTTCAGCGACGTATTTGGCGCCCGCGTTCAAGGTGACATCTCCGGCGATGGCGAGGGTGCCGGAGCCGTTGCCGGGGGAGAGGCTGCCGCCGGAATTGACCGTGACGATCGCGCCGCCGAGGTCGCCGGTGCCGCCGAGGGTGCCGCCGGAGTTGACGAGGAAGGTGCCGGTAGAACCGGGGCTCGCGGTGCCATTGATGAGGACTGTCCCCTCGTCGATGCGAAGCTGCCGCCCGGCATTGAACTGGAAACTGTTCGAGACGGTCAGCGTGCCCGCGCCTTCCTTGACGAGCGTGCCACTGATCGCGGCGCTCAGGGATTCCACGACGAGGTTGTGGTTTGCGCCGAGGCTCACGGTCACGCCCGAGGTGGCGCTAAGGGTGGTGGCGGAACTCGCGACGGCGCTTCCGGCGTCGGGAAGGGTGAGGATCGCGTTGGAGTTCAATGCGAGCGTTCCGGTACTGAAGCCCCCGGCGATGAGTTGCGAGTTGGCATCGATCTGAATCCGCGAGAGCGAGCCGAGCGAGCCTCCCGGGGTGATGGTGTATTGGCCACCGAAAGGGATGTTCGACCCCACATTGAAGGTCGCCTGAATGCTGCCACCCCCGCCTCCCTGATACATGGCGACGGCGATGTCGTATGTGCCGGCGGCAAGGTTGACAGTGCCAGTCTGCTGCACGACGGCGTGGGGGCCGAAGTTGCTGACGACACGCTCATTGCTGGTGAAGACGTGGTCGCCATTGAGATCCACGTAAAGAGTGCTGCCGTCGTCGCTGGCGGTGCCGAAGCTGACCGGCCCCGCGGGCACGCTCCCGCCGATCGTGATCGTGCCCCGGTAGGCGGCGGCCTGCTCGGTCGTGCCGGGGAAGTAATTCGACGAGCGAGTGATGAAGTTGTCCTGGTTGAAGTTCAGCGGAACTCCGCCGGAGACTCCGGGGCCAGCGAAGCCGGGGCCAGGGTTCGGAGTGAGGAACGTGTTGCTGTTTTCGAGCGTGATGAAGGGATCGCCCGTGGCGGCCGAGTCGAAGTTCGCGACGCCGACGTCGGAGGGCTTGGAGAATAATTCGGTGAACGCGGAGAACGGCTGGGAGCCCGTCAGAGCCGGTGTCGCATTGATGAAGGCGGAACCGAGGTTGGTGATGCCGCTTTTCACCTGCAAGATTCCGTCGTTCAGGATCGAGGAGGGATTGTAGGAGACGATGCCGGTGGTCGGGTCGGATTGCAGCGTCGCGCCGCCAGCGATGACGAGCGCGCCCGTGCCGAGGCCGGCACCGCCGCCGCTCGGTGCGACGCGCAGGGTTCCGGCGGTGACCGTCGTGCCACCGGTGAAGGCGGAGGATGGAGCGGTGACATTGAGGGTGGCGGTGTCGCTCTTGACGAGGTTGCCGGTGCCGGTCACTGCAGGGAGGCTGACGGGGACGGAGTTGTTGATGGTCGCCGTGCCGGTGAGGGTGGTCGTGCCGAAGGCGACAGTGTAGCCGCTGCCGCCGGAGACGGTGAGCGCGGCGTTGTTGAGGCCGAGGGTGCCGAGCGCGTAAATGTTGCTGATGTTGGCGCCGTTGACGCGGTTGACGTTCAGGACGGAGTTGCCGCTGACGGCGAGGTTGTTGCCGTAGGCGGGGAGCGTGATGTTGCTCGCCGTACCGTTGTCGCGCAGGTTCAGGGTGCCGCCGAGCATCGCGATCGACGCGGTGCCCAGGGTGTTGCCGTCGCCGGTGGTGCTTTGCGAAGTCAGGATGGCATTGCGCTGGAGGGTGATCGCACCGGAGAGGCTGTTCGTGTTGTTGGTCAGGAGCAACGTGCCGTTTTGTCCGCTGACGGGGCTCGCCGGGACATTGATCGAGCCGTTGCCGGTGGCCTGGCCGTTGAGCGTGACGCTGCGTGCAGTGCTGGCGACGTTGTAGTCGCTGAGAGAAATCGTGGAGCTCCCGGCGATGCTCACCGCGCCATTGAAGGTCATGCTGTTCATCGCGAGCAGCGAGCCGGAGTTGAGCGCGAGCGTCACGGTAGAAGGCACGGCTGTTGTGGAGTTCATCAGCAGCGCCGCACCGGTGCCGATGAGGACGGCATTCGGATTCGTGCTGAGCGCGCCGATGTTATCGATGCGGACAACGCCGGCATCGATCTGCAAGCCGCCGGAGTAACTGCTGGTGACGGCTCCCGTGCCGCTCGGCTGATTCAGCAAGAGCATTCCAGATCCGGTCTTGAGCAGCTTGCCATTGAGGATGGGTGCATTGATGACGAGTCCGATGGGCGAGAGGCCCGAGACATCGATCGTGCGCGTCGTCGTGTTATCGACGAAGTCGAGCTGGATTTGCGTGTTGGCGATCGTCCCCTGGATGGTCGGCGTCGCGGCGGGGTTGTCATTCACCGAGGTAATGTTGCCCGCGAGCGTTACTTTCGTCACCGTCCCGGCGGTAGTGGCGGAAGGAGCGGTGATCTGCGGGGTGCCGCCGCCGCTGTTGCCAAAGATCAGTCCGGTGAGTGCCAGGTTATCGCCCGCGGTGTTCGAGAGATTGAGGGTGCCGCCGCCGTTGATCGTGAGCGGGATGTTATTCTTAATCTGCCCTCCGGTGGCGAGGGTCACGATCGAGTTGTTGATCGTCAGCGCGCCAGGGATTGCGAAGGTGTTCGTTCCGTCTGCACTTGGTGTGTTGAGGCGCAAGGTGCCGCCATTGACGAAAGTGCCGCCGGTGTAGGTATTCGCCCCGGTCAAATCGACCTGGGCGCCCAAATCCTTGATCAGCGCCACCGCAGCGCCATTGGGATTGTTGACGATCGCCGAGTTGATGGTGTTGGCCGTGCCTTGGTTTACGTGAAGAAAGAGATTTGCCGTGCCGGTGCTCTGCAGGCCGCCCGCGGTGATTCGTCCGCGAATCGCGGCTGTGCCAATGTTCGTGGTGTTATTGTTGTTGCTGCGCAACAAGCCGCCGCTCTCGATATTGATGAGGTCGGTGCCACCGGTGAAGAAGAGCTGCCGTGTAGCACCACCGCTGAGCCGGAGCGCGCCCACCGTCTTGTCGCCGGCGGATAACGTCGTGTCCGCGGTCACGTCAATGATGAGCCCCGTCGCGAAGTTGGTCGCGGTACCAACCGTATAAGCGGGATAGCCGAGGCCGGTATTGCCCACATTACTCACGCCGGCGGCGGAGGTGGCATTGGTTGGAGTCACCGCAGGCGGAGTCTTGTAGGCGGCGAAGTCGGAATCATTCACCGTCGCCCAGCCGCCAAGGAAGCCCTCGGGAGTCACGCTGCCATTGAACTGCGTGAAGATGACGCGCGAATCCTGTTGCATCGTCCCGGCGGGCGCGAGGCGTCCGAGATTGCTGCCATTGAAACGCACGCCGATGGTGTCGGATGCCGAACGGACGAGGTTGGCGATGATAAGGTCGGTCGAGCTATTGCCTTGGGCCTGCGAACTGAGGAGGTTCGAGCCTTCCAGCAGTGTTACCGTTCCCAGACTCTGGATGGAGTTCTCGCCCTGCATCCCGCGCAGTTCGATGCCCGAGCCGCGCATCGTGGCACCGAGATTCGCCGGGACACGATTGGCCACGTTGCTAAGGCTATATTGGTTGTCGAGATAGAGCGTGGAGTAACTCGCCGAGAGCGAAGTAACCCCGGTGAACTTGCCGCTGTCGCGCAACTGAAGGCTGCCGCCGCGCAGCGTCAGCGTACCGGCGAAGGTACTCAGGTTATTGAAGCCTTGCACACTTGTCCCAGCCTTCAAGAAGTCGATGGGTCCGCTCAAGGTTCCGGTGAAGAGGTTGTTCGTGACGTTGATGATATTTCCATTGCCGCCACTGTTGCTGAAAACAGTGAGGGTGGCTGGCGCGCCGCTGTTGGTCAGATTGCCACCCGTGCCCGGCAGGAGGTTTGAGTTGGAGTTATTCTCACTCGTGAAAACGCGGAAGGTCTGGCTGTTGCCATTGATGTCGATGCTGCCCCCGGCGAGGTAGAAGTCGGGTGCGTTGACAGTCGTGCCGATGGCGGTTCCGAAGCTGTTGTTCGCGCCGAGTTTCACCGCGCCTTCGTTGATGCTGAGGAACATCCCGGCGTTGGCACTCGTCATGTAAGGAAGCGCACCGTCGCCGAGGGTGAGGGTGCCAGGGCCGGTCTTCACGAAGCCATTCGCGCCGAGCAGCGAGGCATTCACTGTGAGGTTTCCGTAGGTGTGAAAGTAATAGGGGTTTCCCTGGTCAATGAACGGGCTGGTGATCGTGGAATTCACGCCGCTTTGGACGAGGACGCCGCCGCTCTTGATGACGAGCCGTGCACCCGCGTTGGTCGTCGTTACCCCGGCGTTGTTGGCCAGGTTGCTGCTGCCGCTGTTGAACACGAGGCTTTGAATCTGCGTATCGACCACCGTCGTGAGCGTCGAAGTCTGCGGGATGATGATAGGAGCCGACAGCGCGACGTTGAAGTTCGTGTTGTTGTAGGATGCAATCGAGTTTGAGTATTCCGCGGCGGTGAGCATGCGGAAACCGTTCGTCACATTGTCCTGAGTGACGAAACTGAGGGTGGCGCTGGTGCCGCCGGCGGTCGGCTTGTCGCTGAGGATGTCCGGGCGGAGCGCCTGCGTGCTGGACGTGTTGTCGTTCGGAACGAGGGTGCCGTAAAGGCTCGGCGTCACTGCGGTGAATGTCGCTACCCCCGCGCCGGGGGCCGCTCCGAGTTTCTCGCCCCGCAGGAGGAAGGTGCTGATGCTGCGCACGTTCAGGGTCGGAGTGCTGAGAGTGGTCGCACCGCCTGCGCCGGGCACGATATCCACTATGCCCTGACCGCCCGCGGAGACGCTGAAGGCTCCAATTGCCTCGGTGACGGGAGCCGACGGGCTGCCGATGAGATTCACAGTGCCGCCCGCAACGGAGATGAATTTGCCGCTGCCGCCAAGACGATTGTCGAGGGGAGCGCCGACGGCGTTGTCGAGAGTGAGGGTGCCTCCGCGGTTGACGTTATAAGTCGCGAACACTGTCTGCGCGCCGTCGCGCAGCCGGACGACACCCGCGTCGATGTCCACTTTCCCGGTCGAGGTGCTCACGCCGGTGAGGTCCATCGTGCCGGTGCCCATCTTGGTGAGATGCGGATTCCCACCGGACGTGTTGGAGAAGCTGCCGTCGAAGCTAAAGCTGGTATTGGCCGCGCCGACGCGGAGATTAGTGCCCGGAATCGTGCCGTTCTGCGTCGTGAGAACCGTGCCGGTGCCGGTGATCGCGCCGAGCGTCTCGATGAAGTCGTTTTGCGAGAGGACGAGCGTCGATCCCGCGCCGAGATTGAGCCGCGCGAGATCAGGCAGCACGTTTTGCGCGTTTGCAATGAGCTGGAAGCCGGGCAGGACATTGATCAAACTGCCGATCGCCGCCGTGTTGCCGCCGTTGCCGAGCGCCACGATTCCCAGCTTTGGATTCCCGTCATAGAAGTCGAGCGAGCCGATGGTCAGGGTGTTGCCTTGAAGATCGAAGTCCTCATTGACGTTGAATGTCGTATTCGTGGTGGCGGCAAAGATCGCGCCGCCTGCGCCGATGATCAGTTTCCCGTTGCCCCCGTCGGCATTGTAGCTCGTCGGGGTCGTATTGCCGAGGCCGCCATTGGTCAGGACGCCGCCGCTGATCGTGAGGTTTTCCGGCGTCGCCTGGCTGGTGAGCGTGCGGTTGCCCGAGGTGATCTCGAAGACCGCATCCGAGCCGACGCGCGTGCTGATGCCGGTGACGCTGCTTGTATTAAAGCGGACAATCGTGCCGGGCGACGTGACGATCGGCTGGTTGCCGGTAATTCCACCTTGCTGGGTGATGTCGATGATCGACCCCGGCAGGAAGGTCATCGTGCCGGTTCCGGCGAGAGTATTCGTCAGATTGTCATCCGCGAGGAATCGCGCACCTTCCTCAAAGGTGCCATTACTATTGAGATAGTTGACTCCGTTTGCTCCTGCAAGGTTCAAGGTGCTGCCAGCCTGTAGCAGTAGTTTCGCATTAAGCGCCGGGTCCACATTCGAGCCGAGCGAGTTTTGCTGTGCGAGGAGCAGCGTCGCGCCGGGAGTCGCAACAAAGGTCAAATTCCCCGGCATCGTCACCGCAGAGTTTTCGTTCAACGTCACATTGCCGATGACAAAGGCGCGAATCGGCACGTTGCCCGCCGTCGCATTGACGATGCTGTAAGTGCCGCCGCCCGTGCCGCCAAGCGTCAGCGTTGCATTCGCCGCGGGCACCATCAGCCCCTGGAGGTAAAAGTCGCCATTTGCCGTGATCGTCCCCTGCTGGAAGTCGCGATTGCTGCGATCCGAGCTGATGCCTTTCCACGGCGTCCCCGCGCCGACCGTGATCGCCGCGTTCGCGCCTGCGTTCTGGTTCGCGTTCAATCCATAATACAAATCGGCATTGGTTCCGAGATTTTGGATCGTATCCGAGCCGACGCCGAGCGAGCCATTCGGGAAGGCCACGTGCGCCAAAATCGCATCCGCATTGAGGACCACATTGGTCCCGCGCGTGAGGCTGTTCAAACCCTGCCCGAAAGCAAATGCGCCGCCCGCGATGATGCTGCCCGCGCCGATGCTGAAGACTTCCGTCGTCGCGAACGTCTTCGTTCCGGGGATGGTGATTTGCGCCATATTCAGCGCCGTGTAGGTCGGCAGCGCGAGGGTGCCGGAGAAAGAGGTCGCGCCGATGCCACCGAGCGTCAGGAACGCCTGATCGACCGTCACCGCGCCGGTGCCGAGGTACCTCAGGCCATCCGCCGTGCCCGTGGTCACCGTCGAGCCGGTGCCGACGGTGACGGTCGTGGCATTGCTGACAGTCGTGGCGATGGAGGGATTGTTGATGTAAGTGCCGCCGCCATACGTGTTGTCCACCGTGCCATTGAGCGCGAGCGTTCCATTCAAATCCTTCACCAGGGCCACGCCCGCTCCGGTGATGCGCGAGTTCAGCGTGAAAATGGTCGCCCCCGCGTTATGCACAAACAATTCGTTCCCGCCCGAGGTGACATCGCCGCCGGTGAGCGTGCTCGCGACATTTTGATTCAGGAGGCCGCCGGTGCCGATGGTCAGCACGTCGGAGGCGGAGTTGAGCGTGATCGTCGCAGCGCCGCCGATCGTGAACGAATTGATTGTCCGCGTCGTTACGCCGCCCACCGTGGCGGTCGTCCGAATGTTATCGACCGCCGTGCCGGCAGTCAGCGCGTTGCCGGAATAGCCGACGAATCCGAAATTGGCCGCGGTATTGCCGAGGTTGCCGACGCCCTGACCGGTTTTGTAGGTCGCAAAGTCGATGCCGCCGGGGCCTGCGGTGATAGCGTTGTAAGCCAGCGCCCAGCCGCCGATGAGGCCGTTGGTCAATGTCGGCCCCGGACCGGTCAAGGTCGCATTGTCGTTGATGAAAATGCGCCCGTTGTCACCCGCGGTCCCGCCGAGTTGATAGCCCTGCAAAACGAGCGTCGCGCCCGTGTTCCGGGCGAGATTTCCAAGTCACGAACAAGCGGGCGGCAGACCCTGCGTTTTGCGATTGGGTCACCAGCGAGGACATCCCCGAGACGAGCGTCGTCGCGCCGATCGTCTCATCGTTCACCAGCGCGGCCTTCGTGTGAAAATGCAGCGTCCCGCCCTTTAGAAAAACCGGGGCGCTGTCGTTGATCCGGTTCACCCCCGCGGTGGCGAGGCCCTGGTCGTTTTCGAGGCTCAGCGTCGAGGATTGGCCGATCGTCAGGCTGGAGATATTGGCGAGGGAGCCGTTGTCGCGCAGTTGGGTCCCGGCGAAATTCGCGGGGATGGATTGCCCGGCCCAGCCCGCGTTGAAATCGATCTCAAAATCGCCCGCGAAGCTGCTCGCCGAGCGCAGGAAAAGATTGCCGATCCCGGTCTTCGTCAGCTTCGTCCCCGCCGCGCCGGCAAAGTTCGCGTCGAAGGTGCTGTAGGTCGTCGTCCCGTTGCGCGCGATGTCGATCTTGGAAGCCGTGCCCGTCACCGTCACCGTCCGCGCCCCGAGATACGAATACGCGCCTGAGAGCGTGCCGCCGGAGAGCGTGATGCCAGTGCCCGCCGCGCCGAGCGATGCGTCCCGGCCAAAGCGGAGCGTGCCCGCGGCAATGGTCGTGCCGCCCGTATAGGTGTTCGTGCCGGTCAGCGTCAGCGTCCCGCCTCCCGCCTGTGCGTCGGCGCCGCCGAGGCCATTGGAAGCCGCGAGCGTCAAGCCATTGCTGCCGATGAGCGAAGAGCGAATTCGCACCGAAATACTCGGCGCGATCGTCACCCTGCCGGTGCCGCCGAGCGCGAGCGAGCCGCCGGTGAGGGAGTAAAAGTCGCGGAACGTGAGCGAAAACGCCGTCTCACCGGCGCTCAGCGTGATCGCGTCCCCGGTCAGCGGGACGGGCGTGCCGAAAAGCGCGTCATCCGCGAGCGTGGGCTCGCCTGTCGGACTCCAATTCGCCGGGTTGCTCCAAAAATTATCGCCGCCAATCCACGTGGCCGCGGAGGCGCTGAGGGAGAGGCCCGCCAACGCGAGAGCCGCGAATGAAAGGAGCCCACGCGGGGAGCGAGTATTACGGGGGATCCGGGCCATAGGAGAGGAGAAAAAAGGGCAGGAGGGAGCGCGATGGCTTTTCATAAGCGGTTTGGGGAGGGGAATGGGATTGCCGGGTGAACCACCCCGCGGGCTTTCCAGACCGTGGGGACCTGAATGGGAAGAATTTATTTAGATCCGAATAGGTTCGTTTGGCAATACAATCCGTCGAGGAAATGAAGACGAAGTGATGAAATTCCCCACTCCTCTCCATCTCCCTCGCCGTGTTGCTTCCGGCTTCGGCCGCCGGCGATCTCAAGTCCGCCGATATCTAGGAGTGCGAGAGGTAGGCTATCTTTTTGGTGCTGCGGAAAAAGTGCCAGATGAGTTCAACGGCGGCTTTTCACTCTACACCGCCGATTGGCCGCCGGCGGTGACATATCCGATAGGAAATTAGGAAAACCGGGGGTAGAAGAAGCCCAGCCAAGGCACCCCCTCTTTCGCCAGTTGCAACGCTTCCTGTTCTCTGTGCGCTCGCTTTTCGTCGTCCGGCAGAGTTGAGGCGATTGGCAGAAACGCGGGTGGGCGTTGAGACGAACCGCTCGCTTGGGCAAGGCACCGCTCTTGCGCCGGCGTCCTTCCTCTCCGCTTATGCGTTGGTGCCTTCGGAGTTCGAATTTGAGTAATTTCCTGCCGCGTTGCCCCGCTCCTGTCAAAGCGGAGTCGGCGCTTTGCTCTGCCACCGCACTCCAAAAAAAAGGGCCGCGCCCCGTTTCCGAGGCGCGGCCTTTTCAAAGAAAAACAACCCGCGTTAGGCTTTGTGCTCGAGCGCGTCGCCGTGAAATTTCAGCGACTCGCCGCGGCTCATCGCGTCGTGCTCGGCGTCGCTGCACGCGGCGTTTAGGGGCACGTTCGTCGTACCGGCGGGGTCGCCGACGAGATTTTCGCGGAGGAGATATTGCTCCAGCTCTTCGCCGCTGATGTCGGCGACCATGACGCCGTTCACTTCGACGCACGGGCTGAGGGGCTGGCCGCTCTTCTGCTCCATCTCCCAGCGGAAGGCCGGGTTCTGGATGATGTCTTTTTCCACGTAGGGAAGGTCGTATTTTTTCAGCACGGCGCGCACGCCATTGCTCCAGCCGCACTGCGTTTTCACGTAAGCCGTGATTTGTGGTGTATCCATAAGGTGATGATCGTCAGGGAATCGGACGGCACAACGCCGGCCCGAGGTTTGAGCCGCACACGATACAAAGTCCCGCTTCCTCCGCCACAAAAACATTCACGGGCATCTTCTCCCTGACCGAAATGCGCTGCCGGAAAGTCGAGTTGCGCATTGCCACTGTCCGCCGCGCGCGGCTATCACTCCCGGCCATGACCTTTGGCTTCATCGGCGCCGGCAAAATGGCAGCCGCACTCATCCACGGCATCACCGGCTCTGGCGCGATCCGGCGTGAGGATATTCTCATCGCCGACCTTCATCCGCCCACCATCGCGGCACTCGTGCGCGAGGCAAAAGTCCGCGTCGCCACGGACAACGCCGCCCTCGCAGCAGAGTCGGATGTCCTCCTGCTTTGCGTCAAACCCGCCGACGCGCTCGCCGCACTGCGGGAAATCGACGCAGGCGGGAAGCTCATCATTTCCATCGTCGCCGGCCTCACGCTCGCCTCGCTCGAGGAAGCCGCCGGACCCGCCGTGCGCATCATCCGCGTCATGCCGAACACGCCCGCGCTCGTCCACAAAGGCGCCGCCGCATTCGCACTCGGAAGCCGCGCCATCGCAGCCGATGCCGCCATCGCGCAGAAGATCTTCGGCGCGGTGGGCACGGCAGTTCAGGTGAAAGAGGCGCTGCTGGATGTCGTCACCGGGCTCAGCGGCAGCGGCCCGGCGTTCGTATATCTCGTCATCGAGGCGCTCGCCGACGGAGCAGTGCTCATGGGCCTCCCGCGCGACATCGCACTGGAACTCGCCGCACAGACCGTGAGCGGCTCCGCCGAGATGGTCTTGCAAACCAAACAGCACCCCGCCGCACTCCGCGACATGGTCACGAGCCCCGGCGGCACCACCATCGCGGGCCTTGAGGCGCTGGAGAAAAATGGCGCGCGTGCGGCATTCATCAGCGCCGTCCGTGCCGCCACGGAACGCGCCCGGGAGCTTGGCCGTGCTAAGTAAAGTCCTGCTGCTGATCATCGCGTTTGGAGCATCCGCGTTCGCGGCCCCCCCCGCATTTCGCCTCGAACCCGCGCCTTCTCTCGATCGCCCCGGCGAGAAAACCGCTCCAAACGAAGCTCAGCAAATCGCCAAGCGAGGCATCACTTCATTTCAGAAAGGCGACCTCGCCGCCGCCAAAAAAGACTTTGAAAAAGTCCTTCAACTCGCACCCGGCAACCCGCCGACGATGATCAATCTCGGCCTCATCGAGTATCGCCAAAAGCACTACGACGAGGCCCAACTCATCCTCACAAAAACCGTCCGGGTGGCGCCCGACGCCGGCCTCGCATGGCTCATCCTCGGCGCCATCGAATACGACCGCGACCATCTCGATGCCGCGCTCGCCGCGCTCGCACAAGCCGTCTATCTCGAGCCCAAAGACGCCCGCGCGCACCACTACCTCGGCGTCACCATCGGCAAAAAGGGATGGTATCTCGGCGCAGAAGACGAGATGCGAAAAGCCATCGAGCTGCAGCCCGACTACGCCGAAGCCCACTACAACCTCGCCATTTTCTACCTCGAGCGCGTCCCCCCCGCCATCGAGCTCGCCCGCCGCCATTACCACAAAGCGATCGACCTCGGAGCCGCGCCGGATTCCGCCGTCGAGCGCCAGCTCGGCGAGTGAGGGTTGGGGGAAAAGGGGCGCGACCCCATGCCCCTCCTCCAACCTTGCGCCCGTTACTAATTCCTTTAACTAACCCTTCGTCATGATCCGCCGATTCACCTCGCTACTCGCCCTCGCTATCACCCTCCTCCTCGCTGCTCCCGCACCGGCGGCCACAAATAAAGGCACCACGAAAAAGCCGGTTGCCGCAAAGCCCGCGACACCGAAAAAATCGGCGCCCGTCGAGGTCTATGCCGTCGAACCCGGAGGTGCCGCTCCTCGCGTCCGCGCATCATCCGCGATCCTGCTGGATGCAAACACCGGCGAGATTTTGCACGAGATCAACGCCGACCAATCGCGCGCAGTCGCCAGCACGCAGAAGCTCCTCACCGGCCTCATCGTCGCCGAGGCCGGCGACCTCGACCGCGAGGTGCGCGTGCAAGCCAGCGACACATGGGCCGAGCCGACCGTCCTCGGCTTTCGCCCCGGCGAGACCTACACGCGAGGCGACCTTCTCCGCGTCTTCCTCGTCCACAGCATGAACGACGTCGCCCGCTGCCTCGCGCGCGACAACGCCGGCTCCGTCGAAACTTTCGCAGACAAAATGAACGCCAAGGCGCGCGCGCTCGGCATGACGCATTCCAATTTCGTCAACCCAAACGGCCTCCCCGCGATCGGCCAATACTCCACCGCCCGCGACATGGCCAAAGTCGCGATGGCCGCCTATCGCAACCGCACTCTGCGCAACATCGTCGCCCTCAAAAGCGTGACGTGGCGCTACAACGACGGCCGCACTCGCGTCTTTGAAACCACAAACCGCGTGCTGAAAAACTACGCCCTCTGCAACGGAATGAAGACCGGATACACCGAAGCCGCCGGCCATTGCCTCATCTCGAGCGCAGTCGATGGCGGCCGCGAAGTCATTGCCGTCGTCCTCGGTGACGACAAATCGATTTGGACGGATTCGTACAAGCTGCTCGCTTGGGGCCTTTCCTCGTAGTCCGCGATGCCCGTCACCATCGCCGCCGAGCTCGCCGAACTCCGAGCCCGCTCCCTCCTCCGCGAGCTGCGCGAGATCGATTCCCCGCAGCAGCCCACCATGGAGTGGGCCGGGAAAAAGCTCACCAACTTCTCCTCAAACGACTACCTCGGCCTCGCCACCGAACCCATCCTGCGCGATGCCGCAAAGGCCGCAATCGACCAGTACGGAGTTGGCTCCGGCGCATCCCGACTCGTCTGCGGCACCCTCACGCCGCACGTTCGCCTCGAGGAAAATCTCGCGGAATTCAAGCGCACCGAAGCCGCGCTTTCCTTCAACAGCGGATACGCCGCAGCGCTCGGCACCATCGGTGCGCTCGTAAGAAAAGACGACGTCGTCATCCTTGACAAACTCTGCCACGCCGCGCTCATCGACGGCGCACGACTCAGCGGCGCGGTCGTCCGCGTCTTCCCGCACAACCACCTCGGCCGACTCGAAAGTCACCTCCAGTGGGCTCGCGAAAACTATCCAGACGCCCGCGTCCTAGTCGCCACGGAGGCCGTTTTCAGCATGGATGGCGACTGGCCGCCACTCGCCGAAATCGTCGAAATGAAAGACCGCTACGGCGCGCTTCTGCTCCTCGATGAAGCCCACGCCGTCGGCGTCATCGGCACACACGGCCGCGGCCTCGCCGACCACCTCGGTCTCAGCGCCCGCATCGACATTCACCTCGGCACCCTGAGCAAAGCGCTCGGCACCAGCGGCGGCTACATCTGCGCCAGCCGCGCCATCGTCCAGCTCCTCATCAACCGCGCCCGCAGTTTCATCTACTCCACCGCCCCAGCCCCGGCCAGCGCCG
The DNA here is from genome assembly GCA_038207335.1 of Chthoniobacterales bacterium. Taxonomy (GTDB): domain Bacteria; phylum Verrucomicrobiota; class Verrucomicrobiia; order Chthoniobacterales; family Chthoniobacteraceae; genus CAIURC01. The sequence continues at coordinate 39,004 of JBBQZX010000028.1, read as the reverse complement.
CAGCCGCCAGCGCCGCCGTCGATTTTCTCCTCTCGCCTGCCGGCGAAAAACGACGCCAGCTCCTGCGCACGAACCTCCTTCATTTCGCCGACCTCATGCCGCGCCATTTTCCGTCCGGGAGGAAAATCCAAAGCGCCATCGTCCCGCACATCATCGGCACCGCCGACGCCGCGCTGACCGCCTCCGCGCAGCTCGCCGACCGCGGCTTCTTCGTCCCCGCGATCCGCTTCCCCACCGTCCCACGCGACGCCGCGCGCCTTCGCATCACCCTCTCCGCCCGCCACACGCTCAAGCAAATCAGCGCCCTCTGCGTCGAGCTGAACTCCGCCGCCGCAAGCCCCTCCGCTTGACGCGCACCGCGGCCGCCGCGAATTACAGAACCCGTCTCGCCATGTCTGACCTTCAAACCCAAATCCTCGACTTCGGCCGCCGCGCCCGCGCCGCCTCGCGAGTCCTCGCCCGCGCGAGCTCCGAGCAAAAGAACGCCGGCCTCCGCGGCATGGCCGACGAACTCCTCGCCGCCGAAACCCCGATCCTTTCCGCGAACTCGAAAGACATCGAAGGCGCGAAAGCCGCGGGCATTTCCGGCGCCATGCTCGAGCGCCTCGCCCTTGACCCAAAGCGCCTCGCAGCCATGGCCGACGGCATCCGCCAAGTCGCCGAACTCCCCGACCCCGTCGGCGAAATCATCAAAGCCTGGACGCGTCCGAACGGCCTCCGCATCAGCAAAATCCGCGTCCCCATCGGCGTCATCGGCATCATCTACGAGTCCCGCCCCAACGTCACCAGCGACGCCGCCGTCCTCTGCACGAAAACCGGCAACGCCACCATCCTCCGCGGCGGCTCCGAGTCCATCCACTCGAACGTCGCCATCGCCGCCGCCCTCAGCGCCGGAGCCGCGCGCGCCGGCCTCCCCGCCGACAGCGTCCTTCTCATCCCCACCACCGATCGCGACGCCGTCCGCCATCTCTGCCAGATGGATCAGTTCCTCGACGTCATCGTCCCGCGCGGCGGAAAAGGGCTCATCGAAACCGTCGTCAGCCACGCCCGCATGCCCGTCATCAAGCACTACGACGGCATCTGCATCCTCTACATCGACGAGCACGCCGACCTCGACATGGCGCGCGACATCGTCCTCAACGCCAAATGCCAGCGCCCCGGCGTGTGCAACGCCGTCGAGACCGTCCTCGTCCATCGCGCCATCGCCGAGCGTTTCTTCGCCACTACTGGCGCCGCGCTTTTGGAGAAAAAAGTCGAGATTCGCGGCGACGAAAGCGTCGTGAAACTGCTCGGTGCCGAGCGTGCCACCGCAGCCACTGAGGCCGACTTTCGCACCGAATTCCTCGACCTTATCCTCGCCGCGAAAGTCGTCGATGACCTCGACGAAGCCATCGCCCACATCGAGGAACACGGCTCCCACCACAGCGACGGAATCGTCACCGCCGACGAAGAAAACGCCGAGCGCTTCCTCCGTGAAATCGATAGCGCCACCGTCTATTGGAACGCCTCCACGCGCTTCACCGATGGAGCCGAATTCGGCTTCGGAGCCGAGATCGGCATCAGCACCGACAAGCTCCACGCCCGCGGCCCCATGGCCCTCGAAGAGCTCACCACCTACAAATATCTCCTCCGAGGCACCGGCCAAATCCGCGGCTGATTCACTTAGGCGACCGCCACGAATTCATGCGCCACGCGCCCGTCGCGCACGCGACAGAGCGTAAAGCCTTTGAGCAGTGAGCCGTCGTGATTGGTGCGCCACCACGAGCAGCAGCGCCCCGTGGAAAGATGCGCGCCATCGCTCACGCGCTCGGTGATTCCGTGCCAGTGCCCGCTTAAGACCGCGCGCAAATCGTGTTCTCCCAGCCGCGCGAGCACGGCTTTGGCGTTACGCGGGCGGAGCCAATTTCGTCCTAACGGAAAATGCGTCAGCACGACAACCGGCTTCCGACGCGACACATCGGGCAGTGTGCGATCGAGCCAGCCGAGCGTCTCATCCCCGATGCGCGTGCGATAGACACTGCGAGCCTGAGTCGTATCGACCGCGAGAAATTGCCAACCTCCGTGCTCGAAGCGCGCATTCAGCTTCGCGCCGAAAATCCGCTCATACGCGCCGCGATCCCCGCGCTCCGTGTAGTCGTGATTCCCAATCACCGGCCGAACCGCCATCGAGAGCGTGCGAAAAAGCTCATGTACCGCGCCGAGTTGCTCACTCGTGCCGGTGTCCGAAAGATCGCCATCGAGCACGCAAAACAGCGGTGCCGGACGCAACGCCCGCATCCGCGCAATCACCCGCTCCAGCCAATCCGCGCATCGCGCATCGCGATAATGCAGATCGTTTGCTACGACGAAATCGAAGTCCTTGCTCGTACTCCCCGCAAATGCGCGAAGGCCAAAACTCGGCGCAATCGCCAACGCCGCCGCAGTCCGAATCGCCTGCCGTCGCGTGCATAAAGCGACTGGCGGAATCGGCGGTGCGGCACTTTCCACCAACGACATCATTTAAAAAAATGCTCCGCTCCGCCGACCGACATTCGCAGCGGTGTTCGTCCACCGGATTGCCGGCGCATCGCGTCGAATGCGAAATCCGCGCCGTCCACTTTCATCTGATGAACCATCCGCAGCAACTCGCCGAGGCGACCGCGCGGGAATCCTCCTTTGCCCGCAAACCAGCCCAGATACTCGACCGGCAAGTCGTAGATCGGCACGCCGCGCGGCGGCAAAAACGACGGCCCGAATTTTCCGAATGGCATGTGTGTGCGTGCAATCTCCGCGAGGTCCGCCGCCATGCGCGCCGCAAGTTCACCGGAATCGGAAGAGGCGTCGGCTGGCATCGTCGTGCGATTTTACCCACCGCTCCCCGAGGGCCGCGAGAGGCGCGAGATGCCGCGCGAACACACCAGAATCGCGAGAGCGCCAGCGTGCAGGAGCAGCCCCGCGGTCAAATGGGCGAATGGCAATTTCTCGATGAGGTAGGGCTTGCTGAACGCGAAAAAGAAAGCGGCGCTGAAAATCGCGCCAATCAATCCCTGCAAAAAGATGAAAACGTAGCGCGACCACGAGTGGCGCCGGTAGAGCGAAGCGGCGACCGCGATCGATGCGAGAGCATCTCCGACGACCAGACCGCGAAGCGCCGGCCATGTATTCATCGGATGCACGACATAGCCCCAAAACAGGGCATCGCCGCCGATGACGAGCAGCAAGACGACAGCAAGCAGACGCTTTCCCGTGCGGCGATGCGAGCTGTGTCGGGTGGGAATCACTTGGCGTCGGGCGCAAGTTCGAGGATGCGGCCGGGGAGCCAGCCGAGCCTGTCTTTGAAAGTCAACGGGCGCGTGTATTCGAGCACCAGCACGCGGCCGCCGCCGAGCGCGAGCACATCGATCGGACGACCAAGCGGCGCCAGCACAGTCGTTGTGTGCGCCTGCCATTCTCCTTCGGCGTTCTTCTCCAGATGCATCGAGAGTACGTCGAAGCCAACGTCCTCAGGCGCAGCGGGAGGGCCAAGCAAGTTGCCAAATCGCGTGACGAGAAAGCCGTTGCGAAGCGGCTCTGGATAGTCCGCGCCGCACCAGATCATGCCTGCTGGTGAGGAGTGCGGATCGAATGTGGAGAGCGGCTTTTCGGACGAACCTCCTGCGGAGGGACCGAGGTTTTTGACGGGCAAAGTGAAGACGATTTCCGGCGGTGGCGGTGGCGTGTGGGCGTAAGGCACGCCCGGTTTCACGGGCCAGTCGGAGAACTGATACGGGAAGCCGTAGTGCCGCCCCGGCTCGATGAAATCCATCTCCTCCGCAGGACTCGCATCGGGACCATTCGCAACGCTGAAGAGCCGGCCCGCATCGTCCCAGGCAAAGCCGAACGGATTTCGAATCCCGCGGGCGATCACCTCGATTTCGGGCTTCTCAGATGCAGGATCGAGACGCCAGATGCACGATGTGTGATCGACTTCCCCGCCGCCGAAATAATGCGGATCGTTGCTCGATTCACCGCCATCCGTGCGCGAGCCGCTGCTGACGTAGAGCTTTCCATCAGGACCAAACGCGAGATTGCTCACGCCGTGATTCATCCCACCGACTCCGCGCGGATAGGTCGTGGTGAACCAAGGCTGCAGCTTGAGCGGATGCCCATCGGCCAGCGAATTGCTGCGCCAGATCACGACCTCGTTCGTGTAGACAGGCACGTCTTTGGTGAGGTTCTGATTCGTCACGATCCAGAGCCGCCCCTCGCGATCGAGCGTGATACCAAGCGCCACGAAGTCGCCACGAGTCGCGTCGATATAGTCGGCGGACTTGAAGATTTGCCCAACCGCACCACTCACAAAATCGAGCGTGTAAACGCCCCCACTTTGCGCGAGCGCATAGACCTGCTTTTCACCGCCAGCGAGCCGCACGCAGAATTCCGGCAGCCGCGCAATCTCGTGCAATGTCCAACCCACAGGCGGCTTCGGCAGCGGCTGAAACGACGCCGCTTTCACGAGTTCCGCGTAAGTCTTGAACTGCGATTTTTCACGCGCAGCCGCGACCTCCACTCCCGTGAATTCCGGCCGCGATTTGCCCCATGAACTCGTGACGAAATTGAGAACGGCTGCAACTTCCGCGTCATCGAGAATCTGCGCGGGCATCACGTTTTCATACGCCTGCCCATTCACCACGATCCGCCCGGAAAGCCCTTCGCACAGGACTTTCAGCGTCCGCTCCCGATCCGCTTTCAGCCAGTCCGAACCTGCGAGCGGAGGATAGACCGGCGGCACGCCCTGCCCGCTCGGCTGATGGCAAATGACACATTTTTCCGCGTAGATTTTCGCCCCGCGATCAAGCGCAGAGGCCGATGGGGCCGTCGCCGCAACGGAGGCGCCGGTCACCGCGGCAGAGAATAAAGCAACTACTGCAAGACGGGGAAAAAGCATCGCGACGAAAATGCGAACTCCCTCGCGCGGAGTCAAACCCGGTCACGGCAAACCGTGCGCGCTCACGAAGTTGCACAGGACGCGCGCTCTCGGCAGCGACCATCTTGTCAATCCGCGCACCGGCCCCTATCGTGCGATGCACATGAGCAAACCGGTCATCCAGGTGCAGGTGAGAGCCGTCCTTCCGTTCAATTCGGGCCGCGCGGTTTTCATCGGGAACGATGAAAAAGTGTTCGTGATTTACGTGGATGAAAGTGTCGGTGCGGCGATCACGATGTTCATCAACAGCACGCCAAAAGAGCGCCCGCTCACGCACGATCTCATGGGGCACTTGATGACTGCGCTCGGCGCGAAAGTGGAGCGCGTCATCATCAACGACCTCAAGAGCGAGACCTATTTCGCGCGGCTTATCATCAGCGCGGAGAACGAGGTCTTTGAAAAGAAAATCATCGAACTCGACGGGCGACCAAGCGACTGCCTCGCGCTCGCCATTTCGCAAAGCGCGCCGATCTATGTGAGCCGCGAGGTCTGGGATGAAGTCGAGGATCGCGCCGATGTTTTGAAGAACCTCGAGGAGGGCGGCGAGCAGGGCGAAAGCGAAGCGTAGAGCGCAAACGCGGCGGCGAATTTTTATGACACCAACCAATCGTATCGCGCTTGTGACCGGCGCAAACAAAGGGATCGGCTTCGAAATCGCGCGGCAACTCGGCGTGCAAGGCGCAACCGTCATCATCGGCGCACGCAGCAAATCGAAGGGACTCGAAGCCGCGGAAAAGCTCGCCGGTGAAGGGATCGACGCGCACGCGCTTATCCTCGACGTGACGCACGAGCCTTCGATCAAACGCGCCCGGAAACACATCACCGCTGAATATGGCCGGCTCGACATCCTCGTGAACAACGCGGGCATCGGACATGACATGTCCATCAAGCCAAGCGAGACGCCACTCGACATCATCCACGAAGTCTTCGACACGAATTTTTTCGGCGCCATCGCCGTGACTCAGGGCTTGCTTCCGCTGCTCCGCCTCAGCGACGCCGGGCGCATCGTGAATCTCTCCAGCGGCCTCGGCTCCCTCACGCAAAACAGCGACCCGACGTGGTCGTTCGCTGACGTAAAGCCACTCGGCTACAACGCGTCCAAAACCGCACTGAACGCCTTCACCGTGATCCTCGCCCACGAGCTGCGAGGCACACCGATCAAGGTCAACTCCGCCGACCCCGACTGGTGCCGCACCGACCTCGGCGGCGACAGCGCGCCGCACACCGCCGCCGACGGCGCGGACACCGCAGTCTGGCTCGCGACACTGCCCTCCGACGGCCCGACCGGCGGCTTCTTCAACGCCCGCAAGCCCGTCCCGTGGTGATCTACGGGAAAAACTCATCCAATTTGTGAGCCAGCCCGCGGTCACCTTGGAACTTCAGGCGGCCTGTCAAAAACGCGCGCGTGCCGCCGAGCGAACCGGTCGATAGTCGCACCCAATCCTGGTCGCTTGTCGCGATCACCACGTCCGGCTTTTCCAAATTACCGCGTCCCATTTTGAATGCGCCGTCATCGACCGTGATCCACCATTTCCCGCCGTTCGGCCCGCTCAGGTCGAACAAATATCGCGCATGAACACCCCGCGCTTTCTCCGGCAAAAACTTGCGGCTCATCTCCGCGAAAACATCCGCCGGCACAGACTTCTCGGTGATCCCATGATCGCCGGCGGCACTCGCCCCGCCGCTCGAAAATAACAGCGCGACGGCTGCCACAACCGGCATCCAAGCTGCGACCGAAAACAGAAACCAAGTCCGAGACGAGCGAGTTTGCATGTGCCTGCGATTTTACGAGTGGCTTTCCGCGGCACAAACGGCATTTCAATCCGCGCCCGAAATTCTCATCATTCGCGTCCATCAATCCCGTGCCCACATCTGAGTCTCCCCGCAGCACCGGCCACGATTTTCCCGCGGCGGAAACACCGTTCGGGCGCGCCTCCGTAATCCGCTCCATTTCCGAAATCGCGCCCGAGCGCCGCACCCGCGCATTCGCACAGCATTGCAAAGACCTGCGCTATTACGAGGTCGCCGAGCAGACACTCAGCGCGCAGTTCGACCATCGTTACTTCGTCCTTGAAAATCACGGCACCGGCGAGGTCGCGATCCAACCGTTCTTTTTCGTCGATCAAGACCTGACCACTGGCCTCCCCGCGCGCATCCGCGACACCTTCGCCGCCGTGCGCCGCAGATGGCCGCGCTTTTTGAAAATGCGGATGCTCATGGTCGGCTGCTCCGCCGGCGAAGGCCACCTGCACACGCTCGCTCCGTGGGCGGTCGAGTGCCTCCACGCCGCGCTCGATCTCTACATGCGGCACGCCGGCGCATCCGTCGTTTTGCTGAAAGATTTCCCGTCGGAATATCGCGAGCCACTCCGTCCGTTTTCGACCAATGGATACCGCCGCGTCCCGTCGATGCCGGGCGCCACGCTGCGCCTCGAGTTCGCGAGTTTCGAGGAATACATGCAGACGCGGCTGAGCAAAGTTTTCCGCAAAAACCTGCGGCGTAAATTCAAGGCCCTCACCACCGCCGCGCCGCTCGAGATGGAGGTCGTCAGCGACGCCGCGCCGTTCCTCGACGAACTCTACCCGCTCTACCTCCAGACCTTCGAGCGCTCGCATTTGCAGTTTGAAAAGCTCACCCCCGATTACTTCAAAATGATCGGCGCGCTCATGCCCGAGCGCGCGCGCTTTTTCCTCTGGCGGCAAAATGGAAAGCTCGTCGCATTCAGCCTCTGCCTCGTGCACGACGGCGAGCTGCACGACCTCGGCGTCGGCCTCGATTACGCGGTCGCGCTCGACCTGCATCTCTACTTCGTCACCTGGCGCGACATCATTGAGTGGGGCCTTGCGAATGGCGTGAAGAGCTACCACACCGGCCCGCTCAATTACGACCCGAAGCTCCACCTCCGCCTCGCGCTCGCGCCGCAGGACCTCTACGCCCGGCACACCTCACCGCTGCTGAATCCCATCTTCAAATTCGCGCTCAAATACCTCGAGCCCACGCGCCACGATCCCACGCTCGCGCGCTTCCCAAACGCGCACGAACTCCGCTGACCGCGCCCGATGCCGACGCCCGCACCGCGCACCGGATTCGCGAGTCCGTACATGCAAGTTGCCGTCAGCATCCTCCTCTCCGCCACCGCGCAACTCCTCCTCAAGCGCGGCGCCGACGAGTCGGTCCACGGCGCCACACTCGGCTTCGCGGGCCTCGGCTCCGCGTGGGTCTGGCTCGGCATCCTCGCCCATATCGGCAGCCTCACCTCGTGGCTATACGCCTTGCGATTCATCGCGCTGAACGTCGCCTACAATCTCACCGGCCTCATCCAAGTCCTCGTCCCGCTGAGCTGCTGGCTCCTGCTCGGCGAGAAGATCAACCCCCTTCGCTGGCTCGGCATCACGCTCGTCGTCCTCGGCGTCATCGTCACCGCGCGGCCCCTCGTCCGCGTCGAGCAAAAGCTGTGAGCCTTGCCAACCTTCTCCTCGTCCTCCTCAGCGAAATCTGCGCTGTCGCCGGTCAGCTCTTCTTCAAGCGCGCCATGACCCTCCCGGACTCCGCGACGCGCGCAAAATTCCTCGCCATCTTCCTCGCTGGCATCGCCGTCATGGCCCTCAATTTCTTCCTCTGGCTCGGCCTCCTCTCGAAGTTCAACCTCAGCTTCCTCTACCCCTTTGACGCCCTGAACCGCATCCTCCTCCTCCTCGGCGCCTCCGTGTTTCTCCGCGAGAAAATGACCCCCAGCCTCTGGCTCGGCGTCCTCCTCATCAGCGGCGGCGTCGCGCTGGTCGTTGCGAGCTAATCACGCCCTCACGCCAGCACGTCTTTCACCACCTCGCCGTGCACATCCGTCAGGCGAAAGTCGCGACCTTGGAAGCGATAGGTCAGCTTCTCGTGATCGAAGCCCAGCAGATGCAGGATCGTCGCATTCAGGTCGTGGACGTGCACCTTTCCCTCCACCACTCCGAAGCCCAGCTCATCCGTCGCGCCGAAGATCCCCGGCTTCACCCCTCCCCCCGCCATCCACATCGTGAACGCATCGATGTGATGATCCCTCCCCAGCGTCTCACGCTTTTCCCCCATCGGCGTGCGCCCAAATTCCCCTCCCCAAATCACCAGCGTGCTCTCCAGCAACCCGCGCCGCTTCAAGTCCAGCACCAGCGCCGCGCTCGCGCGATCCACCTCCCGCGCCCTTAGCTCGATCGAATCGCTCAGGTTGTTCTTCTTGTCCCCGTGATGATCCCAGTCCGTATGGTAGAGCTGCACAAAGCGCGTCCCGCGCTCCACCAGCCGCCGCGCCAGCAGACAGTTATTCGCGAAACTCGCCACCCCCGGCTCCGCTCCATACAGCGCCAGCGTCTCGGGCGTTTCCTTCCCCAGCTCCATCAACTCCGGCGCGCTCGTCTGCATCCGGCACGCCACCTCGTAGGCATTGATCCGCGTCATGATCTCCGGGTCCCCCACCTCCTCCAGCCGCGCCCGATTCAGCGCCGCCACCGTGTCATAAAAGTCGCGCTCCCGCTCCACCGTCAGCCCCGCCGGACTGTGCAGATTCAAGATCGGATTCCCACTGCTCCGAAACGGCACCCCCTGAAACGACGTCGGCAAAAACCCACTGCTCCACAGCGAACTCCCCCCTCGCGGCCCCCTCGGCCCCGACTGCATCACCACAAAACCCGGCAAATCCCGCGACTCACTCCCCAGCCCATACGTCGTCCAAGCCCCCAGACTCGGCCGCCCCGGATTCTGGAACCCCGTATTCATAAACAACTTCGCCGGCCCGTGATTAAACACATCCGTCGTCATCCCCTGCAACCAGCACACCTCATCCGCGATCTCCCGGTGATGCGGCAGCAGCTCACTCAGCGTCATCCCGCACTGCCCCGCCCGCTCAAACTTCCGCGGACTCCCCAGCAGCGTCTCATTCCCCTTCAGAAACGCGAACCGCCTCCCCGACATGAGGCTCGCCGGCGGCACCTGCCCACTCAGTTCCACCAGCTTCGGCTTATGATCGAAAAGATCGAGCTGACTCGGCCCCCCCGCCATGAACAAATAGATCACATTCTTGATCTTCGCCGGAAAGTGCGGTGCCCGCGGCGCCATCGGATGCGCCGGATCAATCGCCACCCGCGCCCCGAAGCCATCCCGCGCCAGCATCTCATTCAGCGCGATCACCCCCAGCCCCACCCCGCATCTCCCAAAAAAGTGCCGCCGCGTGATCTCCGTCTGAGTCTTGAAAAAAGCATGATTCATCCGGCCAAAAACCTTCGGATTCTCCCGCGAATTTGCAAGATCGACTTATTTGGCAGCCCAGAGGCGATTGGCAGAAACGGCGCAGCCCATTCGCGACCGCATCGTCCGGGTGAAAATCGCGCCATCGGGTCTCTCGCGATGGGTTTCAAAGTTGAGGATTTTGCCAAAACCTGTCTCATTTCGCCCATTTGTAGCTCCCGAATAGGAATCCGTGGAATGCCATCCGCGACCTCGCGGAAGCCCCTGTGAGCCTTCCCCGGTAACGCCGCACCCGCGTGTATGCCAGCCGCCTCTGGCAACCCATCCCCGGCTTCCGCGACATTCTCGCCGAGACGGGCGCGCACTGGCATTCGCGCGCGATTCACCTTCTCTCACCCCGACCCTTTCCCATGCCTCTCTGGTTTTACGAACCCCGCTTCATACTCCTCGACCACTGGATCTCCCTCGCCGGAGTCGCTGCGTTCGCCGTGTTCGTCACCGTCGGCTTCCTCCTCTCCGCCGCCATCCAGAGCGACCTCGTGCGGCGGTGGTTCACGAAGTTTGGCATCGATAAGGCGCACGTCGGCGTCGTCACCGCCACCGTCGCCCTCATGGCCCTCGTCGGCTGCTCCGTCGCCGGGCTCGATACCGGCGGCATCCCCATCAACTGGGACGCGCGCATCCCCGGCCTCAGCCTCAGCCTCCTCGTCGTCCTGCGACTGCTCATCCTGCTCGCGCTGGCCTTCTGGTTTTCGGCGTGGGCAAAGCGCTTCTTCTTCACCCGCTTCCTGAGCACCAGCGGCCTCGACCGCGCGCTGCAATACACCATCGCGCAGATCGTCGGATACCTCATCCTCATCGTCGTCGCCGCGCTCGTCTTTCAAAATGCCGGGATCGACCTCTCGGCGCTCGCCGTCTTCGCAGGGGCGCTCGGCGTCGGGCTCGGCTTTGGCCTCCAGGATATCACCCGCAATTTCATCAGCGGCCTCATCATCCTCCTCGAGCGGCCCATCCGCATCGGCGACCGCGTGGAGGTGGATAAAGTCGCGGGCCAGGTGCGACGCATCCGCGCCCGCAGCACCACGGTCGTCACCAACGACAACATCGCGATGATCGTGCCGAACTCCCTCTTCGTCACCTCCACCGTCACCAACTGGAGCCACGACGACCCACGCGTCCGCTTTCGCATCCCCGTCGGCGTCGCCTACGGCAGCGACCTCGAGAAAGTGCGCGCCGTCCTGCTGGCCGTCGCCGCCGCCAACGAGCACGCGCTCAAGACCCCCGAGCCCAGCGTCTTCTTCAGCGGCTTCGGCGACAGCTCGCTGGACTTCGAACTCGCCGTCTGGAGCGACGAAATGAGCTACCGCCCGCGCCGCTTCCGCAGCGACTTGAACTTCGCCATCGAACGCGGCCTCCGCGAAGCCGGCATCGAAATCCCCTTCCCCCAGCGCGACCTGCACATCCGCAGCGGCAGCATCGATGCAACCGCCCCGAGTCCCGCCGACGTTTCACCCGCATGAATCGAACTCTTTTCCGTCTCGCCCTGCTGACGCTCCTTTCGCTCTCCACGGCGTGCGCGGGCTCCCTGAAACCCGCCGACTTCGCGGCAAACCGTCCGGCATTCGACCCCCTCGCCTTTTACACCGGCCACACACGCTCGTGGGGCGTGCTGGAAAATAGCGGCGGTGCGCCTACCACTCAGATCATCACCGAGACGTGGGGCCGCGTGGTCGATGGGGAGTTGCACATGGAGCAGGACCTCTACATGGGCAACAAGCCAAAGCAGCACCGCTCGTGGCGGATGCGGCGGATCGACGCGCATCACTTCGAGGCGACGGCGAACGACGTAATCGGCAAGGCGCACGGCGTGGCGAGCGGGAATATGTTCCAGTGGAAATTCACGCTGGCAACCAAGCCGGGGAATCCGCTCTACAACGTGTCGATGACGCAGCGCATGTATCTCCAGCCGGACGGTCGCACGATGATCAACCGCGACTCGGTGCGGAAGTTCGGCTTCCTCATCGCGCAGGTAACGGAGGAGTTCCGGCACGAGTCGAAGTGAGCGACTCCCCGATTCGGAGGCTCATGCCCATCGCCTCGAAGATCGTGTCGCGGGTGCGCAGGTAGCCGGGCGAGTCGAGATCGCGCGGGCGCGGAAGCGGGACAGGCACGACCTGTTGAATGGTCGCCGGGCGGCGGCTCATGATGATGACGCGGTCGGCGAGCTGCACCGCCTCCTCGATGTCGTGCGTCACGAAAAGGATCGTCTTTTTCTCCGCCTGCCAGATGCGCACGAGATCGGCGCGCATCTTCAGCCTCGTGATGAAGTCCAGCGCGCCGAATGGCTCATCCATATAGATAATGTGCGGGTCAGCCGCGAGGGCGCGCGCGATCTCGACGCGCTGCCTCATGCCGCCGGAGAGTTCGCGCGGGTAGGCACTCTCGAAGCCGCCCAGACCGACCATCTCGGTATAATGCGCGACGATCTTCTCGCGCTCCGCATCGGGTTTAGCGAGCAGGCCGAAGCCGATGTTCTCGCGGACGGTGAGCCACGGGAAAACGCCATTCTCCTGGAAGACAAAGATGCGCCGCGGATCGGGACCGGTCACAGGCTTCCCCTCCACGATTGCCTCCCCGCGTGTCTGCCGCAGGAAGCCGCCGATGATATTCAAGAGCGTCGATTTGCCGCAGCCGGAGGGCCCGACGATGCAGACGAATTCCCCCGGCGCGACATCGAGATCGATGCGCTCCAGCACATGAATCTGCTGCCCGGACTGCTTGCCAGGGAAGCTCATCCACAGATCGCGGACCGAGATGGCGCTCGCAGAATTGCTCATCGGCTCGCGTACCCCCAGCGCACTTCATCGAAGCGCTCCAGCCGGCGCACGAGCAGGTCGAGCAGCAGGCCGATGATCCCGATCAGCACCATCCCGGCAACCACGAGGTCGTAGCGTTTGCCCGCGTTTCGCGCGTCGATAATGAGGTATCCGAGGCCCGAGTTCACCGCGATCATCTCCGCCGCGACGACCACGAGCCATGCGATGCCGAGCGCGATGCGGAGCCCCGTGATGATCTGCGGCAGGCACGACGGGAAGATCACGCGCCGGAAGAGCTGGAGCCGCGAGAGGCCGAAGTTCTGCGCCGCGCGGAGATAGACCGGCTGCATATTCTGCACGGCGGAGGTGGCCGAGAGCGCGATGGGGAAGACGCTCGCGAGGAAGATCAGGAAGATCGGCGCCAGATCGGTGATGCCAAACCACAGGATCGCCACCGGGATCCACGCGATCGGCGAGATCGGGCGAAAGATCTGCAGCATCGGATTGAACGCCACGTAGGCCAGCGAGAACCACCCGAGAAACAACCCGAACGGCACCCCGACCACCACCGCCAGCCCGAAGCCCCACGTCACGCGGAACAGCGACGCCACGATATATTTCACCAGCAGCCCCTTCTGCGCGAGTTCCCCGATGCCGCGCGCCACCTCCAGCGGACGCGGGAACACCTCGCTCGCCGACACCCGCACCGCGGCATCCCACGCCAGCAGGAATATCACCGCCACCCCCACCGGCAGCGCCACCTTCAGCCACGCCCGATCCCCGCTCATTCCCCCGCCTCCCCCTCGTACTTCCACGGCTCCGCATCCTTCAGCGCCGCCTCCGCGAACGACGGATCCACGTAATCCTTAAAATGCGCCGTCCCCTTCAAAATCCCCGACTCCCGTCCCAGCTCCTCGATCTCCGCAAAGTCCGGCGCCAGCGGCTCCAGCCGCGTGTACTTCACCCGATCCGGCGGCTTGCTCAGCACGAAGCTCAGCAGCCGCGGATCCTGCATATAGTAGTTCTTCGACACAAACCGCGCCGCGCTCATCCGGTGATCCATGCTCTCATCCAGCCACTTCCCGCTCCTTGCGATCCCATTCACCAGCGCCTGCACATCCGCCCGCCGCGTCGCGATCACCTCCTCATCCACCGCCAGCACACACGAGATGAAATTCGGCCACACATCCTTCGTCAGCCACAGCACCCGCCCATACCCATCCAGCTCCGTCTGCGCCATGAACGGCTCCCCCGAGCAAATCGCATCCACCGCCTTCGAGTAAAGCGCCGCAGGCATATCCGGCGGCGGCATCTCCAGCATCTCCACATCCGCCGGCTTCATCCCCGCCGCCTTCAGCGCCCGGAAGAAAAGCAGCCGCTGATTCGAGTAGCGATTCGGCACCGCGATCCGCTTCCCCCGCAGATCCTCCATCCGGAAAATCCTCGAATCCTTGTGCACCATCACCGCAGACCCATCCCGATGCCCCAGATACACGATCTTGATCCGCACCCCCTGCTCCCGCAGCGCGATCGCCATCGGCGCCAGGATGAAAGTCGCAGGCGTATGCCCCGCGATGTAAGCCTCCTTCAACTCCGGCCAGCTATTGAACCGCACCGGCTCAAACGCCCCATGCCCCGTCACCTGCTTATTGATGAAATCCGTCACCGGGCACGTCAGGTGACACGTCACCGGCAGGAACCCGATCCGAAACGGCCCCGTCGAAACCCCACCCGTCTTCCTCGTAAAATCCGCGAAATACTCCCACAAACCCCGCACCGAATCCGGGTTCAACCGAGCATGCAGCACCGAGATGGCGACAAACCACCCGGCGAAAAAAACCAATAGAGTTTTGCGAAGAGACACAGTGCCAGAAAAGCGGGCCGGGAATTCAGCACAACTCCCGCACCCTGCCAAGCGCAACCAACGCCCACAAAAAGAATTGCAGCGCGGCCATCTTCGCCGCCCCGGGTGACATACTGACAAAACGGCATCCGATGCCTCCTCGCCGCCATCGCCTCCACCACTGGTAAAATCCGCACACTCGACGAGCCAAAAACTGCTCGCAAATCGCCAAAATATTTGGTAAGCCGCTCAGGCATCATGATGCCTATGTCGTAATCCGGCGTGGCATATTCGTGATCCGGTGCCCACATTCGTAATCCGGCGTAACCACTGCACCGCTCCCGAGGCAGACTGCACCGCTCCCGAAGCCCGTTGCATGGCTCCCGAAGCCCGCTGCATCGCTCCCGAGGCCCGTTGCACGAGTGCAGCAGGACATTGAATGGAGCGGAAGCAGCATCCATCGAAGAGGTTGCATCCCTCCTTCCCCCTTGCCATTCACCCCTCCGGCTGTTCACCTCCCACCCATGCCCTCCAAGCCCCCTCCGAAATAGAAGAAACCATTTCGCCTTTAATTGCGAAACCATTTCGTCCAATTCAGAGTTAGGCCGCAGCCGTCCAATATATTGCGCATGAAACGCATAGCCGTAATCCCGAACATTGCCGGCTTTATTTCGCTGGCATTTTTAGTAGTGAGTTCACTCGCGCTTGCCGCATGGTTGCACGCATTTACAACCATCTCACCGCCGATTACCGGCGAGCAGAAGGCGCTTGGCGCTGGATTGGTTCTCGTGCCGCTTTTCGTCCCCGCGTGTCTGGCCGGCGTTGTAGCAGCGATCATCGGCTTGCTTTCTCGTGAGCAACATAAACGCGTGGCTTCTACTGCTCTTTTTTTACACATCACAGCCTTTTCTATTGTCATATTCTCTTTGTTTCGGTGATGACTTCATCTGTTTCCAACGGCCTAACCAATCGCTGCAGCGAACGGCTCCGTGCGTCACGACTCCTGCTCCCCGCAGACCCGCCGCGCAGGAGCCGCGCCGCCCTCCGCAGTCGCTGAGCTTAAGGTCGTTAGATACTCTCTTGATTGACAAGGGCGGGCATGAAGAGGGCGTGGGGGAGGTGGCGGTTGCCGGTGCGGCTGAGGTCCGTTTTTAGCGATTCCAGTCGATGGAGCGGGAGCGTGGCTTATCTTCACTATCATCATCGCAAGCACATCGCGCTTGAGCGAGAGCGTTGCTCTTCATGTTCTTGTCGCACTTGCATATGGATTCTGCATGACGTTCCTCTGGGGCGTCGCGCTGCTTGTGCAGTCAACTATCTTGAATCATTTCGGTCTGTTCAGGAGTCATGTTGTTCCATGAGGACTTTCCCCAAAAATGACCAATCGCCTAACCATGCGCTGCAGCGAACGGCTCCGCGTGTCGTTAAGGCATTGATTAGTCCTGGGGCTATAACCCTTCTGCTAATCGATATCCCTTCTGCGGTATAATACAGTGACGATGCCTTAGCCCTTCCGGCTAAGTCTCACCACCGCCTCAAGAGCGGTTCACCACAACCTGGTGACCGTTGTAGGGCGGAGCTTTGTGCTCATCCCTCGCGGTCACCTTCCAACCACAGAAAGGAACCAAGCAGTATGAGTCCAGAATCAGGAGAAATGCTCATGGGAGAGATCGCCCCACGGTTCCGTTCAGCGATCCACAGATGCGTCAGAACATTGGGATGTGAAGACAGTGACGAGTTGGTGCAGGACGGCATCGCGATGTCCGCGCAGATGCTCAGTAACGTCGAGAGAGCAGGCAAGCAGGTAACTCCGGGCAACATAGCCTGCTATACCATCCTTCACTTGAAGAGCGGCAGGCGGAACACAGGCGCTTCGAGAGCCGACGTGATGGCCTGCGGCACACAGCTCGACAGCAAGAGTGCGCTGATGTCCACGGAAGAAGAAGTAGGATACGACCCAGAGTTGGATGAAGCAATCACCCTCGGGAGTTTGCTGGCAGTGCAGCACGAAGATCCAGCGACAGCAGGTGGCAGAAATGTGGACTGGGATGCGTTCCTCGGCTCACACGATTATCGCTATGGCGTCATCGTGGCCGGGATGTTGGAAGGTGAGAGCCTGAGCGAGACAGCGAGGAGCAGTGGGTTGAGCTATTTGACGCTGGGCGAAGTGAAGGTGAAGCTGGCTGATGACCTACGTGAGTTCATGAGAGCTTCGGCTGTCTTGGATGCTCTAAAAGTGCCCACTTGGCGAGCCAACCTGGTGGCTGATCGTGAGAAAGCTGCGTGCAAGGCTGATCGCCGGAGGTGGTGATCAGGGAAAAGAGATCAGACTTCGTCTGGTCTCTTTTTTTAGTTGTGAGGATCGTCCCCAATTGGGGACATTAACGATTTCCCGGACGGGGCGGACGGGTAAATTCAACTCGTCTTGGAAAAGGTGAAAACTTCGTCGTGGTCAGAACAGAGCGGGACGCTTTTCTCTTTTCCTAGTAGCAGTTGGAATACGGCGTCCGACCCGTCCGGATTTGCGAGATGGCGAGTTTCCCGATCATTCTTTCTGAAGTTTCAATGATTCCGGACAGGCCGGACGCCGGGTTACAATTATGGATGGGTTTGGTAAAAGGGCACTCCCCAATTTCTTTTGCTCGTGTACGCCGAGCCGCCTGGTGAAAAATCTCCGAATGAATCGCCGCCTGTTTGTCGCTCTTTGCGGGACGGTCATTTTGCGGCCTGCGTATTTGATCGGAGCCCGAGAAAGCCGAGATCTCGACTTCCAGATCGGAGAAGGTTTTGACGACGTGCCGACGGACAATATTCGGGCGGTGCTGACTTCGGCTGCGACGACCCTTTGGGAGCATTGCCCCAATACCCGTTGGAAGGAACCCGGTTTCTTCATTTACCGTTCCCACGGTAGTCCCATCGTGGACTACCAGCACCGGGCGGACGGCCGGGTCGCCATCGGCCTCAACGTCGCGGGAATGTTTTGGGCTCAGTTCGCCTTTCAGTTCGCTCATGAGTTCTGTCACGCCTTGGCTGGCCACAGCAACGATTGGCAGAAGCTCTGGATCAAAGAACCCAAAGCGAACCTTTGGTTCGAAGAATCGATGTGCGAGACAGCCTCCCTTTTTGCGTTGCGGGCGATGGGGAGACAATGGGCGACAGCGCCTCCCTATCCGAATTGGCGGAGTTTCGCTCCGGATCTCACCACGTATGCGGAAAACCGGCTTCAACAAGCACGGCAGTCTTTGACAAAACCTTTCGCAGAATGGTTCGCCAGCGAGGAAGCATCGCTGCGCAGCGATGCAGGACAACGGGAGAAGAATTTGCAGATTGCCGCCCAGCTTCTGCCTCTCTTCGAAGCGGAGCCTTCCGGTTGGGAGGCCGTCACGTACTGCAATTTCGGAACCCCGGTCGCAGATCAGGCGCTAAATGTCTATTTCAAGGAGTGGGCACAGAATAGCCCCGTGGCGCAGCAACCCTTCATTCGGAGAGTGGCCGGGGTCTTCAGTATCGTGCTCGCCTAACCCCGTTAGACGGGAGAGCATTGTAAGCTCGGCGACTTGAAAATTCAGAGGAGGATGACCTCCGTGAGTTCTTGGGAGCATCGGCTGTCATGGATGCTCTAAGAGTGCCCACTTGGAGAGCGAACATGGTGGCTGATCGCCGGAGGTGGTGAGCAAAAGAAGGTCCGTGTCATGCGGGTCTTCTTTTTTAAGCTCGGAGCTGGTGGAAAGCTTGCCACAAGGTTTGGGTGTCCCCAAATGGGGACATGTTCACTGAGTCATAGTCGAAGCCTCAATTCTCGGACGTTTCGGACGGCATTTTTCAACTGTTAGTCAGAAAATGGGGAGATGTTCTTGACTGACTCTAATTGGTGAGTGCTCTCCCTGAGCGAAATCCGGTGTTCTCGTACGTTACGGACGCCTGTTTCTTGTATAGGGAACCGCTGATTTAATCACTCTCGATTTTTAACCGCGGATTTCGCGGATGAAAGGGATTTGCATTTTTCTCTGAATTCCGACTCGCCCTAGATTTAAAATTCGCCTCTTACTCCGCGTAATCCGCGGTTGAAATCTCATCCTTTCGATTAAATCCGAGGCTCCCTAGAGATTGAGAATTCCCGCGACGCGCCATTGCGAAAGTCCGACCGGTGTGGCTGGCGCGTGGCACCTAAGCGCGACGCAGGTGCCTTGGCTCATATACCGGTTTTGTTTGGGCCGGACTCAGCGTTGCGCGGGGCTGCCGCTTGCAGGGGGTGGGTTGGTCAAGCCACAGGATTGGGCGTGGCTGGCGTCGGGTCTAGCTGACGGCTGAAGCGGCGACCGACCCATGTCTGGATGCGGTCCATGTAGAGATAGACGACGGGAGTGATGTAGAGGGTGAGGATTTGCGAGAAGATGAGGCCGCCGACGACGGCGAGACCAAGCGGGCGGCGCGACTCGGCGCCGGCTCCGATGCCGAGGGCGATGGGCAGCGCGCCCATGAGGGCGGCGAAGGTGGTCATCATAATCGGACGGAAGCGGACGAGGCAGGCTTCGACAATGGATTCGGCGGGCGGCTTGCCTTGGTTGCGTTCGGCTTCGAGGGCGAAGTCGATCATCATGATGGCGTTCTTTTTCACGATGCCGATGAGCATGAGGATGCCGACGAAGCCATACACGCTGAGGTCTTCGTGAAAGAGCATGAGCGTGACGAGCGCGCCGACGCCGGCGGCGGGCAGGCCGGAGAGGATGGTGAGCGGATGGATGAAGCTCTCGTAGAGGATCCCGAGCACGAGGTAGATGACGAGGACGGCCATGATCAGGAGGAGGCCGAGATTCCCGAGGGAGGATTGGAAGGCGGCAGCTTCGCCCTGAAAACGGGTGCTGACTCCGGCGGGCACGACGCCTTGGACGGCGGCGTTGATGCGGTTTACGGCGTCGCCGAGTGAGACGCCGGGAAGGGTGTTGAAGGAGACAGTGACGGCGGGAAGCTGGCCGAGGTGATTGACGGTGAGGGGGCCGGTGGTGTTGCTGATTTCGGCGACGGCATCGAGCGGGACGAGGTCGCCCGCGGCGGAGCGCAGATACATCGCGGCGAGGCGCTCGGGGGTTTCCTGAAAGAGGGGGCGGACTTCGAGGATGACGGAATACTCGTCGGCGGCGGTGTAGATATTCGAGACTTCGCGGCTGCCGTAGGCGTCGTAGAGAGCGGAGTCGATCTGCTCGGCGGTGATGCCGAGTGTCCCGGCTTTGTCGCGGTCGATTTTGACGAAGACTTGCGGGCTGTTGAGCAGGAGATCGGTGGTGACATCGGTGAGGCCCGGGATGGCGCGGATCTTCGCCTCGACCAGCGGCGCGGCCTGGTAGAGCGCCGGTAGATCGACGCTGGCGAGGGAGAATTGGTACGGGCTCTTCGACGACATGCCGCCGATGCGGATGACCGGCGGCATTTGCGCGAACGAGCGCAGACCGGGGACGCGGGCGAGCTGCGCGCGCAAATCGGTGACGACCTGCTGTGCGGACACGCGCTCGTTGCGCGGCTTGAGCTGCACGTTGAAGCGGCCGGTGTTGCCGGTCGCATTGGGGCCGCCCGCGCCGACGCTTGAGGAGAATCGCGCGACGGCCGGATGCGCCCCGACGATCTTTGCGGCCGCGCGCTGGTGCGCGACCATGGATTGAAACGAGGCATCCAGCGCGCCCTCGGTGGTGATGGAGATCTGGCCGATATCCTCCGTCGGGATGAACGCTTTCGGGATCTGGATAAAACCCCACGCTGTGGCGGCGATGGTCGCCAGCGTGAAGAGCAGAGTGAGCGGCTGGTGCCGCATGACGATGCGCAGCGTGCGCTCGTAAAAGGTGTGCATGCCCGCGATCACTCGCTCGGGGAGGCCGGGTTTGCCGGAGGACTTTTTCTCGGCGCGCAGGAATCGGCTGCAAAGCATCGGGGTGAGGGTGAGGGAGACCACGCCCGAGATGAGGATGGCGACGCCGATGGTGACGGCGAACTCATTGAACAACCGTCCCAGAATTCCACCCATGAAAAGCACCGGCAGGAAGACCGCGGCGAGTGAGATGGTCATGGAGACGACCGTGAAGGCGATCTCCGTCGATCCGCGACGTGCGGCATCCATCGGCGATGCGCCCTCCTCCATGTGGCGCACGATATTCTCCAGCACCACGATCGCGTCATCGACGACGAAGCCGACACAGAGCGTGAGGGCCATGAGGGAGAGGTTGTTCAGACTGAAGCCGAGGAGATACATCACGGCGAACGTGGCGATGATCGAAATGAGAATCGCGACGCTCGGGATCACGGTCGCGGTGAGCCGGCGCAGAAATACGAAGATCACCAGGACGACGAGCGCGACGCTGAGCCCGAGCGTGAACTGCACGTCGTGGACGGACTCACGAATGGTCTTGGAGCGGTCGAGGAGCACGTCGAGCTGAATGCCCGCGGGGAGCTGCGCGCGCAGGTCCGGGAGTTGTGCGAGGATTTCATCGACGACCTTGACCGTGTTCGCGCCCGGCTGGCGCTGGATGCCGAGGACGATGCCGCGGGCGTCGTTATACCAGCCGGCGATGCGGGTATTTTCCACCGCGTCATAGACCTGCGCCACGTCATCCAGCCGGACTGGAGCGCCGTCGCGATAAGCCACGACGATGTCCCGAAACCCGGCGGCGTCGGAGAGCGAGCCGCTGGTTTCGACGGTGAAGATGCGGGTTTTGCCGTCGAGGACGCCGGTGGGGGTGTTGCTGTTCGCGTTGCGAATCGCGGTGCTGATTTCGTCGAGGCTGATGCCGCGCGCGGCGAGCGCCAGCGGTTCGAGCTGCACCCGCACGGCGTATTTCTGCGTGCCGAAAACCTGCAACTGCGAGACGCCTGAAACGGTGGAAATGCGCGGCGCGAGCAGCGTCTGCGCGTATTGATCGACCTTGGACAGCGGCAGCGTTTCGGAGGTCAGCGCGAGCAGAAGGATCGACTGCTCGGCGGGGTTCACCTTCCGAAACGAAGGCGGCGAGGGCATGGTGGAAGGTAAGCTGCGCGAAGCGCTCGAGATCGCGGTCTGCACGTCGAGCGCGGCATCGTCGATGTTTCGCGCGAGCGAGAACTGGATGGTGATACTCGTGCTGCCGACCCCGCTGCTGGAGACCATCGAGTCGATGCCGGCGATGGTGGAAAATTGCTTTTCCAGCGGCGTCGCCACTGAGGAGGCCATCGTCTCGGCACTCGCTCCGGGGAGCGCGGCGGTGACTGAGATGGTCGGGAAATCGACAGTCGGCAAATCGCTGACGGGGAGCTGCCGGTAAGCCAGCAGCCCGAAGGCGACCATGCCGATCATGATCAGCGTGGTCATTACCGGCCGACGGATGCACAGCTCGGGAACGCTCATGGCTGGCGCGGGGCAGGGGTGGCGGGTGCGGCAACGGGCGCAACTTTTTGAGGCACGATCTCGACCGGGCTTCCGATGGTCAGGCGGCTCTGGCCGTCGATCACGATCTGCTCGCCGCCCTCCAGGCCGCTGCGGATCACCGACTCGTCGCTGGCTGTTCGATCCACGACCACCTTCCGCAGTTCCGCAGTCCTGTCGGCCTTGATGATGAACACGAATGCCCCGTCCTGCCCGTCCTGCACCGCCGCCGCCGGCGCGACGACCGCGTTCTGATCGACGCCGACTTCCACCCGCAGGCCCACGAATTGTCCCGGCCACAAGACCTGCGGGTCATTCTTAAATGCGGCTTTCAGTTCGATCGTGCCCGTCGCCGCCTTGACGTTGTTATCCACGAAAACCAGCTCGCCTTCCGCTGTCTGCCGGTCGAGCCCGGAGGTCCGCGCCCGGACCTTCGGTTTGCCCGCCGTCATCCCGCGCTGGACCACCGTGAGCTGTTGTTCGGCAACTGAGAAAGTCACCTCTACTGGCGCGAGTTGGTTGACGATGACGAGGTCCGTCTGGTTTGCCGTGACGACATTCCCCGCAGTGATCAATGCCTTGCCGGCGCGACCGTCGATGGGCGTCCGAATCGTGCAGTATTCCAGCTGAAGTTTTGCGCCCTTCACCGCCGCCGCCGCTACCTGTCCCGAAGATAGCGCGGCCCTGGCCGCCACGTTAAAATCCGCGGCCTGCTCCTTGGAAACCGCCCCCGTTTTGCCGAGAGTGGAATAACGCTCGGCCTGCTCGCGGGCATTATCGGCCTTGGTCTGCGCCTCCGACTGAGAGGCTTTGGCCTGCTCCAGGGCGACCTCGAAAGGACGCTTGTCGATCGTGAACAGCGGGTCGCCCTTTTTGACCGCCTGCCCATCGGTGAAATGAACTTCGGAAACCGTGCCGGTGACCTGCGGCTTCACGGACACGGTGGCCGGGGAGGTGACCCGCCCGATGGCGCGCACGATGATCGGCACATCCTTTCGCGTTACTTCGGCGACCACGACGGGAACCACGGGCTTCTTTCCGGCACCAGCGGGAGCCCGGCTCCGATTGCAGGCAGGAAACAACGCCATCGCGACGAGGGTCAAGATGGCAAGTGGTGGGATGCGTGATGATGGAGACATTCAGTAGAGTTGGATTCGCCTGATACGCGTTTTCTGGTTGTCGAAGTCCCGAGGGAGTATATGCGGTTCTCGCTGCGAGGGGACGACGATTCGCTGGACGAAGATGACTGACACCGTAACAGCGCTTATGCCTGAGGAGAGACCAACCGACCGCATCGCGTGCCGATCGGCCAAGTTGGAAAGTCAAAATGAAAGCTGTTCTACAGCAGGCGAGCGGGGATGACACGCGTATGCATGAAAAAGGCACCCAACATCCATCTCGTTTGCGCGCAGCGCAGGTGGAGGTGCAGGCTCCCGCCGCGCTTCCGGTCCCGCCAGATGTGCCGGTAGATGGTTTCATGGCTGATCGAGAGCTCGCCGTGGCGGCGCAGGTAGCCGGCGACTTGCTCAGGACTCCACTCTTCGCGCAGCAAGCTCTCTACCCGCGTCCACTCGGCTTTGCCAAACTGGCTGTTGCGTCGGGAATGCCAGCGTCGCGCGTGTGCTCGCTGGTGCGCTCTCCGCGAACGGTAGCCACCGTCGTAGGGTGCACAGTTGCGCCTCACCTCCCGCCAGATCGTCGAGCGGTGCCGCTCCAGCAGCGCCGCGATCTGCGCCAGCGGCAGCCCTTCGGTCCGCAGCGCCGCAATCAAAAAACGTTCCTCCGCACTCAGTTGGTGATACTTCATCAGGGACGCCCTCCTGACACAGTTCCCCCAGAACCGAGACTCTTTTCCACCCAATCCACCCTCCCACAACGTGTTGCACTTACCTTGTGAATTCGCGTCGCCTAACTGTTGTACCTCAACACGTTGTCCGCAGTTTTGGGCAGTCTTGAGCTGGGAGGCAGGGGCGAGGACGCGCGATTTTCGCGAGGAGATGCGGATGGTGACGGGAACCGGCTTCGCTGCCGTGCGGTTCATTTCACTCCCTCCATCCATTTCTTGATGGGCCGCGCGCAAGCAATCAACAGCACACCCGCGATGGCCGGGAGGATGGTGATTTTCAAGTAGAGCAGCGGCCACTGGCCCAAGGCGTCGGTCTTGAACTCGCCGGCGAGGAGGCCGGCAATGAGGTTGCCCATGGAAGTCGCCAGGAACCAGGCACCCATCAACTGGCCGACGAAGCGCTTCGGAGCGAGTTTGGTAACGGAGCTAAGTCCCACGGGACTCAGGCAAAGTTCGCCGAAGGTATGCACAAGATACGTGGTGATCAGCCAGGTGGGTTGTGCCTGGCTGCCGCTGGCCACGACTTTCGCCGCGCCGGCCATGACGACAAAGCCGCCCGCAAGCAGCAGCAGACCCATGGCGAATTTTACCGGGATGGAAGGATCGAGATTCCGGCGTCCGAGCCATACCCACATCCATGCGAAGACGGGTGCCAGGGCGATGACGAACACCGGTCCCAAGGTCTGGAACCACGCCGTGGGGATTTGATAGTGGAACCAGTTGCGCACGGTGAAGCGTTCGGCAAACAGGTTGAACGATGAACCGGCCTGCTCGAAGCCGGCCCAAAACAGCGCCGCAGCAATGAAGAGAATCACAATCACCGTGACGCGTTCCTTTTCCACTCGATCAAGTCCGCCAAATAGAAAGAGCCAGCCAAAGAAACCCAGGGAGATCGCCAGGAGCAGGTAAGCGGTGCCCTGCACGAGTGCGATGGGGTTGTATCTCACCACTCCCGTCAGGCCCAAGGCGATAACCACCAATACTCCGACAGCGACGGAAATGGCGCCCGTCCTTTCGAGGGGATGCAAAGCGGCGGGATTCCCGCGCTGGGTCCCCGCGGTGCCGAGGAGATGCCGTGAGAGGCGAAACTGAATGAGCCCGAGCACCATCCCGACCCCGGCTGCGCCAAAGCCATAGTGCCAGCCGTAACTCGTCGCCAGCCAGCCGCACACGAGTGGCCCGATGGCCGCCCCGAGATTTACGCCCATGTAGAACATCGTGAATCCCGCATCCCGTCTGGCACCCCCCTCGGGATACAAGTCGGCCACCAGGCCGCTCATATTCGGCTTCAAGGTGCCGCTGCCAATGATCACCAGGATCAGGCCGAGGTAGAATGTCTGCACCCCAGGCAACGCAAGGGTGAAGTGCCCGAGCGCGATGATGCAGCCTCCGATCCAGACGGCGCGTTGAGCGCCTACGAGCCGATCAGCAAACCAGCCACCGGGGAGTGACATCAAATAAACCGCCGCAGTATAGAGCCCGTAGATCGCCGTGGCCGTCTTGTCGTCCATCCCCAACCCACCGCGCACCGCGTCCACCATGAAGAGCACCAGCAGCGCGCGCATTCCGTAGTAGCTGAAGCGTTCCCACATCTCGGTGAAAAAGAGCGTCGCCAGCCCGCTCGGATGTCTTGTCGCAACAGCCTCCCCCGGCGTCGCGAGGTGGTCGGGCACACTATGCAGATCGTCGGTTTCCATGGAGCAATGCTTGGCTAACGAGGTTGGGCCAGCCGGCGGCGCACCAGCTCCGGCATGTATTTCGGCGGAATGGAGCCGATGGCCAGGACCGCTTCATGATAGCGGCCCAAGTCGAATCGATCGCCCATCTCCCGCTCGATCGCCTGTCGCAAACGGTAGTGCGCCATCCGCCCCACGAAGTAAGTGGAGAGCTGCACCGCGCTCTGCTTGGCGCGGATTACTTTCAGCTTCGCCTCCCCTTCCGATTGGAAACCGTCTTCCGTGAGCAGCTTCATCGCCTCCTCGTCGCTCATCGGCGTGCAATGCATCTTGTAGTCGAGGATCGAGTTGATCACCGCGCGCAGATAGAACTTTAGCTGCATGAGACGCAGCCGGAGATCGCCATCGCCGTAACCTTCGTTCAGCATCGTGATCTCGCCATAAACCGCCCAGCCCTCGATGTAGGAGCCCGAGCCCAGCACACGGCGAATGAGCGACGGATTCCGGTTCGCGTATTCGAGCTGCACGTAGTGACCGGGATAGGCTTCGTGGATCGTGAGGACTTTCAACATGTGATGGTTGTATTCCTCGAGAAAGCTCCGCTGCTGCTCCGGCGACCAGTCTGCCGGCGGCGGGCTCACCGCATAATAGCTGACCGCCTTGGGATCGAGCGGCGGCGCGTTGTCGAGATAGGCCAGCGAATTGCCGCGGCGAAACTCCGGCATTTCAATGATCGCGCAACGATCAGGCTCAGGCAGGCGCAGGTAATCCTTCTTCCGGATGAAGTCATTGATGCCCGCAGCGGTGGTCTTCGCATCCCCGAGCATGCTCTCGATGGTCCCGTGCTCCTGGTTCACGGCACCGATGACTTTGGCGACGACCTCGCGGCGGCCGGCTTCATCGTCCGGCGGGAGAGCTTTGCTTGGAAAATAGGTGCCCCAGAGCTGGCGGGCAACGACGTAGAGTTCGTTATGAACTCGCGTAAACTCGGCTTCGGCGTCCGCCAGATTTTGCTCCGCAGTCACATCCGCGCCCGTCTCCAGCTCGAATTTTCGAGCAAAGCTTTCCTGACCAATGCGCCACTCTTCCACAGCCCGCTCGCGCAACTCGCCTTCGAGTGACTTTTGATACTCCTTCAGCTCGGTGGCAACCTTGGCCGCCGCGGCTTTCAGCTTTTCCTGCTGAGGCGTCTCGCCGGTGTAGTGAAAGATCTCCTTCTCATAGAAGCTGATCGCTCCGAGGTTCTGCCGAATCGCCGTTTCCAGGATCGGTTTTACCGGCTTGGTCAGGCTGCGCCTGGCCTCCGCCATGATCCGCGGCATCTCAGCCATGCGCGCAATTGCATTGGCGATGTTCGTCTCCTTTGGCTCCGTCGATTGAGCAAGAAGCAGATAGACGCTGTCACTGAGATAGCCTCCGTAGGTCCGCGCGTCGCGGGTGAAGGCATTGAGATTCTGCTCGTTCCAAAGCCCCGACGTCAGCTCGTTCTGCAAAATCTCGAAATCGACCTGACCGTCGCGCGAGAGTTTGTCGTAGGCGATTTGCTGCGGCAAACGATCGAGCGTTTGCTGCGTCAGTGCTCGCCATCCATCGCGGGCTGTCGGAGAAATGTCATCCAACTGCGCATCAAATCGGTGGTCTCCCAGCGCGGTGGCGCTTTGCGGCTGCTGGCGGAAACGCTGTTCCAAGTAGCCCCGGAAAAACGCCTGAAGCTTTTCGTCCTCGGGTTGCTGCGCAAGGGTTGCTGTGGTGAGCGGGCCGACTAATCCGCCGAAGATGGCAAACAGAAGCTTTCTCAAGCCGATGATGGAGAGTCCTTCGAGTTTCATTGGTTAGTTATAGCGGTCAGGTGAGAGCGGGGTCAGGTCGAAGGCCGATTCTTCGCCAGCCAGGATTTTGGAGACGATGTCGCCGGTGACCGGACCAAGGCTGAGCCCCATCATCGCGTGACCAGTGGCGACGATGAGGTTGCGGAACTTTTGTGTGCGGCCGAGATAAGGCAAACCGTCCGGCGAACAAGGCCGCAAGCCGCGCCACGGCTGGATACCCTCGAAATCGGACGGCTGGAAGTTCGGGAGATATTTCGGTACAGCGTTGATGATTCCCTGCACACGGCTGGAGGTGATGGATTCGTCGAGCCCGGCGATTTCCATCGTGCCACCGACACGCAGCGCCTCGCCCATCGGCGTCACTGCCACGCGCGCCTCGGCGAGGATCGAGCAAAGTTGCGGTAGCTCACGCGGCTTAGGAAGCGTGAGGCTGTAACCTTTGCCGGCTTGAATCGGGATCTTCAGGTTCAAGTCACGCGCGACGACCGGCGACCAGGAGCCACCGCAAAGAACAAACTCATCGCCCTCGATTTCACGGCCGTCGGCCAGCTTCACCGCGTTGATCCGCTGATCCTGGCCGACCTTCCAATGGGTAACTTCGCTATTCCACGAATGCTCGACACCCATCGCAGCAAGCCGCTCCTGCAAGCCGTCGAGAAGCCGGCGCGGCGTAAGATGGCAGTCTTTCGGGAAATAGATGGAGCCAGCCACATCCATCTTCACCGATGGGTCGAGTTCGGATGTTTGTTTCGCGTCGAGCACCTCGGCCGGCACGCCAAGTTCGTTGGCGCGCTGCGCGGTGTGTGACTCTTCGTCGAGCGCGTGCGGCGTCTTGCAAAGCATCAGCAAACCGCGCTTCACCAAACCGAAATCACTCCCCGGCAGCGCGGATAACTCCTCGAAACAGGCACGGCTGGCCAGGCTCAAGTCGCGCAACAGCGGCGCAGCGTGGCGGACATGCGCGGGATTTGCAGCGCGCCAGAACTTCACTGCCCAATCGAACAACTCCCACGACAAGCGCGGCTTGATGTAGAACGGCGACTGGGGATTCCACATCCATTTCAAGCCAAGCGCGACCATGCCAGGTGCAGCGAGCGGGATGAAGTGGCTCGGCACGATCATGCCGGCATTCCCATAGGAACAGCCGTCGCGCTGGGCACCGTCGCGCTCGATCAGCGTGACGCGGCAGCCCCGCTGCGCGCTGTAAAAGGCCGAGCAAAGCCCGATGATCCCACCGCCCACGATGACGACTCGACGGTCCTCTTTCATGAGATAATTCCCCAGCAAAACGGATCGCTTTCATTCAAAAGGAGCGTCGCTTCCGAGTTTACGAATGCCGTGCCCATGATCGTCGGCGCGACTTTGCCCGCCGCGCGATCCAGCCAGCGATAACTCGCGGTGAAGATGCTGCCGATGATGCTTTCCTGCACCCACGTTTCGCCTTCGGCCAGCTTCCCGGCAGCCGCGAGACACGCCAGCTTCGCACTCGTGCCGGTGCCGCATGGCGAGCGGTCATAGGCTTTGCCGGGACAAAGCACGAAGCTCCTGGAATCGCCTCCGCATTGCGGTGGACCGAAAAGCTCGACGTGATCCACTTGTGGAAAACCGGCTGCGTTGACCGCCCTCCGGATGCGCCCCGCGAGATCGGTAAGTGCCTCGACATTCTCGCGCGCGAGCGTCGCGCCGTGGTCATTGACCAGGAAGAACCAATTGCCTCCCCAGGCGACGTCGCCAGTGATCGCGCCCTGACCGGGAATTTCCACGACGACTCCGGCATCAGTGCGATGGCTGGGCACGTTCGCGATCGACACCTCATCGCCGCCTTTCCAAGTCGCCTCGATGATGCCAACGGGCGTCTCAATGCGGACAACTCCAGGCTGAATGCGTCCGAGATGCGCGAGCGTGACGACGAGTCCGATCATCCCGTGTCCGCACATGCCGAGGTAGCCGGTGTTGTTGAAAAAAATCACGCCCGCCGCGCATGTCGCATCCACCGGCTCGCAGAGCAGCGCGCTCACGAGCACATCGCCGCCGCGGGGCTCGTTGTTCACCGCCGAGCGAAAGCGATCGTGCCGCTCGCGAAACACCGCGAGCCGCTCCGCCATCGTGCCGCCGCCGAGATCCGGTCCGCCACCGATGACGACGCGCGTGGGCTCGCCGCCGGTGTGTGAGTCGATGATAGAGATGCGTTGTATGGCAGACATACTAATCAATCCGGACGATTCGTTGCACCCGCACACCCTCTTCGGCGGGCATCGCTGACGATCTGCGCGAATACCTCCTCGCCTTTTACGACCTTCGCCCTGAGGGCGTCCGGGGACTTGTCTCCCACAGCGAACGTCCAATCGCCTGAACCGGGCGGCACCAGCGTACCGTCGGACGTTTTCTCCGCGGGTGTGAGCTTGAAACTCTCCTGGGTAAAAACGGCGTGGCCGCCGCTGAAGTAGCCTTTGCGGCATTGATCCAAGAGTTTTGTGAGAGCCTCGCGCGGGCCGGAAAACTCAACCTCCATGCTGCCTGCAGGCAAATCCATCACCACGCGCGCCTTCTCCGGCACTCGCTCGACACGCCACTCAAAACGCGGCGCTTTCGACGGATCGTAGCCGGCCAGATGCGCGCGGTCTTCCGGCCGGCGATCGGCGGGCTTTTGGTAGCGCCACGGAATGTCGCCAAAGACCTCGGCGCACAACGCGGCGAGCGGCGGATCGTAGGCTTTCAGTTTGTCGCGCGTGCAGATGTCGTTGTGCAGCGCGTTGTTGTAGTCGTTGTTGTCGAACCAATCCTGCACGGCCTCGGCCCAGTATTCTTTGTAATTCGAGCCGGCGTAGGTACCTTTCCACAAACCTGCAGCAATCGCTCGCTGGTAAGCTTCGCGCAGCCGGCTGTCGAAAGTGGGATCGATCGCCGCCATCGCGACTTCGTGAATGGCGTGGCCAAACTCGTGGATGCAAATGATCTCGCGCGGGTACGGATCGCCGGGAAAGGCGAGCAGGTTTTCCTCCCCGCCGCTGACCGCTAGTGCAGAACGAGTAGCGCCGAGCCCACGCGCGCGACGATCCCAATAGACACGCGGTTCGAGGCGGGCGTGCTCAGGGATGTCCGTTGTGTATTCATCGTGCGCCATGATCGCGAAGCGCACCTTCGCCGCCGCCAGCGCCTGGAGAATGTCCGGTCGGCGCTGGAGCATTTGCGTGACGAGCCACGCGCATTCCGCGAGCGCCGCGTCGGAGACTTTTGTTGAGCCGACGACGGGCAATCCGCCGACGTTGACGTATTTCTGATAAAATGGATCGAGTGAAAACTCCGCACGCACTGCGGACGGAACTGGTCCGGCCGTCTCCGCGATCGCAAGCGCGGTGGAGAACGCGACGGCGAAAAGAAGAAGAGATGCGACTCTCATCGCCGTCTGGCAGTGGCACCGCGATTGCCACGCCGCTGGTTGGCAGCCATAAGCGCCTCGATGTCGTCTGGGTCGATGGGGATGTCCGCCATCAGGTCGATTGGCTCGCCTTCGGTCAGCAGGATGATGTTCTCCAGCCGCACGCCCATCTTCTCCTCGCGAATATAGATCGCCGGCTCGCAAGTCATCACCCAGCCAACCTGCATTGGCTCGGAAAGAATGCCGACATCGTGAACGTCGAGCCCGATGGGATGGCCAGCACCGTGCATGAAATACCTTTTGAGCGCCGCTTTCTCCGGTCCCTGCCTTTTGACCTCGGCCATCTTCAGCAGGCCGAGATCAACCAACTCCTTTTCAATCAAGCCCTGCGCGGCTTCGTTCCACTCGCGCGGCAGGATGCCCGGCTTCAGCATGGCGACGAGCTGGCGAAAGACGCGCAGCACCGCGAGGTAGATTTGGCGCTGGCGGCGCGTGAAGTGTCCGCTCACCGGCAGCGTGCGCGTGAGGTCGGCGTTGTAGTTGGCGTAAGACGACGCCACGTCGAGCAGCAGCATTTCGCCAGCACGGCACTTCGCGGCGTTTTCGATGTAGTGTAACGCGAGCGCGTTTTCGCCGCTGCCGATGATCGGTGAGTAGGCGAAGCCGCCGCCTTGGCGGATGAACTCGTGCGCGTATTCCGCCTCGATCTCCGTCTCGCTCACGCCGGGCTTCACAAAGCGCGCGACCCGCTCAAAACCGTCGCGTGTGATCGCACAGGCGCGACGGAGGAGCGTGAGCTCCGCCTCGGACTTCACCACACGAAGCGGATGCATGAGCCGCGCGAGCCGCCGGTAGTCGTGGAGCGGATACCGCGCAATCACGTCGCGGACGAAGCGGGCCTCGCGCGTCTCCACGACGATGCAGGCGCGCGCGTGCTCGTTCGCATTGAGGAAGACGGCATCTGCCTCGCACATGCGGGCGTGGAAGATCGCGGGAAAATCCGAGAGCCATTCGATGCGCTCAATGCCGGTCAGCTTGCGCGCGGCTTCCTTGCT
The DNA here is from genome assembly GCA_038207335.1 of Chthoniobacterales bacterium. Taxonomy (GTDB): domain Bacteria; phylum Verrucomicrobiota; class Verrucomicrobiia; order Chthoniobacterales; family Chthoniobacteraceae; genus CAIURC01. The sequence continues at coordinate 7,005 of JBBQZX010000028.1, read as the reverse complement.
GAGTTTGCGGCCTTCCCACGTCTCCATGAGTTCCGTCGGCTCGCGCAGAAAAAGAATCTCGCGCAACCGCGGATCGTGCGCGTCGGGAGCGAGCAGGCAGATGCTTTCCTCTTGCTCGATGCCGGTCAGGTAAAAGAGGTCCGAATTCGCGCGCAGCACGAGGGCGCCGTCCGCATTTGTGGGAAGGATGTCGTTGCTATTCACCACCGCAAGCGAACGCGACGGCATAAGCGCGGCGAGGCGACGCCGGTTCTCGATGAAGAGCTCCCGAGAGATGGGTGCGTGGCGCATGAGTTACTTCCGCTTCGGCACCTTGGGCGCGGCGTCGATGCCGTCGTGGATGATCTTCAGCACCGCCTTGCGCTCCGCGCCGGTGAGCACCAGCCGCGGCGCGCGCGTCCACTCCTTGCCGAGGCCGGTCTCTTGCACGCACAGCTTGATGTACTGCACGAATTTAATGTGGGTATCCAGGTGCAGAAGCGGCGTGAACCAGCGGTAAATCTCGACCGCCTTCGCCCACTCGCCAGCCTGCATCAACTCCCAAAGATATTGATTTTGAGCTGGCCACGCGATGCCCGTTCCGGCGACCCAGCCATCGATGCCGAGCACCGCGGATTCGAGCGCGAGATCGTCCACCCCGGTGAAGATCGCGTAACGATCGCCAACGGTATTGTGCAAGTCGGTGATGCGCCGCGTGTTCCCGGAACTTTCCTTGAGTGCGATGAAATTTTTCACATCCGCGAGCTGCGCGAACATCTCCGGGGTGATGTCGTTCCCGTAGCTGATCGGGTTGTTGTAGAGCATGATCGGCAACCCGGTCGCCTTCGCCACTATGCGGAAATGCGCGTGAGTCTCGGCGACATCGGGCGTCTTGTAGATCATCGCCGGCATGAGCATGAAACCGTCGGCTCCGGCGGTCTCGCAGTCACGGACGAATCGGCAAGCTTCGGCGGTGCTGGTCTCCGCGACTCCGCTGAGCACCGGGATGCGTCCCTTCACCGAAGCGATGGTCTCGCGCATGACCTTGCGCTTTTCCTCCGCGGTAAGCATCTGGTTTTCGCCGAGCGAGCCGAGCATGATGATGCCATTGACGCCGCTCTCGATCAGGACATCGACATGACGCGCCGTAGCCTCGAGGTCGAGCGAGCCGTCCTTGTGCATCTGCGTAGTAATCGCCGGAAAAACACCGCACCAGCGTGCGTTACTGGATTGGGCCTTTGTGGAATTGGAATTGCGTTTTGTTTGTTTCATAAATCGTTGTCCGGTCGCTTCGCATCCTTCATATCCCTCACCAGCGCCTCGACGAGCTTTGCGTGACGGATCAATGTCCTCATGCGATTTAATGCGACGACTTGCGGAGCGGGCCCACGCGCTCCAGCGAACCGCTTCGGGCTTGATGAGGTTGGGGGCATGGGCGACTTGAAGCTTTCCGTCCAGCCAGCCACAATCCAAAAAGGAACCACATGAAAACCAAATTACACCTCATCACGCGTTCATTGCTCGTCGCTGCCACGTTTATTTTCGATGGCCACCTCTCGGCCAAAGAAGAACACCCGAACATGCATCCAGCCTCGGAAGCAATCCGCAAAGCCCAAACCTCTGTAAACCCAATCCAAGATCTCGAGCACGCGCGCAAGAGCCTTGAACTTGCCAAGGCCAACAAAGGCGGAAACCGCAGCGATGCCATCGAACTTGTTGACACGGCAATTGCAGCCTTAAAGGCCGGCAACAAAATCGAAGCAAACAGGTGCATGACTGAGGCAATCTCATCGATTGAGAAGGGGGTTGCGATGCATCCTCATGACAAAAAGCGCCATTGACAGCGGCTCGGTCCCGCCAAGGTCGATTACTATGCGGTGCAGCGAACTGCTCCGCCCTGCGAGTGCGTGAGGGTTTGGAGCAAACAGGCGCCGCCTACCCTTCTTTGGCCTATGGCACGGACCGGCTTGCCTTTGGACATCTGGTGATCGCCCTATTCTTCTTTGGACCGTGGATTGATCCAGTGCGAAGCGTGCTGGCATCATCCGTTTTCCACGGTTAGCCTCTGACGTCTCGCGTTTCAGGTCATTCGGAAACGTAGGCAACCTACACCAGTTCGATTCCTTCGTTTACGATCTCGACCGATTCGATGGCGACCTCGCTGCCTTTGGCATTCAAGCTCGGTCCCTCGTATTTGCACACCCACGCGTTGAAGACGTTCCAGCGTTTCACCTCCGTCGCATCTTCGCCGAGCAAGATGATTGAAAGATTCTTCCTCTGCGTCCCCCCATTGAGCACCGTCTTCCACCAATCGTAGAGAGAACGTGATGCGGTGACCCCGGTGCGGAGGGTAAGATTACTAAAATGGACGCGCCCCGGCAATCTTCCGCGCCGTCGCACCTGTCTCATTGCCTTCCCTATACTCAATCACGTCCACCGAGGAGACAGGCATGATGACTTCACAGAAGCCCGCTTCCACAATACCGTCGATTTCCACTAGGAAGCGAAAGTTACGGTAGGGTTCTTTGACGTTAGATGTGGCCATGGGAGTTCAAGGTTAGCGCGGTTGGTAGTTTTGCAAATAGCCGATCTCCTTGTACATGCCGAGATCGTGTTTGATCGAAGCCGAATAGCACTTCTTCTTCATGTCCTGATACTCGATCTTCACGGTGATCTTCGCGGGCTGTCGTCGCCCGAAGTAGGAAGCACTGCGATCGAGGTAAGTGCAAATCTCATTCTGCGGCGCGAGAAACTCGATGTTTTTGAAAAGGGGAAGTCCCGAGACTTCCTTGGAGCCCTCGAGCCCCATGAGTTTCTTGTCGAAGTTGAAGCTCACCTTTAAGGCCGGCCCGTCACCAATATTCTTCACCGCAATGAAGAGCAGGCCATCCTTGAAGATAAAGTCGAGGATCACTTCTGGCACACGTTCGTCCATGTTCAGGGGGATGAGATGACTCGAACCTCCGACGGATCACAAGCTATTAAACCAGACCATCTTTCAGCATCAAAGCCTTCCGGTGTCCGTGAGGCTACATTGCGTGCTGCCTCAACTCGACCTAGAACTCCAAGCTTTTAAGATCCTCCGCGATCGTGGCGAACTGCTCCAGCGCCGCTTCCATGTCCGCAGTGATGTCCGCGGCGCGGGGAGATCGGCGCTTCGTAGCTGAAGGATTTGAAACGCTCTCTTTGCGGTAGCAGGCGACGAAGTCGGCGAGATCGGCGTGCTTGCGGGTGTTTTTCTTGAGGGTGAAATGCAGGTTGGTGCGCAGATCGTAATCCAGAGCTTGGTTGTGTTGTTTGTCTTCTGTTTTTAGGATTCCTCATCTTCCCATCATGTTGTCCGATGATGAATGTGGCCGTGAGCTTCATTCAATCCCACCATGCGTGTCCTTTTAGTCGAAGATTCCATTCACCTACGCCAGCCCGTGGCCAAGGCGTTCAGGGCGTCGGGGTTTGCGGTGGATACGACCGGCGACGGCGCGGAGGCCTGGCAGATGGCGCAGGATCATGACTACGACGTGATCGTCCTCGACATCATGCTCCCGGGAATGGATGGGCGCGAAGTGCTCAAACGGTTGCGGACGGCGGGAAAGGAAACGCCGGTGCTTTTTCTCACGGCGAAGGATACGATCGAAGATCGCGTGACCGGATTGCGGTTGGGCGCGGACGACTATCTTGTGAAGTCGTTTGCCATCGAGGAACTGATCGCGCGTGTTGAAGCGTTGGGGCGGCGGAAATACGCGAAGCGGTCGCCGAAGCTGGCGGCGGCGGATTTGGAGTTGGACCAAAGTGCGAAGACGGTGCGGCGCGGCGGATGCGACGTGGGACTCACGCCCCAGTTGTTCGCGCTGCTCGAGTATTTGCTGCTGCGCAAAGGGCAGGTCGTCTCGCGCAGGGAGATCGAGGAGCACATTTATGACGAGCAAGTGTCGCCGATGAGCAATGTGGTGGACACGGCCGTGTGTGCGTTGCGCCGTGCGATCGCGGTGTCGGAGACTGCGCGCCGCTCATTCAGACGCGGCGCGGAATGGGCTACGTCATCGAGGAGCCGGCGCGGTGAGAAGCATCCGCACGCAACTGCTCGCATGGCTGCTGCCTGGCTTCGCCGTCGTCTGCGTGGCCGCGGGTGCGGGCGTTTATTTTTCGGAGCGGCAGGCGTTCGAGGCGGATCTCGATGCGCGGCTCGGCAAACTCGCCGGTCTCGCGCGGCTGGCCTTGCGCGCGCAGGGAACCACTGGTGCAGAGACGACGCGCGGACCGACGGTGAGAATGTTCAGCACGCGCGAGGAGTTCAAACCACCAGGGCAGTTGGTGAGGTGTGCCGCAATCTTCTACTACTCGCTTCAGCCGCACCAGACGGCCTTCAACTTCCGTGCGGGGCAACTCGAGTTCGCGTGCGAGCTCGACAGCTTGCAAGCAATCGTCAGCAAGTGCTGGTGTCCTGTGGCTCTGCGTCGCTCGTTCGATTTGTTCCTCAACTTCCTCTAATTCGCGCTCCTTTTGCGTATCCAGTGGTCCGAGCCGCCGCTGAACGCGCACCTCTGTTTTGATTTTCAACTCGGAAATCGCCAGTGCTTCTCTCCTGTTGGAGAAAACCCGGTCAAGAATCCAAGTTCGGTCCAGGATGCGAACATCGATCTTATGTTTCTTCCGTAGATCGTCCTCGACCTCAGCACGGACGCGATCCGATACGAACTGATTCGTTACGAAAAAGGCTTTCTGATACCCGCGCTTGGTTGAGATGATTTTAGCTACATCAGTCTCGATTTTCGGGCGCCACTTCTTCTTTGCACTGAATGCGAACGCCCATCGCTCGTTAGCAGCTTCTCTACCCATTCCGACAAACCATGCCAACGACAAGCTATCCGCCACCGGATAAGTTTCCGCGTCGACCTTGCTATCGCCTCCACCTGTCGGGCCTGTGTGTGGCAGAAGGTTTGGGCAAATCTCCTGCTCGGCCAGACGACGCGCAAAATTCTCAAAATCGTTCTCTTGGCTGCGCGAAGTGAGAGTCTCGAGATGGTATTCGAGCAATGATCGATCGAGCGCAGGAACTTCTCGCGAGACAGAATCAGAGAACTTCTCCGGCCTTCTCTGTTTCAGAAACTCGCGTGGCGAGATACCAGTTTGTGTCATCTGTCCAGTGTCGCTCATTTGCATTCGGGCCCAAGAAGGAAAACGGAATCACCAAAAGTGGCAGGATGAACAGGATTAGCCGGCGATGTTGAGGCTAGTGACGGGTTGCTGAAACAGTTCGTCTATCGTATGCGGTTTCGATGATGGCCCTCAGCGGACCCTGGATCTCCGAACTCTTCCCGAACGTCGCGAACCATGCCGATGAGCTGTGCCTGCTGCGCTCGATGCAGACCGACCTGCCCGCGCATCCGCAGGCATTCCTGCAAATGCACACCGGCTCGTTTCAGTTCGTCCGGCCGTCACTCGGCGCCTGGTCGCTTTATGGCCTCGGCAGCGAAAACGAAAACCTCCCCGGCTTCGTCACGCTGACTCCGCCAGCAGCCTCCGGTGGTGCGCAGAACTACGGTTCTTCGTTCTCCCCGCGATCTATCAAGGCACGCGCGTCGGCGCCGATAATCGCCCGATCGTCGGCGCCCAAATCCGCAACCTCCACTCCCCGCTCCGCACGGAGGTGCAACGCGCCGAACTCGACCTGCTGCAGAATCTTAACCGCGAGACTCTGCGGATCGACCCGTCCAATCCCGACGTCGAGGGAGTGATCGAGAGCTACGAACTCGCCTTCCGGATGCAGAAAGAAATGCCGCGTGTGATGGACCTCTCCGGCGAGAGCGAGGCGACAAAAAAGCTGTATGGAATCGCCGACGCGCCAAGCGGCGATGGGCGTGGGCAAGGCGCATGGGGCGGCAGCACCGATGACTTCGGGCGGAAATGTCTGCTGGCTCGGCGCCTGGTCGAGGCCGGCGTGCGCTTTGTGGAAATCTCGCACGGAGATTGGGACCAGCACTTCAACCTCACCACTGCGCTCGGAGCGAACTGCCGCTCAGTCGATCAACCGATCGCCGGGCTGCTCACCGATCTCAAGGAGCGCGGGTTGCTCAAGGACACGCTGGTGATCTGGGGCGGCGAATTTGGCCGCACCCCGCACGCGCGGGGCAACGATGGACGCGACCACAACCACAAAGCCTTCACGATGTGGATGGCCGGCGGCGGGGTGAAGGGCGGCTTCGCCCACGGCCTGACCGACGATTACGGCTACGAAGCCATCGAGAACAAAGTCCACGTCCACGACCTCCACGCGACCATCCTTCACCTACTCGGCCTCGACCACGAGAAGCTCACCTACCGCTACGCCGGTCGCGACTTCCGACTCACGGATGTGAAGGGGAATGTGGTGAAGGAGATCATGGCGTAGTCGGGGCTTCTTTTTCCAGCGGACGAGATTCGTTCAGCATCCGCTTGCAGACGCCCACGGCATCGACGATCAGCTTGGAGAGGAAATTTGGGCAGGCGCGATCCGCGGCGAGCCGTCCGCAGCACGCCAAGTCCATCGATCTGCTCGGATCAATAGTTGTTACTCGAACTGCCGACGAAATGCAGCGAACTCTTCTTTTAACTGACTCATTTGCTCCTTCAGGTCGATGACTTCAGTTTCGAGGGCTTGGAGCCGGGAGGGCGGAGCATCTTTCAAGGGGGTGGCGGGTTGCTCATCGGGGGCAGCGCGAGCTGTTTCTTCCGACAGCATTTGCACGTACCGTCTCTCTTTCTGGCCGGGTCGCGCGGGCAGCAGGGTGACCAACGGCGCGTCGCCCTTTCCAAGTTCACTCAAGACGGACTCAACCTCCTCGGTACCGCTGAAGGGGCGCATGCGCTCCGTGCGGATTCGAAGCTCTCCCAATGTCTGCGCACCCCTTAGAGCCTGTCATGCACTTTGGCTGAAGATAAGGCTGTACTATGTAAATACAGGCTGCCATCAAGCTTGGGATGGCGATCAAAAAGACGACGAGAAAAACTGGGTATCAAAGTGATGTCAGCGACGAGGAGTGGGCCTTT
>JBBQZX010000027.1:0-83426 GCA_038207335.1 Chthoniobacterales bacterium | reverse complement strand
CGCGGCGTGTCCGATCACAAGGAAGCGCGTAGCGTTGTTTGGGCTGTCTTGGATCGAGGCGTCGAGGATTTCGAGGCCATAAACTTCCGCAGCCATTCGACCGGCGAGCGCTGCGGCGTGAGGTTCGCTGGCGGCAAGTTCGGCCGCGCGGGTAGTGCTGGAAACCTCGATGTGATCGACGCCTGCGAGGTGGTTTCGCAGCCAGTTGCGGCACTGCCCGAAGACCTGCGGGTGGCTATAGACTTTGCGAATCTCGCCGCGTGGGATTTTGGAGATGAGGTTATTTTCGATCTTCAAAAGAATTTGCGCGCAGATGCGGAGGTCGCTTTCCATGAAGACATCGAGTGTGTGATTCACGGCGCCTTCGGTGGAATTCTCGATGGGCACGACGCCGTAGTCGGCCTGCCCGCGCGCGACTCGGTCGAACACGTCCGCGATGTTCACTTGCGCCGCGTAGTTTACGCTCGCACCGAATTTGCTCCGCGCCGCCTGATGCGTGTAGGTCGCCTCCGGACCGAGATAGGCAATCGTCAGGTCTTTCTCGAGTGCGAGCGACGCCGACATGATCTCGCGGTAAATCGCGCGGACCGCTTTCTCCGGCATCCGCCCGCCCTGCGCGCGGTTCTTTTCCAACAGCGAGCGAAGCACTTTCTCCTCCCGTTCCGGCGCGTAAATCGACGTGCCCTCCGCCTTTTTCACCTGCCCCACTTCATGCACGAAATCGGCGCGTTCGTTCAGCAGGCGGACGAGTTGTTCGTCAATCGCGTCGATGTGTTTGCGGATTTCGGGAAGAGTCATTCGGTGAAAAGTGGCGGCTTCTCGGGCTCTGGCGGCTCGGGTTCAGCGGGTGCTTCGACGCGCTCGGAATCCTGTGGGGAAACGGTTTCGGGGGCAGGGAGCTCGGGTTGCTCAGGCGCTGGTTCGGGTGTCGGCTTCGGTTCGGGCACGGGTGCTGTGGGGAGCGGGATGCGGCGGAGTTCGCCGGAGTTCGGCAGTTCGTCGGTATTCCTCAGGCCGAAGTGCTGGAGGAAATATTCGGTGGTGTTGTAAAGCAGCGGGCGACCGGGAACTTCCGCGCGGCCTGCGATTTTCACAAGTCCGCGATCGAGCAGGACTTGCATCACGCCATCGACGGCTACGCCGCGCACAGCCTCGATGTCGGCGCGCGTCACCGGTTGCCGGTAAGCCACGATCGCGAGCGTCTCGAGCTGCGGGCCGGTGAGGCGCGTCGGCTTGGCCTCAGGATAAAGCTGGCGAACCCATGGCCCCGCTGCGGACTCACTCACGAGCGCCCACCCACTTGCCTGCTCGACGAGCTGAAACGCGCGTGCGGTCTGGATGTAATCGACCTGCAACTGTGCAAGTTCCGCCGCGATTTGTGGCTCCCTCGCGGTGGCGTAGTCGCGCTGAAATTGGTCTTCAGTCCCCTCTCCCGCCGCCTTCAGCGCGGCGATGATTTCGCGCGTTGAGATCGGTTTCGGCGAAGCGAAGACGAGCGCCTCGATGACTTGCTTAAGCGTCATTTTACGAAGCCTGCTGAAGTTCGATCTCCCCAAAAGCTCCATCCTGAACGGCCTTGATTTGCTTCAGCCGGATCAGCTCTAGCAGCGCGAGGAATGTGACGACGATTTCCGTCCGCGAAGCCGCGCTGGCAAAGAGTTCCGTGAATTTCAGCGCCACCCCGGATGCCATCATTTTCATGATCAAATCGATCTTGTCGGAGACGGTATGGTTTTCCTCGAAAATCTCGCGCAAATCCTCGCGCTGATTCAGCCGCTTGAGGATGCCGTTGAAAGCATTGATGAGATCGAAAACGCTTACGTCGCCGAGTGGCCGTTCCGGCGCGGGCTCGGCCTCGGGCAGACGAGTGAACATGTTTGACTGCTCGAATTCACGCCTCCCGAGCTGCGCCGCGGCGTCCTTGAATTTCTTGTATTCCACGAGCTGCCGCACGAGTTCCCAGCGCGGGTCGTCCTCTTCGACCTCCTCCTCCGGCGGCTGCACATGCACCGGGAGCAGGCTCCTGCTCTTGATGTAGATGAGATTCGCGGCCATCACGACGAATTCCCCAGCGACCTCGAGATCGAGGACTTTGAACGCGTCCATGAACTCGAGATACTGCTGCGTGATGCGCTCGATGGAGATGTCATAGACATCGACCTCGTCTTTTTTGATGAGGTAAAGAAGCAGGTCGAGCGGGCCCTCGAAGACCTCGAGTTTGACTTTGTATTCGCTGGCCATGTGGGGCGCGGAGCCTATCGATGCGCGGAGGAAAATGGGAAGCGAAGATGCATTTTGAACCACGAGGGCACGAAGGACGGGCTGGCACGATCTTTCCGTCACCGCACTTCGCGACTTCGTGGTTTAATTCCGCTTGCGAAGCGCCATCGCGAGCCAGCCGACGAGGAATGCGAGGCCGCCGAGCGGCGTAATCGCGCCCAGCCATTTCACATTCGTCAGCGCTAGCGTGTAGAGGCTGCCGCTGAAAATCACGATTCCGGCGGCGAAGAGCAGCCAAGTCCTTTTCCAAAGCGGCTCGCGAGTCGCGATGAGCAGCAGCACGACCGAGTGGATGAGGTGGTAATGCGCGGCGGATTCCCATGCCGGCAGCGTCTGATTTTCCAGCAGCAAAGGCTTCAGCGAATGCGCGCCGAATGCGCCAAGTGCTACCGCGGCGAATCCGAAACACGCGGAGATGCGGAAGGCTGAAGTGGAGTTCATTTGAGAAACATGTCCGAGACCGCGCAGCAGTTCCAACTCCGCATCGGCGAAAGCGCAGACGTTTGGCTTAAGCAGGAATCCAAGAACGCAGGTATAAATAACAGTTGCGGGTCGTCGTAGCTTTGCCCGAATCACCTGCGAGATCGTGGCGCAGATCGTCCACGGCAGTCCGCCGCGCTTCTCTCCCCAGATCACCGCGCAGTCGCGACGCGCGGGAATGCTCGCCACGCTTTGCGAGGATGGGGTGAAGTGACGCTCCTCCGATTCCCATGACTCCCTCGAAACTCCTACGCCTCGGCGGCTTCGCGCTGCCTCTCCTCGCCGTCGCATTTTCACACGCCGAAGACCGGCCAAAACTCACGGCGGAGAAATGGTCCGCTGACATCAATGTGCCCGACCCGGTCGCGTGCTCGGTGGATGATCAAGGGCACGTTTTCGTCTCCACGACGACGCGCCGGAAAGTCGGTGACCTCGACATTCGCGAGTGGACGCAGTGGATTCCAGACGACCAATCGCTCACGTCGATCGAGGAAAAAGAGGCGTTCCTGCACCGCGCACTGCCGCCGGGCGGGCCGAAACCTAAGGGACCGCTGACGGACGCCAACGGCGACGGCACGATCGACTGGAAAGATCTCACCGTGCCGACTGAGCGCATCTATCGGCTCGTGGACTCGAATGCCGACGGCAAGGCCGACCAGATCACGACTTTTGCAGAAACTTTCAACACGGAGGTGACTGGCATCGCGGCCGGCGTGCTCGCGTTTGGTGGCAGCGTTTACACCACCATCGCGCCGGACCTCTGGCGGCTCGGGGATAAAAATGGCGACGGCAAGAGCGACAACCGCGAGAGCATCGCGCACGGCTTCGGGCTGCACATCGCCTACGCCGGACACGACATGCACGGGCTGCGCGTCGGCCCGGATGGGCGCATTTACTGGAGCATCGGGGACAAGGGCGTGAACGTCACCTCGCGCGAAGGCCGCCATTTTTTCTATCCGAATCAAGGCTGCGTGCTGCGATGCGAACCGGATGGCTCGCACTTCGAAGTCTTCGCGCACGGACTGCGAAATGTGCAGGAGACGGACTTCAATGAACTCGGCGACCTCTTTGGCGTGGACAACGACGCGGACAAGCCCGGCGAAAAAGAGCGCCTCGTTTTCATCACAGACCAAAGCGATTCGGGCTGGCGCTGCGGCTTCCAATTCATGAAAGGCGACTGGTGTCCGTGGACGAGCGAGGGCCGTTGGCAGCCGGAGAATCCGCTGCAGCCGCTCTTCATCACGCCACCGATCGTGAACTCTCACGACGGCCCTGCGGGCTTTGCCTACAACCCCGGGACGGCGCTCGCGCCCGCTTGGCGCGGCTGGTTTTTCCTCGATCAATTTCCATCCGGCAAAATGAACGCGCTCCGACTGGAGTCCGCAGGCGCGGCATGGCGACTCGCGGAGGATGTGCCGATTTCGAGTGGTATCATGGGCATCGGGATGAGCTGGGGACCGGAAGGGAAGCTCTATTTCGCGGACTGGATCGGCGGCTATCCGCTCGATGGAAAAGGCGCGGTTTGGACGCTCGATGCGGAGCCTGCCACGCGCGATCCGTTGCGCGCAGAGGTGCAGGCGCGGTTGCGCGAGGGATTTGAAAAACTCACTCCGCCCGCGCTGCGTAAGTTGCTCGGGCACGCGGATGTGCGGCTGCGAAAGGGCGCGCAATTCGAGTTGGTGAAGCGCGGTGCGTGGAGCGAGTTGCTCACCACCTCTGGCGATGAAAAGGCACCCCAGCTCGCGCGGCTCCATGCGGTGTGGGGACTCGGCCAGGGGCTTCGATGGGGAAAATGGAACGACGTGCCCGCGCTCATCGCGCTCGCTGGGTCTGCGGATTCCGAAGTGCGCACGCAGACCGCGAAGATTCTCGGTGAAGCTCCGACTGGGGCGGCATTTTCGAGCACCATCGCGACGCTTATCGGTGACACGAATCCGCGCGTGCGGCTGCAAGCGGCGCTCGCCGCCGGGCGATTGAAAACTACCGATGCCGCCGCGCCCCTTCTCGCAGTTATCCGCAAAGACGGGCTGCCCGATCCGTGGATGCGACACGCGCTCGTCACGGGCCTCGCCGGCTGCGCAAAAAGCGCGGACCTAGCGGCTGCCGCAAAGTCGCCGGACCGCACACTGCGGCTTGTTTCACTGCTCGCGCTGGCCCGGACTCACGACCGCGCGGTGGCTGATTTCCTCTCCGACTCCGATCCCGCGCTCGCCGCGGAAGCTGCCATCGCGATCCACGACGACCTCGGCATTCCAGACGCACTGCCGCTCCTCGCAGAATGGCTCACCATAGCGCCCGACGGCAGCTCCGAGCCCGCGCTGCGCCGCGCGGTAAATGCGAACTTCCGCATTGGCACGCCGGAAGCCGCTGTGCGCGTCGCCGCCTTTGCGATCAAACACGGGGCGCCGTCGCAAGTGCGAGAGGAAGCGCTCGCGCAGCTCACGATGTGGATCGCGCCGCCGCTGCTTGATCATACAGACGGACGCTATAGGAAGCTCGATACGCGCGACGCGGAACCGCTCCGGGCTGCACTTCAAACGCAAGCCGCGGCGCTGCTTGCACTCGACGATCCGAGGTTGCGCGCGCTCGGCTTGGAGGTGCTTTTGAAATTCCGCCTCAACGCCCCAGCCCCCCAGCTCGCCGCCGTGATAGCCGACGGAAAAATCGCGCCCGCCGTGCGCCTCGAATCGCTGCGCCTCCTCGCCGCGCAAGACCCCGCATCTCTCGAACTCAGCCACATGCTCGGCGACTGGCTTGCGCTTCCCAAAGGCAAGCAGCCCGCGCCGCTGCGAGCCGAAGCGCTCCGCCTCCTCGCCACTCGCGACAAAGCCCGCGCGCTCGCCACCGCGCGCACTCTAACCGTGGAGGGTGAAACTGCGGAGCAGCAAGCCGCGTGGGAAGTGCTCGCGATACTCGCGATGCCAGAGGCTGACGCGTTCATTGCGGAAAACATCACGCAGCTCACCACCGATCGCACGGTGCCACTGTCGACGCGGCTCGACTTGCTCGAAGCCGCCGAGGTGCGCGCCACCGCATCTCCGAATATTGCCGCCGGGCGCGATGCTTTTCTCAAGATCCGCGACGCGAAAAGCGACCCAGTGGACACGTTCGCCGAGTGTCTCGAAGGCGGCGATGCTGCGGCGGGCCGCGAGGTCGCGCTCGGCAGCGTGGTGGCAAATTGCGTCGCGTGTCACCGCTTCGACTCCGGCTCCGGCAGCGAAGTCGGGCCGGCACTCGAAGGCATCGCCTCGCGGCACGACCGCCGTTATTTGCTCGAATCACTCGTCGCTCCCAGCGCGCAAATCGCTCCCGGCTTCGGGCTCGTCACTGTGACGAAAAAGGGCGGCGAAATTCTCGCCGGCACGCTGCTCAAGGACGACAAAGACGCGATGCGCCTTCGCCTGCCGGACGGCAAAGAACTCCGCATTTCGCACGCAGAAATCACCGCGCAGACCCCCGCGCTCTCCGTGATGCCGCCGATGGGAGCGATCTTAAACCGACACCAACTGCGCGATGTCGTCGCCTACCTCGCCACGCTGCAAACGCTTCCCAAGCTCAAAAACGCGAAGCCCAAAAGCGAGCACTGAACGACTAATCGTCCGCGATGCCGTGGCACATGTGGAAAGGCAGCCCGGTGCCGCAGTAGCACGGTTTTTCATGGAGCAGCATCCGCCGATGCTCGACCTCGCCACCGTCCCACACGCGTTTCGCATCGGGTAGAAAGAGCACGTCGAGTTCACCATTCAACGTCGGCACAAGGCCGATGAGCGAGCCGTCCGGGCGACGCCAAACGGCGTGAAATTCACCCTCGACGAAAACACCCGCTTGCTCGCGGATCAGCCACCCGTATTGAATTGAGCCGCCTTGCGCCTTCACCGCGGTGGCCACCTTTTTGAAACACGCCTCCGGGGAAAACGACTCGATCGGTTCGGCCAGTTCGATTTTCAAGTAGTCGGGAGTGCCGTTCGGCGAAATCTGCCGCGCGAGTTTGAGCACGTTCTTGGTCACTGCGGCGGGTGTCACCGGCGTCCCAGTGGAGAGAAGATTGCGTGAAACGACGTTGCCCATGCATGTATCTACGCCGCGCTCGCGCGCGTCACAAGGCTGCTCGCTTTGCCAAGGCGCGGAATTGAGCTAGGGTGCGCGCCCGCATTTCCCCTGATGTCGCGCTTCTCCATTTTCGCACTCCTGATTTTTGCCACCTCGGCTTTCGGCGAGGATTTCCAAGGCTCCTCGCACAAGCTCGAGTATGACGACGATCCGATCTCTTACAGCAAAAATAGCGGTGACGACCCCGTCGCGCGCCTCCAAAAGCGGATCGACTCCGACGAGACGCGGCTGAAATGGGACGCCGATCACGGTTATCTCCCCGCGCTGCTTCGCGCGCTTGAGATCCCGTCGTCGTCGCAGCTTCTCGTATTTTCGAAAACGTCGCTCCAGCGCCGCCTCATCTCGCCGAGCACGCCGCGCGCGATCTATTTCAACGACGACGTTTACGTCGGATACATCCCCGGCGCACCATTCCTCGAAGTCAGCGCGGTCGATCCTCGGAATGGCGGCATGTTTTACGACCTCGAGCAGACCGCAGCTTACCACCCGAAATTCCAGCGCAACGCCGATTGTCTCCAGTGCCACGGCGGGCCGCGCTCGATGGGGGTGCCGGGCCATGTCGTGCGCTCGATCGGCACGGATTCGCAGGGGGAAATCGATGCGCTTTCCGAGGTCTCCGACATCACGCAATGCACCCCGCTCGCCGACCGCTGGGCGGGATGGTATGTCACCGGGCAGCACGGCTGGCAGACACATCGCGGGAACCTCATCGGCCCGGAAGCCTTTACCAAACAGCTCAGCGAGCCGAACCACGCCGGAAATCTCACAGATCTTTCAGCGTTCGTTTCGACAAAAGATTATCTCGAGCCAACCAGCGACATCGTCGCCCATCTTGTGCTCGACCATCAGACGCACATGCACAACTACATCACGCGTCTGAGCTTTGAGACGCAGTCGATGATGGCGACCTACGGCCATATCCGTTATCTCGAAAAGCAGACCGATGCATTCCTGAGATGCCTCCTTTTCGTCGAGGAAGCTCGGCTCACCGAGCCGATCGGCGGCTCCGAAAAATTCGTGCGAGATTTCGGCGCGCGCGGCCCCCGAGATCCGCTCGGGCGCTCGCTGCGCGACTTCGACCTCAAGACGCGCCTTTTCAAATACCCTTGTAGCTTTCTTATCTACAGCGAGTCATTCGACCGGATGCCAAGTCCGATAAAAGACCACATTTACAAACGACTCTGGGGCATCCTCAACGGTGACGAAACCACGCCCGAATTTGCGCGCCTCACTCCCGCCGACCGGCGCGCGATCTTGGAAATCCTCATCGCGACGAAGCAGGGTCTGCCCAACTACTGGCACCTGCCGCAAGTCGCCGGACGCTGACGGATTTTCGTAAGGCGCGTCCGCATTCATTGGCTTTTTTTCCGTTCCCATTTCAACGTCAGCGAAATGAGCCACCCTCCCCGCTCCGCTCAGACACTCCTGCTTGCGCTGCTCCTGCTCGTCTCGAGTATGCCGGCGAGTGCGCAGGAGCCCGGGGAGTATCAGCGGAAATCCGCGTTGATCTGCACATTCCTGCGCTCGGTTTCGTGGCCCGCACGCCGCTTTCAAGAGCCCGGATCACCGATTGTCATCGGCATCTATGGCACCGATTCGATCTCGGATTTCTTGCGCGAGGCGATCCAGGACCGCCGCTACCAGGACCGCCCGGTCGTGATCAAGCGCTTCACGCGTCGCGAGGAATTGGCCGGCTGCCACCTGCTCTTTGTGAGCCGATCGGAGAGGGACAAGCTCGGCCCAATCCTCGGGGAGGTGCGCCGTGAATCCGTACTCACGGTCGGCGAATCGGATAACTTTTTGAAAGCCGGCGGTGTGATCAATTTTGTCGAGGTCGCCGGGGTGATGCGATACCAGATTCACGGGGAAGCCGCGAAGCGCGAGCGGCTCACGATCAGCGGCAAGCTGCTGCAATATGCGCTGCCGACTGATTACAACCCCACCAGCCCGCACTTTACCGCTGCACGTTGAGGATGAACGCGTTTAGCCAGATTCCATTTCGGCGCAAGCTGCGGCTCGTCATCCTCGCGACGTGCATGGCTGCGCTCACGGTCGCGTCGGTGGCGCTCTTCGCGCTCCAGTTCCACTTTTATAAACGCGACTACCGCCGCGATCTCGCGGCAGTGGCGCAGATTCTCGCGGAGATGAGCACGGGAGCGATCACCGCAGGACTCCCGGAATCGACGGGTGACATCCTCGCAGCGCTGAAAGCGAAGCCGCACGTTACCGGGGCATTCGTGCGCGTGCCGGACAGCAAAACGGCATACGGCGAATTTGGCAGCGTCCCGCCAATGCTCACGCACACTGACCTTCCCGACGAGTTCTCCCAGTTCGACGGCGAACTCGTTTACGTGCGCGCGATCACCGACGGCCCGGACCGCGTCGGATCGCTCTATTTGGTTTCCGATTATCGTGCCGATTCACTCCGGCTCCACGGGCTCTATGCGGGCATCCTGATCTCGGTCCTCGGCACCTCGGTTCTCGTCGCCGCGCTCGTTTCCGTAAAGCTCGAGCGCTTCATCTCGGAGCCGATCCACAATCTCGCGGAGACCGCGAGAGGCATTGCCTCGCGAGGCGATTATTCGCTCCGTGCGCGCAAATCCGCCGAGGACGAGATCGGCGAATTTGCCGATTCGTTCAACCACATGCTCAACCAGATCGAGAGCCGCGACCTCTCGCTGCGGCACGAAATCGCCGAACGCGTGCGCGCCGAGCAGGAGCTTCAGCGCGTCGATCAACAGCTTATGGATGCCTCGCGCCACGCCGGCATGGCCGAGGTCGCGACCGGCGTTCTGCACAATGTCGGCAACGTCCTCAACAGCGTGAATGTCTCCGCCACACTCATTTCCGAAAAGCTCGGCATCGCGCGAACCGAAAAGCTCGAAAAGGCCGCGCGCCTTCTGCTCGAACACAACGGCTCCCTCGCCGAATTCCTCACGCACGACCCGAAAGGCAAGCTCCTCCCCGGATACCTCGTGGACGCCGCTCACCACCTCTCAAATGAGCGTCTCGGCGCGCAGGAGGAACTCACGCTGCTCGCCCGCAACATCGAGCACATCAAGGAAATCGTCTCCATGCAGCAGAGCTATGCCAGCGTCTCAGGCGTCATCGAGATCCTCGACCTCGCCACGCTCATCGATGACGCAGTGCAGATGAATTCCGGCGCATTCGACCGGCACGGCGTCACGCTGCGGCGCGACTACGAGCCCGTCCCGCCCGTCCCCGTCGATCAGCACAAGGTCTTGCAGATCCTCATCAACATCATGCGCAACGCGAAATACGCGCTCGACGAAGCCGACCCCTCCGAGAAGCGCCTCACCATTTCCCTGCGCAAAACCGACGAGCCCGCGATCGAAATCGCGATTGCCGACAACGGCGTCGGCATCACCGAGGACAATCTAACGAAGGTCTTCATGCACGGCTTCACCACGCGCAAAAATGGGCACGGCTTTGGCCTCCATAGCGGCGCGCTTGCTGCTCAGCAGATGGGAGGGCGCCTCACCGCTCAGAGTCTCGGACTCGGTCACGGCGCCACTTTCACACTCACTCTCCCGCTTCCCGCCGACGCCTGAAAAATGACGCCAGACCGAAATCTCCGAGTCCTCCTGATCGACGACAACCCGGCGATCCACGACGACTTCAAAAAGATCCTCGCGACTTCCGGCACGCCACAGTCGATCGACGCCGCGGAGGCCGTTCTTTTCGGAGAACCCGCGCACGCGCCCCTGAAGTCCGAGTTTCAGCTCGAGTCCGCCTTTCAGGGAAAAGAAGCCCTCCAGAAAGTCGTCAAGTCACTCACAAACGGTCGCCCCTTTGCCCTCGCATTTGTCGATGTGCGGATGCCGCCGGGTTGGGACGGCGTCGAGACGATCGAGCAGCTCTGGCGCGTCGATCCCGCGCTGCAGATCGTCGTCTGCACCGCCTACTCGGATTATTCGTGGGAGAAAATGACGAGCCGCCTCGGGCTCAACGACAACCTCGTCATCCTCAAAAAGCCCTTCGACAACATCGAAGTCCTCCAACTCGCGCACGCACTCACCCGCAAGTGGGACATGACTCAGCAAGCCGGCCTGCGGTACGACACGCTCGAGAAAATGGTGCGCGCTCGCACCCGCGAACTCGAGCGCGCGCTCGCCGATCTGCGCCGCTCCGACGAGTGCTTCGTCAAAGCCTTTTGCGCCAGCCCCATCCCCATGGCCATCCACGACCTGGCCGCGCTCCGCTTCATCGACGTGAACGAAGCATTCGTCCGCACCGTCGGCTACGAACACGACGACCTCGTCGGCCGCACCATCCCCGAGCTGAAACTCTGCGCCGAATACGAACCCCGCATCCTCGCCGCCCTCAAAGTCGGATCCGCCGTCATCAACGACCCCGCGCAATTCACCAGCCGCGACGGCGCACTGCGCGACGTCCTCATCTCCCTCGAGCAAATCACCGTGGACGACCGGCCCCATGTCCTCCTCATCGCCCAGGACGTCACCGACCGGCTCATCCTCGAGGCCAGCCTCCGGCAGTCCCAAAAAATGGAAGCCATCGGCCAGCTCGCCGCCGGCGTCGCCCACGACTTCAACAACCTCCTCACCGTTATCCAGGGCCACGCCAGCCTCCAGCTCGCCAGCGGCGGCATGGGCAAAGACATCGGCGAATCCCTCCAGCAAATCGAGGAGGCCGCCGAGCGCGCCGCCGAAGTCACCCGGCAGCTCCTCGCCTTCAGCCGCCGACAGATCATGCGCCCGCGCCCGCTCGACATGAACACCGTCATCGTCGGCCTCAGCGCCATGCTCCGCCGCCTCATCGGCGAAAGAGTCGATCTGCGCTGCCTCCCGTGCGACTCCATCCCCCGCGTCCTCGCCGACCAGACCTGCCTCGAGCAGGTCCTCATGAATCTCGCCCTCAACGCGCGCGACGCTATGCCCACCGGCGGCACCATCACCATCACCACCGGCACCATCACCATCAAGCCTGGCGACTCCATCACCTCCATCGACGCCCGGCCCGGCCACTTCGCATGGCTCGCCGTCAACGACACCGGCACCGGCATGGACGCCGCCACCCGCGTCCGCATCTTCGAGCCCTTTTTCACCACCAAAGCCGTCGATAAAGGCACCGGCATGGGCCTCGCCACCGTCTTCGGCATCGTCCAGCAGCACGATGGCTGGATCGAAGTCCGCTCCGCCATCGGGCGCGGCTCCACCTTCCGCGTCTGCCTCCCCGTCACCGCCGCCGAGCCCGAGCCCCCGGCACCCAGTTGGCCCGAACCCACCGACACTCACGACGGCCACACCATCTTCATCGTCGAAGACGACGAATCAGTGCGCAACCTCGTCAAAGAAATCCTCCGCTCCGGCGGATACACAGTCCTCGAGGCCAAGCACAGCGCCCACGCCCTCGAAGTCTGGGGCGAGCAGCATGAAAACATCGACCTCCTGCTCACCGACATCGTCATGCCCGGCGTCAGCGGCCTCGAGCTCGCCGGCATGCTCCTCGCCGACCGCCCCGACCTCAAAGTCATCTACACCAGCGGCTACAGCGCCGAGCTCTTCGACAGCGACATCCACCTCGAGGACGGCGTGAACTACCTCCCCAAGCCCTACCTCGCCGCGAAAGTCCTCAGCATGCTCCGCAACGCCCTCACCCCCGCCTAGCGCCGGAGTGCATGGGGAGTTTGTAGGCCATCCTGGCCGCCCGGCCCCAAGCGGCGAAGATCGCCGCCCTACCGCCAAAAATGTGCTTGCGACGGGTGTGCGGTTCTTTTGGGTGGGGGTGCGTTTTTGAGTTCGGCGGCGTGAGGATGGTCAAAATCTTCATCGGCTGTGGCTCGGGGATACTTGTCCGGCGGTAGTTTGCGATTTTCGGCGGTAAAAATGCACGCGTCTCTCCCCATCACGGTGTCCGGTGTTTCGAATACGCTTTCGCGCGCCGCAGTGAAGCGCGCGGACTGGCGGGCAATGGGTGCGGCGTTGATGGGAGAGGGGTCGTTCGCGGCGGAGAAGGGAGATTTCCGCTGTCGGAGGGGTCGCCCGCTTCTAAATATCGCTCTCTTTTGCTCCCAGAGCGCTCCCTTCCTCTGGAGGCGCGCTATGCTGCGAGGGGGTGAGGTGGGGCTCAGCCTAGCGGTGATGAGCACGGCCTCACGCGCAGTCAGCCGAGCCGCGCAATGAGGTCGGCGAGGGAGCGCGCGTCGCGGATCGCGTCGTTCTTACGAACGAGATCGGCGTCGAATGCGGGATGGGGCAATTCCACGGGAACGCTGATCCCCGCGTGATTCAGCGTCAGCCCGTCCCACTGCATCGAAGTGATCTCGTGGTGGAACTTCGCAACCGCGCGCCCCCGGAAGAAGGCGCGCGTGGTCGGCGGCGGGTGGAAGATCGCGGCCTTGATTTCCTCCTCCGTCACGACGCGGCACATCTTCCCCTCGCGCATGAGTTCGTAGAAGAGGCCATCCTCCATCGAGACGTTGTGATACTCGAGGTCGATCGCCTGCAGCCACGGATCGCTCCACCCGAGCTGCTCGGCCTCCTGCAAAGTCTGGAGCAAAAATCGCTTCGCGACCCAGTCGAGCCGGTCGCCGCAGCGCATCGGATCGAGCGCGAGATCGTTCACCACCCGCTCCCATTCGCGCAGCACCCACGCGCTATCGTCGTCCGCGTCACAATGCGCGCGCGCCGCCGCGAGGTAGAGCCGCTGCACATCGAGCGCCGAGATTTTCCGCCCATCGCGCAGCTCGATGATCCACGAAAAGCTCTCGTCGCGGCTGATCGCTTTCGTCGCCTGGATCGGGTCGGCAAGGTCGAGCTGCGGCGCGTGATTTTTCTCGATGAGCTCCAGCACGAGCGCCGTCGTGCCGATCTTCAGCGCGGTCGCGAACTGGCTCATGTTCGCGTCGCCGATGATGACGTGGAAGCGCCGGTAAAGCTCCGCGTCCGCGTGCGGCTCATCGCGCGTGTTGACCAGCGGGCGGCGATTCATCGTATCGATCGAGCAGAGCACGCTGAAAAAATCCGACCGTTGCGCGATCTGAAAAACCCCCTGCTGCCCCGCCGAGTCCTCGCCCTCCACCCCCATCTTTCCCGCTCCCGCAAAGACTTGGCGCGTCACGAGGAACGGCACGACATCTCGCACCAGCCGATCCCACGGCACATCCCGCCGCATTAAATAGTTGTCATGGCACCCGTAGCTGTGGCCCACGAAATCCGTGTTGTTTTTGTAAAGCCTCGCCTCGCACCCCTCCGGCAGGGTCGCATTCCTCCGCCGCGCGCACTCGCTGAGAATGCGCTCGCCCGCCTGATCCTGCGCCACGATTTCGCGCAGCGTGGAGCACTCCGGCGTCGAGTATTCCGGGTGCGCGTGATCGTTGTAAAAGCGCGCGCCATTCGAGAGCACGAGATCGCTCTTGATCTCCTCAAACGACAGCGGGCGATCGCGATCCAGCTCGAAATACGCCGCCTCGTCCGTGTCCTGCAGCAGCTCCTTCGCGCGAAATCCCCGCGCGTCCTGATGCGGATCTTCGAGGTTGTAATCCCACTTCATCGAAGCCCCGTGCATCGTGTAGCTGCGCACGATCTCGATCGATTCGCGCACCACGTCGAGCTGCTCCATCCCATCGACCGTGATCCCGTATTCCGTCTCGATGCCGAAAACGCGTTTCATCGCGCCAAAGTTATCGCACCCTCCGCGCGCGTCGAATGCTACTTCCAGCACGCCGCCCAACCCCGTTCCAGAATCCATGTCCGTCAAGAAAACCCTCACCAACCGCTGGTTAAAAATCCCCTTCTTCGTCTGGCTCATGGCCCTCGCCATCGCCCTCGTCGGAGCCGCCATCATCGGCTTCTTCTTCATCCGCCGCGGCATCGTCGAATATTACCCCGAGCGACACTTCTCTGTCTCCGACCCCGCGTTCTTCGGCTCCGCGCACGCCCTCGGCGATCCCCTCCCCATCGGCGGCAACAAGATCACCCTCCTCAACAACGGCGACGAAATCTTTCCCGCCCTCCTCGAAGCCATCCGCTCCGCGAAAAAGAGCATCAACTTCGAGGCCTACATCTTCCAGTCCGGCACCGTCGGCGACCAATTCCGCGACGCCCTCTGCGAACGCGCCCGCGCCGGCCTCCACGTCTGCGTCCTCCTCGATGGCATCGGCGCCGGCTCCAAGCTCAACAACAGCGACGTGGACCTGATGAAACAAGCCGGCTGCAAATTCGCCTACTTCCATCCCACCCATTCGTGGAGCTTCCAGCGGCTCAATCGCCGCTCTCACCGCCGCATCCTCGTCGTCGATGGCACCGTCGGCTTCACCGGCGGCGTCGGCTTCGCCGATGTCTGGCAAGGGAATGGCGACAGCGAAAACCACTGGCGCGACCTTCACGCCCGCATCGAAGGCCCCCTCGTCGCCAAGCTCCAGGGCGCTTTCCAGCAGCACTGGATCAAGACCGGCAAAGAAGTCCTCAGCGGCCCCGACGAATTCCCCGCCCTCCCGCCCGTCGGCAAACTTCAGGCCCAAGTCACCGCCTCCCACTCCTTCTCCGTCGCCGCCGTCCCCCTTATCCAGGGCGTCTCCATCTCCTCCGCGGACAAGCGCGTCTGGATCACCAACGCCTACTGCACCCCCTCCGACTACCAAATCTCCCTCCTTCTCGAAGCCGTCAAACGCGGCGTCGATGTCGAACTCCTCCTCCCCGGCAAGCACAACGACCAGCCCGCCACCAAATCCGCCGGCCGCGCGTCCTACGGCAAACTCCTCGAAGGCGGCGTGAAAATCTACGAATACGAGCCCGCCATGATCCACTCCAAGACCATGGTCGTGGACGGCCTCTTCTCCATGTTCGGCAGCTCGAATTTCGACGCCCGCTCCTCCGCCATCAACGAAGAACTCGACGTCACCGTCTATGACCCCGGCTTCGGGCAGCAAATGGAGAAAGTCTTCGAAGCCGACCGCGCCCAAGCCAAGCCCTACACCATCGAGCAATTCCGCCAGCGCAGCCTCTGGGAGCGCACCGTCGAGTGGCTTATGATCCCCTTCCACTCCCAGATCTGAGCCAGCGCTCAATCGGAAGTCCTTTTATCCGCCTACTTCCTTGTAGGCGCGTTCGATGTAATCCCGGGTGCCGGCTTCTATTCTTCAAGATGCACGGAA
This sequence comes from Chthoniobacterales bacterium, assembly GCA_038207335.1. Lineage (GTDB taxonomy): Bacteria > Verrucomicrobiota > Verrucomicrobiia > Chthoniobacterales > Chthoniobacteraceae > CAIURC01. Next base: position 67,420 of record JBBQZX010000027.1, on the reverse strand, counting down.
TCCATGACGCGATCGATCTCCTGCTTGAGCTCCGGGGCGGTATCGAGGTTCGTCGTGAAGGTGATCTCCAAAAGTTGGCCCTTGTAGGAAGTCGTGAGGAAGCGCGTATAGACCGGACTGTCCCGGTAATCCTTCGAGCCCTTCTTCATCGGCACGTAGCGCCAGTCGGCCCACGGGCTGCCCCCGATGGTGACGATGTCCTTGCGCAGCCAAGTCAGCGGCGTGTCTTTCGGCAGCCAATTGAAGCCCTTGGAATATTCCGTCACGCGTTTCTTGAGATAATCGGGCAGTTGTTCCGGCGTGAGCCCGTGGGTGCCGCGGAGCACTGCGCCCCACGCGCCGCTGGCACGCGAGAATTTGGCCAGTGATTTCGGGTCCTTGGGATTTGCCGCGTCGCGGGAAAAGGCGGGCGGCACGGTGAGGGTGAGTTTTCCATCGAGCAGCCGCACCTTCGCAAATGACTCGCGGCTATCCTTTAGACTCCCCGCCGCCGGTTTCGCGTCCTGGGCATGGAGAAAGGTGAGAGTAGAGAGTCCCGCGAAGAGCATCCCGAATAGTCGGCGTTTCATGTTTTGGAGGTGTAGCTGCGAGACCTGCGCCGTCAATCCGCTAAGCCGCTAAAGGTCTGCCCCCCGCCGCGAAACGGGGTTGCTCCCCTCGTTCCCAAGCTCCGACTTGGAAAACGCGCCCGTCTGCGAAGCTCCAGCTTCGCGGCGCGGCGGCTGCAGCTTTGGATGGGGGCTCCGGGACAGACTTTCCAAAGACGGCGTCGATCTCTATTTAGACACGCACTTTCACTATGAATGACAAAGACCCGATGCTCGATCTCGCGGAATCCCAGACTTGGTTTGGCGTGCGGCCGGGGATGACGCGCGCGGAGGTGATAGCGGCGTTGAAGGCGCAGGGGGTGGAGGCGGAGGCGTATCGGGGAAACGATCTCATGGCGGTGGCGGATGAATGGGAGCTGGAGATGTTCTTCGCGACGGATGGCTCGGATCGGGTGCGGCAGGTTTCGGTGTCTGGGGAGACGGTGACGTGGAAAGGGACGCAGCTGATGGAGGCGCGGCTGGATGCGGCGCTGGAGGCGATGGAGCCGATCGGCCCCGCGATGTGGCAGGCGGCCGATGCGTCGGGTGAGCCTTTTCCCGAGGTGGTGGTGTCGCCCGCGGAGACGGTGTCGGATGAGAGGCTGCTGGATGAGGGGACGCTGTGGCTGGCCGAGAGGCGCATGGGGCTGGTGCTGTGCGCGGGTGAGGTGATCGGCGTGGTGTGGCGGGAGGCGAGGGATTTCCCGACGGTGTTCGCGGGGGCGCTGACGGCGGAGCAGCGGGAGCTGACGCGAAGGGCCGATCTGGCGGATTATCTCAGGACGAAGCGGCGGGAGCGCATGGTGGTGGTGCGGGCGAGGGATCCGCTGGCGCCGTGGCGTGCGCTGGTGACGGTGCTGGCTCTGGCGGCGATGGCGTGGCTGGGGCGTGAGGGCTTCAGGACGTGGCAACGGTGGCAGCAGGCGGAGATTTTGACGGGAAAGCTGGTGGCGATGGAGCCGGTGCCAAAGAGGGCGTTTCGCGAGTATGTGTTCCCGCAGTTGCGCTGGATCGTGCCGCCAGTCGGGACGGTGATGGTGAACGGATACCGCGTGGAGTATCTGGATCCGCGTGGAAAGCGGCGCGAGGTGATGCTGGAGGAGGGCGACTTTTACGTGCCGCCGCACGAGATCGGCGAGGAGGTGCAGGTGGGGTATGTAGATGGCGATCCGCCGGAGGCGAAGGGGCCATCGCGCGTGCGGGATGTGGCGTTTCTAGAGACGATGCCGACGGGGATCGTGATCGGGGTGCTCTACGTGGTGGCGGTGATCGGGATCGGGGTGCCGAGGGCGGTGATGAGGATTCGCAGGCGCGGGAAGTAGGGGTAGTGCGTCGGCTTGCCGGGAATTGTAGGGCGGGCGCTCCGCCTGCCCCGGGCAACCGGAGCGGTCGCCCTACAATGCGCGCGGCAGACGCGACCCCTCAGATCACGCTGCTCGCGGGCGTGCCGCGCTTGTCGTGGGTGGGGCGGATGGGGGCGACTTTGACGACGTTTTCCGCGGCGTAGTCGAGGAGCTGGAGCCAGTCCTCGGTGATGTCGCTCGGGGGGAAGATGTCGTTTTCGGAATACTCCGCCGCGAGTGAGAGGCGGAGGTCGCTCTCGCTGATCCCCTCCTCCGCGCCGCTGGCGATGGCGCGCTTGATCGCGAGGCCTTTCGCCCGCTCGACGATGCTGGCGATGATGGCGCCGCTGATGAGGTCGCCGCGGTAGAGTGTCTCCTTTTTACCGCTGCGCAGGGTGATGGCGAGGAAGCGGTTTTCGTCCCGCTGCGCGAAGCAGAGGTCGATCATTTTCTCGACGAGTGACTCGATGGCGGCGGGGACGCTGCCGGCCTCCGCGATGAGCGCGGGGTCGTAGGGGAGATTCGGCGAGAGGTAGATTTTGAAGATCTCGTGCGCGCCCTCGCGGTTCGGTCGTGCGATCTTGATTTTGCGGTCGATGCGGCCGGGGCGCAGGATGGCGGGGTCGATGAGGTCGGCGCGGTTCGAGGCGAGGATGATGACGACTTCGCTGAGGGACTCGATGCCGTCCATCTCGGTGCAGAACATGGGCACAAGGGTGGAGAGGATGCTGGAGTGGCGTGAGGAGCGGCGCGTGCCGAGGATGCTCTCGGCTTCGTCGATGAAGAGGAACGGGAGGTAGCCCTCGCGGCGCTTCTCGCGCGCGGTGGAGAAGATTTCGCGCACGATTCTTTCGCTCTCGCCGACCCACATGTTGAGGATTTCGGGGCCTTTGATGTGCATGAAATACTCGCGCATCTCCTGCCCGGTTTCGCGCTGGAGCTGCTGCGTGAGGTTGTAGGCGGTGGCTTTGCCGATGAGGGTTTTGCCGCAACCCGGGGGGCCGTAAAGCAGGAAGCCTTTCGGCGTCTGATGCTCGAACTTTTTGAAAAGATCGGGATGGAGGAGGGGCAACTCGATCGCGTCGCGAATGGCGCGCAAGGCTTCCTGCTGGCCGCCGACTTTCTCCCACGGCAGCTCGGGCACGCTGTCGAGGTAGTATTCATCGGACTTCGCGGCTGCCAGGACTTCGAGGGCGACTTTGAAGTTCGCATCCACGCGCACCTCGTCGCCGGCTTTCACTTTCGCACGCGCGATGGCGTCGCTGCGCTGGAGGACGAGCGATTGCGAGCCGTGCTCGTTGCCGACGCGGAGCCGGTCGGGGCCGAGGATTTCGGTGACTTTCGTGACGGGCCCGGACGGGTCGTAGCCGAGGTCACCGACGATGACGTAAGCCTCATTCACGAGGACGCGGGTCCCGCGCCGCAGGGAGTCGATGCGGACGCGCGGGTCGCAGTCGCAAAAGTAATCCGACCCGCCAACGACGATCTGGGCGGTGACTCCACCGGGCGCGCCGATGAAGGTGCCGATGCGGTTCGCGGGCGAGCTGAGTTTTTTAATGATCGCCTCCATTTTCTCGATGGCCTGCCGTGCCTCGCCCATCATTTCCTCGTGCTCGGCGAATTCCATTCGCAGCTCCAGCAGCGCCATCCGCAGGGGTTCGCCGGGTGGAAATGCGGCGATGAGGGCGTCGAGGCGATCTGCGATTCCGGGCGCATCGTCCGGTGTGGAAAAGTCGAAAGGTTGATCGTCCATCGCGCGTGGCGGGAACTTACTCGCGGCTCCCGATGCGGCAACTTTGCGCGAAACCGATCACGCCTCTCAGGCGCTTACGACCGGCGCGGAGGACGCCTTTCCACCGAGCCCGGCGACCATCGCGATCTCGTTCGCGGCCGCGTCGAGCTTCACGAAAATGTCGTCTGCATTCACTCGCTTGAGCCGCTGCTGACGCCGCTCAACATCGGCCTCGCGCCACAGCCCGACGACGATCCGCGCCTCCGGCAACCGCCCGCGAAGCCGCTTGCACAAATGAGTGGCGGGCATCACAGAGCCGGGCGGCACAGCGGAGATGCAGAGGATGGGTGCGCCGCTCTTTGCGGAAACTTCGATCATTTCGCTCACGAGCGATTTGCTGGAAAGCACGCGCGCCATGACGCCGCGCTTTCCCAAAAGGTGCGCGAGCATGATCGCCGCCACTTCGTCCGCCGCATTACTCGCGGGGAGGCAGAGGACCGGCACTGCGACGTCGTCGGGCGGCGGCGGCGTTTCGTCGATGTCCGTGAGGAGGCGCCGGACGAGCGTGTACATTTCCTGCCGCGAATCCGCGCTGAGCGAGCCGTCGCGGCGCTCCTGCTCAAGGAGTCGAATGGCAGGGAGAATTACGTCGTCGTACGCGCTGGCGAGCGAGACCTCGGCGATGTGCTTTTCAACGAGTTCGAGCGACTCTTCCTCATCGAGCGCGAGCAAACGCTGATAAAGCCGGTCGCCGAGAGCGATCGGCGGTTTGTCGCCGAGGAGGATATCGAGATAGACGAGACCCGGGATATGTTTCCCGAGCACCGCGAGACAGACGGTGAGCGGAGTGGCGAGCAGCAGCCCCGGGATGCCCCACAGCCAGCCCCAGAATACGGCAGCGACGATCACTGCCATCGGTGAAAGTCCCGTCTCCGCGCCGTAGAGCCACGGCTCGACCACATTGGCGCAGACCAATTCCACGCCGACGAAAAGCCCGGTCGTGAGCGACGGTGCCGTCCACGAAGGAGCCACAGCCAACGAGAGCGAGAGCGGACAAGCCGCTCCAAGAAAAGGCCCGAGGTACGGGATGAACCGGAAAAGTCCCGCGAGGATGCCCCACAAAATGGCGTTGGGGATGCCGATGAAATAAAGCCCCGTCCCGATGAGGATCGCGTAGGTCGCGTTGACGATGAGTTGCGCGCGGAGGTATCGGCTCACGCGCTGCGCCGCATCGTCGAGCGCCTGCGTGGTGAGATGGAGGCGGTGTTTGCCGACGAGATGAATGATGCGATCGCGTAAGTCCTCGCGTTCCAGGAGAATGAAGATGACGAACAACGCCACGATCGCCGCGGAGGCGAGGTAGCCGAGAAGTGTCCCGATATAACTCTCCGCCAACTCCAGCGGACTGGCGGTGGACTCCACGACTTTCACTGGAACGGCCGTCTGCACGGGAACGTCCGGAGCTTTGGGAGCAGCCGGGCGCGCTGCGGCCGGATTGGAAACCTCCACCGCGAGTTCGCGAAGCGTCTTGGTCGCTTTGCTGATTGGGCTGTTCTCCGAAGTCTTCAGAGACTCGATTTTGGCCCGCAAGTTCGTCTGATATTTCGGCAGCTCGTTCGCAAGATCGAGCACCTGCCCGGCGAGGATGTATCCGATGATCCCGATCACCCCCATCGTGAAAAACGTGGTCACGATGACCGAAAAAGCCCGGTTCAATTTCCAGCATTCGAGCCGATTGATCAGCGGCGCGAGGAGGAAACTGATCAGGATCGCGAGGACGAGCGGAAGAAAAACTTCGCGGCCAAAGTATAGACTTCCGACGAGGACGACGATCGTGAGCAGCGTGTAGAATTTCCGGGGTGAGGTGGATTCAGGGGTGCCGTTCATGGACGCACCTAAATCGCGTGCCGGAGCCTTGCCGATTGTGCCGCCGGATTTGTAACGCGCGCCGCCTCACGCGCGTCTGCGGGATGTGAAAGAAATTCCCTGATTTCGAGCCGTGCCCGCGCTTTCGATGCCCGCATTGCCAGTGCTGATCGCTGAGCGTAAAACCTCGCCGATGCCGCCCCTCGACGTCTCCGCTGACGGCGAACTCGTCGCCGCGACGCTCGGCGGCGATGACGACGCTTTTGCCGAACTCGTAAGGCGGCATCGACGCCGCGTCTTCGGCTCGGCGGCGCGATTCGCGCGGGACGATCATCAGCTCGATGACATCTGCCAGGACGTATTCGTGCGCGTGTTTCGCAACCTGGGCAAATTCCGCGGCGACGCGCCTTTCGAGCACTGGCTGTCGCGGATCATCGTCTCGGCGTGCTACGATTTTTTGCGAAAAGAGCGACGCGTCCGCGAGCAGGTGCCGCTCGATTCGGTCGATTACGAAACGTGCGACGGCTCGGTCGATGCGGCGATTTCAGCGGGAAATGCGCGCGAGCTTCTCGCGCATTCGATGCAGAAACTCGCGGCGGACGAACGGCTCATCCTCACACTTTGCGAGATCGAGGAGCGGACGATCCGCGAGGTCGCGCAGCTCACGGGCTGGAGCGAGAGCAACGTCAAAGTCCGCGCCTTTCGCGCGCGCCAATCGCTGAAAAAGATCCTCGAACCTTTCCATGAAAAATAATCCCGACGAACAGCTCGACGCACTTTTCCGCGCCGCGCGCGAGCAGCCCATCGACACGAGTCGCGCGGAATACGGCTTCGAGACGCGCCTCCTCGCGCGGCTGCGCGAGGAGCGCGGCGGCAGCGTGAATGCGTGGGCATGGCGGCTCGCGCCGTTCTTCGCCGCGCTCGCCATCGCGGCCGGGCTGTGGACTCGCTCGACCGCGCGCGTCGATGTGGAGAGCCGCGCGCTCGTCGAGGCGGTGCAGGGCGCGGACGGGCGCACGCTCATGGCCTATATGACGGGAGACAAGCGATGAAACGGCTCAAAGGCTGCATCGGCGTCTTCCTGATTTTTTTCTTCGGCGTCGTTGTCGGCGTCGCGGTGACCTCCGGAGTCATCCAGCAAAAGGTGCGCGACCTAGTCATCGGCGGGCCCGAGAAAGTCGTCGCCGTCATTGTGCACCGGCTGAAGGACGAACTCGATCTCGACCACACGCAGCAGGAAATGCTTCAGCAAATCGCGCTGGATACGCGGATCAAATTGCGTGCGCTGCGCCAACAAACCGAGCCGCAGGTCGAGCAGACATTGAATGACGCCGAGGCGAAAGTGCGCGGGATTTTGAACCCGGCGCAGATTCCGAAATTCAACGAAATCGTGAAGCGCGGGCGGGAGAAGTGGAAGTCCGACGAAGCGCCGAAATAGCCCGCGGGCAGGCGATCTCTCCCGGGGATGAGGCAGGAAAATGGGGGGAGAGGCACGTCACTCCACTTTCCTGTTTTCTTGTTTCCTGCTAAAAATCCGGCCGCGCTCAGTTACGCGCAGTTTGCCCGTCGGTAGCCTCACTTCAGCCATTTGTCGGCATAGTCGAGCCACGCGCTCCAATCCTCGGCGGTCATCGAGTGCTTGCCGGGGCGGATGAAATAGCCGAGCCGACTGGCGACAAGTTTACCGGGATCAGGCATCTCGGTCGCATCGCAGCCCTCGCCGGAGACGAGCCGATAGACAGGGTCGGCGGCTCGCAGCATCTCAAATTGGCCGCTGGGATTCGCCCACTGATCGGCAGTCGCGCAGGAAAGCAAAACAGGTCGCGGTGCGCACAGCGCGATGAGCTCGTGCTGGTCGAAAGGTAGCTTCTCCACGGCTGCTCCGAATGCCGTGAAGTTTCCGCAGAACCAATGTGGAAAGTGTTCGTTGATGACCGCCACGGTCTCCGCGATCGGGCGTCCATCGGTGTGCAGCGCAGCCATTTTCTGCGAAAGTCGGCACGGCGCGCTGCCACCGCAGCCCGCCTGGCTCGGAATCGTGAGCGCGACCCGCTCGTCCATTGCTCCTGCGAGCAGCGCGGTCTTGCCATTGCGCGAATGCCCTACGACCGCGATGCGTTTCGGGTCGATGTCCCTGTCCGTGACGAGATAGTCGATCATCCGTGAGAAGCCCCACGCCCAGCAGGCGATCGTCGCGGGTGCATTCACGTCCTCTGCGGATTTTCCCTGCACCACAAAGTTTTTGAGACGTTCGACCGCGAGCACCGCCTTATCCGGCACGACATCGCCACTGTAGAACGAGGCGAATGCGTATCCGCGCGCGATCGTCTGCGCGATGCTCCAATTCGCGATTTCCTTTCCGCGTCCGTCGTCGTGCGCGCGCTCATCACCGTCGCGCACCCAGCCTTCCGGCAGGTGGATTTTCGGGTCGGCGAGCAGCGCGTGATTGCCGTTGAAATTCATCCCGAGAAAACAAGCCGCGGGCTTTTGCCGCTCATTCGGCACGATCACGAGTAGATGCACAGTCGCGTCCGGGCTCGTACAGTGAACCAGGATTTCCTTCAGCGTCGCCTTTCCATCGAGCGCCTGCGAATCGGTACGCACAATCTTCGCATCAAAGCCCTCCGGCTTCGCCGGCATCACCCCGTACTCATATCGCTGGAAGAGAGCGCGCAATTCCGGAGCACGTTTTGAAAACCATTGATCCTTCGACTCAACTCGGGTGCCATCGCTCATCATCAGCGGTTCCGGCAAACCCGCTTGAGCGGGGAGCTGCGAAGGCTCGGGAAATGGCTCTGCCAAAAGGTTTGCGGCAATCATGCAAATGGCGAGCGTTGGGAAGAGTCGGGGAAACATGCGCGGATCGTATCACCGCGCCAGAGTTCGGAAACGGGCAAAACTACAAACTCGCGATCGGCTTTTTTGCCCGCAAAGTCGCAAAGGCGCTAAGCGAAACAGTATCCGAATCGGTACAAGAGAAACCCCGTTTCGCTCCGCGAAACGGGGTTTCTCAGGGGTTTCGAGGGGGAAATCCTCTACTTGCCGAGTTTGGACTTGAGGTCCTTGCCGGCGGAAAATTTCACACTCTTTGAAGCCTTGATTTTGATCTTCTCACCCGACTTCGGGTTGATGCCCATGCGGGCTTTGCGTGACGCCACTTTGAAAGTGCCGAAGCCGACGAGTTGCACTGCCTTGCCTTTTTTGAGGCCACCTTTGATGCCATCTACGACTGCTTCCACAGCGCGTTCCGCTTGCGCTTTGCTGGTGTCTTTGCCGAGGGTCTTTTGGACTGCGGCGACGAGTTCTGCCTTATTCATTTCGGAGGATGTTTAGTTTTGAGGGGTTGATTGTCAGCGACGACTTTCGCCGCAGCGCAGTCGGAGTTCTGGCACTGAGGAAAATGTTAGTCAACAAATTCTTCAAATCTTTTAATTCGGCCCAAAGCCTTTGCCACACAGCTTTCCCGGTTGATCGCGGATCGCCATGCCGCCAGTTTGAATCATGACTTTCGACGAGCGAATGCAGCGATTTCTGGCGGTCAAACCACGGGTTCATGCGACCGCTTTCATTGCGGAAAATGCGACGCTCATCGGCGACGTCACGCTCGGCGAAGAGTCGAGCGTTTGGTTTCAAACTGTCCTCCGCGCCGACATCAATCGCATCGTCATTGGCCCACGCTCGAACATCCAAGACGGCTCGGTCGTTCACCTCGCGGACGATTTTCCCACGCTCGTCGGCGAACTCGTCACCGTCGGCCACAAAGCGATCCTGCACGCCTGCACTATCGCCGATGAAGTGCTTGTGGGCATGGGCGCGATCGTTCTCGATGGCGCGGAAATCGGCGCGCGCTCGATCATCGGCGCGGGCGCGCTCGTCACTGGCGGCAGGAAATTTCCACCCGGCTCGCTCATCCTCGGCTCGCCCGCGAAAATCGTGCGAACGCTGACGCTCGAGGAGCAATCCGGCATCAAAGCGTGGGCGGAAAAATACGTCCTCCTCTCACGCACCTTCCGCGAGCGCCATCCGTCAACGCCGCACCCGCGTTTCTGCCAATCGCCTCAAGGCTAAGCGCCCACTCGGAGCGGCGGTTTACAACCGCCGTGGGCCTTTCAGATCGCCACCTCAAATCTTACTTCGCCACTGCGCCGTTAAAGGTCAGGTAGGTGTAGCCGTTCAGGCCACGCTCGTAGTTTGCCAGAAGCTTCATCGCTTCGTTCGGCTTCAAGCGATTTCCTTTTATCGCTGCATCGACTTGCACTTTCACCTGCCGGGTGAGTTCTTTTTTGTCCCACTGAGTCAGCGTCAGAACCTCGCCGATCGTGCTCCCCTCGATCGTCTCTTCGATATACCAGCCGCTCTCTTCGTCCTCGTCGAGGAAAACGTGCGCCTCATTCACGCGGCCGAACAAATTGTGCAAATCGCCCATGATGTCCTGGTACGCGCCCATGATGAAGAAGCCCACGTAGTAAGGTTCTCCAGGCTTCAGCTTGTGCAGCGGCAACGTCTCGCGCACGTCGTTCAGGTCGATGAATTTGCTCACCTTTCCATCCGAGTCGCAGGTGATATCGACGAGCGTCGCATTGCGTTCGGGGAACTCCGTGAGCCGGTGAATCGGCATGACCGGGAAGAGCTGCCCGAGCGCCCAATGATCGAGCAGACTCTGAAACACGGAAAAGTTGCAAACGTACTGGTCGCTGAGCGCTGTCTCGAGATCCTTCACTTCCTCCGGGATGTATTTCATCCCCGCGCAAAAGCTCACGATCTCAGCCGCGATCTGCCAGTAAGTCGTCTCGATCTTCGCCTTGCTTTCGAGTTCGAGCAGCCCGAGGTCGAACATGCTCTGCGCCTGCTCCTTGATCTGCTGCGCGTCGTGCAAGCCTTCCATCCGGTTCTGCCGCGACAGATTTTTTTGAATGTCGAGAATGTCCGCGAGCAACTTTGGATCGGTCTTGCTCGGCTCGACCGCAATCGCCGGACGGTCCTTTTCGATCGAGCCAAATGCCTCGACGATGAGGATGGAATGATGCGCCACGATCGCGCGTCCGCTCTCGGTCACGATCGTCGGGTGCGCGACTTTTTCCGAGTCGCACACGTCCATGATATTCCAGACGAGATCGCGCGCGTATTCCTGCAGCGTGTAATTCGTCGAGCTCTCGAACGCCGTCCGCGAGCCATCGTAATCGACGCCGAGCCCGCCGCCGCAATCGAGGTATTCGAGCGCGTGCCCCATCTTCGCGATCTTCGTGTAAAATCGCGCCGCCTCGCGCACCGCGCGCTTGATCGTGCCGATGTCGGGCACTTGCGAGCCGACGTGGAAATGCACGAGCTTCAGGCAATGCGCGAGCCCCGCGGCTTTCAGCGTCGTGCTCGCCGCAACGAGGTCCGCCGTGCTCAGCCCAAACTTCGCATTTTCACCGCCGCTCGTCGCCCATTTGCCAGAGCCCTTGGACGCGAGCCGCACGCGCACGCCTATGATCGGCTCGACACCGACTTCCTTCGAAACCGCCAGGATTTGCGACAGCTCCTCGAGCTTCTCGACGACCAAAATCACGCGCTTTCCGAGCCGCACGCCGAGCAGTGCATTTTGGATGAAAAGCGCGTCTTTATAGCCGTTGCAGATGATCAGCGACTCCGGGTCTTTGTGAATCGCGAGCGCCGCGAGCAACTCGGGCTTGCTCCCCGCCTCGATGCCGAAATGAAACGGCGTGCCCGCGTCCATGATCTCCTCCACGACCTCGCGAAGTTGGTTCACTTTGATCGGAAAAACGCCGCGATAGACGTTCTTGTAACTGGCTTCCTCGATCGCGGACGTGAACGCCTTGTTGATCGTCTCCACACGATTTCGCAGCAAATCCTGAAAACGCAAAACCATCGGAAATCCGAGCCCGTATTCGCTCCGCGCCTCGGCCACGACATCCATGATGTCGATCGGCGTCGCGACGTTTTGCGTTGGAAACACCTGGATGTTTCCGAGCTCATTGATCGAGAAGTAGCCGAGGCCCCACCGGTCGATGTTGTAAAGTGAGATGGCTGCGGGGATGTCCCAAGGCTGCTGCATGATGCGCGAAATAGGAGACGCGGGCGGCGCTGTCGAGAGTCGAGATTTTCTCGAATCGCGGGACGAAAAAGCGCAGCCGAAACAGCGCTCAAAATCGACCGTCAGCGCGAGCGAATCAGTCGAGCTTGGCCACGGGAGTCCACTGACCGCTTTTCGCCGAAGCGAGGACGGCGTCGCAAACGTATTGCGTTTCGAGCGCGTCGCGGAACGTCGGCGCGGCCGGTTTTCCTTCTGCTACTCCGCTCAGAAAATCGGCGACCTGATGCACGAACGTGTGCTCGTAGCCGATCTGCAAACCAGGCACCCACCAATTTCCCATGTACGGATGATCCGGATCGGTGACGTGGATCGATCGCCAGCCGCGGAGCTGCCCCTCATCTTTGTAGTCGAAAAATTGGAGCCGGTGCAGGTCGTGTAAATCCCACGCGATCGAGGCGTTCTCACCATTGATCTCAAATGTGTAGAGCGCCTTGTGCCCGCGCGCATACCGCGTCGATTCAAACGTCGCGAGCGAGCCATTTCCAAATCGCGCGAGGAACGCGCACGCGTCGTCGATGCCGACTTTTTGCATCTCGCCGGTCGCCGTGTGTTTTCTCTCTTTCACGAAAGTCTCGGTCATCGCGCTGACCGTCTCGATGCCGCCATTCAGCCAAAGCGCGGTGTCGATGCAGTGCGCGAGCAGGTCGCCCGTCACGCCGCTCCCGGCTGCCGCCGCGTCGAGCCGCCACAGCCCTGCGCCGCCTTGCGGGATATCGGCATTGATCGTCCAGTCCTGCAGAAATTTCGCTCGATAGTGGAAGATTTTCCCGAGCTTCCCGGAGTCGATGATCTGCTTTGCGAGCGTCACCGCCGGCACGCGTCGATAGTTGTACCAGACCATATTCGCGACGCCCGCCTTCTCGATTTCGCGCACCATTTCCTCGCCCTGCGGACCGTCTAGCGAGAGCGGCTTTTCGCACATCACCATCTTGCCCGCGCGCGCCGCGGCGATTGCGATTTCGGCGTGCGAATCATTTGGCGTGCAGATGTCGATGATATCGATGTCCGCGCGGTCGATGAGTTTGCGCCAATCGGTTTCAGTCGTCTCCCAGCCCCATTTTTCCGCGTAGCTTTTCAGCTTCGCCTCATCGCGTCCGCACGCAGCCTTCAGCACGGGCTTGATCGGCAGGTCGAAAAAATTGCTCACGCGCCGGAAGCCGTTCGCGTGGGTGCGGCCCATGAATCCGTATCCGACGATGCCGATGTTTAGTGATTTCTTGTCGCTCATTTTATGTGGGGTATGGGTTGGAAAAAGGAGCTGATCTCACCACGGAAAATCGCGTGTGACAATGCCCGCGCCTCGCCTTTCTCGATGAAAATAAATGCGAAGTCGTTGTCCTAATCTGCGAACGGCGCGCTGTTACGTTTGCGAGAAAGGAAACTTTCTTCCGCTCTGCGGTTTCGCCACGAGCGGTACACACACAAGCCAAACTCAAAAACTCCAAAACATGAAAAAACTCCCGATCCTCACACTCGTTCTTTGCGCACTCGGCCTCGCGCTGCCCACCTCCGCCCTCGCTGCCAAAGGCGCGAAGAAAGCGGGCAAGGGCGACAAAACCGAGCGTCGCGAGAAAGCCAAAATCATCCGCGAATACGACAAAAACTCGGATGGAAAAATCGACGGCGACGAAAAAGACGCATTGCGGAAAGCGTTCGAGACCGACAAGTCCGCCACGATGAAATCGCTCGACTCGAACAGCAATGGCAAGCTCGACGACTCGGAAATCGACGCGCTGAAAGTCCATGCCAAAGGCGGCAAGGGCGCGGCGAAGGGCAAAGCGAAAGGCGCGAAGCAAAAGAAGAACGCCTAAGCCGCGTTCACGATACCGATGCAGGATGAATCCGCCGCGGGTGATCTTTCCCGCGCGCAGCATCTGATGCTGCTGATGACGCAGCACCAGCGGCGGATTTTCTCCTACATCTATACGCTCGTGCCGGACCGGCACGATGCGGAAGACCTCCTGCAACAGACCAGCCTCGTCGTGTGCGAAAAATTCGACGCATTCACGATCGGGACGGACTTCGCCGCGTGGGCCTGCCAGATCGCATATTGGCAGGTGCGCGCGGCGCGGCAGAAATTTGCGCGGGCAAAAGTGATCTTCGATCAGGAAGTCGTCGATGCGCTCGCGCAAACCGCTTCCGAGATGGCTGAGGAAACCGGCGCACGCCATGAAGCACTCGCCGAGTGTCTCAAAAAGCTCGCTCCGCGCGACCGCGAACTCGTGCTCACGAGATACGAGCCGGGGAGCAGCGTGGATGACGCGGCGCGCCGCTCTGGGCGCACGCTGGAGGCCGCCTACAAAGCGCTCACGCGGCTGCGCAAACTGCTGCTCGACTGTGTGAGCAACCAACTCGCCACCGAGGGAAATGTGTGAATCTCACTGACTCCGAAACTCTGGAACTCAACGAACTGTGCAGCGCTCTCGCGGATGGGCGTGCCACCGACGCGCAGAGAGCGCGTCTCGCGCAGATGCTCGCGAGTTCTGCTGATGCCCGGCGTTTTTACGTCCGCGCGATGTCGCTTTCGGCGAGCCTTTTCAGCTACGCAAGCGAGATGCAATCCGAGGCTCCGGATGCGCGCGTCATCGTGCTAAAAAAGCGGCCCGCGGCGCTGTGGTGGACGCTCGCCGGGCTCGCGGCTGCGGCGGAAATCATGGTCGCGATTTGGTTTGGCGATTCGGCTCGGCGACAGCATTCCGAAGAACTCGCGGACAATGAAACGGAAGTGGAAGAGTCGGTCGCGCGGCTGTCGGGCGGGAAGGATATCCAATGGGACGGAGCCGCGCTCGCCATCGGAGACGCATTGCGCCGTGGCCAGCAAATCAAGCTGCGAAGCGGCTTCGCGGAGATCACGTTCGACTGCGGAGCGCGTGTCGAACTGGAGGGGCCGGCGTCGCTGGAGCTGAATTCCGCGTGGGACGCCGTGCTCGAGCGCGGGACGCTGACGGCGAAAGTGCCGCATGAAGCTGTGGGTTTTCGCATCGAGAATCCCGCGGTCGAGGTCGTCGATCTCGGCACGGAATTCAGCATGATCGCGGACGGGAACGGTGCCGCCGAAGTGCTCGTGCTCGAGGGTGCCGTGGAGGCATCGGCAAGCGATGCGAATGGTCGGCTGAGCGCGCCGGTTACGCTTCGAGAAAAGCAGGCCTCGCGCTTCGCTCGCGGCGGCAGGAGTGACATTCGCGATCGCGAGCAGAAGTTCGCGCGGCTCGCCAGGCAGGTTTCATTCGAGCGTGCTGCGCGCGCCCCGGAGTATGTCCACTGGAGCTTCGATGACGCGGAGGGCCCGGCGATTCGCGCCGATTTGAGCGACAAAATGCGCGGCTCGTTCGACGCGCGGCTCGAACCCGCGGCTGCTGCCGCGCACATCGTCGGATTGCACGGAAATGCTTTGCATCTCGATGGCGCGACTTTCGCCACTGCTCCCCTCCCCCGCCCCGGAAAGCGCGCTGCACGCACCATCGCATTCTGGACACGCGTGCCGGCTGGGGCTTCGCTCGACGACGCGGGCGCAATGCTGGCCTGGCAACTCCCCGGCAAAAGCGCGCGGCTCGCCACGATCAGTTGGAACGCCGACCCAACTCTCGGCGCGCTCGGTGCAGTCAGCACGGGCATCGGCCGCAATTCCCGCGTCGGCACTACTTCGCTCCGCGATGGGCAGTGGCATCACCTCGCGGTCGTCCTACCTGCAAGCGCACACGCAGACGGACGGATGCAGGTCAAATGCTACGTCGATGGCAGACTCGAAGGCGGCTCGACTCGCGGAGGCGGGCGGCACCGGGCAATCGTGGACGGCGCACAAGCTGGTAATGAACTTTGGATCGGACGTGCTCCCGCTGCGGGGCGCAACGGCAGATCTTTCCGCGGCGACATCGATGAACTTTTCATCGCAGACCGCGAACTCGCGCCGCACGAAATCCGATATCTTCTCCGCGAAAATCGGCCCTCCCCGGCGGACCTCTTGGCATCCGAATAGGCCTTCACGAAAAGAGCGCGCCACTTTCGTGACGCGCCCTTGAAGATTGATTTCGATGCGTTTTACTCGTCGCCAGCGTCTTCCGCAAGCAGAGGTAACAGGTGCTCGATGGGCCGCTCCTTTTTCTGCAAAGCGCGGCGCAGCTTGATGAGCGCGATATTCTGCAACTGCCGGATGCGCTCCCGAGTGACGCCAAATTTCTTGCCGACTTCCTCTAGCGTCTTCGCCTTGCCGCCGTCGAGCCCGAAGCGCGAGTAGATGATTTTCTTCTCGCGATCATCGAGCACGCTCAGCAAATCGCCGACTTCCTCGCGCATGTTTTGGTCGCTTAATTGCTCGAACGGCGTCCGCGCTTCGCTATCGCCTACAATCTCGCCAAACGCCGTCGTGTCGTCGTCGCTGAGCGGCGCATCAAGCGAAGCCGGGCGCACCGACACCGACTTGAGCTGCGTCACTTTGCTCGCGGAAAGTCCGACCTCTTCTGCGAGTTCGTCATCCGTCGGTTCGCGACCGAGTTCCTCGCTCATTTGCATCGCGACGCGGCGCATCTTGGAAATCTTATCCACGAGATGCACGGGCAGGCGGATCGTCTTGCTCTGGTTCGCGAGCGAGCGCTTGATCGACTGTTTGATCCACCACGCCGCGTAGGTGCTCAGTTTCCCGCCCTTCGCCGGGTCGAAGCGCTCGACCGCTTTCATCAGCCCGATATTTCCCTCGGAAATCAGGTCCAGGAGCGGCATCCCCAAATTTGCGTAGTCGTGCGCGATCTTGACCACGAGGCGCAAATTCGAGCGGATCATCAGCGAGCGCGCTTCTTTGTCGCCACGCTTGATTTTCGCCGCGAGATCAATCTCCTGCTCAATGGTGAGCAGAGGAATTTGGCCGATTTCTCGGAGGTAGATTTTGATCCCTGTATCGGAATCTTCGCCGGACTTGTAGTTCATTTTGTGCCTCTCAATTCTTTGTCAAGCAACTGTCATGCAAAACTGATAACGATGATGTGAGTGGGAATGTTGGGATTTGTTCCGAGAAAATGTATTTACATTGAATCACACGTCCGGTCAGCGCTGCAAGCAAAAAAAATTATCACCCGGCGTATGTAGTCAAGTTGGTTAATGAATCCTCTGACACTCACGCGGCCCCAGTGTTCAAACGATTTCCGGGGCTGCGCGGTTGCTTCAAAGTTGCGATTTCTCAATGGCACTGAAGAGCCATCGACGGACCGAGTTTCGTCCCGGGAGAAATTTGAGGCTTTCGCTCAAACAAACCGTGCGGCATTCGTCTTTACCTCACACATGAAAAAACTCCTCCTGCTTCCTTCCCTGCTCGCACTTTCTCTCGCGTTGATCGCTCCCCGCGCTTCCGCCGAAGACCAACTGAAGCCCCTCAAGGTCCTGCTGCTCACCGGCGGCTGCTGCCACGACTATCCGAAGCAAAAGGACATCTTGAAGAAGGGGATTGAGGAGCGCGCAAATATCGTCGTCGATCAGATTCACACCGACGACAAGTCCACGAAGCCACCGCTGCCCATCTACGGAAATCCAGACTACGCGAAAGGCTACGATCTCGTGATTCACGATGAATGCGCCGCCGACATCAGCGATCCCGAAGTCATCGCCGGCGTGCTGAAGCCGCACCGGGAAGACGGCATCCCCGGCGTGAATCTCCACTGCGCAATGCACTGCTACCGGTTCGGAAATTACGGTAAACCAGTCGAGCCCGGCGCGGACAATTCGCACTGGTACGAATATCTCGGCCTGCAATCCACCGGCCACGGCGCGCAACTCCCGATTGCGATTCACTTCACAGACACGGAGAGCCCAATCACGAAAGGCATGACCGACTGGACGACGATCAACGAAGAGCTTTACAACAACGTCCAAATCCTCACCGCCAAGGCGCTCGCGAAAGGCACGCAAGTTTCCAAAGACAAGACGGGCGCTGA
Organism: Chthoniobacterales bacterium; assembly: GCA_038207335.1. Lineage (GTDB taxonomy): Bacteria > Verrucomicrobiota > Verrucomicrobiia > Chthoniobacterales > Chthoniobacteraceae > CAIURC01. The sequence goes on along the minus strand of JBBQZX010000027.1, from coordinate 49,874 downwards.
GAAGTCGACCGAGACCGTCGTCGCTTGGACGAATGAATACGGCGCGAAACACACGCGCGTCTTCAGCACCACGATCGGCCACAACAACGCGACCGTCGAAGATCCGAAATATCTGGATCTCGTGACCAACGGCATCCTCTGGGCGTGCGACAAACTCGACGCGAACGGCAAGCCGAAGGCGGGTTACGGGAAGAAGTAAGGGTCTAGGATTTCGGGAATTGGTAACGCAGTCCGACCGTGAGACCGGAGCGGATGCGAAATGCCAATTTGATCATCCCTAAATGCTGACCGACACCCACGCGCATCTCGACTTTCCGGAGTTTGAGGAAGGTTTGCCGGAGATTTTCGCGCGAGCGGAGGCAGCAGGCGTGCGGCGAATTGTGACGATCGGGACTTCGGTGGAAGGGAGCCGGAGGGCGGTCGCGCTTGCGGAGAAGCACGCGAACGTTTTCGCGGCGATCGGCATACATCCGAATGCCGCGAACGAGGCAGGTGAGGATTTCATTGAAGAACTGCGCGCGCTCGCGGAAAGCCAGCGGGTCGTCGCGATGGGTGAAATCGGCCTCGACTACCACCGGCTGCCGAGCCTCAGCACGCCAGGTTTTTTCCTGGCTGCTGTCGGCGCGGTGAGCACGGAGCTGCCGGGCGAATTTCCCAATGCTCTGGCTGACGGCTCGTTGAAAGCCACGCAGGCGGCGGTATTCGAGCAGCAACTCGAACTCGCGATCGAGCTCGGACTGAACGTTATCATTCACGAGCGCGATGCGTGGGACGACACGCTTGCGATCCTCGCGCCGTACGCCGGCAAGCTCCGCGCGGTCTTTCACTGCTTCGGAAAAAGCCTCGCGCAAGCACACGAACTCCGAGAACAAAATCATCTCGTCTCATTCACCGGCCTCGTCACTTTCAAAAACGCCGCGACCGTGCAGCAGACCGCCGCCGGACTGCCCGACGGCTCGTTCATGGTCGAGACGGACTGCCCATTTCTAGCGCCCGTGCCGCATCGCGGAAAACGGTGCGAGCCCGCCCACACGCGCCTCGTCGCGGAGCACATCGCGCGTCTTCGCGGCACATCGGTCGATCAAATCTCCGCGCAAACCGAGACGGCGGCGAACGCTTTTTTCCGCTTCGCGCGCTGAACTTACACACGCACGCGCGGCGGCGCCCAGCCGACCGGCAACCGCCTGCCGTTTTGCGCCGCGCGGAAGTGCAGCGCGCCATCAGCCAGCGCGGTGATGTGGCACTCGATCGTCGTCGGGCCGTCAGGCTGTGTTTGAATGCCGCGGATCTTGAACTCACCGAGGCTCTGCGGCTCCGGTGCGCCGCCGCTCTGGCCCTGCTGCAAAAAAACGCTCGTCTCCACACCGTCCGCGCGCCATTTGAAACTCCCCTGCTCCGGCAAACGCGCCCCGGCACTCAGCACCACGCCGCCGTCATCGTCATCGACCGTGAGCAGCACGTCGCGCAGCAGCACGCCGGATTGATGCACCTCGAGCGGCACGCCCGTGCCGGTGAGCATCCCACTCCACGCCTCGATCGTAGTCACGCACGCCGCCTTGAAATCGTCGGGCGCGTCGCCAGATGCCGCTTTTTTCAGCGCCGCGAGCGCGTCTTGCGCAAGCCCGACCTGCCGCAAAACATGCGCGTAATTCCAAACAAGCCGGCGTGAAAACTTGCCGCTGATCACCTTAGGCTTCACTTCCTTCGCGAGCTTCGCGATGTCTTTCGCATCACCGATCGTCGCGGTGAAATGCAGCAGTGCCTCCTCGGAATCCGGCGCTAGGTCGACCGCGCGCTCGGCCAATTTCATCGCCCGCTTGAAATCGCCGCGCTCGCGGCACAGGGCGCTCGCGAGGATGAATGCCATCCACGAGTTTTTGCTCTCCGCAAAATCGAGCAACTGCTGCTCCTTCGCCGGATCGTGCTCGCCGGGCTTCAATTGGAACCAGACCGCGAGGGCCGCCTGCATGTTCGGATTCAGCTCCACCGCTCTCCCCAGCGCGGCGCGCTCAGCGGCGGAGTCTTCCATCGCGTTACAGATTTGCGCGAGGTGAAAAAACGCCTCGTCGCTCTCCGGCAGCAGCTCCGTCATGCGCACCGCGATGGTGCGCGACTCGACGATTTTTCCCATCGCGCGATACGCTGAGGCGAGGGTGAAAAGCGTGCGCGGATCCTCGGGCTGAAGATCGCGTGCCTTTTCCAAAGCGCTCAGTCCCACGTCCGGCACCATTCCCGTCTTCACCAGCTCTTCGCCGTACGTGAGCAGTTGAGCCGCATCGCCTGAGATCGCGTCGATTTGCTTCGCGGCCATTTGCTTGAAAACCGGCAACTCCACATACATCGCCGACTTCGGGTCGGCCGCGTCGCGCATCAGCTTCACAAGTTCGCGCACCTGCGTCATGCCTTCGAGTGCGACGTGATTGTTCTGGTCGATCGCGAGCACTTTGCGAAATGCCGCAACCGCTTCTTCCCGACGCCCGGTCATCGCAAAGACGACGCCGAGATTATTCCAAATCTCCGTGATTAGCGGCGTCTTCTCCGCTGCCTGTTGGAAAAGAGCGATTGCGTCATCAAAACGGCCCTCGCGCTGAGCGATATTCGCTTCGTGAAAAATGCGGAACGAGGTGCCGGGATGCACCGCCTCGATCTCGCCAAGAATCTCACGCGCACGTCGGATCTCCGAATCCTCCAGCGCCTCCGAAAGCTCCTCGAAATGCGCGTACGCGCGTTTGAATCCGATCCACGGCTCGCCCGCTTCGTCTCCCATGAGTTCGATCCCCCGGACCAGCGTTTCCGAGTCGAACGGATCCTCGGCAGCGCTCTTCTCATCGGCATCCGCAGGCCACGGAATCTGGTGCGGCAGACCGAAAAGGTCGAGTTCCCAAGAGGTGGAATCTATCCAGCGAAACGGCGAATTCATGAAAAGGGGGCGGAGCATCCGCGCCGTGCGAAAGTCTGTCAATTCCCGCAGGCAGGTTCGGGGATTCAGCCCTGGATCAGCCGGAGGATTTCGCCTTTCTCCGCTTTCGCCGGAATCACTGAGCCACATTGCTCCTTCGCGACATCCGGGTCTTTGAGTCCGTGGCCGGTCACCGTGCAGACAATCCGGCTGCCTTCTGGAATTTCCGGAAAACGTCGCTCCTCCACCCGCGAGGGATCGAGTGATTTAAAAAGCCCCGCGATGCTCGCGGCGCTCGCAGGCTCGACAAAAATTCCCTCGTTCGCCGCAAGCCAGCTTTGCGCGGCAAGGATTTCCTCATCGGTGACGATGTCGATTGCGCCGCGGCTCTCTTTCAGCGCGGCGGTCGCAAAATCCCAGCTCGCAGGGTTCCCGATGCGGATCGCGCTCGCGACAGTCTCGGGATTTTCCACGACCTGATTGTGGAAAATCGGCGCGGAGCCGGACGCTTGAAATCCGATCATTCTCGGGCGTCGAGTTGCCTTTTTTAGGTCGAAAAACTCGCTGTAGCCGAGCCAGTAGGCGCTGATGTTTCCAGCGTTGCCAACCGGCAGCACATGAAAATCCGGCGCGTCACCCAGCTCCTCGATAATCTCGAATGCCGCTGTCTTTTGGCCCTGCAAACGGTGCGGGTTGATCGAATTCACGATCGCGATCGGTTCGGTCTCGCCGATCTCTCGCACAAGCCGCAATGCGTCGTCGAAATTCCCGTCAATCGCGATGACGCGCGCGCCGTACATGAACGCCTGTGCGAGTTTACCAAACGCGATTTTCCCCGCCGGCAAAAGCACGACGCAGGTGATCCCCGCGCGAGCGGCATACGCGGCGGCGGCGGCGGAGGTGTTCCCGGTGGAGGCGCAAATGACTGCTTTCGCGCCGTCCTCCACCGCTTTGGAAAGCGCGACCGTCATCCCGCGATCCTTGAACGACCCGGTCGGATTCAGCCCCTCGTATTTAACGAAAACCTCGCACGCGCGACCGACGTGCGCACTCAGTTTTGGCGAGTGGATGAGCGGCGTTGAGCCCTCGTTCAGCGAGACGAATGGCGTCGAATCCGTGACCGGCAAATATTGCTGCCATCGCGCAATGACGCCGCGATCATGGAGGGGTCGGAAGGTCATGTGAAGTGCTCCACTCTAATCATGCGAGGGGCCTTTTTCACGCAGCCAAGCGCGCCGATTTTTGCGAGCGCAGAGTCGATCTGTGAGTTGCTCGCGCGATGGATCATGAGAACGAGTGACGCGACTTCGCCCTCCGCCGCCTCGGGCTGGAGGATCGAGGAGATGCCAACATTCAACTCGCCGAGAATGCTCGCGATTTGCGCGATGACGCCTGGCCGATCATCGACGGCGAGGCGCAAGTAATACTCCGAAACGATCCCGGCGATCGGCTTGCAGGTGCCGTAGAGCCCGTGCGGCATGAAGCCAAGATTGCGCCGCGGTGCCGCGAGCGCATCGGCCGCCTCGACGAGGTCGCTGATGACTGCGCTCGACGTGGCGTCCTGGCCTGCGCCGCGGCCGTAGAAGAGCGTCTCGCCGACCACGTCGCCGCGCACCGCCATCGCGTTGAAAACACCGTTCACGCTAGCGAGCACATGCGTCTCAGGGATGAGCGTCGGATGCACGCGCACCTCGATCTCGCCGGCCTCGGCTTTGATGATCGCGAGGAGCTTGATGCGATACCCGAGCCGCCGCGCGAAGCAGATATCCGCCGCGGTGAGCTGCTCGATCCCCTCCACGAAAACTTTCTCCGGCGGCACCCAAAATCCGTAGGCCAGCGATGCGAGGATGATCGCCTTGTGCGCTGCATCGCCCCCATTCACATCAAGCGCCGGATCGGCCTCCGCGTAGCCCGCCTCCTGCGCCTCGCGGAGCGCCTCGTGGAAGCCCATCCCGGCCTCCGTCATTCGGGTCAAAATGTAGTTGCTCGTGCCATTCACGATGCCGTGGATCGATTGGATGTGATTCCCGATGAACGCCTCTCGAATCGCCTTAATAATCGGAATTCCACCGCCGACCGCAGCCTCAAAAAAAACCGGAACTTTGTACAAAAATGCGGCCTCGAAAATCTCCTTCCCACGCTCTGCCAGCAGCGCCTTGTTGCCGGTCACCACGATCTTCTTCCGCTGGATCGCACCGAGAATCAGCTCGAGACTCTCCGCCTTTTGTCCCATGAGCTCGACGACGATTTGCAACTCCGGATCGTCGAGAAAATCGCGCCAGTCCGTCGTGAGCAACTCGCCCGGAACGGCGATCCCACGGGGACGCGAGACATCCCGGACCGCGATTTTCTTCACCTCAAGTTCGTAGCCAAGCCGCTCCCGGAGCAGGGCGCGATTCTGCGTCAGATGTTTGTAAACACCTGCGCCGACGTTGCCCATCCCCGCGAGTCCGATGCCGAAAGTCTGCATGTTTCTGGTCAAAAAGAGCGCGGACTATCGCGCGCCGGCGAGCGCAGGCGCAAGCGCATTTGGAAAAACGAACGGACTCCGGGTCCGAGAAATGATACAAGACCGATTGCGCTTTCGCCGCGAAGATCCTTTAGCCTGCGGCGTTCCCCATGAAAATCTCCGCCTTCACCCTCCTCCTCACGGCCATGCTCGTCGCGCTCTCAGCGCGCGCCGACGAACAGGTGCGGCGCGTCCAGGAGGAGTTGCGCAAACGCAACCTCTACTTCGGCGAAGTGGATGGACGCAAAACTCCGGAGACCCTCTCGGCGATCCGCAGTTATCAGGCGCGCAAAGGCTTTGCATCCACGGGCGAGCCCACCCCGGAGACCCTGCGCTCACTAAATCTCGCCGCGCCGATAAAGCCCGTGGAGCCGTGGCCGGAGGTGCCCGTGCTGCGCAGTGACGTGGCACGCGACCTGGCCGAGAGCGACCGGAAATTGCTCGAGGAGCTCGGCGAGAAAACGCTCATCCCAGTCGGCGAGGCGCCGTCGGAGCCGGCCGATGCCGAGCCGGAGTCGGAGCCTGCGGAGGTCCCGCCCGACTCCGATTTTGCGGCAAAGGCTCACGCCTTCGTCGCCGATTACCTCGTGGCCTGCGAGACGAACCAGCTTGCTTCCGAGATGAAGTTTTACGCCGATCGGCTGAATTATTTCGACCACGGGAAAGTCGATCGCGAATTCGTCGCGCGCGATGTCCGGCGCTTCTACCAGCGCTGGCCGGAGCGGCACTACGATCTGCTGGATTTCAAGATGAGTCCCGTAAAGGGCGGAGGACACGAGGTCACTTTTCGCATCGCTTTCAAATACAAAAGTCCTGCGCACTCCGTCGCCGGCCGCACGGTGAATCGCTTCAAAATCCAGGAGGACGCGGGCGGTCTTCATTTCACTGAGATGAAGGAACAGCGCGTGCGCGAGTGACCGCCGGGCGCGCTTTTCCATGAAAGTCCGCGCAAAACTCGGCCTGCTGCTATTCGCAGTCGTGGCAACTTTTGTCGCTGGGCTCGTCGCGTTGAAATTTCACGAGCGCGAGAAATTCCGCGCGATCTCGGCGACACGGCAGGAGGAGCGCGAGCATTCGTTCGACGAGTTCCGCGAGCACTGGGGCGAGGCGTTCGAGATTTTCGTGAACTACTTCAGCGCGTGGGACGACATGGTCACCGCTATCGAGCGCGGCGACCGTGCGTGGGCGGAGGCGAATATCACCGACACGACGCTCACGAGCTACCGCGCCCATGCGGTCTGGGCTTATCACCCGGATGGCACCATCGCCTTCACTCGCAATCTCCTCTACTCCGACGCGCTCGCGACCGTGCCGCTGCCGCCGGGCGCGATGCAGAAGCTGCTCGACGGCCCCCGCCGCTGCCATTTTTTTGCGAAAGTGCCGCGCTTGGGGCTCATGGAAATCAACGGCGCGACTGTGCATCCCTCGGACGACGGTGCGCGCGTCACACCCCGCCGCGGCTACTTCCTCGCGGGCCGGCTTTGGTCAAATGCCGAGCTGCACGAGATGTCTATCTTCACCGGAAACGAGATCGCTTTCGCTCCGCCCGATGCCGCCCCGCGGCTCGCGGATGCGCTGCCCGGCAGCCGCGCCGTGAGCTTCATCCGCGTGCTCCCCGGCTGGGACGGAGCGCCCATCGCTGCGCTCTCGATCCGCAACGATTCGCCCATCGTCGCGCGGATGAATCGCTCCAGCGAGCGGCTGTTCTATTGGGTGCTCGGCTTCGCACTCGTGCTCTTTCTCGCGCTCCTGATTTCGCTACGGCGCTGGGTCAGCAGGCCGCTGAAGACGCTCTCGATTTGCCTCCAAAAGCAGGATCCGGAATGCCTCGAGCCACTGCAAAAAATGGGCGACGAGTTCGGCGACTTCGCACGACTGGTGGGTGCGTTTTTCGAGCAGCGCGAGACGCTCATCCGCGAAACCGCAGAGCGCCTGCACACGGAGGAGGCCCTCCGCGACAGCGAAGAGCGCTTGCGGCATTCGCAGAAAATGGACGCAGTCGGGCGCCTCGCTGGAGGCATTGCGCATGACTTTAACAACCTCCTCACCGCGATCATCGGATACGCCGAACTCATCGGGCTCCGCGCGCCCGCGGGGACGACGCGCGAAGAGGCGGGGCTCATCTTAAAAGCTGGCCAGCAGGCGGCCGACCTCACGCGGCAGCTCCTCGCTTTCAGCCGGAAGCAAATCCTCCAGCCCCGCGTGATCGACCTGAATAACCTCGTCCGCGAGATGGAAAAGCTGCTGCGGCGCGTGATCGGCGAGCAGATCGACCTCCGCGTCGCGCTTGGCGCCCGCGAGGCCCGCGTCTTCGCCGACCCCACGCAGCTCGAGCAGGTGCTCATCAACCTCGGCGTGAACGCCCGCGACGCCATGCAGCGCGGCGGCGTGCTCACCATGCACACCGGCGAGCGCCTCGTCACCGCGGCGGATGGCGGAGAAGGTGCGGTCCTTTCCCCCGGCCGATACATCACACTCGCCGTCCAGGACACCGGCTGCGGCATGGATGCCGACACCCGGGGCCGCATCTTCGAGCCCTTCTTCACCACAAAGGCCCCCGGCAAAGGCACCGGCCTCGGCCTCGCCACAGTCTATGGCATCGTGAGCCAGAGCGGCGGCGCGATCACCGTCGAGAGCGAGCTGGGAAAAGGCGCGACTTTCACCCTCCACCTGCCGCGCGCCGACGCGCCGGTCGATCCGCCTCCGGCCCAGCTGGAGCCCGTCGCGAAGCGCACGCGCGGCGAGACCGTGCTCGTCGTCGAAGATGAGGAAATCGTGCGCGAACTCGTTTGCGCTGTGCTCTCGGATCAAGGCTACGTGCTGCTTTGCGCGTCGAACGGTGAGGACGGCCTGCGCATCGCGCAAGAGCACGCGGGGCCGATCGACCTGCTCGTGAGCGATGTCGTAATGCCGCGGATGACCGGCCCGGAATTCGCCGCCGAACTCCTCCTCGCGCGTCCTCTCACGAAGCTGCTTTTCGTATCCGGCTACTCCGATGCGGAGATCGCCGAGGATGGCGTGCTCGCCGCCGGCGTGCAGTTTTTGCAAAAGCCTTTCACCACTGCGGTCCTCAGCCGCAAAGTGCGCGAAGTCCTTGATGCCCCCCCCTCACGACCCTCTCATCCGTGGTAAATTTCTGCTCCTCGCCGTTGCGCTGGTCGCCGTCGGCAGTGCCTGCCGCCGCGCCCCCGCGCCCGCGCCTGCGAATTCGGCGGCATCCGCTCCCACCACCCCGAAGTCCACGCCCGAGCTGCGAGTCGTCTCGAGCGAAAATGGCACTGCGACGTGGTACGATCCCGCCGAGGATTCGCGCGTCGCTCAGCGCGCGCCGGGCGAACTCACCGCCGCCTCCGATCGCCTCCCGATGGGCAGCACCGTCCGCGTCAGGAATCTCGCCAATGCGCGTTCCGTCCTCGTCCGCATCACGGATCGCGGCGTGCACCGAGCCCATTCCATCGACCTGTGCAAAGACGCCGCCACCGTCATCGGTCTCGTCGAAAAAGGCGCCGCCAAAGTCCGCATCGAGCAATTCGCTGACGCCGACAAAGTCTCCGCCGACCGGCGCCCCTGACAACAAAACCACGAAGACACAAAGGCACGAAAGAGGAACAAAAAGCACACGTCACCGACCGCGAAAACTCCCCCCTTCGTGCCTCCGTGCCTTCGTGGTTAGAAAAGCGGTGCGCCGGAATCAGTTTCGCGAGAGGTCGTCAGGCGCCTCGGCGGCAAGCCGGAATTTCGGACCGAAGCCGCTGAGCAATTCGCGCCAAAGCGTCTTGCTGTGGCCCATGTCGAGTGCGCCCGGAGTCGGTTTTGTGAGCAGCCACGCGTTCTGTTGCAGTTCGGCTTCGAGCTGGCCTTTCGTCCATCCCGCGTAGCCGATGAATGCGCGAACGACCGTGTTTTGCGCGACTGCGCTTTGCTGCGCTTCGTCGATGCCGAGGTGGTGCCGGCATTCGATTCGCTGCGTATCGGGATGCCACTCGAATGCGGCAAAAACGAGCTGATCTGCACCGACCGGACCGCCGAGAAAAACAGGCACGCGATTCAAGACGCCGAGTTCCTTTTCCGGCAGGACATCACCGACCGTGCGCTCCGCCGGACGATTCAAGATCAGCGCGAATGTCCCCTCTTTCGGATCGTACGAAGAGATGAAAAGGACGGTCTTGCGGAAATTCGGATCGCCCAGCGACGGCTGCGCAATGAGGAGCGAGCCCGCAAAACTGCTGGATGAAGGTTCGATTCCGCGCACGACGAAAGGTAAAATTCTGGCGCGCATTCTCAAGATGGGAGTTGGTGAAATCACGCAACTTGCGCGATCGGGACCGCGTCCTTAGCGTCGCGCGTTCATGTTATTTTCCTCGCCGCCGCTCATCATCGCCGGGCGCGAATTCCAATCGCGGCTCCTGCTCGGCACAGGCAAGTTTTCCTCGAACGAAGCAATGGCCTCCGCGCTGGAATCGAGCGGCACACAGCTCGTAACAGTCGCTTTGCGCCGCGCAGACTTGTCGGGAAAAAGGGACGCATTCGCCAACATCCTCGATTTTATCGATCCGAAAAAATATCTGCTTTTGCCAAATACGAGCGGCGCCATGAACGCAGAGGAAGCGGTTCGATTGGCGCGGCTAGCGCGCGCGGCGGGCATCTCGGATTGGGTGAAACTCGAGATTCATCCCGACCCGCGATACCTGCTACCCGACCCGATCGAGACGCTGAAAGCGACGGAGATTCTTGTGAAGGAAGGCTTTACCGTCCTGCCATACATCAACGCGGATCCTGTGCTCGCGAAGCGGCTTCAAGATGTCGGTGCCGCGACGGTGATGCCGCTCGGATCGCCCATCGGCAGCAACCGTGGCATCGAGACGCGTGCGCAGATCGAGATCATTATCGAGCAGGCGACCGTACCCGTCGTCGTCGATGCCGGCATCGGCGCACCGAGCCAAGCCGCGGAGGCGATGGAAATGGGCGCATCCGCCGTGCTCGTGAACACCGCAATCGCGATTGCAAACGATCCTGCGCGAATGGCCGCGGCATTCAGAAAAGCAGTGGAGGCCGGACGCGAGGCATTCGACATCGGCCTTGCCGACCGTCTCGATGCCGCGTCCGCTACCAGCCCGCTCACTGGCTTTTTGCGCGGAGCGTAGCTCGTAAAAAATCGGCTAACGCGCGAGTCCCGGCACCGAGTAGCCCACTCGTCCCAAGTTTGCGATCGGCGTCCCGTCGAATCGAACTTTTTAACGCGCGTGCCTTGTCCCAGCGCGCGCAAACGAACCGCAGCGTTTATAAAGTTCGTCGAGTCGGGACGAGTCCACCGATACGCGTGACGCGTGCGCTACCCTGCCCGCAGCTTCTCGAAATCCGCAAGCGCCATGCCGACGACTTGGTCCATGTTGTAGTAGCGATAGGTCGCGAGGCGTCCGGTGAAAGTCACCTTCGGCTCCGCCGCCGCGAGCGCCGCGTAGCGTTCGTAGAGGGCGCGCGCGGCGGGCGCGGGGATCGGATAGTAGGGCTCCCGACCGGGACCGAAATCCTGCGGGTACTCCCGCACGATCGTCGTCGCCGGGATCACCTGACCCGTCGCGTGCTTGATCTCCACGATGCGCGTGAAATCATGGTCGTTCGGAAAATTCACCTGCATCGCCGGCTGGAAAAACTCGCGATCCGTGAACGTCTCCGGCTCGAAACGCAGCGAGCGATAAGGCAGTGGGCCGAAGCAGTGATCGAAGTATTCGTCGATCGGGCCGGTGAAAATCAACCTCTTGAAATCGACCTGCGCGCGCGCTTCGCGGTAGTCGGTCCCGAGCCGGACTTCGATCGCAGGATGGGCGAGCATTTTCTCGAAGATTGCGGTGTATCCGCGCGTCGGGAGAGCCTGGAATTTCTCGCTCAAAAACCGGTCGTCGCGGTTGGTTCGAATCGGAATGCGACCGCAGACCGAGGCGTCGAGTTCGCGTGGTTCGCGCTGCCATTGCTTGCGTGTGTAGCTCTTAAAAAACATCTCGTAGAGCCGCTCGCCGACCTGGCTCAGGATGATCTCCTCGGAGTTCGCCGGGCGCTCGATCGGCACGCGCCACTCGGCGAGCGTCGCCTCCATTTCCTCGCTCGATGATGGGCGCCCAAGAAGTTGCTCGAACGTGTTGAGATTGATCGGGAACTGCCAGTATCGCCCGCCGGTCCACGCGAGGATTTTGTAATTGACCGGATGCCACTCCGTGAACTGGCTGAGATACGCGACGATGCGATCGGAATTCGTGCGGAAATAGTGCGGCCCGTACGGATGGATGAGCACGCCCGCGGCATCGAATTTGTCGAACGCATTCCCGCCGATGTGCTCGCGCCGGTCGATGACGAGACACATCGCGCCGCATTGGCTCGCGAGCCGCTCCGCGAGCACGGAGCCCGCGAATCCCGCGCCGACGATGAGATAATCCCACGTCATCGCGCGGGAGGTTTTTCAGACACGATTCACCGCACGACGCCGAATTCGGCGCGGCGGTTTTTTGCCCACGCGGAGTCGCCCGAACTGGAATCGACGGGCAACTCCGCGCCGAAGCTCACAGTCTGCAACCGGCTGCCATCCGCGCCCGCCGAGATGAGCGCGGACCGCACGGCCTGCGCGCGCCGCTCGCCAAGTCCACGATTGTATTCCGGCGTGCCGCGCTCGTCCGTGAAGCCAGCGATGATGATCGACTTCTCACTGCTCCGCATGAACTCCGCAACCTCGCGAATTTTCCCGCGCTCGTCCCCGCTCACCGAAAAGCTGTCGTAACCGAAATGCACCGGGCTGAATTTGTTGCGATCCACATTTTCGCCGAGAAAAGAGACCCCCTCCTGCCGATCGGGCAGCGCGGTCCCATTTACCGAATCGCTGTCGCTGCCACCGTAATCGCCGCCGCTGCCACTGCCTCCCTTTTTCCAGCTCGCGCAGGAGCTGAGCGAGAGTGCCAAAGTGGCGATGCAAGCGGTGCGAAGGGGACGAGAGAGGTGCATTTTTTTGAAGGTTAGCGGGACCATGTCGGCTCGGAGATTTTGCCGAGGCCACTGACGAGAGTTGTCTTTTGGCCCGTCTGCGCGTCGAGCAAAATCAGCGCGCCGCCGCTCGCGAAAATGAGGTGCCGCGAATCCGCTCCCCAAGCCGGGTCCTGCCCGTCGCCGACGAGCCGCGTCTGCCCGCTCGCGAGCTCCAGAATCGCCACCGCGAAGCCGCCGCCCTCGCGCACATTGAACGCCACTCTTTTTCCATCGGGCGACCAGTTCGGCTCTGTGTTGTAGCCGTGTCCGGTCGAGATGAGTTGCCCGCTGCCGCCGCTCGCCGAGATGCGATAGAGCTGCGGCGTGCCGCGGTCGTCGCTCGAGTAAATTATCTCGCCGCCATCCGGCGACCACGTCGGCGACGACTCGACTCCCGGCGTCCGCGTGAGCCGCCGCGCGCCGCCACCGCTCGCGCTCGTGACGTAAAGTTCCGGGTTGCCGTCCTTGCTCAGAGTCAGCGCGATTTTCCCGCCATCCGGCGAATACGCCGCGCCAGAATTCGTGCCGGGAAATTTGATGATCCGATTGCGCGCTCCGCTCGCGAGATTGATCTCGTACACATCCGGGTAGCCGCTCTTGTAGCCGGTGTAAGCGAGCGAACGTCCATCCGGGCTGAGGCACGGCGCGACGCTGATGTTTCCGTCGTGCGTCAGCTCCGTAACCCCCGCGCCATCCGCATCCGCGAGATAGATTTCCTTCTTCCCCGTCTTCGTCGCCACGAACGCCACACGCGTATTTGCGATGCCGCGCGCGCCCGTCAGCGTCTCCACGATTTCATCCGCAAACTGATGCGCCTGACTCCGCGCCGAACCGCTGAATGACTTGCTCAACACGGTCTTCCCGCCGTGATCTTCGACCTTTCCATTCAGCGTCCCGCCTCCGCTCCCGCTCACGAGAAACCCTGAGGCGCCCGGAGGCGTGATCTTGAAATAACCCGACATCGCGAGGTCGTTTTCGAGCACTTTTGCAACCTCTCCACTGAGCCCGTTCACCGCGATGCTGAGCTTGTCGCTTTTTGAAATGGTGATCGTCGGCACCTCGACAGCGAGCGCCACCGAAGCCGCCGCAAGCGAGAAAATCGCGCAGAGTTTTTTCATGAGCTGAGGAGGCTACGCGACGCGCGCGCGCCTTGCCAAATCTTCCACGCACGCGCTCGCGAAATCTACGCGAGCAGCTTTTTCACGACCTCCCCGCGCACGTCGGTCAGACGAAAATCGCGCCCTTGAAAACGATACGTGAGCTTCGTGTGATCAAAGCCGAGCAGATGCAGGATCGTCGCGTGGAGGTCGTGGACGTGCACTTTGTCCTCGATCGCGTTGAAGCCGAAGTCGTCCGACTTTCCGAGCGTGATGCCGCGCTTCACACCGCCACCCGCCATCCACATCGAAAATGCATTCGGGTGGTGATCGCGCCCGTCGTTGCCGCCCTGCACCATCGGCGTTCGGCCAAATTCCCCGCCCCAAATCACGAGCGTATCCTCGAGCAAACCGCGCTGCTTGAGGTCTTTGATGAGCGCCGCGCTCGGCTTGTCAGTTGCCGCCGTCTGGTCCCTCAAGCCCTTCGTCAAACCGCCGTGGTGATCCCACGCTTCGTGGAAAATCTGCACGAATCGCACCCCACGCTCGACGAGACGCCGCGCGAGCAGGCACGCGTTCGCGTACGAAGATTTGCCCGGCTCCGCGCCGTACATCTCGAGCGTTTCCTTCGACTCCTTCGCGATGTCCATTAGGTCTGGCGTGCTCGTCTGCATCCGATACGCGAGCTCGAAGGAGTTGATCCGCGTCGCGATTTCCGGGTCACCGACCGCCCCAAAATGCTGCTCATTGAGCTGCTTGATCGCGTCGAGCGTGTCGCGCTGCATCGTCGCGTCGATGCCCGCGGGGTTCGATAAAAACAGCACCGGATCGCCCTGCCCGCGAAACGGCACGCCCTGATAAACCGTCGGCAAAAATCCGCACCCGTAATTGCTCGCTCCGCCACTCGTTCCTTTTTGACCGGTGGAAAAAACGACGAATCCCGGCAAATCCTGCGACTCACTCCCGAGCCCGTAGGTCGTCCACGCTCCCATGCTCGGCCGGCCAAATTGCGTCGCGCCCGTGTTCATGAAAATCTGCGCCGGCGCGTGATTGAAAGCGTCGGTCTGCATCGACTTTACAATCGCGATGTCATCCACGACCTCCGCCAGATGCGGCAGTAACTCGCCCAGCTCCGCCCCGCTTTGCCCGTGTTTGTCGAACTTGTATTTCGACGCCATCAGCGTGCTGTTGGGATTGATGAACGCCGCGCGATAACCCTCCAGCAGCTCCGCGGGCGGCAGCTTCCCGTCCCATTTTACGAGTTCCGATTTGTAGTCGAAAAGCTCGAGATGACTCGGCGCTCCCGCCTGAAAAAGAAAGATCACCCGCTTCACTTTCGCCGCGAAATGCGGCAATTTCGGAGCCAGCGGATTCTCCAGCATCCCCGCCCCTGAAGCCGATGAAATCAGCCCATCGCGCAGCAGCGATCCGAGCGCGATCGACCCCAGCCCGACGCCGCACTGCCGGAAAAACCACCGCCGCGCAACCTGCTGCCGCAATTGCGTTTGGAAATGTTCGAGGTGGTTCATGGCGTCTACTCCTTTGTGATCATTTCGTCCAAGTTCAGCAACACGCGCGAGACGACCGTGTAGGCGGCGAATTGCGCTGCCGTCGTGCCAGCCGGAAGCTCGGCGAGCGGCTCGTTTTTCCCGCTTGCGACCTCCTCCGCGCGCACGCCGCCCGCGGAAATGCGCGCGGTTTGTTTTGCGATGACTTCCAAAAGCGCGGTGCGTTCTGCATCGCTCGGCGCGCGACTGAGGCAGCGCCGAAAGCCGTACTCGATCCGCGCGGAATCGCTGCTCCCGCCTTCCTCCAGCGTCCGCCGCGCCAGCGCGCGAGCAGCCTCAACCGCGAGCGTTTCGTTCAAAGTCATCAGCGCCTGCAGCGGCGTGTTCGAGCGACTCCGGCGGATGCACGAGACATTCCCCTCCGGCGTGTCGAATGCCTGCAACATCGGATACGGCGTCGTGCGGCGGCGATACGTGTAGATTGCGCGGCGGTATCGCTCGCCGTCCTTCTCCTCGATCCACGGGAAAGGCGCGTAGCTCGCCGGCGGCTGAAACAAAAACGCGGGCGCGGGCGGCATCACGCTGCGTCCGCCGATTTCGGGATTCAACAAGCCGCTCGCGGCGAGCTGAATGTCGCGCACGATTTCGCCTTCGACCCGAAACCGCGGCCCGCGCGCGAGCAGCCGATTGTAGGGATCGCGCTCGATGATCTCCGGCGTCGTGCGCGACGACTGCCGATACGTCGCGGAGTTCACGATGAGCCGCTGCAAATGCTTCACGCTCCAGCCGCTCCCCATGAATTCGCACGCCAGCCAGTCGAGCAATTCCGGGTGCGACGGCGCCTCGCTCTGCGTCCCGAAATCCTCCGGCGTCGCCACGATTCCCGTCCCGAAATAATGCTGCCACACGCGATTCACGAAGACCCGCGCGGTCGTCGGCGCTTTCGGATCGACCAGCCATCTTGCAAAAGTCAGCCGCGTCGCCTGCGCATTCGCAGGCAGTGGATTCAGGATCGCCGGCACGTTCGGCGTCACGACGCGCGCGGGCTTCAGCCAGTCGCCACGCTTCAGCATGTGCGTCTCGCGGAGCTTCGTGCGCTCCGAAAGCACGAGCTGCGTCGTCCCCTCTGGATACTGCTTCCACAGGGCGTCGATCGCGGCGCGCGCATCCTTTTGCTCCGGCTGCGCGGCGAGCCATGCGGCGAAAATCGCGTGTTTCTGCGACGCATCGCGCTGCTCCCGCGGCACGGCCATCGCCTCGCGCGCAGTGGGAGCAATCAAGTCGCGATCCGCATCGCTCGCAGTCGTGACCGCGATGCGAAAACGCCCGAGATTATCCCCCTGCAAATCGTCCGAGTTCCACCCGCCGTGCTTCTGCGTCAGCTTGATCGTGAGCGTTCCGTCGCCGTCATTCGCAACCGGCTTCTCCGTGGTGAAAATTGCGACGCACGCGTGATTGCGCCGCCCCGGCCCGACGTCGTTCGACCAAGCAGTCTCTTCGTTCCCATCGATCGCGTAACTCGCCGGTCCGATCACTCGATGCTTCGGCTCTTTCTCATTGAATTCCCGCCGCACCGGCGTCTCCGGCGCCGGCTCGAGGTCGGCGACCGCCTTTGAAAAATTCACGGCCTGCATCCTGCCATCCGCTCCGCTCGCCTCGGCCTTGAATTCCGTAAGCCCAAACGTCCCGAGATGCGACCGCCCCGGCCCCTGCGCGGGCAGGTTCGCATCGTTCATCACCTCGAGTCGAAACGCCGTGATCCCCTTCGCATCCGGCAGCTTCATCGTCATCTTCGCCTCGTGCTTCGTCGGCTGATAGCCCGCGGCGATGAACGACCCGTCCGCCTGTGGCAAATACCGCTGCCCGCCGGTCGAAATGTCCTCGACGATCGGTTGAATCACGCGCCACTCCGGCTGCGCGCGCTGCTTCCATTCATCCTCCCACGCCGCGATCCGATCCGCATTTTCGTGCGCCAGCTCCGCCTCGATTTCGCCGACCTGCCGCAGCACATCCGCGCGCCGCATCTGCTCCTCCGGCGTGAAGACGAGCGGCTGCGATTCGTCGTCGTTATTTAGGAACGCGAAGAGCCGGAAATACTCATGCTGCGAGATCGGATCGTATTTGTGGTCGTGGCACTGCGCGCACTGAATCGTGAGCCCGAGCACGCTTTTCCCCACCGCCTCCATCCGGTCGAACATCGCCTCCATCCGAAACTGCTCCGGGTCCGCGCCGCCCTCTTCATTGATCATTGAGTTGCGGAGAAATCCCGTCGCCACGATCTGCTCCTGAGTCGCATTGGGAAGCTGATCGCCAGCCAATTGCTCGATCACAAATTCGCTGTAAGGCAGGTCGCGATTGAACGCGTCGATCACCCAGTCGCGGTAAAAATGCGCGACGCGCGGCTTGTCCTTTTCGTAGCCGTCGCTGTCGGCGTATCGCGCCGCGTCGAGCCAGTCGCGCGCCCACCGCTCTCCGTAGTGCGGCGACGCGAGCAGCCGCTCGACCTGCTTTCGATACGCATCCGGCGAAGCATCGGCTAGGAACTCATCGACCTCCGAAATCGTCGGCGGCAGCCCGACGAGATCGAGGCTCAGTCGCCTCAAAAGCGTGGTTTTATCGGCCTCCGCGGACGGCGTAAGATTTTCGGAGTCGAGTTTCGCGAGGACGAAACTGTCGATCGGCTCGCGCGCCCACGCCGCGTTTTTCACCGCGGGCAGCGCGGCACGCACCGGCGGTTTGAATGCCCAATACTCGCGCTTGTCCGGCCCATCGCCCGCGCGTTTCGGCGACGCGAGCGTCAGCTCGGCGGGCCATTTAGCGCCGTCGTCGATCCACGCGCGCAGCACGCCGATCTGCTCCGGCTTCAGCGCATCCTCTTTTTTCGGAGGCATCTCCAGATCCTCCACCAGCCGCGCGATGTAGTGAATGAGCGGGCTAGCAGCCGACTGCCCCTCCACGATCGCCTTCCCATCCTCGCCGCCTTTCATCAGCCCGGCGCGCGTATCGATGCGAAACCCCCCCTTCTGCTTTTCCGCGCCGTGACACCGCACGCACGCATTTTCCAGCAGCGGCTGGATGTCTTTTTGAAAGTCGAACGCCGCCGCCGCGACCGGCAGTTTGCTCACATCGATCTCCGCAGCGAACGCTCCTCCGGTAAGCACGAAGATGATCGGCGGAAATAGAACACGGAGCCGAGGGAGGAATCGGATTTTCACAAGCGCGAGACTCGCCGAGCCCTGCCCCGGGCGCAACCCGCCCGCTGTGCTCGCATTTTCGCATGAGCAGGAAACAATCGCGGCCCGTGAAGCCTCACTCCAGCTTGCCTCCCGTCGATATGGAGACGTATGTCCCGGCGTCGATCACGGTCGTCCGGCGCTCAGTCGGCTGGCCGGGAATAATCGTTCAGGAGCGGCGTGGAAACTCAGGCGAGGTCAACTACCCAACCGGAATCCGGCAGCATGTTTTTTATAGCTTTCTCCGCCCGCTCGAATCGGAAGTCCTTCTCGGGAAGAAAGTCGAGACGGTCCGCTACGCCGCTGGCGATGGAAGATTCACGCCTGCGGGCCATCGCGTCGCGTTCCGCTGGAAAGGTGAAGTCCGCGTGCTGATGCTCGGTTTTCAGCCGTGGTTCTTCGAGCGCATCGCCGCCGAACTCGGAGCTTCGATGGCGATTCCCGCTGAGACGAACAATCGCAAACTCACGACCTCTCATCCCGCCTGCGCGCTCATGCAGCAGCTCGGCCGCGAACTCGATGCTCTGGCCGGCTCCGCGTTGGCCGCGGAAGGAATCGCGCGCACGATCGCGGTGTTGCTTTTGCGCGAATTCGATCACCTTCGCGGAACGAAACCCGCCCAAGCCGCACCGCCAGTTGCGGTTTTAAAAGTGGTGGAACTGATGCGCCAGCGGCTCGGCGACTCACTCGCGCTCGAGGAACTCGCGGAAGTCGCGGGCGTAAGTCCGTTTCACTTTGCGCGCCAGTTCAAGGCCGCGACGGGGCATCCGCCTCACGACTACCTCATCCGTCTGCGAGTCGATCGCGCACAGGAATTGATCCGCGCAAAAGGGCGCGAGTGGAACCTCGCGGCGATCGCCCGCGAGTGCGGTTTTTCCGACCAGAGTCACATGGCGCGGCACTTCAAGCGCGTGCTCAAGGTGAGTCCGAGCGAGTTCGCGGCGGCGCGCTGGTAGCGCAAGAACGTCCTTACTTCCGAGCAAGCGCGTCCAAGCGCAGAGGCAGCCATCGCGCGAGACTACGCGATTCATCTGACAGACTCGCATGTGGATCGTCCGCCTGGCCCTGCGCCGGCCTCTCACTTTTATCGTCGCCTCGCTCGTCCTCCTTTTGCTGACGCCCTACGTCCTGCTGAAGACACCGACGGACATCTTCCCCTCCATCAATATCCCGGTAGTCTCCATCATCTGGCAGTACGCCGGCATGGACTCGAAAGGCATCGAGCAGCGCATCCTTTTCAACCACGAGCGCGCGCTCTCAGCCACGGTCAATGACATCGAGCACGTCGAGTCCACGAGCTTCGCGGGAGTTGGAATCATCAAGGTCTTCCTCCAGCCCGGCGCGAGCGTCGATGGCGCGGTCGCCCAGCTCACCGCCGTCGCGCAGACGCTGCTCCGCCAGATGCCGCCGGGCCAGACGCCGCCGCTCATCATCCGCTACAACGCATCGACCGTCCCGATCCTGCAGTACAGCCTCACGAGCAAAAAACTGAGCGAGCAGGAAGTCGCCGACCTCGCGCTGAATCAAGTGCGCGTCGGCATCGCGAACATTCCGGGCGCGCAAATCCCCTGGCCTTACGGCGGACGAAAACGCGCCGTCGTCGTCGATCTCGACCTCACCGCACTGAAGGCGAAAAACCTCCGCCCACAGGACGTCGTCGAAGCGGTGAACGTGCAAAATTTGATCCTTCCGAGCGGCACCTCGAAAATCGGCGGCACCGAATACGCGATCGACGTGAACAGCAGCCCCGCCGTGCTCGCCGACCTCAACGACATCCCCGTCAAAGTCGTCAACGGCACCACGATCTACCTCCGCGATGTGGCGCAGGTGCGCGACGGATTCGAGCCGCAGACGAACGTCGTGCGGCGCGACGGCGAGCGCGGCGCGCTCATCACGATCATGAAAAGCGGCGCGGCCTCCACGCTCGAAGTCGTTCGCCGGATCAAGGAGCAGCTCCCTCGCGTGCTCTCGACCGTGGATCCCGATCTTGAGGTGCGTGAGTTCTCCGATCAGTCGCTTTTCGTCCGCGCAGCGATCAGCGGCGTGTTGAAAGAGGGCGTCGTCGCGGCTGCGCTCACGGCCATCATGATCCTGCTTTTCATCGGCTCGTGGCGCAGCACGATCATCATCGCGCTCTCGATTCCGCTCAGCGTGCTCGCCTCGCTCGCGTGCCTCAGCGCCCTCGGCGAGACGATCAATCTCATGACACTCGGCGGCCTCGCGCTCGCCGTCGGCATCCTCGTCGATGACGCCACGGTCGAGATCGAAAACGTGCATCGCCAGATGGCCATGGGAAAGCCGCTGCTCGTCGCCATCCTCGACGGCGCGCAGGAAATCGCGCTGCCCGCATTCGTCAGTACGCTCTGCATCTGCATCGTTTTCGTGCCGATGTTTTTCCTCACCGGCGTCGCGCGTTTCCTCTTCGTGCCGCTCGCGGAGGCCGTCGTTTTTGCAATGCTCGCGAGCTACGTCCTCTCGCGCACCCTCGTGCCAACGCTCGTCATGTGGTTTTACCGCAACTCGCCGTATCACAGCCACGAGGATGAGGAGCACGATGCCGACGAGCCGCCGCCGCGCGGAATCTTCGCGCCATTCATCCACATCCAGCACGCATTCGAGCACGGCTTCACGCGTTTCAAAAACAGCTATCGCGGCCTCCTGGAGCTGGCTCTGCATCATCGGAAAATGTTCGCCGCCGTTTTCCTCGCGCTCTGCCTGGCCTCGCTGCTGCTTGTTTCCCAGCTCGGTCAGGACTTTTTCCCCGAGGTCGATGGCGGGCAATTCCGCCTCCATCTCCGCGCCCGCAGCGGCACTCGCATCGAGGAAACCGTGCGCCTCGTCGAGCGCATCGAGCAGACGATCCGTGAGGTCGTGCCGCGGCACGAAATCGAAGGCGTTCTCGACAACATCGGCATCCCCTTTTCCGGCATCGCGCTCAGCTACAGCAACAGCGGCGTCATCGGCACCGGCGACGCCGAAATCCTCGTCTCGCTCACGCACGACCACCGCCCCACGCGCGACTACGTCCTCGAGCTCCGCCTCCGCCTGAACCGCGATTTTCCCGGCATCGTCTTCTATTTCCAAGCCGCCGACATCGTCAGCCAGACGCTGAATCTCGGCCTGCCCGCGCCATTCGACGTGCAGGTGTATGGCCGCGATCAGGTCGCCTGCCGCGCCATCGCCACTCGGCTTGCGGATAAAATTCGCAGCGTTCCCGGAGCCGTCGATGTCCGCGTGCAGCAGCCCGCTGACCTGCCGCATCTCGCCGTCGATGTAAACCGCGAAAAGTCGATCGAACTCGGCCTCACCGAACGCGATGTCGCGAACTCCGTCCTGCTCGCGCTGAGCGGCAGCGGCCAGGTGCAGCCGACCTTTTGGCTCAACCCAAAACTCGGCATCCAATACCAGATCAACATCCGCGCACCGGAGCATGTGATGGACTCGATCAGCGCGCTGGAAAGCGTGCCGGTCAGCGGCGGCACCGCCGGCGAGGCGAATGGCCAAATTCTCGCGAACGTCGCGGAAATCAAGCGCACAGAAGGCCCGACGGTCATCTCGCATTATGACGTGCTGCCCGTCATCGACGTCTTCGGCGGCGTGAGCGGGCGCGATCTCGGCGGCGTGCTGCGCGACATCCAGCCGATCCTCGACGCCGCGAAAAAAGACCTGCCGCGCGGTAGTTTCCTCCTCGTCCGCGGCCAGGCCGAGACCATGCGCTCCAGCTACCTCGGCCTCGGCTGGGGCCTCGCGGGCGCCATAGTCCTCGTCTATCTCCTGCTCGTCGTGAATTTCCAGAGCTGGCTCGATCCGCTCATCATCATCAGCGCGCTGCCCGGCGCGCTCGCGGGCGTCGCTTGGTCGCTGTGGGTCACACACACCTCGCTCAGCGTCCCGGCGCTCATGGGCGCGATCATGAGCCTCGGAGTGGCGACCGCGAATTCCGTGCTCGTCGTCACCTTTGCCCGCACGAATTTCCGCGGCGGAATCCCAGCCACCGCAGCCGCGCAAGACGCCGGCGTCACCCGCCTGCGCGCCGTTCTCATGACCGCGCTCGCGATGATCATCGGCATGTTGCCCATGTCCCTCGGGCTCGGTGAAGGTGGCGAGCAAAACGCCCCCATCGGCCGCGCCGTCATCGGCGGGCTGCTCTTCGCCACCGTGGCCACGCTCTTCTTCGTGCCCGTCGTCTTCAGCCTCTGCCATCGCGGAAAACCGCCCGAGCCCGAGCAGGAACTCCCGGACGAAACCAAGCCCGAGCGCGAGCTCCAGCACGCCTGATCATCCATGAACGCACCGTCGAAACCGCCGCGCGTCGGCTGCCTCCTCTTCTTCATCTTCCTCCTGCTCGCAGGCGGGCTCGCGATCGGCCTCGTACCTCGCCTGCGCGCTCGTCACCAGGTCGCGGACGACACAAAAGCCCTCGCCGCTCCGAACGTCGCCGTCGTCTCCCCCACCCCGGCAAAAGTCGGCTCGGCGCTCGTTCTCTCAGGCGAGCTAAAGCCCGTCAGCGAGGCGTCCATCCTCGCCCGCGTGAATGGCTACGTCCGCCGCTGGCTCGTCGATCTCGGCGCGAAAGTCGAAGCCGGCCAGCTCCTCGCCGAACTCGATACGCCGGACACCGACCGCGAACTTTCCCAAGCCCGCGCCCAGCTCGTGCAGGTCGAAGCCGCGCGCGACCTCGCGATTTCCACCGCCAAACGCTGGAAGGAAATGCTCGCCGGGAAAACCGTGAGCGCGCAGGAGGCGGATGAAAAAGCGGGCGACGCCGATTTGAAAAAAGCGACCGTCGATGCTGCGAAGGCCAACGTGCAGCGGCTCGAACAGGTCGCCGCCTTTGCGAAAATCACCGCGCCATTCGCCGGCACCATCACCGCGCGAAACCTCGACGTCGGCCAGCTCATCAGCGCAGGCGAAGGCCAGGAACTCTTCCGCCTCGCGCAGACCGACAAGCTGCGCGTCTTCGTCCGCGTCCCGCAAAACTACGCGCGCGGCACCGTCGTCGGCCAGACCGCCGAACTCACACTGCCCGAGCGGCCCGGCGAGAAGTTCGAGGCCAAACTCATCCGCACCGCCGGCGCGCTCGATGCCGCCACGCGCACACTCCTCACCGAGCTCGAAGTCGATAATGCGAAAGGCGAAATCCTCGCCGGCAGCTACGCCCAAGTCCGCCTCGCCGAAGCCAGACCCGAGGCACTCCTCACCCTCCCTGCGAACGCAATCCTCTTCCGCGCCGAAGGCCCGCAGGTCGCCCTCGTCGAGAACGACAAAATCACCTTTCGCACCGTCGCCCTCGGCCGCGACCTCGGCTCCGCCGTCGAAATCAACGGCGGCGTCACCCCCACCGACAAAGTCGTCGTCAACCCCTCCGACGCCCTCACCGAAGGCGTCACCGTCATCCCCACGCCAGCGAAATAGCCGGTTCCCATCGCGACGAGGATCCGCGCATCCGGCAACCGAATTTTTTGGGTGATGCTCTTCGTCGATGGGTATGAACACGAACCGCGCAAACACAAGGAAAACGCGAAAAGGGTTAAAATCTGGTCAAGAAATATCGTCTCGCCCCACTTTTCCGCTCAATTCCGCGAATTTCCCCAGTTCGCTTGGTTCGAGTAGAAACTCAACCGGCTCGTTCGTAGGAGAGGCATATGCAACCTCCTCGTCCTATATTCGTTGAATGCCCGCGCTGCGGTGAGTTACATCAACTCGAGTAGTATCATCCGCGGTGGTGCCCGGATGATGCGGGGACCGACGGGAGGCTGCTCGGCTGGGACATCCAAGGATTTCACGATGAACTTTTCCGCGGCTACACTTGCGGAGAACTCTTTTGGCAATCCGAAGCGATGGCGAGTCGGCGCCGGGCGACAAAAAAACGCGACAAACTCCGTTCAATTACGCCACCGCCACAACCGGCGGAGGGCTCCCCCGAATATGTGCATCTCGATGTGACGTTAAACATCGCGACGCTGCTGCGCGCGCATGTGGAAAGCAGGAAGCTCGGCGTGAAGATGGAGAAATGTCTCTGTGTCTTCCCCCGCAACGATTACGAGCCGGATGTCGTTTTTTTTGCGCCGGAGAAGACGGCGGCGTTCGCAAATGAGACGATTAAGTTTTCCATCCCGGATCTCATCGTCGAGGTGCTTTCGGATTCGACCGAGACACGGGATCGCGGGGTGAAGTTTGAGGATTTTCAGGCGCACGGCGTGGGTGAGTATCGGATCGGCGATCCGGAGCGAGCGGTGATCGAGCAATACCTCCTGCGCGCGGAGGGCTACGAACTCGCGCTCAAGTCGGGGACTGGGGAGTTGCGCAGCGTCGTGGTGAAAGGGTTCGCCATTCCCGCGCTCCGCGGGCTTCTCGCAAAGTAGCGACTGGCATCCGGGACAAGCGACATTGCTTGAGAGCGGGATGTGCCTTCCGCACGGATCGACAACTATTCCCCTCCTCAGGGCGCCGGAGATTCCGGCGTGAGCTTCCAGGCCTTCTCGTTCGCCGTGAGGATACTGCTGCCCTTGAAGCGGTCGTAAACCGCGTTCATTTCCTCGATCGAATCGAAGTATCCGATGACGTAGGCAGCGCCAAAGGACGCGCCCGCTTTGATCGACCGCTCACCGATTTCCTCGATGAAGCACACGTAGCCGCGCTGGTGGCACCACGCCTCGCTCACGTCCGCGGGGTTCAGCGTCATGCCCGCGAGCCACGGGCCGTCGCGGCCAGTCTTGGGATCGCGGAGGCGGTATGCGCGGATCATGCGCTCGGGCACTTTGCCGGCGTCGCGGCGGTAGTTGAATTTCGCATCCGGCGCGAAGTCGGTGAGGAACTCTGACGGCGCGATGTGGCCGAGGTAGCTGAGGTAGATTTCGCTGAAAGTGTCGCCGCCGCTGTGCCGGATGTGCCCCGGCAGATCGAGGCGAAACGCGAGCGCGGGGCTGTCATTCACCACCGTCATCCGATCCGCCGCGATGAAGTATCTCGCGCTGCGCGGGACGACGATCGTCTGCTCCCACGTCGAGCCCTTTTTCCTGCCCGGCGCGGCATCGGTGAAGTTCCAGCTCTGCTTCACCGCGAGGAAATCCGCGCCGCGAATAACCTCCGGCGCGAGCGTCTTTGCCTGCGTGCAAATCTGCGGCCCCTCGATGATCCGCTTCTCGCGCTGTCCGTGGAAAAGATTCCCCACGTCGTAGCGCATGTTCTCCGCGAGCTGCGCGCGGTCCGCCGCATCGCCCCCCGGCTCGAGCAAAAAATCGACGACATCAAGCCCAAATCCCGGATCGTGGAAGCCGGTCTTTTTATCGACCAAACTCCCCGCCGCGACTCCCGTGACGTAACCTCTCTTCGGGATCGCAAAGTCCAACGCCTCGCCCGCGACCTCGATCCGCGAGTCGGTCGTCTTCACGTCGAATCCCCCGCGCGCCTCGTCCTGCGCTGCCAGCAAAGGTCCACCGGCGATGGCGATGCTCGAAATAAAAACCCGACGGACGCAGTGCAGTAGGAAGAGGCGCATGCCGTTCACGCCGCCGACTTTTCGCCACAGCAGTGAGACGGGTCAATGAGCAGTTTCCTCCATGGGCAGCGCCGATTCGCGCGGAGAGAGTGCTCGGAGGGGGACTTGAACCCCCACGCCTTGCGGCATACGCCCCTCAAACGTACGTGTCTGCCAATTTCACCATCCGAGCTTTTTTGAAGGGGTGAGATTTCTAGCAGCCGCGCGTTTTCGCGCAAGCACAAGTTTCGCGCGATGAAGCTCGGCGCGGGCTCACTCGCCGGAGTCCACTTCGCGCAGAAAACACTCCAGCAAAAAGCCGTAGAAGTGCGTCTGGAAGAGGGCCAGGGCGCGGGTGTCCCCGTCCGTCGCGATCGGGCGCTCCATCTCGGCTTCGCCAAAATCGTGGGTCGCGGTGAGCGAGAGGCGCGCTTGATTCAGCGCGTGAATCCACGCGTCGAGATGGCTGACGGGAAGCGTGAGCGTGTGGAAATCGGCGGGCGCGTCGGGCGGAAAATCACGGAGGTCGCTCTTCACGACTTCGACCGCGGACTGGAAAATGCGGCGGAGGTCAGGATGCACGTATTTTTCCCAGTCGCGCTGAAGTTCCGCCTCGTCGCCGCGAGTCGGTGAGGTGAAGAGCCTCGCACGGACTTTCGGGTCGTTGGATTCCGCGCTCACGGCGATCTGGTGCAGCAGTTCGCAGCAAAAGACATCGAGCCCGCTGATCGCGACTGACTGCTCGTCGATTCGCCGGATTCTCACACGCCCCTCCTTTTCAAACGCGCCGCTCGAGTGTCGCGAGGAGGAGGTGACTGTGGAGCTGCTGCACGTAATTTTCCGCCGGCTCGCGCAGCCCGCTCCACACGATCGAGCGGCCTTTTTGATGCACTTCCAGCATGTGCTTTTCGGCCTTCGCGCGTGCGAATCCGAAGACTTGCTGAAAGACGCGCGTGACATAGCTCATGAGGTTCACCGGGTCGTTGTGGACGATCACGATCCACGGCACATCGAGGTCCTCGCGCGTCTCCGTTTCGTCCTCGAGTTCGACCTGCGCCATCGTGCGGAAATGCTATTGCGCCGGCACCGGCGTCACAGGCTGCGCCGGCACGAGCAGCGCCTCGAGTCCACCGATCCATTCGGCGGCATTCGGGTGCGCAGGATAGTTTTTGATGAGCGTAAACATGTCACTGATCGCGCGGTTCCGCTGTCCGATGAGCGCCTCGTCCTGCGCCTTTGCCCACGCGAGCTCCGGTCGCCGAACTTGCGTGAATTTATCCGAGTCGAACGCCAGCTTCGACTTCGCGGCAACCTCGCCCTCGCGCTTGATTTTCATGTCCCAATACTCGAGCAGCCGCGGGTCGCGCTCAGCCCGCAGCTCGGGCAGGATGATGTTGTTGAAAATCCCGTCCACATTTCCCGCCGCCCCCTCCCACTTCCCGACGTTCACGTAATCCGAGATTTTCATCGCCTGCACGGGCGGCGATCCCGCGAGTCCTTTTCGCAAAATCTGATCGTGCATCCGCCGCGCGACGGCGTCGTCTTTCACCTTCTCTTTCGCATTCGCGGAGCGGCGCTCTTTCTCCCGTTTCATCTTCTCGTCAAACGCGTCCATCGCGATCGCATCCGCCGTCACCTCTTTCGTGAATTGCACGATTTGCGGCAGCATGTCTTTCACCACCCCACCGGCCGAGCGCTGGAGCGTGATCCCGAGCCAGACAAAATACAGCCGAGCAGCATTTTGCACCTCCGGCTCTTTGAGTGCATCGCCCTCCTTTTCTTTCCAGTCGCGGAACGTCGCCGCCTCGTGATCCGCACCGTTGAATTGCGTCTGCTTCACCGCCTCCTCCCACGCGGCCGCCGCGGCGGCTCCGCTCGCGGCGGCGCTCTGCACGGCGCTCGCGGCTTTCAGGCGCAGCGCCTTCATCTGCGCGGCCTGCTGCTCACGCATCGACTTCAGTGCCTGCAAAAGCTGCGCGGTATCGACAGGCGGCGCGTCCTGCTGTTGAGCCCGCGCGAGCGGAGCGGCGAGCAGGGCGGCGAGTGAAAATGCGACGAGATGTGGGCGGAGGGATTTCATGGTCGTTGGGGATGGGGAGTTTGTGCGAGGCACTCTCGCAGGATGCGGCTCTGGACGCGTCGCATCCGAATCGCATCCCGCGAAGTTTTGTCCTCGAAGCCATTCAGGTGGAGCAACCCATGCACCGTGTAAAGCGCTAATTCCTCCGCGGCCGTATGGCCGTATTCCCGCGCGTTTGCGCGCGCCGTCTCCGCGCTCATCACGATCTCGCCGTGGGCGAAAGTGATTACGTCCGTGGCTCCGGGGATCGCCATGAAATCGCGATGCACCCGCGCGATCGTGCGATCGGAAACGACCGCGACTTCCACCTCATCCAGCGCCTTCAAGGCAAAGCGCCCATCCGCCGAAACATCGCAACATTTCTCCACCGCGGCCGCCGCCACGCGCCGCAGCCACGCGAGATCGAAGCGCACGGATCGCTGCCGATTTTGGAGGAAAATCGCGGGCACTTCCGCTAAGCGCTGACCGGCAGCAGACCGCCCGATTTCGGAGTGCTTACGTCTTTTGAAAAGCTGCGCCAGAGCCGCTGCGGCAGCGAGCCGAGCAGGATGAAAAGGAGCTGCGTGCAGACGAAAAAGAGCAGCCAGTGAAACGCCGCGTCCATGAATCCGTAAGCGTGCAGGCCGATCCCCAGCATGTTCACGCCGAACCACGACCAGCTCGTGACGATGTTGCCGACGATCGCCAGATTCATCAGCCCGCGCTCGCGCACCATGCCGCCCCAGCGCGCGTGCAGGATCAGCGCATTCCAAAGAACAATGATCAGCGCGCCGTTTTCCTTCGGGTCCCAGCCCCAGAAACGGCCCCAGCTTTGATCCGCCCAGATGCCGCCGAGCACGGTGCCGACGAATGAAAACAGCGTGGCAAAACACACGATGCCATAGACCATTTTCGCGAGCGATTTCGCCGTCGCCGCGTCGAGCGACTTCGTGAAGACGCCGCGCAAAATGTAGATCATCGCGAGGAACCCGGCGACGAATGTTGACGCGTATCCGAGCGTCACGACGACGACGTGCGTCGCGAGCCAGAAATTCGTGTCGAGCACCGCGCGCATCATTTCCATCGTGTCGCCGCTGAGCGAAAGATGATGCGCGATGATCAGCGTGAGAAAGCCAATCACGCTCGAAACCACGACGCCGATGGAGTTGCGCCAAAAGCGCTCCAGCACGAGCCCGAGGATGCACGCGCCCCAGCCGATGAAGATCGCGGACGAGTAGAGATTCGTCACCGGAGGGCGGCCCTCCAGAGTCATGCGGAAAAGCAAGCCGCTCGTGTGGACGACGAGTGCCACGACCACGAGCCACACCGCGCTGCGCCGCAGCCACTCGAAGCGAAGCGGCGCAAACCAAAACACGATCGCGCACAGAAACGCCGTCACGTAGATCACCATCGCTTTGTAGAAAGGCTCGAACGCGTTGAAGAACTGCTCGCGTGCGCCCTTCTTCAGCTGCGGCTCGAACTGCGTCGAAAGCACCCCGCGAAACCGCTCCAGCGCCGCGTTAAAAGCTTCCGGCTGCCCCTCCCGATACGCCGTCGCCATGTCCGCGTAATATCCGAGCGCGGGCGGCACCGGCGTTCCCGGATCCGCATGCTGCGCCGCCGCCATCAGCGCATCGCCCGTGCGCTGCCAACCATCCTTGCCGTCATCACCCGCGGTCGCAGGCGGGATCAGCATCGGCTGGCCCTCCATCCCCATCGCCTCGAAGCGCACCATGTTCTGCTTGAACGAATCAAACGCCGCTTCATCGAACGGCCGCTTGCCCTGCGCATTCTCAAACGCCGCCAGCTCCCGCTCGCGGTTCTCGCGGAATTTTGCCAGCTCAGCGCGCCAGTCCTTCACGTCCGGCGGGTGCGTCTCATCGACCAGCTTTAGAAACATCTGCGCATTCTGGCTCGGGTCGCTTTTCAGCAGCGCAGTCACGATCGACGGATGCGGCTCCATTGCATTTTGCAGCCGCGCGTAATTCCCGATCGTCGTCGCAAGCCGGATGACGGCCTGCTCGTAAGGCGTCCGCTTCGACGAGTCGATCTTCCCCGCGCGCCGCGACTCATCCATTAGCACGCCGATCTTCTCCTTCATCGCGTTCCAGGAAAAATGCTTCCCATCTGTCTGCTTCTCCGCATCCGCGCCACCCGGCAGCGCGAGCAAACCGACGAGTTCGGGATGATCGATTCGAATGACAGGCCAAGTATCCGCCAGCTCTGGATTCATCAGCATCGCCATGAGCCAGTCGATCGCCGGGATGATCTTCGGATGCGCGGAGTTGTCCTTCCACGGCTCAAGATTTGCCGTCTGCTTTTCTCGAAGCTGCAGCAGGGAATTTCGCGCCAGCGAATCCAGCGGTTGATACCGCCCATTCGCCACGATCGGCAGGCGGCCAAACTCCTGCGAAGCGAACTCGCCCGCCTTATCCCTCGGAGCGCGCAGCCCGGCGACGACCCAAGCCGCGAACACGGCGGCGAAGATGAGAGGAATCCACTTTTTCATACAGTTCTCCGTTTCTTGATGAACCCCACGAGGTGATACAAAAACTGCCATACCATCCCCAGCGCCACCAGCGCGCAGCCGAGATACGGCGTCAGCCAGCTCGGATTCCGCACCACCTGTAGCGTGCTCGTCCCGATGCTCGCGTCCCGCTCATCCGCGCCCATCTGATATTGGAAAAAAGTGAGCCCCGCGTATCGCAGCGGGTTGTTCATGTAGATATCCACCTCCCGGTTCTCCCCGCGCGACGCATTCTCGATCCGCACGCGGCTCTGGAAATTCTTCGGGATTTCCGTCCCGCGATAAACTTCGTGCGTCGCCTTCAGCAGCTTCACTGAAAACGGCTGATACGTCCGCTCCGACCTCATCGCTACGCGCCACGTCTTCCCTCCCACCTCGATCTCCTGCGGGTCCAGCCACGGCGACACGATCCAGCTTCCGAGGCTCTTCCCCGCTTGGATCGGCTCCACCACCGCGTACGGGGTATTCGCCGCGTCCATCTCCTTCGACTCCGGCTGCGGCAGCGCCACGACCAGCGGGCCCGACCCGCTCTCCGCGAGCACCGGGAACGCCTCCGTCGTCACCGGTTCCTTCTTTTCCAAATGCTCCGCCGCCACCTGCATCGCGCCACCCTGCTGCTTGAAACGCGTCAGCATCTCCCGCTGAAACCGCGCCACCAGTTCTGCACGCAATTTCCCCTCGCGCTCCGGCTGAGCCGCCACGCGCTTCGCCGCCGCGACGAGATCCGCCGTGTCCTTCTCCCCGACCGCAGCCAGCGCATCGCGCCACACACTCGCGCGCCCCTCACTTTCCACCGCGCGCTCCGCCTGCGGCACCAGCCCTTCTACGCTCGAAAATTGCCCCTGCACCGTCGCCAATGCCGTCCCCAGCTTCCCCGCCGAATCCACCACTTTCGCCCGCGAAAGCACCTCGCCATTCGTCTCATACGTCCGCACTCGCACCGCGAAAGGCAGCTTGTCATTCGCGATCTCCCCCTTCTTCGCCACCATCGACTCCGGGATCGACACCACCTCATCCGTCCCCGGCTGCGTCCCATCCGTTAAAAACACCAGTTCATGCTCCCGGTGACTCTCCGTGTAATTCCGAGTCTCCCCCTCCCGCAGCCGCAGATGACTCTCGCGCGAAAGCATATCCGTCGAGAGCTGCCCCACCAGCAGCACCACGATCCCGAGATGCGTCAGATGAATCCCCACCTTCTTCGAGCTCCAGACAAACCGCTTGTAATGCGCCGCCGCCAAATTCACCAGCAGCACCGTCCCGATCAAATACCCACCCGGCAGCGCCAGCGGCAGCCGGTGCCCAAACATCGTCGGCATCCACACGAACCACTGCTTAAAATAACGCGCCTGCGCCTGATACAGCCCCTCATCCGCCTGCGCCACCGTCCCGATGAACACCAGCACGATCCCAAACGCCAGACACACCACCGTCAGCCGAAGCGACGTAAAAAATTTCCAGATCGGGTGATTCATTGAGGCTTGGTTTCGTCCGAAGGCACCGGACCCGGAGGCGCGCCGATGCGGACGGACTTGAGAAAGTCGAGGAAAGACGGCTTCTGCGCAACCACAGCCGCCTCACCCCCCGACAACTTAAAAAACCAACTCCCGTCCGGCCGATTCAGCATCGCCGTCACGATCCGCGTCGGCGC
The DNA here is from genome assembly GCA_038207335.1 of Chthoniobacterales bacterium. Lineage (GTDB taxonomy): Bacteria > Verrucomicrobiota > Verrucomicrobiia > Chthoniobacterales > Chthoniobacteraceae > CAIURC01. The sequence continues at coordinate 17,903 of JBBQZX010000027.1, read as the reverse complement.
CCCCTCCTTATCCCCCGCGATCTCGAAAAGCTGCCCCTTCCCCTCCGCCACCGACACCGGCGATAACGCACCCACCACATCCGCATCCGCCAGCGGTGGCTGTCCCACCTGCTGCCGCCACATATTCACCACCATCGCCTCCTTCCCCGCCAGATTCGGCAGCGGAGTAATATTCACCGTCGCCTGCCCGCTCGGCGCTTTGATCTGAAACTGCGCCAGACTCATCTGCCCCGGCGCCGTCTCCTCCCAACCCGCCGGCAGCGTCCACGCCAGCTTCGGATGCGGCCGCTCCGCACTCGGCACCGGAGACTCCGCCGGATGCTCCCCCTCCCCATGCCCCGCGTGCTCATCGGCCGCCGCCGTCATCGGCACCTCCACATCCTTCGGCGCCGTGTAAACCCGCACCTCCTGCCGCCTGCACCCGCCACAAAACAGCGCCAAAACCAGCGCGGACGATGGGATCGAAAGTCGGAAATTCATGAAAAAAGCGGGAGCTTGCGGGCCTGCGTGGGAGTCGTGTCGAAAATCGGGCGTGTAGGAGTATCCGAAGATCTCAGACGCGCAACGCGTTTCGAGTCCCAGAAGAGTCCCCGAGCCCGTGGTTTCTTAGTGATGCGGACCACGACGCCCCGGCACCCAAGCCTTGCGTTCTTCTGCCTAAGATCGCGCACCTCCGCCTTCCGAACCCCTGCGACAGATCAAAAAGCAACACCTTCAGCCCCCAAACCACCCTCCCCACAGAGACGTTTGTCCGGATTGATCCTAAATCGACAATCAATTGACCAAGTTGGTAGGTCAATGATGCAAAAAGGATCATTCATGATCCCCCGAGAACGATCAACCATGCCCAAATCACGGTGAATGATCGGCAACCCACAGTCCATCCCACTCCGAGCTTCATCCACCGTGCCTCACACAGCATCGCACCCCCCCGTTCCCCTCATCAAACGCCGCACCGACGTTCTTCGCAAACCCCTCCGACCTTCCCCTCCCCCGAACCCCCATACCGACGGGCGCAAACAAAACAGCCGGACCCATTGCTGAGTCCGGCTGCTGTTGATTGTTTCAGCTTCTAGCTGAACGAGGGACTTTAGTAGTCCATCCCGCCCATGCCGCCGCCGCCGCCGTGACCGTGGGCGTCGCCGCCGGCCGGTGCTTTCTTCTCTGGCAGCTCGCAGATGACGCACTCCGTCGTCAGGAGGAGGCCCGAGATCGAAGCCGCGTTCTGCAACGCGCTGCGGGTGACTTTCGTCGGATCGACCACGCCGGCTTTGATGAGGTCTTCATACTCGCCAGTAGCGACATTGTAGCCGTCGTTGCCTTTGCGCTTCTTGACTTCCTGCACGATGAGCGCGCCTTCCTGGCCCGCGTTATCGGCGAGTTGGCGGAGCGGAGCTTCGACCGCGCGGCGGATGATCGCGAGACCGATGGCCTCGTCACCTTCGAGCTTCAGGCTATCGAGAGCCTTCTGCGCGCGGATGAGTGCGACGCCGCCCCCGGGGACGATGCCTTCTTCGACCGCCGCACGGGTCGCGTGCAGGGCGTCTTCGACGCGGGCTTTCTTCTCTTTCATCTCGGTCTCAGTCGCGGCGCCGACATTGATGACAGCGACACCACCGGCGAGCTTCGCAAGGCGCTCCTGGAGCTTCTCCTTGTCGTAATCGCTGGTCGTCTCCTCGATCTGGCGGCGGATCTGCGACACGCGGCCCTGGATGTCAGCCTGCTTGCCGGAACCTTCGACGATCGTGGTGTTCTCCTTGTCGATGGTGACGCGCTTGGTCTTGCCGAGGTCGTCGAGCGTGATGCTCTCGAGCTTGATGCCGAGGTCTTCGGTGATGAGACGTCCACCCGTGAGGATGGCGATGTCTTCCATCATGGCCTTGCGGCGATCGCCAAAGCCGGGAGCCTTCACGGCTGCGACCTGGATCGTGCCGCGGAGCTTGTTCACGACGAGAGTCGCGAGGGCCTCACCCTCCACGTCTTCTGCGATGATGAGCAACGGGCGGCCCGACTTGGCCGTCTTCTCGAGGATCGGGAGCAAGTCCTTCAAGCTCGTGATCTTCTTCTCGAAAAGAAGGATGTAAGGGTTTTCGAGGATCGCTTCCATCGACTCGGCGCTGGTGACGAAGTAAGGCGAGATGTAGCCCTTGTCGAACTGCATGCCTTCGACGACTTCGAGCGTGGTCTCGATCGACTTCGCTTCTTCGACCGTGATGGTGCCGTCCTTGCCGACCTTGTCCATCGCGTCGGCAATGATGTTGCCGATCGCAGTGTCCCAGTTAGCCGAGACAGTCGCGACCTGCGCGATTTCCGTGCGGTCTTTGACTTTCTTGGAGATGCGCTGGAGTTCAGCAACAACGGCCTCGACGGCTTTGTTGATGCCGCGCTGCAGCGAGGTCGGGTTGGCCCCGGCGGTGACGTTCTTGAGACCTTCTTTGTAGATGGACTCAGCGAGAACCGTCGCCGTCGTAGTGCCGTCGCCGGCGATGTCGCTGGTCTTGCTCGCGACTTCGCGGACAAGCTGCGCGCCCATGTTCTCATACGGGTCTTCGAGCTCGATTTCCTTGGCCACGGTCACACCGTCTTTGGTGATCGTCGGGCTGCCGAATTTCTTGTCGAGGATGACGTTGCGGCCTGATGGCCCGAGGGTTGCCTTGACGGCGCGAGCGAGTTTCTCGACGCCGCGCAGAAGCGCGTGCCGGGCGGACTCGTCAAATTGGAGTTGTTTAGCTGCCATTGTAGTTAGTTAGTAGTAGTTGAGGTGAAGGTTGCTGGTTTAGCCGACGATTCCGAGGATGTCGTCTTCGCGCATGATAAGATAGGTCTCATCGTCGATTTTGATATCGGTTCCGCCGTATTTCGGGATGAGGACTTTGTTGCCCTTTTTGACGGTGAACTCGATGAGTTTGCCGTCTTCATCACGCTTGCCGGTGCCGAGTGCGACGACTTCGCCTTCCTGTGGCTTTTCTTTCGCAGTATCAGGAATGATGATACCGCCTTTTTTTGTCTCTGAAGCTTCGATGGGTTTGACAAGAACCCGGTCCCCGAGGGGACGAACGTTGACTGCCATTGTATGTGTTTTTTTCTGTTGGTTACTTTGTTTGGTTTTACTGAGACGCCGCGCGCCGGCGTGAGCCAGCGTTTTGGGTCGGTAAAGTGTTAGGTCTCGCGACTTACTTCTTCTTGTCGTCGTTCACGACTTCGAACTCCGCATCGACGACATCGCCGTCCGGTTTTGTCTCTGCGCCCGCGCTTTCGCCACCAGGCTGCGGGCCTGCGCCGCCACCTTGCGAAGCTCCCGCGGAAGCTTGCTTGTAGAGTTCCTCGCTGACTGCCTGGAACTTGTTCTGCAAGTCGGTATAGGTGCGCGTAATGGCATCGGAGTCATTGCCTTTCAATGCCTCGCGAACCGCCGTGATTGCGCTCTCGATCTCAGACTTCTTCGCGCCGTCGATCTTGTCGCCCAGTTCGGTGAGTTGCTTCTCGCACTGGTAGGCGAGGCTGTCGGCGTTGTTGCGGACTTCGATGGCTTCCTTGGCCTTCTTGTCTTCCTCCGCGTGAGCTTCCGCATCGCGCTGCATCTTCTCGACTTCTTCTTTTGAAAGTCCTGAGCTTCCGGTGATCGAAATCTTCTGCTCCTTGCCGGTGCCGAGATCCTTTGCCGAGACATGCAGGATGCCGTTGGCATCGATGTCGAAAGTCACCTGCACCTGCGGCACGCCACGAGGTGCGGGCGGGATACCATCGAGATGGAATGTGCCAAGGTTCTTGTTATCGCGGCTCAGCGGACGCTCGCCTTGCAAGACCTTGATTTCCACGCCCGGCTGATTGTCGCTGTAGGTCGAAAAGATGTTCTCTTTCCGAGTGGGGATCGTCGTGTTGCGCGGGATCATTGCTGTCGCGACGCCTCCCGCCGTCTCGATCGCGAGAGTCAGCGGAGTCACATCAAGCAACAGCACGTCCTTCACATCACCCTTCAACACACCCGCCTGAATCGCCGCTCCGATAGCTACGACTTCATCCGGGTTCACGCCTTTGTGCGGCTCCTTGCCGACCAGCTTGCGCGCCGTTTCAATGACCTTCGGCATCCGGGTCATGCCGCCGACGAGCACGAGTTCATTCACGTCCTTCTCAGTGAGCTTGGCATCCGCCAGACAAGCCTTCACCGGTGCCAGCGTGCGCTCGAAGAGCTTGTCGGTGAGCTGCTCCAACTTTGCGCGAGTGAGCTTCTTTTGAATGTGTTTCGGGCCCGTCTGATCCGCCGTCACGAAAGGAAGATTGATCTCGTATTCCTGTGAACTCGACAGCGCGATCTTCGCCTTCTCCGCCTCTTCCTTGATGCGCTGCACAGCGTCCGGCTGGCTCGTGAGATCAATGCCGCTCTCGGCTTTGAACTCCGCGAAAATCCAGTCCATCACCGCATGATCCCAGTCGTCGCCACCGAGATGGGTATCGCCATTGGTCGCGCGGACTTCAAAAACACCATCGCCGATTTCCAGCACCGAAATGTCGAAGGTGCCGCCGCCCAAGTCATAGACCGCAATCTTCTCGTCCTTCTTCTTGTCGAGGCCGTAAGCCAGAGACGCCGCGGTGGGCTCGTTGATGATTCGCAGCACTTCGAGACCCGCGATCTTGCCCGCGTCCTTGGTCGCGGTGCGCTGCGAGTCATTGAAGTAAGCCGGCACCGTGATGACCGCCTGCGTGATCTTCTCGCCGAGCTTCGACTCCGCATCCGCCTTGAGCTTCGCAAGAATCATCGCGCTCACTTCCGGCGGGGAAAAAGTCTTCGTCTCGCCGCCGACCTGCACCTGGATGTGCGCGTCGCCATTCGCGGCCTTCACGACTTTGTAAGGCACGCGATGCTCTTCCTCCCGTACTTCGTCGAACTTGCGACCCATGAACCGCTTCACCGAAAACACGGTGTTCTGCGAGTTGGTGATTGCCTGCCGCTTCGCTGCCTGCCCGACGAGACGTTCACCTGTTTTGGTGAAAGCGACGACGGAAGGAGTCGTCCGCGCGCCCTCCGAGTTTTCAAGAACGACGGGTTCGCCGCCTTCCATGACGGACATGCAGGAGTTGGTCGTGCCGAGATCGATGCCTAAGATTTTTGCCATAATTGTGTGTCGAAAATGTGGGAGCGATCTATCAGCAGCCGCCACGCCTCTCACTTTGATCTGTCATATTCGACTGATTACAAGCAACATAAGCCAACAAGCGTCAGAGCAGACCGTGCGACACCGACCGGATTTTGGCACACCTTGAGACACACAGTCGCGCCACGACGGCACAGTTTGCTGGGTTCGCACAGCTCCCGCGGCGGCTTCGCTACCCAGACACGGACCCCGCGCCTTCCGCCGACGTCCCTGCGAGCGACGAATCGAGAATGCCGCCCTCCACCCATTCGTGCTCTCCCGCGAGAACGGCCTGTGCCACGCGGTATCCCGCGCGGTCGGCGTTGCTTCCGATCCCGGTGAAAAGCTCGTCGATTCGCAGGCGCGCGCGCTTGCAGAAGTAGTCCGCGAGCGCCGTGGACTCTGGCGTCGCGAGGCTCTCTGCGCGGGCGCAGGTCGCCGTGATCGCGAAGATTTCCGTCCCGAGATCGACGAAACGCCCCAGCAAAACCTGCTCGCGTTCGAGCTTCGGACCGAAGCGCGCCATCGCATGAAAAAGCCTGCGCGCCAGCCTCCGCGCAGTCCGCGCAGCGTAACGGACGTGCCCCCGCAGCGGAGCGCGCAATCCGCCTCCGGTGCTGCCTCCGAGCCACTGCCGCGGATACCACGTTGCGTAAAATTTTGCCGAACTCACTACCGCCCGCAGACGCACATCGCGCGGGAGCTGAGTGTTGAGCACCGGCGCGCCGATTTTCAAATGCGGATCGAGCGCCTCTCGCGCGATGAAAAGCCGCATGATTTCGCTCGAACCCTCGAAGATCGTATTGATCCGCGAGTCGCGGAAAAGCCGCTCGACCGGGATCGGCTCCTCGCCGCGCGCAGCGAGTGATTGCGAGGTCTCGTAGCCGCGTCCGCCGCGGATTTGCATCGTGGCGTCGATGTGCTCCCACGACCGCTCGCTCGCCCACAGTTTGCACATCGCGGCCTCGAGCCGGACGTCCGCTTTCTTGTCACGATCGACGATGCTGGCGGCAAAAAGCGTCATCGATTCCATCGCAAACGTCTCCGCGGCGATCTTCGCGATTTTCTCCGCGATCGCTGCGTGCTGGCCGATCGGCGCGCCCCACTGCACCCGCGAGCCCGCCCATTTCCGCACAATTTCGAGGCAGCGTTTCGACAACCCCGTGCAGCCCGCCGGGAGCGTGAGCCGGCCCGTGTTAAGCGTGGTAAGCGCGACCCGCAAGCCCTTGCCCTCCGCGAGCAAAATATTCTCCACCGGCACCTTAACCTCGGTGAACCGCACGACCGCATTGTAGAGCGCCTTCAGCCCCATGAAACGGCAGCGCCGCACGATCTCCACGCCCGGCGTGTCGGTGTTCACGATGAACGCCGTGATCTGGTTGCGCCCGTTTTTGCTCGGCGTCTTCGCCATCACCACGAGCACGCCCGCCTTGATCCCATTCGTGCACCACAGCTTCTCGCCATTGATGACGAAATGCCGCCCGTCTTCCGTCGGCTCCGCGTGCGTTTCCATCTTTGCGGGATCACTGCCGACGCGTGGCTCGGTCAGCGCAAATGCCGAGATTTCCCCGCCAGCCACGCGCGGCAGAAAGCGCCGCTTTTGCTCCTCCGTGCCGAACAAAATCAGCGGCTGCGGCACGCCGATTGACTGGTGCGCTGAGACGAGCGCCGTGAGATTCGCGCAGTGGCTGCCGAGCAGCATCGCCGCGCGGCAGTAGTTCGTTTGTGAAAGTCCGAGCCCGCCATATTCGGTCGCGATCTTGATGCCGAACGCTCCGAGCTTCGCGACCCCGTCGAAGACTTCCTGCGGGATTTCGCCCGTGCGATCGATCTCATCGGGATCGACGCGCTCGCGCAAAAAAGTGCCGAGTCGCGCGAGGAATGCATCGCCCTGGTCGCGCGCCTCCGCGGTCTGCCGGGGAAAAGGATGAAGCGCGTCGAGATGGAATTGCCCCATGAAAAGCCCGCCGCAAAAGCCGCGCTCCGCATCGGTCGCCTCGCGCGCTGCCTCCGTGAGTTCCAGAGCTGCGCGCTGCTCCGGCGACATCTTGGAGGTATCGATCGCAGGTGCGGAGTCTTCGGTTTGTGTCTTCATAAAATCAGGCTGCGCGAGTCTGAAGCTCCGGGTAGCGCACCCTCACCTCTCATAAAATAAAGCGCCGTTCATTTTTCGCAGCAGCTCGCACGGCGCGAAACGCGGCCCCACTTTCTCCGCCAGATACGTGAGTTGCGCGGCGATCTGCTGCGTACCGACGCTGTCGGCATACCCCAGCGGGCCACCGCGAAATGGCGCGAAGCCCGTGCCCATCACCATCGCGAAGTCGATGTCGTCGGGCGTCTCGACGAGCTTTTCTTCGAGGCAGCGCGCGGCCTCGTTGACCATCAGCAGAACCATTCGCTGCTGGAGCGTCTCGCGCGCGAACGCTGTGCGGGAACCGCTTCGCAGCGCGATGGCACCGAGATTCACCTGCGGGTCATCGCCCTTTCTGTGGATGTAAAAGCCTTTGCCGACTTTGCGGCCGAGCAGGCCCGCGGTCATCATCTGCGGCAGGATTGCCGGCACCCGCATCCTGGCGGGAAACGCCTCGGTGAGTGTCTTCGCCACGTCTTCGGAGATGTCCACCCCGACCTCGTCGATCAGCCGCAGCGGACCCATCGGCATTCCGAAATCGAGCATTGCGCCGTCGATCTCCTCGATGTGCACGCCCTCCTCGAAAAGCAGCCCGGCCTCAATCATGTAGGGCAGCAAAATGCGGTTCACGAGGAAGCCGGGGCTGTCCTGCACGAGTACCGGCAGCTTGCCGATTTTCTGCACGAATTTCAGCGCACGCTCGATCACGTGGGGACTCGTTTGGGTGCCGCGCACCACCTCGACGAGCTGCATTTTATGGACCGGGTTGAAGAAATGCAGGCCGATCACGCGACCCGGATGCTTGGTCGCGGCGGCGAGTTCGCTGACGGCAAGCGCGGAGGTGTTCGTCGCGAGGATCGCGTCTTCGCACGTGATTTCATCCAGCCGGCGAAAGATCGATTTCTTGATCTCCATCTTTTCCGAAGCCGCCTCGATCACGATGTCGGTGTTTGTCAGCGGCACCTCGGTCGCGGCAGGCGAGATGCGCTCGAAGCCTATGCGCGCCTCGTTCGCGGTGAAGACGCGATGCTTCACGCTGTCGGCGTAGAGCTTGGAAACATTCGCCATTCCCGCTGCCACGCGCGCGGCATCGATGTCGCGCAGGATCGTGCCGAGGCCGCGCGCACTGAGCCACTGGGCGATGCCCGAGCCCATGATCCCCGCACCTATGACCGCGCATTGCGCGACGGGAGAAACCGCCACACCGGAAACGGGCTCGAGCTTCCGCTTCTTCGCCCGCCCCTGCTGAACGAAGAGGCGCAGGAGGTTTTTCGTCGAGTCCAGCGTGACGAGATCGCTGATCGCCTCACGCTCGCGCGCCAGCGAGTCGGCTTCGTGCCATGCGGATGCGCCTGCAAGCACGACTTCCAGCGCTTTTTCCACTGCTGGATAATGCCCGCGCGTTCGTTTCAAGACGTCGGCGCGTGCTTTTAATCCGATGACCGTATCGAGCACCGCATTGACCGGCGCGGAGTGCGAAAGGCTCGCGTGCCGCTTGCCGCGTTCCAGCCACTTTTCCGCGACCGCGACGAGCGATTCACGGGGCGCGATTTCGTCGATCATTCCGAGCTTCAGCGCATGTTTCGCGGCGACGGTTTTCCCTGCGAGGATGATGTCCAGCGCAGCCGGCACACCGATGAGCCGCGGCAGCCGCGTGCAGCCGCCCCAGGCCGGGAGGATGCCGAGCTGCGTCTCGGGCAGGCCGAGCTTCGTCACGCGGTCGGGTGAGGCGATGCGCCAGTCGCACGCCAGACAGATTTCGTAGCCGCCGCCGGGCGCGACTCCATGCACCGCGGCGACTGTGGGAATGGGTAGCGCGGCGATCCTATTGAAGACGATCTGGCCGAACTCGATGAAAGTGCGCAGCTCGCCCGCGCTCATTTTCTGGATCGAATGGAGGTCGGCTCCCGCGATGAAAATCGAGTCTTTCGCGCTCGTGATGATGAGCCCGCGCGCGTCGCCGAGTTGGCTGAGATGCGCGTCGAGTTCGTCGAGCGTGTCGCGGTCGAAGATATTGGCGGAAGAACCAGGACGATCGAATGTGAGGATGCACACTCGATCGGAGGTGAAGTCGCGGCGGATGTTTTTCATGATGTAATGCGCTCCAGCCAAAGGGCGGCTCCCTGCCCACCCCCGACGCACAGGGAGACGAGCGCGGACTTTTGATCGCGCCTCTCCAGCTCACGCAAAGCGGTGAGCACGAGGCGCGCGCCGGTCGCGCCGACGGGATGGCCGAGCGCGATGGCGCCGCCGTTGACGTTCAGCTTTTCATCGGGCACGAGCGCAGGCAGGCGCTGCTGCACGGCGAGGACTTGCGCGGCAAAAGCTTCGTTGATTTCGACAAGGTCGGCGTCGGCGAGTTTGCGGCCGGTGCGGCGCTCGAGTTGGTCGATCGCGAAGACCGGGCCGAGGCCCATGCGCGCGGGATCGCAGCCGGTGTAGGCGTAGTCAATGAGTGCGCCGAGAGGCTTGAACCCCAGCTCCGAGGCGCGCGACTCGGTCATCACGAGCAGCGCGGCTGCACCGTCGGTGACTTGGGAGGAATTGCCAGCGGTCACGCTGCCGTGTTTTTCGAAGATGGGCCGCAGACCGACGAGCACTTCCATCGACTGGTCGGTGCGCGGGCCGTTGTCGCGGGTGATTGCTTTGCCGTTCAAGAAGACTGGGCAAATCTCCTGAGCGAGCTTGTCGGCTGCGGCGAGCGCGTGCTGATGGGAGCGCATCGCGAAGGCGTCCTGCGCCTCACGAGTGATCCCATTTTCGCGCGCAAGCAGCTCCGCGGTTTCGCCCATGTTCAGGCCGCTCACGGGATCGGTGAGGCCCATTTTCAAACCGATGCGCGGCTCGAAATCGCGGGGTCGAAACGCGCTCATCGCGGACAGTTTTGCACCCGTGGTTTTGGACTTCGCGAGTGCGGCGAATTTCTGGGCGGCGTCTTGCGAATAGATCATCGGCACCTGCGACATGCTCTCGGCGCCGCCGACGATGAAGATGCTGCCGCGCTCTGCGCTCATCCGCTCGAATGCCGTCGTGATCGACTCGAAGCCGGAAGCGCAATTTCGATGCACGGTGACCGCCGGGACGGACTGCGGGATGCCAGCGCGCAGCGCGATGACGCGCGCAATATTCGCCGCATCCATCGGCTGGCCGACGCAGCCGAAAATGACCTCGTCGATGAGCGCGGGATCGAGCCCGGTGCGCGTGAGCAGCGCGCTGACGGCGATACGTCCGAGTTCGTCAGCGGCGAGGCTGGCGAGGTCGGTGCCGGCTTTGCAAAACGGGGTGCGAACCCCATCCACGATGACGAGGCGCTCAGACATCGCGGAGCCACCGGCGGTAAATCTCAGGCTGATGTTGTTCATCATTTGATCGCCTCCAATTTCGCCGCGGGCCGGTGATCGACCACGCGCTGTTCTTTGAGTTGCGTGCCGACTCCCTGCTTGCGCCGCAGCTCTTCTGCGGTGTGAAATTCGACGCGGTTCGGATGGATTTCGAGTTCGCTCGCGAAGCGCTCGCCGAGCAGTGCGGCCAGCTGCAGTTCGGGGAAGTCGTCGAGTTTTTCGATGTGCAAAATCAACTCATCGACTTCGTGCGGATCGTCGTGGCGCTTGCGTAGTTCGACCTGCCAGGTGCCCACATGGCCAACGTTGTCGAGGACGTGTTCGAGGTGGTTGAAATCGACGAGCGTGCCTTTGAGTTTGTCGATGTGCAGTTCTCGCACGTCGGAGTTGCGCGAGATTTCGCCGACGAGGCGCGGCACGCGGCGTCCGCAGAATGGGCACTGCTCGTGGTAAAGTCCGCCGTCGATGCAATCGCCGGTGCGATATCGCAGCACGACTGAGCCGCGCGCATTCAGCGGCGTGAAAACGATCTCGCCGGGCTCGCCTTCGCCGCGCGCCTCGCCGGTTTTCGGATCGACGATTTCGATGAACGCGAGGTCGGGATGGACATGGTATCCGGCCGAGCCCGCGTCCTCCTCGAACGGGCATTCGGCCCACGCGAGCTTCGCCTCGGTGAAGCCATAAGTCCGCAGCACGTCGATCTTCGGAGCGCCGAGTTGCGCCGCCAGCGCGCGCAATTTTCGCCGCATTCCACTCGGCGATTTTTCGCCGCCGAGCACGATGAGCTTGAGATTCGGCAACATTACGCCGTCGTTCACCGCCTCACTCAAAAGGTGATATAAAAACGTCGGCATCCCGATCAGCACGTCGGGTTTGATCTTGTTCGTGAGCCGCAGATTTCCGTCGGTTCCCATCGTTTTTCCGCCGCCCGTGCTCAGCACGAAAACGCCGCGCTCAGTTCCCGCGTAATGCGTGATCCAAAACGCAAGATGCGGCGCAAACGGGAACATATTGATCATCCGCATCTCGCGCGTGCTGCCGCAGACGCGCATGACACGCGCGCCCGCGACTTCGAGATTTGCGATGTCGTGCGCGGTGTAGAGAAATGGAACGGGCTCGGCGGAACGGCCCGTGGTGCTGGTCAAAAGCAGCGGGCGAAACTCGCACTCGAAGCCCTCGGCGACAGTCGCGCGGCCTTGAACGAGCGCGCGGGCGATGCTCGAAAATCGGCGCGCCAAAATCGCCTCGTCTGGCACGAGCACGAAATCGCGGACGGGGTCGCTCATCGCGCCGTCGGTCGCAAAATCGAGCTTCGCGGTAAAAGGAATGCGGGCCATGTCGGCGGGCGTCCGCAGCGTGGAGACGTCGATATTTTCCCGTCGAAAAAGCGCGCCGTAGTGCGACGAAAACGGCAGGACCGTGTCGCGCAAGTAAGTGCGCAAGCGGGCGAGCTGCCAGCTACGCAGCGCGGAAGTCGTGCGCGATGGCCAGCGGTGGCGTGGGGCGTTTTTCATGGGGTTGCGCCAGCGCACGAAGCGCGGGCAAGTGGTCCTCGGCGGCTTTGCGGCCGAGCGCGATGTATTTGGCGGGCTTGCGAAAATCGTGCCAGTAGGCATCGCACGAAAGCGGGCGCAGGAGCACGTCGGCGTGCAGCGCTGCGGCCTCGGCCACGCGGGTTTGCGCCCCGTTCACGGCCTGAAGCATCGTGTCGAGGATGTTGCCGTGCGCGAAGTAGTTGAACCGGTCGCTGAACGAGCGCCGCAGCTTTTGAAAGCGCGAGACGTGTCCGTGTTGCTCGCGTTCGAGGTCGAGCCACTGGCGCAATTTATCAGGCGGCGGGATGACGTTCACGGCGATGATTCGCTCGATGCCCATTTCCTCCAAAACATCGACTGGCAAAGGATCCGCGATGCCGCCGTCGATGTACGTTTCCGAGTCGATCGTGACCGGAACGCAGACACCCGGGATCGCGATGCTGGCCGAGACGGTCTCGGCGACTTCGCCGCTGGCGAAGATGACGCGCTCTAGTGTGTCGAGGTGCGTGGCCACGACGCGGAGCGGTCGAACGAGGTCGGAAAAATGCGCCTCGCCGATCGAGCGCCGGAGCCGATGCGCGACGCGGCGCGTGCGGAGGAATCCCTGGCGCGGCGGAAAGGACGGCTCGACGAGCGACCAGAGACCCCAGCGGCCCTCGTGCTCGCGAGCGGTTTTCTCGAGTTGCGCGCCGTCGAGCCCGTAGGCCCATAGCGCGCCAATGTAGGCGCCCATGCTCGCGCCGGCGATGCAGTCGATCTCGATTCCATTTTCCTCGAGCACTTGGATCACGCCGATGTGTGCGAGCCCTTTCGCGCCGCCGGAGGAGAGCGCGAGGCCGACCCGACGGCGTGCGACTTCGCGCGCCAGGCGATTGATGTGGAGGTGATATCGATGGTCTCCCGAACTGTGATCTTTGCTCAGCGGAAACCCGCGCGCGAAGGAGTGAAGCGGGTGGCCGAGTTGCTTGAGAGTCGCGTGCATGTCGGCAGCGGCCACGTGCTCCTCTGCGAAGAGGATCGGCTTCACGTGCTGGCAATTGCCGTGCGTGCGGTCGCACAACTCGCGGATGAGGAGCTGGAAGTCGTAGAGGTTTTGCACGCTCGGCTGGAGCAGCACGTACGACAGGTCGGACTGGATCATCGTCTCGATCGAGACGGGCACGGGGATCTCGGGATGAACGTGGACGATGACGTAGTCGAAGTGGCGTCCGCAGTGGCTTAGCAACGGAGCGATGTGGCTCGCGGAGCTTGTACCATGGCTAATTTCGAGGCGCAGCTCGTGAAATCCGGAGTCGTGCTCGCGGAGCTGTTCGTGGTATCGGAATTCGCCGTGCGAAACGCGGTCGAGCGCGGGCCAGTCGCTGAGTTTCGCCGCGGCGTGCGAGGCGCCGGCGTGGATGATGAGGAGGCTCTGGCCGGTGAGCGCGTGGATGGATTTCGCAAGCTGGCGGACGACGGCGAGGGCATCGACGCGCGGTGAAATCGGGAAGAGCGAGACGATGCGGCGGACGGTGGCGCTGCGACCGAGCTGGCGCTCGCGGAGGCGGCGAAGCCGCTCCGTCACGGTCTGCGCGAAACGCCCCGCAATGCTCGGGTCGCGCGTGAAAAGCTCGTCCAATTCCTCCGCAGGAATGCGCAGCAAAACGCTGTGCGTGGCGACCGTGATGGTGCTGCGGTACGGTTCTCGATTCAGCAGCGCGCGCTCGCCGAGAGTGTCGCCGGGGCCGAAGACTTCCTCGACGAGACTGACGCCATTTCCGCCGCGGACGAGTGATTCGCAGCGCCCGCTGATGATGACGAAAATGGCATCGCACGGGGCGCCCTCTTTGAATACGACGGTTCCTTTCGGGTATTCGGAAAACGCGGGCTTCGCGAGCAGACGATTCAGAGCGTCGGCTGGAAGCAGCGAGAGGATCGGATGCGGCTTCAGCGATTCCGCGTCGATCGGGAGATTCGCGAGACCTTCTGCTGGAGTGGCGTGAGAGACCGAAGGCGTTCCATTTCTCCGCGCGCCGTTCGCCGAGTTCGGCTTAGGTTTTCTAATGCGCAGCCAGCGAATCATTACAAATACTGATAGCACTCTTCGCGCCATTTTCAATGCTCTGACGACTGCACTGCGGCGGACACGACAGGAGATCTGATGTGCCAGATGGACTGGCATGGCGCGCAGAGCGCCGCGTCCACACAGGCGGCACGCCATGCCCCTTCACTAAATCTCAGTGGGACGTTACCGCTCTGAGATTCGTGGCTTCAGGCAATCAGGTTGCTCGACCGCGCCGATCTTGCCGGCGGTCTGAAAGAATCCGAATACGAAACCCGAACCACCCTTTAGGTCGTGGCCTACCTTTACGATGCCGAGATTGCTGCCGCAGAGGATTTTGCTGCTCTGCAGTTTCGAGCCTCCAAAGAGCGAGCAGCGCTGATGTTCACGTTGTTGATGCTGATCGCTCCGCGACCCGTCGTTGGACAAACCGGATGGCCTCAAACTTAAACACGTCCAGAACCAATCGGTTCTCGTTGGTGAATATCGTGGGCGGCACATTCATCAGCAATGTGGAGAACCTGGGCCCGAGCACTACCGTCAATATGACGGGTGGTAATTGGACCGGAACCGATCAAGGCGGTTTCACGACGATCAACATTCTGTCGAGCCCAGCCACGGCGCTTATCGAGACATCGATGTCCAACGCGGGCGGTTTGACGAAGACGTTCAACGTCCAGGACGAAGCGTCGGCGATTGATCTGCAGCTCAGTGGAGGGATCGGCAGTGGCAATGTCATCAAGGCCGGGACCGGCACGATGGTGATGGCCGCGGCCTCTGGCTACACGGGGACCACCACGGTCAACGCCGGCACCCTGGATTTTGCCAACCGGATGTCCCTCTACAGCAGCACCCAGGCGAACTGGACCGATGCGAAACTCATCTTGAACAGTGGCGCGACCGCCGCTTTCCGAGTGGGAGCCGCCAAACAAAATGGAATCGACATCGAATTCACGACCCCGGATCTCGATAATTTGAAGGTGCTGGGCACGGCTTCCGGGGGCTTTAAAAACGGGTCCAGCCTGGGTCTGGATACGACGAGCGGAGACTTCACCTACAACAGCGATATCGGGAACACCAACGGCGGAGCCAATTCCATCGGGTTTAAAAAACTGGGTGCCAATACGCTCACGCTTGGCGGCACGAATACGTACACCGGGGCTACGACGGTCACCGCTGGCACACTGCTTGTGAACGGCTCGATTGCCGGGAGCACGACGACGGTCAGCGGCCCCGGCACGCTCGGCGGGGCCGGCGGGACGACGGGAGCCGTGATCGTGAACAGCGGAGGGACGCTGTCGCCGGGAGCCAGCCCGGGACTCTTGAATACAGGATCTGTCACGCTGAATAGCGCTTCCATCTTCAAGCTCGAGATCGACAGCGGGGCGAGCAGCAGCGATTTAGACTCCATCACCGGCAATCTGACGCTAGCGGGCGATGATTCGGTGGTCTTGAGCATCACCGACCTCGGAGCGACGCCGATCACGAGCGGCACCTTCACCTTCATCATTTACAGCGGCAATTACAGCGGCGGCCTCTTCCGGGTCGGCGGCAATGTGATCAGCGACTACGATTCGAGCACGAATCCGAATTCCACCACGTTCACCATTTCCGGAAACACCTACCGCTTGGATTACAACGCGGGCGCAAGTCAGAATTCGGTCGTCTTGCTGGCCGTCCCAGAGCCGAGCGCCGCGCTCGCCCTCCTGAGCGGCCTCGGCCTCCTCGGCGGAACACAGCGTCTACGTCGGCGAAGGTTGTAGTTGGAGGTTTCCCGTCACGCGGCTGATAAAGGCCGCACGATGATGTGCGCGTTTTGTATGGCCCGATCCGCGACTGGCGGGCGACGCTCGAGAGCAGCACCGCCCAACTTCCGCTCCGCGACGAACCCACCGTGGGAAAGCCAAACTTCGACTCCCCGCAGCCGATCATCGACAAGCTCGCCCTCAACCCCGCGACGGCCCCTCCTTTTAGAGCGGATCAGTGACTCCCCGTAGCTGCCCGGACAGAATCGTCACCGCAAATCTCCGAGATTCCCACCAGCCCGGCGGGGCGGTTAAAAATGCGGGCATGAGCAAGACTTGGAAAATCGCCGGGATCAATTTCGACCACATGCACATGGGCGACTTGCTGCGCGTCGCGCACGAGCATCCAAACGCCGAAATCTGCGGCATCTGCGACGAGACGCCCGCGCGCATGGCTGACGCAGGGCGCAAATTTTCCATCCCGGCCGAACGCCAATTCACCGACTACCGCGCGTGCATCGAGCAGACGAAGCCCGACCTCGTGGTACTCTGCCCGGCGACTGCGGAGCATGGTTTGTGGACGCAACGGGTCGCGGAATTCGGCGTGAACATCATGGTCGAAAAGCCGTTCGCGGCATCGCTCGCGGAGGCAGATGTGATGATCGAGGCGCAACGCGCGACCGGGAAGCTGCTCGCGATCAACTGGCCCATTCGCTGGTATCCGGCCTACATCACGGCGAAGCGTTTGCTCGATGAAGGGACGATCGGCGAGTTGCTGGAGTTCCATCACTACGGCGGAAATCGCGGGCCGCTTTTTCATCGCGCGGACAAAGTCGAAGCGGTGCCGACGGCGGAGGAAAAACGCGCGAGCTGGTTTTATCACAAGGCGCAGGGCGGCGGCTCTCTGCTCGATTACGCGGGTTATGGGGCGACGGTCGGGACGTGGTTTCAGGGCGGTCGGAAGCCGATCGAGGTGACCTGCGTCGTCGATGTGCCGGAGGGGCTGGAGGTCGATGAGCACAGCGTCACCGTCTGCCGATACGCGCATGGTTTGTCGAAGATTGAGACGCGCTGGGGCACCTTCACCGACCCGTGGATTTTGCAGCCGCAACCCAAGTGCGGGTTTGTCCTTTGCGGCACGCGCGGGACGATCAGCGCCTACGACTACGCCACGCATCTGCGCGTGCAGACGGCCGAGCGGCCCGAGGGCTACGAGGTGGCTGCGGACGAGGTGCGCGCGCCTTTCCAGAACCCGATCCAATACGTGCTCCAAGCACTCGCGGGCGGCGAGTTTGAGCGCGGGCCGCTGCATCCCGAGATCGCACGCATCGGCCAACAGATCGTGGATAGCGCGGCACTGAGCGCGCGGGAAAAGCGAACGGTTAAGTTGGTGGAGTAGAAAACCCGGCGGCGGCTACCGCTCCACGCCGCAGGCGTAGGCGAACCACGCCGGATTGAGCGCCGCCAGCGGCCCTTTCAGCTTTTCCAGCTCCGCCGCCGGGCCATGGACTTCCAGGCGCGTGAGGTCGGAGAGCTTGAGCATTTCGCCGAGCAAAGCGCCCACGTTTTCCAAATGCGCCAGCGTGCCCTCGGCATCGGCGTAAGCCTCGCGGCAAAAGACCTCATCGCCGTTGACGGTGAACTCGTAGTAGCAGCACTTCGGCTCCGTGGCGGTGCGGGCGACGAACTGCGGCAGCAGGGCGCGCGCGGCGTCGAGTTGGCCGGGGTGGACTTTGAAATAGGGGTGAATGCTGACGGCGGGCTGGCTCATGGGTCGGTGGTGTAGGTGAATTTGTCCCAAAGGCCAGACGCAAAAAAGCCCCGGCTTCACGGGGAAGCCGGGGCTTTTGAAATGCGCTGCAAGCGCGCGGTAGGGTTTCTACTTCGGCGCGTGCTTGACCTCGTCGGCTTTCTTTTCGAGCGTCTTAGCCGCGTCCTCGGCGTTTTTCTTGATCGCGTCAGCTTCGGCGGCGCCGTC
>JBBQZX010000026.1:0-86216 GCA_038207335.1 Chthoniobacterales bacterium | reverse complement strand
TGAGTGCTCGCCAATTCCTCACCGCTCAAACCACTCCACGCTACTACACTTCCACGCCTCAAAACGGTTGTTTAGACAACCTTTTAACTGTGTGTCATATAAAATCGGAGGATGGGACGAACGGCGCGCGCGGCCCCGCTGTGAGAGTTGGTCGGTAAGTTGTCCCGCAGGGCCGAATATCGCCGAGCAAGCCAGAAAAGGGCTGAATCCTCTGTAAAAAGGCCCAAAAAAGGCACCAAAAAGAGGAAGAAGTGAGGAGGATAAGTTGTCCCGCTTTGGAGCGTGTTTGATAAGTTGTCTCACCTCCGAAGCCCGCGAACCGGACACCGGATTTTCTCTGTAAAATGGCAATTCTGGAAGTCCAAAGCGGGACAAGTTATTATGCGCTGAATGCGATGCCGACTGGAGCGATGTCGAGTTTCGGTGGCTACGACTGGTCGAAAGTGACGGGCCTCACCGGTGTAACCGGCACCTACGCTGGCACGGCAGCGGGCGGACAATGTTCGTTGAGCCTGTGCTTCTGCGGAGTCGCCCTGCTCTCGGCTTGCGCCGGCGGCGTTAGCGCAGGCAGGCTTCCGGTGCATCATCGCGCCTCACTGGCGAACGGCGGCACGATCGATCTGCGGCGCGGGTTGAAGGGTTCGGCCTTCGTGAAGTGGACCGCCGGTTATTGATCTCTCGCTGCGGCAATTTTCCTGGCGGCTTTCACGATCTCTTGGTCGTCGTGCAGCTTCTCGATGAAGCGTTCCGGGATGGCGGCGAGGCCGCATTGGGCGCCGGCGAGCGCGCCGGTGAGGCAGGCACGGGACATGTTTTGGCCGCCGCCATTGAGGGCGTGGAGCACGGCGTTTTCAAAATCTCCAGGAAATCGCGCAACCAGATAGTAAGCGGCTGGGAGAACGAAATTGATCGAGCAGGACATTCCATAGACGATGGACACCTTCCAAGGCGGTTCGATCTGAGTGCGGGGATCGCGTGTTCGGCGATCCATGATGGCAGCAGGAGCGCGTCAGGCGAGGCGAAGCCGAGCGGCGTGCGGTCGCCACTGCTGCCGGCCATCGAGCTTTTTGCGACGAAGGGCACTTCGCCGTTTGCCACGTCGCGCATGAGCCTGCCAGAGAGCGTTTCGTCGAAAGGCTCGCCGCGGATATCACGGCCGCGAGGACGTTTGGCCCCACGGTTTGCCATCGCGCACGCGGTTTTGCCAGACTTGGCGGAATGAGTGGTTGGTGAAGCCGCCCGGTCCATGCTTCGCCTCGCCGTTGAGGGCTGGCAGGAGTCGCTGATCGAGCATTTGGGTGAATGCGCCCTCGTCGTACTCGCCGCGCTCGGCGACGGATTCGAGCAGCATCTTTATGATGATCCCGGTCTGTGAAAGTGCGCCGGCCTCGAGACCATCGTGGTAGTGCCCGGGCTTTGGAGTTGTGTAGCCGGTGATCCACTGGCCGAAATCGCGCCGCATTTCCTCGATGTCGTAATACCAGTGCGGGCCGACGCCGAGGGCATCGCCGATGAAGGCGCCTACGATGCAGCCGGCGGCGCGATCAGATGTGGATGGATTCATTTTGAAAACGAATCGACTGCGCCGCGGTGAATACGCTTTCCCGATATTGAGAAAGGTGCAATGGACGGGCGATCGGGTTAACGAGCCGCCACGCGACCGGCCGCGGTAAATGTCCCCGGCGGTAATCGAAACCACATCTCGCGTTTAGGAAACGCTTGCTCTATCCGTTGAGCTACGGGGACGGGTGCGGCGGGAAGAAACGCGAAAATCGACGGCGGGACAAGGGCGGTTTATTTCGGCCAGTCGTCCGGCATCCACGCGGGCAGTTCTTTGATGGAATCCCGGGCGGCATTGCTCGTCGGCACGCCCCATGCCTCGAAGAACGGGCCGAGATTTTTGCCCGCGGCTTTGGAAAATCGGGTCATCCATTGGTCTCGTTTTTCGTCGTCGCTCTTCGGACGCTCGGTTTTTGGCATCGCGCGGTATTCGGCGAAGACTTTCTTGTAGGTCTCCCATCCGAAGCCCATGCGGAGCTGGTGATACATGGTGAGCGCGAGAAATGGATCGGCTTTCCAGCGCGAGAATTTGTCGCTTGCCGCGAGGTAATCCCGGAGCCGCTTGTCCACTTTCGTCGGCTCCATCGCGTCGTGACCCTGACCCGGCGGCTTTCCGCACAGAGTCTCCATGCAATAGAGCGAAAAGAGATTGCAGGTCACCTCGGTGGTTCCTGCGAACGTCCAATCGCTCTGCTGATGATTGTGGCCGAGTTCGTGGAAATGGCCCCAGCTCCCCTGCTTCATCTCGGCGAGCGAGAGCGAGTGCTCCACGGATTTGTCGAGGAAGGTCATGATCGGGTAGCCGCTGTGCATGTATCCGGCACTGATCTGCACGTCTGGCACAATGCGCTCGGGGCGTTTGCGCTCGCGCGGGATCGTGGCGAGATCGGCCTCGGCATCGAGGACTTGGTCCCAAAATTTCATCAAAGCCTCAGGATCGTCGAGCAGGCGGATTTTCTCGGATGGCACGCTGAGGATGATTTTCGAGGTCTCGAGTTCTGCCAACGGCGCGGGCGCGTTGCGGATTTTATTTTTCCAATCGAGCAGGCTCGTCTGCCCGAGCACGAACCGCGGTGCCTCGACCGCGCCGGAAATCGTGACGCTGATTTTCCCGCCGCCCGCGCTCTCTGGCACGTCGATGTAAATGAGTCCGCCAAATGCATTCGCTGCAGTCGTGAGCGCCTGCTTCACGGGCTCACGGCGCGAGATTTCCGGCGAGCGCTGCCAGCGATCGAGGTGCCACAGCGCGTCTGTGTGGCAGCCGATGCGGACGCCAAACCCTTTGCCAGCGGCCTCCGGTGGAAATTGCACGCGGATCAGCTCGCCCGGCGCGGCGTAGAGGCCGGTGCTGTGCCAGGCCGGGACGCTGGTGTCGATTGCGACCGCGCGGCTCGCGATACGCGCTGCAGTTTTGGCAACTGCGCCCGGGAAAAACTCAGCGACCGGATGCGCCTTGATCTGCTCCGGCGGTGCATCGCGCAACGCCTCGAGAGTGCGGGTGAACATCAACCGCGCGAGCGGGTCACTGGCATTGAGCGGCTTGTCGGCACGCGGAAAATCGGTCGTACCGGGCGTGGTGGTGAGCGCGGCGAGGCGGGGCAGGAAAAGCTTATCGTCCGGCGGAAGCGCGCGCAGCGCATCGGAGAGGGTTGCGCCGCACTGTGAGAGTTGCGGAGCGGTCAGCGCCGACTTTTTCATCGAATGCGCCACAACCGCTTCGAGCGCCGCTCCGGCATTGAGCAGTGCGAGGTCGCCGCCGGTCGAGTAGCCGTCGCTAGTGGTTTTACCCGGAGTGCCGGCTGTAAAAATGAGGCCCGCTTCCCGAATCACTCGGCTCCCGGGAAACTCCGTGGCGAGCTGGCTCCGTTCCTTTCCCTGGAGCCAGCCCCAGCCCGTCGCGGCCGTGATCAATCCCCCACCCGACCGGATGAATTTCACGAGCGTCTCGACGTCCTCCGCCGCGAGCCGGTGCGCATCGACGCACACCACATCCACTCCAGTAAGCTTGCGGCTCCAGCCTTTCCCACCGGATTCAGTCGCGTCGAAACC
Organism: Chthoniobacterales bacterium; assembly: GCA_038207335.1. Taxonomy (GTDB): domain Bacteria; phylum Verrucomicrobiota; class Verrucomicrobiia; order Chthoniobacterales; family Chthoniobacteraceae; genus CAIURC01. The sequence continues at coordinate 82,607 of JBBQZX010000026.1, read as the reverse complement.
GTGTGTTTTGAGATGCGTCGCGAGCCCTGCGTTGTTGATCGTGGCGACTCGCGGTTTCTCCTTCATCGGTGCCGCCCAGTGAACGGCATTCACGAGCAGTGCGCCGGTCCCGCTGTCCGCAAAATCGGTGAGAAACCCGTTGTGACCAAAGGCGAAGACTCGTCCTTTTTCACAGCGCCCCGCGGCGGCCACGGGCAGCATCGCCGTCTTCCCCTCGCGTCCCGCGACGACCGCAAACGCCTGCGGGCCAAACACGCAGACGCCGCCCGGAGCTCCCGGCGCATGAATCACAGCCACGCCTTGAAGAAGCGCAGCATGGCCGTCGTCGCCGGGCGGAGGTGTGGTCGGAGCTGCCGACGCGAGTGTGGAAAATATAGCGACTAGGAGGAGAAAACGCATCTTTTCAACGAACAGGAACGCGTCCACCAAATGAAAGCGAATATCGGAGAAAGCGAGCGTGGCACGCGTGTGGCACTGACTTTGCTAACTTCTTTCGGCATGTTCACCTACGCTTACCAGGCGCGCGATTCTGCGGGAAAGATCACCTCCGGCCTCCAGGAGGCTCTCAACGAAGACAACGCGATCAATACGCTCATGACGCGCGGCCTCATGGTGCTCTCGATCCAGCAAAAGGCGGGCTCGCGAGCCACCCGACCGCGTGGAAAAGTCAGCGACACGGACATCGTTCTTTTCACGCGGCAGCTCGCCACGATGGTCGATGCCGGGCTCCCGCTCGTCTCCGCACTGACCGGACTTTACGAGCAATCCGACCCTCGAAAACAAGCCGGCCTTCGGCGCGTCGTGGGCGAGGTCAGCGCGCTGGTGCAACAGGGCGACGCCTTCAATGAAGCGATCTCGAAGCACCCCCGGGTGTTCAGCCGACTCTATGTGGCGATGGTGAAAGCGGGCGAATCCGGCGGCTTGCTCTCCGAGATTCTCGATCGCCTGGCATGCTTTCTCGAGGCATCCGCACGTCTGAAAAAGAAGGTCAAATCCGCGATGACCTATCCCGTGATCGTCATCACGATCGCGTTCGGCATCACCACGTTTTTGATCGTGAAAATCGTGCCTGTGTTCGGCGGCATCTTCGCCGATTTCGGCGCAAATCTTCCCGCGCCCACGCAGTTCCTGCTCGATCTCAGCGCCTTCGTGACAGGCTACTGGTACATCATAGTCGGCGGAGCGGTCGGGGCATTTTTTGGAATTCGCACGTTCGTTCGCACTGACAGCGGCGCGCGGCTTTGGGACAAGTGGAAGCTGAAGCTCCCGATCTTCGGCCCGCTCGTGCATAAAATCGCGATGACCCGCTTCGCGCGTACTTTTGCCCAGCTCACGCGTGCTGGCGTGCCGATTCTTGAGGTCATGGAAATTGTCGGCGAGACCGCCGGAAATCACATGGTCGAGGACGCGATCAAAGGCGTCTCATCGGACGTCGAAAAGGGTGATCACCTCACCGCCTCACTCGCTCGTCAGCCGATCTTCCCGCCCATGATGGTTCGCATGGTCGGCGCCGGCGAGCAGACCGGCAAGATCGACACGATGCTCGAGAAAATGGCCGATTTCTGGGACGAGGAAATCGAGGCGATCCTCGACGCGCTCACCTCTCTCATCGAACCGCTGCTCATCGTCTTTCTCGGCGTGGTCGTAGGCGGCATCGTCATCGCGATGTTCCTGCCGATCTTCAAGCTGAACGATGTAGTGTCAGGGGCAAAATAACGAGCAGCAGGCCGTAAGCGATACCGGCAACCGCCCCGACTTTCCACCGCTTCTCCTCGCCTGTGAGCCACGCGATTTGCTCACGCAACGTGTAGGGCATCCCGATCCAAAACAGCGCGAAAACGATCCACGCGTAAGCCAGCGTGACTAGCGCGAGTCGGCTCAATTCCGGGCGCAGCCATGCGGAATCCAGCAGCGGCTCGGCGGCCAAAAGCGCGACCATCCCAAGCGCGCGGGCGGCGAGAAATTCATCGACGTATAACCACGTCAGGACGGCCGCGCACGGGATCACGATCAGGATGCGTGTGCGCCAGTTGCTGAACTCGCCGAGGTCGATATTCGCGACCAAAAGCCACGCCCAAATCGTCGCCACCGCGAGCAGGACGAACCCGATCGGGCGCGAGCGCGGAAAGCTCCGAAGCCACTTCTGCGCAGCGTCTCCGCGGATGAGCATGAAGACATGCGCGGTGATCAGCAGCCAGCCGACGACAGTCAGCATCAGCTCGAGCGAGAGGTGGTAAATCATGCGAAATGGGCGGCAACAGAACCCGCGCGCAGCAGAGCGGACAAGCGTAAAGTCGCCGCGCTAATTCGCTTAGAGCGGCTTCCGGCTTGCGCGTGCGCATTCAGATGCGGACCAGCAGATCGAGCCGATACGAATCTTCGCGATGCGCCTTCAATCGTGTCCACGCCCGTCCTTGCCAGGCGATGAAGGCGTTATGCACGGCGTCAGCCGTGAGAGGGTAATTGGTTTCGCCGGTGAAGTGGACCAGCAGCAAATGGCCGCCGGGGATCAGAGCGCGGGCGATTTTTCCTCGCAGCGTTTCTAAATCCGATGCCGAGAAATAGTAGCCGACCTCCGAGACGAGGATGAGATCGAACGAACCGGCTGGAAAGTGACTCGCGAGGTCGCAGCACTCAAAATGAACGTTCTCGAGATCGACGCAGCGGGCGAGGGCGAGCGTGAGCGCGGATTCGGAAACATCGGTCGCCAGCAAGCGCGCGCATCGCAAGGCCAGCAGCTTCGTGAGCACGCCAATCGAGCAGCCGAGTTCGAGTCCATTTTTGTAAATCAGACCCGGCAGGGCCGCGAGAGTGGCGGCGTATTTTGCGGCTTCGTACGAGCTGGTTTCGAATTCCCACGGGTCGGCGTTCCGCGCGTAAAGCTGGTCGAAATATCGGGCCGCGAGCGAGCCGCTCGGCGTGAGTGAGGGAGCGATGTACGGAGTTTGCTCAGACATCACTGGGTTCGATGAAAAGCTCCCAGGGCCGTGTGAAATGCGCGATCATCTCGGGCTGCAAAACGAAACCGCTTGGGTCGTCGCGGATCAGCGTGCCGAGTTGCGATCGGTGCTGGGAAATCGCGCGGCGCTTGCGGTCGAGCACTGGCGAAATGTCGAGCCGCCATGCGCTGCCTTCGTCCTGTCGGGGTGCAACTTCGTCGTCGGCGCGGGGCCAAGCCCAGACGGGATACTCCAGCCAGCGCGGGCAGCGACTCATTCCATCGACAGTCGCGCGGACCAGTCGCCAGGTCGCTTCGTGATCGCAGTGCGGATCGCGGCGCCACGGGACGAGAACCGTATCGGGCGAAAATGCGGCGACGATTTCATGCAAACGCATCGCCGCTTCCGAAAAAGCAGGCGTGTCAGGAAGGGGTAATCCGCAGTCTGGAAATCGTAAAAAGTGAGCGTCGTCGGCAGTCCATCCAAGCGCGTCGAGTGCATCGAGCGTCTCGCATTCGCGCACCGCCGCGAGACGCTCCGCCGGATGCGACGCCGAGTGAAGATGCGAACGCGAGCCATCGGTCATCACGATGACGCTGGCAGCGACTCCCGCATCGCCGAGCAGCGCGAGAAGGCCGCCGCATCCCAGTGATTCGTCATCCGGGTGGGGTGCGAAAAACATCGTGGAGCCAAGCGTGGAGGCTGCTTCCGGAGGATTGAGCGGATGTCGCTCCGGCTCCACGAGCAGTGATTTTGGTTGGGCTGCCTCGCGCATAAAACGTCACGCAGCGGCCTCGTGAATCTCAGGCGCTGGGGACCGATAGCGCCCAATCCGGTGGAGGCGCGATTCCAGTGAATGCGTCCACAGCGTGGCGCAGATCTCCCTCAGTGCCCGGAGCGTGACGTGAATCTCGGCGGCTTCCCCCGGAGCCGGCGGCTCTGGCGTGATGGACAGAAAGGCGGGTGGAACGGTGCCGGGATTCGCGGCGCACCAGAGCCCCAGCTTCCTGATGCGGGCATGTGCGGCCTCGGCACATTCCACCATCACCGGCGTGGCCTCGCGTGCATGCTGATCCCACCACTCCAGCGCATCCGAAAGCCCGCCCTGCGCGCGCCCGATCATCCGCGCCGATGTGACCACGCGCGACGCGTAGCTGTGACGAAACCGTCCGCCCGAATCCACAATGGCGCGATAGAGCGCGACGTCTTCATTCGTCCGGTGGAGCGGCATCCCTCCCGCCATTCCGTACGCGGATGCAGTCACTGCGAGGCTTCCACCGAAATGCTGATGATGTCGGGGAAACGGGTCGTGTTGTTCAGGAGCGTAAAGTGACCGCAACTCCTCGAGCGCGCGGCGGTAGCCGATATCGAGCAGCAGAAAGCGGCGGACACTGGCGGGAAGCATGGCGGCTTCATCGGCATCGAGGACGATCCGGCCACCGACGCCGTCCACGCCTCGTTCGATCTCCGCCCGGTTTTGTGTGATCCAGTCCGGCGCAGGTCGCGAGTCGGCATCCGTCGTGAGAATCAGCCCGTCCAGCTTTTCGAGAAGCTCAAATCGTACAAACGCAGCATCGAAAAGCGCCTGACGCGCCCGACCCACGTGAGCCTCTTCGGCGGCAAAGAAAATCTCCACGATGTGCAGATGAAGCCGCGGATAATTAGCGCACAGGTTGGCGCCGACTTCCGCGGAGCGGTCCGTGCAGTTGTTGAGGAGGACGACGATTTCGTAGGCAGCGGGGTCGAGCGGCGCCCCATGAAGATCGCGTTGATCGGCAAGCGCGGCGATGAGCGCGGGGAGAGTCGCCTCTTCGTTTCGCGCCGGAACGACGATGCAAGATCGCAGATTTGGATGCGGTGCCGGCAGCGAGAAATTCAATGCGCGAGTGATCAAAGCCGCGCGTGAGTCTTTCGGCATCGAGACGACAGAAGGTGCGAACACGTTCATGGCTTGGTCAGGACTCCAATTTCCATCCACCACAATCGCCAGCGACGATGCGCCCGAGTGCAGCCAAATCGTGCTCCGCATGACTTTGCCGAAGAAAAACCGGAAGATCGGCGCATCGCTGGGCGTGGACGGCGTCGGTGCAAAGCGGCCCGGGGCCAAGCGCGCGTCCGGTGCGGAAGAGCACGTCGTTCGAGGCCGCCTCGGCGCAAGCGCGCAAGCGCAGAGCAGCGCCTGCCGCATCCGCCTGCGGGTGCGCATCGATCCACGCTGCTGTCTCGATGAGCAGCGCACGAGCGGCCCGCAGCGAGACATCGACGGCCCCGAGATGCGCCGCAGCGTGCGGATCGCTCGCGACATTCCGAGAAATGGCCAGCGTCCCCGCGATGGCTGCCGCCGCGCCGTACCAAACCGCCGCGATTCCCGCTCCACCATGCCAAAAACCGGGCCGCGCAACGTAGTCCCCCGCGTCACCTATCATCTTCGCCTCAGCGTTTTCAAACACGACCGCCACGCTTTGCGACGTGGCCATACCCACCGCATTCCACCCGCGATTTTCCACCGCCACGCCCGGTTGCCGCAGCCTCACATGCGCGAGCACGGCCTGGCCGTCAGGAGTCCACGCCGTGATGACCGCTGAATCCACAATTGGCGCCCCGGAGCACCACGCTTTCCGTCCACTGAGCCGGTCTTCCGAGATAAGCACGCGCGCCCCTGGAGACTCCGCGGCCCAAACGCCACAAAGCCCTTCTGGCTCCCCAGCGTCCAGCTCCGCCATGATCGCCACCGCATCGGTGTGGCTCTCGTAGATTTTCGCGAGCGAAAGATCGAACGCTGCGACGGACGACAGTGCCCGCCATCGCTCCAGAGTTTTCCCGCTGCCAGGCGGCAACAGCTCCGCGAGCCCTGCTCCCATCAATTGCCGCATCGCCGTGCCCACCGTCGCGATGTCGCGGAACGGGCGCGGGAAATCGGCGAGCGCGGCCTCAAAACCCCATTCTGAAAAATCGATTGCCGCCACGCGCTAACCGGGTCCGCGCAGCGTCGGCTCGCGATCCCAGATGCGGCCGGACTTCGCCGTCTTGATGAACGAGCCCACGCTTTTGACATTCGAGAGAGGGACGATTCCGGCATCCGATTTCACGCACGCCTTATCGAGGAGCGTCTGCGCCGGAGAGGTGAAGCCGATGACTTTCAAATGCGCGAACGCATCCGCCACCCACGCTATCGCACCGGCTTCCATGCAGAGCTTTTTCGCGCCGTCCTCCGAGGCGAGGATCGCCACGGTGTCGAAGAAGATCGAAGGCTGTCCGCTAAGCGCGCCCTGCGCCTCGACCATCTCGCCATCGGAACCCTTCGCGCCCGCGACTTTCGGCGCGATGATGAAGAGCGTGGCCTTCTCTTTTTTCGCGCTATCGCGCAACGCCGCGAGCAACGACGACTCGAACCCATCGGTCAGCAGCACGCCGATCTTTCGCCCCATCAAAGTCGCCGGCGCTTTGCCGATGATGCTCAACGCGGGCGACGGCGCGAGATCACGCACTGGCACGGCCGGCGAGATCTTATCCGCCATCCCCTCCATCCCGAGCGCCTCCTCGACTTTCGCGTGCAACTCCGCATCGACATTCGCGAGGTGGCCGAGCATCCGCGTGCGGATCGCCTTGATGTGCACCTTGCCGAGCTCGAACGCGAACGCGCTGACGATGTGCGTCTGCTCCGGCTTCGTCATCGAGCGGAAAAAGAGCCGCGCCTGCGAATAGTGATCCGCAAAAGTCTCCGTGCGCTTGCGGATTTTGACGCCGTCCATTTCCTCCGGCTGGCTCGTGAAGCCCCGCGTCGGATTTTCGCGCGGCGTGCCGCCGTCGATCGAGTTGGGCTCGTAATTCGCGCGGCCTTTCGGCACCTCCATCTGCCGGATGCCATCGCGCTGCATATTGTGAAAAGGGCAGCGCGGCGCGTTGATCGGGATCTGGTGAAAATTCGCGCCGCCGAGCCGCGAAAGCTGCGTGTCCTGATACGAAAACAGTCGTCCCTGCAGCAGCGGATCGTTTGTAAACTCGATGCCCGGCGGGACGTTCGACGGGAGAAACGCGACCTGCTCCGTCTCCGCGAAAAAGTTGTCCGCATTGCGGTTGAGCACCATTTTTCCGACCATCCGCAGCGGAATGATTTCTTCGGGAATGAGCTTCGTCGGATCGAGGACATCGAAGTCGAGCTTCGCTGCCTGCGCTTCGTCGAAGACCTGCAGACCCAGTTCCCATTCGGGAAAATCCCCCTTCTCGATCGCCTCGAAAAGATCGCGCCGATGAAAGTCCGAATCGGCCCCGTTGATCTTTACCGCCTCATCCCAGATCACCGATTGCATCCCGAGTTTCGGCCGCCAGTGGAACTTCACGAAGCGCGATTCACCCTGCGCATTCACGAGCCGGAAAGTATGCACGCCGAAGCCCTCGATCATCCGCAGCGAGCGCGGGACCGCGCGGTCGGACATCACCCACATCAGCATGTGAACCGACTCCGGCGTAAGCGATACGAAGTCCCAAAACGTGTCGTGCGCCGACGCCGCCTGCGGGTAGCCGCGATCCGCCTCCATCTTCACCGAGTGGATGAGATCGGGACATTTCATCGCGTCTTGGATGAAGAAAACCGGAATGTTGTTGCCGACCAAATCGTAATTGCCCTCGCTCGTGTAAAACTTCGTCGAGAAGCCGCGCACATCGCGCGCCAAGTCTCCCGAGCCCGCGCCGCCCGCCACCGTGGAGATTCGCACGAAGACTTCGGTCTTCACTTTCGGGTCCTGCAAAAATGCCGCCTTCGTGATATCCGCGCACGACTCGTACGCCTGAAAGTATCCGTGCGCGCCCGATCCGCGAGCGTGCACGATCCGCTCCGGAATGCGCTCGTGATCGAAGTGCGTGATCTTTTCTCGCAGCACGAAATCCTCAATCAACGTCGGCCCGCGTGCGCCAGCCTTGAGCGAGTTCTGGTTATCGGAGATCGGAATTCCGTGATTCGTGGTCAGTGAATCCCCGAGCTTTTCGACAGTTTGATGCAGCTCCGCAGTCTTCGTCGGAGCGGGTTTTGATTTGGCAGGCTTTGGTGCGTTCGGTTTAGAGGGCATGGCGGTGTGGCGGTGTGGCGGTGAAAGCTGGGATGACCCGAGGTCGCTCCCTCATCGTCGCGACCGCCGCTGGCGGTTGCATGATTCGCCCGAAAGCGGCTGCGGCGCGTGAATGCTGCGCGCTACTTTGCCCATCGCTACCGTCGGTGGTCGCCAATCCGATCGATGACATTCAGGATGCGCTCGGCGCTGGAATGCAGCTCCGCAGTGCGTCGCAGAAAATCACCAAGATGGAACATCTCGCGCGGCTCATCCTCTCGCTGGCACTTCTTCTCGCGAGCTGTTCGCGACCTCCATTCGAGACTGCTTATTGGGCGTGGCAGCGCAATGAGACTCCCTCGGAAAGCGACGTCGCCGAGCTTTCGACGCAGGGCGTGAGGACGCTTTACTGGCACCTCGGCACTCTCGAAAACGCGGGCGGCGCGTGGCAGTGGAAGGCGCGGTTTTCATTGCCCGCTCCGCCGGGTTTCGAGGTCGTTCCCGTCCTGCGCTTGGAGTCCCGCGAGCGCGCGCTGTTCACGCCGGAGGCGACGCGTTCATTGCTCGAAATCGTAGCCGGGGCGGCTAGCGGGCGGGGCCGATTGCAGATCGACTACGACTGCCCTGACCGGCTGCTGCTCGAGTATGCGGCGGTCTTGAAGCAGGCGCGAAAAAGCGTGCCGGGCTTGAGCATCACCGCGCTCCCCGGCTGGATTCGCAAACCCGCTCTCGCGCAACTCGGCGAAAGTGTGACCGAGCTGTTTCCGATGCTCTATGATTTCGCTCCCGATCCGGTGGCCGCCGGCGCGTTCCCGGTGCCGCTGATCGATCCGGAGAGGAGCGGCGCGTGGCTGAAGGAATGGACTCGCTGCCGGACGCCATGGCGCGCCGGGCTGCCAAATTTCGCGCGACTGACGGTGTTCGATCCGGATGGAAAATCGCGCGGGAATGTCCGCGAATGGAATTGGGATGCGGTCGCTTTCAATGAAGCGCTCGCGCTGGAGCGGCCCACGGAGCGCGGCGTCACGGTCTTTCGCGCCCGCACCGGGACGCGCGTCGGAAACACGCCGATCCACGAAAATCAACGACTCGTCGTGCGCTCGCCAGATCGCGCTTTGCTCGCCGAGTTGGTCGCCGCGGCGCGCAGGAGTTCCGCGGGCGGGGTGGTTTTCTTTCGCCTGCCGGATTCGTCCGCGACCAGCGGCTGGTCGCTGAGGCAACTCCAGCATCTCGACGCGAGGCCGCGGCTCATTTTGAGGAAAGCAGACGACGCCGACCGGTTCGAACTCACGAACGAAGGCGACGGCGACCTGGCTCCGCTCTTTGAGTCCACACCGCCCGGATACGCCCTGCAAATCGAGGCGGACGTTCCGATTTTTCGCGAGGCGGAAGAGGGCGACTTTTGGCGCGTGCAGGGCGAGGTCGAGCGCGACGCGCAAGTGCGCGCCGTCATGCTCCCCCTCGCTACACGCCTCAACTTTTCCTTCAGTCAATTGCGAGCGGGCCGCTCGTTGCAAAGCGGGTTGATCCGGCTCGCTCCCGGGGCAGATTTTTCGCAAGTTCGTTTTCGCATTCTCCGCACCGACCAAAACGAATGGACGCCGCTCGAAAAGTAATCCTCCTCGCGATGCTGGCGGCAGCGTTGCCGGTTCACGTTTTTGCGACAGGCGGCGACGACTTCGACGTACCAGCGGTGACGGTCGGCGAGTCGCTGGACTTCCTCCCCGGCAAATCGCTCGGCGAGATTTTCCTCGAAACCGGCGAGACGCCGGCGGACTCCGAATCGCCCGATTTTGGAAAAGAAATCCTGGAAATCGCCGATCGGCTGGGAGCCAAATCGCCCGCGCAACTTCTTCCGGAAGCGGACGCACTGCTGGCGAAGGCGCGCCAGCACTACTCGAGCGGGGGCGACTGGTGCAATCTGCTGCACGATGTGCGCGATGTGCTCACCGGCACCGCGGACGACCGGAAGGCGGCAGCGGATTACATCAAGTGGCGGATCGAAAATAAGGACCGATTTTTCGCGGTCTCGCGCGGCACGGAACCTTTGCCCGCTGACGCCGCCGAGATGGATCTCGAAAAGCGCGCCGACGAAACGGTCGGGCCGCTGCGCGCGCACTGGCTGTATTTGCGCGGCGCGGAACTCTACCGCACGGGCGATCGCGAGGAGTGTCGCAAGTGGTTTCAGCGAGTCGTGCGCGAATTTCCAAAACATCCGCGCGCTGAGATCGCGCTCTTCATGGATGCCCGCTGCGCCTTTTCCGCTACGCGCAAAACTTGGACATTGGGCGAACCGCCGCCGCCGGACGAGAAATCGATCGCTGCGCAAAAACGCGCGACCGAACTGTTCGAGCGGTATCGCAAACAATACCCGCGCGGTCGTTTCGTGTCGGATGCACTCGGTTGGCTCGGCGCGCTTGCATTCGACGCCGGAAAATACGTGGACGCGCTCGACTGCTACATCGCTCAAGCGGAAACGCCGGGGCATCCCGAGACGCTCAAATCGGCCATTTTCATGTGCGAGCGCGCGCTCGCGGCGGTCGCGGCTACGCCGGAAGGCAGCGCCGCTTTTGCCCAGATCGCGCGGCATCCGCGAATCGCGATGGGCTTCACGTATCTAGTGCTCAGCGCGCGCGAGGCGGACAACTACGACGGCAAATACGACCGGCCGCTCGATGTGAAAAAATGGCGGCGCACGATCCTGCCACGGATCGCAGCGGAAGTGGTGAAGCAGAAGCAGCGGTATAAAGATGGTGACTGGCAGCCGCGTTACCTGTCGCTGCTCGCGCAGGCCGCGAGCGCGGAGGGAAATCAAGCGCAAGCGCTGCAACTGACCGATCTCGCTCCCGCCGCACTGGAGCGCAGCGACGATCTTCTGCTGGTTCGCGGGATAGCCCTGCAACGCGCGGGCCGGAGCGCGGATGCGATCACGACTTTTCGAAAGCTGCTCGGCAATTTTCCGGACGCACCGATCGCCCCCGGAGTCCGGCTGCGGCTCGCGTTTGCATTGCAGGATGACCACGACGCGGGCGGCGCGCTGATCGAGTTCTTGGGCCTGCTGCAAAACGGTCGCGACCGGAATCACGCGATCACCCAATTTCCCTACACGAGCGGGCTTGGATATCCGAGCGGCACCGCAAATTGGAGCCTTCCGGAGAGCGCGGTCTACCCGAACATCACTGGCGCCAACATTGACCAAATTCAGGACGCGATCGACACGCTCTTGAATTTTGCGCCGCTCTCCCAACTCGCGGCGGCATCGGAGCGCGACGGCTTTGGCGAAGCCGAAAAACGGGAACTCCGCGCCATCATCGCGGAGCGCTATCTGGCACAGGAAAACTTCGAGGAGGCGAAGAAATTCATGCCTCCTGAGAGGTTCGCGCTCGTGGCGGCGGAGTTGGAAAAATTGACCGCCCTCGCGACCGGTTCGGCGGCGGAAATGATGCGGCTCGGCGACGCTTGGGCGGCGGCGCGCGGCAGGGTGCTGCGCGTGCCGCTCGAGACGAAGATCGCGCTCATTCCGTATTTCCGCCCGCTGAGTGGCCTCGTCCGCCGCGCAAATGGCCGCTCCCTTCATCTTTCCGAGATCGATCGGGAGCTGGAGCAGCGCGATGAATTGCGCCACGCCGCGCGCTGGTGGCTGGCGGCGGCGCGCGCAAATCCCGGCACGCCGCTGGCCGCGCAGGCGCGCTGGAAAGCGCTGGAGGCGATGCCAAAAATCGCGCGCGCCTCCGACTACGCGGAAGAGCGCGCGCGGGAGATCAAAGGCGAAGCGGTCTCGCGTGAAATCTTCGCGCGACTCCAAAAAGAAGCGCCAGATTCGGTGGAAGCGAAACGCCTCGCCGCATACTGGAGCTTTCCGCCCGCCCCGACCCCGGAAGCCCCTTATCGGGATGAAAGCGTTCTCCGTGATGCCCGCATCATGGGCTACCCGCGGGCCGACTACGGCGCCTTCGGAGGAGGGGTCGACGCGTACGAAGAGGGACTCGGTTTGGAGTTGCGGGTGCGGATCTCGGGCCTGCGAAAAAAATCGGAGGTCGCCGAGCCTGCACAGTTTGCGGTCGAGGTGCGCCATCTCGACGCCGCGGCCCGGCGCGAGATGAGCTGGATCGGCGACGTGACGGCAATCAACTTTCTCGACGATCTGGCGCAATTCTCATCGGAGCCGAATCTGACCCGCGAGATGCAGCGAATCTACCTCGAGATTCGGTTCATGGTTTTGCAGAGCAACGGCTGGGAAGAGCCCGGCATCCGGCAGGAACCGCCCGTCAAGCGGGACGACGAAATCCGCGCGAAAATCGACGAGGCGTTGAAAAATCCCGCGATGCAGCCGGTCGCGGATTACCTCGAATTCAGTCGCATCGGCCTGGTCGCAGGCACTCGCACGGAACTCCAAACCGACATCGTCGATCCAAAAGGCGACGGCGCAAAGGTCACGGTGAGATCGCGCGACTACGCGACGCTGGAAAAGATGGCGCGCGACTTTCTGCGCAAATATCCGCGCAGCAAAAAGCGCGAATCCGCGATGTTCGTCGTCGCCCGCTCCGTGCATGCACTCTCGCGGCCGTACATTTGCGAAGTCGGCATTCCCGTGCCCGGAACGAACGCGGCGGACGACATCTTCGACATAGTCGAAAAGTCGTATCAGGCCGAGCCGTTCGATCCGAAGCGCGTCCTGGCCGCGCTCGACGATTACGACCGCGAGTATCCCGATGGCCGCTACGCCGCCGACGCGCGAAATCTGCGCGCGATGACGCTCTGGCGCACGCGCGATTGGGGAGGCGCGCTCGACCTCACGATTCCGCAGTTGCACGACCGCGCGAAGCGGGACTTGCAAAACGAAGCTGCCGTCCGTCTCACGAATATCTTCGCTGCGCTGGAGCAGGCGGAAAATCGCGCGGACGTGCTGGAAGCGGTGCGCGCGCGCCCCTCAGCGATCCAGCATCTGAAGTCGTTTCTGAAAACCGCATCGAACGACCGCGACCACCCGCTGCGCTATTTGCAGGCCTACCTCAACGATCAGCTCAAACTGAACTCCGCCGCTAAAAATTAGCCCCAACTTCAGCGCGAAGTGCCACGGCATTCGCCTCTACTTTGCCGTAAAGACTGAACCCGCTCGAGCGCTCGATTCGCACGTCGATCTGCTTCCCGATGTGAGGCCCTTCGCCCTCGAATATCACGATTTTGTTCCCCGGCGTGCGGCCCATGAGCGTGTCAGGATTCGTCTTGCTCGGACCTTCGCAGAGGACTTGGACGCTCCGCCCCACGAGCGCCTCGCCTTTTGAAATCGCCGACGCGTCGATGACCCGCAGGAGGTCTTGGTTGCGCGCTTCTTTCACCTCCTCGCTCACCTGTTCCGCCATCTCGGCGGCCGGCGTGTCACGGCGTTTCGAGTAGCGAAAAATGAACGCGTTATCAAACCCGATGCGCTCCACGAGAGCACGCGTCGCGGCGTAGTCCGCATCGGTCTCGCCCGGAAATCCCACGATGACATCCGTGGTGATCGCGATGTCCGGCCGAGCCGCGCGCAGCGCCTCGACGAGCGCGAGATATTTTTCCGCCGTGTAGGCGCGGTGCATGGCTTTCAGGATGCGATTCGAGCCCGACTGCATCGGCAAATGAACGTGCGGCATGAGCTTCGGAAGCTCGGCGAAAGCGTTTACGAGGTCCGCGCGAAACCCGATCGGGTGCGGCGACGTGAAGCGCAATCTTTCCAGTCCCTCCACCTCATGCACCGCCTCAAGAAGCTGCACGAATGGGCTTTTGCCGCCGAGGTGCTCGAATTCGTGCCGCCCGAAAAGATTCACGATCTGCCCGAGCAGCGTCACCTCCTTCACCCCGCGCTCCACCAGCCCGCGCACCTCGCTCACGATCTCGCCGATGCGCCGCGACCGCTCCGCCCCGCGCGTGCTCGGCACGATGCAAAACGTGCAGTGCATATTACACCCCTGCATGATCGAGACGAACGCCGTGGCCTGCCGCGCGCGCACCAGATGCTCGCGGATCGTCTCCTGCGAGCCCACTTCCTCCGCCACATCGACTATGGAAAATCGCACGTCATCCATGAGCTGATCGCGCACCGCGATCCGTCGCCGCACGAGCTCATCCACGTACTCCGCGACCTTGTGAAATTTCTGCGTGCCGACGACCAGATCCACGTGCCCGAGATCGCGCACCAGCTCCGCGCCGCGGCTCTGCGCCATGCAGCCGAGCAGCCCGAAAACCATCTCCGGCTTCCCAGTACGCATCCGCGCGAGCAGGCCCATTTTTCCGAGCGCCTTTTGCTCCGCCATGTCGCGCACGCTGCACGTATTCAGCAGCACGACATCGGCATCCCGCTCGTGCCCAATCATCTCGTAGCCCCGCTCCACGAGCATCCGCGCGACCTGCTCCGAGTCGCGTTCATTCATCTGGCAGCCGTACGTCTTGAGGAAAACTTTGGGCATTTCGGCCGCGGAAGTTAGCGCATCGCGCGAGGGCGGCAAGACGATGGACAGGGGGACCTTGGAAAACGCAGATGCGGGATTCAATCGCGGGTGAGGATCACCATTCTCTTGCGTCGCTCAAAATGGCGATTTCACAACGCCACCATCCACTCGGAGCGCGGCACCGTTCGTTGCCGACGCGAGCGGGCTGCAAACGAACACCACCATCGCCGCGACTTCATCCGGCGTGGCGAAACGCTTGAGGAGTGAAGTCGGACGCGCGGTCTTAAAAAACTCATCTTCTGTCTGCTCAAAGCTCTGACCGCTCTGTTCGGCCATCGTGCCGATGAACTCTTTCACACCCTCCGAACCGGTCGGCCCCGGCAGCACGGCATTGCAGGTCACGCCTGTCCCGGCGCACCCCTCCGCGATCCCTCGCGCGACGGCGATCTGCGCCGTTTTGGTCATGCCGTAATGCACCATTTCGAGCGGGATTTGCAGGCCCGATTCGCTCGAAATGAAAACGATTCGGCCCCAGTCCCGCGCCTTCATTTTGGAAAGAAACGCACGACTGAGGCGCACGCCGCTCATCACATTCACGTCGAAAAAGCGGAACCAATCTGAATCCGGAATCTCCTCGAAAGGCTTCGGTTCGAAGATGCCGAGATTGTTCACCAGCACCTCCACGTCGGGATAGCGACGCACGGTTTCCTCGACGCCTTCCGCGGTGGAGAGATCGACCGCCAGCGGTTCTAGTTTCGCCTCGCGATGTTCGCTGCGTATCCGTTCCGTCGCTTCCTCGACGCGCTCGGAAGTGCGACCATTGACGATCACCCGGGCCCCCTCGCCGGCGAGCATTTTCGCAATTGCGAAGCCGATGCCTGCCGTCGATCCGGTCACAAGCGCGAGTTTGTTTTCTAGTTGAAGATTCATGTTTGTGAGCGTTCTGGCCTTTCCATCCATTCGCGTAATGGAGATCGGAACTCAATCTCCACGCAGTTTTGTATGGTCTAAACGATTCGGCAGCAAATTCCGCGGTGAGAGTTTGTGCCTCGCAGGCGAAAATCTTGATATCCAAGTATTCTGTCCGCTCTACGGCTCGACACCTGCCGCATCCGACTGGAAATTCCCCAACCCCTTTTGAAAACACGCATCGAGGCGCTCGCGTCACAAATCAGCGAAATCATCGTCGGCAAAAGCGAGGCCATTCAGCTCGCAATCGCATGCCTGCTGGCGCGCGGGCATTTGCTCATCGAGGACATCCCGGGCGTGGGAAAAACGACGCTTTCTCACGCCATCGCGCGCTCGCTCGGGCTCGACTTTCGCCGCATCCAATTCACCAGCGATCTGCTTCCGGCCGACATCGTCGGCAATTCGATCTTCGACCGCGAGCAGCAGCGCTTCGTTTTCCACTCAGGCCCGCTATTCTCGCAGGTCGTCCTCATCGACGAGGTGAATCGAGCGACGCCGAAAACGCAAAGCGCTTTGCTCGAGGCGATGGAGGAAAATCACGTCACCGTCGATGGCGTCACGCACGCGCTGCCCGAGCCGTTCTTCGTGCTCGCGACGCAAAATCCGCAGCACCAGATCGGCACCTTTCCGCTCCCGGAATCGCAGCTCGACCGCTTCCTCATGCGCATCGAACTCGGCGTGCCCGACCGCACCAGCGAGCGCGCGATGTTGCTCGGTCTCGACCGGCGCGAACTTCTGCGCCAGCTCGAGCCCGTGCTCACCGCCGATTCCCTCGCGGAAGTCCAGCGCGCGGTCCGCGAGGTCCACGCCTCCCCTGCCCTGCTCGATTATTTGCAAGACCTTCTCGATGCCAGCCGCGCGCGCCATCGCACCGGCCTCTCGCCTCGCGCCGGACTGGCGCTCCTGCGCGCCTCGCAGGCATGGGCGCTCATGCAGGGCCGCGACATGGTGCTCCCCGAAGACCTCCAGGCCATCGCCATCGCTGTCATGGCGCACCGCCTCGGCGAAGATCTGGAATCCTCCGGCGAAACCGGCCGCGCCCTTGCTCGCAGCCTGCTGAAAACGGTCGCGGTTCCATGAGGAAAGTTGAGAGTTTTGCGTTGAGAGTTGAGAGAAAGAATGCGGTCCCGAGTCTCTCGACACTCAACTGAAACTCTCCAGTTCCCGATGCTTCCCAACCGCAACACCATCGGCCTCGCGGCGCTGCTCGCGGCCATGTGGTATGCGGGCGCGAGCCAGGGAAATGCGGCGGCATACCTGCTCGGCTTCGTGCTCGCGGGCTTGGCAGCGGTATCGATTGTCCACGCGTGGAGCAACGTGCGGGGGATCACGATCACTGCGGAAGCCATCGCGCCGGTTTTTGCCGGCGAGGAAATTCGCGTGCGGCTTCGCGCCCGCACGCACAAGCGGCGCAGCCATCCGGGGCTGAGGATCAAATCGCGCGGGAGCCGCTCCAGCACAGCGTTCGACGAGGTTCGACCCGGGCTCATGCAGACCGCGGAGCTGCATCTTCCCGCTATCGAGCGCGGCCTGCTTCCCGGCTTGAATTTAGAGCTGAGCACGCTCTACCCGCTCGGCTTTTTCACCGCGTTGCGAAATGTTGCCGTCGTTCAGCCGCACTTCATTTATCCGAAGCCCGAGGGTGTGCTGCCCCTTCCCATCTCGCACGATCCCGCACTTCAGCTCCGCGATGGATTGCGTGTGGAAGGCGACGATTTTGCAGGCACGCGTGGCTACCGCCTCGGCGAATCGCAGCGCCACATTGACTGGAAAGCCGCTGCGCGCGGCCAGCCCCTGCTGGTGAAGCAATGGGCCGGTGATGCCGATGAAACCTTGATCTTCGACTGGCACGACCTGGCGCATCTCGCTTGGGAGGCGCGTCTCAGCCAACTCGCACGTTGGATCGTCGTGGCCCAGCGGCGCGGCGCGACCTACAGCCTGCGCCTCGGCTCTCGCACCATCTCCGCGGCTCGCGACGAAGCCCATTTTCACGAATGCCTCCGCGCTCTCGCGACATTTGAAAAGGAGCCCCCATGAAGCCCGCTCGCTCCCCCCGCAGCCTCATCGAAATGACCCCGATGCTCGGCGTCTGCGCCGGACTCGTCCTCGCCGCGCTCCCTCTCGCGGACAAAGTCGCACCGTGGTCTCTCGCGCTTTTTGGTGTCGCGATTTTCGCGCGCCTCGTCGTCAACCGTCGCCACCTCACGCTTCCGTCGCTGCCGGTGAAAATCCTCGTTCTCGGCGCCGGCCTCGCCGGCATCGCGCTCACATACGGCACCATGCTCGGCATCGAGCCCGGGCTCGGCATCCTGCTTTTGCTCATCTCCCTAAAGCTCCTCGAGACCAATACCGTTCGCGATTTCCAAGTCCTCATCCTGCTCGGATGGTTTCTCGGATTGTGCGGACTTTTCTTCGCGCAGGATTTCCAAGTCTGGCTTTACACCGCCGTCGTCTGCCTCGTTCTCATCGCCGCACTCATCCGATTTCACCGTGGCGAGAGCCGGGGCGGATTTCTAAAAGCCGCGCGCCTCGCCGCCACGCTCATGCTGCAGGCACTCCCGATCGTTCTCCTGCTCTTCCTCTTTTTCCCGCGCATCTACGGTGGCGTCGGGTTCACCTTCAGCCGCGGTCTCGGCAACGAAACCGGCATGAGCGACCACATCGAGCCCGGCAGCGTCGCCTCGCTCGCCATGAATCCCGAGCCGGCATTCCGCGTCACATTCCCAGACGGAAATACCCCTCCGATCTCCGACCTTTACTGGCGCGGTGGAGTCCTCTGGCACGGTGAAGGGCTCGTCTGGACGCGTGGAAATCTCACTCGTGCGGAGCCCATTGCCGGTCGGTTGAAAGGCGCGCCGATCCGCCAGCAGATCGTCCTCCAGCCGCACGGCGCGCACTGGATCTTCGCGCTCGATCGGCCCGCGACACGCGATGCGCACATGAGTTTCGAGCCGGGCGGTTATTTGCAGAGCAAAAAACCGATCCTCACTTCGCTCTATTATGAAGTGACTTCACGGTCCGAAAATCACGAGGCCGGGCTCTTCCCCGAGCAGCGCCGTGCCGCGCTCCAGCGCCCCACCATAGTCTCCCCGCGGCTCGCCGCGCTCGTCGCCGATTGGCGCGCACATTCACCCGACGACGCCACATTCATCCGCGCCGGTCTCGCCTATTTTCGGGACCATGATTTCACCTACACCCTCGCGCCCGGCAGCCGCCGCAGCGAGTCGCTCGATGATTTCCTTTTCCAAAATCGCACCGGCTTCTGCGAGCACTACGCCGCTGCGTTTGCCACGCTCATGCGGCTCGGCGGCATTCCGTCGCGCATCGTCATCGGCTACCACGGCGGCGAAGTCGCGGGCAGCTACCTCATCGTCCGCCAGTCCGCCGCCCACGCATGGTGCGAAGTTTGGCGAAACGGCGAAGGCTGGTTGCGCATCGATGCGCTCAATCAAATCGCCCCCGACCGCCTCAATGAAGGCATGGAATCCTTCCTCCAATCGCATCCCGCGAGCGCCGCCGTCCCGCCGAATCTCGCCGCGCGCACCCCCGGCCTCGGCGCGATTCTGAACGCATTGCGGCTCACATGGGACAACCTGAACTACCAATGGGATCTCCACGTCCTGAACTTCGACGACGAAAGCCAGCGCAGCTTCCTCGGCCTCCTCGGCTTCACCGATCGCGACTGGCCCGCGATCCTGCTCTGGTGCGGGCTCGGCGTCGTTTGCTTCCTCGCCGCGATCGCGCTCTGGCTTCGCCTGCCCGCGCGCTCCTCCACCGATGCCGCGGCGCGGGCCTATGCTCGTTTTTGTAAAAAGCTCGCCTCCGCAGGACTCACGCGCGCGCCCGGCGAAGGCCCCCTCGACTTCTCCATCCGCGCCGCGACCGCACTCCCGCTCCACGCCGATTCCATTCGCAAAATCGCGCATCTCTATATTCAACTCCGCTACTCTCCCGCTCCGGCGCCACCCGCCGCACTCCAACACGCTCTCCGCACCTTCCCGAAAATCCAGCACCTGAATTCCCGCGCTCCCGCCGCCGTCCAAACTTCACCATGAAACCGTACACCGTCACTCAGCTTGACACCCTCGATCCCGTGCGCTGTCCCTGCGGCTGGAGCCGCCGCGGATTCGCCACTCCCGAGAATCCGCTCGCCACCGTCCACCTCGTCGAAATCGCCGAAGACGCCCGCGCCCACTACCACAAAAAGCTCACCGAATTCTACGTCATCCTCGAAGGCGAAGGCTTCCTCGAGCTCGATGGCGAGATGATCCCCGTGCGCCCCCTCACCTCCATCATGATCCAGCCCGGCTGCCGTCACCGCGCCATTGGAAAGTTGAAAGTCCTCAACATCCCCATCCCCGCATTCGACCCCACCGACGAGTGGTTCGACTGAGCCCGTAAAGCTCCGCCTCCCTTTCCCCTCCGCGGCGCTTCCCTCGCCCGCGCCCGGCGTGCATCATCACGGCGATGAAATCCCTCGCCCTGCTCGCCGCCCTGCTCCTCACCGCGACCGCCTCCCTCGTCGCCGCCGACAAAGACACACGCGTCTTTGAAATGCGCACCTACCACGCCGCCGAGGGCAAGCTCGATGCCCTCCACGCCCGCTTCCGCGACCACACGATGGCGCTCTTTGAAAAGCACGGCATCACCAACATCGGCTACTGGGTCCCTATCGAGAACACCGACAACGTCCTCATCTACGTCCTCGCCTACCCCAGCCGCGAAGCGCGCGATGTCTCATGGAAAGCCTTCATGTCCGACCCCGACTGGAAGCAGGCCCAGAGCGCATCCGAGGTCAGTGGAAAGCTCGTCACCAAAGTCGATCAGCTCTTCATGTCAGCGACCGACTTCTCGCCTGAGATCAAGCCCTCCAAACCCGGTGAAGATCGCGTCTTCGAGCGCCGCATCTACACCACCACGCCGAACAACCTCCCCCTCCTCCACGCCCGTTTCCGCGACCACACCATGTCCCTCTTCGCGAAGCACGGCATCACCAACCTCTTCTACTGGCAGCTCCTCCCCGGCCAGCCCGCCGCCGCCGACACCCTCGTTTACATGATCGCCCACGCCAGCGCCGATGCCGCCACAAAATCCTGGGCCGACTTCCGCGCCGACTCCGACTGGATCGCCGCCAAAGCCGCCTCCGAGCAAAAAGGCGGCGGCTCACTCACCCTCCCCGACGGCGTCAAATCCCTCTTCCTCAAGCCCACCGACTACTCGCCCACGCGGTGAGCCTAATAGTGCAAGCCGCGGAATTCCGGTAGCGCAACGCGTCCCGCGTGTCGGTCCCGCCCACCCCGAGCTCCGTCGAAAATCACGCGCCTTCCCATGACCATCCGCCTCATCGACCAGCAGGCGCCCTTCACCACCGCCGATGGGTCCACCATCCGCAGCATCCTCGACCACACCAACGCGCCCGTCGCCCACCAGAGCCTTGCCGAGGCCACCCTCCCCGCCGGCGCATCCACACAGCGGCACTACCACCGGCTTAGCGAGGAAATCTACTTCCTCCTCAGCGGCACCGGCACCATGGAGCTCGACGGCGAACACCGCCCCGTCGTCCCGGGCGACGCCATCCTCATCCCGCCCGGCGCCCGGCACACCATCACCGCCACCACCCCCCTCCGCTTCCTCTGTCCCTGCGCCCCGCCCTACAGCCACGAGGACACCTACTTCGAGTAAAAGGACGCGCCATGGTCCTCCAGAAGGGACATCGTGAAATAAGGCCATTCCCCACCAAAATGCAACGGAGTGAAACCGGGAATTCCGGTGCCGCCGGAAGATCACGCAGGAACTCGCTAAGATCACTAGCGGCCCCACAATCAAAGGAATGATCGACAAAATCGCACCGATAGGCGACGCAGTTATCGGGTCGATGAAGACGAAGCATTCCATCGCTCCGAAGACATAAAAGAAATGCACATACGGGGCGTTAAGCATACTCGCCCGATGTATCGCGAGACATACGCGAGCATATCCAATCGGCAGCGCCAACAGCACCGCTCCCCGCACGTTAAGGGGCTAAATAGCGCACATCAAACCACACGGGTTCGCCAGCTTTTTTGGGAAAAAATGACGAAATAGGAGTGTTGGTGCGGTTGTCGTGTCAGATTTCTGCCCTTACAGCCGTACCGTTGCAAAACCGCCGCGATTATCCCCTTGACAAATGTTGAGAGAAATGGAATTTTGATTCCATGAAGACGAAATTGCTTCCAACGCCAGAGGATTTGACGCTCCCGCAAATCATGTTGCGCTTCTCCACAGAAGAGACGGCGATCAAATATTTGGAGTCGATTCGGTGGGAGAATGGCGTCGTGTGCCCTCATTGCGGAAACAGTGATCAGCTTCTCTTTTGGAATCTCAAATCAAATCCGGCAAAAAAAATCCGCGTCGGGATTCGGCAATGCGCTCAATGCACGAAACAATTCCGCGTGACGGTCGGCACGATTTTCGAGGATTCGCATGTGCCGCTCAACATCTGGCTTGTTGCTTGGTATCTGATTTGCGGCGCAAAAAAAGGCATGAGCGCAAAGCAGCTTCAACGGCATCTTGGTCTCGGAAGCTACAAAACAGCGTGGTTCATGTCGCATCGGATTCGGCACGCAATGACCGATCCAATTTTCGAGGGCAAACTCTCGGGAATCGTCGAGGTCGATGAGTGCTATATCGGCACAAAAGCGAAGTTTCGCGGTCCGGGAGCGCACGCCGAAAAATCATGCGTTGTGGCGCTTGTGGAGCGTTCCACTGGAACCCGGCGAACCGTCGTTCTTGACCGAGTAACGGCCAAGGGATTGCACAAAGCCGTGCAAGATCACGTCGAAGCGGGATCGACGGTCAACACCGATGAGAGTCGGCCATACATCAATTTACCGAAAGAGTTCGTCCACAAGTCAGTGCGTCACGCAAAGCTGCGCGGCAAGCGAGAGTATCACCGCATCGAGGCGGACGGCGAGGTTGTCACGACAAACTACGCGGAAAGCTCATTCAGCCTTTTGCGGCGTGGAATCGCCGGAAATTTCCACCACATTTCCAAAAAGCACCTGCCGAAATACGTTGCAGAATTCGATTTCCGCTGGAATCACCGCAAGGTTTCAGACGGAGAGCGCACGGTTGCCGGACTGAAAAAAGTCGAAGGCAAACGCCTCACATACAAGCCTTTGGCGGAGCAGAAATGAAGCGTGCTGCAATTCATCGTTGACTTTTAGTGCTAAAATTCGACGTTGAGGTTGCAGGCGACGAGAGTCGAACTCGCATGGGTGTATTCCTGATCAGAGGCACCCAGAGGATTCCAAGTCCTCCGCGTCTTCCATTTGCGCCACGCCTGCTTAGGGTTCAAGGCGGGGTTTCCCCTCGCCCGACGATCCGAGTTTCCAGCCGATTGACCATTGCGCCGTTCAAAGTTGCTTTAGGTCAATCGGCTGTTTCTTTCCCGGCGCGCAGCGTCGATCTCTCAATCGCGCCGGGTGTTGGGGCGGCGGCGTGTCGCCGTCACCGTGCTCGCAGATTTCTGCGTATGCTTGGTTGCTCATACGTGTTGTTTCACCTTCCTTCCTGTGGTTGCGCCGAGGTCGTTGCGGCTGGTTGAGATGGAAGTCGGAAAACTTTTTTCCCTTTGCGTTCCGCAACCTCGAAATCGCCAGCTTCACCCTTTCGCTTGCAGATCGTGTAAACGATGTTGAAAAAGTTCGGCGACTTGGATTCGTGTCCCCCAGCCAGCATCGCCTTCCCGATGTCACGCGGGCTGAAATATGCGCCCGGCGAGTCTCGCAGGAACTCCATCATTGCTTGTGTCGTTCCGAGCGACTTGTAGCGTTCAGATGGCGCTAGGCTCGGAGCGTCGAGCAAGCGAGGTTGAGTTTCGTCGTTGCCGTAGGTTTCCAGAAGGTTCTTCAACGCGTCCCGGCGCTTCCGAAGTGGCTCCATCGCGGAGAGTTTCAGATCGAGTTCGGTAATTTCGGATTTGATAATTTCAGCAGTGATCACGGAAGCACGAATAGCTTGCCCCGAAGTAGCACGCAAGCAGAAAAAAAACAGTATCACATGGAATGAGAGGGCAGCGCAGTTTGAAGTGGAAGCCGCCGTAGCTTTCGGGTATGTTGAATTCTTGAAATCAAAAACACCGCAACCGCTTGGATTCGACGAGATCATGCGCCGCGCGCTCACGATTAAGCCGACGAAGCCGAAGAAGGTCAGCAAGCCAGTCGGCCAGAAGGCGAAGCCGACAAAGTAAACGCAGGCGAGTGACGCCTACGCTTCAACCCACAAAATCACCCTACATTTGTGAACGGGATAATCGCGAAAACCGCGCCAGCAGGACCGCAAAATCCGTTCGGACGGCAGCATCTTTCCCGAGCAGGATGGTGCATTCCGACCAAACATCGCCAACCTGACCCGCAGGAACGAACCGGGGAAATCGCGAACCCCTCCGGGCGCAAAGCCGCTCGACCACCTCGATGTTGAAAATCCTCCCGCATCTCTGCGGAAATACCCTACCCGCCTCCGAAACCGCCTGTCACGCGCGAAATCCCTCCGAAACTCCGAACGCGCACGAGGGCGTGCGCGGCCGACTTTCCCTAAATCTCCAGCGTGCGCACGCGGTGGATGGCGGCGCCGAGGGGGAGGATGAGCACGCAGGCGCTGAGGAAGATCGCGAGGCAGATCGCGATGCAATCGGGCATCGGAAATGGGATTTTGATGACGAGCCGGAGGTCGGGGAGGGCGGCGAGGGCGATGAAGAGCGCGATGTAGATGAAGCTGACGACGAGGCAGAGCGTGCCGCCGAATCCGCTGACGATTTTCGTGGGGTTGTCTTCCTTGAAGTTCGGAAAGAGCGCGCCGAGGCCGACCGCGAGGCCGCTCAGGGTGACGCTCATCAGGGCGATCGAGCCGGAGAAAAAGACGACCTTCAGCGCGGGCAGATGGAGCATGACGCTCGACGCGATCATGAGGCTCACGGTGACGCACATGGCGGCCCCGGAGCTCATCCAGAATTTCTGCAGGAGCACCTTTTTCAAGCCCATCGGGGCGAGGCCGATGATCCAGAGGCGCCGGCCCTCGAGGCTGATTTGCGGATAGACGAAGCGCGTGGTGAGCGTGGAAAGCGTGAGGGCGGAGGCGCCGAGATTCAGGTAGCTGATGGTGGTTTCCCAAAACGGGGTTTGGAAATCGAAGGCGACGTTGCGGAGGTTCAGCACGTAGATGCAGAGCAGGCCGAAGAAGATCATGAACTGGATCCACTGCGCGGGGTCGCGCCAGAAAAGGCGGGCGTCTTTCAGCACGAGCGCGGCAGTGGGCTGCGAGAAGATGCGGAGGAGGCCGGCGACCATTTCAAGCAGCGAACGCCGTTCGCCGCGCAGGCGCATGGCCTCGGCGCGCCGCTGAAATCGCTCGGCGCGCGAGCTCAGCGTGGCGGTCCAGCTTTTGAAAAAGAAGCGGCCCATGATCTCGAAGCCGATGAGCAATCCCATGAGGGCATTGCTCAGCAGCAGGAGGAAATAAAACGCGCCCTGCGTGCCGAGGCCCTCGCCCCACGCGATGACGGATTTGGCCATCCAAGCGCTCGGGAGGAAGGCGTTCGTGCTGAGGCGCGTGTGGCGGAGGAGCTGGTCGAGCGAGAGGACGTCCTGCGCGCTCGTGGCGTCGAGGTCGCTCGCGGGCTTCACAGAAAAAATGAGTACCAGCAGGACGAGCGCGCCGGTGCCCAGGGCGATTTTTTTCACACCGCGCCGCGCGAGGACGTGGACGAAAAAGAGAATGATCCACGAGCCGATCAGCGCGGGGATCGTGACGAATGGCAGGAAGACGAGCGCAGCCTGCGCGTAGAAAATGAGCGGGACATCGTGGACGCGGCCATACGCGAGCATCATCGGAGCGCTGAGGAAAATGAGCGCCCAGCTCGAGATGGAGAGGGCTTCGAGGAATTTCCAGCGGTAGATATTTCGGTGCGGTACGGGCAGCGAAAGGAGCCACTGGGTCTCGCGATTTTTGAAGAGCGTCGAGTAGCCGATGACGATGTTCGAGAAGACGAGCATCACGAAAAAGAAGGCGAAAACGAGGAAGAGAATCCGCTGCGAAAGCAGGCTGCCGACGATGGGGAAATGGTAGAGCAGCCCGAGCCCCGAGCGCAGCAGCCAGAAGCCGACGCCGACATACCCGGCGACGAAACACGCTAGCACGATGAGCATGAGCGGCGACTCGCGCTGAATGCCGGCGAGCCGTGCTTTCAACGAGCGCCACTGCACCCAGAGGAGTATGCGGAAGAGGCGCGGGGTGGAAATGTGGGAGTCGTTCACGAGGCCGGGGAGCGGGGAAGATGGGCCGGGAAAGCGGATCGCGCCAGCAATCGCGTTGACGAGCGCGGGAACGTCGGGTACGTCATCCGCTCGCAAAAATGGCGGGGTAGCCAAGTGGTAAGGCTCGGCTCTGCAAAAGCCGCATTCGGGGGTTCGATTCCCCCCCCCGCCTCTCGCGCTCCTCTCCCGGAACTCGTCCCACTTGAAATTCAGCGCGTCCATTCGAGAGCTTCATCCGCGTCAGGAATTTCGGATCGCGCGGGCACGGCGTTCGGCGGTACGGAATGTCTTCGTCGAATTGGAATCCGACGGCGTGATTGCACGCGGCGAAGCGTCGCCGAACTCATTTTACAACGAGACTGCGGAAAGCGTGCTGGCCGCGCTCTCGGCTGCGGAGAAGTTCGTGAGCGAGGTTCGAATCGTATCCGTCGAGGATATTTCGCGCGTGTGGGAGGAGGTTTGGGAGATCGTCGCGCCGTCCCGCGCGGCGCAGTGCGCGATCGACCTGGCGCTGTGGGATTTGCTCGCGCAACGGGAGAAGATCAGCGTCAGCGAACTCGCGTGGGGCGCGCATCCGCGCGCGATCCCGACGTTCTGCACGATCGGCCTATCGACCGCGGAAGAGCTTCAGCAGAAGATCGCCGAGCTGCGGGGCTTTCCGATGATCAAGATCAAATCAAACGCAGCCGCCGATCTCACACCGATCCGAAGCGTGCGCGCGGCGAGCGGCGCGGTGATCGCAGTCGACGCAAACTGCGCGTGGGGCGCGCACGACTTGACTGCGCTCGCGGCGGAATTGCGAGCGCTGAATGTCGCGTTCATAGAGCAGCCGTTCCTTCCCGAGAACGATTCGCGCGTCCCGAGAGTCGCAGGCGGACCGCCCATCTTCGCCGATGAAAGCTGCGTGTTGGATGCCGATGTCGAGCGCGTCGCGGAGCGGTTTGGCGGCTTCAATATCAAGCTCGTGAAATGTGGCGGAATCACGCCCGCGGTGCGGATGGCGCGGCGCGGACGCGAATTCGGACTGCGGACGATGGTCGGCTGCATGTTGGAAAGCAGCATCCTCATCGCGGCTGGCGCGGCAGTGGCGCAGAAAACGGATTTCGCTGATCTCGACGGTGCGTGGCTGCTTCGCGACGACCCATTTCGCGGCTGGGCCTTCAACCGCGGAATCCTGTCTCCATCGGCATTCCCCGGCCTCGGAGTCACTCCGCGCGATTAGTCAGCGAGCCTCTTTTTCGATCTCGAAATGCAGCGGCGCGGGCTGGCACGCCGTGCGGATTTCCACCTCGCAGGCATCGATGGCCTGCTGTGCGGCCGCGAGTTTGTCCGGGTCCTTCGTCTTGCTCGCATCGCGCCAATCGGTGTTGAGTTTGCCCTGCAACTTCCCGATCAGTGCGAGAATTGCAGTTGAGCGGTCGTCGAATGCCGTGGTCATGTTCCACCCAGCCGCGAGTTCTTTTGCATCGACGACGCCCGCCGGCTTTCCGTCGATGCTCACGCGGTAGCCGCCATCGGGAAGTCCCGAGACGCGCAGCATGTAGTGGGAACGCGACAGGATTTCCGGGCGCAATTTGATCGCCGGTTTCGCGGCGGGCAGGATCGGCCACGGCCCCGTTTCATCAAGGCGCGTGAAGCTCAATTTGCCCGCAGCCGCTTTCGCATCGCTGATCTTGCACCCTTTCGAAGAGACCACTTTGCCATCCGCATGAAGCTCCGCGGAGCTCACGTCGCCAGTCGCCTTCAGCCCCTCTAAAATCACCGAGGCCATCGTGTATTGCCCGACCGGTCCAGGATGCACCGTATCCCCACCGAGCGGAATCAGCGATGCCGGGATGACTGGCTTGCCTTTCGCATCCACCGTCGCGGGGGCCGGAGTTCCAGTCGCCGCTTTCGCCGCCGCTTCCGCACCGGCTTTTCGATTCTCGCCCCACACCTTCAGCAGCGGATGGTACTGATCGGCGAATACGATTTTCTCCTCCGCAGCAAGTTTTTGAAGCGCTTCGGTGTAAGGATGCAGGCGGCGGCAGCGGTCGGATTTCCAATCGTCCATCAAGCTCCCGTCATCGACAGGGCTCGAGGAAATGAGCACCGGCTGCGCGGGGATTGCGCGGATTTTACCGATGAGTTCGCGGATACCGGCGATGTAGGCGGCGGGGTCGTCGCCGTTGTTCACGTCGTTCATGCCGAGCTCGATGCTGACGATCGTCGGCTTCCACGCGGCGACATCGTAGTCGAAGCGCTGGAGGATATTTCCGGTGCGGTTGCCACCGATACCGGAGTTTCGGAAATGCAGATGCAGCGCGGGGTAGCGCGTCTGGTAGTAGGCCTCGATGAAATTCGTGTGCTGGCGCTGCGCCGTGATGCTGTCGCCGGCCATGACCCACACGTCGTTGTCTTTCAATGTGAGCGCAGGCTCCGCGGCGAGCGCGGAAATGCCGCCGAGGACGATGGCGAAAAAGGCTACGGTGACTGGGGGGACAACGCGCTGCAGTGCTGGGGTTTTCATGATTGGGTGCGAGAGCAAAGCGCGCGGCCCGTGCAATGTTAGAAACATCCGGGCCGCAGGTTGCTGGAGAGGGTCGCGAGAAACGCGGGTGCGGCGTTGATATGTGCCGCGTGCCGGCGAGACGTGGACTGCGACACGAGAGATGCGATTTTCGGCGAATCCCGGGAAAGCGCAACGCCCGCAAACCGTGATGGGATCAGCGATCCCGGCTTACACCGACTCGCCGAGTTGCTCCGCGATGCACTTCGTGATTGAGGCAATGCTCACCGGCTTTGCGACAAACGGAAATCCCCCGATTGTGTGGCCGCCCTCTTTTTCAGAAACGATCGCGGTGAGAAATACGATCGGCACATGCGCCAGCGCGGGGTCCGACTTGATCTGCTGCGCCACGTCGCCGCCGTCGATCTTCGGCATCACGATGTCGAGAAAGATGATATCTGGCTTGAATTCCCGCGCCGCCAGCCAGGCTTTCGTCCCGTCGTTTTCCTCAAGCACGGTATATTTGCCCGATTTTTCGAGCGTGAGTTTGATGAGCCGCGTGAAGCCCGATTCGTCGTCAACGATAAATACACGTTTCTTTTCCATAGTGAGGGTGAGTTGAGCGCCGGGTGAGGATGGAAGGGCCGTGCTCGCTCAGGCTCAAGCCTGAAACATCACCGTCGCGCGCACGCCGCCCTCCGGCAGATTTCGAATATCGATCGTGCCGTGATGCAGACCGACGATGGTCTTCACGACAGAAAGCCCGAGCCCGCTCCCCTTGCCTGTCGGCTTTGTGGTGACGAACGGCTCGAAAATTTTCGTGAGGGTCTCATCGGGAATGCCGTGCCCGGAGTCGTCGATCTCCGCCACCACGATCGACTCCCCGACGCGAAACCAGTCGCCACGTCCCTGTCCGATATTCGCACCGATGCCAGTGAGCTGCTTTGAATATGTGCGCACGGTGAGCGTCCCGCCGTCGGGCATCGCGTGGATCGCATTCGTGAGCAGATTGATGAACACCTGCCCAATCTTGCCCGAATCGACATTCAGCGGCGGCAGAGTCGGCTGCGCCTCGCGGATGACTTCGATTCCTTTCATCTCGCCCCGCACCAGCGTGAGCGCGCGGTCGATGATGACATTCAAATCCTCGGGCTTCACCTCCAGCCGCTTCGGCGCGGAAAAATCGAGCAACCCGCGAATCACCAAATCCGCCCTGCGCACCGCGTCCGCCATGTCCGTGAGCGTCGCGCGCACTGAGGGATCTTCCGCGAAAGTCTGACAGTCGAGGAATTCGACACCCATGCCGAGCACCGCGAGCGGATTTTTCACCTCATGCGCGATGCCGGCTGCGAGCCGCCCGATGGATTTCATCTTCTCGGCCTCGATGAGCTGGAGCTGCACCTCGTGCAATTCCTGGTGTGCCGACTGCATCTTCTCCATCGCTGCGAGCACTTCTTCGCGCCCGAGAGCGAGCTCCGCGTAAGCCTGGCGAAGCTCTTCCTCAGCCTTCTTCTGCTCCGTCACATCGCGCGAGATGCACACGAGTCCGTGCACGGAGCCGTCCTCGCCGCGCCATGGCACCTTCGCCGTGAGCATCCATCGCTGGCTCCCATCCGGTCCGATGATTCGCTCTTCGCGATTCAGCAGCGGCTCGTTCGATTGCAGGATTCTCTCGTCGTCCTCTTGGAAAGCGCGCGCGATCTCGTCCGGGTAAAAATCGAACACCGTGCGCCCTCGCACTTCCCTCTCATCGCTCGCCTGGAGCCATCGTTGATGCGCCAGATTATCCAGCAAATACCGGCCCTGCGCGTCTTTCAAATAGACGAGGTCGGGCAGGTTATCGATGAAGCTCCGCAGTAAATTCCGCTCGGATGCGAGCTGCTCCTCCATCTCCTTGAGCTGCGTGATCTCCCGTGAGATCCCGCACGTCCCAATCACCTGTCCCTCGTGATCACGCAGCGGCAGCTTCGTCGTGAGCACCCACGAGCGCGCCCCCGTCGCGGTGGATTCAAACTCGACCTTGTTGAACATCGGATCGCCCGTTGCCATCACCTGCATCTCGTCGAGCAGTGCCTCCTCCGCGTGGTTTCCGCCAAAAAAATCCGCGTCCGTCTTCCCGTTCACATCCTCGACGTTGCTCACATTGAAAAGCGCCGCCATTGCCCGGTTGATCCGCAGAAATCGGCTCTTCTCGTCCTTGAAATAAATGCGGTCCGGCAAGTTGTCGAAGAGAGTGCGAAAAAGTTCACGCTCCTTTGCCAGAGCCGCTTCGGCACGCGCCCGCTCGATCGCGTATCGCATCGCGCGATGCAGCAAATAGCCATCGATGCGCCCTTTCACGAGATATTCATGCGCGCCGAGATGGACGGTCTGCAGCGCCATTTCCTCATCGTCGAGCCCGCTCAGCACGATGATCGGCACGTGTGGCGCGGCGTCGTGCGCGCGGCGGAAAGTCTCGAGCCCGCGGCTGTCCGGTAGCGAAAGATCGAGCAGTGCGATGTCCGCCAGTCCAGCTTTCAAGAACTCGATCCCGGGCGCGAGTTGCTCGACGTGTTGCGTCACGCGAAAGCGCGAGAGCGGCTCGTGCTCCACCATTTCGCGAAGCAGAAAACCATCTCCCGGATCGTCCTCGATCAAGAGGACACGGAGCCGTTCGGGGGAAGTGGCAGGCATGTTCTGCAGCGAGAGTGGAGCAAAACTTCAGGAAATAAAAGCGTCGCGGACCAAATTCTACTCCCGGTCCGCCGCGCCTCGTCGAGAGTCCTCACCTCGCGCTCACACTCTCGCCTCACTGCATGCCCGTCATCCGCTCCCGATTTCACCCGCCCGCACTTCTCTTGAATGGACACGTCCAGACGATCCTGCCCGTCTTACTGCCGCGCCGTCTTTCAGTCGTTTTCCAGTGCGAGCGGATGGAGTTGGAAGATGGCGACTTTCTCGATCTGCACTGGCTCCGCGGTGGCCACGCACGCACCGCGATCCTTTCTCACGGCCTAGAGGGATCGGTGGAAAATGACTACGTCCGCGGAATGTCGGCGGCTCTCTCAAAAGCCGGCTGGGATGTCCTCGCCTGGAATTTCCGCGGTTGCGGTAGCGAGCCTAATCGCCTGCTGCGCTTGTACCACAGCGGCGCGACGAGTGATCTGCGTCTCGTCATTGAAGCCACGGCTGCGACGTATTCGCGCATCGCGCTCGTCGGTTTCAGTCTCGGCGGAAATCTCACGTTGAAATATCTCGGCGAATCTCCGCCTCATCCGGCGGTCGTCACCGCAGCCGCAATTTCCGCGCCCGTCGATCTCGCCGCCAGCGCGCGAAAGCTTGATCGCGAATGGGCGAACCGCATTTATCTGCGGCGATTCCTCACTACGCTCGTCGCGAAAATCGAAGCGAAGGCGCTTCGTTTTCCCGGCGAAGTCGATGCCGCTGGCGCGCGGAAGATTCGCAGCTTTCAGGAATTCGACGACCGCTACACCGCGCCGCTGCACGGATTTCGCGACGCCGCCGATTATTGGGCGCAGTCCAGCGCGCGCCAGTTTCTGAAACGAATTACCCTGCCGACGTTGCTGCTCAACGCCGCCAACGACCCGTTCCTCGCGCCCGAGTGCTTCCCATTTCCGGAAGCCGAGGCGAGTTCCGCTTTCTATCTCGAAGCGCCCGCATCCGGCGGCCACGTCGGTTTCCTCGATTTAAAAAACGGCCTCGAACGCTACTCCGAACGCCGCGTTGTCGAGTTCCTCAGCGACCACGCGGGATAATCGCTGGCGCTCCGACCGATCCGACGCTAACGAACCCGCCCGTTTTTTAATCCCAAGTCACATGCTCACGATCCGCGATCTACGCAAAACCATCGGCGGCCGCACGCTCTTCGAAAACGCCACGCTCACCGTCAACTACGGCGAACGCGTTGCGCTCGTTGGGCCGAATGGCGCGGGAAAATCTACGCTCTTCGGCCTCATTCTAAAGACCGACGAGCCCGACTCCGGCGCGATCGAGCGCGACGAGTGGACGATGGTTGGATATCTTCCGCAGGAGAGTGAAACCGTCGGCGAAGAAACCGTGATGGATGTCGCGACCGGCCGCGCGGGCGACCTGCAGGCGCTCGAAACCAAACTGCACGAACTCGAAAAAGCCGGCACCGTCGATGGGCCGGAATATCTCGAGGCTCACGCGAAGCACGAGGCGCTCAGCAACCCGGAAGTCGAGGCGAAGGCGAAGAAAATCCTGCGCGGCCTCGGATACCGCGAAACCGATTTTTCACGAAAAGCCAAGGAGCTCAGCGGCGGCTGGATCATGCGCGCGCACCTCGCGCGGCTGCTCGTGATGGAACCCGATCTTCTCCTGCTCGACGAGCCCACGAACCACCTCGACCTCCTGTCACTCCTCTGGCTCCAGGAATATCTCAAGACCTACTCCGGCGCGATTTTGATGATCTCGCACGATCGGCAGTTCATGGACGAAATCGTCGAGAGCGTGCACGAGATCGCGGAGCAAAAACTGGTGCCCTACACCGGCAACTACTCCGCCTTTCTCGAGAAAAAAGAGGCGAACTACGAACAGCAGAACGCCGCCTACAAAAACCAGCAAAAGGAGATCGCCGCGCTGCGCGAATTCTACGACCGCTTCCGGCAGGTCGCGTCGAAAGCGTCGCAGGCGATGAGCAAGCTCAAACAAATCGAGCGCATGGAGCTCATCGAAAAACCGACGCCGCCGCGCAAGCCGTTCCGCTTCCAAATCCCGCAGCCGCCGCGCGGCGGTCAGCGCGCAATTTCGCTCGAAGGCATCCACATGGCTTACGGCGCGAACAAAGTTTATGCGGGCCTGGACCTCACGATCGAACGCGGCGAACGCACCGTCCTCGTCGGACCAAACGGCGCGGGAAAATCGACGCTGCTAAAAATCCTCGCCGGCGTCGTCGAGTTTCAAAAAGGCGAACGCAAACTCGGGCACAACGCGAAAATCGGATATTTCAGCCAGCACCGCTCCGAGACCCTCGACGCCGACAAAACCGTGCTTGAGGAGGTGATGGCGAGCGCGCCGACGATCCGAGAGGAAGAGGCGCGCGGCATTCTCGGGTCGTTCCTTTTTCGGAAAGAGGAAATCTACAAAAAAACGGGCGTCCTCAGCGGCGGCGAAAAGAGCCGGCTGAACCTCATCAAATTTCTCGTCGATCCGCCGAATCTGCTGCTCATGGACGAGCCGACGACGCACCTCGACATCCACACCGTCGAGTCGCTCATCCTCGCACTGGAGCGGTACGAAGGCACGCTCATGTTCATTTCGCACGACGTGCATTTCATCCGAAAACTCGCGACGAAAGTGCTGCATGTGAACGCCGGGCAAGTCACCCCGTACTCCGGCGGCTACGACTATTTCCTCGAAAAGACCGGCACCACCGGCAACGAGCGCGCCGCCCTCACGGCAGGGTAGCCGGGCCAGAATGGAGGACAGGACACCCGGCGTGGACAGTCCCCGTTGACATGGGCTTTCGGTTCGCCTAAGTCGCGCCGATTCCTGCGGCCGCTTCGCTCTCAGGATCGTGCGAATTTTTCTCAAAACCCCCAAAACACTACCCTCATGATCCAACGCCGCCGCACTTTTATCGAACCTCTCGAGACCCGTATCGCTCCGGCTTTTACGACTTTCTCGCTACTCGGGCTCAATGGCTCGAATGGCTTCACGGTGACTGGGGGCGTGGATACACAGGCGTTTCAACCGGGCTATACGGCGATCGCCAATGGCGGGGATGTGAATGGGGACGGATACGATGATCTTCTCATCGGCTCGGATACCGGTCATGCGGATAGTAGCCCCGGGAATCAGGGGCTGGTGGCGGTGATCTGGGGGCGTCCGGGTGGGTTTCCGGTGAATATCAATCTCGATGCGC
The DNA here is from genome assembly GCA_038207335.1 of Chthoniobacterales bacterium. GTDB lineage: Bacteria > Verrucomicrobiota > Verrucomicrobiia > Chthoniobacterales > Chthoniobacteraceae > CAIURC01. The sequence goes on along the minus strand of JBBQZX010000026.1, from coordinate 48,562 downwards.
TGGGGACGAGCGGGGTGCTGATCGGTGGGAAGGGCGGCGGCTTTGGCAAGGCGGTGGCGAGCGCGGGGGATGTGAATGGGGACGGCTTCGATGACATCGTGATCGGTGCGTCATCGACTGGGAGCGGCGGGGATGGGGAGGTGTATGTGTTCTTTGGCGGCGCGGCGCTGCCGGCCACGCAGAATATCGGGGGGCTCAATGGGACGAATGGCTTTAAGATCGCGGGGGACGATCGCAGCTTCCCGGGCGGGGTGGGCACGGTGGTGGGCGGGCGCGTGCTGCTGGGTGAGGGACAGGGCGGCGATTACAATGGTGATGGCTTTGCGGATATCCTGGTGGGCGCGCCGGATGTGTCGGCATTCGTGCAGACGGGCGGGGGCGGGGTGTTCGTGATCTTCGGGCATACGGGCGCTTTCACGCCGACGCTCTCGACGGCGTCGCTCAATGGCACGAACGGCTTTCTGATCGCGTCGAGTAAGTCGAACGACAGGATCGGGGCCAGCGTGGGCTTCATCGGCGATGTGAATCAGGACGGTCGCGACGACATTGGCGTGGGGAATCTGCCCAATGGGGGGACGCTGCACACGACGGTGGTCTTCGGCCAGACGACGAGCACGGCGGTGCTGAATGTGGTGACGCTCACGGCGGCGCAGGGCTTTGACATCCCGACGGTGACGACGCCGCACCAATATTTCGTGGGGAGCAAGGTCGTGCTGCGTGACATCGACGGCGACGGGAAGCTCGATCTCGGGATTCCTTTCAATTTCGGCTTTCCCGAAAAGACGGAGGGCTTCGTGTGGGCGAAGAACAGCGGGTCGGGCTTTTCGACGAATCCTTTTACCAAGCCGCAGACACTGACGCGGCAGGTGCTGGTCGGGCCGGACGGCAGGAATCCCTACGGCAACGGGGGCATCTCCGACTTGTTCTACGATCCGGGCGATTTCGATGGCGATGGCGTGACGGATTACCTGGCGTATCTGGACGGCGCGGGGACTCTCGCCATTTACAACGGCACGCAGAAGAGCGGCCTCTACACCCTGAACAGCACGAAGGGCAGCGGGACGTATCTCTTTCGCCCGGACATCACGCCGACGCTGCATAATTACGGCACCTTCAACTTCATCGGGGACATCAACGGCGACGGGCTCGACGACGCGGCGTGGATCCCGCCGAGCGGGCAGGTCGCGGAGAAGGCTTTCATCGTCCTCGGCACGAATCTGAGCGGGTCGGCGGACGGGAAGACTTTCACCTACACGGACGTGGACGGCGACATCGTGACGGTGAAGACGACGAAGGGGAAACTGGACCCCGCGGAATTCCTGCTCGCGAGCGCGCCGGGGGCGGTGCTGGGCGGGAAGCAGCTCCAGCTTTTGAACCTGAGCCTGGGGAATGGGGTCGCGGACTACGACAACACGGGGGCGACGATCACGATCACTGCGAAGCCGGGGCCGCTGGGCGGGGACGGGCTGGTGAATGTGGGGGCGATCGACGCGCACGGGATCGATCTCGGGAAGGTGACGGTGTCGGGCGATCTCGGGCAGATCGACGCGGGGACGGGCTCGACGAAGGCGGCGATCACGACGCTGACGGTGAATTCGCTCGGGCGCTACGGGCTCACGACGCAGGGCGTGGGCGGGTCGCTGGAGAGTGATATCAACGGGCCGCTGACGAAGCTCGCGGTGACGACGGATATCGACGGGGCGTTCGTGAATGTGACGGGGGTGAATGGCAAGATCGGGACGCTGACGGTCAGTCACTCGCTCATCGGCGGCGCGACGGCGAACAGCGGGTCGGTCATCGCGGCAGGCTCGATCGGGACGACCACGATCGGTGGGAATCTGCTCGGCGGCGTGGGCGCGGGCTCGGCATCGATCACGGGTGCGTCGATCGGCAAGGTGAAGGTGAGCGGGTCGATCTTCGGCGGGACTGGGGCGAATAGCGCGACGCTCATCTCGGGCTCGACGATCGGCGCGGTGACTATCTCGCACGACGTGCACGGCGGGACCGCGAGCGGCGGCATCTCGGCGATGGGCGCGATCAGTTCGGTGAAGATCACGGGCAATCTGATCGGCGGCGCGGGGGACTTTTCCGGCTCGGTGAAGTCGCTCGGCGCGATCGGCAACGTGACCATTTCCGGCAATCTCGATGGCGGCACGAGCGGGCGCACGGGCGTCTTTGCGGGCGGCTCGCTCGGCGCGGTGACGGTCGGCGGCAGCGTCTTCGGATCGGCTGCGAACCCTGCATTCATCAGCTCCGGCAAGGACGCCAAGTCTTCCACGCTGAAGAGTCTCACCGTCACCGGCAGCGTGCATTTTGCCAGAGTCATCGCGGGCTTTGACACGGCGGGTGCGGCGCTGGTCGCCGACGCGCAGATCGGAAAAGTCGTGGTGAAAGGCGACTGGATCGGCGGCTCGATCTCGGCGGGCGTGAACCCGGGCATGGATGGGAAATTTGGCACGCCCGACGACAGCGTGATCGCCGGCGTGAGCGCGTCCATCTTCACGAAAATCGCGAGCATCGCGATCACCGGCGAAGCTCGCGGGACGGACGGCGGCTCGGATCGCTACGCCTTCACGGCGGAGCAAATCGGGTCGCTGAAGGTCGGCAAGGCGACCTTCCCGCTGACGAAGACGACCGCGTCGAACACGGCTGAGGATGAGTTCAACGTCGGCGCGACTTTCGACCTCCGGGTGCGTGAGCTCGACGCTGCTGCGCCGCTCCCGCCCGTCGCTTTCACGCCGTTCATCGGTGGCGAGCGCGTCCTTTCCGCCGACGGCAAGACTTTCACCTTCTCCGACGTGGACGGCGACCTCGTGACGATCAAGACGGACAAGGGCAAGTTCGACCTCGCGAACTTTGAATTCCCCGACGCGACCAGCGGGCAGCTCCGGCGGATCAATCTCGCCAACGACGCGGATTTCAATGGGAAGAAGGCGAGCCTCACGATCACTGCGGCGCGCAGCTCGGCGAATGGCGGCGACGGGTTCGTGGATATCGGCGCGATCGATTTCACGGGCGTCGATCTTACGAAAGTGACGACGCCCGGCGACGTGGGCGTGATCGCAGGCGGCAGCAGTAGCGCGACGGTGGCGGCGGTCGGCACGCTCACGTTGCATTCGCTCGGGGGCCGCGGATCAAGCACTGGAGCGACTTCGCCGCAGAGCAACCTGTTCGGGAAAGTCTCGAAGCTCACCGTCGCGACCGACGTGAATGGCGTCGGGTTCGCTGTCTTCGGCACGCTCGCCAAGGCGACGATCGGCGGCTCGATCATCGGTCTGGGCAACGCCGCCGCGCTCAGCGCCACGGTCGATCTCAGCCGCGTCACCATCAAGGGCGATGTCCGCGGCGGCACCGTGGAGGATTCCGCCTGCGTCGCGGCGCTCGGCAAGATCGGCAACATCACCGTGAGCGGCTCGCTTTACGGCGGCTCCGGCCCGGACACGGGCAACATCGAGAGCCCGACCAGCATCGGGAAGGTGACGATCGGCCGCAGCGTTTACGGTGGCAGCGGCGTGCAGTCCGGCAGCATTACGGCGGGTGGGAACATCGCGTCGGTCAAAATCAGCGGCGACTTGATCGGCGGCTCGGGAGACTACGCCGGGTCCATTTTTGCCGACCTCGGCATGAGCGACCTCGGCACCATCGGCGCGATCACGATCAGCGGCTCGCTCTTCGGCGGGAGCAACACGCTCACCGGCATCTTCAGCGGCTCCACGCTAAGTTCGATCAAGATCACCGGCGACGTGCGCGGCGCCGCCACCGCGAATGTCCACATAGTCGCCGAAGGTCTGGCCGCGCCGGCGTCCTCGTCGAAAGCCAACGCGATCAAATCGCTCACCGTCAGCGGCGACGTGTCCCGCCTCGACCTCCTCGCCGGCTACAGCACCAGCCTTTCGCCGCTCCGCTCCGACGTGCAAATCGGCGCGGTGGTGGCGAAAGGAAGTTGGTCGCGGAGCAACGTCCTCGCCGGCGTGAAGCCCGACGGCACCGCGATTGCCGACGTGAATGCGGCCATCGTTTCCCGCATCGCCAGCATCAGCGTGACTGCCGGCATCTCGGGCGCGCCCGGTGCGGTCCCAGGCAGCACATTTCTTTTCAGCGCCCAGCAGATCGGCTCCCTCAAAGTCGGCAGCACAAAATTCGCGTTCAGCAGCAAAACTGCCGTCCAGGACTCCTTTGCCGTCGGACCGACTCCCGACGTTCACGCGGTCGAAGTGGCTTGATCGCGCGGCGGCGAGGCCGGCGTGAGCTCCGTGCGGACGTGGAGTCGGGCAAGCGGGCGCGGACTCGCCGGAACTGGTGATGGCTCACTTGGAAAAGCCCGTCATCTTGAGCCAGCGAAAGATCGCAATTCTGTACCTTTCACTTCGAGCGCGTGAGAAAGACAGAGGCTGGAGATTCTTCGTAGGCACTCAGAATGATAAGCTTTGAAGCTTAGCTGCTCCCATATTTTGCGAAGCGGCTGGCTCTCTTCAATTTGCTCGCCGGGGACGGCGCGGGGCGTTCAACCTTTTGCCGACTTATGAAAATTCCCCTGCTCCGTCGCCGTTTCGTTTCCCATGTTTTCGCCACCGCTCTGGCAGTGGTTTCGCTGCAGTTTTCAGTCCGCGCGGAGACCGCACCACCCGCGGGCTTCACCGCGCTTTTCAACGGCACCGACCTCACCGGCTGGCGGGGCGGCAGCACCTTCGATCCACGGAAACTCGCGGCGATGGACGACGCCACCCGTGCCGCGCAGATCGAAAAATGGACCGCGACGATGCACGAACACTGGAAGGCGGAAGGCGGTGAACTGCTCAACGACGGCAAGGGCGACTACGCGACGACCGAGAAGGAATACGGCGACTTCGAGCTGTTCGTGGATTACAACATGGCCCCGCTCGGCGACTCGGGAATTTATCTCCGCAACGTCCCGCAGGTGCAGATTTGGGATCACACCAACGCCCGCGAATTCAAGAACGGCGCGGACAAAGGAAGCGGCGGGCTCTGGAACAACTCGCCCGGCGCGCCGGGTAAAGATCCGCTGGTGCTCGCGGACAAGCCATCCGGCGAGTGGAACCACTTCCGCGTGCTCATGGTCGGAGCGCGCGTCAGCGTCTGGCTGAACGACCAACTCGTCGTCGATCACGCAACCCTCGAAAATTACTACGACCGCAAAACTCCGATCCTTCCGCGCGGTCCGATCTGCCTGCAAACGCACGGCGCTTCGATCAAATGGCGCAACATTTTCATCCGCGAAATCGGCAGCGACGAAGCGAACAAAATCCTCGCCAGCCACGGCGCGGATGCGGGCTTCAAATCGCTCTTCAATGGCACGGACCTCGCAGGCTGGCAGGGTGCCGTGGACAATTACGAAGTTCGCGACGGCGCGATCGGCTGCAAACCCGGCAAAGGTGGAAATCTGCTGACCAAGGACGAATACGCGGACTTCGTCGCACGGCTGGAATTCAAGGTTCCGCCCGGCGGAAACAACGGCCTCGCCATCCGCTGCGCGCTCAATGGGGACACCGCCTATCAGGGCATGTGCGAGCTGCAGGTGCTCGACGACAATTACGAAAAAGTGCGCGGCAAAATCGACCCCCGGCAGGCCCACGGTTCGGCCTACGGAATGGTCGCCGCGCAACGCGGATACCAGCATCCAATCGGCGACTGGAATTTCCAGGAAGTGACGATCAAAGGCTCGACCATCCGCGTCGAACTCAACGGCACCGTCATCCTCGACACCGACCTGAGCACCGTGGACATGACCGCCGTCATGGCCCACAGCGCCCATCCCGGCAAAGACCGCACCAGCGGCTTCTTCGGCTTCGCGGGGCACAACGATCCCGTGATGTTTCGCGACGTGTCGATCAAACCGCTCTGAAAATGCTGGCGCTCGAAAAATTCTCGATTGGCGTCGGCGACCGTTTTGCTCATCAGGCGAAAGCCCAACTTCGCGCGTGCCAGCTTCTCTCGAAAGACGGCGTCGAGGTGGTGCCCGTCTGGAATAAATCGAATCGCGAGCACACGTTCATCGGGTCCGAGCCGGCATCCGTGCTCGTCGCCGCGCGGGTTGCGGTGGAGGCGCTCGACTGGGAAAAAGGATGGCACGTCGATGCCGACCATATCCGACTGGAGACCGTCGATCGCTTCATTCCGCATTCGGATTTCTTCACGCTCGATGTCGCCGATTCCATCGGGCAGCCCGCGAGTGCGGAAGCCGTGAAAGCCTTTGTGGATCGGCATCCCGAGCTGATCGGGACGATTGAGATTCCGAAAATTGCTACGCCTTTTCACACGACGCGCCAGGAGGTGCAGCGCATCGCGGAGAAGTTCCTCCTCGCCGTCCAGGACGCGGGAAAAATCTACCGCCACGTCGTCGAGCAGAAAGGCGTGGACGCGATGATTGCCGAGGTTTCAATGGATGAAACCGACTCACCTCAGACGCCGCCGGAGCTGCTGGTGATCCTCGCCGCGATCGCCGACGAAGGCATCCCGGCGCAGACCATCGCGCCGAAATTCACGGGTCGATTCAACAAAGGCGTAGACTACGTCGGCGACCTCGCGCAGTTCGAAAAAGAGTTCCATGACGACCTCGCGGTCATCGCATTTGCCATCGAAAAATACGGCCTGCCCGCGACGCTGAAACTCAGTGTCCACTCCGGCAGCGACAAGTTTTCGCTCTACCCGATCATCCGCCACGCGCTCTCGGATTTCGACGCCGGGCTGCATCTCAAAACCGCCGGAACGACATGGCTCGAAGAGCTCATCGGTCTGGCCGAAGCCGGCGGCGACGCGCTCGGTTTCGCGAAAGAAATCTACGCCTACGCGATCGAGCATGTGGACGAGCTAACCGCGCCGTACGCGTCCGTGATCGACATCAACCGCGCAAGACTCCCGACCGCGGACGAAGTCGCCGGCTGGACGAGCGAGCAATACACCGGCGCGCTCCGACACGATCAGCAGCATCCGCTCTTCAACGCCAGCTTCCGGCAACTGCTCCACGTTTCCTTCAAACTCGCGGCGAAGGCAGGCGCGCGTTACCTCGATCTGCTGAAGGCCAACGAGGAAGTCGTCGCGCGCAATGTCACGGAGAACTTGTACCAACGCCACTTACGGCCGCTTTTCATCGGCGAATGAAGTCGGCGATCACGGTTTCGCTCGTGCCGCAGGCGAAAGGCGGACCGTTCGTTTTTTGGGACGGACTTGCCGATGCGTTCGCGCAAGCCGCCGCGCTCGGCTTCGATGCCGTCGAGATTTTCCCCGCCTCCGCCTCCGCGATTCCGGTCGATGAAATCCGCGCGCTGTGCGAGCGGTATCGGCTTGCCGTCGCGGCCATCGGTACAGGCGGCGGCTGGGTCGTGAACAAGTGGCACCTTTGCCATCCCGACGCGGCGATCCGTACGCAGGCTCGCGATTTCATCCGCTCGATCATCGAGATTGCGGCGCAGTTCCATGCCCCAGCGATCATCGGCTCGATGCAGGGCCGCGTGGAACCGGAGGTGTCCCGCGATCAAGCGATGGACTGGCTTCGCTGCGCACTCACCGATCTCGCTGCCAGCACCACGACCCTGCTCTTCGAGCCTCTCAACCGCTACGAAACGAACCTCTTTAATCGCGTCGCAGACGCGGCTGCGTTCCTCGACGAGTCAGGCATTCCGAACGTCAAACTGCTCGCCGACCTCTTTCACATGAACATCGAGGAATCGTCAATTCCGGACGCATTCCGAGTCGCCGCGAAACGCATCGGACATGTGCATTTTGCCGACAGCAACCGTCGAGCGATCGGGTTCGGCCACACCGATGTCGCGCCGATCATGCAAGCGCTCCACGACATCGGTTACGACGGTTACCTTTCCGCCGAAATTCTTCCTCTTCCCGACTCTCACGCCGCCGCCGCGCAGACCGCGAAAGCTTTTGCACACTACGTTCGCGGCCACTGACCATGCTCAAGCACCAGCTCATTCATCCGAAAATCAACGACGTGCTCGGCCGCGCCGGGCATCATTCCGCGATCCTCATCGCCGATGGAAATTACCCCGCGTCCACAAAGCGCGGACCGAATTCCGAGGTCGTCTGCCTCAATCTTTCACCCGGCTTGGTGACCTGCGCGCAAGTCCTCCGCGCGATTCTGAGCGCCGTTCCGATCGACCGTGTGAACACGATGGGCATCCCGCCCGATGACTCCTACGCAGCCGCGGGAGAGCCGCCAGTCTGGAACGAATACCGCACCGTCCTCAGCGAAGCGGGCGTCACACTCGCGCTCGAGCCGATCCTGAAATGGGACTTCTACAAATTCGTCGAGTCCCCCGATCACGTCCTCACAATCCAAACCGGCGACCAATCCCTCTGGGCCAACGTGTTGCTCACGATGGGCTGCCGTCAGGCACAAAGGTTACCTCTTTAGGAAAGGATGCGTCCCGAGTGCGCCACCCGGTGCTACTTCGGCTCTTCGCGGTAGGGCTTTTTCTGTTGGTAAAGTTCGATGCGGCTTTTGATTTCCGCCTGCACTTCTTCGAGCTCGGTGCCGGAGGCGGATACGGCTTCGTTTTGCCACTTTAGCGCGGCTTCAAAGTCGCCCTTCTCGGCGTTTGCGGCGGCCAGCGTGTCGAGATATGCGCCGTTTTTCCAGTCGGTCAGCTCGCAGGCTTTTGTCGCGTATTCGACGGCGGTTTTCCCATCGCGCGCGGCGTCGTCTTTCGCCGTGGCGAGGAGCCATGCGTAGTCGTTCCATGCCTGCGGAAAGTCCGGGCGGGACTTGATAGCGACGGCATAGTCGTCGGTCGCTTTTTTGAGTTCGCCCATCACATAGAACGCGGAGGCGCGGCCCATGAGAGCGCCCAGGTCGCGGGCGTCGCTGGCGAGGATCGTGGTGTAATCCGCGACCGCCTCGGGGAGCTTTTTCTGTACGCGACGAATCCCGGCGCGCCCGATCAGCGCGGCGGTGTCTTTCGGGTCGAGTTTCAAGGCGGCGTCGAAGTCTTCGAGCGCTTTGTCGGTCTGCTCTAGAGCCGCTCGCGCGTAGCCGCGCTGCGCAAGGGGACGCGAATCCTGGGGCAGCAACCGGATGACCTCCGTGTAGTCGGTGGCTGCTTTTTCGTAGTCGCCGTTTGCAAATTCCGCCGCAGCGCGGCCGGTGAATCCGGCGGGATCCTTCGGATCGATTTCGAGACACGCCTCAAAGTCCGCAGTCGCTTCGTCGATCTCCTGGCGCATGAGGTGGATTTGGCCGCGTGACGCAAGCGCCGCAGAGTTACGCGGATTCGCGGCGAGCGCGGCATTGAGATCACCAAGCGCGGCCTGCAACTGCCCCGCACCACCGTGCAGCAGGCCGCGGCAGTAGAGCGCTAGATCGTTCGCGGGATCGATTCGCAGCGCGCTGTCGAAGTCGGCGAGCGCGCCGTCGGCGTCCCCTTTTTTTTGCTTCACGAATCCGCGTGCAGCGATCGCTTCCGCGCTTTGCGGAGCGAGTCGCACAGCCTCGTCCAAGTCCTCCAGCGCGCGATCGAATGCGCCGCGATCCGCGCGCAAACGCCCGCGCCAGAGCCGCGCCGTGGCGTTGTCCGGCGCTTCTTTCAAAGCGGAATCGAGCGCGTTCAGGGCAGAATCGAAGTCGCGACGCGAGATCGCGTCCTGAGCGCGGGCGAAGTAGTCGGGAGCCTCCGACTTGATCGCCGCGAGTGTGGTGGAGGAGATGGCAAGGAGAACGGCAAACGAGACGAAAACGCGTTTCATACGGTGGATCAGTAGCGGGAGAGTCATTCGGCTTGGATGGAAGATCAAGAGCCGGGCGCGTCTCAGATTTTCCTCGAAAGAATGAAGCTACGGTCGGCAGCAGTCGGTTCGAATTTGATCCACTCGAATCCGGCGTCGTTGAGATACGTGGCCATTTCACCGAGCGAATAGCATTTGCCCTCAGTCGAGTGCATCAGCAGCGCGGAGTAGTTCGCGACCGGTAGCGGGCCAGTCTTTTCTTTGTTGATGTGGCAGTCGTGGACGACGAGCAAACCGCCTGGCCCGAGTGCGCGGTGAGATTTCGCGAGGAGGTCGCGGACCACCGGCTCGTCCCAATCGTGAAGGACATTCGAGATGAGATGCGTGTCGAAGCCGCCGGGCAGCTCGCACGCGAACATGTCGCCCGCGACCACATCGACGCGCTCGCTGCAACCCTGTCTCGCAATGGCTTCGCGGGCGATGCGATCGACAGGCCGCTTCTCGAAAACGGTAGCGCGCAACTCGGGAAAATGCGCGGCGAGTGAGCACGCGTAGATGCCTGAGCCGCCCGCGATATCGAGCAGCGCACGGCTCTCCGAGAGGTCCACCTTTTTCGCGAGCGCCTGTCCGAGGTAGACGCCGCGGCAGTCCATCGCGGCGGTGAACTGCGCCGCGAACTCGGGTTTTTCCATCGCCTGCGCCCATGCGTCTGCGTCGTAGCTGCCCCAGTTCGCGGGCTTGCCGGTGCGCAGGACGCGCAGCATGTCGAGCGTTTGCGGACGGTCTTTCAACGCGGCGTAGTAGGGCGCGAGATACCACTGCGAGCCGGCGACGAGATGCTCGCGTGCGCGGAGCGTGAGGTGAAAGCAGCCGCCCGCCTGTGTCACCAGACCCATCGCGGTGAAGAGCGTGAGCATCACGTCCGCGGGGCGAACTTTGATTTCAAAATGCGCGCACAGCGAACCGAGCGTCGCTGGGTGATCGGCGAGCCATGTGAAAAAATCGAGATGCGCGATACCGGCGGCGAGGAGATCGACGCCATAAATGCCGTCGCGGGCGCGGTAGATTTCGAGCGGGTCAGTAGCGGGGATGGCGGTGAGATGTTGCACGTGTGGAAGCATCGAGCATCGAATGGCGAACGACGAACATCGAAGTTTCGGAGTATCGCGGAATGCCTTGCCAGCGGAACGGCTTCCCGCAACACCTGCTCCATGAAATTCCTCACCCTCCTCGCCGCCATCGCCATGATATCAGCCTCAGCTCTCGCCGCCGACGGTCCCATCCGACACGTCGTTCATTTCAAATTCAAAGCCGACGCCACGGCGGAGCAGGTGAAACAGATCGTCGATGAATTCGCCGCGCTTGGCGGGAAGATCCCGGTCGTCGAGTCGCTGGAATATGGCACAAACGTGAGCACTGAAGGCCACGACGAGGGCTACACGCATTGCTGGATCGCGACCTTCAAGAACGCCGCCGACCGCGATGCGTATCTAGTGCACCCGGCGCACAAGGCATTCGTTGCGCTGCTCGGCCCGATTCTCGACAGCGCGATCGTCGTGGATTTCGTGCCGACGATCGTGAAGGGGAAGTAGCAATATACCGTGCGACCGATCTGCGTGGATCATTGGCATGATCGGTCGTGTTGTATCGTGCAACCGTTAGCCGACGATCTTCGTTATCGCTACCCGCGAACGAGCACCGCGACGAGATGATTCAGTTCGTCGTCCACATCCGCATCCGCGGGGACGGTCTGCGCGATCTCGGATTTCACCGCTGCGCGAAAACGCTGGCGAAGACGGTGTATCGCGACCTTCACCGCGCCCTCGCTCAGCCCCAGTGCTTGCGCAACGGTCAATTGCGAAAGCGCAGGCGTATCGGCGCCTGAGCCGACGAGCCACGGCTTGAGCGTGTCGAAATGCGCCCTCTTCCCCGCCGCGCGCATCTCATCTCCGACGATTTCGAGAGCGCGTGCGATGATCGTCAACGCCCACTGGCGCTCGAATGCCTCATCCGCGCGCACGCCCGGCGGCGCTGGGATTTCGACGCTTCCGTCGTTTTCCTCCGACTCGTCGCGCTCGAGTGGAACAGGTTCCGCGCCGCCTCCGCGCTTCTCCGCCGCGGCAGATGCACGCTCGTTTCCGAGAAAATGTTTCACCGCTCCGAGTAGGTAGCTGCGAAATCGCCCGCGCGCCGAGTCCGCACCAGCGAGCGATTTTCCCGCGAGCACGCGGGCAAAAAAACCGTGCGCGAGATCGCGCGCGACATCGTCCGAGCGGCCCTCGGCGCGGAGAAAAGCGACAACGGGTTCGTAATACGCAGCGCACAGTTCGCTAAGTGCGTTCCGTGCGCCCGCGTCATCGCCCTTCGCCTGCGCAACGAGGGTCCAGCGCGTGACGGCAAAGGCGGACGTGCGTGCGCTCGGATTCATCTGGCGGTCGGCCTTTCCAAAGCAGCGTCATCTGCTACGCGGAATTTTTTGCGTGCTTGCTCAAGTTGCAGACGCGCGGCGTTGAGCACCTGTTCCGCTTCGAGCGCCACGGATGGAGCCTTCTTACCTGCTTCTACCTCCGCTTTCGCGAGGGAGAGTTCCAACGTCGCAAATTTCACTCGTGTTTCCGCGATCTTCACTTCGTCGCCGCGGGCTTCGGCGATGGCGAGGTCCATTTCCGCGGTTTTCAACGACTTCGTGGTCGGAATGCCAGCCTTGATGCGCGCGCGGGTTTCATCGAGCTGCTGTTCGGTGCGCTGGATGGCTTCGTCCTGCCGCACTCGCAAGGGGATGAGTTTTTCAAAGCGATCCTCGCCGTTGAATACCCGGAAACCTTCGGACTTCTCGCGGACGTTCATCGGGCGGGATTTCACCATGATGAACATTTCCGCTTCGGGCTTGGTCGCACCTTCGGCTGCGGAGGGCAGCCCGCGGAGGAAGGCGACTCGCAATGGCGTTGCGGCGATTTGGAAGCCGTAAGCCTCGGTTCGCGCCGGACTTGCCGCCCACTGGAAAGGAGTAGAACTCGAAAATCCGCTGGAAACCAGGTCGGCGTGGCCCCTGCTCACTTTGGCGTCGAGTCGAAAGTACCCGTCTTTCATATCGCGGACGGAGTATGCCAACTCCACCTCGCCATTTCCCTCCGCTGCATGGCGAGATTGGGATGCCTGCGGTTGGGCGACGATCTCGCTTGCAGCGGGCAACTCGCGTTCGCCTTTCTCGTCACGGATGCGAAAGGAAAAATCGGTGACCCATCCGTAGGGCGTGCGGGAATTGAGCGTGACTTTGTGCACGCCCGGGGCGCTGGGATCGGGCTTGCCGTAATGCACGTCCACCGAAGCGGCGTCCACGGGCATGGTCGTCGTCGGCATCGGAGCGCCTCGCATTGCAAAATAGGGGACAACGAGCCAAAGCAGGATGAAGGCGACGGGCACGACCACGAGTGCCACGATGAGCAGGAAAATGCGCTTCGGCCATGGACTCAGAAGCGCGGCTTCGCCCGGCGCCGGAGGCCGCGGGCGGGTGCGGCGATAGAGAAACCAGATCGTCGCGCCGATGAGGAGGGGGAGAAGCGCGAAGCCCGTCATCAGCATCCGGCTCTGCATTGCACCGAGTTCGTTGCTCAAGTTAGTGAGCCGCCACGCGATCAATGACACCATGATGGCGACGAATGGCAGCGCCACCAGCCCGATGATCAGGAAGAGCAGCCGGTGCGACCAGATGTTCCCGGCGGCCGGGGAAGTGCTGGGAAAATGCCCGACTTGCGAGGCGCTAACGTCCTCTCCTCGCAATCCAAAGTCCCGCCGCAGCGGCCCGCCTATCGGGCCGCCGTGGACGGAACTCCACAAGGCCTTCACGGCGAAAATGGAGGCGATCAAAGCAGCAATGACGGCCAGGATGGCGACGATGGTGCCGGCCAGACGATCCTCGCCGGGACTGATCGCCTTCTGGATGTCGGTGAAATTTGCGAAGACCGTCACTAGCAACGCGAGCACCGGCAGCGCGAGCGACGCAAAAACTGCCGTGCCGCCGCCGCGAAGTTGGCCGCGGTGATAGCGCACATCACTCACGGCCTTCCAGCCGAGAATCGTGCCAGCGAGCCCGAAGACGAAGCCGAAGATGATTATGTTGCCTGCCATCGGGCCATTGAGCTGGCTCCCGCTGTCGATGGATGGATTCACGATGCTGCGAACGATCGCGCCGATGATGCCGCCAACGGGGATGCTGGCCGCGACGAGCGCTGCGCCCCACATCGCTGCACGCGACCACGGGAGGTCTCTCGACGGCAACTGCATCAAGGGCAACGCGGGCGTGCGCTTCTTTTCGTCCGCGCTCGCGTGCTCGACCTCGGTCTTCATCTCCGTGGCGCTTTGCTGGCGGAGCTCGCGCTCTTTTTCCAGCGCGCGCAGGACCACGTCGTCCACGTCTGGTCCGACTGCCGATCTTGCCGAAGGCGCCGCAAATCGACCGAGCGGGAGTTCTCCCGTCAGCATTTCGTAAAGCACCACGCCGAGGCTGTAGATGTCCGCGCGGTGATCGACCGTCGAGGGATGTTCGATCTGTTCGGGAGCCATGTAAGCCGCCGTACCGAGCTGCGCGCCGCTGGCCGTGAGCCCGGTGACGCCAGCCACTTCGCCGGCGATTTTCGCGATGCCGAAATCGGCGAGCTTCGGCACGCCATTGGTGCTGAGCAGGATATTTTCCGGCTTGATATCGCGATGCAACACACCGTGGTCGTGCGCAAATTGCAGCGCCTCGCAGATGCGCGGCACGAGCAACAATGCCTGCTCCGGCGTCACGCCCACGCGCATCGCCTGCCGCAGATTCACGCCGTTCACATACTCCATCAACAGGTAGTAAAAACCGGCACGTTCTCCGAAATCGTACACCGCTACGATGTGCGGATGATTAAGCCGCGCCAGCGCCCGCGCCTCACGCGTGAAGCGCTCGGCAAAGCCCGGCTGTAGCGCGAGCGTCGGCGGCAGAATCTTCAGCGCGACGAGCCGCTCGAGTCGCGGCTGGCGTGCCTGAAACACGACGCCCATGCCGCCGAGCCCTAGCAGTTCGCGGATCTCAAGTTCAGGAAAGGCCGCGCTGATTTCCTCCAGCGTCGGAGCAGTGCCGGCTGGGCCTGCATCGCCAGTTTGCGCCGCGGCGAACAGCACACATGACGGGCACAAGCCGCCCGGCGCATCGGCGGGAATCGGCGCGCGGCAGTGCGGACAAATTTCGGGAGAGTTTTGCATACACCCGCTTCCTGACGAGCGGCGCAGACGAGGTTACAAAAAATCTGCAGCACCGCGATCGATTCGCTTTGGCGCGAACGCGCTCAAAACGCTCATCTGCCGCGAGAGCCTCCAGCCCGCGGCGAAAATTACACCAGTGCTTCGCGGCAGTAATTGATCGCCCGCGCGATCTCCTTCATCCGGTCCGAGCCCGGTGGCACCTTGTATTCAAACTCGATCGTCCCCTGAATCGGCCACTTCTCATCCCGGATCAGCCGCAGCACCTCCACGATCGGCGTATCCCCTTCCCCAAACGGCGTATTAGGCCCGTTGTTGAACTTCCGATCCTTCAAATGCACATGCGTCACCCGCTCGTGATACTTCTTCAGGAACGGCACCGGCGACGTGTTGTTTCCCGCCACGAAGTGCCCGAGATCGACATTCGCCCCGTTGTATTTCGCTACAGCAAACGCCTTCTCCCAATCCTCCGGCTTCGTCGTTCCGTGTCCGTGATACCCGATCAGCATCTCGTGTTTGTCCGCAAAACTCCCCACCCGTTTCAGCTCCGCCTCCGTGTGCGAGATTTCCGATGACAGCGCACGCGCCCCCAGCGCCTTCCCGAGATTGAAAGCGTAGTCGATTTCGTCGTCCGACATCTTGAAAACCCCGTCCACCTTCACGATCTGGATGAGCACGCCGGCCGTCTCCCATTGCGTGCGAAACTCCTTCACGCGATCCATCGACATCGACTTCCGCCAGTCACTGCGCTTCCCCTCCGGCGCTCCCAGAAACGCCTCCACCGGCTGCGTCCGCAGCTCCACCCCGCTCAGCCCGAGCTGCACGACATCTTTTAAAATCTCGTCTCCGCTCATCTTCGCATTCGCGAAGCTGTAGGGCACATTGATTCCGATCTGCACTCCGGCAAATTTCGAGTCCGGCTTCGCAGCCGAATCCGCGCCGAGGAGGCGGCTAGCAGAAGATAACAGCGCGGAACCCGGCAGCGCGGCGAGAGTGAGCCCGAGGAAACTGCGGCGAGTCTGGATATTCATGACAGTGAGAGGAAAAAGTGCGCCTTAGGGTTTCACCGGCTCTGCGTTCCAGACCTTTATATCGTCGAAAAGCCCATCGTGCCCCGCCACTCCCAGCTCGATCTTCGACTTCGTCTCATGGCCAATCCCCGCCGACTTCAAGAACCCCGCCGGCTTCCCATCGATCGTCACCCGCATCTCATCCCCCGCCACCTCCACCCCCATCGTATACCATTTCCCCGCCTCCAACTTCGCCGGGAAACTCGCGCTGTGCTCCGCATACAGCTTGCCGATTGCCGCCTTGTTCGCCACCGCATCCTTCTTCAACTCGATCAGCGCATTGCTCTGCGAGCCGTCCCGCTCATCGACGATCGTCACCTTGTCCAGCCGCACCTGCGCCCGGCACAGATGCCCGTAGTGCGATCCGGTAAAAGCGCGGTCGTCGAACTCCACATCGATCATCGATGCTCCTTCGAAGCGAATCTTCACCTCCACCACACTATTCTTCGTCGGCAGCTCCAGCCCATGCACGGCCGCATGCGCCGTCACTTCCGGCTTGCCATCGGTCGCCGGCACATTCTCCGTCCGCGTCTGCGTCCCCTTCAACGCCCCATTTTCCACCGCGAAAGTCGCCACCACCTTATGCCACCGCTTATCCGTCGTCGTCCCCTCGAAATCATCCGAGAAAAGCAGCTCCTTCTTTTTCGCGATCGGCTCCGCAGGGATTGCGGGCGGCTCCGCCGCAAAAGCGACGGCAGTGAGGAGACATGAGGCAACGACGAACGCGTGGGATTTCATAATGGGGATTGGGGAGCGGTTTTCTGCCCGGCAACCGGGAAAAGCACAAGCTCCGTTGCAACCGCGAGCTCCGAGCCGTGATACAACTCTTCCCATCGGCAAGCTGAGTGAGTCTGACTTCGAAATTTGACCGACGCGGCGCGATGACGAAACCTTCACGGATGAATGCGCTCCCGCTGCTGCTCGCGTCCGCTCTCTGCAGCCTGACGGTGGCCGGAAACGGGGCGGCACCCGTGCGAACGGAGGACGTGCAGGTCGGATTTCTGCCGCTCGGCTGGGTTGCGCCTGCGGTCCGCAAGGCACTTTCACCGCAGGGGACATTTCGATACGTGAGTGTCGATGGGCCGGTGCGTATCACGGACACGCCCGCGAATATCGAGGCCGCCCGGCGCGTGCTCACGCAGTTGGAAATGGCCCCCGCACTCGTGCCGGTCGAGTTGAATTTCCTCACGTTCACGGAGCGCACGGTGCGGCGTCCCGCGCCGCGTACGCCATCGGAGGAGACGGGAATCCCGGTGCCCTCGCGATACGATCCGCCGCGTATCATCGCGAACGGATCGGGTGGCGTGACGGTCATCCCGAGCACACCGCATTTCGACCGTCCGCGCCCGGTCGGCTCGGATGTGGGGTCCGAGATTGTGGAACGGCGGCAGGAGAACGCAGTCGCGCGGCGGGTCTCAGCATCGCTAGTGGTCGGCAAGCCAGTCGATGTGCCGGTGGTCCGGGAGGTCACGGATATCGGTGCGCTCCGGGCGCTGGCACTAAAGTCGCACGCGATCGACAATTCGGAGCCCGCGTGGAGCGCGGCGGGGACGGAGCTGCGGTTGAGCGCTGAGCTGGCAGGAGGCGCGCTCATTTTGAATATCACGCCGCAAATCGTGATCGCGGGTGTGCAGGGTGAGGCACCGCGTCGCATCCCTCTGCTCAGTTACGCGGCTGCTGTGCCGATCATCCGCGGAAAACCCGCAGTCACCGGCGCCCTGAAAAACGCGGGCGTCTTGTTTTATCGGACATTCCTCGGCGCGCCGCAAATCGAGGACGGCGCGGCGACCGCTCTGAAAGTCGCGGCGAGCGTGAACTACGTCGGCGGTCCGCCGCGGTAGCCGCGCACTGGACTCAGCTACTTGGACAGCAGCTCGCGGAGCTTTTCCGCGTCCGTCGTCGGGAGCTGGCAGACGAAATTCTCGCAAACATACGCCGCCGATTTTCCGTCGATCGGTGCGACGGTCTGGATGAATTCCAGCCGCTCGCCGAGCCACTTCTGCCCCGCGCCACCGTCCGCGAAAAGGACGAGTTTGTTCGGGATGTAGTGCGCGTGGACTTCACGCAAAAGCGCGTGCGTCCCCGCGTCGTCACGCGCTCCGGCAATCACGATTTGCCTCGGCTTTGAAAGCGACGCATCGACGGCGCAAAGCATCTGCGGCAGCGCGGTCGGCGCCCGGGAAAGCTGATCGGCAAAGGCTCCGATGGTTTTCATCGCGCGCTCGTGGAGCGCGGAATCGGAGGTGATTTGTGCGAGGTGCAGGAGGTTCATCGCGGCTATGGAATTCGGCGAAGGCTCCGCGCCATCGTAGTCCTCTTTCATGCGAATGAGGATGTGCGGCGCGTCCGCCTGCACGCCAAAGTAGCCGCCGTTTTTCTTGTCGAGGAAAAGCTCGTCCTGCTTTTTCTGAAGCTCCATCGCCCATTGCAGCCACGCGACATCGAAGTCGGCTTCATACAAATCAAGCAGCCCTTGGGTCAGCGCCGCGTAGTCGTCCGCAAATCCGCCGACATCGCCGGCACCGTCGCGAAAACTGCGGAGCAGCGCGCCACCTTTCCACAGATTCTCGCGGATGAATTTCGCCGAGCGCTGCGCCGATTCGAGATACCGCGGGTCTTCGAGAATCTGCGCCGCGCGGGCAAAAGCGGAGATCATCAGCCCATTCCACGACGTGATGATCTTGTCGTCGAGATGCGGCCGAGGACGCTTCACGCGCACGTCGAAGAGCTTCTTCCGGCTCTCCGCGAGCGACTTGGAAATCTCCTCCTCCGACTTCCGAAACAGCTTCGCCGCATCGGCGACCGTGAGCCGCTGGATGAGCGTGTTTTTCCCACTGAATTCGCCGAGCGGATCGCTGCCGCGCGGCGCGTTGCCATCCTGCTCCACGCCGTAGAAACGATCGAATAACGCGGCATCGGGGCCGAGCACGCGGTCGATTTCGGACTTCGTCCAAACGTAGAACGCACCCTCGCCGTGCTCCGGTTTTCCGTGCTCCAGAATCGAGTCGGCATCCTCTGCGGAGTAAAATCCGCCCCCTTTGTCCGTCATGTCACGCTGCACGTAATCGAGAATGTCGCGCGCGACTTTTTTATCGTCCGGCGCGTGTGTGATTTGGAACGCGTCGAGATACGACGATGCGAGTTGCGCCTGATCGTAGAGCATTTTTTCAAAGTGCGGGATGTGCCAGAAACGATCGACTGAGTAGCGGTGAAATCCGCCTCCGAGATGATCGTGCATCCCGCCCTCAGCCATTTTTTTCAGCGTCTCCGTCGCCATCCCAAGCGCGGCTTTTCCATCGCGCGAATCGGCGCCCTCACGAGCAAAAGCGCGGAAGAGAAAATTGAGTGCAACCGGGCGCGGAAATTTCGGAGCATCGCCAAAGCCGCCCCACTCATCGTCGAAAGATTTCGCGAGCTGATCCAGCGCTGCAGCCATCGCGGCCTTTGCCTCGAGCGTCTCCGTTGGAGCGCTCGCGCCCGCATATTCACGGAGCTGCTCAGCCACTGTGTTGCCGTGCTCGATGATGTTTTTGCGGTCGCTTTTCCACGCTGTGGCGATGCGTTTTAGCACGGTCGGGAAACCCGGGCGCCCGCCACGATCCTCGGGCGGATAATAGGTGCCGCCGAGAAACGGCTTCAAATCTGGCGTGAGAAAAACGCTCATCGGCCAGCCGCCGCCGCCTGTCGTTGCCTGCACGAAAGTCATGTAAACACGATCCACGTCGGGCCGCTCCTCGCGATCCACTTTGATGTTCACGAAGCTCTCGTTCATCAGCGCCGCGGTTTCCGGGTTTTCAAATGACTCGTGCGCCATGACGTGGCACCAATGGCAGGTCGAATATCCGACCGAGAGAAAGATCGGCTTTTCCTCCCGGCGCGCCTTGTCAAAGGCCTCCGGCCCCCACGGATACCAATCGACAGGATTTTGCGCGTGTTGAAGGAGATACGGCGACTTCTCGCCCGCGAGATGATTCGTGTGGGCGGCTGGAGATGCTGTATTCATGGGCTTTGCGGGTTCGACCGCTTGACATGCTATCGCGGCTGCGATGAGTAAGACCGCAAATTTCCACATCCTGAAAATGAAGCCATCGATCATCGCAGCGAAGATCCCGGACGCATCCGGCGATAGCAAGCGGAGCCGCCTCGCCCTCGCATTAGCGATGCTCGGCGCGGCGCTGATGAGCGGTTGCGCGGGGACGCAGGTGAAGGACACGAGCCACACTTTTCACACCGTCGTCATCGATGCCGGTCACGGCGGGCATGACTCAGGCACGCGGTCACGGTGGAGCGGCGCAGAGAAGGACGCGACACTGGAAGTTGCACGGCAGCTAGATGTGAAGTTGCGCGCGGATGGGTTTCGCACTGTGCTCACTCGAAGTCGGGATGAATTCATCGAACTCAACCAGCGCGCCCGCATCTCGAATCGGCAGAATAACGCGATTTTTGTGAGCATCCACTTCAACGACTCTCCGGCGCGCGCGATCCATGGCACGGAGGTCTATTACAAATCGCCCGCCTCGCACGATCTCGCGCGACGGATTCTCGCGAGCGTTTCGGCAGTGCCGGGTGCGTCGTCGCGCGGCATCCGGCTCGCAAATTTCCGCGTGCTGAAACTGAACGAATTCCCGGCGGTCCTCGTCGAGTGCGGATACCTCAGCAATCCCGCGGAGGGCCGCCGATGCTCGGTCGGCAGCTACCGGGAAAAGCTCGCCGGCGCGATCGCCGACGCCGTGCAAACGCAGCGATTTGGCCCGGCCAAGCCGGCAATCGCGGTCGCCGCGCGCTGACTTTTACTCCGTGCCGCCGAGGCGTTTCATCACACCCGCTTCTATCCGGTCGATGCGGTCTTTGATGCTCGGATCGATCCGACGCATCTTGTTGTAAAGCGCGCGATTGTAGGCGCGCAGGGCTTTCCGGCCTTCTGCTTCATCCGGCGTCGCGTCCGCTTTGTGTTTCAATTCCACGATCTCGGGATCTTCGAGTGCTTTCGCTTTCGCATCGTTGTATTTCCACTTCTCCAAGCCCTCGGCATCCAATCCTTCAGGAGGCGTGTTCCCGGTCTTCTTCGCCACTGGAGGCGCGCCTTTTTTGCCGTGCTTGGATTCGACAGGTGGCTTCTCCGGCGCAGGCGGCTTGGCGTCTTCCGGCGCGGACGGTGCAGGCTTCTCCGGTTCTGGCGGTTTGGAGTCAGCGGACTCCGCGCCCTTTTTATCCTCATTCTTGTCATCCTTTTCCACCGTCGGCTTCGCATCCTCCTCGTCATTGTGCGCAGCTGGCGTAGGGCGCGTTTTGCGCGTTGTCCGCTGCGGCTTCGGCGTCGCTTTCTCGATGGGAATCGGCGTCGCTACAGGCTTCGCGCCGAAGACGCGCTTGAAAAACCCAGGCTTTTTCGGTGCGTCGCTTTCACTCGGAGTTGCGGACGCCATCGTGTTTTTCGCGAGAAGCATTGGCGTCTGGGGCGCGGTCTCCGCAGCGAAAGTGGCGACGCTCGTGAGCAGAAGCGCGGCGAGTAGTGAGAAGCAATGTTTCGGCATAATACGAATGAGAAAGTCGGCGTGCGTTGATAGAAGCAGGCACGCGAAATTCAAGCACAGAGCTCGCGGGAACGGGATTGAAGATCGCGCGAATTGTTGAAATGACATGCCTTTCGCGGACCTGCCGCATCGATTTTACGATCATTTTGCACGCAATTCTCCTCCGCCCGTCCGCTCAATCACTCGCTTCGTGAAGATCTCCGCCACGAATCACCGCTGTTGGGCCGAGATTGATCTGGATGCACTGCGCCACAATGCTGCCGCCGTCCGAGCGCGCGTCGGGGGGGTGGTGAAAATTATGGCGATCGTGAAGGCCGATGCTTACGGCCACGGCGTGCTGCCGGTGGTGTGCGCGCTCGTGGATTCAGTGGAAATGTTCGGCGTCGCGAATCTCGAGGAGGCCTGCGAGATCAGCGCCGAGGCTGGTTCGCGCGCGATCCATCTTCTCTCCCCCGCACTGCCCGCCGAGCGCGCGGATATCGTAGCGCGCGGCTTTTTGCCGTCGATTTCGACTGTCGAGGAAGCCGCTGCTTTCAGCGCGCTCGCTGCTTCAGGGAAGCGGGTGCCGGTTCACCTCAACATCGATACGGGCATGGGCCGCATTGGCGTCTGGCAGGCGGAGGCGCTCGCGGCCCTGCGAGAAATCGTCGCGATGCCGGGGATCGAAGTCACCGGCATCGCCTCGCACTTTCCGGTCTCCGATGAAGATGATCGTTTCACCGAGACGCAGCACGCGCGCTTCTGCGCGTTGCTCTCGGAATGCGGTGCTGGCGGGGTTTCCGGGGCGGTGAGCCACATCGCGAACAGCGCGGGGCTCATCGTATTCGGCCCGGAGAGCGGCGGCATGGTGCGCGCCGGACTCATGCTTTACGGGTGCTCCCCGCGCGCAGAATTTCAGCCGCGCCTGCAACCCGTGCTGACATGGAAGACCCGCGTCACGCTCGTCCGCGAGATCGGCGCGGGTCGCACGGTGAGCTACGGGCGCACTTTCACGGCGAAGCATCCCATGCACGTTGCGACACTCGCCGTTGGGTATGCGGACGGCTATCAGCGGCACCTCACGGGGCGCGATGCGGAGGTGCTCATTCGCGGCAAACGCTGCCCCGTGCTTGGTCGCGTCACCATGGATCAAATTATGGTCGATTGCTCCGGCCTCACCGGGGTGCAGGCGGGAGAGGAAGTCGTGCTGCTCGGGCGCGATGGCAACGACGAGATTTCCGCGACGGAACTCGCGCAAAAAGCCGGGGCCATCCCGTGGGAAATCTTCACCGGCATCGGTCGCCGCGTGGCGCGGATCGTCAGCCCGGGCTGCTGAGTTCGGCTTCCGGCTTGATGCGGATTTTGAGCTGGCGCGAAAGCATCCAGCGGACGGCGAACATGTCCATCGTCGCCTTGATTGCGCGGTTGCCGAACCCGTATTTGCTCACGCCGGCGGTGCGCGGGCGATGATTTACCGGCATCTCGACGAGCTTGTACCCGAGCCCTTTCACGAGCGCGGGGATGAAGCGGTGCATCCCGTAAAATGGCACGAGCGCCTCGCGGCATACGGTCCGCATTGCCTTCAGCGTGCAGCCCGTGTCGCGCACGCCGTCGCGCGTGAACCGGCTTCGCACCGCATTTGCCACGCGGCTCGTCAGCTTTTTTGAAAGCGTGTCCTTGCGGTTCGCGCGATAGCCGCAGACGAGGTCCGCGCCGCGCTCGATTTCGGCGAGCATTCGCGGGATGTCGGCGGGATCGTTTTGCAGATCGCCATCGAGCAGCACGATCACCTCGCCGCGAGCAGCGCGGATTCCGGCAAACATCGCGGCGCTCTGGCCGGTGTTCTTTTCAAACTCGAGCACGCGAGTCTCTGGCGTGCGCTCGATCCGCGCGAGAGTCTGGTCGCTGGAGCAGTCGTCGATGAGGATGATCTCGTGCGGGATTCCGGCGAGCGCGGAGGTGAGCTCCTGCTGGAGTGCGCGGACATTGTCCTCCTCGTTGTAGAGCGGAATCACGACGGAAATCATCCGCTGTTTTTATCGGCGCGCGCCGAGAATGGAAGCGGTTTGGCGGCGGCTCACAACGACGCGCTGCGATAGTTGTAGCACGCGAAGACACGCCACTGCCGCAGCGGAAGCCCCCGCCGAGACTGATCAATGCACGCGATCATCTCTGTTCGCTCGAAGCCGCTCTTCAGCGTCGATGGCACGCGCTCTTCGGCCCGGTCGGTGACGTAAAGCGCAGTGCGCCCGTGGAACGGATTGATCCCCTGCTCCTCCGTGTAATACGAGTCCGGGAGCTGATCGCGCGGCACGCTGATGAACTCGTCGTAGCGCGGCCAAAACGAGAACTGGTTCTCTATCGCCGGCGATTCCGGAAAGTAAATCGGCGGATGCCCCGGCCCTTCGGCGCGTTTGTCTTTGAGATAAAAAGCGAGGTCGGCCGCGACGCCATACGTGTTCGCAATCATGAACACGGGCTTGCCGGTCTTCGCCTCGAATTCAGCGCGCACCCGCTCGATTTCCCCCGCCGAAGTGCGCCAACCGCGCAACCGTTTGCTCGGGTCGGCGCTGTACGGAAGCGGGACCCCGGCGATTCGCAGCAAGTCCGTGTCGAGCGCGAGCACTGAAAGAACGATCCCCACCGATAGCGCGACAAACGCAGACAGTCCTTCCCGATCTCGGATGGAAGCAAGGAGGTAGGCGCAGCCACACGCAATAACTGAGACGGTCGCCCCCATCTGAATCGGCAATTTGAAGAGAGCCACGCCAGCGCCTCCGATTAAGAGAATGGCACTCATGAGTACGGCTCGTTTCACGACCTCACGCCATCCTGCCACAGTGAGTATCACAAGACTCACCATCGCGGGGGCAGTCCAGTTTGCCTCGCCCGCTTGCTTGAGCGAGAGCCATAGATACAGGACCCATAGCGGAAGCGTGAAGGCGAGAAGGAAACGCGGTTTGAAGTGATGTTTGGCCTGCGGGAACGCCCAGATCACAGCGAAGATCATCGCGGAAAAAAGGAGTAGTGAGTAAGCGCCGTAGTGGACCCCGAAGAAGCTGAAGAACTCCTTGGGATCGAGGTGAAACGCCTTCTGCAAGCCACCGCGCGCGCTCAGGTGCGAGAGCGTGATCCAGTCGTGCCGGGCATTCCAGATGATTGGGGGCAGCGTGAAGGGCACGAATGCCGCGAGCATCGTATAGAAGCCGCGGCGCGCGAGCTCGCGGCGGAATTTCCGCGTGAACGCGAGCAGGAGCAGGATACTGAGCAGCTCCATTGCGTTCGTATATTTGCAGAGAAACCCCAGCCCGATCAGCCCACCGGTAATCGGCCACCAGCGGCTGAACTCCGGACTTCGCTCCAGCGCCAGCCAGCATGTGTAGAGCGCCGCAGTCCAAAAAAAGATCGAGAGCGGGTCGATCGTCATCAGCAGACTGCCGGCGTTGAAGATCGGCACGGCATTGATCGCGAGCGCGGTCCAGATGCCGACGGACTCGCCGTAAAGCCGGCGGGCGAAGGAGAACATGAGCAGCGAAGTGCCCAGCGCGAGCAGCGGGCTGAAGACGCGAACGCCGAATTCATTCACGCCGAAAAGATGCGTCCCCAGCCAGATGGTCGCCGCCACGCCGGGGCCTTTGCTGTAAAAGCAAATGTCCATCCGCTCGCTCCACATCTGGTAATACGCCTCGTCGGGAGTCAGCTCCGCCTGCGCGATGAAGACCAGCCGCAGCGCCGTGAGCAGCGCGAGAAAGAGGAAAAGCCAGCGACGCGGGGTCATACTGCAGCGCTCCGATTCAGCGATGCCTCGCGGTGGAAAAGTGACGGGTGCTCTGCGGCCACGCGCGGCAGGCATCGCCCGCCGATCCTTTGCCAGAGCCATTCTGAGAGCGCCAGCAGCAGCAGCGTCGAGCCGATCGCGAGGGGGATCGTGGTCAGCACATCGCTCGGCCAATGCGCGCCAGTATAGATGCGCGAGTAGCCGACGACCGCCGCGGGGAAAAACGCCAGCCAGCCCCAACGCCGGTAAAATGCCGCGCAAATCGTGGCAATCGAGAAGTTGTTGATCGTGTGCGAGGAGGGAAAACTCCGGCCATCCACGTCGTCCAGATTCGCACGCGAAAGCTTGATCTTCAGCGGCGCACCCAGCGCCAGGATGCGCGGCCGCGCCTTCGCCAGATCCAGTTGCCGCACATCATTGTGCGATTGGAATGGCCGCGGCCGATCCACCAGCTTCTTCAAAGTGTTCGACACCAACCCGTCATTCACAGCCACCACCAGCGCCGCCGTGATCAAAAACGCCCGTGCCGTGAAACCCCCAAGCCATCCCACGCACACCAAGAGCACAAGCAGCGGCAGCAGCCACACATCGAAGCTCGAAGCGATCGTCATCACCCGGTCGAGCGTCGGATTTATCCACTCGCGATTGATGAGAAAAAGGAGCTTTTGGTCCATTCGGGAATGGCGGAGTGTCCCGACGTTATGAGCACTCACCGCGCTGTAAAGCAGCGTTTGTTTTTCCTCGCAGGCCTGTGCCTGAGCGGCCTCGCGGTCGCCGAGCCCACGCCCGACGCGCGCGAAATCCTCAAGACCGTCCGCATGGCCCAGGCCGCCCAGCACCAGACCCTCAACGGCCGCCTTCGCAACGGCTCAAAGGTCCTTCCCTTCCGCATGGTCATCGACGGCACCACCATCCGCTACGAATTCACCACCCCCCCCCAGACCATCCAGCTCCGCCTCCTCGACCGCAGCTCCCGGCTCGAGGAAATCACCCGCGGCGGCACCGAAAAGGTCAGCGCCGCGCGCTTCGACGCCCCCGTCCGGGACACCGACATCAGCTACGAAGATCTTGCCATGAAGTTCCTCTACTGGCCCGACCCCACCGTCGAGGGCTCGCAGATCCTCCTCCTGCGAAAGTGCTGGATCATCCGCGCCGAGCCGCCATCCAAGAACGACTCACAATACGGCCACGTGATGCTCTGGATCGACAAAGACAGCGGCGCACTCATGCAGGCCGAGGCCTTCGACCGCGCCGGAAAATTCGCCCGCCGCTTCAAAGTCATCTCTGGCCAGAAGATCGACGGCGCATGGATCCTCAAGACACTCCGCATCGAAGCCGCCACCCCCGGCACCAGCAAAGACCGCACCCCCACCTACCTCGAGATCAGCGGCGTGGAGCACGAGTGACGCTGCTTTTTCGCAAACGCCCTGGAGGTGCTGAGCGAACACGGCGAGCGGCACTACAAAAGTAGTGTGTCGGGACGCCGCCCCGCATGAAAATTGTTATTCCCGGCGGCTCTGGACAGGTCGGCGCTTTACTCGCGCGCACTTTTCATCAAGAAGGCCACGAAGTAATCGAACTCAGCCGCAATCCTTCATCGAACCGTCCGTGGCGCGTTGCCGCGTGGGACGCTCGCACTCATGGCCCTTGGACTGCGGAGTTGGAGACAGCGGATGCGGTCATTAACTTGGCGGGCAAGAACGTCAACTGCCGCTACACGCCCGAGAATCGCCGCGCTATTCTCGAATCACGCGTGGATTCCAATCGCATCGTCGGACAGGCGATCGCAAGGGCAGTGCGCCCGCCGCGCGTCTGGCTGCAGGCAGGAACGGCCACTGTTTACGCGCATCGTTACGATGCACCCAACGACGAGGCGACCGGCATTCTCGGTGGATCGGAAGCTGACGCGCCGGATATGTGGCGCTTCAGCATCGACGTGGCAAAGCGCGAGTTGGAGGAAGCTGGCCCGTTGTCACGCACGCGTAAAGTCGTGCTTCGGTCTGCGATGACGATGAGCCCCGACCCCGGCGGAGTTTTCGATGTGCTGCTGCGCTTGGTGCGCTTTGGCCTAGGCGGGCAGTCGGGCGATGGCCGGCAGTTCGTTTCTTGGATTCACGAAGCGGATTTCGTCCGCGCGATCCGCTGGCTCATCGAGCAAGAAGACATTTCCGGCCCTGTGAACCTCGCCGCTCCAAATCCGCTGCCGAATGCCGAGTTCATGCGGGCTTTGCGCGAGTCGTGGGGCATCCGATTAGGACTGCCGGCAACCGCGTGGATGCTCGAGATCGGCGCGATTTTTCTGCGCACGGAGACGGAACTGATTTTGAAGAGCCGGCGCGTGGTTCCGGGTCGGCTGCTGCAGGAAGGCTTCAGCTTTGAATTTCCAAGCTGGCCGGATGCGGCGCGCGATCTCTGCGAGCGCTGGAGAAAAGCCGCGCGTTGATCCGGCTCGAGGAGATCAAGCGTGGCGGCGCGGAAAAAGCGTGGACATAAGGGTGCCTTCCGAGTGGGCGCAGACTGGCGGGCAATGCCAAAGCCGTGTTACAAAGGAAAGGCGGAGGGTGCGGATTTACGTCGTAAGGAGGCTTTTCTTGTTCATGTTATAGGAAGCTCTTGTCGAATAGCGGCTTTCTTTAGGCACGAGGCGCTTCCCTCGGTCACGGATCGGCTTCCCTAGTCACGGATTGCCATTTTTTGGCTTCGTTTTTTAAGGGCGGGCCGGGCATTTCCTGGGGTAAGCGGGGGCGGCCGGGTCTGTGGATGCTTTCCGAGAGCCTCAAGCTGCGATGGAGCCGAAAGAGTGCGATTTTTACCCCGAATGAATGGGGCGGTGGCGTTGCGCAGGGGCTGCGCGGAGGGATGGACGAGTGATGAGGAGAGACGGGATTTTTTTGGAACGGGGTTTCTCGACTTTCGAGATTTTTTGCGGAGAGTGCGCGCCCGCATGATCACGCCTGAAGACGTCAGAGAGAGACTTTCCACTGTCAAATACCCGGGGTTTACCCGGGATATCGTGTCGTTTGGGCTGGTGAAGGATGTGCGGGTGAATGGGTCGGAGGTGGTGGTGCAGATGACGCTGACGACGGCGGATGCGAAGGTGCCGCAGGCGATTAAGGAGGAGTCGGAGGCGGCGCTCCGCGGGCTGCCGGGGGTGGGGAATGTGGTGGTGCGGATCGATATCCAAGCGCCTGCGGGGCCGGCGACGGCGGGTGGGGCGGGTGGGGCTTCGCAGATCGAGGGGGTGCGGCACGTGATCGCGGTGGCGAGTGGTAAGGGGGGCGTGGGGAAATCGACGGTGGCGGCGAATCTGGCGATCGCGCTGCAGCAGGGGGGAGCGGCGGTGGGGCTGTGCGATTGCGATTTGTACGGGCCGAGTATGGGGCTGATGTTCGGGACGACGGAGCGGCCGATGGCGGATCAGGAGACGAACCGGATTTCGCCGGTGGAGCGGCATGGGGTGCGGCTGATGTCGATGAGTTTCCTGATCGATGATGCGTCGCCGGCGATCCTGCGGGGGCCGATGGTGACGAAGTACACGCAGCAATTCCTACGATGGGTGGAGTGGGGCGAGTTGGATTTTCTGATACTCGATCTGCCGCCGGGGACGGGTGATATCCAACTGACGATCGTGCAGACGGTGGCGCTGACGGGGGCGCTGATCGTGACGACGCCGCAGGAGGTGGCGCTGATCGATGCGCGGAAGGCGGCGACGATGTTTCAGAAGGTGAATGTGCCGGTGCTGGGGCTTGTTGAGAATATGAGCTACTTCCTGTGCCCGAGTGATGGGGTGCGGTATGATATTTTCGGAAGCGGCGGAGGCGAGAGGGAGGCGGCGCGGCTGAAGGTGCCGCTGCTCGCGCAGATCCCGATCGACATGGCGACGCGGGAGGGCGGGGATAGGGGCTTGCCGGTGACGATCGCGGACCCGGAGGGTGCGGTGGCGAAGACGTTCGAAAAAATTGCGCGACAATTGCGTGAATCCTTGACTGCATAAGGCATTGAGTCTGCTTATGAATTCGCTTACCTCCCTCCCCTCCATGAGCCCAACCAACGACGACGACTCCGACCTCGTCACCGAATCGCTGCTCTACAAGGAATTCCTCGCCGAGCGTGAGGAAATCCTGCGCCACAAATGGATCGAGAGCGAGAAGGCGGGACATGACATCGGCTTTGAGAAGGCGCTGCTCGACTGGATCGTGAAGCACCGCTCGACGTGGCGCACGCAGCGGCATCGTCCGCTCGGAGAGAACTGAGCGACGCCCGCAAGCCCTTTAAATGCGATCCCGCGAGGTCGCGAAGGAAATGCCAGACAACACAAAACTCTCTACCACGCTGCCCGGTGCCCCGTCGCCGGGAGCGGTGCTGATCCTCGATGGGATGGCGATCGAGCGCGCGCTGAAGCGGATCGCGCACGAGATCATCGAGCGGAATCCGGAGCTGGAAAAAGTCGTGCTGGTCGGCATTCCATCGCGCGGTGTGGAACTGGCGCGGCGGCTGGCGGGGTTCATCGGGCAGTTTGAAAAGGTGCGCATCGAGACGGGGATCATCGATGTGTCGATGCATCGCGATGACTTGCACACGCGGCGCCGGATGTGGGCGATGCAGCCGACGGAATTGCCTGCCGAACTCACCGACAAGAGGCTCGTGCTCGTGGATGACGTGCTCTTTTCCGGCCGCACCTGCCGGGCGGCGATGGATTCGCTTTCGAGCTTTGGACGGCCCGCGCAGATTCAGCTCGCGGCGCTGATCGACCGGGGTCATCGGGAGCTGCCGATCCACGCGGATTTCGTGGGGAAGAATCTGCCGACGCAGATGGGCGAGCGTGTTTTCGTGCGGCTGGAGGCACTGGATGGCGTGCCTGATTCAGTCTGGCTCGAGCACGCGTGAGGCGCGATTTTCCACGAAATTAAAGATGCCTCCCGAACTCACAACCGACACCGAGTGGACGCGCAAGGACCTCGTCGGGATCGAGCCGCTGAGCGCCGCGGAGATCACGCACATTCTCGATTCGGCGGCGGCCTTCAAGCAGGTCGGGACGCGCGAGATCAAGAAGGTGCCGGCATTGCGGGGTAAGACGCTCGTGAATTTCTTCGTGGAGGCGAGCACGCGGACGCGGACTTCATTTGAGCTGGCGGCAATCCGGCTGAGCGCGGATGTGATCAATATTTCCGCGAGCACATCGAGCCTCGTGAAGGGCGAGACGCTGAAGGACACGGCGAAGATTCTGGAGGCGAATCATGCGGACATTATCGTGATTCGGCACAGCTCGGCGGGCGCGGCGCAGTTCCTCGCGGAGCGGCTGGAGGCGAGCATCATCAATGCGGGCGATGGGGCGCATGCGCACCCAACGCAGGCGCTTCTCGACACATTTACGATCCGCGAAAAGCTGGGACGCATTGCGGGGATTCACGTCGCGATCATCGGCGATATTTTGTTCAGCCGCGTAGCGCGGTCGAATATCCACGCGCTGCTGAAACTCGGCGCGCGCGTGACGCTGGTCGGCCCGAGCACGCTGGTGCCGCGGACGTTCGAGCAGATGGGCGTGGAGGTGTCGCACGATTTGGATTCGGTGCTGCCGGAGGTCGATGTGGTGAATCTTTTGCGCATCCAGCACGAGCGGCAGCGGAAGGAATATTTTCCAGGGCTCGGCGAATACACGTCGCTTTTCGGTCTCACGAAAAAGCGCGCGGAGCGGCTGAAACCGGGCGCGCTCATCATGCACCCGGGGCCGATCAATCGCGGGATCGAGATCGACAGCGACCTCGCGGACAGCGCGCGATCGGTGATCCTGGATCAAGTAACCAACGGCCTCGCGGTGCGGATGGCGGTGCTCTATCTCTGTGCCGGCGCACGCAGCGCGGTGCGATAAAGTCGGGGCGCGGTGCGTTCCCTCATCCATCGCTAGGGGACGGCCCCACTTGCGGATTTGCTGACTGCGGTGAACAGTGAATTTCAAATTTCAGCCCTCGACTGAGGGAAATTCTCCAGGGGTGGAGCGCTCCGCGCGGAACCGGCTTCGCCGACCGCGCGGGGCAATTTTTTTCTCATTCCGGCATGGCGCCTCCCATGGCATTGGCGCTACTTGGGTTTATCGTCGCCCGTCCGGATGAGGCTCCGCGGGCGTCCGCTGGCGGCGAGCGCGACGATTCAGGGTGTGCGTGATTTCGATCCGTACCTGTGCCCTCTAAATCCAAACCGCTGCTTTCTATGAAAACCATTTCCACTCTCTGCGCCATTTTCGCTCTGACCATCGGCTCAACTCTTCAGGCGCAAGTCAGCGTTCCTGTCGCATCATCACCAAGTGCGCCTGTCTCAACTGGAAAAGTGATCACGGTGGATTCCAAGAACGGTGCGATGACGATCTTTTCGGAGCAAACGCGCGGGCCGATCACATTTTATGGGTTGAGTGAAGCGACCGTGCAGACAAACGACGGCACTCCCGCGACATTCGCCACGATCCGTGCAGATATGCCAGTCACGGTTCACTACGCGACTCGCGACGGGCGACTGGTCGTGAGCAAAGTCTCGATCGCCGATCCGAATGCGACCGCCCCCGCAGTGGTCACAGCTCCGGGAACGCTTCCAACAGCGCCGCTCATCCCCACACCGCGCGCCACGCTCCCGCTCGCGAATCCCGCATTGACCGACGGTGATATTACGACGCAGCCGGGATCGAAGGCACGAATCGACAACGACATCACCACTCAGCCGGGGATGAAAGCGCGCACTGATAACGACATCA
The DNA here is from genome assembly GCA_038207335.1 of Chthoniobacterales bacterium. Classification (GTDB taxonomy): domain Bacteria; phylum Verrucomicrobiota; class Verrucomicrobiia; order Chthoniobacterales; family Chthoniobacteraceae; genus CAIURC01. The sequence goes on along the minus strand of JBBQZX010000026.1, from coordinate 16,534 downwards.
CCACACAGCCGGGATCGAAAGCGCTCACCGATCACGACATCACGACGCAACCTGGTTCGAAGGCCCGGACGGACAAAGACATCACCACGCAACCGGGGTCGAAAGCGGCGACTGACAACGATATTACGACGAAGGCGGACGGCCGTGCGACAGGCAATGGATCGGTCGGGCGGAGCAACAGTCCTGCGCCTCGCTAACGCATTTTCGCCTTTCATGCGGAGTGAGGGCATTGCAGGAAAGTGAATGCTTGAAAGCCGCAGCATCGGCCGCTCCATCGAAGGACGCGACCTTACGATTTTCGCAAACCATCGCGCGATGTCCGATGGCCGTGGTGGCTCGACGTTTCTCGTCGGCGGGATGCACGGCGATGAGAAGGCGACGATTTCACTGGTCGAAAAATTCGCGGCGAACCGATTGGAAATGTTCGAGGCTGCGGTTTTCGCTCTGCCGCTATGCAATCCCGACAGCGCGGCGCGGAACTCGCGCTACAACGCGCGCGGCGTCGATCTGAATCGGAACTGCGGGACCAATTGGCACGCGGACAGCGAGGAGCCATCGGGCCCGGAGCCGTGGTCGGAGATGGAGAGCCGTGCGCTGCGCGATTTCATTCTCAAGGCGGAGCCCGCGAAAATCGTGAGTCTCCACTGGGCGCTCGCGGAGATCGACGCCGACGGCGCGCAGTCCACGGAGTTGGCGCAGGCGATGTGGGATTCGCTGGAAGAAAATGAGAGGCGGCCATACCGGCTGCGCGTGACCGAACTTGGGCGCGGGAAACGCCGCTTGCAGAAAACATACGCCGCGTGTCCCGGCTCGCTTGGGCAGTGGTGCGGTTACGGCTTGCGCTACGCGGATGGGAGCGCGCCAGCGATGATCACGCTCGAACTCCCGTTCGATTCCGCGCTGCCCGCCCGACCCGAGGAATTGCCTACGGATCATCTGGAGACGTTGCGCAAAATCTGGAGCCGCGACTCGGAAGGCTATCTCCGCGCGGTCGAACCCGGCGTTTTCAAAATGCTCGATGCAGCGTGTGCGCTGTAGTCGGGATCGGTGATCCCGACTGGACGAGGCTCGCGATCGTCGCCCGGGCGATCACCGATCCCGGCTACAGTCGCCGGCTTTGTGCGGCGGTGAGCGGGGGAAAATCGGCGTTTGCGGGCGAGACGATTTGCTCGACGAAACGCCCTGCCGCGGATTGCAGCGCAGCCCAACGCGGCCAGTCGTGCGCGGGCGCCCAAACGATGTGGCGCAGAAGACTGCGCCACTCGATGATCGCGCGATCGAGGTCGCCCTGCCGGAGCGAATCGGTGAGCAGTTTCTGCCGTACGGTCTGGTGCTCCACGATCTCGCGCACGACCTCGCTGGCTCCCGCGCCGTATGCGATCGGCACGCCCATTTCCAAATATCCTGGCAGGTCAGCGCGCTCGTAGATTTGCTGGCAGAGCGCGCCGAGCCGCCCGCCGAATGGTGATTCATCGCCCCCAAAACGCGGGCCGGCGCGGAGATTCGCGAGGTCGAAAATGAGGTCGTCGATCGGGTAGCTTTCGTCCTCCAGAGCGGCGGCCACGGCCAGGCCTTCACCATGCTGGAAGAAGCTGAAGATGCTCCCGCGCCGCGTCGGCACCCCGCCGGGCTCGATGAGGCCAAGCCGCCGCCAAGCGTGCGCGGGCGAGGCAGTGATCTCGACGCCGGTACACCACGGCAGTTCGACGCAGGCGCGACACGGCTCGGGCAGCTCGCGACGTTCGGGCGGGTCGATGATCGCGCGTCCGTACGAGTCGATCCACGTGCGGACGGGAAGCTCGTCGAAACGGAATCGCGCGAGGAGCTGCTCGCCGCGCGGGACGAGCGCGGCGAGGTGTGCGCCGGTGCCCGAGAGTTCTATGAGGCGAGGGAGGATTTCGTTTTGCAGCGCGGCTTCGTCGATGCGCGGTCGCTTGAAAATGCGACGCAGCGACGGGGCGAGCGCCAGCGTGCCGTCGCCGCGACGTATGCCGACGGGCACTTCGCGGCCGTATCGCTTTTCGTTCCCCTCGGCGAGCTTGCACAGCCCGCCGATGCCGACTCCGTGAAGGCTGCGAGCCAATGAGAGTGCGGGACGCCAGCGTCCGTGTTCTTGCACGAGCGCGTCGCCGAGGGGCGCGTCGATTTGGTCGCGCGGGCGGCTCTCCCATTCGCCGCGCGAGTTGAGCATTTCGACGACTCCGCGGCGCGCAAATCGTGCGCGCTCCATGTCCACGGAGAAGCCGCACGGCATTTTTCCGGTCCCGCGCGAGTGCTCGACTCCGAGCGGGATTTCGACCGGCGTGAAGAGCCGCCGATTCAACTCGAGCGCGGACTCGAACGGCTCGGCGCCACTTTCATACGCGCCCTGCATCACGGCGATCAGCGTCGGCCAATCGACCGGAGATGCCCGACGCAACAGGCGCGGACGGGCATCGTGGAGGCGCGGCGATTCCGTCACGAGCGCGTATCCCGTTTCGTCGAGGCCGCGGCGTCCGGCGCGTCCGTACATTTGCAGCAGCTCATCCGGCGCGACCTGGCGCTCGAAATTTCCGGCCTTGAAAGTGGTGCCGGTGATCGCGACCGATCGCATGGAAAAATTGATCCCAGCGGCGAGTCCCATCGTCGCTACCACCACTCGGAGCTGTCCATTTTTCGCGAGCGGCTCAATGAGCCCGGCGCGCTGCGCGTAGCTCAGGCCGCTGTGATGAAAGGCCACGCGCGCATGAAGCAGCCGGGCGAGGCGAGAGCCGGCTAGGAGCTGCTGATCGGGCGTGAGCGTAAGAGGCTCGTCGGGCGGCAGCGCGGCGGTGAGTTGTTGCGCAAGTTCCTCGGCGGCATTTCGGCGCGGGGCGAAGAGCAGGATGGGGCCGAGATCGGCGCGCAGCGCATTTGCCACGAGACGCGGCCACCAGCCGCGAAGGCCCGCAGGTGCTCGATTTGGAAGCGATCCGAAATCGATTTCCTCCAGCGGCACGGGTCGCTCGGCATGCGACACGAGCACGGCGTCGCGCCCGATGCGGCGCAGCCAATCGACGATCGCCGCGGGATTTCCCACGCTACCGCTGAGCAGCAGGAGCTGCGTCCCGGCCGGGGCGAGCGCGAGCGAGAGCTCGTAGTTCACCCCGCGCACCGGATCGCCGATCATCTGATATTCATCCACCACGAGCAGGCGCGGTCCGGTGCGCTGGAGGAATTTTCCCTTCTGCGTTTCGAGCGTGGCGACGACGACTTTCGCATCGAGCCGCAGCGCGAGATCGCCGGTCGCGATGCCCACGTCCCAGCCGCGCGCGCGCCATTCGGCGAGCTTGTCATTTGCGAGTGCGCGAGTCGGCACGGTGAAAATCGCCTGCCCGCGCAATGCCGGATAGAGCAGCTCGAAAATGTAAGTCTTTCCCGCGCCGGTTGGCGCGTGGACGACGACATCGCGCCCGGCTCGCAACGCATGGACGGCGTCCTGCTGCCAGAGATCGGGAATAACGAGGCTGTTGAGGAGTGCGTCGATAGGTAGGATTCAATCGACTGCGATGGGCGCTTTTTCCAGCGTGCGATGATCGCGCTCGAAGGCTTCGTAGTCGGGCCGTAATGACTGCCAAAAGCCCGCCAGAGCTGGATCGCGGGCGATTTCACGTTTTAAAAATATCTCCCAATCCGGGCCGCTCATCCGCGCGGGAAAGATGTGAACGCTGACGTCGCGCTGGTCGGCATCGCGAGCGTCGAGCGCGATCAGGAACAGCTCTTCGATCGCGGAGTCGCCGATTGGGATGCAGCCGATCGTGACGGCTTTTCCGTGGATGAAAATGTCGCCGCCGGGGCGAGCGGCATCGGAACGTCTGAGGTCGGCGGCATTCGGGTAATCGAGGCCGAGCGAGAGATGATATGCGCTCATGGGATTGAAACGATCGACTCGGTAAAAGCCCTCCGGCACCTGCCGGTCCCCTTCCCTGCGCTTCGGTCCCGGCACGCCGGACGACGCGAGGATCGGGTAGGTCGCGACGAGCGTAAATGCGGCGCGGTTGTCCCGCGCCCAAAGCTCGAGCGCGGCCTCATGCTTGAAGGCGCGCAGGAAAATCTCGCGCGGCGGATATGCGACACCTGCGGCCTTGAACCGCTCGGAGATCAAGCCTGCGCGGGCTTTGCGAGCACGTGCGATTCGCCCGGCAGCGTCGATTATTTCCCAATCGTCGGCGTTTCTCGCTGTGATGTACCACGCGGCGAGCGCGGCGATGGCGATGAAAAGTGCGAGCAGCACGATGCGCATTTCCGACACGATCTTCGTTGCCCGCGGCGGGCGCACGGTGAAAATCCGCGCAATGAAATATCGCCGCTTCGGTCGCACAGAACTCCAGATGCCCGTCTTTTCGTGCGGAGGGATGCGATATCAGCACAAGTGGGACGACTGCGCGCCAGAGGATGTGCCGGAGGAAAATCAGCGCAACCTGGAGGCGACTGTCTTGCGTGCGCTGGAACTGGGGATCAATCACATCGAAACGGCGCGCGGATATGGATCGAGCGAAATGCAGCTCGGCTGGCTGCTGCCGAAGCTGCCACGCGAGAAAATGATCGTGCAGACGAAAGTCTCGCCGACGGAAAGCGCGGCGGAGTTCGTGGAGAAATTCGAGACTTCGATGCGGATGCTGAAGCTCGATCATGTCGATCTTCTCTCGATCCACGGAATCAATAACGCGGAGCTGCTCGACTGGACGCTCCGGCCCGGAGGCTGCATGGAGGCGGCGCGCCGATTCCAGCGTGACGGGCGCTGCCGCTTCATCGGATTTTCCACGCACGGCACGCCCGACACGATCCTGCGCGTGGTCGAGACGGGCGAGTTCGATTACGTGAACGTGCACTGGTATTTCGTGAACGACTACAACTGGGCGGCGGTGCGGGCGGCGACGGCGCGGGACATGGGCGTGTTCATCATCAGCCCGACGGACAAAGGAGGGATGCTTTACCACCCTCCGACTAAATTGACGGGGCTTTGCGCGCCGCTCTCGCCGATCGCTTTCAATGACCTCTACTGCCTCGCGCGCCCCGAGATTCACACGCTCAGCGTCGGCGCGGCGCGGCCGTCGGATTTCGACGAGCACGTCGCGGCGCTGGAGCACTACGACGACGCTGAGACCATCACCGCGCCGATCGCAGCGCGGCTGCGAGCGGAAATGGAGCGCGTGCTCGGCGCGGAGTGGTGCGCTGGCGGGATGCAGGATTTGCCGGAATTCGACGCGATTCCCGGCGAGGTGAATGTGCAGGAAATCGTGCGGCTGTGGACGTTCGCTAAGGCGCTCGACCTGATCGAGTGGGGCAAGATGCGCTACAACCTGATGGGCGAGGCCGGACACTGGTTTCCGGGCGCAAATGCAGCGGCATTCGACGCATCTAAAATCAGCGCCGCGCTGCCCGCCCATCCTTTCGCGGAGCAGATTCCCGGCATTTTGGCGGACGCCCACGCGATGCTTTTCGATGCGCCGAAAAAGCGGCTGAGCGAGGGCGGATAGCCTGGCTCTGGCGGGGAATTGACCGCGTCCTGCGCGCGAGGGCGCGAAATTCGGCGGCTTGTTCGTTGATTTCTCCGCTCGTTTGAGGCATTGCTACCCTCCGGTTTTTCACTCTCCGACCTACTCAACTATGGCGCGCGCTTCCAATCTCACCATGTGCAGCTTCTGCGGCAAGAGCCACGCGGAAGTCCGAAAGCTCATCGCCGGGCCCGGCGTTTATATTTGCGACAGCTGCATCACGGTGTGCAAAGGCATCCTCGACAAGGAACTCAACGACGACGCCAAGAAGCAATCGACCAACCTGCGCGTGCCGAAGCCGATCGAAATCCGGCGGCAGCTCGACCAGTTCGTCATCGGCCAGGAGAAGGCAAAGAAGGTGCTCAGCGTCGCGGTGCACAACCACTACAAGCGCATCCTGCACAACCAGACGCTCGGCGCGAATGCCTCCGTCACGATGGACCCGCTCGCCGACGTCGAGATCGAGAAGAGCAACGTCTTGCTCATCGGCCCGACTGGCTCCGGCAAAACGCTGCTCGCCCGCACCCTCGCGCGCATCATCGACGTGCCATTTTGCATCGCGGACGCCACCACGCTGACCGAGGCCGGATACGTCGGCGAGGATGTGGAAAACATCGTCCTGCGTCTGCTTCAGAGCGCCGACTACGATGTGAAGCGCGCGGAAATCGGAATCATCTACATCGACGAAATCGACAAAATCGGGCGGAAGACCGATAATGTCTCGATCACCCGCGATGTCAGCGGCGAAGGCGTCCAGCAGGCGCTCTTGAAAATCCTAGAGGGCACCGTCTGCAACGTGCCGCCGCAGGGCGGGCGAAAGCATCCGCACCAGGAATACATTCAGGTCAGCACCGAGCGCATCCTCTTCATCTGCGGCGGCGCATTCGTCGGCTTGGATAAGATGATCCAAAAGCGCATGGGCAAAAAAGTCCTCGGTTTCGGAGTCACTGCGCACGAGGCAAATGAGGCAGAGATTCCAGCCAGCGAGGCCATCCGTTTCACCGAACCGGAGGATTTGCTTTCGTTCGGCATGATCCCGGAATTTGTGGGCCGCCTCCCGGTCGTCACCGCGCTGGACATGCTCACGGAAGACGAACTCGTGATGATCCTGACCGACACGAAGAACGCGATGGTGAAGCAATTCTCCAAGCTCCTCTCGATGGAAGGCGTCACCCTCAACGTCACCAAAGACGGCGTTCGCGCTCTCGCTGAGCAAGCCGTGACCAAAGGCACCGGCGCGCGCGCGTTGCGGTCGATGTTCGAACGGATCATGCTGGACCTCATGTATGAAGTCCCGAGCCGCGACGATGTGGCGGACGTCACGATTAACCGCGCGGTCGTCGAGGGAAAAAAGCCGCCGCTCATCCGGCGCAAGCAGGACAAAGACGCGGCGTAAGCCCCTTCGTCGCCGCCTTTTCCGCGCCGACCCGCGCTTTCCGCGTTGCCAACCGCCGTTTGGAAATCGCGCTCCAGCGACGAGGTCCCTGAACGCGTTCACTGTCCAGACAAGCCTCGCCGTCGCACCGCTGGATCCAGCGAGGACGTGCCGAGGCTGCGGCATTGCGGCTCCGGGCATGGGGAACTCCATCTCTGAGTCCAACTGAGGCTCAGGGACCGCTTCACGAGGTCAAGGGGTGGCGTCAATAGGTTCAAAAACCGCGTTTTTAGTCTCAAGGCTTATTGGTCCGGAGCCTTGGTCTATCTGGATGAGAGCGGGTGAAGGGAATCGAACCCTCGTTTCGATTGCTTGCGGTGAATCAATTTGCTTTACTCTGTTACGTGAATGACTGAGAACCACCGCGAACACTTGCACTTGTTCACAGTTCTGTTCACAGCAAACCTGATCAACTCCTATGGCAAGCCTTTGGCGACATCCCGAAAGCCGCTTCTTCTTCGCCTGCTACCGTTCTGCCGATGGTCGGCGGCGGAAGGTGACGACCAAAACGACCAACGAGGCTGACGCGCAGCGAATTGCAGACCGGCTTGAACTGGAAGCCGGGGATGAGCGGGCGAAGCGAGGGCAAAGCGCTTCCCTCGCAGGGGTGACGGACGGAATGCAGCGAGCGACGCAGCTTGCCGTTGCCGGGCGTTTGGATGCGGCAAGCTTTCGCGACTTGATGAATGACATCCTTGTGTCAGCGGGGCAGGAACGGCTTGATGCCGTCACGAATTCCGCTTGGTGCAAAATGTGGCAGGCGAGCAAAAACGGCGCGGTGAAAGAGCGCTCACGCTGGAAATACGACCAAGTATGCCGCGATTGGCTCACCTACCTTGGCCGGAAAGCCGACAAGCCGTTGGAAATCATCACGAAGGGCGACGCCGTTGGCTTTCGTGACCGACTGGCAATCGAAGGCTTGGCCGCGCGCACCGTCAATCAAACCGTCAAGCTTTTGCGGGGCATCTACCAAGACTCAGTCGAGCAAGGGCATCTTGGCCGCAATCCCTTCATCGGGGTGAACCCGCTTCGCGAGGATAAAGAGGATGTGAAACGGCAGCCTTTTACCGCTGGCGAAGTGAAGACGCTGATTGATGCTGCCGAAGGCGACTGGAAAGGGCTCATTGTTTTGGCGGCGACGACCGGCCTTCGACTCATGGATGCGTCTCGCTTGCAATGGCGCAATGTCGATTGCGACGGCGGCATTATTCGCTTGAAGACGGCGAAGACAGGGGCCGCGTTGATGCTGCCTGTCCATCCGGCCTTCGCCGAATGGCTCACGGAACAGCCGCGTGGCATCGCCGCGGCACCGATCTTTCCGACCTTGGCTCACAAGGCGGGAACCGGTAAATCCGGCCTGAGCATGAGTTTCAAACGACTCATGGAGAGAGCGAAGGTCGCCGCGGGTGTAGCGCGCCAAGCCGACAAGGAAGGGCGGGGCCGGACAGTCAGCAAGAAGAGCTTTCACAGCCTACGCCACTTCGCGGCGACGCAACTGGCCTGTGCGAACGTGCATCCTGAAATCGCTCGCGCAATCACCGGGCACGCTGACGCCGACACGCACGCCGGTTACATCACGGCTGACATTGCCGCGTTGCGAATGGCGGTTGGAAATATCCGCTTGTCGGCATAGTGGCCGCGACACCAACAAGAAATGGGAACGAACCTTCGATTAAATCGAAGGTTCGCATTGGAGCGTCCGGCGACAAGGGAAGAGGGCTGCAATGAAGGCCGACGATCTTCCGCGGCCTGAGTGGTGTTTTGATGACGTGCCGGAAGAGCAACGTTGGGTTTGCCTCTATTACGAGTATGCACGGGAGAGCCGCGCAGCCATTCAAGACCGTCTCATTTGGCGAAAGCATTTCGCATCAAACAAGTCATGGCCGGGCTTTCGTGACCTTCTTACGTCGGTATGCGATGCACCGCATGAGCGCGAATCACTTGAACGGTTCGGATTTTCACCCGTCAGAATCATTGCGGCCTGTGAATCTTTTCCGAAAGTGCCTTGGTCGTGCATTCCCATTTCCAGCCGGGCGCGGGCGATGGAAATTGTGAATTGGAGAGGCATCGAAGACGGAATCTCGTTAGCAAAAAAAAAGAAAACCTCCCTGCCACTCGCGAAGCTAACTACTGTGTCGTTTCCAATTTCGACTTGGGCTTGGACAGACGATGAACTAACTGAGCGGTTCAAGTCGTGGCTTCTCAACAATAGAGAGCCACAGAACGTTTCCGATCGTAAGCCGCGGGGGCGTAAAGGCAGTCCTGACGATCTTCTCAATCATCTGAGAATCCTTCGCCTATCGCGCCACGCCAAATGCTGCCGCCGTTCGGCACGGAGAATTACAGAAATCAAGATGGACGCGCGGAATGTCAGTCGCGCTGTTGCCAAGGCGGAAGCCTTCCTAGCCAGCTTCTACAAATAGCTGCGTCACTTAATCCCATAGGGATTTCCTGCCAATTATGCGGGCGCAAGATGCGGGCTACAACGACGCACCATGACGAACACCCACGTATTGAGCAACGCTTCTTGCCCGGCCCGCCTTCCTGCCGTGCTCGACTTTCACACCTTGGAAGTGAACTTTGGAATTGGCAGGACGACGGCCTACTTGCTCGCGACATCGGGCGACATCCAAAGCCTGACGCTTGGCGCACCGGGTAAGAAGGGAAAGCGCGTTTTTCTCACTGATAGTGTGCTCGGCTATATTGACCGCAGGCTAAAAGACTCGACGCCCCTCAACTGCGTTCGCCCCGCCAAAGCTAAAGCGGTAGCTGCGTAAAAAGAGCCGCGCCAGCTTGCGCCGACGCGGCCCCGGTTTGAAGCATCGGGATACTAGCGCTCTAAGCTGGAAGGCACAAGCGTCACTCGACGCCTGCGCCGCGGAAACACACCGGCTCCATGCCTCTACCAGAAGCATTCCGACTGCGCGAAGTCCCTTGGCAGATTTTCGCTACCCTCACCTTTAAGTCATCACGCATTCCTGCATGGAGGCGGAAGGTGATGGTCTTCACTTGGCTGCGCCAGCTTGCTGAGGGTCGCATTCATATCCGAAAGCTTCTTTTCTGCTATCGTTTCGAGACGGGTGCGACGGACGAAAATCTGCACTACCACGTTCTTGTTGCGGGGCTTGGCGATCTTCCGATTGGGTTCTGCCGCAGGGCGAACGCGCTATGGCTGCGAGGCGGCGGAGGACACGCTCGCATTACCAAATTTTGCCACTCACGCGGGGGAGTGCATTACGTCCTGAAAGTGCTCCCTTGCTACGGCAAATCGGGGCGAATCAGAGACGATGAAACAATGATGCCGACGCTCTCGCGTTCCGTCGTCGATTTTCTTCGACACCGACGGATACGGTAAAGAGAGACGGCGCACCGCGCACTCGGAACCCGGACATTCCGGGCGGGTGAAACCGCGGACTCGCGGGCTATGCCCCTGCGAGTTCAATGGATACCTATGCCCGGATTGGAGGAAGAACCCGAACCTTCGATTAAATCGAAGGTTCAAACTCCACAGTCGGGAGTCAATTACGCGCCGTCCTGCGCTGTTCGATCTTAGCGCGAAGTTTTGCTACTGCCGCTTCGGCTTTGCCGCTCTCGCCTTTCTCCGCAAGCAACTCAATCATCCCCGCTTCATATCTCGCCGCGGTTGCCGCGCGGAAAAGCGCCTCTGCGATCTCTTCGGCTTGCGATGCTGACAATTCCGCCGATATGTCGCCGATCTTCAACGACACCAAAGGCGCGCCATCCTTGGACACGAGCGGATTGGTTCTCAGTTTTTTCAAGGGCGGTTACTTTTGCAATGCGCAATGAGCGCTCGCAAGACTGCATCCGCGAGCACTGTCTGTTTGGCTACGTGTTCCGGCCCGCGATGTAGCACCCCGGCGCTCACCCGGTGAAACTCTGTGAGCTGCGTTAGCAATGCTTCGGCGGTTTCGCTGTCCGGCGGCAAAAAGCGCCTGCCTTTAATGGGAATCAGGAAGCCCATATTCGAGGAAGCCACGGGTGCTTGCCTCTTACTTTTTTTGCAGCCTCGCAGACTCTTCTTGAACCGCCTTTGCGCGTTCAACGAATGCCGAATGTGCTTCGGCGAAAGCATTCCATCGCGCCGTGAATTCTTCCTCTTCGGAGCCGACCAACCCCAAGCCCATGCCGTCTGCCTTTATCCATGCTTCGCCCGCTTCCCCTACTACCGCCGCCTTTTGCCCCCAAACCCGGCCTAGATCGTAGCTGATTTGCAACCTGCTTTGAATGGCGGTTCGTTCTGCTTCGCTATATCGGGGTTCCGCCTTGTATGCGGCGATTTGAGCCCCGTGATAGGCTTCCAGCGTGGCACAAACCGCCGCGCCTCCGGTCTTCATACGACGACAAAGCGACAGGAATCTGTTGCGCCGATTCAATGACTTTCCCCCTGCGCCTTCAACGAGCGCAATGAATTCCGATGTTGCCGCGACTAGATCGTTCAAGGCCCGCTCATGCGCCCGCATTTGTTCCTCGAAAAGTCGTAGCACCGATGCTCCTCGCGGCAGCCTGCGCTCGACGCGCTGAATGTATTGTTCCGTGCGGGATTGATCTTTCGCGGCTTCATCAATGGCTTCTTGGGGAAGACTGAACGGGATTGAATTTTCTTTCAGCGACCGCGCCGGTCTGAACGGAACGGGTGTGACGGCAGAAAACGCGGACTGAGCCAGAAGCGGCTTTTTTTGGGGCAATACCTGCGCTCTCCAAAGACCAAGGGCAGCGACGGCGACGCAAGCGAGGGTGATTCCCTCAACGACGGTCGGCGCAAGCCGCCAATGAGCGAGACCCGCGCGAATTGAATCGGAGGAAGGTGATTCCGCTGAATCGACTGCTGCCCCGTGAGCTTCGATTCTCTGCGCCCGGAATGTGCCTGCCGAAATGCGGCGGGCAACCTGCCACAGACTGAAAACAACGAAGGGGAATAGGACAATGCCCATGCCCAAACCGCCCCCTGCGAGTCGCGCCGCGCTTTCAGGGGTGCCGCCAGCGAACGCAAGAAGCGCGGGCGTTCCGATAAAGACGAGCAACGCCATTCGCCATGTGACGCCGCGCAAGATTTGGGCGGTCAAATTGGCACGCCGCGAACAGCCCCGCAGTTCGGCGCGCCTTGCGATTCGGCGCGTCCATCCGCGCCCTACCAGCAAAAGCACGAACAGAAACGACACTCCCAAGAGTGCCGTCGCACCCTGTTGCACAGTTGAGTTCATCGGCATCGCATCCCGGCAATTAGTTCGACGGGTGGAACAACCCTGCTCGGCGCGCTTTCCTACGGTCAAGTTCCATTCGTGGAACAATGCCAAAAAAGGTGCGCAACGTTGTCGGGCCGCAAGTGCGCCGCATCCGCTCTCAACGCGAGTTGAGTCAAGCGGAGCTTGCCGTTCGCCTACAGTTGGCGGGCTTGGATTGGGGCCGCGTTGCGCTCGCAAAAATCGAATCTCAAATTAAGAAAGTGAGCGACGCTGAACTGTTCGTCATCGCCAAGATTCTGCGCGTGGAAATGGAGGAATTGTTTCCGACCGCGGAAAAGGTGAAACGCTTCCTCGCCGGGGGGACTTGAACCTTCGATAAAAATCGAAGATTTCGCCGCCGAATGGGAAGGGTTCGCTTGCGCGTCGGGCCGTCGCGGGCGTCGTTGAAAAAAGCCGTAAAATGCGGGGCTCAAAGCGTCTTTTCCCTGTCGGCACCCTCGCCAGTCGTCAAAACGGCTACAATCGCCTTTAACGGCCCCGTGCCGCGCCCATTCGTCGGTTTGGGAGAGGCAGGATTAGGCCAATCAGCGGAAAAACTTCCGAACGATCTCTCGCGGGGTGGCGATTACCGGGGCCGCAACGTCGAAGTTCTGCAAGAGAAGCGTGAGGCGCTGAAAATCAATTCCCCGAAAATGGGCGTCCGTGCTCAACAGCATCCCGCATCCCAACAAGGCCGCTTCCGCAATGATTAACGAGTCGTTCCTTTCCTCTGCGGGCAACAAATTTATGCGGCGTATTTCGTCGGCAATGCGTTCGACGATGCCATGCCCAACCGGGACGAGATTCAGCGGCTCAAATCCCCAACCGCGAAGATGCGAAAGAGCGCGCACGGCGGTCTTGCGAATGCGCTCGGTTTCTCCGCTGCGGGCCGCAAGCGCCACTTCGTGAATGGCCGTCGGCGGCACTACCAGCCGGGCATCTGGCAAACGCTTCCGAATCGTCGCCACAGCATCAACGACCGCCTCAACATCCAACGCCAAGTCCAACAGGACGTTGGTATCAGCCGCGATGAGCACGAAGCGTTTTGTCTTCGGCCCCGTAAATGAGCCGCATTGCATCCGCCATCAACGACTCGCGCTCGTCATCGGGGAGCTTGTTGGCAATCGCACGAATCTTCGCGGCGATGACAGTTCCGGGCGACGCAGCCCTTTCGGAAGTCTTTGCCTTTTTCGGTTTGCTCACGAAACGATCATGCAACCGTTGGGTTCAGTAGTCAACAACGAGTCGGGACGGGCAAACGTTCCGACCGCTGCAAACCTTCGATTCAATCGAAGATTCCCCGCGAGCGGCTTCCAAGCGTATCGCCGCGAACGAATGGCTGCGAATTTCTGAGCCTCGGCACTTGCCGCGACAGGTCGCGGTTTGCCTTCACTGTGGAGTCCGTAACCTTACATTCCGAATCTTGCGCGCGGTTCGCAGCCGCAATCGGAAATTGTCGCGAACGTCCGCGCACAACTGCGGAAAACATCCCAAATTGTTCTCGTTTTTGTTCACAGTCGGACTGTTCACAGCCCCGAAATCGACCGGAAACCCTGTATCTATCAGGGTGGGAGCGGGTGAAGGGAATCGAACCCTCGTATGCAGCTTGGGAATTTGGTGTTCTGCCTCTGTATTGTCCCACAAATTGTGTCCCATTCCTAAAAATTCTGGTGTTTGATTCGCAAAAATTCCGAGGCCCGTCAAATTTCGGATCGTTGACGGAATTGCGGCAGTGGAGCCGGTCTTGAAATTCGATAGGGTGTTTTGGACCCATTTGGACAGGAGTGGCCCCAGCTCCCGCGGACTCTGTAAAAAGGAAATTGTTGGCGGCACTGATTGGTCGCGAACGACCCGAAACGGCCCCAATTTTTCGGAGCGGGGTATTTATTTGGGGTATTTATTCAGGGTAATTTCGTCGAATTCTCGATGCCATCAAACCAGGAAAACAAACTGGAATCGCGTGAGCTGGAGCGCGAGAAAAGGAGGCTCGAAACATGTCGGCTGAATGCTTGGTGAACGTCTTCGGCAGAGCCGCACAGGCTGAAGATAGGCCGCCCGAGTTTGCAACATTGCGCGCAAAAAGATGCACCGTATCAATCACCTGTGGAGTTCGAGAAGACCCACCACTAAACTTCCCGTGCCTCGTCTACCCAGACATTGTCCGTGAAACCGAGACAGGATCAGCCTGCGCTGGCGACCCTAGCCAAGCTCGCCCGTCGCAAGCACGTTTGGGCCGATTGCGAGACGCTGGAGCGAAGGACGCGGCGCGTTCGTCGTGCTCGATTTCGTGCCGGAACTCGGTGTGCTGAGCTAGCAGCGGCGACTGATAGAATTGCGGCTGCCCTGTGATGCGAAGTTTACGGGCGAAAGCACGCGTTCAGGGCCATCAACGCCTTTTGCCTCGCGCTGAGTGTAAACGTCGAAGATTCCGTTGATGGTTGAGGATCTACCATCGGTTCCGAGAGGCGAACTGGGCAATCGGCTGCGATTCCTTCGAGGGCGTCGTGAAGAGACGTGTGGATTCGATCTGCCCGGTGCAAGTGCGGGAGGCGCGATTCAGGAGCGCCGTGGGTCGAGCAAGCAGCGGTTCGTGGCGCGAGCGCCGGCCGGTCGATCGCGAGAATCGCGAAGTCCCTGGCAAGGTTAATGGACGTCAACGGTCTGGCTTGATCGCAGGAACTGCACATGCCGGCATCGTCCAAATCTCCAAATCCACACACTTGGCAATTTCAAATCCGGCCTCCGAGAGTCGCGCCGGGGCATCGATCGGATCTATCCTAGTGAAAAACCAAATAAAGCATCCAGCCAGTGGAGGCGGTGAGGATAAAACCCAGCAACACCAACGGGTTGGCGCGAGGACCCGGCCGCGGCATGGCTTCGTCCTTCACCAGCTCGCGTTCGATCCGCCGATGATGCGCAATCATCCAGCCCACGAAACTCCAGACTACTGTGAGAGCCGCTCCCGCGAGAATGTTGTGAGCAGCCATCGAAAGCCGGATTACGCCCGCCATCTTCCCGCAAGTCTCGGCACAACGGCGGCATGTCTCCACGCACTCATCCATCTCGCCGAGCCGGGCACAATTCTCCGCGCAACGCCGGCACACTTCTGCACAAACGCCGCAAGTGAGATGATGCAACTCCGAGCCGCTCAGCATGAAATTCGCGCTCGTCTGGCAAATCTCCGCGCAGTTGATCATCAGTCGAAAGTGCTCGGACCCGCCGGGGCTGCATCTGGGCTGGGAGCGGGTCACGCTCGGGCCGGGGCATCGGCTGGGGAAAGTGGACGCCGCCATCGCGATCACACCCGCGCACGAGCAGAACGAATCCGCCGAGGGGCCGCGCCCGAATGCCTTGCGCCGGACGGATGCGGAGATCGCGGCCTTTGTGGAAACGCGGCTGCGCCCGGCCATTCGCTCGGCGCCGCCGCTGCGCGCTGGCAGGCCGCGGCAGGTGCTCGTCTTCATCCACGGCTACAACACGACCTTCGATGAAGCCGTGCGGAAAACGGCGCAGCTCGCGGGCGATCTCGAGCTGGTGACGTGCGGCGGAGAAATGCGCGGCGTTTCCGTGGCCTACTCGTGGCCCGCGCAGGGGACGCTGCTTTCCTATCTCGCCGATGAGGAAAACGCCGAGTGGACACAGCAGCGGCTCGCCCCATTTCTCCAAGCGCTCGCACGGGTGTGCAGGCAGGAGCGCGCCGAGCTAAACCTCGTGGCGCACTCGATGGGCGCACGCGCGCTGGTCCGCTCTCTCGCCGATCTCGCGAATGCCGGCGAGCCGCATCGCCGCGAAAAGCTCGCCGACCACGTCATCCTGCTCGCGCCGGATATTGGCCGCGGCCTTTTCGATCAATACGTCGAGCGGTTCCTGCCGCTGGTCGGCCATCTCACGATCTATGTCTCGGCGAAAGATCGCGCGCTGGGGCTTTCGAGCTTGCTGCACGGCGGGCACCAGCGGCTCGGGCTGCTGGAATCCACGGTGCTGGCGGCGCTCCAGATCACCGGC
The DNA here is from genome assembly GCA_038207335.1 of Chthoniobacterales bacterium. Lineage (GTDB taxonomy): Bacteria > Verrucomicrobiota > Verrucomicrobiia > Chthoniobacterales > Chthoniobacteraceae > CAIURC01. The sequence continues at coordinate 335 of JBBQZX010000026.1, read as the reverse complement.
TTCGGGCGCGGAGATCATCGCGAACTCGGCTACATCGCGGAGCAAGGCGGTGCGCCGGGAAAGATCGACATGATCGACGTGTCGGGTTCCTTTGCCAGCCAGCTCGGGCATTCGTATGACGACCCTGCATTCGTCGCCGACCTGCGCGAACTCATCTCGCACGACACGCCTGCGGGCAGCGGTGGACGCGGCAATCTCCAGCGCCGCGAGCTCGGCCCCAGTCCGTTCCGCAATGTGAAGCACCTGCGCTATTTCCGGCTGAAGACAGGCGCGCTGTAGCCGGGAACGGCACCTTCCGCTACAAGCGAGAGTGTTTACGCCACCGCGAGGTGGAG
>JBBQZX010000025.1:0-89771 GCA_038207335.1 Chthoniobacterales bacterium | reverse complement strand
CTCGCGCTGGCCGCAATTTCAATTGCGAGCTGGTCCTTCATTGTCCGCTGGATGCTCAATCAACTCGAAAGCCAGCGCACCGTGAACACTGACGTGACCAACAAGCTCATCTCCTACATGGAAGGCGACCACTCCAAGATGATCGTCGTCACCGAGAAGGTGCTGCTCGTCATGGACAAGGTGATCGAACGGCTGGATCGCCGCCCACTCCCGTAGTGAGAAGGTGCTGGCGCGAAAGCCTGCGTGCGCGTCTCTGACACGAAAGGCTTGATGGCGAACCAGACTCCTATTCAACCGGAGCAACGATTCTCCGAAACTCTGAAAGGGCACGTAGTTATCTGCGGGATCGACAACGGGTGCCGCGCGGAGCAGCAATGGAGCGTCCCGCGTAACCCAAACGATGTCCCTTCTTGAAGAAATCGACCGCACCGGATTTGCCATCGTCGATGACGTGCTAAGCGCCGCGACGGTGGCCGAAGTCATCAGCGCAACAGTCGCGAGCGGCTGCTCTTCCAATCTGCGCGATCTCACCACGACGATGCCGGAGGTTCTCCGGCTTTGCTCCATGAATTGTCTCCGAAGCCTTGCGGAACAGGTTCTCGGTGCCGGCGCGTTCATGGTCAGGAGCCTCCTATTCGATAAGAATCCCGCCGCGAACCGGAAGGTCGCATGGCATCAGGATCTTACCATTGCGGTGAGAGAGAGGCGCGAGATCGCGGGCTATGGCCCTTGGTCCGTGAAAGCTGGTATTCAGCACGTGCAGCCACCGGCCGCTGTGCTCGAACACATGATCACTCTCCGCCTGCACCTTGACGACTGTGGCGCGAAGAACGGCGCCCTGAAGGTGCTGCCTGCGTCTCATCTGGCTGGAAAGCTGACAAATGCCGAGATCCAGCGCCTCAGCGGGAAGTTTTCCCCGACTACATGCGTTGTGCGTCGCGGAGGCGTCTTACTGATGCGCCCGCTGTTGCTCCACTCATCGGATCGGGTTGAGCAACCAGAACACCGACGCGTCATCCATCTGGAGTTTGCCGCACAAGACTTACCAGGCGGCCTTGGCTGGTTTGAAACCAACCGTTCCAAAAATGGCAATTAAGGAACTGTCCGTCACCCATTACCGGTCGATTCGCGATCTGCGGTTCAGGCTAAAATCAACAAATGTTCTGACCGGTCCGAACGGCTGCGGGAAGAGCAATCTGTATAACTCGCTGTTCCTGCTCTCCAAAGCGGCGACCGGCGGCCTGGCACAGGTCATCGCGGAAGAAGGCGGCATGGAATCAGTCCTATGGGCGGGCCGGCGAAAGAAGGCTACCAAGAGCGAGTATCTGCGAATGATCCACGGTTGACCACTCTGTCTAGCCCGCCGTTCCCATCTCGAAAGCCGTGGTAGCAAGAACCTCGGCGAGCGCAGCGGCCTTTCTATTGTGGTGCGATGTGTCGGCTTGGGAGTGTCAAAGGCTGTTTTTCAGTTCGGCATTGGAGCTTCCAAAAGGGCTTTAGACGAAAAGGCGGGCGTCGTGCGTCTTGTCCGAGCAACTGAACCCGCAGCATCCTATAAACCACCATGAACGACCACGAACTGGAACGCCTCTACGACGCGCACGCGTCGGGGCTTTTCCATTATCTGGTCACGTTCACAAAGACCGAGGCGGATGCGCGCGACTTGCTGCAGGAGGTCTTCATCCGGCTCGCGCGCGGTGCAGGGACGGACATGCAGAGTGAAAAGGCATTCCTCTACCGGCTCGCGCACAATCTCGCCATCGACTGGCTGCGACGGCGGAGGGTGCGATGGGATTCCGAAGAGCGCCTGATTCAGCATCTCGATGAGGACGTGCGGCACGGCGCGAATCCGGATGCGGAACTGCTCGCGCGGAGATTTGCCGACGCGATGAAGACTCTGCCGGATGAGCAGCGGACCGTCGTGCAGCTCAAGCTGTGGGACGGGCTTACCTTCGAGGAAATCGCGGAGGCGCAGGGCATCCCGCTGAACACGGCGGCGAGCCGCTGCCGCTATGCGCTCGAGAAACTGCGGACGCTGCTGCGCCCGCTCTACGACGAAATGCGATGAATGACGACGAATTCGAAATGAAACTGCGTGCGCTGACCCGCGCGCTCCATCGGCCCGATCCGACTCCGGCGTGGAAGGCCGACATCCTCGCCCGTGCGCGCCGCGAGGCGGAGGCGATCCCGATCAAAAGGGCGCTTCCTCCGCGCTGGCTCGCGCTTTCGTGGGCTACCGCATGGGCTGCGATTTTCGCGCTGAATCTCACCGCGCCGAGGGATTCCGCGCCGCCGGCCACGCGCGGTATCGCGACTGCGCCTGCGCCGTCCACGGAGCTCAACGCATCGCCGCAATCCCTGCTCGCACTTCAACGAAACATGAACCGCAATCTCGATCTCCCATGATGAACTTCTTCAAAGGCTGCTGGCAGCTCCGCTGGGTTCGCGCCCTCGCGTGGAGCGCGATCACCATCGTCACACTTTGCGTGCTGTTCTGCGCCTGGGTGAACTGGAGCGGCGCGCGACAGTGGCGCGAGGTGCAGGCGATGTTGAAGGCGGAGGGCGAGACCCTAGACTTCCGCGAGGTGGCGCGGGAACCGGTGCCGGAGGCGGAGAATTTCTGCGCGATTCCGCTGCTGAAGGATATCGCGCTGGCGGTGGACGGCGACGTGAGCAAGGGCGCACCTGCGGAAAAGCGCGCGCGGCTCGATGCCGTCAAATTGCCATTGGGAAACAAAGCCGCACCGCGACCGAATTTTTCCAGCGCAGCGCTCGGCATGCCTGCGGACATGCAGGCATGGGCCGACTGGCTGCGCAAGGAAGGCTCACTGCCGATGCCCGCGGATTCAGGTGACCCCGCCCGCGATGTCCTCGCCGCGCTGTCGAAACACGATGCCGTTTTCCGGGAACTCGCCGCTGGACTCGATCGTCCGAGCGCCCAATGGACGCCCGAATGGAAGACGCGCGAACTGCCGCCGATCCTAATTTCCATCCTCCTACCACATTACTCGGTTGAAAGAGCCTTGAGCCAGACGCTGAGTCTGGAAGCCATCGCCGCTGCCCGCGCCGACAATGGTGGGAGAGCGCACGAGACCGCGCAGATTCTCGCGCGCTTCGCCGAGGCGAATCTGAACGAACCTTTTCTCATTGGCCTGATGGTGGCTGCTGCGGACGCTGACGTGCTGTCCGGGGTAACGTGGGAGCTTTGCGCGGGACACATCGGGACGGCACGGGATTTCGCACGCTTGGAAGCCGCGCTCATGCAACTCAATTTCCATCGCGCGCTGTTGCTGGCCCACCGCAGCGAGTTGGCCTTTTCCGTGAACGCCTTGCAGTCGCTGAAGGCCATGCGCAGCGAGGTCGCTGCAGCTTTCCTAATGAAGGGCGGCGAAAACGACACCTATGCAAATCTCAGCCGCGCGGTGCCTTCAGGCTTCTTCGACGCCAGCACTGCTGTGATCGCCGATCGTGAATTCCAAAAGATGATCCGGCCCCTCCGGGATCGAGGCTGGGCGGCGGCTTTTCAGGGAGCAAAGGATTTCGAGAACGAGATCGTGGGAATGAAACCGGACACATGGACCCAGCCTTCATGGCTCAGGATCGCGATCTTCGATCCCACTCTCTCAAACGTCACCTATCGTGCTGCCTGCTCTCAGGCACTCATCGACGAGACCGTCATCGCCTGCGCGCTGGAGCGCTATCGCATCGAGCATGGAAACTATCCCGACTCGCTCGAAGCCGTGAAGCTGGCTGATGGGCAGCCGCTCCCGCTCGATTTGATGAATGGCAAACCCGTCGGCTACCGCAAAACCGCCGACGGTCGATACGCCCTCTGGAGCGTGGGCTTTGACGGCACGGACGACGGCGGCAAGCGCGTGCTCGACAAAAAGCGCCCCGCGAACACGAGGTTCCACAATGCAAAGTATGTCGGAGACTGGGTCTGGGACTTTCCGGTAAAATAGGGAATTGGTCTCAACTTCGCCGTTTGGCGTCATCGAGAAACGTGGTCGAACCCGGTAAGGACTCCGCTGTTCGCCATCGGTTCCGCGCCGCCGAGGTTCGGAATGCGCCAAATGGTGACGGAATCAGCATTGGCCACGCTCGAAAGGTCGAATCGGAGGACGAACAGGTTCACGTTCGTGTCGGCGGTTCCGAGGTCGAGCCGGAGGGTGTTGTTGTTGAAAAGACGGAGGCCGAAGTCCGTCGTGTTATTGATGAAATCCCCGGTGCTTCCGTGGCCGATCTGGAGCTTGCGGTGGCCGGTCTGAGCACACGCCGCCCCGATTTCTCAGCACACCGGTTTCGCGGGTCGTGTTCCACAAAATCAGCCACTTGCAAGATTTTGAAAATGGTTGCGGGGGTAGGATTTGAACCTACGACCTTCAGGTTATGAGCCTGACGAGCTACCAGGCTGCTCCACCCCGCGATTTAGGATTCGGAGATTAGCCGACGCGGCGGCGGGTGCAAGCAGAATTTTTCAATCTTTGTCGATGGAGAAGCGACCGGGGCCGACGAGGGCGAGGCCGAGGAAGACGACGACCATTTTGAGCGGATGGGAGTACGTCTTAAAGTCGTCAGTGGCGGAGTTGCTGCGGAGGGTGAGCGTGGCGACGATCATCATGAAGGTGAGCATGAGGCAGATGGGTCGGTAGAATGCGCCGAGGATCAGGAGGACGCCGCCGATGCCTTCGGTGCAGGCAGCGATGAAGCCCCAAAATGCCGGCCATTGATGGATGCCGACATGCCCCATTGCGGCGCCGACTGAGGTCCAGGTCTTCACGCCGCCCGCGAGTTTTGGAAGGCCGTGGATGATGAAGATGACACCCAGCCCAATGCGCATGATGAGCAGGCCAGTGTCGCGGTATTTTGCGAGAAATTTGAGAAGCATTGGTGTGGGGATGGCTGATGGCTAATGGCTGAGGGCGCTCGTCCTCGCTCTGTTAATCCTGATTTTCGAGGACTAGGACGAGGATGATTTTCCGACCGCACATCGGCGTGATTTTCAAAACACGCCGATGAGTCGCAATGCCGCCACTGCGGCGAAGACGAGGAGGAGACGCTCGAAGAGTTTTTGCGGGATGTGGCGGATGAGGTGGCGGCCCGAGAAGATGCCCACGGCGACTGCGGGGATGAGAAGGAGGTTGAACATGAGCGAGCCGCCGGTGATGAGGCCGAGGTGTGCGCTGAATGGGATTTTGAAGACGTTGACGATGAGGAAGAACCACGCGCTGGTGCCAAGGAGTTCGTACTTCGGCACGGCGATGGAGAGAAAGTAGAGCGCCATGATCGGGCCGGCGGCATTTGCGAGCATGGTGGCGACGCCCGCCCACGCGCCCATGAGCCACCCAAACCAGCGGGTGTGCGGGAGCCGCGATTCGACGTTCGCCGAGCGCATGCGGATGGCCTGCATGACGACCATGAGCAGAACGATGCCGCCGATGACGGGGCCGAATGCCGCGGCGGAAATGTGCTGCATGAGGAAGTATCCCGCGACAATCCCGACGACGGTCGGCGGGAGCATCCGCCAGATGTGCGCCCAGCGCGCGTGCTGGTGGAAGACGATGACGGAGAGGATGTCGCCCGTGACGAGGAGCGGGAGGAGGACGCCGGTGGATTCCCGCGGGGGGAAAAGCCGCGCCATGATGATGACAGTGAGGAGGCCGACACCGGAAAAGCCGCTTTTCGAGAAGCCGACGCAAAAGGCGGCGAGGACGGCTAGGAGCCACTGGCCGGGGGTGAAACTGGGGATCATCCGGCGGGATGGGTTGGATTCACGGGATGGGGCAAAAAAATGCAGCCCCCCGCAACCGAATGGCTGCGAAGGGCTGCTGTTCCCCCCAGAACAATCTTCTAAAGCTGCGAATGAGATACGCTGCGCCAGAATCGCGCGCAACAAGAAAATGTGAAAATATTAACAAAAGTCGCGAATTGGGCGAAACTGATGATCGGTATCTGGTAAGTAGTTCCGCTACTTACTCTGCAGCGGTCACTTTTGCGATCAATTGGCTCAGGACCACCTTCGGTTCGAGGCCGGAGGTGACGAGGCGGACATTGGCGTCGAGACACGCTTCCAGCGAGGTGCGGAGTTCGGCGGCGGTGTAGCGGTGGGCCTGCACGGCGGCGATGCCGAGGGAGAAAAAATTCACCGTGCCGTCTTTTTTGCGCGGCAGATGGGCGACGGCTTCGGCTCCGAGGCGCTCGAGACTTTTGCCGAAAGTGAACGGCTGCGCGGGTCGGCCGAGCTTGTGCCGGACGATGAGGTCTTTCGCGATGAGGAGATTCCGCACGGTCGGGATGATCGCGACGAGCAGGATGCCGATGGCGGATTCGCCCTGAAAAAGGAGCTGGTCGAGCAGCGCGAGGCAGCGCCGGAGCTGGCGCGCGGCGAGGGCATTGCCGAGTTCGAAGATGATGCCCGCTCGGCTCAACGGCACGAGCAGGCGCACGTCGTCGGCGGTGATTTCGCGGCGCGCGCGGCCAAGGTAGAGGTCGAGCTTTTCGATCTCGTTTTCCACGATGCGCCGGTCGCCGCCGGTAAAGAGCGCGAAGAGCTCCAGCGCCTCGCCGTCGAAGCGCAGCGCGCGATCGTCGGCGGTGCGGCGGGCGAGCGCCGCAGCGTCTTCCTCCCAGCCGGATTTGCTGGTGTCGATCTTGTCGAAAACGGCGACCTTCCCGAGCTTCTGCAGCGTCTTGTAAAAGCTGCGGCGCTTGTCCACCTCCAGTGCGCTGAGGAGAAAGCGGATGCCATCTGGCAGGCCTGCGGTCAGCGTGGCGGCGAGCTTTTCCAGCGCTTCGATGACGGTCGGCGAGCGGCCGGTGACGGTGTCCGCGAGGAAGGTCACATTCTTCAGCCAGACGAGCTTTTCACCTCCGAAAAATGGGAACGTGAGCAGCGCCTCGATCGTCTCATGGATCTTCGTCGAGGCGGCATCCACTGTGTCCACGCAGCCGTCGATCAGGTCCGTGCCGAAATCCCCGCCAGGTGACATTTTCCCCGCCAACTCCAGCGCCGCGCGCTTCACCTCCGACTCGTCGGAGCCGAGCACCGAGTGGATTTGCGTGGCCGCGCTCGTCTTCGCCGCGGGCATTATTTTGAGAAACGCTCGTAGCGTTTCATGAACGCGTCCCAGTCCTTGAATTTGTCCGCATACACCTCCAGCACCGCCGGTTTCAGCCCGGTGCCGCCGACGACCGTCTCGATGTATTTCACGATCCGATCCTTCGGCAGTTCGGTCATCAGGAAGCGCACGAATTTCTCGGACGTCTGGTAGAGCTGCGTGATTTCCTCGGTCCGCGTCGGGTAGCTCGTGAGGCTCGCGAGTGTGTCCAGCGACATCTCCGCGTGCGAAAGATTCCGTTCGAACCGCTTGCCCGATTGCCCCTTGCGCGCCGCGATGCTCGCCCCACCCATGTATTCCGCGAAGCCCTCATTCAGCCACACCGGCCAGCGCTGCCGGGGATACAGCCGCGCGACCACCGCGTGCGTCGTCTCGTGCGCGAGCGTATGCGAGTCGAAATTTCCGCCGCCTGCCGTGTTCCCGCTGCCGCGCACATTGAGATAAAGGTCATCGCCCGCGGCAAAACTCGCTGCCCATTTCTCGGGAAAATTGATGAGGCTCAGGAACTGCGTCCACTCGTCGCCATCCTCGAAAACATAGACGTGCGACTTCTTCGAATATCGGTCCTTCCCCGCGCCGAGCGTCGTCGCCACGAACCACAAATCATACTCCACCTCGCGCGCCACTTTCTGCGCCTCGGTCGCGCGCCGGTAGTGCAGGATGAAATTATCCGTCTCCGCGTGTTTCCACTTTTCGGGGTTGATGCTCAGCGCCTTCTTCCCTTCGTTGCTCAACTCCTGATTCGACAGCGCCTCGACTTTCTTCTCCACGAGCGGCACCTCGCGCGACGGCGCGGCATTCGTCGTCGTCGAGCCGGGCCCCGTGTTCCAGAACGGTTTCGGCGTCGCCGTCTGCGCGTGCGCGAAAATCGCAATCGTCTGCGAGGCTAGTAAAATGGCGGCTCCGCGGAGCATCGGGTTACTTTTGAGGGGAGTTTTCACGGTCTTTGGAAAGGTATGCCTTAAAGTCGCGCTCGAGCATCTCCAAGTTTGAAAACCTCGCGCCGAAGCCGCGGCTGAGCGCGCTGTCGAAGCGGTTGCCACTCGCCATGCCCTGCAAAAAAGACAGGAAGCCGCCCTTGTCCACGCCGCTTAGAAATCTGACGAGCCGCTCGGATTCCGAATAAAACGGGCCGACCTGCGCGGAATCCTGCGGATACGAGACCGCGCTCGTGAGCTGCGCGAGTGGGATGACTTGCGCATCCGTCAGCCCGCGCGCGAGCGGGCTAGCGTTGTATCCGCGCGCCCGGGCAAACGCCGCGTAGCCGCGCTCCGACGAGTATTCCGCGTAGCCCTCATTCAGCCACAGTGGCACGCCATTTCCGAAAAACCGGAAGATCACGAGATGCGCGATTTCGTGCCCGAGCGCGCGTCCCTTGAATTTGTTTTCCGGGTTGCGCTGGATGAAAAGTTCGCCCGCAGCGTGCAGTCCGCCGGTCCACGGATCGAGCGCGCCGCGCGTCTGGAATGCGGCCCAATCCTCCGGCTTCTCGAAGATGTAGATGTGGCATTTGCGCTCCCACTGCGCCGTGTCTTTTTGCAGCTCTGTCGAGACGACGCGGTAGTAAAATTCAGCCTCCGTCGAGACTGGCGCCGCGATGAAATCGTGAAAGAAGTGATAGATGAAATGCGCCGACTCCGCGTGCTTCCACTCCGTCGGGCGAATCTGCAAAGCCGCCTGCCCGAGCGGCGCGAGCGTGGTGTCCGAGAGTTGCCTGAAATCGACGCTCTTAAAATTCCCGAGATCGACATTCCCCTCCTGCGCCGAAGCCGACACCGCGAGCAAAACCAAGGCGAGAATGCGAAACTTCATTCCGCTGTATCTAAGTCGCGAGCACGAACGGGGGGAGCTTTTTCAAAGTCACGCCCGCGCCTTGGTGCGCTTGCCGGAGCCGTATTTCACCGGGCGCTGCTTGGGCTCGATTTTGGAAATGCCGGTCCCCACTTTCAGCTCGAGGATTTGGTCGCGGAGCAGCGCCGCGCGCTCGTATTCGAGGTTGCCTGACGCCTCCATCATCTCGGCTTCCAGTTCGCGGAGCACCTCGCCGATGCTGTAGTTGCCGGCATCTTCGCGCACCACGCTCGACGCGGCCTCCCGTGATTTCAGCATCGTGTGGAGGCTCGCCTGCACCGCGCGCTTCACGCTCGTCGGCGTGATTCCGTGCCGCTCGTTGTATTCCATCTGCTTCGTCCGCCGGTAGTCGCTGATCGACATCAGCGCCTCCATGCTGCGCGTGACGGTGTCGGCGAAAAGCACCACCTCGCCGTTCACATGCCGCGCCGCGCGTCCCGCCGTCTGGATCAGCGAAGTCTGCGACCGCAGGTAGCCTTCCTTGTCCGCATCGAGGATGCAGACCAGCGACACCTCCGGCAGGTCGAGCCCTTCGCGCAGCAGATTGATCCCGACGAGCACGTCGAACTCCGCCGCCCGCAGCGCGCGCAAAATCTCCACCCGTTCGATCGTGTCGATGTCGCTGTGCAGGTATCGCACCTTCAGCCCCGAGTCCTTCAGGTAGTCGGCAAGATCCTCCGCCGTCCGCTTCGTCAGCGTCGTGATCAGCACTCGCTCGTTCAGTTCGATCCGCTGGCGGCACAGCTCCATCGTGTCGTCGATTTGGTTCTTCAAAGGTCGCACCGACACCTTTGGGTCGAGCAATCCCGTCGGTCGGATGATCTGCTCCACGATCAGCGGCGAGCCCGCCGTTCGCACGTCGAATTCTTCCACCGGAGCATCCGTCCGCGAGACGCGCAAAGTGGCTTCAGTCCTTGCTCTCCGGTCGGCGGCACTCTCGCCAGCGGTCACAAATGGCACCGGCTCATCCGTCCCGATTTGCGTCCGCGAATGCGGGATGTAGGTGGCATTTCCGACCACCGAATTCTTGATCTCAAACTCCGCCGGCGTCGCGCTGACGTAGATCGCCTGTCCGGTCATCTCCATGAATTCCGGGAACCGCAGCGGCCGGTTGTCCAGCGCACTTGGCAGCCGGAATCCGTACTCCACCAGCGTCGTCTTCCGCGAACGGTCGCCTTCGTACATCCCTCCGATTTGCGGGATCGAGGCGTGCGACTCATCGACGATCATCAGGAAATCGCGCGGGAAAAAGTCGAGCAACGTGAACGGGCGCGAGCCCGCCGGGCGCCCGCTGAGGTGTCGCGAGTAGTTCTCGATGCCATTGCAAAATCCCATCTCCTGCATCATCTCGAGATCGTATTCCGTCCGCATCTTGATGCGCTGCGCCTCGAGCAGCTTCCCCACTTTCTCAAACTCCACTATGCGCTGGTCCAGCTCCTCCCGGATCGTCCCCATCGCCGTCCGCAGCTTGTCCGCGGGCGTCACAAACTGCTTCGCCGGATACAGCGTGATCATCGTGAGCTGATCGATCGAGTGACCCGTCAGCGGGTTGAAGCGCGTGATTTTCTCCACCTCGTCGCCGAAGAACTCGATGCGGATGCCCTCTTCGTCGAGGTTCGCCGGCTGCACCTCGATCACGTCGCCGCGGACGCGAAATTTCCCCCGCGTGAAAGCGATGTCGTTCCGCTCGTAGAGCATGTCCACGAGCTTGCCCAGCGCCGCCTCCCGCGTGATCTGCTGACCGACTTTCACGGTCAGCAGCATGTTCATGTAGTCCTCCGGCGAGCCGAGTCCGTAGATGCACGAGACGCTCGCGATGACGATCACATCGCGCCGCGAGAGCAGGGCGGAAGTCGTCGAGAGCCGCAGCCGTTCGATCTCTTCGTTTATGCTCGAATCCTTCTCGATGTAGGTATCGCTCCTCGGGATGTAGGCCTCGGGCTGATAGTAGTCGAAGTAGCTCACGAAGTACTCCACCGCATTCTGCGGGAAGAACTGCTTGAACTCGCTGAAGAGTTGCGCCGCGAGCGTCTTGTTGTGGGAAATGACGAGCGTCGGGCGGCCGATGTTCCGGATCACATTCGCGGCAGTGAAGGTCTTCCCCGACCCCGTCACGCCGAGCAACGTCTGGTGTCGATTCCCTGCCTCCACCGACTTCGTGAGCTTCGCGATCGCCTGCGCCTGATCGCCCTTCGGCTGGTAGTTGGAGGCGAGCTGGAAATCCATCCGCCGACCCTAGCACGCCCGGCGGGAGGTGTCAGATAAAGGAGACGTCCGGGGCCATTCTCTTGACGCTTCGGGTGGCACACTTAGCCTCCGCAAACTATGAGGACACCCTCAATCCTCATCGCTTCCATCTCCAGTTACATCCCCGGCCGCCGCAGCGCCAATGCGCTCCACTAACGTCTGACCATGGCTCGCAAAGCATCCAGCAAACCCGCCGACTCCTCCGCCCACCTCGGCTTCGAGGCGAAGCTCTGGCTCTCCGCCGACAAGCTCCGCAAAAACATGGACGCGGCGGAGCCGAGCGGAGCCAGACAGACTGCTGCAAGCAGCCCGAAGGGTGAGCGCGGAGGCGCGAATCAATACAAGCACGTCGTCCTCGGGCTAATCTTCCTCAAATACATCTCCGACACCTTCGACGAGCACCACGGGAAGCTCGTCGCGGGCAAGGGCGACTCCTTCCGCCGCGACCTCCATCCCGACCTCCGCGCCGACTACGTCCTTGCCAACCCGCCCTTCAACGACTCCGACACTGCACTGCGCGGTAGCGCTCTCCTACAAACCGGAGGCAAACTGAAGGTCATGACCGAAAGGCAGGACAACTTCCGCTTCACGAGCGGACCGCGAGCATGGCGAGTTTGCTTGTGGATCAGTGCTTTGGTCGCCGCAGGCAGGTTCCGACGGCCGAGACACCTATCGTTTAATGCGAGAGGTAAAGCCAGGCGACTTGGTTTTCCATTTCATAGATAAAACAACGATCGTTGGTGTATCTGAGGTTTTTAAGGAATGCGACGATTGTTTCCTCGGAGTTCCAGGGACGGAATGGCAGGGTAAACCTTCCTACCTTATACGCTTGGTAAACTATACCAAACTCAACCCGCCAATAGATCGGTCGGAGTTCTTGGATGCTGAGAACTACCGGACCGAGATGCTGAGGATTGTCGGCAGCAATGATTCACTGTTCTTCACAAAAGACCTGAAACTAAGACAAGGCGCTTATTTAACCATCGCACCTCTTCAGCTTGTTAAGATTTGGGATGAAATCTATACTCAGAAAACGCGGAAGCATCTACCTTTGATCGACCCGAATCTTTTTGTGGCCCTTCCCTCCGGTGTAGTCGTAACAACGCCACAGCCCCAGAACGCCGCATATTTACTGACATGGAACTCTGAAAAGTGGGCTTGGTCGGATCTACCGAGCGCAGCCAAGGGTGTGTGCGAGGGAGTTCAACCAAAATCCGAAAACAATGGAGCGCGGTGGTCTGTTTCGAATCACGGGATACAACCCGGAGACCGCGTTTTTATAGTTCGCCTCGGCCTCGAACCAAAAGGAATTATAGGTTCCGGCAAGGCGACTTCGCCAGTTTTTGAAGCGCCGCATTTTGGTGGCGAACCAGACAAGACTGGCCACTACGTGGAAATCGAATGGGACGCGCTAATTGACCCAAGCGTGGAATCGCCGCTTTCGATTGCGGACTTGAGGCAGAATGTTTCGCCGGACTACAATTGGACTCCTCAGGCATCTGGACTGCGCATTCCCGACGATGTTCGTGTTGAATTAGAAGCATCATGGGCAAAGCATCGAAAGACGAGAGACGCTTATGCGGAGTCGATTGACGTGAAAGTCGAGCCGTTCACGACGGCCGATGCATTGAAGGGACTTTTCACGACCCCGGACGCTCTCGATGCAATTTTAGCGCGGCTCAAACGCAAGAAGGCACTCATCCTTCAAGGCCCACCCGGCGTCGGCAAGACGTTCATCGCCCGACGACTGGCGTTTGCCCTCATGGGTGAGCGTGACGAGCGCCGCGTCGCCATGGTCCAGTTTCATCCTAGCTACGGTTACGAAGATTTCGTGCAAGGCTACCGCCCCACGAGAACTGGCTTGGAGCGGCGGGATGGAGTGTGCCACCAGTTCGCGTGCCTCGCCCGGAATGAACCGGACCGCGATTGGTTTTTCATCATCGACGAGATTAACCGTGGCAACCTCGCCAAAATCTTCGGGGAACTGCTGATGCTGATCGAGGCAGACAAGCGCGGACCGGATCACGCCATCCCGCTCACGTATTCGGATGGGCCGGAAGAAACGTTTCAACTCCCCGCCAACCTCCACTTCATCGGCACGATGAACACTGCCGACCGGTCGCTCGCTATGGTGGACTACGCTCTCCGCCGTCGCTTCGCGTTCGTCACGCTGGAACCGGCCCTTGATTCGCCAGCTTTTGCCGACTGGCTAAAGGAGCGCAACGCATCCGACGACATGATCGCGCTAATTCGTAGCAGGATTGGGAACTTGAATGCAGTCATCGAAAAGGAGCGTGACCTTGGCCCTGGCTTCCGCATTGGACATAGCTTCTTCTGCCCGGGACCCGACGACATTCCCGACGAGGCTTGGTATCGAGAGGTCATCGCTGGTGAAATCCAACCACTGCTAGAGGAATACTTCGATGCACGAGACCGCGTGGAAAAACTCGTCACGGAGCTATTGGCTTAAGTTTCCGTTCACGATCATGGCCCTCGTTCCAACAATGATCGAACCCGCCGTTGGTCCTGCTCGCGCGGGCCGCACCGCCGATACGCTCACGTCCGGTGCAACGGAGATTCCCATTGCCAATATTTATTACCTGCTCTGCTACGCTTGGGATGTGCTGGAGGAAAAGGACTCGTTAGCCGACGTGGATGCGTTGGATTCCACCGACTTGATCAACCTCTTCGCCCGGGTGCTGGTGAATGGCACGCGCCGGCTACTGCGCCGAGGGTTAGATCGCGGTTACCTGCCACGAGAGGATGAAATTCCCGGCGTGCGCGGCAAGCTCCTCGTCACACAGACGCTCCGCCGTAATCTTCTCCGTCAAGGCCGCGCGGCCTGCACTTGGGATGAACTCGAATACGACACACCGCCTAACCGTATCCTCAAGACCACGCTCCAGCGGCTCCACGATTCGGAGGAGCTCGACTCCGGCACGCGTTCCGATATCCATGACCTCCTTCGCTGGCTCGCGCCAGTCCAGTCCATCGAGCTTCACGCCGCGGACTTTCGTCGCGTCCAGCTTCACCGCAACAACCGGATCTACGCATTTCTGCTGCATGTCTGCGAGTTCGTTCACGAACACTGGCTGCCCGCCGAGCACGGCGGTAGGAGGCGATTCCGCGACTTTGTGCGCGATGGGGTCTCGACACTTTTTGAAAACTTCGTTCTCAACTTTTACCGCCATGAACTTCCTGGCTGGCAAGTCAGCGCACCGACCATTCGGTGGCAGACCGACGATCCCAATGCCGACGCACTTGAATTGGTGCCGCGCATGGAAACCGATGTGTGCCTGCGCAGTCCCGGACGTGCCATCATTCTCGATACCAAGTTCTATGCGGCGGCGCTCAAGAACAGTGCCTTCGGCCGCGCTAAGCTTCCTGCGGCCAATCTGTATCAACTCTTCACCTACCTTCGTCAGCGCTCTTGCGAGCCGGGTTGGGAACAGGCGGAGGGCGTCCTCCTTTACCCACGCACCACTCGTGATTTCGCCGCCGAGTTCACCACCCACGGGCATCGAATTCGAGCGCTGACACTCGACCTTGCGCAGCCTTGGCAGAGTATTCATGCGGCCCTCATGCGAATTGCGGCTGCTAGCCCGCCGGCGGGGGACTTATCCCAGACTTCTTCGCTCACCTGGCTGGCGGGGACTTGATTTGGTTTGCGAGCATTGGCTGGTTTCATGCAGTGGAGGGTGGCGGCGCGAAGGCGGATATGGGAAGATTCGAGGGATGAGTTCGCCGCGCGAGTTTCAGGACGCATTCTTTCGCCGGGTGCGCCCGGCGCAGCAGCTTTTGGCACTGCTCGAGCATCTGCCGGACGTCGAGTTTTTTGCGAAGGATGCGGACGGACTTTTCGTCGCGGTGAGCCGGGGAACGCTGCGGCGGGTCGGGATGGAGCGGGAGGAAGAGTTGCTCGGGAAAGGGGACGAGGCGATTCATCCGCCGAATGTCGTGAAGGCGATCCGCGAGGACGATCTCCGCGTCATGCGGACTCGTGAGCCGTTGGTGGATCGGGTGGAAGCGCTCTTTGCGCGCACTCGCGCGCGGGATTGGTTTCTCACGACGAAGGTGCCGTTGTGCGATTCCGCGGGGAAGGTGATTGGCCTGATGGGTTTCGTGCGGCCTTATCATGGCGGCGCGGGCGGCGGCGCGGACAGTCCGCAAATCGAGCGGGTGGTGGCACACATTCACGAGCATTTCCGGGAACGCCTGCCGATGGCGGACCTCGCGGGGCTGGCACACCTTTCGGAGCGGCAGTTGAACCGCCGGTTTCAAGCGACGTTCCGGATGAGTCCGCAGGAGTTTCTCGTGCGCACACGGATTCAGGCGGCGAGCGACGCTTTGCTCGCATCGGATAAACCAATGGCCGAAATCGCCTATGAGTGCGGCTTCTACGATCAGAGTTCGTTCACGCGGCAATTCCGTGCGCACACTGGAGAAACGCCGCTCGTCTTTCGACGGACGCGCAGTCGCAGTCGCAGCAAGTAAGGGCGGATTAATACCAAAAGTCGTCCGATGCGGCCAAGCGATCGGACGGAGGCGGGTTAGGATTTGCCTGCCGGTCTCCCCTTAACCCAACGCGCGAACTCCAATGAAAACTCCCCGCATTCTCTCCTCCTCCATCGCCGCCTTCACCGCGCCTCGGGTCGTTGCCCTGGGCCTTGGCATTTCGCTGGCCGCCGCCACGTCCGCCCACGCGCTCACCCTTTCATGGGACGGCACTTCGGCGAGTTGGAACACGGCCGCGAATTGGTCCACGGTGACCGGCGCCACGACGCCCGATCCGCTGAATCCGCCGGGGATCGGCGACGATGTGATTTTCAATATCACCACGGCGAATCTCGCGGAGACGGTGACGCTCGACGCGGATCAATCGGCGAAGACGCTGACCTTCCGGAACACGGGGACGACGGCGCTGAGCGGTGGCGGCACGGATCGCACACTGACGATCGCCTCCGGGGTGACGAAACTCGCGGGCGCGGGGGCGGTGACGATCGGCTCGGCGACCGCGGGGCAGCGCGTGAATCTGTTGGTCAATGAGAGCCAGACGTGGACGAACAACTCCACCTCCCAAGTGACGGTGACCAACGGCCTCTCCGGCACGGCAGCCATCGGCGCTACGCAAACCATCACCTTCAACGGCTCCTCTGTGGACAATGGCGCGGCGTGGATTTTCAGCTCGAATACCTCGGGCATTACCGACGGTGCGAATGGGGGAAAACTCGCGCTGGTGCTCAATGGCAGCGGCGCGACAGCCGGCGGCGGGTTGAATCTGCAGCTCACGGGGGCAAACAGTTTCTCGGGGGGGATCACGGTGACGAAAGGGCGTCTGGTGGGCGGCAACGGGAGCGCCTTCGGCACAGGTCTGGTGACGGTGCAATCGGCCGGAAACAACAATGGCGGGACCATTTTCATCAATAGCGGCGTCACCTATCTCAATAACTTTGACATCGCCGGGAATGGGAACAACGAAGGCGGGCAGGCTTACGCCATTCGGCTCAGCAATGGCACCGTCATCGGGAATGCCGGCAGCACGTTTAACATCGCGGCAGCCGGCGCGACGATCGGTGGAAACGGGACGTTGAGCTACACGATCAACAGTCAGGTCACCGGCACGGGCGCGCTGACATTGACTTCCGGCGGCGGCAGCGGCACGGCAAGCGCGATCTTCACCAATGCCGGCAACACCTTCTCCGGAGGGGTGACAATCAGCAGCCGCGCGACCTTGCAGCTCAACGCGGCGACTGCGGCGCAGAACAGCGTCGTCACGATCCAGAATACCAACGGGCTGAGGCTCAACACCGGCATCGGGGCGTTCGTCATTGGCGGCTTGAGTGGCGCCGCGGCGCAGGCGCTGGCCGATACGGGCGGCAACCCGGTGACTCTCCTGATCGGCAACAACGATAACACGGGAATGAATTTTTCCGGGGCGCTCAGCGGCGCTGGCGCGCTGACGAAAGGCGGAAGCGGCACGCAGATTTTGTCCGGCACAAATTCCTACACCGGCGCGACGACGATCAGCGGCGGCACTCTCGCGGTGAATGGCTCGCTCGACCCGGCCTCCGCCGTGGCGGTGAACACGGGCGCGCTCGACGGGACCGGCACGGTCTTCGGGTCGGTGACCGTATCGAACGGCACGGGCGGCATCGTGCAAAACGGCAACGGCACGAGCGCCGCGCTCACGCTCGGTTCGCTGACTTTCAGCGGCGTGGGGGTGGTGAATGTCCGCACGGCGGGTGCGGTGGGGATCGCGGTGAGCGGCGCGCTCACGACGACGCCTGCAAGCGGGAAGGTGACGATCAATGTGCCGTCGGGGCCGGTGTGGGCAAATGGTGTGACCTACGACTTGCTCAGCTACGGAAGCTTCGGCGGAGCGATCACGGACTTCACGAAAGGAACCATCGTGGGACTTGGTGCGCGGCAGAACAGTGCGCTGCTTTTTCACGGAAACAACGTCGCCCTCTCGATCACCGGCGACACGCCCGTGTGGACGGGTGCGTCGAGCGGCGTCTGGAGCACGGACCCCGTCGGAGCGCCGTTCAACTGGAAGCTGCAGACGGCGCTGACCGGCACGGAGTTCCTCAACAACGACTCGGTCATTTTCGCCGACACCATCCCCGGCGGCGGCGCACCCGCGACGACAACGGTGAAGATCAATGACACGACCGTGAATCCGACCACCGTGAACTTCGCCAACTCGAACGTGAATTACACGCTGACGGGCAGTAACGGAATCAACACCGGCAAGCTCATCAAGGACGGCAGCGGCACGCTCACGATTCAGACTCCGAACACGTTCGCCGGCGCGACGTCGATCAACGCGGGGATCGTCAATTATCAAAACGGCACGGCTTTCGGAGGAAGCAGTGCGATCACCGTGGCGTCGGGCGCGACCGTGCAAGCGCAGGGGGGAATCGCGGGTGGCTCGCTGCCGCTGACGGTCGTCGGCAATGGCGCGGCGGGGCAGAGCGGTGCGCTCGTCAATGTGGCCGGCGCGAATAGTTACGCCGGCCTGATCACGCTCGCTGGTTCGGCCACGATTGGGTCCGACAGCGGCACGCTGAATCTCACGAACACCGGCACGATCACCGGCACGGGCCTCGGCATCACGCTGGCTGGCGCGGGCGACGGCAGCCTAGCGAGCGGCATCGGAACGAGCACAGGCGGCACTCTTACGAAAACAGGCGCTGGCCTATGGACGGTCGCGGCGCAGGCGACGCAGAACAACTACACCGGCGGCACGACCGTGAACGAGGGCACGCTGAAAGTCGTCAACGGCACGGCGAACACCGCGAGCATCAACACCACCGTGCTCGGGACCGGCGCGGCGTCGGTCGGAAGTGGCGCGACGCTCTGGCTCGATTACGAAGTCGGCGCGACGACGAACACGGTCACCTATCCGAACGCGATCAGCGGTGCAGGCACGGTGAAACTCACCGCGCCGGGATCAACTTTAAATTCGTCGACGGCAGAGCTCGCGGGCGACCTCGGCGGATTCACGGGAACGATCGATCTTTTCCCGAACGGCACGGACCAGGGCAAGTCGCGCTTCACCGGCGGCGCGGGCTTGCAGCCGTCCGCGAGCGCGACGGTGAAGATCGAGGCTGGCACCACGTTGTTCCTTTCCACGGGGCTGACTTACAGTTCGAGCTTCCAGCTTTTCGGTGCGGCCAACGCGGAAAACCTCGGCGCGCTCCGGATCGACAGCGCGAACATCGCGGGCTCCGTGACATTGCTCGGTAACAGCTCCGTGGGCAGCAACAACAACGGCACGATCAGCGGAAACATCGGCGAGACCGGCGCCTTCAGCCTGGAAAAGCGCGGCACGGGAACGGTGACCCTTTCCGGCACGAACAATTATTCCGGCGGCACCATGGTCAGCAGCGGCTTGCTAAACGTCGGCAGCAACAACGCGCTCGGGGGCGGGACGGTGACGATGAACGGCGGCACGCTCGGTGCGTCGGTCGCGGGAGTGAATCTCGCGAATGCTATTACGGCCAACGTGACGAGCCCCTTCAGCACGGCGAACAGCTTTACGATCAGCGGTGACATCACCGGCAACGCCGCGAGTAGCCAAACGATCACCGGCGCTGGTACGCTCACGCTCGCTGGGACAAATTCGTGGACTTTCGCTGCGGTGAATGGCGGGTTGACTGTCGCGGGCGGCGCAACCGCAAACATCACCGGCTCTACGACGCTCTCCGGCGGCGCGACCGCGGGTGCGGGTTACATCGTCATCGGCAACACTACGACCAGCGGCACCGTCATCGTGCCGGCGGGCGGCTCCCTGGCGCTCGTGGGCACGACGGACGCCGCAGTGAACCCGACGATTCTCGGTCAAAACGGCGCGAACACCGGCACACTCAGCGTCACCGGCGGCACGGTGACGGTTGGCGCGAACATGCCTTTTTACCTCGGAAATAATACGGCCACGGCGACGGGAAATCTGAATATCAGCGCCGGGTTGGTGACCATCAACAAAGGAACGATTTCGAACGGCTTCGGATCGAGCACCGCGTCTGACACGACGGTGATCGAGGTGGGACGCGACGGCGCGACGGGGAACGTGAACCTCGATGGCGGCACGCTGGCGACCGACCGGCAATTCGTGCGCGACGGCAGCAGCGGCGCGGGCGGCGGCGCGGGCGTTGGGAATTTCAACTTTAACGGCGGCACGCTAAAGGCGCTCGGCGATCAAAGCGATTGGCTGCGTTCGACGGCTCAGACCAACTTCCTCGCACTCTCCGCGGTGACGGTGAAATCCGGCGGCGCTGTCATCGACACCAATGGCTTCAACGTCTCGATCAACAGCAATCTCGCCGACGACGGCGGCGGTGGCGGTCTCACGAAAAAGGGCGCCGGCACGCTGACGCTCGGCGGCGTTAATGCCTACACCGGCGCGACCACGGTCAACGCGGGAACGCTGCTCGTCAGCGGCTCGATCACCGGCGCGGCGACGACGGTCACTGCGGGAACTCTCGGAGGAACGGGAGCGGTCACCGCCGTCACGGTCAATTCCGGCGGCAGTCTCCTCGGCGGCGACGGGGTCACCGCCGGCGACGATCTCGCGATCGGCGGCAACGTCTCTCTTCTCGGTGGCTCGACGATCAAGCTCGCGCTCGGCGCCTCGGGCGCGCACTCGAGCTTTTTGCAAACTGCGGGGACGTGGACATTCGCTTCCAATCAGGCTTTTGCGTTCATCGACGCGGGCGCGACGCCGGGCGTTTACGACAACATCATCAGCGGACTTGCCGCCAATCCTGGAACGACCGCGGCTTGGACGATCGTGAACGCCGGATGGGCGGGAACATTCAGCTACGACGGCGCTGGCGGCATCGATTTGAATCTCATCGCCGTGCCCGAACCCGGCTCCGCGATTTCGCTGCTCGGCGGCGTTGCCACCCTGCTCGGCCTCGCGCGGCTTCGCCGCCGCGGCGCGTGAACACCTTCACTTTCTGCAAAAGCTCGCTGCCTGACCGGGCGGCGACCGGTGGATTTCATCATTTGTCGAACCTCCAAGTTGGCCGACACTTTCTCATGACATCCGCGCGCCTCATGGTCCTCGCCGCTGCGTGGATTTGCGCGGTGATGCCGGCGGCGGCGCAGTCGTTCAACCCGGCCGATTATGGGACGGTCACTCTGCACTTGAAGGCGGATGCACTCGCTCTGGCAAGTAATGCGCCCGTGGCGAGCTGGGGCTCGCTTGTCGCGGCGGGCACCGCGCAGCCCACCTACATCGCGAGCGACGCGCGCTTCAACAACAAGCCGGTGGTTAAATTCGACGGCATCGACGACGTGATGACGTGGTCTTCTGCGAATCTCAATGCGCAGACGATTTTTTTCGTGACGACGATCGAGAGCGCGGCGCCGAGCCTTGCCGGGCTCATCTCGAATGGCGGCGACGGGCTGAATATTCGTCGCAACAACGCGACGCTTTTCTATCGCTCGCCCAATCAAGGACAGGACGGCAACGACTTCACCGGCAACGGCACGCCAATCGGCACGCTCTCGGTGAACAACGTGGCGAGCGGCGGCTACACCTCGGGAGTGGCGCACATCGTCGTCGCGATCGCGGGCGCGCAGAAAAACTACTCGTCGTTTGTGATGGGCCGGCCGAACTCGACGCTTGCGCGCTATTGGAATGGCAGCGTCGCCGAGGTGCTCATCTACAACGGCACGCTCACGCAGCCGGGCCTCAATGCCGTCGGCTACTACCTGCAATCGAAATACAATCTGCCGACGAATTTTCCCGCGCCCACACCGGTCATCAGCAGCTTCACCGCGACGAATGCGAGCGGGATCAGCTCGGATGCCGGCGTGCTCTCAAATGCCGGCGCGAATGTGACGCTCGCGTGGGCTGTGGAAAATGCGACAACGATCTCCGTCGCGCCGGGCGGGCCGACAAATTCGACGACCCCTACCGGTTCGACCGTCGCGAATCCATCGAGCACGACGACTTACACGCTCTCGGCGACGAACGGTTCGGGCACGGTGATGAAGCAAGTCACCGTCCACATCGGCGTCACGCCCGCTCCGCCGCGGATCAATGAAATCCTCGCCGAGAACGACGGCGGCATCACCGATGAGGATGGCGATCACTCGGACTGGCTCGAGATCTTCAATCCGAATCCCTACGCGATCGACCTCAACGGCTACGCGCTGAAAAACGGATCGACTCAGGCGAGCGCCGGCACTTGGAGCTTTCCGCCCGGCTCCGCGATCGCGGCGAATGGCTACCGCGTCATATTTGCCTCGCAGAAAAATCGGACGAATCCCGCGAACGCGCTGCACACGAATTTCAGCCTCAACAACGCGGGCGAGTATCTCGCGCTTGTGCGCCTCTCGGACAATACGGCAGTCACGCAGTTCGCGCCATACCCGGCGCAATACTCCGACATTTCCTACGGCTACTGGAACAGTCCGCTTGCACTCGGATACTTCGGCGCACCGACGGGCTCTCCGACACCCGGCGCCCCGAACAACACCGGCGTCGGCGGCTTTCTCAACAAGTCGGACGATACGAATTTCACGGTGAGGCGCGGCTTTTACTCGACCGCGGTGACGACGACGATTTCCGCGGCGACGCCCGGCGCAAAAATCATCTACACGACCGACGGCAGCGAGCCTTCGGAAACGAATGGCACGCAAGTCGTGCCTGCGAACGGCAGCACCCCGCCGAGCGTGACGATGACGATCCATCCAGGCGCGGTGCCGGGCGGTGCGACAGGCGTAAACATCGCCTCGATCGGCGGTGTCACGACGTTGCGCGCCGCCGCGTTCCTCGCCGGCTACGCGCCTACAAACGTGGACACGCAGTCCTATTTCTTTCCGGTGCAAGTCCTCGCGCAGACGACCGCGGACGCGACCGCGAAAGGCTGGCCCGGCATCTCGGTGAACGGTCAGGCGTTCGATTTCGGCATGGACCCGAACGTCGTCTCGTCCTTCACGCAGGCCGAAATGCTCGAGAGCCTGCAATCGATCCCGACGCTCTCGATCGTCACGAATATCGCGAACCTCGTCGATCCCGCGATCGGCATTTATGTCAACGCCGACCAGCACGGCGACGCGTGGGAGCGGCCGATTTCCGTCGAGCTGATTCACCCGCCCGGTTACGTGAGCCCCGACGGAAACATGACCGGCTTCCAAACCAATGGCGGCCTGCGGATTCGCGGGGGGGCGAGCCGCGGGGACTCATTTTTCAAGCACGGGCTGCGACTCTTCTTTTCAGGAAAGTATGACGGGAAGTTGAAGTATCCGCTCTTCGGCAGCGAGGGCGTGGGCGAGTTTAGCAAACTCGATCTCGGCACCGGCTCGAACTACGGCTGGTATCGCGAGTCGAGCTACAGCAACGGGAAGTTCAACACGATGTGCCGCGATCCTTTCGCGCGCGACACGCAGGGTGCGCTCGGCGAGCCGAACACAAAGAGCCGCTACTACCATCTCTATCTCAACGGCCACTATTGGGGCATCTACTACTCCGAGGAGCGCGCGGAGGGGGACTATGCGGCGAGTTATTACGGCGGGAGCGACACCGATTATGACGCGGTGAAATGCGCGAATCACATCGGCAACTTCATCACGGAGGCGACCGACGGCACCCTCACCAACTGGCAGACACTTTGGAACAAAACGCGCGCGATCGGCACCGTCGATGCGAGTGCCGCGAAATTTTACGAACTCGAGGGGCGCGATGCGAACGGCGTGCGAAATCCCGCGCTGCCCGTGCTCCTCGATGTGAACAACCTCATCGACGAGATGATCGTGCTTTTCTACATGGGCGACGGCGACGCCGTGCTCTCGAATTTTCTCGGCCACGATCGCCCGAACAACTGGTTCAGTATCTTCCGCAAGAACGGCGAGTCGGGCTTCAAGTTCTTCATCCGCGATGCCGAGCACACGCTCGGGACGACTTCGTGGGTGAACGATCAAACCGGTCCGTGGACGAGCGGCGCCAACGTTTACAATATCACCTACGCGAACCCGCAGAGCATGCACCAAGACTTGCTCGCGAGCGCGGAATACCGGCTCCGCTTCGCCGATCGCGTGCGCAAACATTTCTTCGACAACGGCGCGCTCACGCCCGCGCAGTGCATCGCGAGATTCCAAGCCCGCGCGAGCCAGGTCGGGAAAGGGATGAGGGCCGAGTCGGCGCGATGGGGCGACGCGCAGACGATCACGGGTCTGCCGGTGGGCCATGTCCCGCGCTACATCGTCGCGGACTGGCAGGCTGCGATCGACAACGTGAAGGACAACATCATGCCCGGTCGCACAGCGACCGTGCTCGCGCAGCTCAGTGCCGACGGCCTTTACCCGAGCCTCGCTGCACCGTCGTTCACGGACTCCGGCGGCACTCCGAACTACGGCGGCGCAGTGCCCCTCGGCTTCGAGCTGAGCATCACGGCGCCCGCTGGCACGATCTTTTACACCGTCAATGGGAGCGACCCTCGCGCGCCGGGCGCGATGAGCGGTGCGAGCCCGGTGTCGCTCATGCTCAACTCGACGATGACCGTGAAGGCGCGCGCCTTCAATAGTGGCACCTCGACGTGGAGCGCGCTCACCGAGGCGCAGTATCTCGTCGGCACGCTCGGCGGCGCGGCAAATCTCGTCATTTCAAAGCTCCACTACAACCCGGCGAGCGCGAGCGATCTCGAGGAATTCGTAGAGGTGATGAATATCAGCGGCAACAATGTCGATCTCACCAATTGCCATTTCGGGGCTGGCATCGACTTCACTTTTCCGACCGGCTTCCTGCTCGCCGGCGGCGCCCGTTGTGTGATCGTACGCGACCTCGCGGCCTTTCAAGCAGCGTATCCTTCGGTGCCTGCCGGGCAAATCGCCGGCGTCTTTGCCAAAGCCACGGCGCTCAACAACGGCGGCGAATTCATCCAACTCCTTGCTGCGAACAACGCGGTGATCAAGGGATTTGCCTACAGCAACAAAGACCCGTGGCCGGAGATTGCGGACGGCGGCGGACCGTGCCTCGTGCTCGTGAATCCGATGACGAATCCCGATCCCACGATCGCCGCGAACTGGCGCGCGAGCAGCGCGCCGAACGGAACGCCCGGCGCGAGCGATACGCTCGGCTACAACGCGTGGGCGAACGCCAACGGCGTCACGGACTTGACCGGCACCGCAGACGACGACAACGACGGGCTCACGAGCCTGCTCGAATATTTCCTCGGCACCGATGCGCTCCACTTCACGAGCCAGCCGACGACGACCGCCTTCCGAACGATCACGGTCAACTCCGTCGCCGCCGAATATTTGACGATCACCTTCAACCGCGCGCTGGGCCGCGACGACGCCATGCTCAGCGTTGAGGCGAGCAGCGATCTCGCGCAGCCGTGGAGCGCAGCGGTCCGGGTCGGCCAGCCGATCTACAACGCCAACGGAACCGAAACCTGCACCTTCCGCCACCCGCTTCCGAAGTCGGGCGATTCACGCCAATTTCTGCGCGTGAAGGCGACGCGCGTCCCGTGATGTAGAGGCGGCCTGTCAGCCACATCGCGCAGACGAAGATTAGCTGCAGAGGGTCGTTGGAGTCTTCGAATTTCTCGTCCAAGGCCTCGTCGTTCATTCGCTTCCGGTGCAGCGCCACCTTTTTCGGTTCCCGCAAAACATTTCACCGTTCTGCGTTTACCTCCCTTTTCCGCGGCGTTACTAATCTCCGGTATGAAATCGCTCCGTAAGCTCGGCGCTTTACCCTCCTCCTTGTCTCTTATCCGATCGAACGCGTGGCGCGCCGCGCTCGGCTCTCTGCTTTTGGCAGCGGCGCTGCTTGCACTGCCGGCCGCGTCTTCGGCGCAGACGCTTTATTACCTCACTCGCGATGGGAAGCTGACCAGCGCCTCTTCCACGATTCCCGGCACCTTTGCCACGCCCGTCGCCATCACCGGCGTCACCTCGGGGGAAACGCTGGTGGGCATCGATGTGCGCCCGCAAAACCAGCAGCTGTATGCGCTGGGCGTGAATCCGGATTTGGACACCGCCACGCTTTACCACTTGGCGCCGGAGACCGGCGTGGCCTCGGTGGTGGGAGGGATGCCAGGCAGCATCACCTTCACATTCGATGGCGCCAGTGGCATCGATTTCGAGGATCCCGTCGATGTCGTCTGGAACATCGATTTCAACCCCGCGGCCGATCGCCTGCGCGTGGTGGTGGCCGGCGGCCTCGATTTCCGAGTGAACCCCAATACCGGAGGCCCCGTGGATGGCGATCTCGGCGGCGCGGCCGGCTCGCAGGCGGGCGTGAATCCCGATGGCTTCCTCAATGGCATCACCGGCCACGTGCAAGGCGCCGCCTATACGAATAACGGCCCGAACAATGGCGGCATTACAACGCTCTACACCGTGGCCACCGGCACCAATGCGCTCTACATCCAGAAGCCGCCCAATACCGGCACGCAGACTTCCGCCGTGCCGCTCACTCTAGGCGGCGCCCCACTGGTTCTGGAGGCCGTGCGCGGCTTCGATATCGAGCCCCGGGTGAATGCCCCGGCCGGCAATAGCCCCGTGGGCAGCGGCAGCGGGCTGCTCGTAGCCACGGAGGGCGGCAGCACCAAGCTCTATCGCGTCAATCTAGTCACCGGCGTCGTCACGTCGCTGGGGGCGGTGCCGCTGGCCGTGCGCAGCACGGCGGTGTGCCCGGATCTCGGCGCGGCGATCACGCTCAATGCCACTACGGGCGAGTTCGTGCGTTTCGATCCCAATACGCCCGGCACCGTCACCACTCAGTCCATCAACGGCAAGGATGCCGGCGAAACCATCGTGGCGATCGCCGCCCGTCCGCAAACGGGCCAACTCTACGGCCTGGGAGTGAATTCCACCCAAGGAGTCGAGACGGCCACGCTCTATCTCCTCGATCCGCAGACCGGCGCCGCTACCGCGGTGGGCACCACGGGCCAGATCGCCTTCACCACGAATGGCAGCGTTAAGGTCGATCTCCCGGACCCGAGCGTCGGCTACGGGCTCGATTTCAACCCCACCGTCGATCGCCTGCGCGTGGTCACCGGCAGCGGCCTGAATTTCCGCGTCAACCCAAATACCGGCGCCCCAGTGGATGGCGATAATGGCGGCGCCGCCGGCGCCGTCGCTGGCATCAATACCGACGGGGCGCTCAACGGCGGAAGCAGCGCGGGGCATGCGACCGCCTATACCAATAGCTTTGGCCAGTCGCTTATCGGCGGCGTCACCACCGAGTACACCTTCAACGCCACCACCTCCACGCTCTTCATTCAGAGCCCGTCCAATGCCGGTGTGCTCGGCTCGCCGCTGAGCCTCAATCTGGGGGCACTCGGCGGCCGCGCCGGATTCGCCATTCCCGCCCCGGTAGCCGTCGCCAACTCCGGCGCCGTCGCTACGGGCTTTGGCTATCTCCAGGGGAGCTCGGGCTCCGGGGTGACCCTCTTCCAGGTGAACCTGGCCACGGGTGATCGGACCTTCCTCGGCAATATCGGCTCCCTCACCAGCGCCGCCGGCCTGGTCGTCTGGGCCACCGCGCCGCAACTCGCCGTGTGGCGCTTCTCGCAGATAAACTCCCAGGTGACCTCCGGCGCCACCAGTTCGTTTGCCGACGGTTTCGCCGGCGTCACCGCCACGAATACCTTTACCTTGCAAAATCTCGGCAGCCAGCCGCTCACCGTTTCGGGCACTCTCGCGACCGGCACCGCCTATGACTTTCCCAGCGGCTCATCCGTCACGGTGCCCGGCTTTGACCAGGCGACCTTCAGCGTGCGGCATACGCCGCAGGCCACGGGCTCGGAAAACGACACCCTCACCTTCACGACGAACGATCCCAGCCAGCCCACCTTCACCCTGGCGCTTACGGCCGGCGGCGCCGCGCCCCTCGCAGCGGATACGGCAATTTCCAGCGAGGGCGAAACCCGCATCGATGTGCTGGTGAACGACAACCTCTTTGGCCAGGGCCTCACCATCGTCTCCGTGAGCGATCCCCTCATCAGGATCGAGGGCCGCACGCTCGTGGCGCCGGCCGGCTTTACCGGCACCTTCACCTACACCGTCCAGGGCGACGCCTCCGCCACCGGCATCGGCACCGTCACCGTCACCGCCGCCGCCCCCGTGCTCTCGCCCACCGCCTTTAGCGGTCTCATCGCGGATGCGCAGGGCGTGCTGGTGGGCTATGCCTCCGCCTCGCTCTCCGCAAAAGGGCTGGCCACCGTGGCGCTGCGCGGCGGTGCCGTGCCCGTGAGCGCGAAAGTCTCCCTCCCCACCGCGGGCGCGACCGGCTCCGTCTTCACAAAGCTCGGCTACCTCACCCTCACCCGCAATGCGAACGGCAGCGTCAGCCTCAGCCTCGCCTCCATGGGCGGCACCTTTACCGGCACGCTGCGGCCCACGGTCAAAACGGCCACCGCGCGCAAGCTCAACCTCATCCTGGCCCCCGTGGACATCGCCATCACCGGCGGCGGCTACGGCACGGCCAGCATCACCGCCACCGGCGCCGTCACCGTCGCTGGCACGCTGCCGGATGGCACCACCTTTAGCGCCGGCACCCGGCTGAGCGACAATTCCACCTTCGCCTTTTTCGCCACCGCTAAAGGGCCGAAACCGCCGGCCATCGTCGGCGGCGAACTCACCCTGTCCGATCTCGTCGCCACCGACCTCACGGGCGATCTCATCTGGCAAAAACTGCCCCAGCCCGCCACCGCCAAAGGCTTTTTGCTCGGCGGCGTGAATACCTACCTCGCCACCACCGGCAGCGTCTATCCCGGCACGCTCACCTTTGCCGGCGCCGGCACGCTCACGCTCTCCGGCGGTAACCTCGCCGCCACGGAAACCAACGCCGTGATGGTGACCACCGGAGTCCCCGCCGTCCCCACCGGCTCGCTGAAAACGTGGAAAGTCACCACGGCGAAAACCGGCCGATTCACCCTCACCGTCGCGGTGCCGGGCATCGTGAGATCCGTCACCGGCAAAGGCGTTTACCTGCCCAAGAGCGGGCTGGCGTTCGGCTTTTTCCCGGGGAAAACCCTCGGCGGACGGGTCGTCCTGAGCCTGCCGTAACGTGTGCGCGCTCGGTGGAGGAGCTCACCGCAGCTAAAGTCTTCGTGCCCAAACTTGCGTCCTAGATCGGCTGGAAAACAGTTGGGTCGTTTAATTGGGTTCAACTTCAGATTGGCTTCAATCCCCTACGCACTCGCCTGTCGCCGCTCGACGCTGATGCTCACGCGGTCTCGGCGCCTGTATTCCTCGAACTGGATGTGCGCCTTCCACTTCGATTTGAGGTAGCGGCGCTCCCCTCGTTTCCAGAGCGCGCGGACTTTCCGGTTGCGGGCAACCTTCGCACCGCTAAACGCAACGCATGAAAGACTGCGGTGCTCACCTGCTCTTTGCTTGCCGTTTCACGAGCAAAAAGTAGAACACGCGTAGGAGATAATCCTGTAGAATCGCATTTTTACTCTGTTAGCCGGTGTGGTGAAATGGCAGACACAACGGACTTAAAATCCGTTGGCGTGAAAACGCCGTACGGGTTCGAGTCCCGTCACCGGCAGCGGCGGGCGCGATTGTGGCGTGCGATTTCACGGAAGGGTCGCGGTGGGAACGAGGCGCGATTTTCACTCTGAAGGCGTGACAAATCGGGGCGGGGAAAAGAATGCTGGGTGGGTGAAACTTTCCCTCCTCACTCGATTCGTTTTTTGCGCCACACTTTCACTCGCGACGCTTGTGGAGGGGGAGGAAACGGGGATGCCGCGGGGGTTCAGTGGGATTTATCCGGGGCTGGCGATGTTCAATGAGGAGGGGGAGTGTGGGACGGGAGCGGTGGTGCCGTGGGCGGACCGGTTGTGGGTGGTGACTTATGCGCCGCACAAGCCCTTGGGCTCGACGGATAAGCTCTATGAAATCAATGGGGCGCTGGCGCAAACGATCCGCTCGGAGAGTCTGGGGGGGACGCCGGCGAATCGGATGGTCCACGGGGAGTCGGGGCAGCTTTTCATCGGGCCGTATGTGATCGATGGGGAGCGACATGTGCGCGTGGTGCCGCCGACGAAGATGTTCGGAAGGCTGACGGGGATGGCGCGGAGTCTGGAGGAACCGGCAGGGAAGATTTTGTATGCGACGATGGAGGAGGGGGTTTATGAGGTGGATGTGAAGTCACTGGAGGTGAAGGAGTTGTGGGCGGATGAGCAGCGGAAGGAGGGTCGGC
Organism: Chthoniobacterales bacterium; assembly: GCA_038207335.1. Classification (GTDB taxonomy): domain Bacteria; phylum Verrucomicrobiota; class Verrucomicrobiia; order Chthoniobacterales; family Chthoniobacteraceae; genus CAIURC01. The sequence continues at coordinate 59,885 of JBBQZX010000025.1, read as the reverse complement.
ACTCGGACCTGCCGGGCTATCACGGGAAGGGGTTTTACTCGGGGCAGGGTCGGTATGTGTATGCGAACAATGGCGATCACGCGAAGGCGGCGCTGACGGACCCGGCGACGCCGACGGGGGCGCTGGCGGAGTGGAGCGGGAAGGCGGAGGAGGGATGGAAGGTGGTGCGGCGGAATCAATTCACGGATGTGACTGGGCCGGAGGGAATTCGGCCGACGGGGGCGGAGGGGCTGCCGATGTGGAGCATCGGGTTCGATCACCGCTCGCTGATTTTGATGCTGCTCGATGGCGGGAAATGGCGCGCTTTTCGTCTGCCGAAGACTTCGCACTGCTACGACGGGGCGCACGGCTGGAATACGGAGTGGCCGCGCATCCGCGAGATCGGGGAGGGGCCGCTGCTAATGACGATGCACGGGGAGTTTTGGAAATTTCCGCGGACTTTCTCGGCGGGGAATACGGCGGGGATCGCGCCTCGCTCGACGTATCTGAAGGTGGTCGGGGATTTCGCGCGGTGGGGCGACCGGGTGGTGCTCGGGTGCGACGATGCGGCGAAGAGCGAATTCCTGAACAAGCGCGGGGTGAAGGGGGCCCTGATCGGGCCGGGGCAGTCGCAGTCGAATCTGTGGTTTGTGGCGCCGGGGGATTTGGATCGTTTCGGGCCGCCTCTGGGCGAAGGGTCGGTATGGTTGCACGATGATGTGAAGGCGGGGGAGGTGTCGGACCCGTTTTTGTTTTCGGGGTTTGAAAGGCGCGGGCTGCATCTGGCGCATGGCTCGGCGGAGGCAGTGACTTTTGCGATGGAGACGGATGCCGGTGATGGGACGTGGAAGCCGCTGCGCGAGGTGAAGGTGTCGGCGAAGGGGAATGTGTGGGTGAATTTTACGGCGGAGGAAAAGGGGGCGTGGGTGCGGCTGCGGGCGGATCGCGCGGCGGAAAAGGTGTGTGCGGTGTTTCATTTCTCGAATGCGGACACGCGCGGGACGGAGCCGGATGCCCGGTTTGCGGGGCTGGCGAAAGTGGATGCGCAGGCTTACTCGGGCGGCATTCTGCGGGCGCGCGGGGAGAATCTGCGGACGCTGGCGTTTTCAGCGAGTGAGGTGAGGGGTTCGGCAGAAACGCGGGTGGGCTATTACGAATTGGGAGCCGACCTGCAGCTCAAGCGGGTGGAGGATGCGAAGGCGCACGAATATTTAAAAAAGAATGCCGCGGTGCCGCGCGGGGTGATCTCGGCGGATGCGGCGAGTGTGCTGGTGATCGACGATGCGGGCCGGCGTTGGCGTCTGCCGCGCGGGGATGCGGCTTTTGAAAAAGAAGGGCCGGTGCCGCTGCGCGTGGATCGCGAGGTGTGCACGGAGCGCGATCTTTTTCAGGCGGAGGGGACGTTTTATGAGCTGCCGGCGGAGAATGCGGGCGGGTTCATCAAGATGCGACCGATCACGACGCATCGGCTGCGGATCACGGACTACTGCTCGTGGCGCGGGTTGCTTGTGCTGAGCGGGGTGTCGGCGGATGACCAAGCTGGCGAGCACATCATCCGGTCGGAGGACGGGCACGCGGCGCTGTGGCTCGGGGCGGTGGATGATCTGTGGTCGCTCGGCCGCCCGACGGGCCACGGTGGGCCTTGGCATGAGACGGCGGTGACGGCGGGGACGCCGAGCGACCCGTATCTTTTCCGCGGCTACGATCACAAGGTGCTCACGCTGTCGCACGACGCGGCGCAGGCTGTGCATGTGACGGTGGAGTTGGACGTCGCGGGGGATGGGACTTGGGAGCCGTATCGAACGTTCGCAGTGCCAGTGGGGGAGAAGGTGATACATGAGTTTCCGGCGGGGTTTGCGGGATACTGGGTGCGGGTGACGAGCGATGCGGCGTGCAAGGCGACGGCTGAGCTGACGTATTGAATCGGAGAGTTCCTCGGTTTTCGGGGAATCTTCCGGCTTCGCACCCGCGTGTTGCCCTCCGCGCAAAATGCGCGATGAATTGCTCAATGCACGTGTCCCCCCTCGCTGCGCTTCGTTTGTGCTTTTGTCTCCTGCTGTCGCTCGCGGCGGGCGCTCGGTCGCACGCCGATGTGATTTTAAACGAACTCGTCGCGAACTCCTCGGAGCGGCTGCTGCAGTGGGATGCGAATGGCGTGCCGCAGGTGGGCACGGGGCCACGCTGGTATCAGGCTGCTTACAACGATGCAGGCTGGCAGACGGGGCAGGGGCCTTTTGGATACGGGACTCTGACGAATGGGCCGACCGCGATCGCGACAAACCTGCAGACGGCGATGCAGTATCTGACGCCGACGGTTTATTTGCGGAAGAGCTTTGCGGTGAGCGCGGGCGATGCGGCGCGGCCCGATGCGGTGCAGCTCGTGTTAGATTACAACGACGGCTTTGTGGCCTATCTCAATGGCGTCGAGATCGCGCGGCGAAATGGCGGGCCGGCGAACAAGCTGATTTATCACGATCAGCCGGCTTACAATCGAGAGATTTTCTCGGGCACGGCGACGATCCCGACGACGACGACGACCGAGACGATCAGCGTCGGCACGGCATCGGCGCGGCTGGTGGCGGGGACGAACGTGCTCGCGATTCATGCGCTGAACGCGTACGCGGCGGACGCGAATTTTTACGCAAAAGCGGACCTTCGAATCAGCGGCGCGCCGGTGGTGAATCTCGTGAATTTCAACGACGCGTGGAAATATTTCCCGGGCGTTGTGGAGCCGTCTGGGAATCTATTCGACCCGGCGCAACTCGGCTCCGGGCGGCAGAATGTGCCGTGGGGGCTGCTGAATTTCGACGACAGCGCGTGGTCAATTGGTGGGGGGCCGTTTGGCTTTGGCTCGGTAGGGACGATCGGGACGAATGTGCAGGCCGCACTGCTGAATGTGACGCCGTCGCTGTATCAGCGCGTGATTTTCAATGCGACGACGACGCAGGCGGCGGACACCCTCCCGCTGAAGCTGCTGGTGAGTTACGACGATGGCTTCGTGGCGTATTTGAATGGCGTGGAGGTGGCGCGCCGACGCATCGGGGTGCCGAATACATTCACGCGGCACGATGCTGTGGCGGATGGCGACGCGAGCGTGCAGACGGAGACGATCACGATCGACGTCGCTGCGAAAGTGCTCGTGAGCGGGGCAAATGTGCTCGCGATCCAGACGCATAATTACACGGCGGGGAACGCCGATTTCCTGATGAAAGCGGACCTGCAAACCAATGCGGGCGTTGCGCTCGCATCGAACAACGGGCAGTGGAAATATCTCGCTGGCGTGAGCGAGCCGGTGCCGAATCTGACAGGCGAAGAAGACCCGTCGGGGCCGGAGGGGCCGGACTCCGCGAACGATTGGGTCGAACTCTACAACAACGACGTGAGCCCGGTGAACCTGACGGGCTGGCACCTTACGGACAAGCCGGGCAATTCGCTGAAATGGTCGTTCCCAAATGTGACGATCCCGGCGGGCGGATACCTCGTGGTGATCTGCGATGGCGCGGATGTTACGGCACCGGTCGCGGGCGGATTTTTGCACGCGAGTTTCAAGCTGAGCGCGAGCGGCGACTACCTCGCGCTGACGGGACCGGCAGGAGCGCTCGTGAGTGCGCTCAGCCCGGCGTATCCGAAGCAGTACACGTTTCAGAGCTACGCGCGGGATGGGAGTGGGAACTGGAAATACTGCGACACGGCGACGCCGGGCGCGGCGAATGCGGGGACGTTCTTCAACGTGGTCGTGGCGACGCCCGCGGTGAGCGTGCCGGGGCGATTTTATAGCAATAGCACGACGGTGAATTTCACCTGCGCGACGACGGGCGCGACGATCCGCTACACGACCGATGGGAGCGAGCCGACGGCCACGAGCCCGGCGGCAACTTCGCTCACGCTCAGTGCGAACACGGCGCTGCGGTTGCGCGCGTTTCTGACGAATTACGTGCCGTCGCAAACTGTTACGCATACGTATCTTATCGCACGGACGGCGGCGCAGCAGAGTTTGCCGGCGTTCTGCCTGACGGGAGATTCGGCGCAGGCGTTTTACCGGCCGTTCGGGGTCTTTGCGATCGTGAACAACAACACAACTGCCGCCAACGGCCCCGTCAATTACACCGGCGCGATCTGGAGCAGTCACCCGGATGCGACGACCCTGTCGCCGCCAAATACTGCGGAAAATCCGTCACTCTACAACGCGCCGATGCAGTCGGGGAAACCGGCGGAGCGGCCAATCGGCATCGAGATTTTGCACACGGATGCGACGCCGGACTTGCGGAATGGCGCGTTCATCCGTTGCGCCGGTAGCCCGTATTCGCGCCAGCGCTATATCCTTGCGCAGCAGAACAATGCCACACCGAACAGCAGCCGATGGTCGGTCAGCTCGACAGAAAAGCCGCAGATCAATCTGTTCTTCCGAAACGACGTCGGCAGCAGCCCGCTGCAGTATCCGCTCGTCCCGGGCTCGACCGTTTCGCAGTACGAAAACATCCGCCTGCGCGCTGGAAAAAACGACATCAGCAACCCGTTCATCCGCGACGAATATTGCCGACGGCTCATGCTCGGGATGGGGCAGGTGACCGTGCGCGGCGAGTTCGTGAATGTTTACATCAACAGCGTTTTCAAGGGCTTCTTCAACATCTGCGAGCGGCCGCGGGAGCCGTGGTTTCAGCAGGCGCGGAACAGCGATTTGAAGTTCGACGTGCGCAATATCACGGCGATCACCGACGGCGACACTCTGGCGTACAACGAGCTCGTGAACTTCGCGAAGACGCACGCGACCGGCTCGCTGACGGATTATCAGGGGCTACAGCAGCGCGTCGATGTGGTGAATATCGCGGACTACATCATTCTCAACGCACATGCCGCGATGGCTGACTGGCCGGGCAATAACTACGTGATGGATCGCGAGCGTTCGACCAACGGGCTCTACCGCTTTTCGGTCTGGGATGGTGAGGGTGGATACGGCGGATTCAGCCGCAATCCCGCATACAAGATTTTCAATGACATCCGCAGCGGCAGCGTTTCCAGCGAAACGATCCCGGCGAAGCTGCTCTACACGACGCTCGCAGCGAGCCCCGAGTGGCGGCTGCTTTTCGCGGATCGCATTCAGAAACATTTCTTCAACGGCGGCGTGCTGACCGACGCGAATTTGCAAAGCCTCTTCACGACGCTTGCAGCGCGCGTGCAGCCGATCATGACGGAAGTGCTCAATCAGAACGTCTCGCAGTTCATGAATATCTGGTTGAACGGGCAGGGGACGACTTCGCGCTACACTTATTCCGGGGGTGGCACCACTGGCTCGATTACGAACTGCCCGAGCCGCCGCACCGCGCTTTTCACCGGCTTCACTGACGACACGACTGGAGGGGGATTCGTCACTGGATTTTTCGTTTCCGAAAATCTCTGGCCCGCGACGCTGGCGCCGACACTTAGCCAATTCGGCGGCACAGTCGGCGCGAATTTCATGCTCACGATGGGCAATCCGAACGGCACGGGAACGATCTACTACACGACGAACGGCGCCGACCCGCGCGCGGTTGGCGGCGGGATCGCCGGGACGCAGTACACCGGCGCGATTCCGATCAGCCAATCGACTCAACTCAAGGCGCGCGTGCGCAACTCCAACGGCGAATGGAGCCCGCTCGTTGATCCGGTTTTCACCGCGACCCAAGCGGTGCAGGTGCTCGTGACGGAGATCATGTATCATCCGCCGAGCCAGGCGCAGCCGGTCGTGGACGGCGATGAGTTTGAATTCATCGAACTTAAAAACGCGGGCTCGACGACTGTGAATCTGAATGGCTGGAGCTTTACCGACGGCATCGCATTTACCTTCCCGGCGAATGCGACGCTTGCACCCGGAGCGTTTGCCGTAGTGGCGAAAAACGCGGCTCAATTTGCCACGAAATATCCGAACGTGCCGGTCGCGGGAAGCTATGGGCCGAACACGAGTCTCAAGAACAGCGGCGAGACTGTGATCCTGCGCGACGTCGCAGGAAATGTAATCGTGTCTGTGACATACGGCACCGCCGCGAGCGTGCCGCCGTGGCCGGGGACGCCGGACGGCAGTGGCTTTTCGCTCGTGCCGGTGAATCCGAACTCGAACCCGAATCCCGACAACCCGTCGTACTGGCGCGCGAGCGCGAATGTCGGCGGTTCGCCGGGCGCGGACGATCCGACCGCGCCCACGCCGCCGCTGGTCCTTAGCGAATTCCTCGCCACTGCCGTCGCACCGCAGGTCAATGCGATCGAGATTTTCAATCCCACGGCGCAGCCAGTCGATTGCGGGAATTGGTGGCTGAGCGACACGTCTGCGACGCCAAAAAAATTCCGCATTCCGGCGAATACCATCATCGCGGCAGGGGGCTATCTCGTCATCGATGAGAGTGCATTCAATGCACAGCCGGGCTTGCCGGGGAACTTCGCACTCAGTGCGAGCGGAGGCACGGTTGCGCTGAATTCCGGTGACGCGTCGGGGAATCTCACCGGCTATTCAAACATCGTCGCATACGCTCCGGCGTCGCCCGGCGTGAGCGTAGGCCCCGTGCTCGTCGGCGGCGCGACACGCTGGCTGCCGCTGGCTTCCGTGACGCTTGGCACGGTGAACGCCGGCCTGCGAGTAGGGCCGATTGTGATCACGGAGATCATGTACAATTACCCTCCGCCGAACGACGACTTCCTCGAGTTGTGCAACATCACGAGTGCGCCCGTCCTGCTATTCGACCCTGCAAATCCTGCGAATACCTGGCGTATTGCCGGCTTGGGGACCGTCGCGCCGGATGAATTTTACACCCTGCCGCAGAGCATCACGATCGCGCCGCGGCAGATCGTTTTGTTCGTCCCGAACTCGATCACGCCTGCCGCTTTCCGCATGAAATACGGCATCCCGTCAGCGGTTCCGATCTACTCTTATCCCGGGACGCTCAGCAACGCCGGGGAGCGCACTGCCGTCCAAATGCCTCTCGCGCCGGTCAACGGCCAGCCGCTCGCCTACGTCGATGTCGATGCCGTGACTTTCGACGACACCGCGCCGTGGCCCACTTCGCCAGACGGCTCCGGCCCCTCGCTTGAGCGGATCAACTGGTTTGGATATGCCGACGATTCGTCAAACTGGCGCGCCTCCGTCACCACCGGCGGCAACCCGGGTTTGCTGCCGCCAACGACTTTTTCCAACTGGCAGAGCTACCGATTCACACCCGCGCAAATCGCCGATCCCGACTACGGAGTGAGTGGCGCTGACCCGGATCGCGACGGCCTCACAAATTTCTGGGAATTCGCCTACGGCCTCGATCCGCTCGTCGCCGATGCTGCCGGCGCGATGAGCACGAGCTTCGTGAAAGACGGAGCCGACGGCCCATTTCTCACGCTGCAGTTCCGGCGCAACACCAGTGCCCTGAATCTTGAATACCATGTCGATGCCGGCCCGAGCCTAAGCCCCTTGAGCCTCGACGGAGCGGTCATGATCGGCACACCCGTCAACAACGGCGACGGCACCGAAACCATTCTCATGCGCGACACAATCACCCCCGCTGAGCAGCCCCAACGATTCATCCGCCTGCGCGTGCTGTCGAACTGAGCGCGTCGAAATCGGGGCTTTCGCTGATACGAAGGCCGCGCGTACGTCTCAAGACGCGGGGCGAACGAGTCTCAGCTCCCATTTCGGGGCTGTGTCGGGCGACAGCTCCAGCCGGGCGTAGCTCGCGGGGGCGCCGAGATTTGGGCGGGTGATGCAGCCGGGGTTGAGGAACCGTGTGGTGCCGACCATCTCGTCGCGAGGGACGTGCGTGTGGCCGTGGAGGAGGAGGTCGCAGCCGGCGGGGGCGGTGCGAGTCGGAATGTGGACGAGGTGGATGCGGTGGCCGGCGAGTTGAAAATCGAGGGTCAGCGACCAGTCGAGGCAGTCGTCGCAATTTCCGCGAACGATGCGCAAGGGAGGGCCGAGTTGCGCGATTTTTTCGAGCAGGGCGGGGGAGCAGACGTCGCCGAGATGCCAGATTTCATCGGCATCGGCGAGCGATGGAAGGATGTGTGGCGGGAGCCGGTCGTGCGTGTCGGCGATGACGGCGATGCGCGTGGGCGCGCTCACTTCCGGGCCGGTGACTGGACGGCGAAAGAGTTCTGCACGACGTCGCGCACGCGCTCGCCGGTGCAGACCTTCGTTGTCTGGTAATCGACGTTTCCGTCCTTGCCGATGATCGCGATTGCGAAGCCTCTCTCGAAGCCATACGCGGTGGCGACTGCCGCGCCGTTGTTCGCGATGCTGAACGGGATGTCGGTCTTGATCGGGCCTTCACCGCTCCGCAGCGCGGCGACGAAGATGACCTGTTTGCTCGCGAATTGCTGGTAGATGTCTTCGAGATTGCGAAGCTGCTTTTTGAAGGCGCGCGCTTCCGGCTTGTCCGTCATCACGAGGACGACGGCCTGCCCGCGGAGGCCGCGCAGCGATGCGTTGCGGTTGCCGATTCCGGGGAAGGTGAAGTCTGCGGCGGGATGGACGACCTCGGCAAAAAGCGAGGCCGTGAGAGTGAAAGTGAAGGCGAGGGTGAGCAGCTTTTTCATGCGTCAGACTTTCATGATGTCGGCTTCTTTCGCCGCGAACGACTCGTCGATTTTCTTTACGAAGCCGTCCGTGAGTTTCTGAATTTCCTTTTCGTAGCTCACGAGTCCGTCCTCGCTCACTGAGCCGTCTTTCTCGCCTTTTTTCAGCGCGTCGATGCCGTCGCGTCGCGCGGAGCGGATGCGCACTCGCGCCTCCTCGGCCATTTGTTTGATGCCTTTCATCAGGTCTTTTCGCCGCTCCTCAGAAAGCTGCGGGATCGGCAGGCGGATGATTTTCCCATCGACCGCGGGATTGATCCCGAGCTTGGATTCCTTCAGCGCCTTTTCGATGTCGCGCATGGTCGAGGCGTCGAACGGCTGGATGACGAGCAGCCGCGGCTCAGGCGTGGTGATGAGCGCGAGTTGCTTGAGCTTCATCGCGGAGCCGTAAGCCACGACGTCGATGTTTTCCACGAGCGCGGGCGAGGCCTTGCCGGTGCGCACGGCGGAAAATTCATGCACCATGTATTCGAAGCCTTTTTCCATCGTGGCTTCGGTTTCGAGGAGAGTTTCGTCAGGGTCCATATTTCAAAGTGAAGTATCGCACACAAGCGTGCCGACCTTCTTGCCGAGCACGACGTTTTTGATGTTGTCCTCGGTCATCATGTCGAAGACGACGATCGGGATTTTGTTGTCCATGCAGAGGGTGAAAGCGGTGGAATCCATGACAGAGAGTCGTTGGTCGAGCGCGTCGCTGTAGGTGATCTGGTCGTATTTCTTCGCCTTCGGATTTTTGAAAGGATCGGCCGTGTAGATTCCATCGACCTTCGTCGCTTTCAGGATCACCTCCGCGCCGATTTCGCTCGCGCGCAGGGCCGCGGTGGTGTCGGTGGAAAAGAACGGGTTGCCAGTGCCGGCGACGAAAATTACGACTCGACCGAGCTCCAGATGCCGCATGGCGCGGCGGCGGATGAAGGGCTCCGCGACGCTTTGCACGGGGATCGCGGTCTGCACGCGCGTGGCGATGCCGACCTCCTCGAGCTGGCTTTGAAGGGCGAGGCCGTTGATGACGGTCGCGAGCATTCCCATGTAATCCGCGGTGGTGCGCTCCATGCCGCGATGGCTCGCGGAGAGGCCCCGCCAGATGTTTCCGCCGCCGATGACGATGGCGATCTCGACGCCCATTTCGTGCACTTCCTTGATCTGTTTCGCGATCCTCCCGACGATTTGCGGCGAGATGACGTCGCCGCTGCCGGGCTCGCGGAGCGCCTCGCCGCTGACCTTCAAAACGATGCGGCGGAATTTCGCCTTTGGGGACTTTTTCGCGGAGCGCGCGGCTTTCGGCATGGGGCGCAGAGAAATAGCGGAACGCGGGCGGATGGGAAGAAGCAAACTCCGCACGCAATTGTTCGAAGGCTGCGTGGGCAACGTTGAGTTCGGCTGGGCTGAGCGGCTGGTTGAGGAGGGGAGGGAATTCGGTGCGCGTTTCAGCGATTCGTGGTGTTATGCGCGAGACCTCTGCCCCTTTTTCCCGCCCAATCATGAAAGCCTGCATCAAGACGCTTCTCCTTCTTCTCATCACGTTTTCCGCTTCTGCCGCGGAGCAGCCGCCGAATGTGATTTTCATCCTTGCCGACGATCTCGGCTGGCGCGACCTCGGGTGCTATGGCAGCACGTTTTACGAGACGCCGAATCTCGACCGACTCGCGGCGCAAGGCGTGCGATTCACGGATGCGTATGCAGCTTGCAACGTCTGCTCGCCGACTCGCGCGAGCATCCTCAGCGGCAAATATCCGGCTCGGCTGCATCTCACGGATTGGCTTCCGGGACGCCCCGATGGACCGACTCAAAAGCTCAAGCGTCCCGTGATCCGCGGTGAGTTGCCGCTGGAGGAATTCACGGTCGCGGAGGCGATGAAGGCTGGCGGTTACGCGACCGGCTTTTTGGGAAAGTGGCACCTCGGCGGGCCGGAGTTTTTTCCTGAAAAGCAGGGCTTCGATCTCAATCTCGGGGGCTGCTCGCTCGGGCATCCGCCGTCGTATTTCAGCCCGTATAAAATCCCCACGCTGCCCGATGGGCCGCCCGGCGAATATCTCACCGACCGGCTCACGGACGAGGCGCTGAAATTCATCGAGGAGAAGCGCGAGCAGCCGTTCCTGCTCTATTTTTCGCACTACGCGGTGCACAATCCGCAGCAGGCAAAACCGGAGCTCGTCGAGCGCTTCAAGGCGAAGCTCGCGAAGATGCCATCGTCCGCGGAGCCTGAATTCATCAGCGATCACGGGCGGCAGGTGCGCACGGTGCAGGACAAGCCGATCTACGCGGCGATGGTCGCGAGCCTCGACGAAAGCGTCGGGCGCGTGCTTGCAAAACTCGACGAACTGAAGCTCGCGGATCGCACGATCGTCGTGTTCATGTCGGACAATGGCGGGCTCTCGACGGCGGAGGGTACGCCGACCTCGAACCTGCCGCTGCGGATGGGCAAGGGGTGGAATTACGAGGGCGGAATCCGCGAGCCGCTGATCGTAAAATGGCCGGGCGTGACGAAGGCCGGAAGCGTGTCGGCAGCGCCCGTCATCTCGACGGATTTCTATCCGACATTTCTGGAAATGTGCGGACTCCCGGCGCGACCGGAGCAGCATCTCGATGGCGTGAGCTTCGCGCCGCTGCTGCGCGGCGAGACGATGCCGGAGCGCCCGCTTTTCTGGCACTACCCGCACTACAGCAATCAAGGCGGCGGTCCTGGCGGCGCGATGCGGCTCGGCGACTGGAAGCTGATCGAGAATTTCGAGGACGAAAGCGTCGAGCTATACCATCTGCCGGAAGACATCGGTGAGTCGCAAAATCTCGCCGCGCGCGAGCCGAAGCGCGCTGCCGCGATGCTCGAGCGGCTGCGCGCTTGGCGCGACAGCGTCGATGCGCAGATGATGACGCCAAACTCGAATTATCGCGCTCCAAAGAAATGAAAATTCACGCCCTCCTATTCGCCTCGCTGCTCGCCGCTTGCACCCTTTTCGGTGCGGAGAAAAAGCCGAATATTGTAGTCGTCCTCGCGGACCAGTGGCGGGAGCAGGCGTTCGGATTCGCCGGCGATCCAAATGTCAAAACTCCAAATTTCGATGCGCTCGCGGCGGAGAGCATTCGGATGGTGAATGCAGTCGCCGGGATGCCCGTCTGCTCGCCGACGCGCGCGTCGCTTCTCACCGGCCAGCGCCCGCTCACGCACGGCGTTTTCCTCAATGACGTGCCACTTTCACCTGACGCTGCGACGCTGCCGAAATCGCTGAAGGCCGAAGGCTACGACACCGCCGCGATCGGCAAGTGGCACATCGACGGGCATGGCCGCTCGGCCTTCATCCCGCGTGAGCGGAGGCAGGGCTTCGACTACTGGAAAGTGCTCGAGTGCACCCATGACTACAATCACTCGAGCTACTATGCCGACGCCCCGGAGAAGCTGCTCTGGAACGGCTACGATGCGCTGGCGCAGACCCGCGACGCTTGCGAATACCTCGACGCGCACGCGAAATCCGAGAAGCCATTTCTGCTCTGGCTCGCGTGGGGTCCGCCGCACAATCCCTACCTCACTGCGCCGGCGGCCTATCGGGCGCTTTATCAGGCTGACGGACTCACGCTGCGGCCAAATGTTCCCGCGAAAGTCGAGGCGGAGGCGCGGAAAAATCTCGCAGGATACTATGCCCATTGCACCGCGCTCGACGATGCGATGGGCCAGCTCCTCGCGACGCTTCGAAAAAGCGGTCTGGAAGAGAACACGATCCTGCTTTTCAGCGCCGACCACGGCGCGATGCTCGGCTCGCAGGCACAGTGGAAAAAGCAACGCCCGTGGGACGAATCCGCGCGGGTGCCGATGCTGATTCGCTGGCCCGCAGGGCTCGGAAAGCAGGCGAAGGAACTCACCGTGCCGATCAATTCCGAGGACGTGATGCCGACCCTGCTCGGGCTCGCCGGAGTGTCTGCGCCAAAGAGCGTCGAGGGTCTCGATTTCAGCGGATATTTGCGCGGCGGCGAGGCGCCGGGAGACGGCGCAACGGTGATTACTTGCGTCGCGCCTTTTGGAGAATTCGAGCGGCGAAATGGCGGAAAAGAATACCGGGGTATCCGCACGGCGCGTTACACTTACGTCCGCGATCTCGACGGACCGTGGCTGCTTTTCGACAACGAGGCCGACCCGTATCAGTTGCACAATCTCGTCGGTGAAAAATTGTCCGCCGAAATCCACCAAAAGCTCGCGGACCAGCTTCAGGAGAAGCTTCGCGCGAATGGCGACGCTTTTCTCCCGGGCGAAAAATACATTCGAGAGCGCGGATACGTGGTGGATAAAAACGGCACCGTTCCGTATTCCCCGTGACGCAGACGAAAGTCCGTATCGACCAATTACTTGTCGCGCGCGGGCTGTGCGAGAGCCGCGAAAAAGCGCAGCGTGCGATCATGGCCCGCAGCGTGACGGTCGGTGAAAATGTGATCGACAAACCGGGCACGCGTGTCGCCGAGGACGCAGCGATCGCGGTGAAAGCGGCGGACAAATACGTCGGACGCGGCGGGTTGAAATTGGAGGCGGCGTTGCGCGAATTTTCCATCGAGCCGGCGGACAGAATCTGCCTCGACATCGGTGCCTCGACCGGCGGCTTCACGGACTGCCTGCTGCAGCACGGCGCGGCGAAAGTGTATGCGATCGACGTCGGACATTCGCAGCTCGACTGGAAGATTCGCAGCGATCCGCGCGTGGTCGTTCGCGAAAAGCTGAACGCGCGATACCTTACGCGCGCCGACGTGCCAGATGCGCCGTCGATTTGCGTGATCGATGTGTCGTTTATCTCACTGACTTTGATCTTGCCGCCCGCGCGCGAAGTGGTGAGTGCTGACGGCGTGATCGTCCCGCTGATCAAGCCGCAATTTGAACTTCGCAAAAACGAAGTCGGCCGCGGCGGAGTCGTGCGTGACGCTGCGCTGCACGCGCGGGCGGTTGAAAAAATCCGCACTTTCACCGAAGAAACGCCCGGATGGGAGTGGCTCGGCTGCATCGAATCGCCGATCCTCGGCGGGGAGGGGAACAAGGAATTTCTCGCATGTCTGCGCGCGCATTCGGTCTGATCGCGAACGCGGGAAAGCCGGGCGCGACCGAGCTGGCGCGCAGCCTGTGCACAGCATTCACACGGCATGGACGCGAGATTTTGCTCGAGAAAAGAACGGCGGCGCTGATCGGCGCAACCTCCTCCGCTACGACGGGCGACATGGCTGAAAAGTGCGAGCTGCTCATCGTGCTCGGTGGCGACGGGACGCTGCTGCAGGTCGTGCATGAGTTGTCGCACCGGCTGCCGCCGATTTTCGGGATCAATATCGGATCGCTCGGCTTCCTCACGTCGGTAAGCTCTGCAGATTGGGAGGGTGCGGTGTCGGCGCTGGAGGCTGGAAATTACAGGCTCAGCGAGCGGGCGCTGCTCGCGGTGGAACTGTGGCGCGACGGGAAAATCGTGCTCGCGGAGACGGCGCTGAACGACGCGGTCGTGAGCCGTGGCGAACTTTCGCGACTCATCAAAATCGACGTATTGATCGATGGCGTGAACTTTTCCGAATACAACGCCGACGGGCTCATCGTGGCGACGCCGACGGGTTCGACGGCGTATTCGCTGAGCGCTGGGGGGCCTGTGCTGACGCCGAACAGCGGCGTTTTCGTCATCACGCCGATCTGCCCGCATGTGCTCACGATGCGGCCAATGATCGTGAGCGATGCATCCGCGATCGAGATCGCGCCGTCGCGGGATCATAGCGAAATTTTCCTCACTCTCGACGGGCAGGCGGCGACCCGCGTGCAGCCAGGGGACAGGATTCGCGTGACGAAGGCGCCGCATCGGCTCTCGCTTGCGATGCTGCCGGGGATGAGCTTTTTCGAGGTGCTTCGGCAGAAATTGAAGCTGAGTGGGACTGCCGTATGATTACGATCTCGGAGACCATGCTGCCGGAAAATGTGGTGCTCGGGCTGTCCGCGGATTCAGCGGATGGGGCGATCGGGGAAGTGATCGAGCTGCTGCGGAATGACGAGGAGGTTGTGGATTTCGCGAAACTCTCCGCCGCGCTGCGAGCCGCCGCGCCGTGCGCCGCGGAGGCGGGCTGCGAGTTCGAGATTTGCCTGCCGCACGCGCGCACCGTCGCGGTGACCGGCATGGTGATGAGCGCCGGACGCGTCGAGCCGGGAATCTTGTTCCCGGGCTGCGCGCGGCCAATCCGGTATTTTTTCTGCATCGGCCTCCCGCCTGCGCTTGATTCCGAATATTTGCGAATCATTGGCCTGCTTTCACGTGTGTTGCGGCAGCCGGATTCGGAGGCGGAATTGCGCGCGGCGAAGACGTCGGCGGATTTCGTGAAAGTGCTGGCAAAGCACGAGGCGAAGCTGGTCGGGTGAGTGGCGATTCCCCGGAGCCGGATTCGCGAAAGGTAATCCCACCTTCTAATAACCCGCGCGCCCCCGCCGTATCGCTCAGTGATTCGCACTCGAAAACAACTCGCATACGCCGTCGCCAGTCATTGACACCAACCCTCAAAACCTATTCCTTATGAACATGGACGAAGCCCCCAAAAAACCGCTCACCCGGCGCATCCAAGAAAGACTCGCGGCGTCGCGATTCTTCACGTTTTCGCTGCTGCTCCACGTCATCCTCGTCATCGTCGGCGGGAGCGTCGTGCTCTTCAAAGCCTACGTCGAGCCGCCCGACTTCACTTCGACGGGTGGCATCGTCGGCAACGAAACTTCATCCGAACCGCCACCGCAACAGCCGGAACTCACCCCGCAGACATTCACGCCGGAGCAGCCGTCCGTCAGCGCGCCGAGCGTCAATGCGATCACGAGCACGACGACCGTGGCGACTTCATTTCAGATGGCCGCCGCACCGATGCCCGTGATGAAGGCGATCGGTGACGTCAAGATGGTCGAAATGCCGAAAAGCCTCAGCGGCGGAGCCGGCGGCAAGGGCCTCCCGGCGACGATGGCCGGACGCGCGGGCGGCACGGCGCGGATGATGGCGATGTCGAAAAACAACGGCAAAGACAAGAGCGAGAAAGCCGTGATGGCTGGCCTGCGCTGGCTGAAGCAGCATCAGAGCGAGGACGGATCGTGGGCCGGCGAGCACAAGCCCGCAATGACGGGCCTTGCGATCCTCTGCTTCCTTGGGCACGGGGAGACGCCGGAGTCCGTGGAGTTCGGGCCGACGGTGAAGAAGGGACTCGATTGGCTTTTGAAAGAAGGCACGCAATTTCAGGGCCGCATGTCGCTCACGAATGACGGCTGGGGCGGCAACGCGGGCGTCTATGAGCACGGCATCGCCACCTACGCGATGGGCGAATATTACACGATGACGAAGGATGATCGTTACATCGATCTGCTCAAGCAGGCGGTGGGCTACATCGTCGATGGACAGGCACCAGACGGCGGCTGGCAATACGGCTTCACCAAAGGTCCCGACAGCGACACCTCGGTGAGCGGATGGGAGATTCAGGCGTTGAAAGCGGCGCATCTCACCGGTCTCGGGATCAAAGGCGTGGACGAAGCGCTCGACAAAGCGATGCTGGATCTCAAGCGCGTGCAGGGGCCGAAAGGCGGCTTTGGATACCGCAAAGCAGAGGATCGCTACAGCCTCACGGGCGTCGGCGTGCTGTGCACCTATTTCTGGAAGCAGGACAAGGACAAGGTCGTGAAGGAAGGCATCGAGTTCATGCTCGAACAGAGCAAGAAGGAGCAACCGGTGAAATACAAAGCGGACACCGCGAATCTCTACGCGTGGTACTACAATACGCAGGCATGCCTAATGTATGGCGGTACCGCGTGGAGCACGTGGAATCGGATGTTTCAGGATGAGATTGCCGACAACCAGAGCCCCGATGGCTCCTGGCCACCGATCGGTGGAAAAGGGGGCGCAGGCGGTGAGTTGCAGACCAAAGGTGAGGGCGCGGGTCCCTACTACCGTACTACGCTGTGCGTGCTGATGCTCGAGGTTTTCTACCGTTACATGCCGACGACGAAGTAGCATCGCGCTTCGTTCCGAGCAGTTTTCCGAAAGGCGCGAGAAATCGCGCCTTTCGCTTTTTGCGGGAGGAGCGCGCGTAAGCCAAGATCGTCGATCTCACGCGCGCGCAAGTCGGCGTTTTAGGGAGAATGGAGAAATTCCTGAGGGGTGCGCGCTGGCGTGCTCACCGATCCCGGCTCCCAAAGCGCCACATTTTTCCACTTTGCGCACGAGTGGAGTTGACGAGGCGCGAGCGCATCACAATAACGATGCGCATGTCCCGCCCATCCCGTTGCTTTCTCCTCCTCCTCGTCGTCGCCGTCACGCTGACCGGCTGCAAAACCATTTACAGCGACATGTATTCGAACCGTCGCAACCGGTTCGTCCCGCCGCCGCCGAAGCCGACGAAAATCGATGAGCCGATCACGCCGCTCGATGCCGCTCCCGGCAATCTCGCACCCGCGCCGGACGCGCTCGGTCTGCCGCCTCCCGCGATGGGCGAGGCTGCGCTGCCGGCCGATCCGGGCGCAGGAGCCGCGCCGATGGCACCGGCGATCCCGGGGCTCTGAGCGCCGCCAACTTTTCTCGCAACGGCGTGTTCCATGACTCTGGAGCACGCCGTTCGATTTTCGGGCTAAACTCTGAAAGGTCGCGGGCTTTGGACTTGCTAAATCTGTGAACGATTTTCGCCCACTCACCGCAGTCGCGACACCGGACTCCGCACCACCGGTAGCCGCACCGGTGCCTGCGGCCATCCTCGCGGAGATCGTCGTTTATTCGAACGAAGAGGTGCTCGCGAAGTACGAGATCGAACACGGCGAATACATCGTCGGACGCGACCTCTCCTGCCACATCATGGTCGATGCGGACGAAGTTTCACGCCACCACGCGCGTCTGACGTTCACGGGCTTCGAACTCATCGTGGAGGACACGGGCAGCAGCAACGGCATTTTCATCGACGGCGTGCAGGTGCAAATCCCAACGCGCGTCCGTGGCGATCAGGAAGTCCAGATCGGACGCGCGCGGCTGAGCATCGGCCTGAAGGAAGCCGCCAGCCGCCAACTCGCTGCCGCGCTGTGGGATCGCGACCTCGGCCTCGAACCCGTGCGCGAGATGCTCGAGGCAAAAAAATATCGTATCCTCACGACCATCGGGCGAGGTGGGATGGGTGTGGTGATGCAGGCGCGCGACGTCCGCATCCGGCGTACCGTCGCGATGAAGGTGATGAAGACGAGCGCGCAATTTTCCCGCGAAAATGTGCTGCGTTTCATCGACGAGGCGCAGCTTACCGGGCAGCTCGAGCACCCGAATATCGTGCCTGTCTATGAGCTCGGCATCGATGACCAGGGCGAGACTTTCTACGCGATGAAATACGTGAAGGGGACGACGCTTGACGAAGTCCTGCGCGCGCTCCGGCACGGGAATGCGCGAGTCATCGCGAAATATCCGCTCGCGACGCTAATCACCATTTTCCAGAAAATCTGCGATGCTGTCGCGTTCGCGCATTCAAAGAGCGTCGTGCACCGCGACCTCAAGCCGGAGAACGTCATGATCGGTGCCTACGGCGAGGTGCTCGTGATGGATTGGGGGCTCGCGAAAAACCTGACCGCGGGAACGCCGAGCCAGAGCGACGCGACCGTGCAGAGCATGACGGAGGAGCTGACGACCGACGCGCGCGGCTTCCAGACGATGCACGGACTCATCGTCGGCACGCCGCCATACATCTCGCCTGAGCAGGCGCGTGGCGAGCTGGATAAAATCGACGCGCGCTCCGATGTCTTCGTCCTCGGCGAAATCCTCTACGCGATCCTCACGTTGCGCCCGCCGGTCACCGGCGCAAACGCCGCGGAGGTCATTGAGAACATCCTCGAGAGCCGCATCGTGCCGCCCACGACCTTTAATACGCCTCAGAAAGCGTCGCGGAAAAATCCCGATGAGCCGCTAGAGGAACACGTCGCGCTCATCCACTGCCCCGGTCGGCGTATCCCCGACGGGCTCTCCGCGGTGGTGATGAAAGCGATGCAAAACGCGCCCGAAGATCGCTACCAGAGCGTCGGTGAAATGCAGGCGGACATCACCGCATGGCAGGGCGGATTTCCGACGAAAGCGGAGCGCCCGTCGCCGTTGAAGCACCTCCGGTTTTTCGTCGGCCGGCACAAGGTGGGTGCCTTGCTTGCCGTCGGCGCATTCGTCATTTTCAATGCCACCGTCGCGACTTTCATCTACCAGCTTGCCGGTGAGCGAAACCGTGCGGTGGACAACGAGCAGCGTGCGCTCGCGAACGAGCAGCGCGCGGTGGAAAGCGAGCAACTCGCCGCCGATCGGCTCAACGACTTGCGAGGCACCGCACCGACTTACGTCGAGGAGGCGCGCAATCTCGTTGAGGATGGCAAACTCATTGAGGCGCTCGACAAAGTCGATTACGCGATCGAGCGCGTGCCGAACGAGCCGGAGTATCTCGCGCTGCGCGGAAATATCCTGCAATCGCTGCTCCGCTGGGACGAGGCGATCACGGCCTATCAGGAAGCGCTAGCGGGAAATCCGAAGCAGAAAGTGGCGAAGGAAAATCTGCCGTTGACGAAGCGACTACTCGACCAGACGAAGAAGGACGGAAAGCTGACACCCGCGATTTTACGCGAGCTGCACGCGGCATTTTTGAAGCAGGGTCGCGTCGATGAAGCAGTGGCGATCCTCAATCAAATGGGCCGAGACGACAAAGTCTTTGCGAACACTTGGCGTGCGTATTTCGACCGCACGCGATTGAAGGAACGCATTTTAACCTACGACGACGAAACATTGCAGGTGGACATGAGCCGTATGCCTCTCGTCGATCTGCGGATGCTCGGCGACGCGCCCGTCGTCAGCCTCCTCCTCGACGACACGCGCGTCGCCGACCTCACGCCACTGCGCGGCCGCAAGCTGCGCAGCCTCTCGATGAACCACACGCTCGTGCGCGATCTCGACCCACTCGCAGACATGCCGCTGAAGAGTTTCAGCGCCGAAAATTCACGCATCGCCGATCTGCAACCGCTCGCAAATTCCCCGCTCGAATCGGTGCGAATCTCCGGCACTCGCATCGCGAGTCTCGCGCCATTGGCAGGGAAAAAGATCGAGATTCTTGCGGCGGGTAATTGCCCCAACCTCAAGAATCTATCGGCATTGCGCGGCCTGCCGATTCAAAATCTCGATCTCAGCCGCACGCCAATCACCGATCTCAAACCGCTCGTCGAGTCACCAATCCGCGAGTTGAATTTGACCGGCTGCGCCGAACTCACCGATCTCAAGCCGCTGCTCGACATGACCACGCTCGAAGCCGTCATCATTCCGATCCAGTGCAAGGATATCGACTTCCTGCGCGAGCACCTCTCGCTTAAGCGTCTGTCGTATAAAAAGATGACGCAGCCGGTGGAGGAATTCTGGACGGAAATAGACGCGCAGTAACCGGGGTCGTGGCTACAGCGGGCTGGCGATGAACCGCTGCGTCCACGTTCCGCAGGCCAAATCCCAGATGCACACGACGCCGTCGTGGCTGCCGCTCGCGATTTTTCCCGAGCTGCACACCGCTAGCGCATCGATGGAATCTTCGTGCCCCATCAGCGCAAAAAGCTGCTTCCGATCGGCGAGCTGATTCACCCGCACGACTCCCCGCGCATCGCCCGTGACCACGCCCGAGGGTGCCAGCGCGAGCGTCTGCAGCGGCGCGCCGATTTCGATCTTTTTCGGCTTGTCGAAATCGAGTTCCGAAAACCGCACCGAAGCCCCTTTTTCCATCGAGAAAACCTGCGAGCCGCTCGACGAAAATGCCGCCACGAGCACAGCGGCATCGTGCTCGGCGTCGGTCGCTGCGAGTTCGCCTGTCGCGGCGTTAAAGAGGCGCACCGTGCGGTCGCGACTGGCCGAGATGACGCTGCTCCCGTCGAAGTTGAACGCGACCGTCTGAACCCAGTCGGCGTGCTGTCGCAGCACTCGGGTCTGCTTGCCGCTATTTGCGTCAAAAAAGCGAATCGTCCGGTCACCGCAGCCGGCCGCCAGCCGAGAGCCGTCGGGGCTAAACGCGACGCTCAGTGCCGTCTCGGAAAGGTCACACAGCAGACGCACCGCAAAGTCGCTCCCCGGATCGACCATCGCGACCGTGCCCCACTGCGCAGGCGAGCCTCCGGCGACTGCGAGGAGGTTCGCTTTTCCACTCCACGCGATCGAGGTGATGCGCTCCGGCAGTCCTCCGATGCGGCGCGCTAGCGCGCCCGTAGCCACGTCCCACAGCGTCACTTCGTAGTAGCCCGAGACGGCGAGCTGTGTGCCATCCGGGCTGAATGCGAGCGCGGTGACGGGTGCTGGATGTGCGTATTTTCCCGGCGCGGGCCGGAGTAAAGTCGCGCGCGCAAATTCCACGAGCGGCGTCTCCGGCTTACCCCCATCGAGCGTCGCGCCTTCGTCGATCCAGCGGCGCACGAGTGCGATTTCGGTGGCAGGCAGCGCTTCGGCTTTCTGAGGCATCCGGTCGTTTGCATCGGACTCTACGAGAAGATTATACAGCCCGGAGTCCCCCGATTTGCCCGGCACGAGTGATGGCAGTTCACTGTCTCCCGCCTTCGCCATTCGCGCGAAAGTGTCGAGCCGGTAACCGCCTTTCGCGCTCTCTTCGCCGTGACACGCCCCACAGCGCCGATGGAGTAGCGGCGCGACATCGTCGCGAAAGCTCACCGGCGCGGCGGGCGCAGACGGTGCCCAAAGCAGCGCCGCGAAAGTAGCCGCGAGGCGAGTGAATGTGGATTGGAAGGTCACCGAAAAAACGAATCCTGGAAGT
Organism: Chthoniobacterales bacterium; assembly: GCA_038207335.1. Taxonomy (GTDB): domain Bacteria; phylum Verrucomicrobiota; class Verrucomicrobiia; order Chthoniobacterales; family Chthoniobacteraceae; genus CAIURC01. The sequence continues at coordinate 38,558 of JBBQZX010000025.1, read as the reverse complement.
TCGCGCGGATTAGGCAACGAGACGAAACGTTGTGCGAGTTCCTCATTTCCGTCACTCGCAGCGTAGGGTGATTCCACCTATTTACGGGCGGCGCGCGGCTGCCTAGAAATCATCCGCCAGCCTCGTGGGGAAAGTTGGTCCGCGGGCGGCGCTCCTCTTTTGCCAATGTCACCCCGCGCAGCCGCTCGCCATTTCGCTCTTATCGTCATGGTTTTGCTATTGGACGGCTGTCATCGCGCGGATCACCCGACGGCGGCGGGCGCGCCGGACGACGAGGCAAAAGCGAGTGGATGGGACGCGAGTTACTTCCGATATGAAGTGACGAAGGAGAAGTCCAACTTCCTGAAAGGCATGGACATCACCGCGAGCGCAAGCGCAGAGCCGCTGCCGGTCTATCAATTCCTCGACAAGGCACCCGCCACCGTGCCGGGGACTCTCCGCGACCCCGTCGAGACCCCGAACGAAATCCTCGGACGCAACACGTGGATGCTTTGGTGCGGTGGGAATGAAGGCTTCTGGGACTGGTTAGCGGGCAATAGCTACGGCTTCACCGACCTGTTGAAACTTGTCGATAGTCGCATACGCGCGACGCGTTTCAAAAGCGCGGGAATCATCAATGAGCCGGGAATGCAGGAAGCGCAGGCGCCCGATCGATACGGTCTGTGGATCGACGTGCCAACCGGCGGGAGCGCGAACGACATTCCAGAGAAAATCTACGGTCGATCAAGCGGCGTCATAGGACTCCGAATCTTTAACAATCCAAACTTTGCGAAAGCCGAGAAGGAGTGGGATGCGAAGCGATACTATGAGGATCCAAGCTACTATAATGATCCGTCGCTCGTGCGCCCGTATCGCGTTGGGATGAGTTGCGCTTTCTGCCACGCCTCCTTCCACCCGCTGAATCCCCCCCCAAACGTCGCCGAGCCGCGCTGGGAAAATATTTCAGGCAACATCGGCGCGCAGTATCTCCGCGTGCGCGCGATCTTTGGCAACCTGCTGCCGCGGGACAACTTCGTCTATCACCTGCTCGACAGCCAACCGCCCGGCACTGTCGATACCTCGCTCATCGCCTCGGATAACATCAGCAATCCGAACGCGATGAACGCGATCTTTGCCCTACCGCAGCGAGTCGTAAGAGCATTGGTCAATCCTCCTGAGGGTATCTCGCACGCCAGCGCGACACAGCCCGGCGTTTGGGGCAACCCAACCGAGCATCTCCCCGCGAATGCCCCAGCGCATGTCTGGCAGCGCAATCCGCAGACAGGCGAGCTCGACTTTCTCGATCCAACGAAGAACGACAAAGTGCCCAAAGATTTGTGGGATAAGCTGGGTGCCGCGCAGCTTCTCGAGCCGTTGGGCAAGTCGAATAGCACCACGCGACCCGTGCCGCGGGTTCTTCTCGACGGCGCGGATTCGATCGGCGCATGGGGTGCATTGGCACGGGTCTATCTGAACATCGGAACCTACTGGGAGCAGTGGACGCGCCTGCACCGCCCGTTGGTCGGATTCCAGCCGCAGAGCCCCTTCCTAATCAGCGACTGCGCAGCGCACTCCGTCTATTGGCAGGCCACGCAGGAACGTGTCGCGCCGCTTCGCGATTACTTCTTGAAGATCACGTCTCCTATGCCGCTGCTCGCGGCAAATGGCGGTGGCGACAAGGCTTCCAAAGCCGCGGGCAACGATCGCACCGTGCGCGCGCGCCACATCGACGTCTCAAAGCTCGCCTTGGGTCGCAAAGTCTTCGCCGGGCAGTGTGTCGTGTGTCACTCCAGCATCCAGCCTCCCCCGAGACAGCAGGAACTCGCCGACTGGGCGGCGAAAGGTGAGCCGTGGGACCACAATCCAAATCACTGGATCGAAGATCCGGAGTATCAGTCATGGGCGGCTGAGCAGGTGGAAAAACCGGAGTTCTGGCGCGATAACTATCTCTCCACCGACTACCGCATCCCGGTGACCATCGTGCGTACCAACTCTCAGCGCGCGGTCGCGACTAATGGGATTCACGGGCACATATGGGAAGACTTTACATCGAACAGCTACCAACAGATGCCAGCGGTCGGGGCGATCAGCTACTTCGACCCTTTCCAAGACAAGGAGGAAACCTACACGCCGCGTCACAAGACCAATCTAGCTCCCGACGGCGGCGGCGGCGTTGGATTCTATCGCGTCCCATCTCTCATCTCCGTGTGGGCCACAGCGCCGTTGCTGCACAACAACAGCCTCGGACTCTATACAGGAGATCCTTCACTCGATGGACGTCTGGACGCGTTTGAAGATGCGATGCGCAAGCTGCTTCTGCTCACACCGCGCACGAGCGGCTCGAGCTACAACGACGCCACGCCGGAACGGCTAAAGCGCGACCACGGTCTCATCTGGCGCACATCAGACGTGACCTACCTCACTCTACCCGCCGAGCAAGTTCCAGCAATCGTCGCGAAATTGCCGGGATTGATGCACTTGAAAGGTTATCTCCCCCGGTTGAAGAAGTGGAACCGCTGGCTTTGGGTTCCGAGTGCTGTGCTCTTGATTGTTGCATTCGTTTGCTTCTTAGCTGCGAGACGCTGCCGATGGCTGGGTTACATCTCGATCTTTGCGGCGTTGCTCGTCGGATTGTTCCTCTACTTCCTCGGTGGCAAGCTCGGCGACTTGCGGTTGGGGCCTATTCCAAAAGGCACCCCCGTCAGTCTCCTTGCGAATCTCAACCCGGACGCCGATCCGAAGCTATTGAGGGGGACATTCAAGGACACGCTCGTGACGTTGGCACAGATCGAGTCCCGACATCTTTCGGAGGAAGCAGCGCAAAAACTCATGCGGGAGAAAATAGCTCCCGAACTCATGAAGGTCAGCCGCTGCCCAGACTTCGTCATGGACAAGGGGCATTACTTCGACTCCTTCAAATCGATGACGGACGCGGACAAAGAAGCAGTCATCGAACTGCTCAAGACATTTTGAAGATCACCGTGATGCAAAAGAACCAAATCAAGACACAGAAACAGAATGCTAGTAACCACGACTCAACAAACACATCAAAATGAAAGCTAGAACATTTACTTCAAATCTCCATCGGCTTGGCTGTTCGTGCTGCTTCGGCGGGCGGTCGGCCATTCAATGCATCATTCCGCCTTATATGGTGGAGTCGATGAAACTCCGCGGTGACAAGAAGGTCAAAGCGATGGCCGCGGAAATGCAGGCGAATGCCCATGCCTATCGCGAAGAGCGGATGGAGGCGATGGCTGCCGCTCCGCTCGCAGGCGTGCTCGCCGCGCCACCGGCAGCGCCGCGGAAGTCGGTGCCGAATCGCGAAGTCTTCGACGCGAAGAACCGCGCGACTTTGCCGGGGACTTCAGTACGAAAAGAAGGTGGCAAGCCGACGGGCGACGTCGCTGTGGATGAAGCCTATGACGGGGCAGGCGACACGTTTCGATTCTACCTCGATGTTTTCAATCGCAACTCCATCGACGGACTGGGATTGAAGATCAACTCGAGCGTGCATCTTCGGCGAAAGTTCGACAACGCCTATTGGGACGGGAATCAGATGGCGTATGGCGATGGCGATGGGACGATTTTCAATCGCTTCACGCTTTCTTTGTCGGTCATCGGGCATGAGTTGACTCATGGTGTGGTGCAGTTTTCCGGCGGGTTGGTGTATCAAAATCAGGCAGGAGCTTTGAACGAACACCTAGCCGATGTCTTCGGCGTGCTCGTGGAGCAATACAAGAAGGGGCAGGAGGCGCATCAGGCGACGTGGCTCGTGGGCGAGGGAATACTTGCGCCAGGCATCCGTGGGCAGGCGATTCGGTCGATGCGCGCTCCGGGCACGGCTTACGATGACCCGATGCTGGGAGTCGATCCGCAGCCATACCACATGCGGGGTTATATCTCTTCGCCAGATGACAATGGCGGGGTGCACACGAACTCTGGAATTCCGAACCATTGCTTCTACCTGCTGGCCCAGTATCTCGGCGGACGGGCTTGGGAAAAGGCAGGCGCGATCTGGTACGACGCGCTGCAAAAGCTGCACAAGCCGCAGGCGACCTTTGCGGACTTTGCCGACAAGACGCTGGAGAGCGCGCGCACGCTTTACGGCGCGGGCAGTATGGAACTGCTCTTCACTCGCCGTGCGTGGAATCTTGTGGGCATCGTTGTCTGAAGGAGTTTCGCTCGCAAAGACGCGAAGGTTCAAAGATCGGAGAGTCGATCGCGCCTTTGCGGCTTTGCGAGCGTCCTTCTATCTGCTTTTCTAGTCGAAAAGATGGGTAATATGCTTCACATCGAACGCTCCGGCGGCTTCGCGAACATCCGCACCCACGCGTCGGTGGATATGGATGCGCTGGATCCGAAAGTGATGGCTGGGCTCGATGAGGTGTTGCGCGCGGCCGCTGCGCTCAAGGGCGTGCAGGAACCGGGACAGCCGGATCGGCAGAGCTACAAAATCCAGCACGGATCGGAGGTGATGCACCTCCCGGAGTCGGCCTGCACGCCGACAATGCTGGATGTGCTGGATGACTTGATGGAGGCGGGAGAGTAGCCTTTCTCGCGAACTTCCCACTTTCACTCCGAGCGCATACGGTCGCGGAAATGCGCATCGTAGCGATTGACCCTTCACTCCGCGGAACTGGCTATGCGGTTCTGGAAAAAGTGGGCGGGAAGATTCGCGCGCTGACGTATGGGACGATCAAGAATCATGCGCAGCTTTTGCCTTCGGGTTGTCTCGTGGCGATTCACGAGCGTGTGAGTGAGGTGCTTCGTGAATATGAGCCGGAGTGTGCGGCTTTCGAGGCGGTGATTTTTGTGCAGAGCTACAAGACGGCGATCACGCTCGGGACGGCGCGCGGGGCGGCGCTGCTCGCGGCGGCGGGGCGCGGGTTGCCGATTTATGAATACGCGCCGCGGCGAGTGAAGCAGTCCGTGGTCGGACGCGGCGGAGCGGACAAGGCGCAGGTCGGCTTCATGGTGCGTGCGCTACTCGGGCTCACGGAAACGCCGGCGGCGGATGCGGCAGATGCGCTGGCAATCGGGATCACACATTTTCAAACGGCAGAGACGGCGGCGCGCGGGATTGGAGAAATGCAGCGAATTTAGAGTTTAGGATTTAGGATTTAGGAGGTGAAGATGGTCGCTTCATGCGGCATTTCATTTCCTCGATGGTCGGAATTTTATGCTGAATGTCCGTTGGCTCGGTCGCGTTCTGTACGAGTCTGCGCTCGGACTCCAGGAGGAGTTAGTGGCTCGGAAAATCGCGGAGCCGGGGGCGGACGAAGAGCTGTTGCTGCTGGAGCACGAGCCGGTTTACACGATCGGGCGGGGACCGGACCGGACGAGCCTCGGGGATGTGGCGGCGCTGCCGCATCCGCTCGTGGAGATCAGCCGGGGCGGGCAGGGGACTTATCATGGGCCGGGGCAGTTGGTGGGGTATCCGATTTTGGATTTGCGGTCGCGTGGGCAGGATTTGCACCGCTACATGCGGCGGTTGGAAGGGCTCTTGATCGAGGCGATGGATAGTTTTGGAGTTGCCGGCTTGCGGCGCGAGGGGTTCACGGGTGTCTGGGTCGGCGAGCGGAAAATCGCTTCGATCGGGGTGGGGGTGCGGCGCTGGATTTCGATGCACGGCTTCGCGCTGAATGTCTGCGGCGATCTTGCGCCATTTTCACACATCACGCCGTGCGGTATCGTCGGGGTGGAGATGACGAGCATGGAGCGCGAGATGGGCGCGCCGGTGGAGGTGCGCGTGGTGGCCGATCGAGTCGCGGTGCTGGCGCAGGCGGGCGGACTCTGACGCTACAGACGGAGGAAGTTTTGCAGGAGGCGTTTGCCTTCGAGGGTGAGGATGGACTCAGGGTGAAATTGCACGCCGTGGATTGGCATTTCTTTGTGACGCAAGCCCATGATTTCGCCTTCCGCAGTCTCGGCGGTGATGGCAAGGGCGTCGGGGAAACTCTCGCGGCTGACGAGGAGCGAGTGGTAGCGAGTGGCCTCGAAGGGACTCGGCAGGCCTGCGAAGACGCCTTCTCCGCGGTGCTGAATGGGTGAGGTTTTGCCGTGCATGAGACGGCCCGCGCGGACGACTTCGCCGCCGAAGACCTGTCCGATGCACTGATGCCCGAGGCAGACGCCGAGAAGGGGTGTAGTCGCGCCGAAACGACGGATCACGTCGTTGCTGATGCCGGCTTCATTTGGCGTGCATGGCCCGGGTGAGATGACGATGCGCTCGGGCTTTAGCGTGGCGATTTCGTCGAGTGTGATTTCGTCGTTCCTTTTCACCAAAAGCTCCGCGCCAAGCTCGCCGAAATACTGGACGAGATTGTAGGTGAACGAGTCGTAGTTATCGATGACGAGGAGCATGGCGGCGGGTTAGCGGATTTGTTTGGCGAGGGCGATGGCGTCCATCATGGCCATGGCTTTGTTGCGGCATTCCTGATCTTCGGAAGCAGGGACGGAGTCGGCGACGATTCCAGCACCTGCCTGGACGTAGGCTTGTCCGTCTTTCAAAACGACAGTGCGCAGCGCGATGCACGAGTCGCTGTTTCCGTCGAAGCCGAAGTAGCCGACAGCACCGGCGTAGACGCCGCGTTTGCTCTTTTCGAGTTGGTTGATGATTTGCATCGCGCGCACTTTCGGCGAGCCGCTCACGGTGCCGGCGGGGAAGGTCGCGCGCATCACGTCGTAAGCCGTGCGGTCGGGGCGCAAGGTGCCGTGGACGTTGGAGACGATGTGCATGACGTGGCTGTATTTCTCGATCGTCATGAAGTCGCTGACTTTCACGCTGCCGAACTCCGCCGCGCGACCGACGTCGTTGCGCGCGAGATCGACGAGCATGAGATGCTCGGCGCGTTCTTTCGGATCGGCGAGAAGCTCCTCGGCGTTCGCTTCGTCCGCGGCGTCGTCGGCTCCGCGGCGGCGGGTGCCGGCAATGGGGCGAATGTCGATGCGGCCATTGATGGAACGGACGTGGACTTCAGGCGAACTGCCGACGAGCGCGAAGCCGGCAAACTTCAGGCAGAACATGTAGGGCGACGGATTCACGTAACGCAGCGTGCGGTAGAGCGTGAGCGGATCGCCGGTGTAGTCGGTCTGAAATCGCTGTGACGGGACGAACTGGAATACGTCGCCCGCGCGGATGAACTCCTGACCTTCGCGGACCATCTGTTGGTATTCAGCGGGCTCCGTGTTTCCGTGAAACGAATAATTATCGCGCTCGCTGAGATCTCGATTCGCAAAAATGGCGGGTAGATGCGCAGGTTGTACGAGCTTCGCGACCACCATTTCGATTTGCGCGACCGCAGCGGCATAGGCGTCGTCCGCGTCGGCTTCGACAAAGGCATTCGAGACGATGCGCAGTCGCCGCGTGCGGTGGTCGAAAATGATCAGCGTTTCTGCGAGGAAGAAAAAGCTCTCTGGTAGCTTGAGATGATCCGGTGGCGCGGCGGGAATCGTTGGCTCGAAAAAGCGAACGACATCGTAGCCGAGATAGCCGACGGCGCCGCCGGCAAAGCGCGCATCGGCGAGCGCGGGCGAGGGGACATAACGGTAACGCTGCATAAGCGTTTCCAGCTCGTAAAGCGGATCGGTCGCGGTCTCGAATTCGCGCACCGATCCGTTTTCGGTGATGCGAATGGTGCGTCCGCGGGTCTCGAACGTGACGCGTGGGGCGGTGCCGACGAAAGAGTAGCGGCCTGCCTGATCGCTCTTTTCCACCGACTCGAACAGGAACGAAAAGCTGCCGTGCTCGACTTTCTGAAACGCCGACACGGGCATCTCGGCATCGGCAATCAACTCTGTGTGAACCGGGATCAAATTGCCCTGCTGTGCGAGTTCGCGGAATTCCGCGAGGCTCGGCTTGATAGGAATAGGTGCGTTCATCCGGCGTAAGTTTTCTCGGGGTCGAAGATTTTTTCCTCGGCGATCGGCAGCGGCGTGCCGTCGGGCAGATATGTCTGGAAGAAACAGCTCTCGAAGCCGGTGTGACAGGCACCGCCGTGCTGCTCGACTTCAAAGAGAAGCGTGTCCGCATCGCAGTCCGACGACCAGCGCACGACCCGCTGTGTGTGTCCGCTCGTCTCACCTTTGAGCCAGTATTTTTGCCGCGAGCGGCTCCAGTAGTGCATCAGCCCGCTTTCCAGCGTCGATTGCAGCGAGCTTTCGTTCATCCACGCCATCATCAGCACGCGTCCGGTCGTCGCGTCCTGCACGATCGCGGGGATGAGGCCGTCGGAGTTGTATTTTAAAGTCGGAGTCATGGGTTGAAGGTGAGGGAGCGGTGGAAAGAAAAAGCCCGATGCTCCAGCGGGGGGCATCGGGCGTTGATTCGGCGCACGGGTGGCGACGACCGGGCCGCTCGCGAGAGCAGGCCCGAGCCCGTCAGATTTGCCACCGATGCAGAAATTTCACGCGCCGGATATAGGTGTGCGGCTCACTTGGTGCAATTATTTTCTCAGCCCGATTCGTTGCGTTCGCGTGGAAAAATTCCCTCTCAATTTCAGGAACTACCCCCTGTGGGCACGAGATTGGCTAACCCTTTCTCCAGCCCATGAATTCCAGCCCATCGACCCTGCCCAAGGAAGAGCAGGAGCAGCTCATCCAGACCATCGAGATGTTCGAGGTCATCGTGCAGGCAAATCCCAATGACAGCCAGTCGATGGAAATCCTGAAGGACGCCTTCTTTCGCCTCGGCCAGATGGACAAGATGCTCTCCACCTCCCGGCGGCTGGGCGAGACCTACATGGAGCTCGGGCATTTCTCCTCGGCAGTCCTCGAGTTCGAGAGCGTCCTGGAGCATGATCCCGACAATCCCGAGGTGATGGCTTCCCTCGGCGAAGTCGAGGAGCGCATGAAAAAGGCCGGCGTGGTCCGTACGCCCAACGGTGAAGTCCCCATCGCCATTAATCTCGACTTTCAGGGCTTCTCCGCAGCCACCGAGGTCGCTGGCGACGGCGGCACGCTCATCACCACGGCCCAGACCCTCCGCCACGATTCCCGGCGTTCGAGCGGCCCCGCCCGAGTCGAGGACCTCCTGGCCTCCCTCACCGAGGACGGCAGCGAGTCGCTCGCCAAATTTCTCATCCAGCACAAGCTTGCCGACGAAACTCAAGTCATCTCTGCCCGCGACCGCGTGCAGCGTCACAATCGCGGACTCGCGGAAGGCACATTCGCCGCCTCGCTCCTCGATGAACTTGTGCGCCTTGGCTCCGTCGATCTCGAGACGCTCCTCTCGGGCATGCTCGACCGCTCGAAATTCGCCTACATCCCTCTCGAATACTACGAGGTCGATCGACAGGTCGTCAAAATGCTCCCCGAGGCCATCATGTTCAGCCGCCTCATCGTTCCATTCGACGTCATCAGCCGCACCATTATGATCGCCACCGCGAATCCCTTCGACTCGCGTGGCAAGGACGCAGTCCAGCAAATGCTCGACTATAACATCCAGTGGCACCTTGCCAGCCCGCGCGCCGTCGTCCGCGCTCTCGCCGAGACTTTCCGCATTAGTCTCCCGTCCGATTCACTGGAAAGCACTGGGTCTAGCTCCAGCGGTCTCCGCCTCGCAGAAAAATGAGCATTAAATCTTTTGGCGAACGCATCGCCGACGTTCTGATCGAAGACGGCCTCCTTCTCCCGGCTCAACTCGCCGAAGCCGTCGAAATTCAGAAAAAGCAAGGTGGACGGCTTCTCAAGCTGCTCACCGACAAGCAGTACGTCACCGAGCAGGACATGGTTATCTCCATGGGCCGCTGCCTCGATACGCCGCCGATCAATCTCTCCAAACTTCGGATCCCCGAAGAAGTCATCGAGCTCGTCCCCAAAGACATGGCGCGCGCCTACAAGCTCGCTCCCGTCTGTCGCCTCGGGAACAAGCTCTTCGTGGCGATGGCGGACCCGCTGAACGTCCTCGCCCTCGACGACCTCCGTCAGCGCACAAAGCTCGAGATCATCCCCATGATCACGACCGAGCGAAGTGTCATGGAGGCCCTCAGCGGCGTCGGCTCCTCCAGCAGTCAGATGGATATGGTCCTGCGCAGCGCCGCGCAGCAGGTCGCCGACACCGTCGAGGAGGTCAAACACAACCGCGAAGAAATCGACCTCGACCGCCTCGCAGTCGAAAGCGAAGACGCCCCTGTCGTCAAGATCGTCAACCTCATCCTAGTCCAAGCGCTCAAGGAAAAAGCCTCCGACATTCACATCGAGCCCTTTGAGAAAATGCTCAAGCTGCGGTATCGCGTCGATGGTAACCTCATCGAAGCAAGCAGTCCCCCCAAGGCCCTCCAGATGCCCATCGCATCGCGCATCAAAATCCTCGCCGGCCTCGACATCGCAGAGCGTCGCCTCCCGCAGGACGGCCGCTTCCGCATCCGCGTCTCGGGAAAAGAGGTCGATCTCCGTATCTCCATCCTGCCCACCATTCACGGCGAGAAAATCGTCATCCGACTCCTCGATAAAGGCGCACTCAGCGGCAGCATCGACCAGCTCGGCATGGACGACTACACCCTCGGCACCTTCAAAAAAGCCGTCGATGCCCCCCACGGCATGATCCTCGTCACCGGCCCCACCGGCTCCGGCAAGACCACCACCCTTTACTCCGTCCTCAGCGAGCTCAACAGCCCCGAGTACAACATCGTCACCGTTGAGGACCCCATCGAATACCAGCTCCAGGGCATCAACCAAGTCGCCGTCAAAGCCGACATTGGCCTCGGCTTTGCCGACGCCCTTCGCTCCATCCTCCGGCAGGATCCAGACATCGTCATGGTCGGCGAGATTCGCGACAACGAAACCGCAGACATCGCCGTCAAAGCCGCACTCACCGGCCACCAAGTTCTCTCCACCCTCCACACGAATGACGCGGCCGGCGCCATCACCCGGCTGGATGATATGGGCATCGAGCCTTTCCTCATCTCCTCCTCCATCCTCCTCACCTGCGCCCAGCGTCTCGTCCGCCGCATCTGCCCGAACTGCCGCGACGAATTCGTCCCCGAAGCCGAACTTCTCGAAAAACTCGAGATGGAGCATGACGAAAGCGCCGTCTTCTACCACGGCGTCGGCTGCGAGCGGTGCAAAAAACGCGGCTACATCGGCCGTGCCGCCATCATCGAGGTGCTCCCCATCTCCGAAGCCATTCGCCGCCTCATCGTCAAACGAGCCAGCGCCGCCGTCATCAAAAACCAAGCCGTCGCCGAAGGCATGAGAACCCTCCGCATGGTCGGCATCGACAAAGCGCGCCAAGGCATCACCACCCTCGAAGAAGTCCTCCGCATGACCGCGGAAGACCACTAGGCTAGATCTGAGTTTCCAACGGCAGTTAAACTTCGGAACCCCACGGCTTCGTTCTCGCAGAGACGCGCGTCGTGAGCCTCGATCGCCGGGCGGCTTCGGTAAAGGCTACGGCGAGCGTTCTCAGCGCATCCTTTCATCGATGCCGTAGTGCCACTCCCGTGGAAAGGCAAGCCACGTGCAAAAGCGCGGCTTGCCCGCTCTCCGCGCCGACCTTGGCGAAGATCCGCTCCGCGTGTTTTTCAGCGGTGCGGATGCTGATGCCGAGGATTTTGGCGATGTCTCCGTTGCTCTCGGCTTCGGTCATCCAATGAAGCACTTCCGCCTCGCGTGCGGTCAACCCGAGGGAGCGCAGTGTCGCCGGGGGCTCGATTTCGACGCCTTTACCATCGAAGACCGCCCCTTCCTATGTTTCCGCCCATAACGCGGCTTCCGCGGTCGCGCGCGTGCTCTCCACCAACGTGCGGTCCGGCAATTACGTTGGTTGGGCGGGGAAAGCCTCGGCGTCTTTCCTACGGCATCGGCGGCGCAATCTCCGGCCACAATCACACCGACCTCGACGGTCCTACGAACAGCCTGAGCGTTTCCTCGCACGGCGTGATGATCGCCGTCACCGACGGCTTCGCACTGACCAACGGCGTCGGAGTCCTCCCGCTCGCGGAGACCGCGTCATCTTCGTCGCCCAAGGCGGTGGGAATGTGGTGTCTCAGGGTGGCGGCAACTAGACGGCTTCGCCGAAGTAGCCACACGGGCGGGGGGTTCTTTCAGAGCGACGAGCATTCGCCGCGTTGCGGCAGCCTCACGGATTTTTCAATCCATCGGGCGTGAATTCCTCATCGGTGAATGTTGCGCCGTGCTTGATTTTTGAGCCATCGAGGTCGGTGGTGGCACCGCCGGGACCGTGGACTGTGATGTTCGCCGCGACGGGGCGGCCGTTGTCGTCGTTGGCGACGCGCGTGGTTTCGATCCAGCGGACGGGCTTGTCGGAGCGCGCGTATTTCTCCACGCGGAGCGGGACCATGCGGCGCGTGTCCACCCAAGTGCGGACGCTGGTGTAGTAGGAGTGGTCGCCGCGGCCGGGTTTGGACTCGAGGATTTGGCACGGCACGCGATCGACAGTTTCCATACCGGCGATCGCCTGCTGGCCCCACGCGAAGAAGTTCTCGATCGCGTCCTCGTAGGACAATGCGCTGCCGAAGAGCGGTTCGTCGATTCGCTTTGGGCCGAGGCCCTGTACCCCACCGCGCGGGGTGAAGACCGCGCCGGTCGCCGCCTGATTTTCGGAGCGGCGCAAGAGGACGGCTTCGCCTTTGCGCTCCTTTGGCCAGAGGACTTGATAGACGAGCTCGGCGCCTCCGGGGGTTGAGCGAGACTTGATCTGAAGCTGAAGCGTGCCCCCCGCCGCGCCCGAGTTGTCCATTTTCAAGTGGATGAGCGAGGAGCCGTCCTGCTGCTTTGCGGCGAGCCGGCCGGCAAGCTCAGCCGCGGAAATTTCCGGCTCGGCGGCGCTGGCGAATGCGACAGAGACGAGGGCGGCGGCGGCGGTGCGGAGGAGTGTATTCACGAAAGTCTATTCGCCGCGCGCGCCCGGCATGGCGGTGCGCTCAGCCCTGGAGCGCCGCGGCCGGGCTCAGCCGCGAGCTGCGCCACGCCGGGTAAAGCCCGCTGACAACGCCGACGACGACCGCGATGCCGACCGATGCAGCGATGAGTCCCGCGCTCAGGTCCGGCTTCAAGAGACCTCGGATCGCCGGCGTTTTCTCGAGCGCTTTCATCCCGGCGACGCCGAGTGCCGAGCCCACGATGCCGCCGAAGAACCCGAGCAGCGCGGATTCGCACAGGATCATCCGCACGACGCGGGCGCGCCGCCAGCCGATCGCGAGCAGGATCGAAATCTCCTGCCGCCGCTCGAAGACCGTCATCAGCATCGTATTCATGACGCCGAGCACGCCGACGAGCACAGCGAGCAGCGACGTGCCCCAGCTCATCGCGTTGATGATGCGAAAGCTCTGACTGTTGCGAATGTGCTCATCCGCCGGCGACGCGCGCGCCTCCGGCACCCGCCGCGTGATCTCGTCGCACAGCGCGCGCACCGCCGCCTCGTTCGAGCCGGGCGCCACCCGCACGTCGATGATGTTGATGCGACCTTCGTTCCCTGTGATCTGCTGGAGCAGCGGCAGCGACAGGATCACCGATCCATTTTCCACGACTGCGCCGCCATCGACGATCCCGACTACGGTGAGTTCCTCCGTCTCGATCTGTATCGGGTCGCCTATTTTCTTTTTTAAAATCTCAGCCACCGACTTGCCGAGCACCGCCGCTTTTTCCGTGGCATCCAGCGGCAAGCGTCCCTCCACCGGCTTCAGATTGCCCCACGAAAATCCGCCCCATTCGCGCCCCGAGATGATCGTCATGTCTGCGCTCTCGACGCTCTCGAGTTCGACCAGAATTTCGCAAGTCGCCGCGATGCCAGGCAGCGCCGCGATGCGGTCGCGCACTGCTGCGGGAAATGGCTTCGGCACGAGCGAGGTGCCCATGTTGTTGACCACGATGTCGGTGCCGCGAGACTTCATTCCATCCGTCCAGCTCGTCTCGAATCCGCGCGACATGCCGACGAGCGCGACGACCGCGCCGATGCCGATCGAGATGCCGCCGAGTGTGAGCGCGGTGCGGACGGGCCGACGCAAAAGCCCGCGGAGGATGACGGAGAAAAAAGTCATTTTAAATCTCCGCGTGCAACTCCGCGGGGCTGCCGTCGAAAACGATGCGACCGTCCTTCATCCGCAGCGCGCGCGAGGCGCGGCGGGCCACGGTCATGTCGTGCGTCACGAGCACGAGCGTCATGCGCCGTTCGGCGTGCAGCCGCGTGAGGAGGGTCAAAATGTGGAGTGAGCTTTCGCTGTCGAGATTGCCCGTAGGTTCGTCTGCGAGCAGCACGCACGGCTCATTGGCGAGGCTGCGCGCGATCGCCACGCGCTGCCGTTCGCCGCCGCTGAGTTTCGATGGGAAATGATCGAGCCGTTGTGCAAGCCCGACCGAGGTCAGCAGCTCGATGGCGCGCGCTTTTCGCTCCGCGAGCGGACGGTCCGTCTCGAACATCGGGATTTGCACATTTTCCAGCGCCGTGAAAGTCGGCAGCAGATGAAACGCCTGGAAGATGAAGCCGATCTCGCGGGCGCGATACGCAGCGGCATCGGCCATGTCGCCGAGCGACTTTCCGCTGTAGGCAAGCGAGCCCGCGCTCGGCCGGTCGAGTGCGCCGAGCATTTGCAGCAGCGTGCTTTTTCCGCATCCGCTCGGGCCGACGATCGCGACGAATTCGCCGCGATCGATCTGAAAATCCAGCCCGCGCAGCGCCTGCACCTGGCCGTCGTCGTAATCTTTCTTCAGCCCCGCAGCCTCGAAAATTCGCTCGGACGCGGATGCTGTTTCGGTGTCTTGTGGCACGTCAGTGGGTGGAGAGATTCGACCGTAGGGGTCGCATACCAAGATGAATCGCCGCGGCGCGCATGACTGGTTCTGAAATCACTTGTGCGCCGTGTTCGCGCGGCGCCATTGCGCGCCGACTCGCGGGTCGCCCAGCTCTCGGATGAGGTGCAAAAACGCGTGGCGGTAGCTCGGGAAAGGCGCGAATTCATCCGGTTCGGAGGGTGCGAGATCGGCGGCAAAAAACGGAAGCTCTGCGTGCGATAATCCGGCGCGCTGATGATGCACGCCGTGATACGGCTCATGCAAAAGCGTGAATGAAACGAGCCGCCCGATTGGACCCTCCGCGACGATGCTGCGCGTGCCGCCGCGGATGGTGGAGCCGGTCATCCCGACGTGCTCGATGTATTTACGCCAGCTCTGCAAATTGCCCGCGATGATCGACGGCGCCAGATACATCCAGAGGAAATATTTCCACAAATCGAACACCGCGATCGAGGAAAGGAAGATGATCCAAAAGCCCGCGATCAACGCCAGTTCAGCCCAAACCCGGCGGCGCACCCTCTTGCTTCGGATCGGCGAACCTGCGCGGAAGAAGGTGCGGAGGAAGAGATATGGCGTGAATGCGAGCCCAACGAAAAGCTCCAGAAATGCGGCGAGAACTCGTCGCCAGCGCGGCATTTCCGGAAGCACAAATGGCCAAAGTTCTTCGTCGCGCACCGTGCCGAGATGCATGTGGTGCGTCTGATGCGCAGCGCGGTAGAGCGTGAAGCTCATGAAGCTGAGGACGCCGATGAATATCCCGTCGATTTCGTTGAGCCGGCGGCTTTTGCGCAACATGCCGTGCGAGGCTTCGTGAAAACCGATGAGCTGCCCGTGCATAAAATGGCCTGTGAGCAAAACGAGCGGCACGGCCAGCAAATACAGTGCGCGATTCACTGCGAAACCGAGCGTCCCGAGGACGGTGATCGAGGCCAGGGAAATCACCGGGAATGCAGCGCGAGCGAACCAGTGAGGCTCGGGCGCATCGGTTTCGGAGGCTTCGAGGATCGTGGAATTCATTGAGCGTTCAAGCGTTCGTCGGGCGCGCGGCAGGCGGCGACGAGTACGGAATGAAAGATGCGATTCAATTCGCCGATGTCATCCAGCGAAAAGAGGTGCGGACGAAAAAGCCAGACAACTTCCAGCGCTTCGCCCTTTTCGGTGATCTCGCACGCGAGATCGCACCGCGGCGTGCCGGTTGAGCGCATGCGGAGTTGGGCGGAGAGACCGGGCATCGCGATGTCGGGCACTGGATGATTTTGCAAGGCGAAGCGGACCTCGAAGATCGGGTTGCGGCCGGGAGCGCCCGGTTCGCCGAGCGAGCGCGCGAGTTCGGCGAAGGGCATCGCGTTGGCAAAAGCATCGACGGTCATCTGCTGCACGCCGCGCAGGCTCTCGGCGAATGTGCGAGCTGGATCGACCTCGCTGCGCAGTGGCACGACGCCCGAGAAATAGCCCATCGTCTCGCGAACGGCTTGCTTTGCGCGATTTGCGACGGGTGAGCCGACGACGATGTCCGTCTCGCCGGTGCGTTTGAATAGCGTGATTTGGAATACCGCGAGCAGGGTCGAGAAAAGTGTGGCTCCGGTGCGCTTCGCGACCCTGCGCGCTGCTTTCGCAAGTTCCATAGGTAGCTCGAAGACCCTGTGCTGGAGCGGCTCGGGCGACGACGACGAGTTCCAGAGCCTGCGCGATCCGGCGAGTGCGGGTCTCCAAAATGCGGCGCGCTTTTCAAGCTCGGGCGGCGTCCAAAAGGCACCCTCCTCGGCCCCCCAGCCCGTGTAGGAAAGGGGGAGCGCGGGCGGGGTTTCCTTTGCACCCATTGCTCGCTGGAGATACGCGCCGCACAAGTCGCGAACGAAAATCCCGAGTGTCCAGCCATCGGCGATCGCGTGATGAATCGCGAGGGGCATGACGAAATCCCCTTCGCTGCGCCGGATCACCTCCATACGGTAAAGCGGCCCTTGGAGGAGGTCGAATGGCTCGCAAAAAATCTCGCGTGCCTGTTCCTCAATCGCCTCAGGTTGGCCGTCGGCGGGTGACAAATCGCGGAAGCGGACATTCGCCTCAGCGTTGCGCCTCACGAGCTGAAGCGGCCCGTCCTTTCCAGGCAAAAACGAAAGACGCAGCGCCTCTTGGTGATCGACGACAAGCTGCAGCGCCGCCCGGCAATCCCCTGTGGTGGCCGATCCCCGGACTTTGATGATACAGCAGATGTGATTCGACGCATCGCCCGGAGGCGCGGGTGAGGCCTCCCACAATTCGCGCTGTGGAAACGTGAGCGGATGCAGCCGAGCCTCGCCGCTGGCGAGCCATTGCTTCAGCCGGGCGCGTTTGTCGTCGGGCATCCCTGTGTCTCTCAGCGGGCGGCGTTTTCGTTTTCCAGCGCGGGCTCTGCGTCGCCGGAACCGAGGAGAAGATCGAGGTCTTCATCGGAGAGCGCGTCAAGATCGACCTCGCTCGCGGCGGTCGGTGCCGGAGCCGCGGCTGGTGCGGGTGCGAGTGCAGGCGTCGTGCCCCCAAGGTGGCCCGCGATGAGCGTGGCAATCTGGCCAATCGTGCGGGCACGCATGAGGCTGGTCGGCGGGAGCGCAATGCCGATCGCGGCTTCGAGCGAGTTTTCGATCTCCACGCCCATGAGCGAGTCGAGGCCGAGATCGGTGAGTGGCTGGTCGTCGCGCAACGTGGCGGGCTTTACGCGAAGCACAGAGCCAACGACTTCGCGCACGGCTTGAGCGATCACGCCTTCTTTTTCCGCGGGCGTTGCGGCCTCGATCCGATGCCGCCAATCGCTCGTGACGCCGCTTGCTTCCTGGCCTTCGACGGTCGCGAAGATGCGCTCGAGCAGCGGATTTCCCTGCATTCCGCGGAAGAACGTCCGCCATTTTGCCCAATCCACGCGGATCGCGGCGACCTGCGCGTCGCCGGATCGGAGCGAAGATTCCAGGATCGAAATGACCTCGGCCGGCGTGAGCGCGCCAGTGCCCTGGCGGGCGAGAAATTCGGCGACACGTTCATTGCGCGCGACGTAGCCTTCGCCGCCGAGCACGCCCCAGTTCAGAGCGAGCGCGGGCAACCCGAGCGCGCGGCGGTGGTGCGCGAGTGAATCGAGCAGGGCATTCGCCGCGCCGTAATTCCCCTGTGCGGGATTTCCGAAGATGGAGGAAATCGACGAGAACATGACGAAGCAGTCGAGCGGGATATCTTGCGTCTTTTCATGCAGGAGCCATGCGCCGAGCGCTTTCGGCGCGAGCACATTCGACATGCGCTCGGGCGTGAGCGCGGCGAGCGGTGCGTCGTCGATGACCATCGCGAGGTGGAAAATTCCGCGGAGTGGCGCCCCTTCAGCGTTGATGTCGGCAAGCATTTTCGACACGTCTCGCTCCGAGCCGGCGTCGGCTTTAAAGACTCGGGCCGAGACGCCTCTAGCGCGCAATTTCTCCACAAACTCAGCCGCCTCCGGAGTTCCCGCGCCACTGCGGCTTGCGAGCGCGAGGTGACGAGCGCCGCTTTGCGCGAGCCAGTTTGCGATCACTTTGCCGAATCCGCCGAATGCGCCGGTGATGAGGTAGCACGCGTCCGCTTTTATCTCGAAGCCGGACACCGGGGGCTCGCCGCGGCGAGTGACGAATGGCTCGGGAAATGCCACGATGACTTTGCCGATGTGGCGGCCACCGGCCATGAGGCGGAATGCCGCATCGATGCGGCTCGCGGGGAACGAGCGGAAGGGCAGGGGCCGCAGTGCACCGGCTTCGACGAGGTCAGAAAGCTCGGCAAGCATTCCGCGCGTGAGCGATTCGTCGCCGGCAAAGACGGCGTCCATCGCGACGACGTGGAACGAGGCGTTGCAGCGCAGCGGCCAGAGCGGGATGCGCGAGTTTTGGTAGATGTCGCGCTTGCCGATTTCGATGAACCGGCCGAACTCCGCGAGGCACGACATGCCCATGGGGATCGCTTCGCCGGCGAGGGCGTTCAGGACGACATCGACGCCGCGGCGGTCGGTGAGTTCCATCACGGCTTCCGCGAAATCTCCGCGACGCGAGTCGATGACGTGGCGCACGCCTAGCGTTTCGAGCAGTGCTCGTTTCGTCGCGGAGCCCGCGCTGGCAATGACTTCCGCGCCGAGATGCAAAGCGATTTGCACGGCGGCCATGCCGACGCCGCCTGCTCCGGCATGGATGAGGATGCGCTCGCCCTTGCGGATACGCGCGACGTTTTTCAGCGCGTGCCAGGAGGTCATGAAAACGACGGGCAGCGTTGCGGCTTCTTCAAAAGACAGCGCCCCGGGGATCGCGCGGATGTCTCCGCCGCGAGCGATGGTCTGCGTGGCGAGGCCGAAGACCGCGAGGCCGAAGACGCGGTCACCAGGGCCGACGTGCGACACGTCGGAGCCGACGGCAGTGACGACTCCGCCGACTTCGTCGCCGAAGATGCGCGCGTCCGGCGCTTCGCCAGGATAGAGCGCGAGCGCCTTGAGCACATCGCGGAAATTCATGCCCGCGGCTTTGACGTCGATGTGGACCTCGCCAGGCCCGCAAGGCGGCAGGGCAAAAGGGGCGAAACGCAGCGTGTCTAGGTGCCCGCGCTCGCGGGATTCCAAGCGCAGCGGGATCGAGGGATCGAGTATTTCCTCGCCGCTCGCGCGCCCGCGATCGAGGCGCTGGACGTAGCGTGCCTCGCCTCGGAATGCGACTTCACGCTCGCCTTCCGCACGGTTCAGTTCGCTCCAGAGCAAGCATTCATCGGCCTCGGACGGCTGCGGCGGCAGATCGATGCCGCGGCAGGCAAGATTGGAGTATTCGTTCAGAATCACGCGGAAAAGGCCGAGCGAAGGAGCCTGCGCGACGGCAAGCGCGGAGGCGTCGCGCCCGGCGGGCTGTGCGCCGCGCGTGATTGAGTCGATGCGGATCGGAGCCATGGGGCAGGCGGTGTCGAGCGCTTGCGTGAGATGCAAAAGCGCGTCGGTGCCCATTGCGTCATCGTCCGAGAGCTGAACATCGAGATTCCACAAATAGAGAATCCGCTCGAGCGGCGCGCCGGCGGTCACAGCCGTGAAAAGCGAATTCCAGTCTTCGAGCTTCTCAGCTCGGAGCGTGAATTCATCGGCGTCGATGGCAGTAAAGTTTTCTCCGCGACGTGCGATACGGCAGCGCGCGCCGGTCAAGCGGAGACGCGCTGCGAGGCGGTCACCGAGGCCGGAGGCATCGGCAAAAATGAGCCATGATTTTTCGGCGGGAGACTCGGCAAATGGCTCTGCTGCAAGCGCGGGCGGCTGCCACGCCTTGCGCGCGAGGATTGCAAACTGACCCTCGCCCAACGGGCCGTGGAGGCCTGGAAGCGATGCGGTCTCATCGAAGCCGGAGTCGCGCAGGAGCACCTCCCATTTGTCCCGAGCAAGAAGCGGATGGGCAGTGCGCAGGTCTTTGTCGGTGAAGCGCCACCAGCCGCTCGTGAGGCCGAAGACGGCGTCGGTCCAGAGATGCGGCGTGGCGACATCCATGAAGACGAGGCTGCCGCCCGGCGCGAGCAGGTCGTGGAGATTTCGCAGCGTGGCGCGCACTTCGGCGACGGCGTGGAGGACATTCGTGCCGATGATGAAGTCGAAGGAACCGGGCTCGAAGCCCTGCTCGGACGCGGGTTTTTCGAGGTCGAAAATCTTCGTTTCGACCTCCGGAAACGCCGCGAGCTTTTGCTCCGCGCCGGGGAAGAAGCCGGCAGAAACATCGGTGAATGTGTAGGAATGCAGGCCGCGCTCCAGCGCGGGGAGTGTCTGTGCGGCGAGACCTCCGGTGCCTGCACCAACCTCGAGAATACGTAATCCGCGACCCTCGGGCAACGCGCGCGCGGCCTCCTGAACTGTGGCGGCGATGGCCGCAAGCCAGTGGCTCGTGAGCAGGCCCTCGCCGTAAAACTGATCCAGCAAATCGGCGCCTGCGCCGGAAAAAAGCGTCTGCACGGCATCCTTTTCGCCGCGCAGAATCGGGCCGAGTTCGGCAGTGCTCGCGGAGACGAGAAGCGCCTCGGGCAGATGCCCGGAATGTCTCGTGACGAAGTCGCGGAGCTTCTGCTGCGCGGTGTCGGCAGCGGTGAAAAATTCAGCAACAGGGAGATGCCCTGACGCTGATGTTTTAATCAACCCGCGGGTTGTGAGATTTGCGACGAGGCGGTCGAAAATCGGGCGCATTTGCGGCGCAACGTCGAGTGAATCGGCGGTGAACTTCTTATCCGCCTCGACGGCCATCTCACGCAATCCGCGCGTGAGCAGCGCGGCGGTGAGGTCGTCGCTTGCGAACATCGCGGCCTCCAGTTTCTTGCGGCCCCGCGCGTCGATGACCTGGTTCAATGCAGTCCGGGCGGCATCGTGCAGGCGCGGCAGCGGGAGCGGCGGGAGCGGCTCGCGAACGGCGGCGGGAGTGCGCTCCCACGCCACGTGGTAGAGCAAATCGCGCGTGGTGCCTGAGCCGCCGCGGCGGACATTCGCGACGGCAATCGCGCGGAATCCATCGGCGAGGACGCAGGGCTTTCCCTCTTCGTCGAACAAGCCGATGCGGCCTTCGACGAAGTCGTCGTTGCACTCGATGACGTTGGCGCGGACGCGCGCGGACGCTCCGGGCGAGCGCAGGAAAAGGATCCGCGCAATGCGGACCGGGAGCTTCATTCGCGATCGGCGATCTTCGACCGTCGCGGCACCCGCGGAGAAGATTTGCAGCGCGCCATCGAAGAGCACCGGATGCAGCGGATAGTCGGGTGCGCGGCCCGCGAAGGTGGGCGACAGTGCGACGCGGCCCGCAGATTTTCCACCGCCTGCGGAGAGCTCGCGGATGGGGCGAAAGGCCTCGCCGTAGCGGAGCCCGAGGTCCGCCATGTAGCTGTAGAAGCCGTCGATTTCCACGGGCTCAAGCCCGGCAGTGGAGCCGATCGGCGCCGAGGAAAATGCGGACTCGGTGCGCTCGCCGCGCATCGAGCCGACGACGTGCAGAGACCAAGACGCGCCAGTTTCAAAGCGGCTCTGGATCGTGAATGTGCGCTCGGCGGGATCGTAGCTGAGCTCCAGCTGCACGCCGGAGGCAGGGTCCGGCAGGATGAGCGGTTTTCGGATCTCGAAATCCTCGACGACGAACGGGCGACTCTCGAAAAGCTGGACGCCAGCCTCGAGTGCCATTTCGAGGAATCCGGCTGCGGGGAAGATGACGTGGCTCTCGACTTTGTGGTCTTTGAGAAAGGCCATGTGGCGGCTGTCGAGGCGTGCGATCCATGTCGGCACGGCGCGCGGGGTGCGGACATCGAGGAGGCCGCGGCCGCCGAGGCCGAGGCGGCCTTCGCGCCATTCGGCGGATTCATTCCACCAGCGGCTGCGCTCCCATGCGTATGCGGGCAGTTCGAGGAGGCGGCGGGATGGAGTCATCGATTTGAAGTCGAGCGCAACGCCCGTGCGGAGGAGGTCCAGCGCAGTCTCGATGGTCGAGTCGTGCTCGCGCTCGCGGCGGGCGGTGGAGAGGACAGGAGCCTTTGCGCCGCCGCGCCCGGCGAGACACTCCTGGATCGAATGGACGAGCGCGGGATGCGCGCCGATCTCGAGCCAGACGTCGACACCGAACTCCGCGAGCGAGTCGATCGCGGGTGAGAATTGCACGGGCTGACGGATGCCGCGCGCCCAGTGGGCGGGCCCGCAGGTCTCGCCAGCACAGCGTTCGCCCGTGACGGTGGAGAAAAATGGAACGTCGCCGGGCTGCGGCACGATGTCGGCAAGTGCGCCTGCGAGCTGATCCGCGGCGGGCTGCATGAGCGGGTGGTGGAAGGGATGATCGACGCGGACGATGCGGGCGAAGACCCCCTGCGGCTCGAGTTCCGCGAGCATCGCCTCGAGCGAAATCCGCGGGCCGGCGAGGGTGAGCGAGCGCGGTCCGTTGAAGGCCGCGATCGTGACGGTGCGATCGTGACGCGAGATCAGCGCGCGTGCTTCCTCCTCGCCGAGCCCCACGGCGAGCATGGTGCCGTCGCCGCGGGCGCACGCGTCCATGAATTGCCCTCGGAGCGCGATGATGCGCGCACCTTCCTCCAAGGAAAAAATGCCCGCGACACACGCGGCCGCGATCTCGCCGACGCTGTGCCCGGCGACTGCGGATGGCAGGACGCCCCACGATTTCCAGAGCTCCGCGAGGGCGACTTGTATGGCGAAAATCGCGGGCTGCGCGATCTTGGTGCGGTGCATTTGCGACTGATCCTCCGAGCGACCGAGTTCTTCCAAGAGTGAAAATTTCGCCCACGGCCGCATGGCGGCGTCGCAGCGCTCGATGATGCCGCGAAAGACCGGCTCATGGCGCATCAGCTCGCGGCCCATTCCCCACCACTGCGGGCCCTGGCCGCTCATGATGAATGCGATGCGCGGCGCGCGCTCGGGCCGCGGCGTAAAGGCGGTGCGGGCTTTGACGGTCTCCTCATTGATCGCGAATGCATCGAGCTCCTGCACGAGCTCGGCCGTGGAGCGGGCGGCGAGCGTGAAGCGGTGCGGGTGGTGATTACGCCGCGCGCCGAGTGTGTAGGCGAGATCGGGCAGAAGCGGTGACGCGCCATTTTGATTGGCGCGCTCGGAGAGCCACGCGGCGAGGCGGAGGGCAACGCCGCGGAGAGCGGTCTCGGAGCGCGCAGAAATGACGATGGGCCATGCACGCTCGACGGGCGCGTCGCTGTGCGCAGGATGTGCAGCGGGCGGCGGCTCGGCTAGGATGACGTGGGCATTCGCGCCCCCGAAGCCGAACGAGTTCACGCCCGCGAGACGCTCGCCCGCAGTCGCGGGGAAAGGCTCAAGTGCTGTGACGACACGCAACTTCAACGTGTCGAAATCGATGTGCGGGCTCGGCACGGTGAAGTGCAGGCTCGCGGGAATTAGGCGATGCTTCAGAACGAGCATGGCCTTCAAAAGGCCGGCGACTCCGGCGGCGGTTTCGAGGTGGCCGAGATTCGTCTTGCACGAGCCGATCGCGAGCGGCGCGTCGGCGGGGCGATCGGAGCAGAGGGCCTCGGCGAGCGCGTGGGCCTCAATGGGATCGCCGACGGCGGTGCCGGTGCCGTGGGCCTCGACGTAGCCGATCGCGGACGGTGCGACAGACGCGTCCTTGCATGCATCCTGCACGAGACGCGCCTGCGCCTCAGGGCTCGGGAGGGAGATGCCATTCGTATGTCCGTCCTGGTTGATCGACGTGCCACAGATGACGCCGTGGATCGGGTCGCCGTCCGCGATGGCCTGAGAGAGGCGCTTGAGTAAAACCATGCCCGCGCCTTCACCCCGCACAAAGCCGCTCGCGGATGCGTCGAACGCGGCGCACCGGCCTTCCGGCGAGAGCATGGATGCCTGCGAAAATCCGACAAAGCCGCCGGGCGTGATGATGACCGTGACGCCGCCGGCGAGCGCGGTATCGCCTCGGCCGGAGCGGATGTGCTCACACGCGGCATGGACGGCGGTGAGCGCGGAGGAGCACGCGGTATCCATCGCGATGCTAGGGCCGCGCAGATTCAGGCTGTAAGAGATCCGGTTTGCGGCGATGGAGTGCGCGCTGCCGGTGGGCGAGTGCGCGCCGATCCCTGAGTGGTCGTAAGCGGTGCCCTGGATGGCTTGGTAGTCGTTGTGGGAAATGCCTACGAAGACTCCGATGTCGGTGCCATTTTCCAAATTGAGCACGATTCCCGCGTCCTCGATTGCCTCCCACGCGGTCTCGAGCAGGAGCCGTTGCTGCGGATCTACGAATGGCGCCTCGCGCGGCGAGATGCCGAAAAACTGCGGATCGAACTGGTCGATCTGGTCGAGAAATCCTCCTCGTTTCGCGATCGACTTTCCGGCGACGCCCGGCTCCGGGTCGTAGTAGCGCCCGATATTCCAGCGATCCGCGGGGATCTCACCGACCGCCTCGCGACCCTCGGCCAGCAGCTTCCAAAATGATTCCGTGTCATTCACGCTGCCGGGAAAGCGGCAGCCGATTCCGATGATTGCGATGCGGTCTTTTGACATAAAAGCGTGGTGAAAATGGAGCGCGGACGTTCGGGGTGGAACAGAAGTCTGACAAGGGGCGATCTTCGCCCCCGGGAATAGTCCCCGGTTGCATTTTACGAGAGTCCGATCGCGTCCAAATGTTCCTCGAACAAGAGCGCCGCGTAGATCGCCACGAGGATGAGGAAAATCCAGAACTCGCCGGCGGCGGCGCGCCATCGGAACCGAATTGGTGGGTCATTTTTCCACCGTGTGAGCCTGGGGAAAAGGCGCGGGACCGATGCGCAGTAGGCGGCGTATTCAGAGCCGAAACGCATGCTGAGGAAGCGCTCCTCAGCTGGGATGATTGCGAGGTAGAGAATGGTGAAGGCGATCGCCGAAAAGAGAAGGGCGCACGGGTCGCCAATGAGGAGCGACATGCCCAAGCCGAGGCACATGCTGCCGACGTAGATGGGATTGCGGACGTGGCCGAATGGGCCGCCCGTGGCAAGCGACCCCGCCTCGATCTCGCCGGATCGCGTGTGGCCTCCGGCGTGCCCGGCGGCCCACGCCCGCAGCGCGAGCCCCCCTGCGATCACGAGCAACGCGAGGCCGTGGAGCAGGCGATAGTGCGGGGCGAAGAACGGACGAGGACTCAGCCACTCGAGCGCGAATAGCGCGATGGCCAGACCGATGGCGAGTCGGAACGGGAAGATTTTTTCGCCAACGCGGGAAAGGATTGAGCCTATGGATTGCATGAAGATTTCGGGCGCGGATTTATAACGTCAAGGTCGCGCTCGGATCGCGCGCATCTCTGTGGACTGTAAAAAGACGATTCGGAATCTGGAAAGCGGTTGATCCTACGGACTTCCACTTAGGCGCCAAAAAAGACGGTTGCGCCGTGGACGAGGCCCGAAGTAGTGGGACAACTCTATGTGCGGCATCGCAGGCATCATCGGACTCTCCAGCAACCAAACGGTGCCTTCCGGCGTCATCGAAAAAATGACGCGCGCGCTCATCCATCGCGGCCCGGATGAGGAGGGATACCTGGTGCGGCCGGGGCTCGCGCTCGGGATGCGGCGGCTCAGCATCGTCGGCCTCGCGGATGGGCAGCAACCGATGTCGAACGAATCGGGCGACGTGTCCGTCGTCTTCAATGGCGAGCTTTTCGACCACGCCGAGCGCCGAGCGGAACTGGAGGCGCGCGGCCACCGCCTCCGCACGCACTGCGACACGGAGATAATCCCGCACACTTACGAAGAAGCCGGCGCCGATGTTTTTGCGCGGTTGCGCGGACAGTTCGCGGTCGCGCTGTGGGATGAAAAGCGGCGGCGACTGCTGCTCGGGCGCGATCGGTTCGGCATCGCGCCATTGTATTGGAGCCGCCACGGCGACTGGCTGCTTTTCGCGTCGGAGATCAAGGGCCTGCTCGCCTCCGGCATGGTGCCGGTGCGGCCCGACCGGCGCGGGCTTGATCACGTTTTCACATTCGCCGCCGTGCCGGGTCCGGTGACTTGTTTTGAAAAGGTGCAGCTTCTGCGAGCGGGTCATTTTCTCGAAATCTCACCATCGGCCGGAACCGGCAATAGCGCGGAAATCGAAGAGCGGGCTTACTGGGAAATGAATTTTCCGGACGCCGGCGATGAAGAGCGCGGCGACCCGAAGCGGGTGGTGGATGATTTTGAAAAGGTGCTGCTGCACGCCGTGGAGGAGCGGCTGCGGGCCGATGTGCCGGTCGGTGCGTATCTTTCCGGCGGGGTGGATTCCAGCATGATCGTGGCGCTCGCGTGCCACCTGAAAGGCCCCGCCATCAACACCTACACGATCCGCGTGGACTCGCCGGAGCTCGATGAGCTCGATGCCGCAAACGAGACCGCGCGGCACGTCGGGACGAAACCGCCGATCGTGCAGGATTTCCGTGCGAGCGATGCGCTGGAGACGTATCCTGAACTGATCCGAGCGGCGGAGGCCCCGGTGATCGATACCTCCTGCGCGGCGCTGCTGCAGCTCGCGCGAAAGGTCCACGCGTGCGGCCAAAAAGTTGTGCTTACGGGCGAGGGATCGGACGAGTGGCTGCTCGGATACCCTTGGTACAAACTCGCTAAAATCATCGGCGTGCTGAATGCGATTCCCGGACTGCCGCTCGCGGATGTTGCGCGGCGAGGCTTTTTGCGGTTGCAAAATGTGCCGCACTATCCGGCCTCGTGGCGACACACGGTTGAGGCATCGGTCGGCGGGCCAAACGCGTGGGTGGATGCCTACGGGCTGCTCGCGATCTCGAAGCTGCGATTTTATTCCGAATCGATGCGCGAAGTCTTGGCACAGTCGAATCCGTGGGCCGATCTGCAATTCCCGATCGAGCGTGCGAAGCGATGGCACCCGCTAAATCGCGGCATTTGGGTCGCAGGCCGCGTGACGCTCGCGGGCCATTTACTGCAGGCGAAAGGCGACCGTGTGGCGATGAATTCGTCGGTCGAAGTGCGGTATCCGTTTCTCGATGAAGATGTGTTCGACTTCACAGCGAAGCTGCACCCGAGCTGGAAACTGCGCGGCTTTCGGGACAAATATCTCCTGCGGCAACTCGCCGAGCGGTGGGTGCCGAAATCGATCGCACGGCGGCATAAGGTCATCTTCCGCGCGCCGCTGGACAGCTTTCACATGGACCCCGAGCCGGCATTCGTGGCCGAGCTCTTGAGCGAAGCGGCGCTGCGCAAAACGGGCTATTTCGATGTGAAACAAGTAACCCACTGGCGCCGCGCATTCCGCGAGATGCGCGTCGGCTCGATGCCGCGCCTGTCCGTCGAGATGGGCCTCTGCGCGGTCGTCGCCACGCAGCTTTGGCATCGCGAGTTCATCGGCGGGGTGTGAGCGTTTCCACGCGCTGATACCTCGCCGGATCTGGAGCTCAACTCTACCGAAGTTGCTTCAAGACGTCCCGTGCCTGGCTCTTAGCCTCGGGGTCGTCCTTCTCGAGGCTGGGCATGGAGAGACCCTTTTTCAGCATCCCGCGGGCGTCGTCCTTTCGCCCCATCTGTGCGTAAATCCGGCCGAGTTCAACGTAGTGAATGAGGCGGTTCGGATTGATCGCA
Source organism: Chthoniobacterales bacterium (assembly GCA_038207335.1). Classification (GTDB taxonomy): domain Bacteria; phylum Verrucomicrobiota; class Verrucomicrobiia; order Chthoniobacterales; family Chthoniobacteraceae; genus CAIURC01. The sequence continues at coordinate 10,778 of JBBQZX010000025.1, read as the reverse complement.
ACCGCCTTTTCCAGGCAGCGCGCGGCCTCAGCGTTAGAGCCAACGGGGAGCGATCCGTAGATGACTCCGGCGAGCGCGCGCTTCACCCCACCCACGTCGGCGAGGATGCGATTCCAGCGGCCGAGGATGTGCCATGCGAGGTCATTGCGCGGGTCGAGTTCGAGAGCTTTGTCTGCCGCGGCCTTGATGCGTGGAGACGCCTCGACCTGCGCTTTCGAGCCGAGAAGCGGCAGCATTTTTCCGAGCGAGATTGCGACGGAAAGCTGTGCGTCCGAGTCGCTGGGATCGGCTGCGGCGGCGCGCCTGTCATAGTCGAGCGCGATGCTACCGAGGCGCAGTTTCTCGGCATTCGATGGCGCATCCGCCATGAGATGCCGGTACTGACGGGCGATGCGGGTGAGGAGGCGTGCGTTCTTTGGTTCAAGCTTTTCTGCGGGCAGGTAAAAATTCAGCGCTTCGCCAGCCGCGAGCCGCTGGTCGAGGGCGTCGCCACGTTTCATCAGTTCATCGGGGGACTCGGCGCCGAGCGCGCTGCCGGCGAAAAGGAGGACGAGCGCGGCGCGGAGGAGATAAGGGAGGGGATGCATGGGCTACTTCCTCATCGCCGCCGCGCTGCCGCGAGGCCGTGTGGACCGGGAGTCGCGAGGCCGGTCACGACGAGGCGCGCGGCGTTCAGGAGCTGCGCTTCGCCGAGACGCGGGCCAATCAATTGCAGGCTCGTGACTGGCACGCGGCGGTCCGCGACGGGGATGGGCAGCGCGAGCGCGGGGTTGCCCGCCAGATTCACCGCGACGGTGTTTTGCATCGTCAGGACTTTTGCCTCGAAAAGCGCGGTGCCTCCGAAAAGTGGGAGCGTAGGCGGGAGTTGTTTGATCGTTGGCAGCGCGATGAAATCCACGCGTCGCAGCATTTGCGAGAGCGTGACTCGCCACGCGGGAATCCGCCGAAGCGCGTCGCGATAGTTCACGGTGTATTCAAACTGGCCCAGCGCAACGACGGCTTTCGTCCTCGTCCGAATGCCAGGCTGGCTGCGGAATTTCGCATCCGAAAGCCACGCGCTAGATGCCGAAACGGTGTTCCCATCTTTCTCCGCCTGCACCCACGCCTTCTTGAAATCGTTGCCGAGCTCGACGACCTGAAACCCGGCCGCGGCAAGTGCCTCGTCGATCGCGAGCTCGATTTTCGGATCGGCGCCCGGCACGCGCAGACGCCCGACTTTAATCCGCCCGGCCGCGGGACGCGCCGCGACCGCCGCGCGATACCGGTCCGCAAAACCGCGCTGCAGCAAATCCATCCCCTGCACAAGCCGCGGCATATCTTTTGCCAGCGGCCCGATCGTATCGAGCCGCGTCGGCGCGATGGGATAGACGCCGTCGAGCGGGATGAGACCGAACGTAGTCTTCAGCCCGAGGACGCCGCAACACGCCGCAGGCACGCGAATTGAGCCGCCCGTGTCGGTACCAAACGCCACATCCGCCATGCCGCTCGCCACCGCTACGGCGGGGCCGCACGAGGAGCCGCCGGGGATCAAGTTGCGTCGCCGGGTGAGAGGATTTTTCGGCGTGCCGAAATAGCGATTGATCCCCGAGACGCCGATCGCAAGCTCCGTGGTATTCGCTTTTCCCACGATGGCCACATTTCGCTCTCGTGCGATTGCGAGGCAGGCGGCATCGCGCTTTGCAGGCGGCGCGCTTTTCGCGAAATATTCGGACCCCGCTGTGGTCACCTCGCCTTTCATGTCGATGAGATCCTTCACCGCGAGGCGCAGTCCGCCACGCTTTCCGGCATCCGGCCAATACGTGATGAATGCGCGGTCGGGCGATCCGCCCGCCGGATAGTGGCTAAGCGACTCGCAGCCGACGAGCGCGTTTAGCAACGCGCAGCAGGCACCGATTTTCAAAAAGACCGCGCAGAAGTGGTTTTGCATTGGCGCAATTTTCACGAATGCGCGTGTCGCTGGAACCTCAACTTTTCAGGCCCACAGATTGCAGTCGAGGGTGCGGTACTGGATCGCCTCGCTGAGGTGGTGCGGCTGGAGATTCTCCTGGCCGTCCAGATCGGCGATGGTGCGCGCGACTTTCAGGATGCGGTCGTAGGCGCGGGCGCTGAGGTTCGGCTCGGACATCGCGAGCTGGATGAGTCCGCTGGCCTCTTCGCTGAGCGCGCAGTGGGCCTTGATTTGCTTTTGCGCTCATCGATTCCGACGACTCGCCGGGCACGGCGTTGGAGAGCTCGTGGAACTGCACGGAGGGCACTTCGAGGTGGATGTCGATGCGGTCGAGCAACGGCCCGGAAATGCGCTGGCGATACCGCTCGACCTGCTGCGGGCTGCACAGGCATTCGCGTTTCGGATCGCCGAAGTAGCCGCACGGGCAGGGGTTGAAGCGAGGGCGACGCCAGCACGACGAAGTCATGGGGGCTTTTGGGTGGGAATGACACATTTGCCGGGCGTCGTTTTGCTGTCTTTAAAGCAAAACTTTGCTTTTCGAAAGCCGCTTGCGATTCTCCGCTGCCGTGCTTGCCAAGGTCTATTCCGCAGCTGTTTTTGGGGTTGATGCGTACGAGGTGGAGATCGAGGTCAATGCGGGCGCGGGCAGTCCCGTGATCGTCGTGGTCGGCTTGCCCGATGTCGCGGTGAAAGAGAGCAAGGACCGCGTGACGACGGCCATCGGCAATAGCGGCTACCGCTGGGCGCGCGGGCGGATGACGGTCAACCTTGCGCCCGCCGATGTGAAGAAAGAAGGGCCGAGCTTTGACCTGCCGATCGCGCTCGGAATGATTGCGGCGAGCGAGGAAGTGGAGCTGCCGGACGCCGATAAATACTGCTTCGTCGGCGAACTCGCGCTCACCGGCGCGGTGCGACCGGTGAAGGGCGTACTGCCAATCGCGATCGAAGCCCGACGCCGCGGAAAGCGCGCGGTGGTCGTGCCGGAGCAGAACGCGCGAGAGGCCGCGATGGTGGAAGGCATCGAGGTCTATGGCGTGCGGAATCTGCGCGAAACGTATGAGTTCCTCCTCGGGAAACAACCGCTTACGGCCGTGCGTGAGGACCTGAGTGAGTTTTTCGCGCGACACCAAAATTACGACCTCGATTTCGCCGACGTCCGTGGCCAGTACCATGTGAAGCGCGCGATCGAAGTCGCCGTCTCCGGTGGTCACAACCTCCTGATGCTCGGACCGCCGGGTTCCGGCAAATCGATGATCGCTAAGCGCATTCCAACCGTGATGCCACCGATGACGCTCGAAGAGGCGATCGAGAGCACGAAGATTCACAGCATCTGCGGGCTGCTCACGGCCGAGAATGCTTTCGTGGCCGTGCGACCGTTTCGCGCGCCGCACCACACGATTTCCGATGTCGGCCTCATCGGTGGCGGAGCGACTCCGAGTCCCGGCGAGATTTCCGTCGCGCACAACGGCGTGCTTTTTCTCGACGAACTACCGGAGTTCAAACGCTCCACACTCGAGGTTTTGAGACAGCCGCTGGAGGATACCCGCGTGAACATTTCGCGCGCATCCGGCTCGATGACTTTTCCAGCCGACTTTATTTTGGTTTGTGCTCTCAATCCCTGCCCGTGCGGCTATTTTGGCGACCCGAAACGCGAGTGCCGCTGCAGCCCGCAGCAGGTCGAGCGGTATCGGCAGCGCATCTCCGGGCCGTTGCTCGATCGCATCGACATTCACCTGGAAGTGCCCGCGGTGCAGTTTCGCGAACTTGCCGGCACCGAGCCCGGCGAATTTTCCGCCGCGATTCGCGAGCGGGTGATGACGGCGCGAGCGGTGCAAGGCGCGCGTTTCGCGAAGACCAAAACGCGCTGCAATTCGCGGATGACCGCGAAGATGATCAAGATTCACTGCGCGCTCGGCGAAGCCTCCGCCGGGCTGATCCAAATGGCTATGACCGAACTCAACTTGAGTGCCCGTGCTTACGATCGCATCCTGAAAGTCGCACGCACGATTGCCGACTTGGACGGAAAGGAATCGATCCTACCCGAGCACGTTGCCGAGGCGATTCAGTATCGCACGCTGGACCGAAACCTCTGGGCTTAGACATTCGACGCGCTCGGTCAAGCCCGACGCGGAAATCGTGCACGCGAAGATCAGTTGCCGCTGGAACTCCAGTCACCTTTTCAGGAAGGACCCTTCGGTTGAGGCGCAAGGCTCCATTTTGCGCCCAGTCATCCGCCGAAACGAACTTTGTTTCCGTTTGCGATTGCATTGGCGTTTGGGAAAAATTGGTGGCAGGAATAGTCCTGTTCCCCGGTTTCCAACGTCTCACTCGACCCACGGTCTCGTCATGCGGAATTTTAATACTCTCCCCATGGTTGGCTCCAAGGGTTTGCCCGCCTCCACCGTGCGCTCACTTTCTCCCGGGATTGAACCCTTGGAAAGTCGCATCGCTCCCGCCTCCCTTCAGGTCGGCCTCGTCCTTAGTTCGACGGATACCGAGTATTCCGATTCCCCATTCGTCAATATGGCGACGGGGACGGATGCCATCAGCAACGCGGTCGGGCACACGGCGAGCACGTATTATGTCGAGCTGGGTGCGGGGAAGGCTTACAATCGCATCGATGTCGCCGGGCCGGGCGGCACCTTCGAGGAATTTCTCACCGTCAAAGGTGGGACGATCGTGGCTTTTTTTCAGGACAAGAATCACGACAACGAGATCCAGCGCGACGAGCTGATGGGTCTGGCGCTGGGGTCGAAGGTGAGCCTCGTCGTCAAAGGGAACATTGGGGCCGATGTCGTGAGCAATTTCGACGTGGCCAATGACAAGGTCACCACGAATCACGTCCTCGCGGACCAGGGGATCGTGTCCCTTTCCGCGGGCGTCATCTCCGGGAAAATCCTCACCGGGGGGAGCATCGCCAAGGCTACTTTCACGAGTGCCACCGACGTCCGGGCTGGTTCCGCGACGGTCGAGCAAAAGTTCGCTTTCTTCCCGGGCGTGCCGCTGAGCGCTCCGTTGACCTTCACTCCGGCCAGTGGCCAGGCCGGTCCCTCCATCTCCAATCTCACCACCACGGCCATCAGCACGATCGCGGCCGGGAACGGCGGGGAGGGCGCGGCCGGAGGCTCGCTCACGAATATCCAAATCCTCGGCGACGCAAATGGCCTGTTCCTCTTGGCCGGGAACGGCGGCGACGCCATCCCCGGCGCGGCCAAGCCGAAGGGCGGAGCCGGGGGCAAACTGCAAGGTCTCTACATCGCGGGGACCACCGATAACTCCACTGAAGCCATCACTCTACTGGCGGGTAACGGTGGCGCTGCTCCGGCTGGCACCGCCGGCTCGGGGGGCGCGGCGTCTTCCATTTTTATCGGCTACACGAAGGCCGGCAAACCTAGCGGGGAATTGCTGCACGAACAGGTGGCTCTCTACGCCGGATTCGGAGGCAACGGCAAGATAGCGGGTGCAGGTGGTGCGGTGTCGGCCGTTCGGATCGCTCTCGCGACAGACAATGCGGCGGGCAACGATATCGACGTCGTCAGCGGTGGCGGCGGCTCTTCCTTGGCGGGCGATGGCGTCCAGGCCGGTGCGGGTGGTGCCATTTCGAAGGTGGAGATCCTGAATCGAGCGGTGCAAAATAATGCCCTCAATGCCGTGAACGCCCAAATTGTCGTTGATGCCGGAGAGGGCGGTTTGGCCAGCGCCAACGCTCTTGGGGCCAAGGGCGGCTCGATCACCGGCGTCGCGCTGCTCGGCTCCGGTCTCTCCGTGCTCGGCGGCAATGGCAGCAGCGGAAAAGCCGGGGGCGATGGCGGCTCCGTGAGCGACATCAAAATCCTGCAGGCCGCCAGCATCTTTGCCCGCGACGTGGTCGCCAATGCCGGCACTGGCGGCAACGGCACGACGGGGAAAGGCGGCCGGGGCGGGAATATCGCCGGTCTCAAGACGGTGGGGGCGGCCGATTTCTCATCCCTCAACGTAAATAGCGGGGTGGCGGCCGATGGCGGCGACAGCGTGAGCGGCGCGGGAGGCATCGGCGGTTCGGTCACGGGACTCGTGATCCAAGACAGCAATAGCCGCGGCGCGGCGACCCATTTGAGCGGCAACGCGTTTCTACGAACCGGAGCCGGGGGCGATGGAGCGACTGCGGCCGCAGGGGGCTCGCTGCTGAATTCCACGATCACCACGGTCGATCTCACTCACACGATCAGGACGGGGAAAGGCGGCAAAAACCTCGGATCTGGAAACGGCGGGGCGAGTGGCCAGGTGGCCGGGCTGAACCTCGTCGCGACGGGCATCTACGGTGCCCAGACGCCCGTGTATGTCCAAGTCATCGTTGATCCCGGCGGCAATGGAGGCACCGCCCCGGGCAATCTTTCGAGTGGCGGGGCGGGAGGCTCCATCGCCAAAACGTCGGTCGTCGCCGCGGGCTCGGTCGCCCTCACGGCGGGCGATGGCGGCAATGGCGGCGGCGGCGCGGCCGGCAACGGGGGGTCCTTGCTGGCTACGCGTGTCTTGGCGGGCGAAGGCGACCTTCCGTTCGACGCACTGGCGGACAGCTTCGGCCTCGTGATCGCCGGCAATGCGGGGGCGACGGGCGCGAAACCCGGCACCGGCGGCAGTATCACTGGCGTAAAAGGGGCCAAACCGAGTGGACTTTTCGCCAGCCGCAATCTCACGATCAAGGCCGGCAACGGCTCCAATGGCGGTCACGGTGGCTCCATCACTCAGTTCGCCTACGGCGGTTCCACGGGCATCCCCATCCCCAGCGGCGCGATCTTGGTGCAAGCGGGCGGCGGCAGCGTCGCGGCGTCGGGCCAGAGCGCCGGGGCCGGCGGCTCCATCTCATCAATCACCGGTCCCGCGGCCAGCGGGTCCACCGTGTTTCAGGCGGGCAACGGCGCTGGCTCAAGCGCCCGGAACTCCGCGGGCGGTTCGATTTCCAAGGTGTCGATTATCGGCGGTCCCGAAGATTCCATCTTTCCGGCCAGCATCCTGTCCGTGGTCGCCGGCAACGCGGGCAATGCGGGCTCGCCTTCCGGGGCAACGGACACGGCCAAGGGGGCGGCCGGCGGCTCGGTGAGCAATTTCACGGTGACGGGCGTGGGCCCAAGCATCATCATCCGAAGCCTAGCCGCCGGCGATGGCGCTCCGGGCCGCCTCCAGGGTGGCAAAGGCGGCAGCGTGACGCACGTCCAGGTGAATGATCACGACATCGGCGTCAAAACCGGTCAGGACTACGGCTATTCCACAATGGGTGGAGTCTTCGCCGGCCTCGGTGGAGCGGGCGGCACCAAGGATGGTCTGGCGGGCAACGTCCAATTCATCCGGGCCGACAGCATCTCCGCGATTGTCGCCGGCAAAGGAAGCGCGCCGGGGCTGGTCGAGCAGGTCGATCACATCGTGCTGAATCCCGGGCCCGGTCTGCTGGCCGATGTCAATGGCGGGGCCGAAACTCAATTCGCCCTTACTTTCCACCCCATCGTGTCCGTGACGACGACCGTGGACGGCACTGCCAGCATCCCGGAAAGACAGACCATCACCCGGCTCCTCGGTGGCTCCAATGCCCCCAACGGCCTGCAGCCGGACGGTGGGTTCACCACTTTCCAGCTCACCTACGGCGGCCAGACCACGGGCCTGATCGACGCCAATGCCGACACCGCGACGATTCAGAGTGCCCTGAACGGTTTGAATTCGATCCAGAGCGCCGGTGGCGTGACTCTGGTGGACAACGCGGTGAATCCCAACGCTTTGGATAAAGGCGGCCAGAGCTTCACCGTCTATTTCAACTCCGCCGGCAATCGGCCGTTGATCAGCGGTCTCGGGATCGAAAAGACTGCCAGCCTCACCGGAAACGCCCCGGCGGCTGTGGCGCTCGCTTTGAATCAACTGCCGAACATCGACGATCGCAATCCGAACAACAGCGTGTTCAATGGCGTGACGGTGACCTCCACTGCTGGCGGCGGATTCGAAATCTCCTTCCGCAGTGCGGGCGATCAGGGAGCCATCACCGCCGAGCGTGCTTTCGATTTCTCGGCCACGGGAGTTCCAGCCGTGGCGCCGGGCTATTTCTCGAAGAGTCAGAACGTCGATGTCGTCGGCGTCGGCGGATTTGTCCTTTACGTGGATGTGGGCTTCGGCCCGGAAGTCACCGTCCGAATTCCCCTCAATGCCACCCCTTTTCAAGTGGAGACGGCGATCAACGACCTCACCGGGGTGCAGGCCGTGGGAGAAGACGTCACCGTGACCGCCGGCCTCCGGAGCAGCTACAATGTCAATTTCCTCTTCGGTGAGAGTATCATCAAAGGGCAGGAATTCAGCGCCCTGACCGTCGTCACCAGCCAGTCCGGGGGATTCGGGGTATCCGAGATCGATGTCCTGAGCTTTCCGCCCTCGTCGCAGCCCATTTTCCTGCCCGCCGATTTCGCGGCCGCGCACATCGTCGGTGCCATCGCGGACTTCAACGAACTAGGCGCCCAGCGCTTCCGCTTCATCGATGCCAATTTCAATGGAGTGTATGACTTCGCGCAGGGCGAGATCCCCATCGATGGCTTGATCGCCGCCAAAAAGCTTAGCTTGAGCGCGCCCAGCAATTTCATCCCGCAAGCCCGATATGCGCTTCAAGTGCAGGTGAGAGGGCCTTTCGTCGCGGTTCCGGCCGGCACGGAGTTTCTGGACTACGACAACCTCTAGTTCCGGGCCGGGCAGAGGATGATGAATGGGAACGCGTTGGCGGGTTGCTGTGGAAACTCGATTTTACGGGACCGCATCGACATCCATCTCGACGTGCCCGCAGTTGCTTTCCGCGAGCTCTCCGGTGGCGAGTCGGGCGAACCGTCGGCCGCGATTCGTGAGCGAGCCATCGGCGGCGCGCGGGCGGCAAAAGCAGCGCATTGCGGGCGGCAAAGTTCGCTGCAACGCGCGCATGTAGGCGAAGATGATTAAGGCGCGCTGCCGATTGGTCGAAGACGCCGCAGGGCTGCTGCAGATCGCGATGTCGGAACTAAATTTCAGTGCCCGCGCTTACGATCGTATCCTCAAAGTCGCGCGCACAATCGCCGATCTCGACGGTCAGGAAAACGTCCTCGCGCCGCACAACGGCGAAGCGATTCTATACCGCACTCTCGACCGAAATCTGTGGGCATGAGCGTTTCCGTCGTGCGCGTGACCAGTGCGCAGATCACGGCGCCGAACATCGAGCGGATTATCAGGCGCATGGACTCGGCCCTCAGAGCTCAGACGCAAACCGGGCCGCACCTCACTGCCAACCCTACGGGAATTAGCGCTGGAACAGGAAATCGGAGATTTTCTGAAAATTATTTGTCCAAAACTGACGGTTGGCTGGAAGTAAAAATACAGCCTCAAGCATGTCCCCAGACCCAACGCGCCATTTTGAAGATCCTGCGGCGGCGCAGCAGCGGTTTCTTTCGCTGTTTCTGCGGAGCGAGCGGGAGGTTTTTCGCTACGTGGCGGCGCTGGTGCCGAATATGGCGGATGCGGAGGACATCGTGCAGCAGACGGCACTGGTGTTGTGGGAGAAGTTCGACGCGTATGATCCGAGCCTGCCATTCACCCCGTGGGCTTGCCGGTTCGCGTTGAACAAGACACGGCAATGGCTCGAACGACGCCAGCGCTGGCAGGCCTTGCTGGAGAATGGGCTGGCCGAGGAACTGGCCCAGCGTCGTCAGGAGTTGCGGCCAGAATTGGATCTGCGGCTGGGACATTTGGAAGGATGCCTAGGCAAACTACACGAGGAGCAACTATCGCTGATCGAGGGATATTACTACCGCCACGATGGCATCGAGAAGCTGGCGACAATTTCTGGCCGAACCGTGGCGGCCATTTACAAATCGCTTCAGCGGCTGCGCCTCACGCTTCAGGCCTGCATCGAGAATGCGGCGCAACCGGAGGGAAGCACGCCGTGAAGCTGGGTTTTCCTTCGCGTGAATTCGACGAAGCGGTTGCGGATGTCTGCCACGGTTCGATTTCGGAGGATCAAGCGCGGGCGTTGAATGAACTGCTCCGCCGCGATCCTAGGGCTCGCGACGAATACATTCTCCGCATCGAGCTGCATTCGCGACTGGCTTCCGAGCCGGACCTTTTTGTCGCGGCGGCGCAGGAGACAAGCGCTGCTTTGCAAAATGTCATCCCACTTTCACCCACCCAGCCTGTGCGTCGGCAGGTGCTCGGTTGGGCGGCGGCGTTGGCCGCGTCGGTTGCTCTGCTGGCGGGCGGGTGGTGGGGATGGCACGCTTCGCAGCCGGGCGAGCGCAAGAGGGCGACGAGCAACGCTGTGGCGATGCTGAACAGTGCGGTGGAAGCCCAGTGGAGTTCCCAGGACAGTGCGCCGCGACTCGGCGCGCCTTTGGAACCCGGCTGGCTGCGGCTCAAATCGGGGCTGGCGCAGGTGGTTTTTTATAGTGGTGCGCGGGTGGTGATCGAGGGGCCGGCCGAGTTGCAGATCATTTCACCGAGTGAAGCCTCCTGCCGCGCGGGCCGACTCACGGCCGAGGTGCCGCCGCAAGCGCGCGGGTTTCAGATTCGGACTCCGCAGATGAACGTGACCGATCTCGGCACGGTGTTCGGGCTCGATGTGAAGGAGCGCGCGACGGAGCTGCATGTCTTCAAAGGCGGCGTGGAGTTCCAGTCGGCGACTGGCTCTACAAAGCAGAGTTTGCAGGAAGGTTTCGGCGCGGTGGCGGAGAGTTCACGCCCACCTCGCCTGATCACCGCGAATGCGGCGGGGTTTGCGTCGCTGTTTGCCTTGCAGACCAAGTCGGTGGCTGCGGATTCATCGCGCTACGATCAATGGCGCGCGGCCGGCGACCGGCTT
>JBBQZX010000024.1:0-91312 GCA_038207335.1 Chthoniobacterales bacterium | reverse complement strand
CGACCACCGCGCCACCTTCCTCCCTCACTACCTCCACGACTACAACTTCCACCGCCCCCACTCCGCCTTGCACTCCCTCGCCCCATCCTCCAGACTCCCCATCACTGCGCACAACCTGTCGAGGCGCAACAGTTAGGCGCTGCGGTCATATCGCGAAAACCGTCAATCATCGACAAAAGTGTAGGCGTAGAAGACCATGGCGCACGCAGCGATGGTCACGAGGAAAAACCATCGCGGCCGCTCCCCGTCGTCAAGTCCAATGCGACCAGCGACAACGGATATGGGAATTCCAAGCGTCAATGCCATGCAGCCGAAAAATAATGCGCCGCCTCCGCGCGGGAGCAGGAAAAGCAGAAGGCTGCAGCAGAGAGGAATCGACACCGACACGATCAGGAAAACAGGCGCCCGCCGTTTAGTATCGTTCGCGCTGGTGGTTTGGTCAGTCATACCGAATGCACGCAGAAACGCCTAACATGAAGTAGGCGAAAGGGGGAGTAGGGGACTGCGAGGATGCGGCTGGGCGAGGGCTGGAAACACTGTTTCCGGCTGGCGGGTCGGACATTCGATCTCTGGAAGGTGCGATCCCGGGCGCGGGGGAGGTGTTTGCAGAGCTGGAGGGTACGATTCCGTGCGCGGAAATGGAGTCCCCAGAGCTGGAGGGTGCGGTTCCGTGCGTGGAAATGGAGTGTACAGCTCCGGAAGGTGCGAGTCCACGCGCGGAAATGGAGTTGCGAAAGCTGTCTAACGTGGCGGCGGCAGGGAAATGCGCCTGTGGCTGGGTGGCTCGCGATTTTTCGCGCAGCCGCTAAAATGCCAGGGTCAGGGATACGGAGCCGAAGACCTGCGCGGCTTTCTGTTCGTCGAACTCCTTTGTCCGATACGTGAGCGCGTAGGTGATTTTGGTGCTGTGGTAGTTTAGCGAGACGCCGGCGGTGAGGTCGGCGACGAGGGGCTTGTGATCGACGGAGACGCTGTGGCCAAAGGTGTTGCCATCGAGGAAGATATTGTGGGCGACGGCGCGTCCGTCGGCGCGGGCGAAGAGGTATGCGCCGAGGTCGAATTTCGCGCGGGGCGCGGCCTGCCCGCGCTCGACTGGGGTGGAGGTGGTGGAGGATGGGGCGATGCCCGCGGTGCCGAAGTCGTCGGGCAGGTTGAAGCCTGCGCGGAGTTCGCCGCCGAGGTTCGCATAGACGGCGACGTTTCCGAGGGCGACGCCGGCGTGGGGGAGGAATTCCCAGTTGAGGCCGGCGCGCTCTTCGTGGTGAGGCCAGCGCCATGTGCGCTCATAGACGCCGACGACGCCGAGTTCGTTGTGGAGCTGGTTGTCCCAGCCCTGCGGGACATCGAAGCCGCGCGCCTCGTGGATGATGCGCTGGGCCTCCTGCGCGTAGGACCATGAGCCGACGACGCCGATATTCAGTGTGAGGGTGTTGCGGACGTCGGCGTTTTTCCAGACGACGCCGACGCCGAGGTAGAGCCAGCCGGCGTAGGGGCGGTCGTTGTCGAGCCGCTCGCTGGTCTCGGTGTTGTCGGGGGTGTAGATGTTTTGGCCGAGGGAAAATGCGAGGTTTTTCTGGTAGTCGGGGCTGTTGATGAAGGGGATGAGCTTGAAAATGGGAAGGAGGGGGCTGGCGTAGCGGCTGTCGGCGTATTTCTCGAGGTCGGCGGAGGTCCAGCTCAGCTTCACGCCGTTCGTGTAGTAGCGGTCGGTGCCGGCGAAGAGGTCGTTCTCGAAATAGACGGTGAAGGTGCCGCGCTTGACGTCGTCCTCGACGGGCTGTGCGGCGCGCGCGGCAGCGGTGAGGAGGGTGGCGAATGCGAAAAGGATGGCGGGATGGAGGCGCATGAAGGCGAGGAAGATGGTGGCAGGGGGGGATTCCACAAGCTAAGAGTCCGGGCGGAGGCGAAAAGCGTCGCGGTGGCGCGGGGATTTCGCGACGTTGCGGCGCATGAGACTTTTCCTCCACCTCGTCGTGATGCTCGCGTGCTGGCTGCCTGCCGCGCTGCAAGCGGCGGATGATGCTGTGATCACGATCACCGTCGGGGCGGAGGAGAGGCAGACGTTTGGCGGGTTTGGCACGAGCCTCGGGAATTGGCACGGGGATTATCAGAAGCTCGCGCCGGCGGATCGGGCGAAGCTCTCGGAGATGATGTGGCGCGAGTTGAAATTCAAGACGCTCCGGCTCTGGCTGAATATCGACGAATACTCGCCGACGCCCGGCGCGCGGGACATGAGCGTCTTCCGCCGGTGCTACATCGAGTCGGGGATCGTGGCCGATGCGCGGCGGCTCGGAGTGACGACGCTGCTGCTCGCGCCGGAGGGGCTCGCGGCCTACATGAAAGAGGCGCAGCCGGACGGCGGACGTGGGTTGAAGCAATCCGAACTCGCGGGATACGTCGCGGTGCTCGCGGATTTTCTCGTGCAGCTCAAGGCGGAGACCGGCGTGCAGATCGACGTCACGGGAATCCAGAACGAGCCGAATGTGAGCGACCGTTTCACGCCGGAGCAGATGGCCGAATCGGTGCGGCTGCTGCGCGCGGAGCTGGATGCGCGCGGGCTCGGAGCGGTGAAGATCATCGCGCCGGAGCAGGCGAATTGCGACGACGGGTATTACAAGCAGGTGGAGGTTTTGAAAAAGGACGTGGCGGCGTGGCGCGCGCTGGCGGGCGTGTCGTCGCACTCCTACAACATGGCCGCGACGGACCAAGCTGCGCGCCTCATCGCCGCGCCGGACGGCGGAAATCTAAAGGACTACTGGATGACCGAGGCCAGCGACAACGGGACCGAAGAGCCCGGCGACGCCCGCCGCGCGGCGAGCCTCGCCGCGCGCTTTTTGAACGACGTGAACCACCGCGTGACGCACTGGATTCACTTTCTCGGCTTCGAGGTGAGCGACCCAAAAGACAACGCCACGCGCATCGTCGCCTACACCCCCGAGCCGTTCCGGCCCGTGATCTTTCAGAAGTATTACGCCTACCAGCAGCTCGCGCGCGCCTTCGATATCGGTGCGATTTTCCACGAAAGCCGCAGCGACCGCGAAGCCGCGATGACGTGGACCTACGGCAAAAAACCGCGCCTCACCGCCGCTGCCGCGCATAATCCCGACGGCACTTGGGTCATCGGTTTGGTGAACTACACGGCGGACACATTCCTCGGCGTGCAGGGCTGGGGTGATGACGAGTGGAACGACAAACAAGGCGGCCACACGCCCGCGCAAACCATCGTGGCTACGCTCGACCTCAGCGCGCTCGCTCTGCCCCCCGGAACGACTTTCGAGGTGCAGCGCACGCCCGCCTCAGACACGGTGGACAAACCCGAAATCGCGACTTTGAAGGAAGGAAAAGCTGGAGTCACCGTGCGGCCGCTGGAGGTCGTCACATTGCGAAATCGAAACTAAAATGCTGTTACAAACGTGTTGCAATTGGGGATGAATGAGGGAGAAGTTTTTCGCCTTGGCGGGTGCTTCACGCATTCTCCGATCCCCAGAATCTCCGACACTGCAATCCTGTGCGCTCCCTGAGCCTGCCGGCGTGTGCGGCGATGTGGGGAAGAGGCATTCCCCGAACCGCACACTCGATACGATCTCTCCACCAATCAAAGCCATGCAAAAACTCCCATCCTCCCGCCGCATCCTCGTCGCGTCGATCGCCGCCATTCTCACCCAGCAGGCCGCCAGTCATGGAGCCACTTGGAATGGAGATTTCGATGGGCTCTGGAGTGACGCGGCGAAATGGACGGGCGGAGTGCCGAACGCCGTGGACGCGGTGGCGGATGCCAGCACGATCGACATCACGGCAAACCGGACGATCACGCTGGATGGAAATTACACCGTCGGCACGCTGCGCTTCGGCGATGCGACGACGCAGTCGAGCGACTGGTTTCTGACTCCGCAGAATGCGGCGAATACTTTGACGCTTGCGGTAACCACTGGCGTGCCGACGCTGGATGTCGTGAACCGCACCGCGACGATCAACGCGATCATCGCGGGCACCGCCGGGCTCACGAAAGTCGGGGCAGGGACAGCTTTCCTCAACGCGGTGAACACCTACACCGGCACGACCACCGTGAGCGCGGGCGCGCTGATCCTCGGTCCCGCGGGATCGCTCGCGACAACACAGGTGGTGAACTCGACTGGAGGTGGGAATGGCACTCTCGGAGGCTTCATCATCCGGCGCGCGGATTTCTACGCCGTGCCCTACACGATCACGAACCCGACCAATAACACCGGCAGCGGCCAGCTCACAATCGACGCGGGTGTCGTGGGCGATGTCAGCACGGGCGCGAGCATTTCGGGGATTATCCGCCAGAATTCAATCAGTGTTGGGCGGATTGGGAATTTCGGACGCCTGATCGTGGCGAATGGAGCGGACATTCAGGTGGGCAATTTCTTCCTCGGTGAGCAGAGCGGAAAGACGGGGCAGGGGATCCAGAATG
Source organism: Chthoniobacterales bacterium (assembly GCA_038207335.1). Lineage (GTDB taxonomy): Bacteria > Verrucomicrobiota > Verrucomicrobiia > Chthoniobacterales > Chthoniobacteraceae > CAIURC01. The sequence goes on along the minus strand of JBBQZX010000024.1, from coordinate 86,877 downwards.
GTGGCACCGTGGATGTGAACGGGCAGATGCGCATCGGACACTGGCCGCAAGCTGACCCTGTCACAGGCACGGCGAATACGACGACGCCCAACACCTACACGATGAATGGCGGGACGCTGAACCTGAGCGGGACCTTCACGGGGAGTCCGCAGGGGACGGGCGAACAGAACGGGGTCATCTATCTTGGGATCGACTCGACGGGGGAACTCATCGTGAACAACGGGGTAATCAGTGCGAAAGCTCTGGTGCTCGATAACCGCGGAGCGACTGCCGGCACCGATCGCCTCACGATCAATGGCGGCACGCTCCGCATCGGCGGCGCTGGTGCTGGCAATGACGTGGACCCGCTGAATACCGGCAGCGCGATCGCGACAAACAACCCGACGACCGTGCCCGCGACCTACGAGGTGAACTACACCGGCGGCACTCTCCAAGCGTCCGGCAACTTCCTCCACTCGGTAAATGCAATCCTTTCCGATACCAATGGCGGCATCACTTTCGACAGCGCGGCCGCGGCCAATGTCATCACCACCACCGGCGTGCTCTCGGGCAACGGCAGCTTGAAAAAAGCAGGACCCGGCACGCTGCTGCTACGCGCGGTGAATACGTACACTGGCACGACTTCGATCAATGGCGGGACACTGTCCGTCACCGGGTCGTTGCCGACGGCAGGCACGGTCGCCGTGAATAGCGGCGGTGTCCTCAGCGGAGCGGGCGACGGCCTCGCCACCGGCCTCGTGGGAAATGTGACGGTCGCAGCGGGCGGCGGCATCCGCCCGGGAGCGAGTTCCGCGGACGGCACGTTCGGCACAGTCACGCTCGCGGGTTTGACTTTCAACGGCGACGCGCGGTTCGACCTGAACCCGACGGATGTCACCACAGGCGGCGGCATCAACGACCTCATCGCGGTGAACGGCACCGTTATTCTCAATGGCGGCACGATCTCGCCTGTCGGAAATGCTGCGCAGACGAATGGCACCTACACGATTCTCACCTCCACGGGAGGGATTACGCAAAATGCGCTGCCCACCGTGACTTCGCCGGTAACGCGGAGAACCTACACGCTCTCCGCCACGAGCAATAACCTGCAACTCACCGTCGGAGGCACCGGATCACTGACGATCACATGGTCTGGCGGGCTCAACGCCAACGCGTGGGATGCGGCGACGACCTCGAACTGGAAGTTGGCGACTGCGAACGATCAGAAGTTCTACAATTTTGACACCGTGACTTTCGACGACACCGGCGTCGGCGGAACCGTGACTCTCGCAGGCACCGTCTCCCCGGGATCGACGACCGTGAATGCGGCGCAAAACTACACTTTCACCGGCGCGGGCGGGATCGCCTCGGGAAGTCTCACGAAGTCGGGCACGGGCACGCTGGTCCTCGACACGACGAATGCTTACGCCGGAACGACAACGATCACCGGCGGCAAAGTGCAGGTCGGCACCGGTGGCACGACCGGGACACTCGGCGGCACCGGCGCGATCGCCAACGACGGCATCCTTTCATTCAAGCGCTCCGACGCTCTCACCCTGAGTCGGCAGATTTCAGGCGCTGGCTCGATCACGCAAGATGGCAGCAACACACTCACGATCAGCGGTGCGAATACCCATTTCGGCGGCGTTGCCGTCAACGGCGGGACCGTGCTCGTTGGCAACGACAGCGCGCTCGGAGCCAACGGGAGCATCGTCACCGTCGCATCCGGCGCGACTCTCGACGTGAACAGCACGGTGCCCGGCGCGAACCGCTACAACATTTCCATCAGCGGCAGCGGAGTCCCCGGCCTGGCCGCGCTCTGGAGCAGTGGCACGGGTGTCGTCAACAATCCGATCTACAGCACGCTCACCCTCACGGGCGACGCCACGATCGGCAACAACTCGCGTTACGATCTCAACGGCGGCACGGGAGGGACCACCATCAACGCGGGAACTTTCACTCTCACCAAGGTGGGCACCGGCGAGGTTTGGTGGGCGCCAAATGCGGGTGCGACCGTCGGCAACATCGTCGTTAATGCGGGCACATTCGGCGTGCAGAGTTCAAGCAACCTTGGAAGCGATTCCTTCAGCCTCATCGTCAACCCGGGCGGTCTGGTCGCCACATTTTCAGGGATCACAAATTCCAAGCCACTCCAGATCAACGGTGGCCTCGTCGCATCCAACAACGTCACCTCGACATGGACTGGACCGGTCCTCCTCGCCGGCGCGGGAACTAGCAACCGCATCGGGACGATTACCGGCGGCGTTGGCGTCACGTTGGCGGGAAAAATCAGCGGGACCGGATTCGAGGTCTTGAGCACTGGCACAAACGTTGGGGTCGTCACATTGCAAAGCGCCGCAAACGATTGGAGCGGCGATACGCGGATCACGAGCGGCATCCTACGTCTGGAAGCAGGCGGCATTCTGTCGCCCAATACAACGGTCGATCTGAACGGAGGCACGCTCGACGTAAACACGAGCTTTCAATTCGTCGCCGGGCTGAAAGGTACGTCCGGAACGATCCTGGGAGGCGGGGCGTTGAGCGTGACTCAAGCCGGCGATACGACCTTTGGCGGTGCAATTTCCGGAACGACGGTCCTAGCGAAAAGTGGCGCGGGCTCGCTCACACTCACCGGCACGAGCGCGACGACGGCCACCGCGTTCGTCGATGGTGGCAAGCTCATTGTGAATGCGCCATTTAGCGGCGGAGTCAACGTGAGTGCTGCTGGCACTCTCGGCGGCACGGGCTCGGTCGGTGCGGTCGCGATCAGCGGGGGCACCGTGGCACCCGGCGCGAGCGCCGGAACACTGACCACAGGCGCGTTTTCGCTCGATTCATTGTCCACGCTGAAATTCGAACTCGCACAACCCGGAGTGGTCGGCAGTGGAGTCAACGACCTGATCAGCGTCGGCGGAAATCTGACACTCGACGGCACGCTGCAAGTCGCCGAACTCGGCGGCTTCGGCAACGGGACGTATCGCCTTTTCAACTATACCACGCTTACCAACAACGTCCTCAACCTCCAGCCCGCATTCCTCGCCGCGCACCCCAACTCGTACGTCGACGCGACCAGCATCCCGAGTCAGGTCAATCTCGTCGTTGTCCCCGAGCCCGGCGCTTTCGTCGCGCTCCTCGGCGGATGCGCCACGCTGCTCGGCCTCCGGCGGATGCGCCGCTACTCGGTCTGAGCCTCCGCCAATTTAGCCGCGGGATGAGCATGGTTCACAATGCTGCGCGATGATCGAGCGAGTCGTCATCCTTGGTGGCGGCAGCGCCGGTTTCCTCGCCGCTCTCACGCTCAAAGCGCGCCTACCCGCGCTTCAGATTCGCATCATCCGCAGCCCGGAGATCGCGATTATCGGCGTCGGCGAAGGCAGCACCGCCGACCTCCCCAATCACCTGCACGGATATTGCGGACTCGATCCTGCGGAATTCCACCGCGTGGTGCGACCGACGTGGAAGCTCGGCCTGCGCTTCATCTGGGGTCCGAGGCCCGAGTTTTTTTATACGTTCACGTATCAAGTTTCCGCGCGCCATTCGCAGCTTCTGAAGTCGCACGGATATTACGTCTGGGACGATTTTGAAAATGCCGATCTCAACGCCGCGCTCATGCGCCAGGGCCGCGCATTCGCTCGCCAGCAAAACGGCGCGCCCGACATCCATCGCAGCGCCGCGTATCACGTCGAGAATGCCGACTTCGTAGCCTACTTGGAAGCCGCCGCCCGCGCTCGCGGAGTCGCGATCACCGACGCCACCGTAAGCCACGTCGAACGGAGCGCCGACGGCGTGTCTGCACTCGTGCTCGACACCGGGGAGCGAGTCTGCGCGGGACTTTTCATCGACGCCTCGGGCTTTCGCTCCGAGCTGCTTGGGCGCGCGCTCGCCGAGCCGTTCATCAGTTATGACGACACGCTTTTCTGCGATCGCGCGATCATTGGGGGCTGGGATCGCACGAGCGAACCGATGCTCCCGTACACGACTGCCGAGACCATGGATGCCGGCTGGGCGTGGCAGATCGAGCACGAGCGGCACATCAATCGCGGCTACGTCTTCAGTTCTGCCCACATTTCGGATGCCGACGCGGAGGCGGAGTTTCGGGGCAAAAATCCGCGCCCTAGCGCCACGCGCATCGTTCCGTTCGTCACCGGCCGTTACGCGCGGAACTGGCTCGGAAACGTCGTCGCCATCGGCAACGCCTCCGGCTTCGTCGAGCCGCTGGAGGCCACTGCGCTCCTCATCATCTGCCACCAGTCGCGCCTCCTCACGCAAATCCTCGCAGACTCCGAATGTGCCCCGACCCCGACGCTTCGTGATTGCTACAACCGCGTGGTCGCCGACCTGTGGGATGAAATCCGCGACTTTCTCGCCGTCCACTACCGCTTCAACACGCGCGTCGACACTGAGTTCTGGCAGCGATGCCGGAACGAAACCGCGCTGCACGGAGCGGAGCGAATCGTGAAGGCGTACGAGGAAAACGGTCCGAGTCTGGTCGCGCAAATCGACCTGCTCCCGGCCGAGAAAAGCCTCTTCCAACTCGAAGGTTTCCACGCACTTCTGCTCGGCCAAAAGCATCCGCACGACCGCATCCGCGCGCCTCTTCCCGATGAGCGCGCAATCTGGGAAACGCACCGTTGCGAGATGGCCGACCGAGCTGCCCACGGCATCACCGTCGCGGAAAGCCTCGCATTCATCCACAACCCGCACTGGCGCTGGACACCCGGCTTTTACTCCGATCGCTAATTCCCCGGCATTTTATCGCTGCGCGTCGACGGTGATTTGGCTGTCGAGTTGCGATTCTCATGAATATGAAACCCGGCTCCTTTCTCTCCCTCTTTGGTAAACTCGAATCGCTCGTGGCGCGGCTGCCGGAATCTCTGCAGGCGCCCATCCTGCGTGAGATCACGCCGATCAAGACGCTTTTCCTGCTCCAGCGCGCGCCGCGTATCGTGCTCGTCGGCGAGCGCGCCGCGAGCAAGGCGGAACTTATCGATGCGATCTTCGGCAGCGAGGTCATGAGCTCCGCGGACGAGGCGATGCGTGATGGTCAGTGGCATTCGTTTTCTCGCGGCGGGCATGGCACGCTGCGGGTGCTCGATGCGCGCTCGCCTGTCTCGGCGACGCTGGCGGAGTCGGCATTGGCATCCGAGGAGCCCGATCTTTTCATCTTTCTCCGCCGCTCCGAAACGATCGGAGATGACATGCCCGCGGAACTCGCGCACGTCTCGGGGCTCGTCGCATTTGCCGTGAGAAAATCGGGCGCGACTCCGCGGATGCTCGGCCTGCAAATGGGCGGCGGCAGCAAAGCGCGAGAGGAACTCCACGCCGCGCTGCACACGCAGCCGCAGCTTGAGGGGCGCATGATCGGCACACTCGCACTCGGCGATGACACGGGTGAAATCGACCGGCTCGTGCAACTGCTCGGTGTCGAGTTTCCGCCCGAGGCGCAACTCGAGCTAGCGCGGCTTTCCGGCAATCGTGCGCTGCAACGCCAGATAGCGCAGGTGCTCGTGAAGTCGGTGACGGCCATCTGCGGCGCGATTGGCACGCAGCCGATCCCACTCGCGGATTTCCCGATCCTCACGTCGCTGCAGGCGACGATGGTCGCCGGGATCATGCACATCAGCGGGCGCGAAATGAGCACGCGGCTCGCGGGGGAATTCATAGCCGCGCTCGGCGCCAATATCAGCCTCGGGCTCGCGCTGCGTGAAGGCGCGCGGGCGGCGCTGAAATTTATCCCGCTGTGGGGCAACGCTGTCTCTGGCGCGGTGGCGGCGGCGGGAACTTATGGGGTCGGCCGCGCGGCGACGGCTTACTTCATCGACGGTGTGTCGATGCGCGATGCGCGCGGCTACTTTCGGTCGAGGAAAAATCGCGCCGCGTTGCCACCGAAAAACGCCTCCCGCTCGGACGCGGAAAACGCGGAAGTGTAGTCCTCGACGAGCCTCACGACGTGCGCGTAGCTGCCCGCGAGCAGGCACACCGGCCAGTCGGAGCCGAACATCACCCGATCGATCCCGAAAGCCTCGAAGACGACATCCAGATACGGTGTGAAGTCTTCTGACCGCCATGCTTTCGGGTCGGCTTCGGTGACCATGCCGGAGACTTTGCAGTGGACGTTTCGACAGCTCGCGAGTTCGCAGATTTGCTCGCGCCACGGCGACATCGCGCCGTCCTTGATCGGCGGTTTTGCGATGTGATCGAGAACGAATGGCTGGTCCGGAAATTTGCGCGCAAGCTCGACCGCAGCGGGGAGTTGACGCGGGAAAATGAGCAAGTCGTAAGTGAGATGAAATTGCACGAGCGCCGCGATGCCGCGCATGAAATCCGGCTGCACCAGGAAGCGATCATCGGGCTCGTCCTGTACCACATGGCGCACGCCGACGAAGCGCGGATGCGGCGCAAATTCGCTGAGCTGTGCGGCAACATCCGGGCTCCGCAAATCGACCCATCCGACGACGCCTTTGATCGCGGGCGCGCTGTGCGCGAGCGCGAGCAGCCAGCGCGTCTCTTCAAGCGTCTGCCGTGCTTGCACGGCGATGGAGCCGTCGAAGCCGAGCGGGGTTTGGAGAGCGGCGAGGTCGTCCGGGAGCCAGTCGCGCTGTAGCGCGGAGCCGGGTGGAATCCACGGATATTGCGCCGCGTCGTAGCTCCAAAAATGCTGATGCGAATCGAGCCGCATCATGCGTCAGAGCGCCACGTCGCCCTCAAACACAAAGTCCGCGGGGCCGGTGAGTTTGACGTTTTTGAAAGTCTCGCCTGCTTTCTCGAATGCGACCTCCAGCGTGTCACCGCCGCGCACCTTCACGCGCACCGGCGACGCAGCGCCGGTGAGTTCGTGAGTGATGAGCGCGCAGGCGACCATGCCGGTGCCGCAGGCGAGTGTTTCGTCTTCGACTCCGCGCTCGTAGGTGCGGATCGCAATGGTCTGCGTGTCGATCTGCCGGACGAAATTTGCATTCGTCCCGCGCGGCGCGAAGTGCGGATGGAAGCGCGTGGCAGCGCCGAGTTTGCGGATATCGATCGCCTCCAGATCGTCCACGAAAACGACCGCGTGCGGGACGCCGGTATTGACGAAATGGACGGTGTGTTTTTCTCCCGCCAGATCGAGCGTGGTGCCGGGTTGGAGCGAATGCGGCTCGCTCATTTGCAACTCCACGTTTTCGCCGAGCAGGCGCGCGGTGATGACTCCGGCGATCGTCTCGAAGCTCACGGCGTCCGAGTTTCCGCTCAGTCGCGCCGCGAACCGCGCGAAGCAGCGCGCTCCATTGCCGCACATCTCGGCTTCACCTCCGTCGGCGTTGTGATAGCGCATCCGAAAATCGGCACCTCTTTGCGCGGGCTCGACGAGGAGCAAACCGTCGCTTCCGACGCCGCGATGGCGGTCGCAAAGGCGTGCGATCTCGGCATTTCCGAGCGCAAGTTTTCCGTCGCGATTATCGAGCAGGACGAAGTCGTTTCCTGCACCGTTCATTTTGGTGAAATGGAGCATTTTGTGGCCGACGATTTTACCGCCAACCCGGCCCGCCGCCAGCGGAGTTTTCAGCGTTGAGAAGAGACGCGTGCGCTACTCGGAGCAGGGGCGGGTGGCTATCGGTGAAACCCCGCCAGTTCGCGATACAGCGCGACGTATTCATCGACCATGCGCAGATAGCCAAAGCGGAGTTCTGCCGCCTCGCGTACCGCCGCGCGATCCAGCTCCAGCGCCTGCGGGACGAGCTCCGCGAGCCCATCGATGACGCCCGAATGAAATCCGGTGACACCATTTTCCACGACCTCCGACACCGCGCCGCGCCGATGCGCGACGACGGGCGTGCCGCACGCCATCGCCTCGATCATCACGAGCCCAAACGGCTCGTCCCACTGGATCGGAAAGACGAGAGCCGCTGCGTTTCGCAGGAATTCATTTTTCTGTGCGTGATTCACCGGGCCGATCCAGCGCACGCGTTCGCCGTCGATGAGCGGCTTCACTTCCTCGGTGAAAAAGCGCGCCTCTCCGGCATTCTGTGCCTGCCCTGCGAGGACGATCGGCAGCCCCGAGGCGGCGGCGATTTGAATCGCGCCGATGGGATTTTTTTCCCGCGACATGCGGCCGAGATACGCGAGGTATTTGCCCGGCGCGAAGCACGGCGAGTAAGCGTCGAAATCGCAGCCGTTGTGGACGATCGGAAAGTCGCGTCCGAGTCTCAGCGCCGCGCCGCGCATCTGGTCGCGGCTGATGCCATTCACGGCTACCTCCGGCCAGCGGCGAAAGACGAATTCGTCGTCCATCATGGTGCTCGTGTGCAGCGTGAAGAGGCCGGGCGCGAGTGCGGCCGCCGCGAGCGGCAGCCAGGCGCTGCTCATGTGGTAGTGGATCACGTCGAACTCGCCCGCGGCGGCGAGCACCTCGGCCATCATCGAGTTGGTGTAATATTCGTAGCAGTAGGCATTTCCGCCGACGATCAGGTCGGTGAGATTTTGGTCGCAGACCGCGTGCAGCTTTGCGCTCGTCGTGCAGTCGGCGGAGGCGAAAAGCGTCACGTCGTGGCCGCGCGCGACGAGTTCGTCGATGAGCAGTTTCATCAGCAGCTCGATGCCGCCGTAATTCTGCGGCGGAATCGCGGTCCAGAGCGGGGCCACCTGCGCGATACGGAGTTTGTCGGATTTCATGGATGCGGTCTTGCGGGCGAAAGTGTGCGATGCTACCTCCACGCGCCCTTTCGCCAAACCATTCGGACGCACGCATGAAATCGCTCGCCACCATCTTCCTGACACTCGCACTTTTTGCCGCTGCCTCCTTCGCGCAGGAGCCCGCTGCCGCCGTCCCTGCTGTCGCAGCGCCCGCTGTGGATGAGCCAAAGGTTGCGCGAGCCGAGCCGGTGTCGCAGCGCGATGTCACCACGCGGCTCCAGATTTTTCTCGATCAGCAGCTTTTCGGTCCGGGCAAAATCGACGGTGCGCCTGGAGAGTTCGTGAAGAAAGCGCTCGTCCGATACCAGCGCGCGCACGCACTGCCGGAGACGGGCGTGCTCGATGAAAATATCCCGCTCGACTCGGTCTATCCCGTTTACACGCACTACACGATCAAGGAAGGGGATTTGAAGTTCGTCGGCGACTGCCCGACGAAGCCGCAGGAGCAAGCGAAGAAGAAATTTTTGCCCTACTCGTCGCTGCTCGAATTCCTCACCGAGCGTTACCACGCTTCTCCGGAATTTCTGGTGAAGCTGAACAAGGGGACGAATCTCGAGACGCTCAAGCCCGGCGACGACGTGCGTGTGCCAAATGTCGAGCCATTCAAGATCGAGGAACTGCCGAAGCAGGGATTTCTGCCCGAAATTCCCGAATATACCGCGCGCGAAATCCGCATCCACATCAACGAAAAGATGCTCGATCTTTTTGAAGGGGAGAGCCTGCTTGCCAGCCTGCCGATTACTCCCGGCACGGGCGGCGGGCATCTGCAGACGCCGATTGGAAAGTGGAAAATTCTCGGCATCGCGACCGCGCCGACTTTCCGTTGGGACAAAAGCGTGCTGGAAACCGGAAAGCGCAGCGAAACGTCCTACGAACTGCCAGCCGGGCCGAACAATCCGGTCGGCGTACTGTGGGTCGGGCTCAACAAGCCGGGCATCGGAATCCACGGCACGAACAATCCGCAGACGATCGGCCGGGCATCGAGCCATGGCTGCATGCGCGTGGCAAATTGGGACGTGGTGCGGCTGAGCAAGATGATCACGAAAGGGATGACGGTCGTCATTCAGTGAGGTCGGCCGCGCGCGGGAAAAGATGCGCCCTCTCAGCGTTCAGAGCCTCGCACTCCGGAAGAGACGCGGCTAAACGCCGGCCAGCTCCCGGACTAGTGTGTCGCCCGAATCCTGACCGGCCGCGCCGTTGTCAAGAAGCGAGGGCCCGAGTCTGAAATCGACAGGCGAGCTGTTGCCAACTTTCAGGCTTTTGAGTTTCCCGGACTCGATGACATGCGTGAGCGCGATCGACGGATCGAATGCGCCGCTCAGCCCGCGTCCCAGTTTGATCGCGCCGATTTTTCCGGAGGCGGTTCTCGGGCCATCGGCTGCGGCATGGTCGTCGCTGTCGCCGAAACCATTGGCCCCCGGATCGATGCCAGCGACAGCCGAGGACAAAAGGAAGCGACCGTTTTTCACGGTGATCGCAGCGATGGCAGACGCACGCTGGAAAGAATCGTCGATGCCATCGAATCGCTGATCTGTGCCGAGCTTGGTTCCGGCAAGAAGATTCGAAGAAACGATGTCGCCGGTGCCGACCGTGATCGCCCCGATATTGCTGCCGGCTGCGAGCAGACTGTTCGTGAGCGAGCCGGAAAGCGTGACTGCGCCGAGCGCTGCGCCTCGGAGTGCGGCGGCGATGACTCGCGACGATCCATTCTGGAAGACATCGAAATCGAGCGCCTGCCCGGCGAGGATTGTGCCGTCCATCAGGCTGCCGAAAGACGCAGTCTTCGATTTGATATTCAGCCCGCCAAACGTCCCGCCGGAGACCGCGACGAGCGCGGTGGCTTGCGCGCCGGTCGCATCACCATCGAGCGTGATTTTCCCGAGCGTGGTCGTCGCGTTGAATGTCGCGGTGTCGAGTGCGCGCACATCGGTGCCGGAATTGGCGAGGCGCCCGACGGTGACTTTCGTCGCGCCAATCGTCCTGCCGCTGAATGCGACGTGATCGAGCCCGAGTGTGACTCCATCCTGCCCGCCAAGCGAGACTGTGATCGTGCCGACCGCGCCGGGCAGTGGAATCATGGCGGAGCTGAGCGCCGTGAACGTGCTGTTGCGGATGCCCACGAGATTGACGCCGGAGGCGTGTTTGTCGGCGCCGAGGCTGACTTTGAGGTTCCCGATGCTCGCCGCTTGGATATGGACATTTTCGATGCCGACGGTCGAAGTCGCGAGCTTGCGGAGACTCACATCAATGCCGGAAAAAGCGCCCCGGGTGATCAACTCGTAGTTTTGAAACACGCCGGAGAGCGCTTTGATTTTCCCGAGCAAGCCATCGGTCGCGACGATGTTCTGGTCGTTCACTCCGGGCACGGTCTGCGTGCCGAGAAAGGAAAAAGCGGTGATTCCGGCGATGCTCGGCGCGGAAAGCGAGCCGGTGAAAGTGCCGCGGATGTTCAGTTTTTTCAGCGGCGAAAGGGAGATCACCTTTCCGGTGAAATCGCTGGTCACCGTAAACGTCGCGACGCCTTTCGCGTTGGCTTCGGTGAGCGTTAGCGTGCCCGCAAACCCGTCGGTGCTGGTTTGACCGCCGACCGTGATTTTTTTCACGCTGCCAGCGGTGATCGAGGCGGAAGCGAGAAATGCGTCGGCTTCAAACGAACTGACGCTGCCCTCGATGACGGTGCCGCTGCTGCCCCACGAGCCGTCGGCAATCGTAATCGCGCCGACATTCGCCGTCGTAGTCTCGCCGACGTGAAATTTGTCGATTTCCAGGATGCCGGCGAAGTTGCTCTCCTGAACCAAAAAGTTGCCGATGCTCTGCGTGGTGCGGATGTGGCCGGGGTAGTACCAAGACTCGACGGTGATGTTGCCGAAGCCGCCGCCGCCCGTGCCCTGTACGACTCCCTTTCCCGCATCGATGCCGGTCAGAGGCGCGTTTTTTCCGAGCGCCACGAGTTCGACGCCGGGGCCGTTGACGTTGCCGATATTCACGGTCGGGAAATTGTTTTTCGTGTCGGGAACTTTTCGGTCGGCGATGTCGTAGGGCAGGTCTTCGCCGAGGCGGATGATCGCATTTCCTGCGATGTCACCGAGTGTGAGCTGCTTCAGTGCGCCGGTGATTTGCAGGTCGGTCGAGCTGTCGGCGAGGCCGTCGCCGAGCGTGACCCGCGGCGCGAGCTGGAGTGTTCCGAGTGCCTGCTCGGTTTCGGTTGTGAGAATTTTCTGCGCGATGGTCCGACCGTTGCCGCTGCCGAAGCGCAGGACGTCGATCGCGAACGCCGATTTGATCGTCGTGCCCGTGAGATCGACTTCGGCGAGATTTGCGACATCGCCCGCACCGCCGACGAGCGAATAAGTCGCTGTTCCGGGGCCGAGCAAACGCAGCGTGACGATGTCGCCGTCGGCATCGTGAAACGTGCGCGGGTGCGCCGCGTCGAAGAAATTCGCGGGCGCGAATTTTGCGACTGCGATGTCGTGCGAGCCTTTGCTTTTGAGCGCCGGCAGGCCGCCCGCTGGATCGAGATCGAGCGTGTCGACGAAGCTGGTGCTGAGATAAATACTGCCCGCGGCATCGACCCAGAAACCGCCGGGTGCGCTGGCATCGATCCCCGGTCCCTTGTTTCCCGGCGCATCGCCGTCGGAGCTGAACGCGGCGACTTGGAAACCGGTAACGAAGCCGAGCGTCGCCGGGTCGAAGCGGCTGACGAAGTAGCCGCCATCGGTCTTCGAAGTCAGCCGTGCGATGCCTGGACCGGGATCGAGATCGATCGAGTCGCCCATTTTTCCGAGCACGAAAAGCGAGCCTGTGCCGTCGAGCCCGAGTTGCAGCGCGCGGTCGCCGCCGGTCCCGCCAAAGCCAACGGCGTTCAAGAACGAGCCGTCGAGACCGGCGAGTTTCTCGATGAAAGCGTCGCCTTCCGACGGAGCGCCGTCGGCTTCGATCAGCGGGGAAACTCCGCTGCCGGGATCGAAATCCTGCGATCCGGTGAATTGTCCGGCGACGAAAACCTCATCTGCGCCGCTGACCGCAATGCTGGTCGGCCGATCCGACTTGGTGGAACCGCCGAAACCCTCGCTCCAGACGACGGTGCCTGCTCCCGCCGTGAATCGCGCGGTGAATGTCGACGTCTCGTTTGGCGCCTTCGTTGCACTCGTCAACAGTGCCGGCGAGCCGGAGAGGTAGTTGAAATCGATTGTCCCTCGGAAGTTGCCGGAGGCGACGACATCGCCTCCAGACAGGAAGCCAAGCCCGCTGACATCGGTCAGTGCCGCGGTGGAACCGCCGAGCTGCCGGACCCACTTGAACGCGCCGAAAGTATCGAGCTCGAGGACGTATCCATCGCTTCCGTTGCCGCTGTTGTTAATGGCGGTGCGACTGCCCGCGGGGCTGCCGGCCGGATCGAAATTGACCGTTCCCGAAAACTGGCCGGAAAGCACGACGTCGCCAGTCGAGGCCCTGACCGCGAGCGCGCCAATCAAGTATTCATTCAGTCCGGAATTGCCGATGCTTTCCACCCAGATCGGTGAGCCGTTCGAGCCGAGCTTTCCGATCAAAATATCGCGGACGCCCGGTGTGAGATTCGGATTCGTCACGGTGAAAGTTCCCAGCGTTGCGGAGGTGTTGAACTCCGTCGCGATGTACACGTTCCCTGCCGCATCGAGCGCGAGCTTGACGGCGAACTCCTCAGCATCCGCGGCGAATGTGACGGCCATTCTTACCTGCTGCGCCCACTGGAGCGCGCCGAGCGGATCGTATTTGGCGATGAAGACATTTCCGGTCGCGTCTGAACTCGTGAGGTTCACGACCCCCGGACCGCGATCGAAATCGACCGTCCCCGAGAAGCGTCCGGCGACGTAAAGATTGCCCAGCGAGTCCACGACGACCGGTCCGCCGAATTGCTCACCCGCGCCGCCGAGCGCAAAACTTTGTGCCAAAACTGGCTGCTGCAAATCCTGCGCGACCAGCTTTCCGGGGAAATACCGCGCGACGAAGAAGTCATCGCCCCCTTTGCTCTTGAGCGTTTCGGTCGCCGAATCGAAAGCGACATTAAACGACCCCGCGAAGCCGCCGAAGCGATAAAATCCGCCGTCGTGACTCACGATGGATTGATCGCTGCCGTGCGAGTTAGATCCATATCCGGCGGTCGCCTCAATGTAGTTGCCGGCGTTGTCGAGCGTCACGCCCACGCCGTCCCCAGCAAACAAATGGACGAAAGGGCTCGGGTCGGCATCGAGCAATTCCCCGCCGGTATTCACCTCAAAGTGAACGCGGTCTAGGTCGTCCACACCCACTTTGCCGACAGTGTTCTCCCCGAAATTGCCGAACTTCTTCGCGAAAACGAACGCTCCCGCGGGATCGAGTTTGAGAAGGTAGCTATCGCTCAATCCAGAAGAGACGAGTGCCACCACGCCCGGGCCCGGATCGATATCGATAGAGCCGGTGAAGTCGCCCGTGACGAACACGTTGCCGGTACTGTCGAAGGCGACATTTGCGCTATTGTCCACGCCGCCGTCGAAGCCATCCGCCCACGCCCAATTTCCGGCGAGGTCGAGTTTCGCGACGAAAATACTCTGGCTGATCGTCGTGAGGGGCGAAGTCGCAAACGTCAGCGCACCGTCGATCGTCCCGCGCACAGCGACGTTGCCCGCGCGATCCACCGCGATGTCGAGATCGTGGATATTCGCGATGACTCCCGGAGAGCTTGTGTCGCTCGCCCAGACCACACTCGGCGTCGCGCCGTCCTGCAGTTTGACGAAAAACGGTTCATCTTCGCCCGCATCGGCATTGAGCGTGAACGTCCCAAAATCGACGGAGCTGCTGCCCCCCCCGGCGTGCATTTTCCCGGCGAGATAAATGCCGCCTTTTTGATCCACAGCGAGATCCAGCGTGTCGAGGCTGACCGGATTGCTCGTGCCAAACGCCGTCGCCCAGATGTTGCGTCCGAGCGTGTCATACTTCGTGACGTAAACATCGCCCGGCTGGGAAATCTGTGTGAGCGTCCGAGTGGAGAGCGTGCTTTGACCGTCGAAAAATCCGATGACGGTGGGCTGCCCGCCCTGTTGGCCAAAGGAATTCGAGACGAAGACATCGCCGGCATCGGTGACCGCGACGCGCAGGAAATCGCTGTTGTTGCGGTTGCCACTTTCGTTCGATGCGCGGATTACATCGACCCACGCGAGGTCGCCGGCGCTCGTGTACTTGGCGACGAACGAATCCGCGCGATCGGTCGTGGCGGTGCGGTTTTCCACCCCCGGACCGGGATCGAAATCGACGGTCTTCTCGAAAAACCCGACGACGTAAATATTGCCCGCGCCATCCACCGCCGCGTCGGTGATCGTCTCGTCGCCCCCGCCGCCGCCCGTGATCGAGAACGCGAGATTGGCTGGGGCGATCCGCGCCTCGAGGGGTTCGATCAGGGTGCCGGATATCATGGCGGAGGATGCGGTGAAACGAGGCGAGCGTCAACCAGTGGGGAACGCACCGACTTTTTCGGCAGCAAGGGTTTGATTCGCTCCGCGCGCTGCCGATAGTGCGCGCCTTGATGAAGAAACCCCGCGTGTTCCGAGTCCCGGAATTGTCCTCCCTCACGCGACTGCTTTTCCTCGCCGCGACCACGCTCTGGCTCGCGGGCTGCGGCAACGACCCCAACCCGCGCCCGCTCCACGATAAGCGCCCCGACGGGTCTCCGTGGCTCGTGCGCTACGGTGCGCTGCCGGATGAGCCGCGCTCGCTCGACCCGCAATTCGCGTACGAAGAAACGAGCCGCGCAGTGCTCGAGCCAGTCGTCGAGATGCTGCTCGAGTACGCGCCGATGAAAACCGACCCGTACGAGGTTGTCCCGTGCCTGCTTGAGTCGATGCCCGAGCACACCGCGAACCCTGACGGAACGCAGGATTATCTCTGCAAGCTGAAGCGAGGGATTTTGTTTCACGACGACCCTTGCTTTCCCGGCGGGAAAGGGCGCGAACTCACCGCGACCGACGCGCTTTTTGCATGGCAGCGTATCGCCGACCCGAAGGTCGAATGTCCCGTGCAATCGACGCTCGCGGAATACGTCGCCGGTCTCGCGGAGGTGGCGGAGGCGGGGAAAACATCGACGACGGGATTCGACTATTCGCAGCCGATTCGCGGCATCGAAATCATCGACGACCACACTTTCAAAATACATCTGCTGAAGCCGTATCCGCAGATCATCTACTGGCTCGCCATGCACTTCACATCGCCGATGCCGCGGGAGTGGGTCGAGTATTACGACGGACGCTCGCATCCGGACGGACCTGGCGGCGAAATGCAGATTCGCCCGCTTTACAAATGGAAGCCGGTCGCGACTGGCGCCTTCGTTTTCCGCGAATACACGCCCGGCCAGCGCGTGCGCCTGGAGCGCAATCCGCACTACATCACGACGCGTTTTCCCGAGGGCGGCTGGCCACCGGAAAAGGAGGCGCTAAATCGCCCGCTCGCCGGTCGCGCGCTGCCGCTCGTCGATGAAATCGATTTCACGATCTTCCGCGAGACGCTCCCCGTTTTCCTGCTCGCTCGGCAGGGTTATCTCGACGGCATGGCGGTGAGCAAAGACGCGTTCAACTCGGTCGTGACCGTCTCGCAGCAGCTCACGCCACGATACCGCGAGCGCGGCATGACGATCGAAAAGGATATCGAACCCAGTTCGTTCTGGCTGATGTTCAATATGCAAGATCCCGTGCTGGGCCCGCGGCCGAAGCTGCGGCAGGCGCTGTCCTGCGCGTTTCAGCCGCAGGGGTGGATCGATATTTTCTACAACGGCGTCGCGCCCGTCTCGCAGCAGCTCATCCCGCCGGGGATTTTTGGATTTCAGAAAGGATTCACGAATCCGTATGGCCCCGACCTCGAAAAGGGGAAGCGGTTGCTCGCGGAAGCGGGCTTTCCAAATGGCCGCGACGCATCGACCGGCAGGCAGCTCGAGATGACGATGGATGTGACGGCGACGGGCGCGACAGAGCGGCAAATGGCCGAGTATGAGCAGCGGCAATTCGAGCAACTCGGAATCAAAGTGCGCGTGATCGAGAACACGTTTCCGCGGCTTTTGGAAAAGGAAGACCAGGGGAATTTCCAAATCGCGAGCACCGGCTGGCAGGCGGATTATCCGGACCCGGAGAACTTTTTCTTCCTTTTCTACAGCAAAAACTTTCCTCCAACGGGTAAGAACACGGGCCGATATTTGAACCCGGAATTCGACCGGCTTTTCGAGCAAATGGCGACAATGGAAGGCTCGCCTGAGCGTTTCGAGATCGTGAAAAAGATGAACGCCTTGCTGCTCGAAGATTGCGCGATGATTCCGTTTTTCAACAAAGCTTACTACCGCCTCATTTCGCCCTTCGCGCCGCGCACGCACAACAATCTCATGCTCGAAGGCGGCGTGAAATACGCCGTGCTCGACTACGATCTTCGCGAGAAAAAGCGCCGCGAATGGAACCCGGTCGCGAACTGGCCGATCGCGGTTGCAGTGTTCGCCGCGCTCGGTGCGGTCGGCTATGGAGTCATGCTAAATCGGAGGCGGAATGTTTAGCTACCTTCTCCGCCGCATCCTCTACGCGATCCCGATTTTGCTCGGCGTGATCCTGATCACGTTCCTGCTTTCCTTCGTGGTCCAGAGCCCGGCGACGCGCGCGAAAGTCATCCTCGGAAAACGCGCCACGCCTGCCGCCATTGCCGATTGGATGCACCATCGCGGCTACGACAAGCCGCGCTTTTTCAACACGAAATCCGGCGAGTCGCTGCTCGACTCACAGTTCTTCAATCACGTCAAAAAGCTCGCCACTTTTCGCCTCGGCGTCTCCGACGTTACCGGCCGCGATTTGAAGGAAGTCTTCAAGGAAGGCGCGATTCCATCGCTGCTCATCACGATGCCCGCGTTCTTCGTCGGCATCGCGCTCGCGGTCAGCATCGCGCTGTATCAGGTCTTCGTCCGCGACACCCCGCTCGACACATTCGGCGCGCTCGCCGCGGTCGCGATGATGAGCCTCCCGCCGATGGTATGGATCATTTTTGGCCAGGCCGTCGTCGCGCTGTCGCTCAACTACTTCCCTGCATTCGGCTACGACCTCCACGGCCTCTCGACTGTGAAATTTTTAATCCTCCCAATCGCGCTCATCGCCGTCATGGGACTCGGCGCGGACGTGCGCCTTTACCGCGCGATTTTCCTCGAGGAAATCGCGCAGGACTACATCCGCACTGCGCAGGCAAAAGGCGTCTCCAACTCGCGCCTGCTCTTCGTCCACGTCCTGAAAAACGGCATGATTTCGCTCATCACGCTCATCGTCGCTCATCTGCCGCTGCTCGTGATGGGCTCGTTGCTCGTCGAAAATTTCTTCGGCATCCCGGGGCTCGGGAACACACTTTTTCTCGCGATCCAGCAGGGCGATTTCGCCACCGTCTTCGCGTCTGTCTATCTCGGCTCGATCCTCTATTTGATCGGCCTCATCCTCACCGACATCTGCTATGCGCTCGTCGATCCGCGCATCCGCCTGAGCTGAAATATGGCGCGCTTTTTCGACAACATCTGGGTGCAGGACGCGATCGTCGTTTTCGGCTTCGCGCTGGTCGCCGCGCTTATCTGGCGTGGATCGAGAAACGAACGCTGGCAGCGCGCGTGGAAGCGCCTCCGCCGCGATAAAGTCGGCATGATTTCCGGTGTCGTCATCGCCCTCTACCTCGCCGTCGGCGCGCTCGAGGCGATCCAGATTCCGCATCGCGAATGGTACAGCGTCAGCATCCTCGGCTGGCTCACGCAGAGCATCCCGCACGAGACCAGCTACAGCGCGCCGTTTGCAAAAGAGACGCTGTCGGTCGCCAAAGCTGAGGCGCTGAATGGCACGCACATTCTCGGCACCGACGCGCTCGGCAAAGACACATTCGTCCAGACCCTGCGCGCCTGCCGCACCGCTCTCATCATCGGCGGACTCACGAGCGCTATCTACATTCCGCTCGGCACGCTGCTCGGCATCCTCGCCGGATATTACCGCCGCTGGGTCGATGACCTCATCCAATACATCTACAGCACTCTCGCCTCGATCCCCGAAATCCTGCTGCTCATCTCGATCCTCATGGTGCTCGGGAAAGGCCTCGGCACCATGTCCATCGCGCTCGGTGTCACGAGCTGGGTCGGGCTCTGCCGCTTGATCCGCGGCGAGACGATGCGCCAGGCCGAGCGCCCATACATCGCCGCCGCGCGGTCGCTCGGGCAGTCTCAGTGGAAGATCGTCACGAGCCATTTGCTGCCAAATGTGCTGCACCTCGTCCTCATCAATTTCGTTCTCGGCTTCTCCGGACTCGTCCTCGCCGAAGCGATCCTCAGCTACCTCGGCGTCGGCTCGCCCGTCGGCACTGCGAGCTGGGGCGCGATGATCGACGGCGCGCGCAGCGAACTCAGCCGCGAGCCGCTCGTCTGGTGGAATCTCACCGCCGCCACCGCCGCGCTCTTTGGCCTCGTTCTTTCACTCAATCTCTTCGGCGACGCCCTCCGCCGCGCCTTCGACCCGAAGCGCGGTTAACGCACAAAAGAAAATCTCACCTTAATGAAACCGCTCCTCGAAGTCCGCAATCTGGCCATTCAATTCGCGACCGAGGGTGGGGCGGTGGATGCGGTGAAGGGCATTTCATTTTCGATGGAGCCGGGGGAGACGCTGGCGATCGTCGGGGAGAGCGGCAGCGGAAAAAGTGTCACGGGGCTTGCGCTCACGAGGCTGCTCCCGGAGCCGCCGGCGATTTACAAAAGCGGCGAGATTTTGCTCGAGGGGCGCGATGTCTTGAAGCTGTCGCCGGGCGAGTTGCGCGGCATCCGAGGCAAAAAAATCGCCTACATTTTTCAGGAGCCCTCCACTTCGCTGAACCCGGTTTTTACGATTCGAAATCAAATCGCGGAGGCGATCAAACTGCATCGACGGGAAGTGACCGACATCGACGCGGAGGTGGTGAAATATCTGGACCTCGTCGGCATCGTCGATCCCGCGAAACGGATGCGCGACTACCCTCACCAGCTCAGCGGCGGGATGCAGCAGCGCGCCATGATCGCGATGGCGCTCTCATGCCAGCCGGACCTGCTTGTCGCCGACGAGCCGACCACCGCGCTTGATGTCACGATTCAAGCGCAGATCATCGATGAGCTGAAGCAACTCAAGCAGCGCGTGAAAATGGCGATCATTTTGATCACGCACAATTTCGGCATCATCAGCGGTATCGCCGACCGCGTGGCGGTTATGTTTCGCGGGAAAATCGTGGAGTACGGCGAGACCGCGAGCGTTCTGAAAAACCCGCAGCATCCCTACACGCGGGCGCTCATCGAGTGCATTCCGCAGCTTGGCGCGAAGCGCGAACGGCTCACCACGATCGACCACGCCGCGCTCGCTGCGGAGGTCGGGTAGCGCACGCGTTATCGATGGTGCTGCTTGTCAGCGTGGGAAAATGCGGCATCTTCCCGCGCGCAAAATTTATGAGACAACTCGCCATCCTCGCCGCCGCCCTGCTTTCACTCCTCCCGCCTTCCGCGCGCGCCGTGGAGCCACAGCCGCGCGAGGCGATCCTCATCGTCGGAGGCGTTTCGATTTGGGCGTGGGAGAAATTCAAGGCGCAGCCGCACGATAGTTGGTGGATGAATTTCGTGCGCGCGGCGCGCATCCGGACGCAGGAAATCCAAGCGGTCAGCCCCGGCTTGGACGTAACTTGGCTCGTCTATCGGCCGGCCTACATCGCGCGCGGACGGCAGGACGGAAAAGATTTGATCGCCAACATCAACTCCGTGCGCGAGGCGTTCGGGGTGAAGGTCGTCTATTTCGACACGCAGCCGGAACTCATCAACTACATCAACGCCGGGCGCCCTCGTGACACGGTAAAAATCTCGGACCTCGAGTATTTCGGACACTCGAACAAGGCGTGCTTCCTCTTCGACTACTCCAACAACATCGACAGCGCCTCGAAGGTCTGGCTCCACGAGTCGGAGCTCGGGAAAATCCATCGCGGGATTTTCGCGCGCGATGCGTTCGTCAAGAGCTGGGGCTGCCACACGGGCGAGAGCATGAGCGCGAAATGGCGGTCGGCGGTCGGTCTCCCGATGATCGGCGCGAGCGGGAAGACGGAATATCAGACCGACGAACTGCCGATCATCTCCACGCCCGGCGGGCGCTGGACGCGGTGATTGCAGAGGTTCGAGAGTTTTTTAGTTGAGCGTCGGGGGCGGGAAACCCTCAACTCACCGCTCATGAATTTCCAGTCGCTCAAGGCACTCTACGATCTCCCGTTTTTCGACCTCATCACGAGGAGCCGCGAGGCGTGTCTCGAGCACTGGAGCAACAATGAAGTGCAGCTCTGCACATTGCTCTCGATCAAGACTGGGGGCTGCTCGGAGGACTGCGGCTATTGCGCGCAGAGTTCGCGCTACGACACCGATGTGAAGGCGGGACGGCTCATGGAAACGGACGCGGTGCTCGAGGTCGCGCGACGTGCGCGAGAGAATGGCTCGACGCGATTTTGCATGGGCGCGGCGTGGAAAGGCGTGCGCGAGGGGGAGGCGAAATTCGAGCAGGTGCTCGGGACGATTCGCGAGGTTTCGAAGCTCGGGATGGAGGTGTGTGTGACACTCGGGCAGCTCTCGCTCGGCGCAGCGCAGAAGCTGAAGGACGCGGGCGTGACGGCCTACAATCACAACATCGACACGTCGCCGGAATTCTACCCCGAGGTCGTCACGACCCACACATTCCAGGACCGCATCGACACGATCGAGGCCGTGCAGCAGGCCGGCATGGATGTCTGCTGCGGCGGCATCATCGGCATGGGCGAGTCGATTACCGACCGGCTGCGCATGCTCGAGGTGCTCACGGGCTTCGATCCCGCGCCCGAGAGCGTGCCGATCAACTGCCTCATGTCGATGCCCGGCACGCCGATGGAGGCGCAGCCGGCCGTCGATGTTTTCGAGCTCGTGCGGCTCATCGCGGTCACGCGCATCGCGCTGCCGCGGGCGAAAGTCCGACTCAGCGCGGGGCGCACGCGCATCTCGCGAGAGGGGCAGGCCCTCTGCTTTTTCGCGGGCGCGAATTCCATCTTCTACGGCGACAAACTCCTCACCGCGAAGAACCCCGGCGTCGATGAAGACCGCTCGCTACTCGAGGAACTCGACCTCGTCCCGCAGCAGCCGCGCGCCGCGTGCATGGCGGCAGTCTGAGATGGAATGCCGCTTCGTCGGCGCGCTCCGTGATCTAAGGTTCAGCCCGCTTTCCGATACTCGACACTGATGAAATTGCCCTCCTCTTTGTTAGCCGCCGCCGCGTTGGTTGCGCCTGCATTTTCCACGTTCGCCGAGGATTCGGCGAATCCGATTTTCACAAATGACTTCGAGGCGGCGGAGGTCGGCAAGGCCCCGGCGGACTTCATGGTCATGTCCGGCGACTTCGCAGTGACGGCCGAGGGCGCGAACAAGTTCCTCGAGCTGCCGGGCGCGCCGCTCGACACGTTTGGTCTGCTTTTCGGCCCGACGCAAAAAGTCGGTGTCAGCGCGAGCGCGCGATTTTTCGCGACGAATAAGGGACGCAAAATGCCGGCGTTCGGCATCAGCCTGAACGGCGTGGCAGGGTTCCGCCTGCAGGTGAGCGCGTCGAAGAAAGAGCTGGAGATTTTCCGCGGCGACGAGGGGAAGAAAAGCGTGCCTTTCGCTTGGACCCCGGGCGTGTGGACGAAACTCAAGATTCAAGTGCGCGCGGGCGAGGGCGGTGGTGTGATCGTCGAGGGAAAAGCATGGCCGGCGGATGCTGCGGAGCCGGCAGCGTGGACGATTTCGCTCGAGGACGAAGAAGCGCCGCCCGCGGGCCGCGCGGGCATCTGGGGCAGCCCTTACGCCGGCACGCCGATCCGCTTCGACGACCTTTCGATTTCCCCCGCGACCGCAAAATAACTCACTTTCCACACACCCATGAACACCACCGCCCGCATCCTCCTCCCGACTCTCCTCTCGCTCGCCGCGCTGCCCCTGCACGCCGCCGACTGGAACCAGTACCGCGGCATCCGGACCAACGGCACGACTGAAGAAAAAATCGTGAAGCCGTGGACGAGCGGAGCGCCGAAGGAAATCTGGAAGACGCCGAGCGAGGGCGGGTTCAGCTCCTTCGCAGTCGTGGGCGGGCGCGCGTTCACTCTTTCGCTGAAAGAGGCGGACGGCGCGAAGCAGGAGAGTGTCGTGGCGCTTGATGCCAATACCGGCAAGGAGCTGTGGTTTGCCCCGCTGAATTTCGCGAAGTACGACGGCGGCGGCGACTCTGGCACGTCCGAAAACAAGGGCGGCGACGGCCCGCGCTCGACGCCGACCGCCGACGCCACGCAGGTCTATACCATTTCCTCGCAGCTCGCCGTGCGCGCCTTCGATGCGGCGACGGGCAAAGTCGCGTGGACAGTCGATCTTTTGAAAGACCATGGCGGGCGCAATATCCAGTGGCAAAATGCCGCGTCTCCGCTGCTCGCGGGCGGGCTTCTATACGTGGCGGGGGGAGGGGCGGGGGAGTCACTGCTGGCGCTGAACCCGAAAGACGGCGCGGTCGTGTGGAAGGCCTTTGACGAGAAGATGACGCACGCGACGCCCGTCGCGACGAATATCCTCGCTCAGGGGCAAATCATCTTCTTTGTGCAATCCGGCCTCGTCGCCGTCGAGCCGAAGACGGGCAAGGAACTGTGGCGCTACAAATTCGACTACAGCACCTCCACCGCCGCGTCGCCGGTCGTCTCGGGTGACATCGTCTATTGCTCGGCGGGCTACGGCGTCGGCGCGGGCGCGGTGAAAATCACGAAGCAGGGCGACAAGTTCACAGCGACCGAGCTCTATCGCATCCGCAGCAATAAGCCGCTGGCAAACCACTGGAGCACGCCGGTGGTTAAGGACGGATTTCTCTACGGCATGTTCCAATTCAAAGAATACGGCAAGGGGCCGATCAAGTGCGTGGAGATCGCGACCGGACAGGTGAAGTGGGAGAAGGAGGGCTTCGGTCCGGGGCAGGTCATCCTCGCGGGGGATCAAGTCGTGGCACTCTCCGACGCGGGCGAACTGGTGCTCATCGACGCAAACCCTACTGCATATAAAGAGCTTGCGCGCGCCGACATCCTTGACGGCAAATGCTGGACTACCCCCGTGCTCGCCAACG
Source organism: Chthoniobacterales bacterium (assembly GCA_038207335.1). GTDB lineage: Bacteria > Verrucomicrobiota > Verrucomicrobiia > Chthoniobacterales > Chthoniobacteraceae > CAIURC01. The sequence goes on along the minus strand of JBBQZX010000024.1, from coordinate 63,076 downwards.
GCCGCATCTACGCCCGCAGCACAAAGGAAGCGGTCTGCGTGGACGTGTCAGGGAAGTAGCCGTCGAGATTTTTTAGTGCCGCGCTCGCCGCAGTATATTTCCGAATGAAGTAGGCAGCACCTACTTCGTGCCCATTACGAAGACGCCGTCCCAGTCGGCGTCCGGTGGTGTCGCAGCGTAGGTCATGGCGCGGCGCAGATATTCTTCTGCCAGCCAGTCGTCGGGCAGTGCTTGGGTCATTTCGGAAAATGCGGTGATCGCTCCGGCGAAGTCGCGCGCGCGGTAAAGCCGGACGCCTTCCTCGTATCGCGCGAGCCACGGTGGCGGGTCGCACTTCGTGGATGAGAGCACGGTGAAGACTTGCACCGGCTTGTTGCGGCCAGCGACTTGCAGAAGATCGACGGTGCGGAGGACAAACGCGTCGCGAATCAACGGGGCGACTTTTTCTCCGATGAGCAGGTCGGTGTGAAAGGCCTTCGTCGCGCCCTCGAGTCGCGACGTGAGATTCACGGCGTCGCCGATTGCGGTGAATTCCCGTTTCTCGTCCGAGCCGAGTTTGCCGACGATCGCCTCACCGTGATTGACCGCCATTCCGACACGCAGCTCGAGGAGCGCTCGACTTTTCCACTGCGTATTCAGTCGCTCGAGTGCCGCGCGCATTTCCAGCGCCGCCGCGACCGCGCGCCGCGCCTCGATTTCCTCGCCATCGCTCGTGAGGCTTCCCCAGTGCGCCATCACCGCGTCGCCGATGAATTTATCCAGCGTGCCGCGATGGGCGAAAACGATGCGCACCATCTCGGTGAAGTATTCGTTGAGCTGCTGCACGAGCTGCTGCGCGTCCGCGCTTTCTGTGATGGTGGTGAAGCCGCGGATGTCCGAGAAAAACACGGTGATGTTTTTGCGCCGGCCACCGATCGTGTTGAGGTAGCTGTCGGGGTTGTCGAGCAATTCCTTCACGACATCGCGCGACACGAAGCTCTCGAATTGCCGGCGAATCCGCGACTTTTCCAACCGCTCGAGCACCTGCTCCACGATGGAAAACGCGCCGCCGCTGCCGACCAGTGCGAGCAGCGGACTCGCGACGAGCAGATACGTGCCCGCGTTGAAAAAAACGAACGCGAGCGCGATGTAAGTGCCTGCTGCCGCGGCGAGTAAAAACACGCGGAGGAGCGGCTGCCGCACGAGCCAACCGAGCAGCCCGGAGAGCAGCCCGCATGCGGCGATGAGCAGGAGATTGGTGCGCTCGGAGGTCTCGCTCAGGAATTCACCGCGGAGCAGCGCGTTCAGCGAATTGAGGTGAAACATGGGCCCACCGATCTGGCCGAGTGGACTCAGCGCGAGGTCTTTGAACGCGTGGCCTTCGGGGCCCACCACGACGATCTTGTCCTTGAAAAATGCGCCGTCGCCGAAGTTCCCGTGCCAGATGCTCGGCACGAATATTCCGTAGAGTGAGTGCGGCGTGAGGCTCCCGTCGCCACTCGCGTACCGGAGGATGTGGCTCTTCCGATCCGCGGGGATGAGGTCGGTGAGGCCGGCCTGGCGCGCGGCGCGTGCGGCGAGGGATTCGAGCACCGAGTCGTCATCGCCCGCGGGCCTGCCGTCGATCTCGAGGAGGCTGCGGCGGAAATACGCGCGCCGCACGACACCATCGAGATCGCTCCAGAAATTGACGAATCCCACGCGCGGATCGACGGGCCGCGTCTGCGGGATCAGCGTCGCGGTGGGCAGCGCGAGATTCACCGTGTCGCCGATGTCGGTGATATTGCACCCGACCACGACATGCTCTCGGAAGCGGTCGAGGCCCGCGCGCATGAGTTCATCGTCCTCGCGCGCGGCCGGGAAAAGAAGATCGAATGCGACCACCTTTGCCCCGGCACCCACGAGGCGCTCGATGATGAGCGGATAGACCTCCCGCGGCCACGGGAAGCCGTGCTCCCTCATCAAAGTGAGCGCCGGCGATGCCGCGATCTCGCTCGGGAACGGCGCATCGAGCGTTTGCGTCGCCTGATCGATCGCGAGGAAAGCGATGCGCGGATCGCCGGTGGCCGCGCGGCCATAACGCGTGATCCAGTCCTGCGCGTGAAAGTCGAGCAGCAGCAGGTAGAAAAACCCGACCGCGCGGAGCACCATCACGACTCCCGTGCAGAGGAGGACGCAGAGCGCGAGGCTGCGGCGGTGCTGGCTTTTGCCCGAGGTCATCGCCTCGATAATATCCGCTCCCGGCACGCGGACAACGCCGGAGGGCGCCAAAAAGCCTTCGTGGTTCTAAACTCGGCCTTGGTTCGATACGCGAAATTTGAGTTGACGGATTTGACATTTATAAAAATGGTTCGCGCCGTGTTTTCTAAAAACCGACTACGCCTCCTGCCGATCCTTACGGCGGGCATCACCCTGAGCCTCCTTTCACTCGCCGGACACGGCGCGCAGTTTAGCGAGGCCACAGTCACGAAAGTCGAGAACACCGTGAACTACGGCGAAGTCAAAGGGGGCCGCACCAACAAGCGACCGGCGGTAGCGTCCGATGTCGTCCACGCAAACAATTTTCTCCTGACCGAAACCGAATCGAGGGCGGAGCTGAAATACGAAGACGGCTCCGTCGTGCGCATCGGGCAGAACACGGTTTTCTCGTTCGACGCCTCTTCGCGCACGCTCTCGCTCGATAAGGGCACGCTCATTTTCTACATCCCGAAAGGCGCGGGCGGCGGCACGATCAAGACTCCGAGCCTCACGGCGGCAATCACCGGCACGGTCGGCAAAGTTTCCGAAAACATCATCGCGATCCTCAAGGGCGAGGTGACGCTCGTGCCGTCGGGATTGAAGGTCGGCGCTGGGCAATTCGCGCGGCGCAACGCTGATGGCACGATCACGATCGCGCCGTTTGACATGTCGAAGGCGTTCGACGGAAAGCTGATGTCGTTCAATGGGCAGATGCCCGGCTTCGATCTAAACGTGCTGCTCACGCAATCGACGCTTCCCGCAAACCTCGCGGTCTTCGACGATCTCGAGCGCACGCAGAACCATCCCGGTGCGCTGAGAAAATATTTCCCCGAGCCGAAAGCGGAGAAGCAAAAGAAGGATAAGAAGCCGCAAGGGACGCCGACGCCGACGCCTCCTCCTCCTCCGACACCGAGCCGGAGACCGCGCACGTCCCCGAGCCCGACCTTCCGCGGCAACCTTTGAAAGTTCCAGCCATGAACACTCGTCATTTTCTTCTTTCGATCGTCCCGCTTCTCAGCGGTTTCGCGGCAGCCACCGCCGTAGCGGGCGATGGAAAATCGTTTAGCACTTCGCAGCAGAGCACTACTTCCGTCGAGGATCTCGGTGTGATCGAGGAGGAAGCGGCTGTGAAATTCCGCGGCGATGTCAGCACCGTCGGGACCTACACGAGCAATGCCAAGCTGACGGGCAATCACGCCAGCGGAGATTTTCTCTTTTTCCCGACGGTCGAGGGCGGCGTGAATGCGAAACTCGGGAAGGGCTTCACATTCGACCTCGATGCAAAAATCGAGAGTGCGGTCTATTCGCGATTCGATGAGCGCTCGTTCATCGGCTACTCGGCGACGACCACCCTCGACTGGCGTCCGAAGCCGAATCTTCCGCGCATCTACATCGGTGCCGAACCGTATCGATACGACAGCTACGACAACGGCGGCTTGATCTCGCAAGCCATCGGTCTGACCGCTGGCACCGACTGGGGATTTGGGTTCAACAATGGCAACACGCTCGCGTTTTTTGGATACAGCTTCACGCACTACTATGCGGATCCCGGCATCGACACGCTGTCACAAAATCGTGTGCTTGCGGGCATCACGCACCACATTGCGCCGAAGCTCTACGGCCAGTTGATCTATGCATTTCAGCATTCGAATTACGACGAGGTGTCCCGGAGAGACCTCCGCCACATCGCCATCGTGAATTTGTCGTATCAGATCAATGCGCACCTCTTCACCACGTTGAGCGGCAATTTCGTGGACAACGATTCGACGCAACTCCGCGCATCGTATCAGTCCGCAGGCGCATCGCTCGGGCTGACCTGGCAGTTCTGACGCGCCGACGAGGGTAAATGCTGCGCCCGGCTGCCGCGCGCGCGAAACTCGAATGACATAAGGCAGCCGCGCCCTCAGCGGACGGTTCCAGTGGGGGCGGGGGCGCCCTACCGTTGGCGATGTTTCGAGATGAACGAAGGCCGGCAATTCAATGCCGCAGCGATCCCCCGGATGGTGCGAGTTTTTCGTGGTGAAGCCGGGCATGCCGGATGAACAATACCTATGGCTCGTCGGGCAGGCGGCGCGGTTGACGCGCGGGGAGTTGAAAGGCGCGGTGGAGATGCCTGCGCGTTATGCAAGCAGCCATGCTACTGATTATCGCTCGGGGTCGGAATCAAGGGCGGGGTGCTTTGGCGGGGGGACTCTTGTGAAGCTTTTGCATTGCTCATCGGTGGGGAAGGTGCCGGTGCGGCCTTCGAATAGGGCACGCTGTTCGACTAGCGAGAGAAGGAGGCCGGTATAGCTTTCCGCGTAGGTGATGGTGTCTTTGGTTTCAGGTAGGAGGGTTATTTCGGGGGTTCTCCAGTTCTCTCCGAAGAAGGCAAAGACGAGTCTGTCGGAGCGGAACACTTCTTGGAGTGCTTTTGTGTTGAAGATGTCACGGCTGATGTCTCGGATCATGAGGCGGGCGCCTGCCCATGCGTCCACTAGGTCGGCTTGGGTGCTGCTTTTGCCGAAGTTCAGGTGGCAGTGGATGACGATTTTTTCGCCTTTGGTGGCTGCGTTCTGCGGGTCTGCCATCCATTGGAGAAGTTCGTGTCTTTCGCCTTTGTTTTCTTTCCACGATGTTAGATCGCACTCTATGCCGTTGCCTTGCACTGTCGGCCTTTCCAGCACGCCGCGGCCCGAGCGGCCGTTGAAGGCGATCTTGACTTCGGCGTGGCCGTTATTATCGAGCCATTTTCGCAGGATGTCGTGCTCTTCGGGTTTCCAGTTCTTTTGGGGGCCGCTGCTGTAGGTGTAGAGGTAATCGAGTTTGTATCCGAATTCTTTGGCTCTGCTAAATGTTCTTTCCCATTCGCTCTCGTCGGTTTTCCGGGTATCTCCATGCGGGACGACTTGGTAGGCGTGGTTTTTGGCGCGGGTGAAACGCTCGATGACGGCTTTGCGGTCCGCAAGGCTGAGTCGGTTGGGGTTGTTCTTGCCTGGCGCCCAGTTGACGTTGAGGCCATCGACTGCGGCTGCGGTGCCGGCCCACGCTTCGGGGGATGTGACCATTTCTTTCTCCCAGCCGAGCGTTCCCATCCAGATTTCGTAGCCGTAGCTATGGAGTGGGAGGTAGAGCAGCGCCACCACTGCGAGGGATTTCAAGCGGGTGCTCTTTTTGAGTTGTTTCATGCGGAGTGAAATTGGCGTTTCGAAGTGGAACATCCGAAAACCTAGAGTTTGGGACAAAAATCGCTCGGGGGGGGCGGAAAGCTGGTTTCGATGTTTGAGGGGGTTGCCAGAGGGGTTGGCGAGGAGACGGGTGGGACGTTGACAGGGGACGGGTGGACGATTTTGGAAAGTTGAGGGAGTTTACAAAGGGGTTGGGGGGGTGGATATTTATCCGAAGTTTTCACCAGTGCCCCGGAGACGTCTCCGCGAGGTGCGTGAGGTTTGATGATGGCCCCGGAGGAGTCTCCGCAGGGGTTCGGAGTTTTGGGAGGATGAAGGCGGGGCATGCGCTCTCTTTGCGGTTTCGCGGGACGTGAGAGAATCACGAAGGGGTGATTTTTACATAAGAAAAGGCCAGGCCGAACGGGTCGGCCTGGCCTAGTCAAATGGGCCCTCCTCAGGGGGAGAGGTGGCTTACTTGTGGTATCCGGTGCTGGTCGTCGTGGAACCGGAATAGCTCGAGCCTGTGTCCTTGTGGGCGCAGGCGCTGAGGCCGATTGCGGCGGCGGCGAGTGCAATGATCGCGATGATTTTCATGGTGTGGTGTTTTCCCTCCTTTCTGAGCCAGTGGGCTGTGGCGCGGCATCATGCGGACTCGCGTTGGCGAGACAACGCATTTTTGAAGCGTGCACACTTTTCGCGCGCGGTGCTGCTCACGGCTGTATCTCGACTGGCATGCCGGGCTCGACGCGGGCGAAAAGATCGGCGACATCGGAGTTGCTCATTCGCACGCAGCCCATGCTCGCGGGCGTGCCGAGGTGCGACTCGGCGTTGGTGCCGTGGATGTAAATGTAGCGCTCTTTCGTGTTCGCATTTTCTTCCTCGATGCCGTCGAGCCAGATGATGCGCGTCTGGACGTGGTCGTGATCGTCGCCCTCCTCGCCGGTGCGTCCGGTGCGCTCGCGGCCGACGAGGATTTCGCCTTGCGCCGCGTCGCCGCCGTGCATTTCAGCGATGCGAAAATTGCCCGTCGGTGTGCGATTACTGCCCGGCTCGGAACCGAGGCCGAAGCGGGATGTGGAGACGACGTACCGGCGGAGGAGCGTGTCGCCGTCGAGGAGATCAAGCGTCTGCGAGGGGATGTGGATGCGGATTTGCATTGGCGTGTTCACTCCCTACATTGCGCGCCCTTTTTATGAGCAAAAGCAATTTGCATGTCGCCATCGTCGGAGCCACCGGAGCGGTCGGAGTGGAGATGATCAAGACGCTGGAGAAGCGCAATTTTCCTGTGGGAAAACTGACGCTGCTCGCGTCCGCGCGGTCGGTCGGGAAGACGCTGTCGTTCCGTGGTGAGGCGGTGACGATTCAGGAATTGCGCGAGGATTCTTTCGCGGACGTCGATGTTGCGTTGTTCAGCGCGGGGGGCGGGATTTCGAAAAAGTACGCGCCTTTCGCGGTCGCGGCGGGCGCTGTGGTCGTGGATAATTCCAGCGCATTTCGCATGGATGATCATGTGCCGTTGGTCGTGCCGGAGATCAATGCGGAGGACATTCCGCGGCATCGCGGGATCATCGCGAATCCGAACTGCACCACGGCGATCACGCTCATGGCGCTGCATCCGCTGCACAAGGCGTTTGGGGTGAAGCGAGTGTTTGCGTCGAGCTACCAGGCGGTGAGCGGGACGGGCGCGCAGGCGATCGAGGAGCTTCGCGCGCAGGTCGCGGCGATCAGCGCGGGGACGCCGGTGGAGGCGAAAGTGTATCCGCACCAGATCGCGTTCAATGTGCTGCCGCATGTGGATACGTTTCTCGAGTCGGGCTACACGCGCGAGGAGATGAAGATGCAGCAGGAGGGTCGGCGGATCATGCATCACCCGGAATTCAAGGCGTCGGTGACGTGCGTGCGGGTTCCGGTTTATCGTGCGCACAGCGTGGCGGTGAGCGCGGAGTTTGAGCGGACGGTGTCGATCGCGGAGGCGCGCGAGGTTTTTAAAAATGCGCCGGGGCTGGATCTCGTGGACGACCCGGTGGGCAATCTCTACCCGCTCCCGCTGCACTGCGCGGAGAAGGATAATTGCGAGGTCGGCCGCCTGCGGCTCGACTGCGCGATGGAGAATGGACTCGCGTTTTGGGTGGCCGGCGATCAGCTCCTGAAAGGGGCGGCGCTCAACGCCGTGCAGATCGCGGAGCTGCTTTAAATCAGCACCTTCAGCGCGGCGCGTACGAGGTCTTCCACCGCGCAATCCGAAGCGGTTTTCTCGCTCACTTGCTTGATCGCCTTGTGCGCATCCACCTGCTTGTAGCCGAGCGAGATGAGCGCCAGCACGGCGTCATTGATCTTCGCCTCCAGCGGCGTTGGCGCGTGCGCGGCGCTCGCGGCCTCCCAAGCGGCGGCGACTCCGACTTTGTCCTTGAGCTCCACGATGATCCGCTCAGCGGTCTTTTTTCCGATGCCTTTGCTCTTCGCGAGCGTCGCCGCATCGCCCGCCACGACCGCCGCCTTGAAGCTCGTCACGCTGATCCCGCTGAGCACGTCGAGCGCGGTTTTCGGCCCGATGCCGCTGACGTGACTCACGAGCAACCGGAACAAATCGCGCTCCGCAGTGGACATGAACCCGAACAGAACATGCGCGTCTTCGCGGACTTGGAGATGCGTTAAAATCTTGATCTGCGCGCCGGGTGCCGGGAGTTTGTCGTAGCTCGAAAGCGGGATTAAAACATGATAGCCGACCCCATGCACCGCAAGGACGACATGCGTCGGCAGCGACTCGATCAGCGTGCCTTCGAGAAATGTAATCATCGCGGCGAGTGGACTCGGCGCAGGCGGGGGAGGGAAGGTGAAAACGCCAAACGCCAAAGCGCGAGGGCGCTTTTTGCGGCAGTGGCAGTTGCGCTCTTCGCGGCGGCCGCGGCGCGGGCGGATGATTCGGAATGGCGCGTGTGGCTCGAGCCGAAATTCATGCACGCGGCGGTGACCGCGCCGATTCCGGGCTCGGAGCGGACGGAGATCGCGGCGGGGATTCGGGATGAAAAGGGGGACGCGTATCTGCTGCGCGCGCAGTTCGACGAGGTAAAGGCCGGCTGGAAAGCCTTTCTGGCAAAGGCGCGGATGAATGCGGATGCCGATCTCGCGACGATGACGCCCGTCTATGTCCGCGACAAAAAACAGGTGATCGAATACGCGACGCTGAGCTCCGATCAGCCGATCGTGGGAAGCGCGGTGTTCGCGGCGAAGTTCCTCGATCTCTTCAAAGACACGCTCGGCGACAAGCTGCTGGTCGTCGTGCCGAGCCGCTACAAGGCGTTCATTTTCCCGAAGCTCGCGAGCCACTACGACGAATTCTCGCCGATGGTTTTTGAGGCATATCGCGCCACGCCGTTCCCGGTGAGCGTCGAGGTATTCGAAGTGAGCGCGGCAGGGTGGAGGGCGGCGGGCGTGTATGAGGAATAAATGTGAATTTTGGATTTTGAATTTTGAATGGAGAGAGTGCTCCGTGAGGATTTGGCATTTATGAAAAAGCTGCTGCTCGCTCTCATCGTCTTCGCCGCGCTCGCCGTGCCGGCGGGTATTTATTGGCGCCGGACACGCGCGCCGCACGTGGCGCGCGGGGCGGAATTGGCACCGGCGGACGCGATTCTATTCGCTCAGATCCCGAGCATCCCGCGGACTGCGGAGCGGTGGAAGCTCACGTCGCTCGCACAACTTTTGCGCGAGCCCGAGATGAAGGCTTTTCTCGAAAAGCCGATGGCGAAAATGGCGGGCGATTCGCCGTGGATGGCTCAATTTGAGACTCTGCACAATTTGTCGCCCGGCGAGGCGTTTTTGACGGTCACGTCGATCGATGGACCGGAGCCTCGTTTCGTCGCGGGGTTCTCGTTTGGCGGGAGTCGGCGGGAGGTCGAGCGGTTGCTCGAGCAGCCGTGGGCGGCGTTGAAATCGGCGCGTCCGGCGGGGCGCGCGGAGCTGGTGAACTACGGCGCGGCGGAGATCGAATCTTTCACCGACAAAGATGCCGTGGCCGCAGGCGTCTTCCGCGATGACTGGTATTTTTTCGGAAACGATCTGGCGCTGCTTGAGCAGACGCTCGATCGGTACGATGGCAAAAACGGAGCATCGGCAGGCGGCCTCGCGACTGCGCCGGGCTTCGTCGAAGCGACTGCGCCGTTGCCCGCGGATCGCGATGCGCTCATCGTCGCGCAGCTTGGTCAGGTCATGGAGCGCGTAACTGCGCTGATGCTCGCGAGCGGGCAGTCGCTCGATGGGAAGCAGCTCGCCGACTTGAAGAAGACAAAGGCAATTGCCGCCTCGACGAAACTCGACGGCGCCGATTTCCGCGACACGATTTTCATCCTCAGCACGGACAATAAAGCCGAGCCGCCGCTCGCCCGCCACGCGCTCTCGCTCACCTCGTCTGCGACGCTTTTATTATTCGCAACCGCGCTCCCGGCGACCATCGAGCTGCCAGATTCCGCGACGGCTGCCCTGACGCTCGTGCTGCCAAATATCGCGCCGATGCAGAAATCCCTCGCGGCACACGGGCTCTCGTTTTCCGATTGGAATCAGGCATTTGGCCCGGAATTCGGCGCGGCGATGGACTGGCCGCAGGGTCTGATGCAGCCGTCATTTGTCCTCACCCTCGACGTGCGCGACGCGGTAAAAGCGCGCGCATTCACCGACGTGCTGACCGGCCCACTTCCGGGCTCACCGGCGTGGACAAAAACGGAGACCGATGGTGCCATCACTTACTCGGCGCCGGCTGAAGGGCTGGGACTCATCTCACCGACGTTTGCGCTGACCGATCGGTTTTTGATCGCAGGATTCAGCGCGGATTCGGTTGCGCTCGCCGAAACGAAACTGAAATCCGGCGAGGCAAATCTGGGCAGCAGCGCGCCATTTTTGACCGCGGAAAAAACGGTCGCACCGGCGACGAGCTCATTTGCCTACCTCGATTTGCGCGGCCTTTTCGAACGGGCTTACGGCACTTTCCGTCCGTTCATCATCATGTCGCTCGCCTTCGCTCCCGTCGCGGGCGAGTGGATCGATGGCGGCAAATTGCCGAGCACCGAGACTTTTACCAAGCACCTCGGCCCGATCGTCATGTCGCAATCCACGACAGCGACCGGCACGCTGTTGGAATCGACCGGCACGCTCACCATTAATCAAGTGCTCGTCGCTGCCGTCGGCGGTGCAATCCGCGCGGCGCTGCCAAACTTGCAAAACATCGAAGCTGCTGCGCTAGACCCTGCCAAACTGCTCAATCTCACACCGCCCCAAACCGCACCCATTCCGCCGCCGCCTGCTCAACCCGCGCCGCCCGCTGCGCCGGAGCCGACACCGGAGAATTAGTCGTCTGAGGGCGTGGATATTTTCGCGAGGCGCCCGTTTTTTCGCTGCCAAAATTCAGGCGTTCTGCTACTTGAGCCGCCCTTATGTCCATCCACCAGAAGACCGCGTTTGCCCGGCGTCTGCCGGACCTTGTCACGGAGGAACTCGCCGCCGCGCTGTCCTCGCGCACCACGTTCGAGTTCAAGGATTTGTTCGATGTCGTCTATGCGAAGCTCAAGGCTCGCAAGGCTGCGAGCGGCGGGGAGGAAATGCTGCGGCTGCGTGCTTATGAAAAGCTGCAAAACCTCGTCTCGCGCGGCATGGTAAAGAAGGATCAGAAGAAGTATAAAGGCATCCCAAAACAGCTCGCCACGCTCGAAACCACACCCACTCCACTCCCGCCCCGCGCGCCCGTTGCCTAATTCTCACCGCTCCATTTTTCCAAAATTCAGATGCAAGACTATCTCCCGATCCTCCTCCAAGTCATCGTTGCCATCGGCTTTGCAGCCTCCGCGCTCATCGCTAGCGTCGTGCTGGGCAAGTCCGCGCGCAGCAACCCGACCAAAGACTCCGCGTACGAGTGCGGAATGCTGCCGATCGGCGAGGCGCAGCCGCGGTTCAGCGTGAAATTCTACCTCGTGGCGATGCTCTTCATCCTCTTCGATATCGAGATCGTCTTCATGTATTCTTGGGCCGTCGTTTTTCGCGAATTCATCGCGCTGCACGGCCCATCGATTTTCTGGAGCATGCTCGGCTTTGTCGCCGTGATCACGGTCGGATACGTCTACGCGATCATGAAAGGCGCGCTGGACTGGAAAAAGTAGTTCTCTCGAACTTGACTGCGCATTTGCGGGCGCCGCGCCTGACTTCGGAGCTCCGCCCGATTGCTATCGGCATCGCTCGCGTTCAATCTCAGGTGCGTCGGAATCCGATTGCCTACCGCTTTTTCAAAAACTAGAAGCTCCGTCCGATGGTCCAGCAAATCACGCTCTTTAAACTTAAGCCCGAGACAACGCCTGCGAAGATCGAGGAGATGATGATGACCACGCGCATGAGCCTTCTAAAAATCCCAGAGGTGCTCAGCGTGAAATGTGGCAAGACGATCGACGCTCACACCGAGTGGCCTTTTTTTATCGCGCTCGAGTTTGAATCGATGGAAAAGCGCGCAGTGGTCGAGGACGATGCGATCTACATGAAATTCGTCGCCGAAGTGGTGAAAGCTGGCACCGCTGAGCGCCTGACGCTCCACTACGAGATGGAGCCTGGGAAACAGGTCAAATACTCCTGATCCGGCGCGGTTTGCGGTGGATCTCCGGCTTTCGGCTCCGACCGGTGACGGCGCGAAAATATTTTCTTGTCGCGAGGCGGAAAAATCGCTTCGCCGATTTGCGGATGCCGAAACACGGCGTAGGATATTGGCAGGTGTTTGTGTTGTTGGGTTAGAACCGCACGGCTTTGGGTGGCCGTGCGGTTCATTTTGTACGGACTCCGCGGCGAGTGTCGGCACTTTGAGGGAACGCTCCGATTGACCGCTCCTCACCTCGCACCTAGCCTCCGCGCCCGATGAAAATCCAGCGTGCGTTGATCTCCGTTTCAGACAAAACCGGCCTAGTGGAATTTGCCCGCGAACTCGTCGCAATGGGTGTCGAAATCATCTCCACGGGCGGGACGGCGTCTCTTTTGAAAAAGGAGGGAGTCGCCAGTACCGAGATTTCCGAGTTCACCGGTTTCCCCGAGATGCTCGATGGACGCGTGAAAACGCTGCACCCAAAAGTCCACGGCGGCCTCCTTTTCGTGCGCGACAACCCCGACCACTGCGCGCAGGCGGAGGCGCACGGCATCACGCCGATCGATCTCGTGGTGGTAAATCTTTACCCCTTCGAGAAAACAGTCGCGCGCAAGGAAACGACGCTCGAGGAGGCGATCGAGCAGATCGATATCGGCGGACCCTCAATGCTCCGCAGCGCGGCGAAAAACTACCGCTCCGTCACCGTCGTCGTGGACCCGGCGGACTACGCGGACGTGCTCGAGCAGATGCGCGACAACGACGGCGCGACCACGCTAAAACTTCGCGAGCGGCTCGGCATCAAAGTCTTCGTCACCACTTCGCGTTACGACGGCGCGATCGCGAATTACCTTAACAAGGAGCAGGAGACGTCATGTTCCTTCAATCTCTCGCTGCCGATCGTCTCTCGGCTGCGCTACGGTGAAAATCCTCACCAAGCCGCGGCGCTCTACGGCAGTTTCGACGACCATTTCACGAAGCTTCACGGCAAGGAACTCTCGTATAACAACATCCTCGACATCACCGCCGCTTCCGAACTGATCGAGGAATTCGACGCGCCGACCGTCGCGATTTTGAAGCATACGAACCCATGCGGCGTCGGCAGCGACGAAGACCTCCGTGAGGCATGGAACAAGGCGTTCGCGACCGACAAGCAGGCGCCATTCGGCGGCATCATCATTTGCAATCGCCCGCTTACCGAGTCGCTTGCGAAGGCGATTAGCGAGATTTTCAGCGAGGTGATCATCGCGCCGGACTTCGAGCCGGATGCGCGTGCGCTTTTGCAGAAAAAGAAAAACCTGCGGCTCATGCGGAAGCTCGCGCGACCGCTGCCGAAGCCCGGCGACTCAGCGGAGATGCAAATCCGGCGCGTCATCGGTGGCGTGCTCGTGCAGAGTGCGGATATCGAGCCGGCGGTGGATTTCGCGGAAAAAGTAGTCACCGATCGCAAGCCCGGTGCGGAGGAAATGGCCGCGATGCTTTTTGCGTGGCGCGTGGTGAAGCATGTGAAATCCAACGCAATCGTCTATGCCGGCCGCGACCGCACGCTCGGCATCGGCGCGGGGCAAATGTCGCGAGTTGATTCCTCGCGCATCGCCATCTGGAAAGCCGCCGATGCGGGTCTCTCCTTGAAAGGAAGCGCGGTCGGCAGCGACGCGTTCTTCCCATTTCCAGACGGCCTCATCGCCGCCGCCGAAGCGGGCGCCACGTCCGCCATACAGCCCGGCGGCTCGGTCAAGGATGCCGAAGTCATCGCTGCCGCCAACGAGCGAAACATGACGATGATCTGCACCGGCATCCGGCATTTCAAACATTGACGGGAGAGCGAACCACGAAGCAACGAAGAGGAAGAGGCATTCTGGATTCCTCGATTCCCCTCCGCGCCTTAGTGTCTTGGTGGTAAAAAAACTGTCTCATGTTTTTAGGCGTTAATATCGACCATATCGCCACGCTGCGGCAGGCACGTTACGCAGGCACACCGGAGGCTGCGAATGTTGAGCCAGACTTGATCGCGGCAGCTTCGGCGTGCGAGCGCGCGGGTGCGAATGGCATCACCGTCCATCTTCGTGCGGATCGACGTCACATTCAGGATCGCGATGTGTTCCGCCTGCGCGAGAGCCTCATGACGAAGATGAACCTCGAGATGGGCAACACGCCGGAGATCGTCGATATCGCGCTGCAACTGCTGCCAGAGGAAGTCTGCCTCGTGCCTGAGAACCGCGCTGAAATCACCACCGAAGGCGGGCTGAATGCCGCCGCGCAGCTCATTCCACTCACCCCGACCGTCGCGCGCCTGCAAGCGGCGGGCATTCGTGTGAGCCTCTTCATAGAGCCCGCGCCGGAGCAAATTCTCGCAGCCAAAACGCTCGGCGCGCAAATCGTCGAGCTGCACACGGGGGCGTTCGCAAATGCCGAGGGTCCGGCTCAGATCGTCGAGCTCAGCCGCATCCGCGCCGCCGCCGAACGCGCCACCGATCTCGGCCTGCAAGTCAATGCCGGGCACGGCATCAACTTCACGAACATCCGCCAAATCGTCGCGGTCCCGCATCTCGTCGAGCTGAACATCGGCCACTCGATCGTCGCGCGATCGACCGTTGTCGGACTCGAGACCGCGGTCGCGGAAATGCTCGCGCTCATGCAGCCGTGAGCATCGCCGGTATCGGCGTCGATCTCGTGGAGGTTGCGCGTATCGAGAGCAGCATCACGCGACTCGGAGAGGCATTTCTGGAACGCGTATTCACCGCGGACGAGCGCGCCTATTGCGAAAAAATGAGCGCCCCCGGACCGCACTTCGCCGCACGTTTCGCGGCGAAGGAAGCCGTCTCGAAAGCATTCGGAACCGGCATCGGCGCAGGCTTCGGCTTTCGCGATATTGAGGTGCAGCGGAGGGAAAACGGCGCGCCTTTAATCCTGCTCCATGCCGGTGCCAGCGAACTCGCAAAGCGGCTAGGCATCATTCGAATCCACCTTAGCCTCACTCACACGGACCACCAAGCGGTGGCATACGTGATCGCGGAAAAATGCGATCCTGTTCCACAGAATTGATCGACCAATAACTCCGCTCGTTGCAGGGCAGAGTTCGTCAACGGCTCATTGGCCGGTGACAAAGCTGATGTCTTTTGAGGCGTGGCCGTCGGCGTAGAGGATGTTCACTTTCGTGTCGAGGTAGGGATGGAAGCCCTCCTTGTCGGCGAGGATGGGGATGTGGCTGTGCTCGTCGCTGAGTTTGAAAAAGTTGAGTGCGCCGGTGTGCTGGCCGTTGATGGCGGTATTCCAGTAGTAGCTGGTGCCCGATTCGCGCGCGTAGTGCGGGTCGGCGGGACAGGCGAAGACGGCCTTGTTTTTCACGTAGCGATCAAGCGTGTCGTCGATCACCGGGCCATCGTCGGAGAGCATTTTGCGGCCGGCTTTGAGGTCGGGCATGGTCATGCTGTTTTCAGAAAGATAGACGCCTAGCGCGGCACCGATCTGGCGCAAATTGGAGACGCAGGCCGTGGCTTTCGCGGCGGCTGCGATGCGCTGCGTGACGGGAAATGCGATCGCTGCAAGGACGGCGATGATGCCGATAACGACGAGCAGCTCGATGAGTGTGAAGGCGCGGGAGCGCGGATGAGAGTTGGGAGCCGAGAGTTGAGAGAAGGAGGGGAGCACTCCGCGCTGATGGGAGAAGGCGGTCATAGAGGAAGTCGGTGGATTCCGTGGTCTAAGCGCTCAACTAAAAACTCTCAACTTCACCTGGCTTGCAGGTTTCGCTGCATCTGCTCGAGGAGCGGGGAGAGGTCCAGTTTCACATCGGCGCTGGCTTCGCTGTAAAAGGAGCGGAGTCCCTGCTGGACGATCTTTTGCGCGTTTGCGTCGTCGGCACCGGGTGGGCGATCTTCCCCCTCATGCGCTTTCATTTCGGCGAGCGCTTTCTCGACGAATTTCTTGCGCTTCTCGGGCTCCATTTTGTTAAAGGCGTCCATCATTTGCTTGAACCCGGAGGGGAGCGTGAGATCGAGAAAACGGGACTGCTCGTCGGGAGTGAGCTGTTTGAAAAATCGGTCGAGCTTTTTTCCGACGCGCATCTCGCGGCGCTGGTCGTAGTCGAGTTCATTGAGCTGCTCGGCGACGTAGCGCAGCGTCTTGTCGTGGTCGCTGGAGGCGAGGGGATGTGCCTCGACGTATCGGGCGAGGGATTCTGGCGAGGGCTTCGAGGCGCGCGCCCACCAGATGATGCCGCCGGCGACGATCCAGATGGCGACGAGTGTGAGGAGGGCTTTCTTCATGGGTGCGAGTTATTGGTGGAGAGTTGTAGCACAAGCCGGAGGCTCGCGCTGTATGCGCAAGCGGGAGGTTTGCGCTACCGACGCCTGAGTTTCCGCATCGCGAGGGCGCGGATGTCGTCGAGTTCTTCGATTTTCAAGGCGGTGGCGGTGCCGAAGAAGACGCTCGCAGCAGTGGTAATCGTTACGAAAAGAAACGCGGCTTTTTTAACGAAAGAAAAGTGAGCCCAGTCTGCCAGGAGCGTGGCCTGTGCGATCCAGCAGGTCGCGCCGAGAAGCGCGCCTGCGACGAGGAGTTTTCCGAGGGTGGCGAGCATCTGGCGGGACTCGAGGCGCTTGGTCTCGCGGCGCATGAGGAGGTAGAGGGCGGCGAAATTTGTGAGAGCGACGCCGCCTGTGGAGAGGGCGAGGCCGCGGTGGCCCATGCGGAGGTGGAAGGTGAAGAGCCAGTTGAGGAAGAGGTTGACGCCGATGGCGGCGAAGCTGACGAGCATGGGCGTTTTACGCTTGTCGATGGCGTAGAAGGCGGGGGCGAGGACTTTGATGCCGGAGTATGCGACGAGGCCTACGGAGTAGAACTGCAGTGCGGCGGCGGTTTGGTCGGTGTCGAAAGCCGAGAATTTGCGCCCTTCGTAGATGATGCTGATGATAGGACGCGCGAGGAAGATGAGGCCGATGGTGGAGGGGACGGTGAGGAGGAAGGCGAGGCGCATGCCGCGGGCGAGGATGGCGCGGAATTCGGCGGTGTTCCCGACGGCGGCGCTACGGGAGATGAGGGGGAGGGTGACGGTGCCTATGGCGACGCCAAAGATGCCCAGGGGGAGCTGCATGAGGCGGAAGGCGTATCCAAGCCAGCTGACGGGGCCGTTGCCGGGGAGCATCGAGGCGAAGTTGCCGTTGATCATGACGTTCACCTGGACGGCGCTGGCCGCGATGACGGCCGGGCCCATGAGGCGGAGGACCTGCCGCACGCCGGGATCGCGCCACGCGAGATCGGGGCGGAAGCGAAATCCGACGCGGGCAAGTGCGGGAAATTGCATGAGCAGCTGCAGCGTGCCGCCGATGAGTGTACCGATGGCGAGGCCGATGAGGGAGCGTTGTCCGAAGTGCGGATCGAGCCACCAGCCGAGGGAAATGCCGCCGATGATCGAGCCGAGATTGAAGAAACTGGAGGCCATCGCGGGGATGCCGAAGACGTCCTTGGCGTTGAGCATTCCCATGGCGAGCGCGGCGAGCGAGACCATGAGGATGAAGGGGAACATGATGCGCGTGAGCGTCACGGTGAGTTCCTTTTTGTCGGGGGAAAATCCGTGCGCGAGGAAGTCGATGAGCTGCGGGGCGAAGGCGATGCCGGCGAGGGTGAGGAGGCTGAGGAGGATGGTGGCGAGGGTGGCGATTTTATTGGCGAGCCGCCACGCGGAGGCGTCCCCGTCGGTTTTGATTTGCTTGGAGAATGTGGTGACGAATGCGGTGGAGAGGGCGCCTTCGGCGAAGAGGTCGCGAAGGAGATTTGGGACGCGGAAGGCGGCGATGAAGGCGTCCATGCCAAAGCCGGCGCCGAAGAGGCGGCTGAGGATGATTTCGCGCGCAAGGCCGAGGACGCGGCTGCACATGACGGCGAGGCCGACGACCCCGGCGGCGCGGGTGCTGATTTTTTGAGCGGTGACGGGCTGGGTCATGTGGATGGTGTTGCGCGCGCTTCCAGGAGTTTGGGCGCGCGGCTATTCACGGGCGGAGGCTCTTCTGAGGCGGTCCATGATGGCGATGCCGAGGCCGGTTTCGGGGACGGGCTCGGCGAAGATGACGTCGAGGCCGGCTTCGTCGAGGCGGCGCATTTTGGTGAAAAGCGTGGCAGCGGCTTCGCGGAGGTCGCCGGTGGGGCTGAGGATTTCGATGGCGGTGAAGTCGTGTTGTGGCGGAGCGAAACGCCAGGCGAGGAGGCCGGCTTTTGGCGCCGGGCCGAGGCCGATTTCACTGGAGCCGTGGGGGTTTTCGGTTTGTAAAATGAGCGGTGTGCGCGGCGCATAGTGGCTCTTGAGTTGGCCGGGGGCTTCAGGTCGCTCCGTGGGTTTGGCTGCTGGCGAAACGATAGCGGCGAACCCTTCGAGATCATCCGGCGTGACCGGCCCGGCGCGGAGGATTCGCAGCGAAGCGCCCTCGACGGCGACGATGGTGGACTCGATTCCGTGCGTGGTCGCACCGCCATCGACAATGAGTGGGATGCGGGCGCTTAGCTCGATGCGCACATGATCCGCAGTCGTCGGGCTGATGCGGCCGAAGCGGTTTGCGCTCGGCGCTGCGAGCGGTTTTGCAAAGCGCTCTATGACCGAGCGGAAGACGGGATGCGCGCTCATTCGGACGGCGACGGTGTCGAGGCCGGCGGTCACGATGTCGGGGATGATGTCGCGCCGCGGCAGGACGAGTGTGAGCGGGCCGGGCCAGAATTTCGCGATGAGCGCATCGACGAGAGCGTGGCTTTCGGGAGGGATTTCGGTGATTCGCGCCAACCAGTCGATGTCGGGCAGATGCACGATGAGCGGGTCGAAAAATGGGCGCTTTTTGGCCTCGAAAATTTTCAGGATCGCGTCCGGGCGGAGGGCGTCGGCGGCGAGGCCATAAACGGTTTCGGTCGGCAGGGCGACGGGCTCGCCGGCGGCGAGAAGGTCGCACGCGCGGGCGATCATGGCTGGCGCGGGAACGATCATTCCCGAATTCGTTCGCTCATTGTTTTGCCGTCAACGCGGCTCTCGCGGCGCGGACGGTGTCGGCTGCGGATGCTGTGTTGGAGCCGAGTGCCACGAGGTGGCCCATTTTTCTCCCGGGCTTTGCGCCGGTCTTTCCGTAGAGGTGAATCTTCACATTTTCAAACGCAGCGGCGGCGGCCCAATCGGGCTCGCCGTGTTCCCACAGATCGCCGAGGAGATTCGCCATTGCGACGGGGCGCAGCAGTTCCGTCGAGCCGAGCGGGAGGCCGCAGACGGCGCGGAGCTGCTGCTCGAACTGGCTCGTGACCGCGGCGTCGAAGCTCCAGTGGCCGGAGTTGTGCGGGCGCGGGGCGAGTTCGTTGATGAGCAGCACGCCGTCTGCGCGGAGGAACATCTCGACAGCGAGCAGACCAACGAGGTCGAGCGCTTCGGCGACGGCGCAGGCGAGGTCGCGGGCGCTCTTTTCCACGGCCTCGTCGCCGAATGGGAGGGTAGTCAAATCGAGGATGTGGTTTAAATGCTCGTTCCGCGCGACGGGGAAGGTGCGCATCTCGCCGTCGATGCCGCGCGCGACGATGACGGAGAGCTCGCAGACGAATGGGACGAACGCCTCGAGCACCGCGGCCTGGCCGGCGAATGGCGCCCATGCGGCGACGAGGTTGTCGCCGGGCGCGAGCTTGCGCTGGCCTTTTCCGTCGTAGCCGAATGCGGCGGTTTTCAGGACTGCGGGGAGGCCGATTTCGGCGGTGGCGGCGGCAAGTTCGCCCGCGCTGGCGATGGCGCGGAATGACGGAAGCGGGAGCCCCGCTTGATCGAGGAATTCTTTTTCCCGAAGCCGGTGCTGGCAGATGTGGAGGATGCGTCCGGCGGGGCGGACTACGCAAAACTCCGCAGCCCACTCGGCGCACTGCACGGGTATATTTTCAAACTCGAAGGTGAGGACATCGACGCCGCGCGCGAAGTCGCGGACGGCTTCCGCGTCGTCGAAACTCGCTGCGACTTCGCGGTCGGCGAGTTGGCCGGTGGGCGTGTCTTCATCGGGGGAAAATGTGTGGATGCGGTATCCCATTCGTCGCGCGGCGATGGCGAACATGCGGCCAAGCTGGCCGCCGCCCATGACGCCGACGGCGCTTCCGGGGGGGAAGGTGATGACTGATGGCGAGACGATGCTCATTTCAGCTCCGCGGCGAGGACGGCGGCGGTTTGCTTTTCGCGAAATTCGGCGAGTGCGGCGCGGATCTCGTCGTCGTGCAGGGCGAGGATCGCGGCGGCGAGAAGGCCCGCGTTTTTCGCCCCGGCGACTCCGATGGCGAGGGTGGCGACGGGGATTCCGGCGGGCATTTGGACGATCGAAAGGAGCGAGTCGATGCCTTTTAGCACACGGCTCTCGATGGGGACGCCGAGAACCGGCAGCGCGGTGTGCGCGGCGATCATGCCGGGCAGGTGCGCGGCGCCGCCCGCGCCGGCGATGATGACCTGGATGCCGCGCGCCGCAGCGCCGCGCGCAAAATCTGCCATGAGCTCCGGCGTGCGATGCGCGGAGACGACGCGGCGCTCGCTGGCGATGCCGAGATGTGCGAGGGCATCGACGGCGTGGCGCATGGTTTCCCAATCGGATTCGCTGCCCATGACGACGGCGACGGGTGGTGTGTGCATGGAATTTAGGAAGTGGGAGGGAAGATTTAGGAACTTGCGGAGGCGTGTCGATGCTGCGCGCGGGCATTTCTTACTTCTTACTTCTCACGGTTCTTTCTAAGTTTTCGCGTGAGCTTCGCGCGTGAAAACATCCTCCTCGTCGGCTTCATGGGGACTGGAAAATCTTCGGTCGGACGGCGGTTGGCGCGGAAGATGGATTTCCAATTCGTCGATACGGATCGCGTGGTGATCGAGGAGGCGGGGATGGATATCGCGGCGATTTTCGAGCGTCACGGGGAGGCGCATTTTCGTGAGCTGGAGACAGCAGCGCTGGCCTCGCTGGCGGTGCGAAAGCTGTGCGTGATCGCGACGGGCGGCGGCATCGTGCTGAGCGAGCGCAATCGCGAGCTGCTTCGCGAACTCGGATTCGTCGTGTGCCTCACGGCGAGCGAGGAGGTGATTTTCGAGCGCGTGTCACGGAACTCGCAGCGTCCGCTTTTGCAAAATGAGAACCCGCGCGAGACCGTGAGCCGGATGCTCACGGAGCGGCGCGCGCTTTACGAGGAGGCAGCGAATTTAACGCTAGATACGTCGCTCATCGAGCACGATGAAGTGGCGGAAAAAATCGCGTCGGAAGCGCGCCGGGCGTTTTCGTGGCAGGCTCAGTTGTGAAAGACGAATTGATCGCGCTGGCTCACGAACTGGGTTTCGACGAATGCCGGATTGCGCGCGCAGGGGAGGCGCCGCACGCGGAAGAATTTCGCGCATGGCTCGCGGATGGACGCGCGGGTGAGATGGCGTGGTTGGGCAAAAATGAAGGGCGCAGAACCGATCCGGAACAGGTGGTGCCGGGCGCAAAGTCGGTGGTCGTGCTGGCGATGAATTATCTTCCGCCGACTGTGCCTCGGCACGCCTCGGGCGGCCGCATCGCGCGATACGCGTGGGGCGATGACTACCACGACGTCATCGAGAGAAAGCTGCGCGTCATCGACGACTGGCTCACGGCGCGGGGCGGGCGGCAGCGGCATTACGTCGATACGGGGCCGGTTCTGGAGCGGGATTTCGCGGCGCTCGCGGGGGCGGGCTGGCATGGCAAAAGCACGATGCTCATTCACCCAAAACTCGGGACGTGGTTCTTCCTCGCGGAGGTGCTGACTACACTCGAATTTCCTCCAGACGAACCGCTCCCGGATCGCTGCGGGACCTGCACGCGCTGCATCACGGCGTGTCCGACGGGCGCGATCACCGAGCCGCATCGGCTCGATGCGCGGCTGTGCATTTCCTACCTCACGATCGAGCTGAAGGGCAGCATCCCGGAGCATCTGCGCCCGCTCATCGGCGATCGCATTTACGGCTGCGATGCGTGCCTCGACGCGTGCCCGTGGAACCGCTTCGCGCATAGCTCGCGCGAGTCCGCATTTGCCGCGCGACCGTTCGTTCACGACTTTTTGCTGCGCGATTTTCTCGCCCTCGACGACGAAGGATTTCGCGCGCTTTTTCGCGGCTCACCGATCAAGCGCATCAAGCGTCGCGGCTTCCTCCGCAACATTTGCGTAGCGCTCGGAAATGTGGGCACATGCGACGACTTGCCCGCGCTCAGGCTCGCCGCGCGCGATGCCGAGTCGCTGATCGTCGAGCACGCGCAGTGGGCCATCGCGCGCATCGCGGAGCGGGATGAAAGTTTGGGCTCGTCAGCGCTTTACGCGCCGCCTGAGACTCCGCGCTCCCATGCCTGCTGAAGCCCGCATCTCACCAATTTGGAAAAAGCAAAAGCTGTTCGTGGCGCTGTTCCTTTTCGCGGTCGCGGCGTGGTTTTGCTTCGACGGCGCGGTCGGGTATCCGCGCGCAAACGTGCGCTACAAGGAGTGGAAAAGTTACGTCGATGCGGGGCGCGAAAAGGAGTGGCCGGAGCGCGCGAAGGAACTCGGAATTAAGAACGACGAGTGGCTGAAGTGGGTCGAGGAACATCATCCGAATGGCCCGCTGCCGGATGAGCGATGGGACAGCGGCAAACGCTTCGAGCAGTTTGGATTGAGCGGTCTGGCTGCGATTTTCGGCGCGATCACGCTCGCGTATTGGGCGACGCAAATCCGGCGCACGGTGCGCACGGATGCGGAGGCGGTCTATACGGCGGCGGGGACGCGCGTACCATTCGGCGCGATCACGGGAGTCGGGAAAAAGCGGTGGGAGAAAAAGGGGATCGCGGTCGTGCGATATGAGCTCGGCGGGCAGAAGAAGCAGTTCGTCGTGGACGACTACAAATTCGATACCGAACCGTCGCGGAAAATCCTTGCGGAGATCGAGGAGAGGCTGATCGCGCGGACGAATCCGTTGTAGCTGATTCCGGCAGGCGCGCGCGACCGACGCGATCACGGTCCCGGGGCTACATCAGCGTCTCCTACGGCCGCCGAAGGAATAGCCGCCGAGCGTGCGGACGCCTTTACCGGGGCCGCCAGCCGGGATTTTGTCCTCGTTGAAAACGGCGGTGTAAACGTAGGGGAAATTCTCGAGTTTCAGCCGCGGGATGCTCGCGCCGATGAATCGCTCGATGGAGCGGATGTCGTCGAGTTCCTCGGCGGTGAAAAGTGTGAATGCGTCGCCGACAGCGAGCGCGCGGCCTGTACGACCGATGCGGTGGACGTAATCCTCGGGATGCCCCGGCACGTCGTAATTGATGACGTGGCTCACGCCCGCGATGTCGAGCCCGCGCGCGGCGATGTCGGTCGCGACGAGCACTTCATACTTGCCGGATTTGAAGCCCGCGAGCGCCTCCTCGCGTTCGCGCTGAGTGCGGTTCGAATGCAGGGCAACGACCGCGTGCTTCAGGTCGCGGAGTTGATGCGCGATCCGGTCGGCGTAGATTTTCGTGCTCGTGAAAATGATGCAGCTATCGAATTTCGTGCGCTCCAGCAACGCGATGAGCAGGTCGAATTTCTGATCTTTCGCCACGGGATAAAGCGCGTGCGTCACCGTCTCCGCGGGCGACATCCGGCAGCCGATTTCGATGACCTCGGGCTGGTTTAATACCCACGTCGTCATCGTTGAGATTTCCGGCGGGAGCGTGGCGGAGAAAAACATCGTCTGCCGCTCCTTAGGGCACTTTTCCACGATGCGGCGGACCTGCGGGAGGAAGCCCATGTCGAGCATCCGATCAACTTCATCCAGCACGAGAAACTGGATGTCTTTCAGCTTCACATCGCCCTGTTCCATGAGGTCGAGCAGGCGGCCAGGTGTGGCGACGATGATGTCGGCGTCTTTCAAGTCGTCGCGCTGTTTCTGAAATCCGACGCCGCCCTGAATGAGCGCGACTTTCAAATCCATGTATCGCCCGAAGTCGCGGAAGGCTGTCTCCACCTGCGCTGCGAGCTCACGGGTGGGCTCGAGAATGAGGCAGCGGCAGGCGCCGTGCGTCTTGAGCAAAGTGAGAATCGGCAGGCCAAACGCGGCGGTTTTTCCGGTACCGGTCTGGGCGGAGCCCATCACGTCTTTGCCCGATAAAATGAGCGGGATGGCGCGAAGCTGGATGGGCGTCGCCTCGGAGTAGCCCATTGCCTCGACGCCGCGGGTGACCTCGTCGAGGAGCGAAAAATCTTTGAATGACATCGGCGCAACATCGCGCCTCGATGCGTGCAAAGTCGAGCGCGCGGTTTTACCGATGGCTGGCAAGGTGAACACTGCGGGAGGGTGGGTGGGGCAGCCCCGGGGAGGCCGATTCGGGAGGCGAGTTTGGCGCGGGAAAGGTGACATTTTCGACAGAACTCTCCCTTTCCCGAAGGTTCCGTTGACAACGATTCATGTTTGGCCGATTGATGCGCGCCCTCTTCCACTGGCCGCACTTATTTAAATCCATGAATCCCAGATATTTCCGCTTCATTCGCCGCTCAGCCCTCGCTGCTTCGTTATTACTCCTCGCGGTCAGTAATGCTTTCGCGGACGCGCCGAGTTTTGGGACGCCCGTGAATTTCACCTCCGGCGGACGCTCGATCGTCAGGAGTATGAGCAGCTTCACGCTGCCGGTATTTGACGCAAATAACTTCGACACTGGCGCTGATTTGGTGCTGCCGATCGACGTGAACAACGACCGGACGCCGGACATCGTGACGGCGGATCACGATGGAAAATTGGTGCGCGTGTGGCTCGGCGATGCGAATGGCGGCAACGGGCTCGGCACCTGGGACATCACGACCAGCGACATGCCTACAGATGTCGAGGTCGGCGACGTGAATGACGATTTTAATCTCGATATCGTCGTTTGCCAGGGCGGGCATGTGACGGTCTATCTCAATATGACGCCGAACGACGGGAGCGGGCCGATCAGTTTCGCCGCGCCGTTCGACCTGTCGGCCACGGATGTGGACGGAAATGTGGTGAATCTGACCAAACTCGTGTTGATCGACGTGAATGGGACCGGTGGGCCGTCGGACATTGTGGCGGTGGGCACGCTGCCGCCGGTGGATCCGCAGGTTGACCCGATCGGGAAAATCGAGTTGGCGGTGTTCAAGCAGGATTCCAATGGGACGAACGGCTTTGTGCCTGCGGCGGTTTATCGTTCGCGCGGCTCGGGGGATTTCATAGCGGCGGCGGACCTGACGCGAAACGACATTGACGGCGATGGAAACGCGAAGCTCGACCGTCTCCCCGAAATCGTGGTCGGCAGCAACAACGGCGATAACGCCTCGAATGGCTCGGGTTCGGGCAGTTACACGACTTTTTTCAACAAGGGCGACGGGACTTTTGGGCAGGATGGCGACGCGACGGACGCGCCGATTAAGAATGCGTTTTACCTGCACATGCACGCGATGGTGATCGGCGACGTGACGGGCGACGGGGACCGCGACCTCGTCTATGAAGCGAGCAATATCGGGAACGGCGGGCAGACTTTTTTGCAGATGAACGGAGGAAAGGGCGACGGGACCTTCAACATCCAGACGGGTTTTGCTTTCATCGGGGATAATCCGGATCGGCTGAAATTCGACGGGGCGATTGTGCTCGCGGATTTGAATGGCGATCAACTGCTCGATGTTGCGGTGACCGATCCGCTGAACACGCACGGGATTCTGATTTATCCGGTCGATTCGACGCAGATTTCCAACGAGCAATATTTTCCGTACGGGTCGCAGATCACCGTGCCGGTTTCGAGCGGGGTGCGCGCGATTTCGCCGGTGGATTTTAACAAAGACAACAAGCTCGATCTCGCGGTGGCATCGGACGACGCGAATAACTTTTCGCTTCTGCCGAACATCACGGGCGGGGGCGGCGGTGGCGGCGGGCTGACGGGGAATGCGGTGCAGTTCGAGCAGGACGCTTACGAGGTCGGTGAAGGTGGAGAGGTGGATGTCGTTGTGACGCGCGGCACCGACAGCACGGGGCAAGCGCTCGTGCCATTCGACGTGAGCGGCTCGGCGACGGAAAACGGGCAGACCGCGAAGGGCGAGCATTCGGATTACAACATCGACTTTCCCGCGAGCCAGACGGTGACTTTCCCAGATAACGGACCGGGGCAATTCGAGCAACACATCCACATTTCCGTCTCGAGCGACAAAGGCACGGAAGCCTCGCAAACGGTCGTGCTGGCGATGCGCACGCCGATCGGCGATGTGACGCTCGGCGACACGACAGAGGCGACAGTGACGATCGACGACACGAAGCCGGCGGTGCTGAAATCGCCGGGCGCGTTGAGCGTGAAGCCGGAGAATCTGGTGCCGACGGCGAAGGCGCAATTGAAGACACTCGGCGTGCAGGCCGTCGCGAGGAACCACGCGTATTTCGACTTCAAAGTCGCGCAGATTTTCCCGAAAGGCACGATGAACCCGAGCGTGAAAGTGCAGTTTTCACTTGCGCCGCCGCCCTCCTCTCAATGGTACGATCTGCTGACGCTCGCGCCGGATGCGGCCGGGAAAAACTGGAGCGGGCACACCGCGACGATCCCCGTTTGCAGCAAAATTTACTTCCGCACGCTCTCGTCGGCGGATGGATACCCTACGGCCGAGGGGAAGACGACGGCACCATTTAAAGTGCTCGACGGTCCCGATTTGTTCCTGCGCCCGCGGCAGCACGATGCGGCGCTCGGGGCGGATTACGTGCAGTACGAAATCCCGACGACAACGAGCGACATCCTAACGTATCGCTTTCTCTACGGAAATGTCGGCAGCCTCGCGGCGACCAACGCCACGATTACGGCGTCGATCCCGAAGCATACGACTTTCATCGACGCGACGAACGGCGGCACGGTCGCGGGGAAGGGGAAGCCGGTCGTGTGGCACTTCACGGCGATCGCGCCGGGCTCGACGAACGGCTATGTCGAGATGCGCGTGCGAGTGGATTCGGATGCGGTGTTTTCCAAATCCGGCGACGTGACCGCGGCATACGGCACGCAGATCATCGAGCCGCAATCCACCATCGTCGCGACTGAAGAACCGGCTGGGCAGGTTAGCGACAGGGACATGCTCGTCGCGACGATCCACGGGCCGATCGAAATCTCGGTCGATCGCGACTCCGGCATCGTCGGCGCGGGCGGGACGATTACCTATACGATCGACTGCAAGAATACCTCCGGAGCGCCAGTGACCGGCGCGATGGTGCGCGACGTGATTCCCGCGGGGACGATCCTCGACACGGCGTATGTGCCGGATGCCAATGGGAACTCCACAAGCACCGTGCTGCCGAATCCGAGCCCGAACTCGAGCCCCGCGCTGGTCTTCGCGCTCCAGCAGGACGTGAAATTTCTCCACGCGAAAAAAGGGGACGCCGTCGATCTTTCGTTGCTCGATCCCGGGACCGCGCAGGGTCTGCTCGATGCGCGACTCGTCGCGCCGGAGTTGCATTTCAATCTCGGCACCATCGCCGCGCAATCGCGAGTCACGCTGCAATTCAAAGTCCGCGTGATGTACGACATCCCGGATACGATCCAGGACGGGCCGCACACTTTCCACACGAACGAAATCTCGAGCGACCAGTTCGATTTCTCGATCGCCGCCGGTGTGGATAAAAAAGGGAATCCGCTGCGCATCTCCGCGCTCTACGGTGCCGCGGCAAAGCCCGTGAGGACCAATATCAGCGCCGCCGAACCGCAGTCGCCGCCGGTGCTCGGGCTGGGAAAAGCCGCAGTCGCCGAAGGGACGTTGAACGATGGAACGTTCGGAAACGGCTCGGTGACGAACGGCGAATTCGGTGACGTGACGACGGCGGTGCAGGGCCGCGGCTACGATTACGAGCTGCTCTACGTGAACAGCGGCGACGCCACCGCGCACAACGTCGTCGTCCATGACGTGATCCCGGCGGGTGCGATTTTGCGCGGGAACTTCACGCAAAACGGCGGCGGGATGACCGCAGAGCAATTCACCTTCTTCGACAAAAACGGCGCGGTGATCTCGCCGGTGACGAATGCCAACATCGGCCTCGTCCGCAGCATGGACATCCGTCTCGGGACGATCAGCCAGCTCAGCCCCCTGCCCGCGAACACCGGCGGACTCATCCGCTACACGGTGCAGGCGATCGTCGCGCTCGCGCCTGTGAACAAGCCCGCGACGCTCATCCATTCCTTTGGCGGCTACGACGCGAAGCTCAAGCAAAGCGACCCGGAGCAGGGCTACTACATTCGCTCCGCGGAGCTTTTGAAAGTGACCGCCGGCACGCCCGACGACCTCTTTGTGATGATGGTCAGCGACGTTTCATTTGCCATCGACCAGCATCGCAATTCCTTCGCCGCGAAGCCCGGCGATACCGTTTCCTTCGACCTGCCGTGGAAGCAAAATGGCGATGTCCCTGCGACGAACACAAAGATCACACTGAATGTCCCCGCGGGCGCCGCGGTCGATCCCGCGTCTCCGCCGCTCATCGTGAATGACAACGGCTCGACGACCGCATTCGGCAGCGGACAGTTTTCCTCCGGCTCCGGTCAGCTCACGATGAATCTCGGCACCACTGCGGCGCACAGCCACGGCGCGGTGCGCGTCTTTTTCAAAGTGAACGCAAATGTAAATCCGAACGTCCAAAAGTTCGTCCTGCTCCAAGACCCGCAAATCACCGGCAACTACGTTCCACCCGGACGCAACCCCGCGCGCTTCGCAGTCGCCGATGCCATCGCCTCGACCACCGGCACCACGCTCGATCCGATCCCGCTGCAACTCCCGAACGCGCCGCGACTGCTCATCGGCCATTGCGCGCCGTGGACCGTGAAGAAAGGTGCGGAATTCACCTACACGATCTTTTTTGGAAACAGCGGCGACCTCCCTGCGAACAATGTCCACATCGGGATGCAGGTGCCCTCCGGCACGCGCTTCGTCAGGCCGACGCAGGGCGTCATCAGCGCGCCGGATGGACTTTTGTCGAAAGCGTCCGTCATTCCGAATCCGATCAGCTACACCGAGCGCACCGCGGCTCAGGCCAAGTCCACGGGCGGCGCGAGTCACGACATCGTGACGTGGAATGTCGGCACGCTGCCCGCCCACTCGGGCGGCGCGGTCGAGCTCACCGTCGTCGTCGATGCCGGTTTCTCCGCCTGCGCGATCGAGGATCACAGCTCCTACATCTCCGCCGACAACGCGCCCTCCGCGGTGCCACGCCTGCTCTCGACCAATGTCCGTTCTGGGAATTTCTTCGCCTCCGCTTGGGAAAGTCTCGGCTGCTTCATCACCGGCCTCGGCGGCGGGCTCAAAGACAATCAACAAGGCGCCCTCGCCGGCACCACGAACAGCCTCAGCGCCCAGTCCCACGGCATGATGATCGCCGCGACCGATGGCGTGGTACTCACAAATGGCGCCGTTATCCTCCCGCTCCAACAGAATCAGGTCCTCGTGGTCTCCTCGCCGCTCATCGCTGCCGGTGCTGGAAATCTCATCGCAGCGGGCGCTGGAAACCTCATCGCAGCGGGCGCGGGAAATCTCGTGGCCGCGGGCGCTGGAAACGCGATTTCGATCACGGGCATCTCCGGCCTCGGTACGCAAACCGCCGCCTACGTGCTCGACAACGCCGCGCAACTCATCGCTGCCGGTGCTGGAAATCTCATCGCCGCCGGTGCTGGAAACCTCATCAGCCAGGATGGCGGTGGACTTCTCAGCAACCACCCCGGCGGCGCTTCCAGTGCGATTTCCTCAAACAACGCAAATCTTGTGGCCGCTGGCGCTGGCAACCTTGTTGCCGCAGGAGCTGGCAATATCGTCGCCGCAGGAGCTGGCAATATCGTCGCCGCGGGCGCTGGCAATTTAACGCTGAAGTCGAAGCTGATCTCTCAAGATGGGGCCGGCGTCGTCTCAGCAAGCGGCGGCAACTTCATCGGATTCTCCGCGGGGCACATCGACGCGAAGGGTGGTGGCAAGATCGTAGCCGCCGGTGCCGGAAATTGATTTCGAGACCATTCTCCTCCGTGCTGACTTTCGTTGGCAACGTGTCTCCTAAGGAAAATTAACGCCGAGTGCGGCCGATTTTCTGGGACGCACTGCGGATCGTAGTGTCGCAAATGCAAAGGCGCGAATGCGTCGGGCGGATGAGACGAGCGTTCCGTATCGGAACGCTTTTTTCCTTCACATGCACGCGATGGCAATCGGCGACATCGATGGCGATGGCGACCGCGATCTGGTGTATGAGGCGAGCAATATCGGGCAAGGCAAGCAGACGTTTTTGCAGATGGATGGCGGGAAGGGGGACAGCACAGCAACCAATTCTCCGCCCAGCCCCGTGGGTGCAGAATGGTGGCGTCCCTGCCAGCAATACCCAGATCACCGTCACCGCGCCCGAAGGCACCTCCCTCGACCCCGCCTCCCCGCCCCGCGTCGTCGCCGATAACGGCTCCACCACTGCCTTTGCCGCCGGCGCATTCACCGCTTCCGGCACCCAGCTCACCCTGAATCTCGGCACCGCCGCGGCCCACAGCCACGGCTCCGTCCGCGTCTTCTTCAAAGTCAGCCCTACGGCCAACCCGGCCATCATCAAATACATCGTCCTGAACAGCCCCAAAATCAGCGGCCGCTACACCCCCGCCAGCTTTACGCTCACCGCGCTCCATTCGGTCGCCGACGCCATCGCATCCGCTAATGGCACCACCGTCGATCCCATCGTCCTCAATCTCCTCAGCAGCCCGCATCTTATCATTGGCCACGCTGCGCCGTGGACTGTGAAAAAAGGCGGACAGCTCACCTACACCATCTTTTTCGCCAATAGCGGCGACCTCGATGCCACCAACGTCCACGTCGGGATGCAAATCCCCTCCGGCACCCAATTCGTTGGCGCCACCCAGGGCTACGTCAGCGCCCCCAACGGTGCCACCGACATCGCCACCGTCATTTCCACCCCCATCAAATACGCCGAGCGTACCGCCTCGCAGGCCAGATCCACTGGCGGTGCCAGCCACGACATTGCCACTTGGACCATCGGCACCCTCCCCGCCCACGCCGGGGGTGCCGTGGAAATCACCGTCCTAGTCAATCGCGACTTCTCCGCCTGCGCCGTTGAGGATCACTCCTCCTACATCTCCGCCGACAATACTGCCGCTGCTGCTCCGCGCCTCCTCTCCACCAACGTCCGCTCCGGCGACTTCTTCCACTCACTGTGGGAAAGCGTAGGCTGCTTCTTCAATGGCATCGGTGCCGCCTTCACCAAAGCCAACCAGCCTCAGCTAGCCGACACCGCCGACGGCATTACCGCCAGCTCCCACGGCATCATGATCGCCGCCACCGACGGCGTCGTCCTTACCAACGGCGTCTGCGTCCTGCCCCTCAAGCAAGGCCGCGTCCTCTGCGTCGCTTCCCCCATCGTCGCCCAGGGCGGGGGAAACATCGTGGCTCAAGGTGGCGGCAACATCGTCGCCCAAGGCGGACACAGTGCGGTGGAAATTGACGTTTCACGGTCGCATTAGCCGGAAAGTTCACGCGCGGAATAGGGTTTGCTAAAACCGCGGTTCGGGGCTATCTGTCCGCGCCGAAAACTCCCGGTATCTTCACCTCAAAAACCATGTTCAAACGAATCCCCTTCGACAAAGTCAATTGGACGACCAGCAGCTTCCTCATCGGCACGCTCGTCCTCTCGCTGACCGCCGTGCCTCTCTACCTCTGGAATTTCGGCCTCGATTGGTTCCAAGTCGTCTTCTTCTTCGTGATGCTCGCCGCGTGCGGCTTCTCGATCACGCTCGGCTACCACCGGCTCTTCTCGCACCTCGCGTTTCAGGGACACTGGAGCGTGCGACTTTTCACTCTGATTTTCGGTGCGGCCGCGTTTGAAAATTCGGCTCTCCTCTGGTGTACCGAGCACCGCACGCATCACAAACACGTCGATCACGACGAAGACCCGTACGACATCAGCAAGGGCCTTTTCCACGCCCACATCGGCTGGCTCCTATTCAAACTTTCCGAGCCGCCACCTTTCGACAACGTCGCCGATCTGCAGCGCGACAAGCTCGTCATGTGGCAGCACCGCCATGTGCAATGGATCGGCGCATTCGTCGCCTTCATCATGCCCGCGATGGTCGGCTACGTCTGGGGCGGCTGGCAGTCGGCGCTCGGCGCATTTCTCATCGCCGGGGTGGCGCGCGTCGTCTTTCTCCAGCACTGCACCTTCTGCATCAATTCGCTCTGCCACTACATCGGCAAGCGCCCGTATTCCTCGAAATGCAGCGCACGCGACTCGTGGATGATGGCTGTCGTCACGTTCGGCGAGGGGTATCATAACTATCACCACGAGTTTCAGCACGACTACCGGAACGGCGTGAAGCCGTGGCAATTCGACCCAACCAAATGGATTATCTGGACCCTCGCAAAATG
Source organism: Chthoniobacterales bacterium (assembly GCA_038207335.1). Taxonomy (GTDB): domain Bacteria; phylum Verrucomicrobiota; class Verrucomicrobiia; order Chthoniobacterales; family Chthoniobacteraceae; genus CAIURC01. Next base: position 30,745 of record JBBQZX010000024.1, on the reverse strand, counting down.
CGGCCTCGCCTCGAAGCTGCGCCGCGTCCCGTCCGAGAAAATCCTGCTCTCCGAGCTGGCTGAAACCCAGCGTTGCTTCGAGTCGAAGCTCGAATGCCCGAAGCTCACCGAGCCCGCGCGCGCATACATCACCGACGCCTACGAGCGCCTGCAGGCGACCGCCCGTGAATGGGCGCAGCACAAAGCCGAGCAAATCGAAGTGACCCGCGAAATGATCGCGCAACTCCGCGAAGAACTCCGCTCCGCGATCAGCAGCCTTAAGCTGCACGGATTCCAAGAGCCCGCCTGAAAGCCTCGTGCGGCCAGGGCAGTGCAGAGCACGCGACTCGGGTGTAGCGTTTGGCGATCCTCCGAATGCGTCGTTGTCGGACTGCTACCGGAGTCGGCGTTACGCTGCCTGCGAACTCTTAAAATCCGCAGCTGTGGCCACGAACCGCAGTAGGGCTGAGTGCTCCACCTAGCGCACGGACATGCGCCGCTCCTCCTTCCTCGCGCGGGCGCTGGAGCCGCTCGCGGGCACCTTGTGGATTTTCTTCCTCATTTGGAGCGGGCTCGTCGCGATGGTCTGGTGCATGAGACTCGACGCGCGCGCGCTCCCTGCGAACCCGGATCTTGCCCGAGCGCTCGCTTGGCTTCTCCACATCCTCGATCCCGCGTGGATCACCCTCGCGGCCATCAGTATCTACTCCGCGATTGCGGAAGCCGAAGGCCTCGCGACCGTACGAAGATGGTCGCTCATCGTCATCGGTGGCGTCGTTGCGATCACTTGGTCCAGCGTGCGGACGGGATACCCGCTCGGCACGATCCACTTTACCGAGCACCTCGGCGTGATGCTCGGCCCCGTGCCATTCGGCATCCCGCTGCTCTGGCTCGCAATCATCCTCGGAGCGCGCGAATGCGCCTTGCGCCTGCTCCCCAGCGCGAGCCACAACCAAATCGCGCTCGCCACCGGCGTCCTTTCACTCGCGACCGCATTTAACCTCGAAGCAACCGCCTGCCATTTGCGCTGGTGGTGGATTTGGGACGCTGCGACCACGCACGCCCTCTCATCCGCGCCGCTGCGAAACTACGCCACCTGGCTCCTCGCATCCGCGGTCTTCGCGTGGTTCATGCGTGAGAAAAGCGTCGCCGGTGAACTCTCACGCCGCTCATGGAATCCGATCATCGCGTTCGTCGTGATGAACGCGGTTTTCCTGCTCGCGCACGCCGCGCGGCTGGCTGGTTAGTGAGAACGCTCCCCTGGAACAGTGGGAGGCGCGCTTAGACGAATTCGTTGATCAGATTCTCCAGAAACTCCTGACGCCCGCTCGCATTCGCGGCGACTTCGCCTTTCTCCATCATCGCCTTTTCGAGCGACGCGAAGTTTTCTTTTCCGCTCTCGATGCTCGCGCCGAGGCCGCTGTCCCACGAGGCGTAACGGTCTTTCACAAATTTCTCCAGGCGCCCATCCGCGCGTATCGCAGCCGCGATTTTCAGCCCGCGCGCAAACGTGTCCATCCCGCCGATGTGTGCGTGGATCAGATCATCCGGGTCGATGCTCTCTCTCCGCACTTTCGAGTCGAAATTTACGCCGCCAGTCGTCAACCCGCCGAACTTCAGGATGCCGAGCATGCACTGCGTCGTGAGATAAATATCCGTGGGAAATTGATCCGTGTCCCAGCCGAGCAGCAGGTCGCCGGTATTCGCGTCGATGCTGCCGAGCGCGCCTGCGGAGCCCGCGACCTCGATTTCGTGCTGCATGGAGTGGCCCGCGAGCGTGGCGTGATTCGTCTCCAGGTTCAGTTTGAAGTGCGGAAGCAAATCGTATTCGCGGAGGAAGTTGAGGCACGCCGCCGCATCGCTGTCGTATTGGTGTTTGGTCGGCTCTTTTGGCTTCGGCTCGATGTAAAATTGCCCTTTGAATCCGATCGATTTCGCGTAACCGACGGCCATGTGAAGGAACTTCCCGAGATGGTCGAGTTCGCGCTTCATGTCCGTATTCCAAAGCGTCGAGTAGCCCTCGCGTCCGCCCCAAAAAGTGTAGCCCTCGCCGCCGAGTTCATGCGTCACCTCGAGCGCTTTTTTTACCTGCGCCGCGGCGAATGCGAACACCTCCGAATTGCAGCTCGTGGCCGCGCCGTGCATGTAGCGCGGGTGGACGAATAGCTGCGCCGTGCCCCACAGCAGCTTGATCCCCGTGCGCTCCTGCTGCGCCTTCAGCAGCGCGACGATCGTGTCGAGCCACTCGTTCGATTCGCGCAACGTCTGCCCGTGCGGCGCCACATCCCGGTCGTGAAACGCGTAGTATGGCAGGCTCAGCTTTTCCAAAAACTCGAAGAAAACCGGCACGCGCGCCTTTGCCAAATCGAGCCCCGCCTTGCCCGTATCCCACGGCCTGATCGCCGTCGCCGCGCCGAACATATCGCCGCCTTGTCCACACATCGTGTGCCAGTAAACGCCCGAGAAGCGCAGGTGATCGCGCATCGCTTTGCCCTCTACCACTTCGCTCGCGTCATAGTGCTTGAACGAGAACGGGTTCTTCGATTTTGCGCCTTCAAATTTGACGGCGCTGACATTGGGGAAGTGTTGTTGGGACATGGCTGTTTGGATTTTAGGGAAATGTCACGGCCAGCGGTGATGTGGGCGCGGGAGAGTGAAGATGCTTTTCCCGTGCGCCATTCGGCGAGCGGAAAATCACTGCTGGCCGGGAGCCGTGAGGTCGCTATTCCACGGACGCGCGAAGCGGTGGAAAAGCGCCTTCGCCTGGAGGGGCGTGATCTTCGGCACCTCGGAAAGCAGGCACGCGAGCATTCCCGCGAGACGAGGCGCCGCGAAGCTGCTGCCGGTCACGCGCTTCGTCCCGCCACCGAGCCACGGCACCTCGACATCCACCCCGCGCGCGGCGAATTCCACGAGGTTGCCGGGTTTGTAAAAAATGTCTGTGTCGTTCTCCGTGCGCGCCATGTTCACCGTGAGGACCGAGGTGAAAAAGCCGGGCCACTCGGGGCGGGAGAAGTCGTAATTATTGCACGCAGCGACGACATGGATGCCGCGCAGATACGCCTCATCGACCCAGCATTTATATTTCAGGACGTGCTCCTGCACGCTGCAGCCAAGGCTGCAATTCAGAATGTTGTATCCGCGCTCGATCGCGAGCATCGCGCCCTCCAAGATGACGGCGGTGCGTGATCCGAGCGATTCGCCCAGCACGCGGAAGCTGCCGATCTCCGCCTCCGGCGCCATGCTCCGCAGGATGCCCGCGATGGCGGTGCCGTGGCCGAAAAGATCGCGCCCCTCACCGGGCACGGTTTTAAGCCGAAGCCCGTCTTCGACGATCGCGACGTCATCCGTGAGCACGAGGCCATTGAGCGCGGGATGGCTCGTCTCGATGCCCGAATCGAGCACTGCGATTTTCAATCCTTTTCCAGTTCCACGCTTGATCGCCTGCACCGCCTCCTCCGGCGAAATCCACACCTTCAAACGATCCCCTCCAAGCCGAGACAGAGGGTAAAGAGACGGTGCTCGACGAGCCGCGAAAGCAGGCCGGCAGTGGATTGCAGAGCACGGAGCGCATCCGGAGAAAAGCCCGGCGGATCGGGATCGGGGCTGCCGAGCGCTTTGAGCTGCACGCAGGAAATCACGCCCCGTAACTCGCCCAAGAAGCTGAACGGCACTGCGAGCATCGCGCACGCTTCCAAGCGGAGCATCTCGTTGAGCGCTCGGTCTTGGCCGGGATGCTCGCACATCCCGTTTTCGCAAATGGGTTGTTCCGTCGCGACGACCATACTGATCATTCCGGATCGCACGCTCTGCCGGAATGTGTTCACGAAGCGGGCGGCGTTTGGCCCGGAATTGTAGCGCGGCACGAGAAACTCGCGCGCTTCATCAAGCAGCCACACGCTTCCCTCGTGGGCTCCGACGCGGTTGAACGCTTCGATCAGGAGTGCGCGCAACGGCGCCTCGAAAAACTCGTCGAACGTCGCATCACCCACGCGCGCGGCGGCGTCCTTGAGCTGCATCTCGATCACCGGCCGCAGCGCCAGGATTCGTTCCTCGGGAAATACCGTCGTGGTTCCAGCCATGATTGTCGTTCGGTACCAGATCGCCGCGCGCGCGGCAAGTGAGTCGGGCGTTGATTTTTACCGAATGATCCCGCGCGGGCTGCTCGTCACGAATGCCAGCAGCGCGAGCACTTCGGGCGACTCCGGCAGGTCGTTTCGGATCTGCTCGATCGCCTGCTGCAAATTCAGCTTCGAGCGGTAGATGATCCGGTACGCCTCCTTGATGTTCCTCATTGCGGCCTCCGAAAAGCCATGCCGCTCGAGACCGACTTTATTGAAGCTACGGACCTGCGCGGGATTGCCGTCGGCGATCATGAATGGCGGCACGTCCTGCACGATTTTTGAGCAACCGCCCGTGAGCGCGTGCTGCCCGATGCGGCAGAACTGATGCACTGCGGTGAGTCCGCCGATGACTGCGTGATCGCCCACTTCCACATGCCCGGCGAGCGTTCCATTGTTTGAAAAGATGACGTTGTTTCCCACCACGCAGTCGTGCGCGATGTGGGAGTAGGCGAGGAAATTTCCACCGTCTCCGATTTTCGTGAGCGAGCCCGGCGCAGTGCCGCGATGCACGGTCACGAACTCGCGAAACGTGTTTCCATTTCCGATCTCAAGATGCGTGGGCTCGCATGTGTATTTGAGATCCTGCGTCGGCAGCCCGATGGAGCCAAAATTGTAGAATTTATTCCTGATACCGATCTTCGTCGGCCCGCAAATCGAGACGTGATGATGCAGCCAGCAGCCTTCGCCGATCGTCACGCCGCTTTCAATTACGCAGTATGGCCCGATGTGGACATCCGCGCCGATTTCGGCGTTCGGATCGACGATCGCAGTCGGATGGATTTGCGCCGCGTTCACGAATCGACGAGGCCAAACATCATCTCCGCCTCACTCACCACTTCGCCGTTCACGAAGCAGCGACCGCGCGCTTTCGCCACGAGTTTTTTCACCTGAATCATCTCCACCTCGATGAAAAGCGTATCGCCCGGCGCGACCGGCTTGCGAAATTTCACCGAGTCCGCGCTCATGAAATATCCGATCTTTCCGGCATTGCCCGGCCGCCGCAGCAACAGGATCGAGCCGACTTGCGCCATGGCCTCGACTTGCAGCACGCCGGGCATGATCGGATGTCCCGGAAAGTGGCCCTGAAAAAACGGCTCGTTGATCGTGACCGACTTCACGCCGGTGCATTTATTTTCGCCCTCAAAGCCGACCACGCGATCGACCATGAGGAAGGGATAGCGATGCGGCAGCAGCTTCATCACGTCATTCACATCGAGCACGTCTCCGCCTTTTGGAGTCGTCGATGGCGGCACGAGCGCCATCATTTTGGCAAACTGTTTTCCGATCGCGCGCGCCAGATCGGTGTTCGGCCCGTGGCCCGGCTTCACAGCAATGATGTGGCCTTTGATCGCGCGTCCGAACAGCGACAGGTCGCCGACGATGTCCAAAATTTTGTGCCGCACGAATTCGTCGCGGAAACGCAACGGTTCCTTGCTCAGCACCGATTCGCCGCGCACGACCACGGCGTTCTCCAGGCTGCCGCCCTTGATGAGCCCTTTGTCCATCAAGGGTTTCACGTCTTCGTAAAAAACGAACGTCCGCGCCGGGGCGATCTCTTTCTCGAAAATGGCGGGTGTGATCTCGGTCGAATGGAACTGTGTGAAGCGTCCATCCGGCCCGACCTGCGTGCAGGAAATGCGGAACGCGGAGTCCGGCACGATGGTCATCAGCGAGCCAGTTTTCGTCTCGATGTGGATTGTCTCGTTGATTTCGAAAACGGGACGAGGCGCGCTCTGTTCGACGATTCCCGCGCGGTTGATGAGTTCGACGAACGGCCCTGCGCTGCCGTCTCCGATGGGCGGTTCGTTCGCGTCCATCTCGATGAGCGCATTGTCCACGCCCATGCCGGCCAGCGCGGCGAGCACATGCTCGACCGTATGTAATTTCACGCTTCCCTCGCCGAGCGTGGTGGAGCGCTCGACGGTTTTTAAGAGATCGATTTTCGCGTCGATGATCGGCTCGTCGGCGATGTCCTTGCGTTTGAATTTCCGGCCATGTCCGGGCGGCGCGGGATGCAGCGTGAGGGTCACGCTTTCGCCGGTGTGAAGAGACGAGCCGCTCATGCTGGCGCTCTTGCCAAGGGTGTGTTGCAGAGAAGTCATGAAAACGCGTCGTTATGGCGACGCGCGGGCATCGGTGCGAGCGGAGATTTTGAAAGTGTCCGCCCGCGCTTGTCGGCGTTGCCCGTGAGCGCTATCTCTCGCTTCCATGAAGCACCTCCCCCTCATCCTCGCTGCGGTCGTCGCCATCGGTTGCGGCGCCGTCGCTTTCTCCCAACACGAGAGCAACGCCGCGCTCCGAAATGCACTCGCCGCCGCGGATGCAAAAGCCGCCGCCGAGCAAGCGCGCCTCGCCGACGAACTCGCGAAGCTCCGCGCGCAAAACGACATTTACAAAAACGAGTCCACCGACTTGCGCAAGAAGCTCGCCGAGAAAATCGCGGCTCCCGACGCGGTCGTCTCCGCGGATGCGGCCGAGCCCGCGAAAGAGGGCGAGCCGAAGAAGAAAGAGGACAACAATTTCATGAGCGGGATCGCAAAGATGTACAAAGACCCCGAGATGAAGAAAGTCATGCGGGCGCAGCAGGCGATGGGCATACGCATGATGTATTCCGATCTCGCCAAAGAACTCGGCCTTTCGCCCGACGAAGCCACGCGAGTCATGGAGTTGCTAGCTGACCGTCAGATGGCCATTAGCGCGAAATCGATGGAGGCATTCGGCGGCGGTGGCGAGACTGACCCGGCGAAGATGGAAGAAGTGGGCAAGACGATCGCCTCAAGCCGCGAGGAGTACGACGCGCAGCTCAAGAGCGTCCTCGGCGATGCGAAAATGGCGAAGCTCACCGACTACGAGCGCAGCCTCGGCGACCGGATGCAGCTCAATCAAATCCAGCAATCCCTCAGCGCCACCGGCACCGCGCTGAAGGACAACGAAAAACAGGGCCTCCTCAACATCATGAAAGAAGAGCGTCAGAAATCGCCCGCGAACGTTTTCGACCCGGCCAATAAGGACGTCAGCGCGCAGATGAAGGCGCTGCAATCCGAGGACAGCGTGAATCAGTTGATCCAGAGCTCCGAAGACTTCAACGATCGCGTCCTTGCCCGTGCCCGAACCGTCCTTTCGCCGGACCAAACGAACGCCTTTGAGACCGCGCAGAAGCAGCAGTTGGACATGATGAAGATGGGCGTGAAAATGGGCGCCGCGATGTTCAAGAAAAACTCGAACTCGGCTCCCGTCGCACCGCCCACTCCCGTGCCCGCTGAGGCGAAGTGACCCCGCGCCGCGCTCCGCATGACGAAGCCTGAAATCCTCCGCGGCCTGCTCGATCCCGGCATCATCGCGATCATCCGCGCCGATTCCTCCGCGCATCTCGTGGAGGCCGCGGAGGCTCTGCTCGCAGGCGGCGTCACCGCGATGGAGGTCACCATGACCACACCCGGCGCACTCGCCACGATTTCCGAGATCGCCACGCGTTTCGCGGGAAAAATCTTCATCGGCGTCGGCAGCGTCATCGATCCCGGCACAGCGCAGGAGGCGATTGTCGCGGGCGCGCAATTCGTCGTCACGCCCGTCACGAAGCCTGCCGTCATCGCCGTGTGCAACGAACTGGGCAAACCGATCGCCAGCGGCGCATTCACACCGACCGAGGCGCTGCTAGCCCACGAGTCCGGCGCGGATTTCGTGAAAATCTTCCCATCCGAATTCCTCGGGCCGGCCTACATCCGCAGCATCCTCGCGCCGCTCCCCATGCTCCGTCTCATCCCGACTGGCGGCGTCACCCCCGCGACCGTAGGAGCCTTTATCCAAGCCGGCTCCGTGGCCCTCGGAGTCGGCTCCAGCCTCGTCTCCCGCGACATTTTACAGACTCAAAACTGGCCCGCCCTCACAGCCACCGCCCGCACCTTCATCGCCGCCATCCGTGCCGCCCGCGCCTGATGGGGCGTTCTTTTTCCAAATTTGCCGGTGGCACGCTGCTGCAGTCCGGCCGGCTGAGGATCGCAAACTACGACGCCCTCGGCTCCGGCCAGTTCGCCTGTTAGAGAGAAGCCCGTGCGGGAGCCGATCGGCGTCAGATCGAGCATGGTCGCGCCGCTGTAGGTAGAGACGCCGGTGAGCGTCTACGTCGAGTAAGTAGCGCCGCCGAGGCGCAGGTCCAAACCGGTCCCAGCCACCGCGCTGGCGATCACGCCCGAGATCGTCCCGCCGCCGGTGAACCGCAGATCGCTCTCAAGCAGCACGCTGCTGCCGCCCGTTCCCCCGCTCAAACTCACCGACCCGCCTTTCACCGTCAGTGGGCCGGCGCCCAGTGTCAAGCCATACGAGAACTCGAGATTGCCGGACTCCAAAATCACGCCGCCCGTGAACAAATTGGTCCCACTGAGGCTTACCCGGCATTGGCGCCGCCGAGTTCGACCGAGTCGCCGGACATATTTCCGATGGTCAGCTCGCCCGTCGAATCGTTGGCCAGCACGAGCCGATTGACGACGAACGGGTTGCCGAGGTCGTTATTCGCCTGGAAGGGATTCGGGTTGGCAGGGGCGAAACGCAGCGTGAGGTCCGTCGCGCCGCCGGCGAGTGGGGCGCTGCCATCCAGCCAATTGGCTTTCCCGCTCCAAAGGCTGGAACTCCCGCCGATCCAAGTCTCCTCCACCGCCAGCAAGGGCAAAATCGCTGCGATCGAGGCCGCGACGATCAGCCGACGGACCTTCCCGCCACGCTTCGTCGAGCGCTCGTCACTTTTCACACCAATTCCGGGGGCCGCATCGTGATAGTCCGTAGCGATTCAGAGCCCTTCTGCAACCGGGAATCCGCGCGGCGCATTACGGCCGACTAAGTCGCGGATTACATCGCTCTCTCTGTCAAATTGTCGGCTACAGAAAAAATGAAACGGCTCTAGCGGCGTGCCCGCCGCCGCGCGATTATAGCGCCGAGCCCGAGCATCAGCAGCCCTGCCGAGCCCGGTTCCGGCACATGCGCGACGCCTACGACATCGAACTCGCCGTATCCTGCGTATCCATTTTCCTGCCCGTTGAGAAAGTCGATGCGGATTGCATCCACCCAGCCCAGCGACACGTCAAAGTTGCTGCTGATCGCGGATGGTTGGCTGGGATTAGCCGGGTTGTCGAAATTCGCAGTCCCGAGAAACGTGAAACCGCTGTCGCCGACAACCGAGTAATAGATCGAGTAGAGCTGGCGGTCGCGTCCCTGGTCGTTCCAGCCGCCGTAGCCGACGATCTGTGAAATATCGTAGCCCTGCGGCGCGCCGGTCAGGTCGAGCGTGAAGAGCACGCTGGAATTATTGTTGCCAGTCGCGAGCTCGGGGTTTGATTGGGGCGTGCCGGTGATGGAAAACGCGCCATTCGTCAACGCCGCGACCCCGCCCGTTCCTTCCTTCGCAAAATCTCCGCCGCTCCCGACCGCGCTCGCGAGGTGCGTCTGTAGCAGGTCGTTATTCTTCACGGTGAAAGGAGCAAACGGACTCGCTCCGCTCTGCGCGACATACGTCGGCGTCACCGCCTGCAGCGACGCGCTCGTCCCGCTCGGCCCGGCATTCGTTAGCGCGTAGTGATGGAAAGAGTCCGCATCGACGACCGCATCAAAGCCGAACGTGATCTGCGGAGCCGCGGCGACGAATGTGTATTTCAGCAAATTGCCATTGCCCGACCCCGCCTGATTTTCATCGTAGAGAAAGGGGATGCCGGTGTCGCCGGGCGTGATATTCACCTGACGGAGATCGCCGGTATTGCCGAACCCGACATTGTACCATGTTGTCGTGTAGGTCTGGCCGGCGACGAGATTTCCGATGGTGAGGCTCGCATTGCCCGCGGTGTTGCCGCTGTAAAGAAAAGTGCTGGCAAGCGCAGTCGAGCCGCTTCCGAGCGGTAGGTTATTCGCGTTGTTAGCGAACGTATCATTCGCGCCGAGGAGCTGATACGTCGCACCGGATGCTCCGGTGTTCGTGAAATTCACGCCATTGACTGAAGTCGATCCAGTGCCGTTGAAGTCGACGACAGTCGTGAAATTCGTGCCCAAGCTGATGCCCGAGTCGGCATCGCCCGTCCACGAGCTGATGCTGAAAGTGCCCGCGCAAAGCGAGACGATGGAGCCGAGGAGAATCGCGCTGGCCGCGACGACGATACGAACGGGGGAGTTCATTTGGTAGTTCGGGGGGAGGTAACTGCGCGAACAGCTACCGGTCGCCAGCCGAATTGCAACTTTGAAATTCAACTCTCCGCGCCCGCTGCTCGCGCGACGGTAAATATCCGCCGTGCTTTCCGGGCGGTTCCGTGCGCTTCATCCAGGCATGGCAAAGCCGCAAAATCTTCGAAGCCAAATCCTCACGCTCCTGCGCGCGCCAAAGTATCGGCCGCTCGATAAAGTCGAGCTGTCCAAGGCGCTCCGTTTTTCCGCCGATCGGCGCAATGAACTCCGCGCCGAACTCAAGGCGATGGAGATGCAAGGGCTCATCACGACCATCCGCAAAGACCGATACATCCTGCCCGAGACGGCGAATCTCATCACCGGCACGATGCAATTTCACGCGGGCGGCAACGCGCATGTGCTCAACGAAAAGAAGGGCCAACCCGACGTTTTTGTGAGCCAAGCAAATGCCGGCACCGCGATGCACGGCGACAAAGTCGTCGTCCAGCTCCTGCTCGAAGGTGTGCACCAGCGCGCCGACAGCAGTCGCATCGAGGGGCGCGTCATTCGCATCGTGGAGCAGGCGAACGACACGGTTGTCGGCACGTATCAGCGCGGGAAAACGAGCGCCTACATCACCCCCGACGACGCGCGATTTCCGCACGACGTCTGCATTCACCCCGGTTCCACGAAACTCCCGCGGGCCCCGCAGCCCGGCGACAAAGTGGTGGTCAAACTCGACCCGTGGGAAAATGCGCGCGTCAATCCCGAGGGCGAAATCATCGAACTGCTCGGCCCCGCCACCGACCCCGGCGTGGACATGCTTTCGATCATTCGGAAATACCACCTCGCGGAGGAATTTCCCATCGACGTTCTTCGCGAAGCGGAGGAGATTCCCGAGACGGTCGATCCTCGCGAATCCTCACGGCGAGAGGATTTGCGGGCGATGATGATCATCACGATCGACCCGGACGACGCGAAGGATTTCGACGACGCGATCCACGTCGAGCGGCTGCCCGGCGGCGGCTGGCGGCTCGGCGTCCACATTGCGGACGTGTCGCATTACGTGCGACCCGGCACCGCGCTCGACCGCGAGGCGCGCGCCCGCGGCAACTCGACCTACCTCGCCGACCGAGTGATCCCGATGCTCCCCGAGCGGCTCAGCAACGGGGTTTGCAGCCTGAAGGCGCGCGTCGATCGGCTCACGACATCAGCGTTCATCGACTTCGATCGCGCGGGGAAAATCAAGAGCACGCGCTTTTCCCGCACGGTGATCCACAGCGCCGCGCGGCTCACATACCGGCAGGCGTTCGCCATTTTGGAAAACAAACCTGTCCCGCCGACGCCGAACTACGAGCGCGGCGGACGCGTGCATCTCGATGCGAAACCCGTCCCGCTCGACGTGACACCGGCGCTGCGCGAACGCATCGAAACCGCGTGGGAACTCGCTTCGCTGCTGCGCCGTAACCGCTTTGCCGCGGGCTCGCTCGACCTCGAATTTCCCGAGGTGAAAGTGTGGCTCGACGACCAGGGCCGCGCCGAGCGTTTGGAGAAAGTGGAGAACGATATTTCACACCAGCTCATCGAGGAGTGCATGCTCGCGGCGAATGAGGTCGTCGCGCGTGAGATCAAGCAGCGGGGGGTGCCGGGCATCTATCGCATCCACGAGGAACCCGAGCCCGAGCGGCTCGCGGAGTATCGACAGCTCGCCGCGACTTACGGCATTCAGGCCGGCGACATGACGCAGCGGCGCGAGGTGCAGAAAGTCCTCGAAGCGATCAAAGGCACGCCGGAGGAATACGCGCTGAAACTCGCGTTTTTGAAGAGCCTCAAGCGCGCCGCTTACGGCATCGACCCGCTCGGCCACTACGGCCTCGCGAAGGTGAACTACACGCACTTCACGAGCCCCATCCGGCGATACGCCGACCTCATCGTGCACCGCATCCTGGCCGGTATGAACGGCACGCAGAAAGATTTCGCCGACGCCGCCGAGCATATCTCAAAGACCGAACGCGTCTCCGCCGATGCCGAGAAGGAATCGACGCTGTTGAAAAAGATGGAGTTCTTCCAGCGGCAGCTCGCCGCGCGCGACCCGCAGGAATTCCGCGCCGTCGTGATCGACGTGCGCAGCTTCGGGCTACTCGTCGAGCTGCCCGAGGTGCTCGTCAGCGGGCTCATCCACGTCAGCGCGCTGCCGGAGGATTTCTACACGTTCGACTCCGCGCGCCTCGCGTTCGTCGGGCGCAGCACGCGCCGCCGCTTCAAGCTCGGCGACGAGCTGCGCGTGATCGTCGCCCGCGTCGATGCGTACAAGCGCCAACTAGATTTCGAGATCGTTCCCGAGCCCGCGCCGCCCACTCGCGGCGGAAATTCTCGCGGCAAAACGAAGCGCGGGTGAGCCGATGCGCTGGCACATTCTCGCCATCGGAAAACCCAAGCTCCCATTCGCCGCCGACGGTATCGCCGATTACGCCGCGCGCCTGAAGCCATTTGCTCCCGTCACGCTGGACTTCCTGAAATCCGGCACCCGCGAAACCGAGAGCGCAGCCTTGCTCGCGCGCAGCGACGGCATGTTTCGCATCGTCCTCGACGAGCGCGGCGACCAGCTCGCCAGCCGCGCGCTTTCGACCAAAATCAGCGCATGGGAGCAGCGCAGCGTGAAAAGCGTAGCACTCATCGTCGGTGGCGCCGACGGTCACACCGCCGGGCTCCGCGCCTCCGCCGACTGGCATTGGTCCCTGAGCCCGCTCACCTTCCAGCACGAACTCGCGCTCCTCCTCGTCCTCGAACAAATCTACCGCGCCTACACAATCAAGGCCGGCTTGCCATACCACCGCGACTGATCGGCTTCGCGGTCGTGCAGCACCCGCTCCCACACCCCTTTCCCTTCTTCCTCCGAAACATCCGCGCCGCAAAAAACGCCAGCGCGCCTCCCACGAAAACCGCGACCGCGATGTGATCCAGCAACGGGTTCATTGGAATCCGAGCAGCCTCCCGCCTTGATAAACGACAAATGCGCCGAGCCACGCGAGCGCGGTCATGTAGGCGATTTGAAAGAGCGGCCAGCGCCAAGTGTTCGTCTCGCGGCGGACGATCGCGACCGTGCTGATGCACTGCATCGCGAGGACGAAAAACACCATGAGTCCGATGCAAACGAGGGGGGTGAAGACGGGCGTTTTTCCATCCGCGCGCATCTCTTTTGCCATCGTCGCGCGCAGCGGCTCCGTGTCGTCGTCGGTGCTCTCGACGTTATAAACCGTGGACATCGTGCTCACGAAAACCTCGCGCGCCGCGAATGAGCCGATAAGCCCGATGCCGATTTTCCAATCGTATCCGAGCGGGCGAATCGCGGGCTCGAGCGCATGGCCCATCCGCCCGGCGATGCTGTATTCAAGCGCATCCGCGGGCGTCGCACCCGACTTGTCGATCTTCGGATACGTGCAGAGCGCCCAGAGCAAAATCGAGAGCGACAGGATGATCGTGCCCGCGCGGCGCAGGAATAGCCCCGCGCGCTCCCACATCCTCAGCGCTATCGTCCGCAGCACGGGCATCCGGTACGGCGGCATCTCGAGCAGCAACATCGGAGTTTCGCCTTTGAAAAGTCGCGTCTTCAAAAACCACGCCATGCTGAACGCCGCGACGATCCCGATGACGTACATGATGAGCATGAGCCCCGCGCGCTGCAGCGCACTCGCCGCCGGGATGAGGATCGCGATCATCAAAATGTAAACGGGGATGCGCGCCGAGCAGCTCATCAGTGGAGCGACGAGGATCGTCACGAGCCGGTCTTTTGGATTCTCGATCGTCCGCGTCGCCATCACGCCCGGGATCGCGCACGCGAATGAACTGAGCATCGGGATGAACGACTTCCCATGCAGCCCGACGCGCGACATGAGCCGGTCCATGATGAACGCCGCGCGCGCCATGTAACCCGTGTCCTCGAGGATCCCGAGGAAGAAATAGAGGATCAGAATTTGCGGCAAAAAGACGAGCACCGCGCCCACTCCGGCGATGATGCCGTCCGTGAGCAAACTCCGCAAATCGCTGTCTGGAAGATGATCGCCGACCCATGAGCCGATCCATTTCACGCCGCTGTCGATCCAGTCCATCGGCGCCTGTGCGACCGTGAAAATGCAGAAAAACATGAGCGTCATCGCCGCGAGAAACGCCATCCAGCCCCAGACGCGATGCGTGAAAATCAGGTCGATGCGATCCGAAACGGAAAGCTCGTCGGAGCCCGAGTTTGTCACCGCGCCGCGACATACCGACTGGATCCACTGGTATCGCGCATCGACGGGCGCGGACATCGGATCGAGCTCCGCATCGCGCAGCCGATGCTGCGCTGCGCGGGTCGCCTCGATCACGCTGTGCTCATGCCCCGCGAGGTCGTCGAGCGCGCTGTCGTGGAGCGTGAGGAGCAGCAGTGCCTCGGGAAAAGCGATCTCCGGCGCGACCGGCAACTGCGCGGCAAGCGCGACGGTTTCCTTTTCAAAAAGCGCTGGCATCGGCGCGCGGTGCCGCGGCGGCGCGAGCTGAGTCTGCGAGAGCGCCTGCTTGAGCTCGATAAGCCCCACGCCTTTCGTCGCGATCATCGGGATCACCGGCACGCCGAGCCTTTCGCGCAAAACCTCCACGTCGATCAGCACGCCGGATTTCTCCGCCATATCGACCATGTTAAGCGCGATGATCACGGGCAGTTGCAGTTCGAGCATCTGCGCCACGAGATACAAATTCCGCTCGAGATTCGACGCGTCGATCACGGCGACGATCGCGTCCGGCCGGGCCACGCCGGGGAGCCGCCCGAGCAGTACGTCGCGCGCGACCGCTTCGTCCGGCGAGCGGATTTGCAGGCTGTAGCTTCCGGGCAAATCGAGCAGGTTCATCGGTTCGCCGTGGCTGCCGAAAAACGTGCCTTCCTTCCGCTCGACAGTGACGCCGGGGTAGTTGCCGATCTTCTGCCGGAGCCCGGTCAGCGCGTTGAAAATGGTGCTCTTTCCGCAATTCGGATTCCCAGCGATCGCCACGCGGCGCACCGCCGTCTGCACGGGCGTGGCGATTGTCTCCAGCATGTCAGCGGGAGTGGCAAAAATCGTGGTTCATTTCAAATCCGCGCGACCTGGATTCCAGCTGCTTCCTTTTTCCGGAGCGAAAGATTGTAGCCGCGCACCCGCAATTCCAGCGGATCGCCGAGTGGCGCGAATCGCACGAGCTGGAATTCCGTGCCGATCGTGAGCCCCATTTCGAGCAGCCGCTGCTTCTCTTCCGGCGCAAGTGTAAAGCCGGTCACGCGTCCGCGTTCGCCCGCCGCGAACTTGCTCAGCACCTCCGCGGCGCCGTCGCTCATGCCGCCACCCGCTCGACGCGCACGTGCGCACCGAGTTCGCGCCCGATCGCCACGCGCATCCCCGCGAGCGAGCAGATCATCGCGCCGCCCTCGGCGACTTTGCAAAGCAGTGCGCGCTCGCAAAAACCGAGTTCCCGCAGCCGTCCGCGCTCTGGGCAGCTCTCGCAAATCGAAACGACACGAAGCCGTTCACCGCAGCGGGCGCGGGAGAGAGTGAGACAATCGATCGAAGGAGCGGGAGTCATGTGCGTGGGAGGAAAGTAGGCGCTTTTGAGATTGTGTCGCAATAAAAATTTACGCCTTCGCAGCACAACAACCCGCGCGACCCCGGAAACTTTGGAATGCCCGCGTTATTCCGCGGTCTCGGTCGAAACCATGCCATCCGCTCCCGGCGCCTGCTCCAGCGCCTGCTCGAATGCGCGCCATGAAAGCATAGCGCACTTCACCCGCTGCGGAAACTTCCGAACCCCCTCCAGCAGCCGCAAATCTCCGAGCGCGCGCGACGGCTGCGTGCCTTCGACCGTCACGAGATCGTGAAATTCCCGCGCCATGTGCTCCGCCTCCGCGCGTGGCTTGCCTTTGAGTTTCAGCGTCATCATTGAGGCCGACGCCTGGCTGATCGCGCACCCCTGGCCAGTGAATTTCACATCCTCCACCGCGCCATCCGCCGCGAACTTCACATGCAAATGAATCTCGTCGCCGCACGACGGATTGTCGCCATGCACATGCACCGCGCCCTCCGCGATCTCGCCGAAATTCCGCGGCCGTTTCGAGTGATCGAGGATCACCTGCTGGTAAAGTTCTTCGAGTTCGTTCATGCGCCTCTCATTTAACACGAAGCCGCAAAGCAGAAGATTGGAAATGCAAAATCCGGCGCTTCACGCGAAAAATTGCCGCGCCTTTTCGAGCACTTCGACCAGCCGGTCGATCTCCGCGCGCGTGTTGTAAAAGTAGAAGCTCGCCCGCGTCGTGCCGGGCAATCCGAACTTCCGCATCAGCGGTTGATTGCAGTGGTGCCCTCCTCGCAGGGCGAGCCCGTATTCATTGGCGAAAGTGGTCACGTCGTGCGGATGCGCGGCCTCCATCGTGAAGCCGACGAGCCCCGCGCGGCCGCTGCGCGGCCCGTGGATGCGCATCCCTGGCAGTGCCGACATCCGCTCCAGCGCGTAATCCGCGAGCGCCGCATCGTGCGCGAAAATCGCGTCGCGTCCGATCGCCTCGAGATAGTCGATCGCAGCGCCGAGCCCGATCGCGCCGGCGATATTCGGAGTGCCCGCCTCGAATTTATGGGGTGCGTTTTTGAACGTCGCGCGCTCGAACGACACGGTCGAAATCATCTCCCCGCCGCCCTGCCACGGTGGCGTCGCCTCCAGCAAATCGCGGCGTCCATACAGCGCCCCGATGCCCGTCGGCGCGCACATTTTGTGACCCGAGAACGCGAGAAAATCGCAGCCGATCTCCCGCACGTTCAGCGTCAGGTGCCCCGCGCTCTGCGCAGCATCGACGAGCGAAATCGCGCCCACTTTTCGCGCCGCGGCGCACAGCTCGGCGACGGGATTGATCGTCCCGAGCGAGTTGGAAATATGCGTGAACGCAAAGATTTTCACCTCCTCCGTGAGCAGCGAGCCGAGCTGCTCCAGCGCGAGCGTGCCGTCCGCGAGCACCGGTAGATACTTGATCCGAGCGCCGGTGCGCTCCGCGAGGAGTTGCCAGGGGACGATGTTGCTGTGGTGCTCCATTTCCGTCAGCAGCACCACGTCGTCGGCCTTCAAAAACTTCGCGCCCCACGCGCACGCCACGAGATTGATTGCCTCCGTCGTCCCGCGCGTGAACACGATTTCCTCCGCACTAGCCGCGCCGAGGTAGCGCGCTACTTTAGCCCGTGCCCCCTCGTAAGCGTCCGTTGCGCGGGAACTCAGCTCGTGCAGCCCGCGATGCACATTCGCGTTATCGTGCTCATAATAATGACGCAGCGCCTCGATCACCTGCCGCGGTTTCTGCGAGCTCGCCGCATTGTCCAGATACACGAGCCGATGCTCGCCGACCTGCTGGTTTAAAATCGGGAAATCTTCGCGAATCGCGGCCCAATCAATGGCGGATGGCTCTGCATTATTCATCGCGCCAATCTTCGCGAATGGCATCGCCGCCGCCAGCCTCACTTTGCCGCGGAACGGCTTTTGCCGCCCGCAAATGCGAATCCGATGGAACCACCCAGTCATGCCAATCGAATTCGCCGCAAAAAAATCGCGTCATTCGGTCACAAACACGTCCTCCGCGCGGGGAGTAGTGGTGAATATGAATGCGCTAGATGTCTCCACCGACTCCGACCTGCTGCGCGACTACGAGAAGCGAGGCGCGCAAACCGCCTTCAGCGCCCTCGTCGAGCGATATCAGGCGATGGTCGTCGGCACCGCATTTCGCAAAACCGGCAACCTTGAAATCGCGCGCGACGTGGCGCAGGAGGTCTTCGCCGCGCTCGCAAAAAAAGCGGGCATTCTGATCGGGCGCGCATCCATCGGCGGCTGGCTGCACCAGGCCGCGGTTTATGAATCGCTCCGCACGATCCAGTCCGAGCGCCGCCGCACGAATCGCCACGACAGATACGCCGACGACGCCGAAAAAGTCGCCGAGCCCGAGGTCGGCGGCGCTGCCGGCCCCGCGCGCCTTGCTGTGCTCGACGAGGCGATCGACGTCCTCCCGACCGCCGACCGCGAAGTCCTCGTCCTGCATTATTTTCAAGACCTCTCCTACGCCGAAATGGCCGCCGCGCTCGACACGAACGAGCCCGCCGTCCGCAAGCGCGTCTCCCGCGCGCTCGAGCGCCTCGGCACGCGCCTCCGCGAGCGGAATGTCGGCGGTGACCTCGCGAGCCTGCTCGCCGGCGGAGTCGCGATCCAGGCATCGCTCCCGTTCATCCCGGGCCTCGCCGATAGCGCCCTGGCCGCTGCGGTCGCGGGCGCGGGCTCGTCCGGCTTCCTCACGCTCACCGCGATCATGTCGCACGCCACCGTGAAGCTCGCCGCCGCCATCGTCGCGCTCGCCGCGATCCCCGTAGCATGGCAGCTCGCGGGCCTCGATTCATCCAGCACGCCGGTCGCATCCGCGGTGCCGGTTTCGGCGGAAGGTGATCGCGTCAGGGTTCGCGCACCGCTCCGTGATCCGGCCAACGCAAGCCCCGCCGTCCTCGCCGCCCGCAACCGCCTCCGCACCAGCGTCGCCGACACGGCAAAAGTCCGTCGGCCACCCGCCGAAGTCGCCACCACAGACTTGTCCAGAACCGCAGCCATTCCCGCCGCGACCGCCGCGACCGCCGCGATAAAAAATCCCGCGACCGTCGTCCCTGGTGCGACCGGCCCCGCGCCGCCCGACATCCCACTTTCGCCATCGGAAATCGCGACCGCCGCAGCCTCTCCGATTTCCGCCGCCGCCGCGGTGGCACCGGAAATCCCTACCGTCAGCAGCGACCTCCTCGCAGTCATCGGCGACATCGGCTTCGACGGCGTCCCCGCGACCCCCGAGCGATTGCGGAGCCTCGAACTCGAACCCAAAAAAATCGCCGCTCTCTACACCGACCTGCTGGGGCAAGTCCTCGACCTGAACCCGCTCCAAACCGGCCGGGTCGAGGACTTCCTCCAGGACCATTTCGACCGCCTGAATCTGAAAGGCCTCGCCGGCCCACGACCGCTCGCAATCCCTGAGCTGGACTACATCCTCAGCCGCCAGCCCGCGGTGAATGCCGTTGTCGAAGGCATCCAGGCCGTCATCCCCGAAGTCCTCCCCGAGCCCAAACTTCTCGAAACGATCTTCCACCTACCCGACGAGCCCATCCCGGCCGGAAAACCCGTCGCGATCCCGGTGAAAACCCCCGACATTTTGGAGAAAGTTCCCGCCATTCTGCCCCTCCCTCGCCTTCCTCTTTCGCATTGAAGGTCAGCGCGGATTTCGGCTCCGCGAGCGCGGCAAAAATTCACCCCCATCAACCATCTGCCGCCTCCCCTCTCCGCGCCTCCGCGCCTCGGCGGTTAAAATTCGTCCCCGCCCCCCAGCGCCGCGAAAATGCCGCTTGCCCTTTCGCCCGCCCACTTGCCAATCGTCCAAGTGACGATGCCAACTTTCTCCTTCCCGACGCCGATCCTTTTTGCTCCCGGTGCTCTCGCTGAACTCCCGCAGCATCTCGCGCGGCTGAGCATCGGCAAACCGCTGGTCGTCACCGATCCCGGGCTCCTCTCGACGAGCGCATTCACCGCGCTCGAAAACGTCCTAAACGGCCGGTGCGGGCTCTTCGCCACCGTGCATCCGAACCCCATCGAGGACGACGTCGAGGGTGCCGCGCGCGCGTTTGCCGCGGGCGGGTGCGATGGCGTCATCGCATTCGGCGGCGGCAGCGCGCTCGATGTCGGGAAAGCCGTGCGCCTGCGTGTCCGCCGCCCCGCCTTCACGCTCCGCGAATTCAATCCGGAGGCCGATTGGAGCGGCCTCGCGCCGTGCATCGCGATCCCCACGACCGCGGGCACCGGGAGCGAAGTCGGGCGCAGTTCCGTCATCGTGATCGATGGCCGCAAGCGCGTGATTTTTCAACCCGCGCTCCTCGCCGACCTCGTCATCCTCGATCCCGAACTCACGCGCGACCTGCCGCCGAAACTCACCGCCGCCACCGGTGCCGACGCCCTCACGCACTGCATCGAATCCTTCACCTCCACGGTCTTCCATCCGATGTGCGACGGCATCGCGCTCGAGGGTATCCGCCTCATTGCCGACGCCCTGCCGCGCGCCTTCCGCGACGGCACGGACATCGAAGCGCGCGGCCTCATGCAAATCGCCGCCGCGATGGGCGGTATCGCATTTCAGAAAGATCTCGGCACCACGCATTCGCTCGCCCATCCGCTCTCCAGCATCTGCGGCCTGCACCACGGCCTCGCAAATGCGCTTTGCCTCCCGCACGTCATGGAGTTCAACGCGCGCGCAAAACCCGGCCTCTACCGCCGCGTCGGCACCGCCCTCGACCTCCCCGACCCGACCGACCGCGCCACGATCGACTCCATCTGCACCCTCCTATCGGAGATCGGCCTGCACACAGGCGTGCGAGCCCACGGCGTCGATGAGTCGCACATCGATGCCCTCGCCGACCAAGCCATCGAAGACACCTGCCACCTCACAAACCCCGTCGCCGTCACTCGCGCCGACCTCCGCGCTCTCTATGCCTCCGCGCTCTGAATTTGAGTTGCTCGTTCTGCGGAACCTATGACCGCTCGACCCTTCATTGACGGAGACTTCTCGGCGGGCGGCGAACTTTTAACGCTGACGAATCCGGCGACCGGGGAGATTTTCGCCGAGGTAAAAAGCGCGACTCTCGCCGAACTCAAAGCCGCCGTCACCGGCGCGCAAACCGCATGGGAACAGCATTGGCGCGACATCGCTCCCGGAAAACGCGCCGAAATCCTCTTCGCCATCGCCGCCAAAGTCCGCGCCCACGTCGATGAACTCGCGCAGCTCGAAACCCGCAACATCGGTAAGCCGATCAGCGACGCGCGTGACGAAATCGCGCTCGGCGCGCGCGTCTTCGAATACTACGCCGGAGCCGTCGGAAAATTCTGCGGCCAGACGATCCCGGTCGCGCGCGGCGGCTTTGACTTCACCCTCCGCCAGCCGATGGGCGTCGTCGCCGCGATCGTCCCGTGGAATTTCCCATTCCCCATCGCCTGCTGGAAATCCGCCCCCGCGCTCGCCGCCGGAAACTGCGTCGTGCTCAAGCCCGCGAGTCTCTCGCCCCTCACCGCCCTCCGCCTCGGCGAACTCGCCCACGCCGCCGGTCTGCCTGCGGGCGTCCTGCAAATCCTCCCCGGCGCGGGCGGCACACTCGGCGACGCGCTCGTGCAGCATCCGCTGGTGCGCAAAATTTCATTCACCGGCTCCACCGCGATCGGCACGCGCATCATGCAACTCGCCGCGCCCGGCCTGAAACGCATCTCGCTCGAGCTCGGCGGCAAATCGCCGAACGTTATTTTCGCCGACGCTGACCTCGAAGCTGCCGTTACATCTTCGCCGATGAGCGTCTTCTCAAACACCGGCCAGGACTGCTGCGCGCACAGCCGAGTCTTCGTCGAGCGCAGCATTTTCGATCCATTCGTGGAAAAATTCATCGCCGCGACGCAGGCACTGATCATCGGCGATCCGTCGCTCCCCGAGACACAAATCGGCCCGCTCGTCTCCGCCGCGCAACGCGAAAACTCCGAGCGTTTTCTCTCGGAATGCAGACGCCGAATTTCCACCGGCGGCGACCGACCGAGCGGCCCCGGCTATTTCCTCAAACCAGCCGTGGTGCTTGATTGCGAGCCGACCGACCGCATCTGGCGCGAGGAAATTTTCGGCCCCGTCGTCTGCATCCGTCCCTTCGACGACGAAGCCGCGATGCTCCGCGAAGTCAACGACTCGGCCTACGGCCTCAGCGCTTCACTTTGGACGAATGACCTCAAGCGCGCCCACCGCGTCGCACGCCGCATCGACAGCGGCGTCATCAGCATCAACAGCCATTCCAGCGTCCACGTCGAAGCTCCCTTCGGTGGCTTCAAGGAAAGCGGCATCGGCCGCGACCTCGGCCTCGCCGCGATGGAAGGTTACACTGAGTTGAAGAACATTTTCGTCGCCGATTAGCCATGACCCTCTTCGAACTCAAAACCAAAATCGCCGCCGGAGAGATCGACACGATCATCACCGTTTTTCCCGACGTCTTCGGGCGGCTCGTGGGCAAGCGGTTCACCGCCTCGGCGTTCATGGACACGGTCGCGGAGCATGGCACGCACGCGTGCAATTATCTCCTCGCGGTGGACATCGAGATGGAGCCGCAGGACGGGTTTCAGCTCGCGAATTGGGAGAGCGGATTCGGCGATTTCGAGATGCGTCCCGACCTCGACACGATTCGCATTTTGCCGTGGGAAAGTGGCGCGGCGATGGTGCTCTGCGACGTGCATCAGGACGACGGATCCTTTGTGGAAGAGGCTCCGCGATCCGTCCTGCGGCGGCAGCTCGCGCGGCTGGAGGCGCTGGGCTTCACCGCAAAGCTCGCGAGCGAACTCGAGTTTTTCCTTTTCAACCACACCGCGCACGATGCCTCCGAGCGCGGCTACCGCGGCCTCACCGCGTCGAGCGATTACCGGGTCGATTACCAGACGATGCAGACCGCGCGCGACGAGCCGATCATGCGTGCGATTCGCAATCTTATGCCACTAGCGCGCGTGCCGATCGAAAGCACAAAAGGCGAGTGGGGCTGCGGCCAGCACGAGGCGAATTTCATCTACGATGACGCGCTGCCGATCGCGGATTTGCACTGCGTCTTCAAGCAAGGCGCGAAGCAAATCGCCGAGCAAAATGGCAAGTGCATGACCTTCATGGCGAAGCCGTGGGCGAAGGAAGTCGGCAGCTCGTGCCACATCCACCTGAGCCTCTGGCGCGACGATGCGAACCTCTTCGCCGATGGCGAAAGTGGCACGCCGCTGTTTCAGCAATTCCTCGCCGGACTCATCAAATACTCGCGCGAGTTCAGCTACTTTTTCGCGCCGACGATCAACTCCTACAAGCGATACCAAGCCGCGAGCTGGGCGCCGACGAAGCTCGCGTGGGCATTCGACAACCGCACGGTCGGCTTCCGTGTCGTTGGCAACGGACCCGCATTTCGCGTGGAAAATCGGATGCCCGGCGCGGATGCGAATCCGTATCTGGCCTTTGCCGCGATGCTCGCCGCAGGCCTCGCAGGCGTGGAGGAAAAGCTCGCCTGCCCGCCGCTGTATCGCGGCAACGCCTACACCGACGACTCGCTGCCCGGCCTGCCGACAATGCTCCGCGAAGCCGCTCTGCTGCTTGATCGCGGCGCCATCGCGCGCGCCGCGCTCACCGACAAAGTCGTTGATTTCTACGTCCACACCGCGCAGCTTGAGGCCGACGCATTCGACGCCGCTGTGACCGATTGGGAGCGCCGCCGATATTTCGAGCGCATTTGAACCCCGTGAAGGCAGCTCAAGAGCACCAGCCGCTGCATGGCCTCCCGCCGCTCGCGGGGCTCGCGACTTTTCCCGAGGCGATGCGTCCCGGTCTATCAGTCGAAGAGTGCGTGCGGCGGCTGAAGCGCTACCACTACGCCTTCAAGCGATTGCACGAAATCTTCCTCGCCCGCCTCACCGCCGAGCCGATCTACGAGTTGAAAATGGCGTTCGCGACCCACTCCTACTATTGCGCTGAGCACGTCGCTGCATTGCGGCAGCGAGTCGGCGAAATGCGCGAACCGCCGCTCGGGTTGGACGTGGTGCCTGATGAAAATCTCGCGCTCTTTTTCGATGAAATCCGCGCCGTGCCGACGACCGCCGACCTCGTCGCCGGGCTATATGAAAAAGCGATCCCGGCTCTCGTCGCGGCGATGGAGGAGCACAGCTCCACGACCAATCCGCTCGCCGATGCGCCCACCGTGAGGCTCGTGAAATTTGCACTGCTCGAACTCCGTGAAATGGCGGACTACGGGGCCCGCGCGCGCTCCGCGCTCAGCGGAGGAAAATATGAATGGCAGCAACTGCTTGATCGCGCGCTTGCGGTCGCTGGCGGATTCTCCGGCACTGCGCCTGAAAATTGTACTCCGCTGGTCCGCCACTACTCGGGCAAGCCTTTCGTCTACGATTCCACGCCGCGGCGCGACGAGCGCTTTCCCGATCCGTACAACATGGGCGTGAATGCCGAGGCATTTCTCTACGATCCCACACAGCCGCCGGAGCCAAAGGTGCTGATGATGTTCTACAAGCGCCTCCGCGAGATCGACGTGCCGGAGATGATGGCCGCGATCCTCGCGGAAACGCCCGGCAAACCGTGGGGCTACTACCGCGACATGACCCGCCAGCTCTGGGACGAGGCGAGGCACGCGATGATGGGCGAGGTTGGTTTCGTGAGTCTCGGAGTTGATTGGACAAAAGTAATGGTCAACTTCACTTGGTCGCACGGTCTCAACACGCAGCTCACCGCAAAGGAACGCCACGGCGTCCTCTACTTCATCGAGCAAGGTCTCATGCCGAAGACTGGCAAACGCTTTGAATGGGAAACCGCGCGCGCCGCGGGCAATCCGCTCGCGTCGCTCTTTCAGGACTACGACTGGGCCGATGAAGTCTTGCACGCGCGAGTCGGGCGTGATTGGTATGTCTCTCAATTCGAGAACGCGAAGGAAGCCGTCGAGTGGGGCGACCGCTGCTGGTCAAAGGTCGTCGTCGGCTGGCGAGATTGGCGCGACGCCGGCCTGACCGCGCACCACAACTGGTGGCCCGATGTCTATCTTGACTACTGCCGGGCACAAAGCATCGAACCTGACCCGCGAGTCCTCGCCTACCACGAGACCTACGAGCAAAAACGCGCCGACCTGAAAGCGCTGCCGGCATCCGGGTAGCACTTTCACAGGAGCTACCTCGCGTAGAGCTGGTTGTTCTCGTCGAGGTCTTTGATGACTGTGCAAAGATACACGGGTTCGGGGTGCAGGTCGCGGTATTTGGTCACTTCCATCTTGTTCAAGACCCGGAAGCCATAGCGTTCGAACATCTTCGTGCCGCGCCGATCTTCAAAGACGACCATCTGGCCGAATACGGCTTTCTCGCCGTGGTCGTGAAGGTACTTGAGGTAGGCATCCATCAGCGCGCGCGTGGTTGCGACCTGGCGAGCATCGGCGAGGAGATTGATGTGAAAGTGCGCAGTGCGGCGCGGTGCGGCGGGCACTTCTTTCCATGCTTGCATGAAAATCCAATGCACGAACTTCTTCGACGCGGCGTTGTATGAGGGGTAGCGGAACATGCCTCGGAGGAAGAGCGCGATGTTGCTGTAAAAGTTGTAGCATTGCTGACGGTAGGAGTGGCGCGAGCCGAGCAGGTATCCGCGGATGTCTCCCTCGACGAGCAGCACAAATGCGGACTCCGGTTCCCAGTCGGTGTAGTAAGCGGTGAGGTAGTCGGCGAAGAGTTCGCGATCTTCAAAAATGGGATCGACGGGATTGCCGAGGAAGCCGGTGAGGCAGCAAAGCTCACGGACGCGCGCGCGATCGGAGGGCTGGTATTTGCGGATTTCAAACTGGCGGTCGGGCTTCATGCGTGGTGGGCAGGAGAGTATCGCGCCTCGGCGATGACTTCACGGTAGATCGCGAAGAGTTTTGTGAAAGTCTCCGTCCAGGAGTATTTCGCCGCGACGTGCTCATGGAGGAGCGCGCCGTCGTGTCGAGAATCATTTCGGGATGTTTCTACTATCGCCGCGGCAAGAGCGGTAGCGGAGTTTTCACGAGCCCAGAGGGTCTGATCACTATGGATGATGCGGTCCATGTAGCTGCCGTGGATGCCGATAACCGGCGTGCCGCAAGCCTGTGCTTCGAGCGTGACGAGGCCAAAGGTCTCCTGCACCCCGGGATGCACGAAAAGGTCGGCGGCACGGTAGAGTTGTGCGAGCTTTGCAGTATCGGCACAGTAGGGTAGCCACGTGACTGGTGAGGGGTGAGCGACGGCACTCATCCGGATGCGGAGTTGATCTAGTTCCTTGGCTTGTAAGCCGTCTCCGACGACGAAGAGATGGTAGCTTCCGGGATGGACTTCTTCCAGAAGTCGGAAGGTCTCGAACAACGTGTGCGTGTTCTTTTCCTGAGCTAGTCGCCCGACATACAGCAGGAGCGTGCAGTCATTCGGAATGCCATGTTCCGCACGGACAGCTCCATTTTCGCTCGAGTTCGGGTGAAAGGTGCCAGTGTCCACTCCCAGGTCGATCGGGACTGTGTTTGCGACGCCCCATTCCTTCAAAAGCAGACCTAGCGCGGGTGAGGGGACGATTGTGCGGGCGAAGCGGTTGTAGAGCTTGCGGATGTAACGCTTGGCGCCATCCATGACGAAGTCCGTGACGGTGCGGCCGAGATACTTTTCGGCTGTGCGGAGGTAGGCTTCGGGAAAGTGGGAGTGGTAGAATCCGACAACCGGAATCTCCAGCGCTGAACCGGAATAGACAGCCTTCCAAGCGACCTGATACGGGTCGCCGGACTCGATGATATCGGGGCGCTCTTTTTCCAAGACTCGCTCAATGGCACCCAACCGGAGCAGCGCACGGTACCGGGAGGTGCGGGAGACGAGTGGCGACTGGATCGTGTAAGTCCGGGCGCGCTCGGTCTCGATGACTTCGTCGCGCTCGCCGGGGATGATGAGGATGTGGTCATCGTCGGGTGTCTGCTCGCGAATGTAGCGCACCTTCTCGGCGACATACCTTTTCACTCCACCGCTCTTTGGTGAGTAAAACTGCGTGAGGTCGCAAATCTTCACGCGCTAAATTCTGACGTCGCCATCCGGCGGTTCATTCCGCTCCGATGTCCGCGAGGTAACGCTCGGCGTCGAGGGCGGCGGCGCAGCCCTGGCCGGAGGCGGTGATGGCCTGGCGATAGACGTGATCCGCGACATCGCCTGCGGCGAAGACGCCGGGGAGATTTGTATGCGTGCCACGCTGCTGGAGGAGGTATCCGTTTTCGTCCATGTCGAGGTGACCTTTGAACGGCGCGGTATTTGGCACATGACCGATGGCAACAAAGACGCATTTTACCTCCAGTTCACTCTCTGCGCCGGTCTTCAGATTTTTGAGTTTGATGCCGCATGTCTCACCCTGCTCGTCGGTGAGGTATTCGGTCGGCGCACTGTCCCAGATGGGCTCGATTTTCGGATTCGCGAGCGCGCGGTCGGCCATGATTTTCGAGGCCCGGAGCGTTTCGCGACGATGGATGAGATAGACCTTCGAGGCGAAGCGCGTGAGGAACGACGCCTCCTCGCACGCGGAGTCGCCGCCGCCGACGACGCAGACCGGGACGTTCCGGTAAAATGCGCCGTCGCACGTCGCGCAGGAGGTGAGTCCGTGGCCGATTAGCTGCTTCTCGCCGGGCAACCCGAGCCATCGCGCGGAGGCGCCACTGGCGATGATGAGCGTCTGCGTGTCCACCCATTTGCCGTCGAGTTCGACGCTCAGGTGCCCGGCTTTTTGCGCAAAAGCCGAGACAGTCGTGTATTCGAAACGCGCGCCAAATCGCTCGGCCTGCGCCTTCATGTTCATGATCAAATCCGGGCCATCGATGCCATCTTTGAAGCCGGGAAAATTTTCCACGAGCGTCGTGGTGCTGAGTTGTCCGCCCGGTTCGTGGCCCTCGAGGACGAGCGGTGCGAAATTCGCGCGTGCGGCGTAAACGGCGGCGGTGAGGCCCGCGCAGCCGGTGCCGACGATGATCATTTTTTCCATGGGGCGGGGAGGTTGAATTGCCGATGAGCGATTGCCAATTGTCGATTGCGGTTACGAGCACCCAGCGCGCAATTTTTACCAATCGGCAATCGCCAATCGGCAATCGGCAATTACCTTCCAGCCGCGTGAAAAAATCCTCAAAAGCGGAACCGGTCGCAGCCACGAAACATTATGTCCTCGATACGAACGTGCTGATCCACGATCCGCAGTCGATGCTGCGGTTCGAGGAAAATACCGTCTGGATTCCAGTCGAGGTGCTTGAGGAACTCGATCGTTTCAAAAGCGAATCGACAACGCGCGGCGCGAATGCGCGCGAAGTGCACCGGCGGCTGAACGAGCGTTTCAAGACCGCGGAGGACATGAAAAATGGCGTGTCGCTGCCGAGCGGCGGACAGCTCCGCGTGTGCGTAAATCCGCACATCAAATTCGACTCGCGGGGCTGGCAGGTTCTGAACGAATCGGCGCGATTCAAAATGGTGCGCGCGCTTTTTCCAGACTTCGCGCTGGCGGATAATCGCATCCTCGCGAGCGCCGTGTATGTCGCCGACATGCACCCCGCCACGGTGCTCGTGACCAAGGACATAAACATGCAGCTCAAGGCGCGCACCCTCGGGCTGGAGGCGGAGGATTACCGCACCGATCGCGTAGAGGACAGCGACATCCGGCTCACGCAAAAGCGGAGCGGGACGGAGGATTACGACGCGCTCGATATTCCCGCCTACACGCTGCAGGCCTTTGCCAGTCAGGAAAGGATTATCATCGGCGACGCGCGCGATTTTTCTCCGAACCAATACGTGCTGCTGCGAAACGACGAGGAGCCGAGCCACGGCGTGCCCGCGCGGCATCTGCGCGGTGGGGAGTTCCGGCGGCTGCGGCACGACCACATCGTGATACGCGGCGGGCGCACTTTTCAGGCGGCGAATCTCGGCCAGCGGTTCCTGCTCGATGCGCTTTACGACCCGGATATTTCGCTCGTCACGGTCTATGGAAAGGCAGGCACGGGGAAGACGCTGCTGACCGTCGGCGCGGCGCTGGAGCAGGTGCAATGCGGTGAGTACGAGAAGATGCTCATCACGCGGGTTATCATGCCGACGGGGCGCGACATCGGGTTTTTGCCCGGGACGATGGAGGATAAAATGCGGCCTTGGCTGCAGCCCGCATACGACGCGCTGGAGCAGCTCCTCGCGAGGCCACGGAAGCCGGAGCAATTTCAAAAAAAGAAGCAGAGCAGTCGCAAGACGCAGCCGGGCGCACCGCGCATCGAGGCGCAGCAGCAGCACGACAAATCGGCGCGGCCGTATCAGGCGCTCATGGAGGCGGGGCTGCTGGAAATCGAGGCGATCGCGCACATCCGCGGGCGATCGATCCCGCGCGCGATTTTCATCGTGGACGAGGCGCAGCAGCTCACGCCGCACGAGGCGAAGACGCTCGTCACGCGGATGGGGAAGGGGAGTAAAATCATCCTCATCGGCGATCTCGCGCAGATCGACAATCCGTACGTCGATGCGCACACGAATGGCCTCGTCTTCACGCGCAACCGACTGCAGGGACAGCCATTCATGGCGCATGTGAATCTCTTCAAAGGCGAGCGCAGCGAGATGGCCGAAGTGGCCGCGAATCTGATGTAGCCAGAGGCTGCGCCTGTGAGAGGGGTCGAGTTAATCGAGACAATCCGACACGCCTTTTCAGGGGTCGTTCTTGGCAATGGCATCGGGCTCTTTCAGGCAAACGCCATGGATGATTGGAAGAGCGAAGAGGAGTGTCTTGCGATCCGGCAAGACGACGAAAAACTGGATTGGCAGAATATCAGCGCCGCTGACCTCAATCGTTGTTTCTCGTCCTACAGCTACCTGGACGCTGAAGGATTGCGCTTCTATCTCCCGGCAATGATGACCCACGAAATCATTGGAGATTACCTTCATGCCGTGGGAGATCGCCTATCTTCCGACTTTCGTGCGGATCGCTATCACTTCCTGAATTCAGAGCAACGAAACGCAATCATTTGGTTTCTGAATTGGTGCCTCTTGAACGAGGACTACACGGGCACTTCGTCTGAAGTGATCGTAGAGTGCTTGCTGAATGGGCATTGGAAGGAAATCTGAAAGCCTGAAATGAGTGACCTTGATCCGTGTCGCCTTTGGAATTCACGCGCCGACAAATTCTTTTGGCTTCATTTCCAAATCCGTTTTGAGAACGAGGGAAACGAGGTCGGTTTAGCGTCGCCCGTCGCCCATCTCACTCCACGAGCCGCACCGTGCGCTTCTCGCGGGCGCTGCGTTGGGCGCTGTCCACGATCTGCTGGCCGATGCGGCAGATGTCGGGGGCGAGCGGGCCGGTCACGGGCTCGCCGGTTTCGAGGCAGTGGATCAGGTATTGGATCGGGTTTTGGAAAGGCGCGCCCACCTCGTCCACAGGGCGGTCGGAGCCTTCGCGGTCATCCTCGGTCTGCAGCCGGATCGTCGTGGCGTAATCGTACGCGCTGATCGTCCCACGCGTGCCGCACAGCACAAAGCCGCACTTCGGCTGCGGCTGCAAAATCCACGGGTCGGTAAAGGTCCCCCAGCGCGTCTCGATTTTCGATAAACCATGCGCGTAGCGGCAGACGGTGATGCTGTGTTCGTCCACCTCCAGACCGTCCGGGATGTCCATGACGCAGGTGACTTCGAGCGGCTTGCGCCCGCCCTGAAACCACGTCCCGACGGTCGCGCCAGACCCCGCGTAATCCAGCAGCGAGCCGCCGCCCTGGGCCGCGTGATAGAACCAGCTCGCGCGTTTTTCCTCGGCCGTCGGGACGGTTTCGACCTTGTCGGCGCGATGGAAAAGCGGGCCGCGATTGCCGCCGTAGTGGTGGAACTCAAGCACGTCGCCGATGACGCCTTCGTCGATCATA
>JBBQZX010000023.1:0-92846 GCA_038207335.1 Chthoniobacterales bacterium | reverse complement strand
CACAACAAGCACGTCCACGGATGTGCCACAGTGCGGTACTGCTGCTCACGCACCCACCGAGCGATCATGGGCCACCTCGACGCGCTGCTAGCCTCACCGCTGCCCTCTTTCCGGGGTAGCTCAATAGGCGGAGCAGGGGATTGTTAATCCCAAGGTTGCGGGTTCGAGTCCCGCCCCCGGAGCGCACGACCCGCAGACCAAACCCGCCGCGCGGGGCGGTAGCTCAGTGGTCAGAGCAGGGGACTCATAATCCCTCGGTCGCGGGTTCGATCCCCGCCCGCCCCACGAGCCGGTGCCGCCCGGCCGGTTCAGGAGTTCGCCGAGGGGCTAGGAACGGGGCATGCGCATGCGACTCGGTCTGGCCGTCGGCTTCGGTGCGGGGTACTACCTCGGCACCAAGGCGGGACGGGAGCGGTACGACCAGCTCAACGAGCTCCTGGGGAAGGCACGCAGGAGCGACGCCTACGAGACGGCGACCGAGAAGGCGAAGGCAGCGGTCGACCTCGGCGTCGAGCGGGCTCGTGAGGTCGTCGAGGACCTGCGGGACGACGAGACCAAGGCAGGGAACGGCACGGCCCCCACCTCCGCAGTGCCCTCCTCCAGCTTCCCGGCGACCTGAGGACGGTCGAGGCGAGCGGTCACTCGCCGTCGAGGTAGTCCCGGAGCTTCTGGCTCCGCTGCGGGTGCCGGAGCTTGGCGAGGGTCTTGGACTCGATCTGGCGGATCCGCTCGCGGGTCACGCCGAACTCTCGACCGACCTCCTCGAGCGTTCTGGCCTGGCCGTCCTCGAGGCCGAACCGGAGCCGCACGACCTGGCGCTCGCGGTCGCTCAGCTCGCCGAGCGCCTCGCGCACAGCATCGTTCAGCAGTTTGCGGGCGGCGGCATCAGCAGGCGAGTCCGCCTGCATGTCCTGGATGAAGTCAGACAGGTTCGAGTCGTCCTCTTCGCCCACCGGCGAGTCGAGCGAGAGGGGGTCGAGGGAGATCCGCTCGATCTCACGGATGCGCGCTGTGCTCATCCCGACCTTGGTCGCCAGCTCATCGGTCGTCGGCTCACGCTCCAGCTGCTGCAGCATCTCCCGCTGCACCCTGATCACCTTGTTGATCGTCTCGACCATGTGGACGGGGATGCGGATGGTGCGGGCCTGGTCGGCGATGGCGCGTGTGATGGCCTGGCGGATCCACCACGTCGCGTAGGTCGAAAATTTATAGCCGCGCCGGTACTCGAATTTCTCGACCGCTTTCATCAGGCCCATGTTCCCCTCCTGAATCAGGTCGAGGAACGACAGCCCGCGGTTCGTGTATTTTTTCGCAATCGAAATGACGAGGCGCAGATTCGCCTCGACCATCTCGGTCTTAGCCTTGAGTGCCTTTTTGAGCCAGAGCTTGAGCTGCGCGTATTCAGCGATGAATTCGTCCGAGCTGAGCCACGCGCGCATCTGGATCTCCTTGAGCTTCGCGGCGTGATCGGTCTTTGCAAGGACCTCGATTTTCGCGGACTTTTTCACGGGCTTGTTCAGCTCGTTCAGGTGCAAATGCACGAGGCGGTTCGTCTCGTCGGCGAGATTCACGAATTCCTCGGTGACCTTCTGCTTGAAGAAGAACTTCGGATAAATTCGCTGGATCGCGGCGTGCGCTTTTTGGAACTCAGCGTAGGACTTCGTTTCGTGGTTTTTGCCGCCGTGCGAGAGGTAGTTTTTGTAAAGGCTGACGCAGTGCGCCGCCGCGTGCTCGAGGCTGTGGCAGAGCTTCGGGAGCTGCTTCATGTAGCGCTCGCGGCTCTCGATTTTCTTGTCGAGAATGATGCGGTCGAAGCGCTCGCGCCCCTCGCTGAGCTTCTGCGCGAGGTCGAGATACGCGCGGGCAATGAAGCCGAAATGATTGACGTGCTGCTGCACCATGAGTTCGGCCTCCTCGATGCGCTTTGAAATCTCGACCTCCTGCTCGCGCGTGAGCAGCGGCACCTGGCCCATCTGCTTGAGATACATGCGCACCGGGTCGTCGAGGATGTCGAGTTTCGCCTCGGGCTTTTCCTCTTCCTCCTCGGTGTCGGCGTCTTTCTTGCCGTCCTTGTAACGATCGACATCGGACGCATCGATGATGTCGATCTCCATCCCGCGGAGCCGGTTCATGATCGCGTCCATGTCGTCCGCCTCATTGATTTGATCCGGCAGCGCCTCGTTGAGATCGTCGAAAGTGAGGTATCCCTGCTCCTTCGCGAGCTTCGTGAGTTCGCGGATTTTTTCCTGCACCTCGGGCTGTTCGAAAAGCGTGAGCGGCACCGCGGCCTTCTTCGGCTTCTCCGCTTTCACTTTGCCCGCCTTCGGAGCTTTCTCGGCTTTCGAAGTCTTCGCAGCTTTGGGAGCCTTTTCGGATTTGGAAATTTTAGCGGCTTTCTTGCCTTTCGGCGCCTTGCTTTTTTTTGAGCGGGTCTCGCTTTTCGAGTTCGACTTCGGAGCGGTGTCCGTTTTCCGCGGACGGCCCACAGGCCGCTTCGCCACAGACTTCTCGGGCTTCGCGGCTTTTACCTTCTTCGGCTTTTTCGCCGCCTTTGCAGCTTTCGCGGGCTTCGCGACCTTGACTTTCTTTGGCTTCGCTGGCGTTTTCTTCGCGGCGGATTTGGCGGGCTTCGAGACGACTTTCTTGGCGGTTTTAAGCATACTCGAGATGTGGAGAAGAGAATCCCCGCTCCTCGAGGAATCATTTCCTAGAGAGGCGGGGAAAAAGGCCGCGCAATATGGGAGAGACGCTTTTGCAAATCAAGGATTTGTTTCTGCCACTTTTCGACATCCTCCGCCGCGAGGCCCGGCGTCCGCAGCCGCGCCTTGATTCCCTCGATTTTTCGCCGCGTCTGCCGCTGCTCCAGCTCGTTCCAGCACGCGTGCGCGACCGCCACGGGATTCGGCCGCTTTTCCTCGAGAAGATCGCACACGACGGACTCTTCTCCGGCTTCGAGCGTGGTGAGGAAAGTATTCACCGACGGCTGGTCGGACGGCTGCAGATCGGCGGCGAGGATTTTTGAAAGCAGCGCGCCGTCGGGCTCGCGCTCGAGCACTTCATTCCACGGCTCCTCAAGCAGCCAGGCGCGCGCGTCGTCGTCGCACAGCGCCACGATCGCGAGCAGGCGGAGCGTCGGGTCGAGCGCGATGGGTTCGGGCGCGTCGAGGATTTCGTCATCGTCCTTCGCCGTTTTTCGCGGCGCTTTCAGCATCCGCGTGAGCTCCTCCGTCGAGATTTCCAACCGTTGCGAAGCCTTGTTCACGATCGCCTCGCGCAGCACGGCATCGGTCAGAAAGCTTGCCCAAGTCGTTAGCTTTCGCGCCGCCTGCCGCTTCCCGCCGGCGGTCGCGAAATCCTCCGCGCGCGCCATTTTCTCGAGCTGGAAATCGAAGAACTCCCGCGCGCCCGCCACGCGCTCGATGAACGCCTCCGCGCCCTGCCCGCGGATCAGCGAATCCGGGTCCTCCCCGCGCGGCATCTCCACCACGAGCACCGTGAGATTTTCCGCCAGCAGCATTTCGAGCGATTTCTCCGCCGCCGCCTGCCCCGCCGCGTCGGCATCGAAGCACAGCACGACCTCCCCCTCACCGACGTATTGCTTCAAAATCCGCCCGTGTTCTTTCGTGAAAGCCGTGCCCTGCGACGCAATCACATTCTTCACACCCGCCTCGAATGCCGTGATCAAATCGATTTGCCCCTCGACCACGATCGCCTGCTGCTTGTCAATCACTGCGCGCATCGTTTTGTGCAGGCCGAAGAGCACCTTTCCTTTTGTGAAAAGCACGGTCTCGGGCGAGTTCACATATTTCGCGGCCTTCGCATCCGCCTCCAGCACGCGCCCGCTGAATGCGATCACCTCGCTCGTGCGATGATTATAGATGGGGAACATCACGCGTCCCCGAAACCGATCGTAAAACCCACCATTCGGCCGGTCCTCGTCGCGCAATTTCACAAGCCCGCTCGCGAGCATTTCCTCATCCGAAAACCCGCGATCGCTCGCAAAATTCCCAAACGCCTCGAACGAATCCGGCGCGAATCCCAGCTTCCACGACTTCGCCACCTCGGCCGAAATCCCGCGCCCTTTCAAATAATCCCGTGCCACCTTTGCCGACGGTTTGCGCAGCAGCGTGTGGTGGAAAAAATCCGCCGCCTCCGCGTGCAGCGCCAGCAGCCGCCGCCGCATGGTAAAGCGCGCCGCGTCCTCTGGGCTCATCTCGGCATCGACGAGCTTGATCCCAGCGCGTTCCGCCAGCTTCTTCGCCGCGCTAATGAAATCGAGGTTCTCGTATTGCATCACGAACCTGATGACCCCGCCGCCCGCGCCGCAGCCGAAGCACTTGAATATCTGCCGCTTCGGATTGACCGAAAACGACGCTGTCCGCTCCGAGTGAAAAGGGCACAGCGCCTTGAACATCCCGGCCGCGCGCTTGAGCGGAAAATACCCTTCGACGACCTCCACGATGTCGTTGGCGGTCTGAATCTGCTCGATCGTCTCGGGAGGAATCAGCGGCACAGGGACGGGGAATTTACATGGCTGCCCGCGGGCGTCGAGACGCGCGGCGGAACTCGACTTTTTTGAGGCTCTTAGCTCTGTTGTTTTCCATGAAAATCCCCCTTCTTCTCCTCGCCGTGGCGTTCGCTTTTTGCTCGGGCTCGGTGCGCGCGGACTTGATCGAAACGGAAATCTGCATCTACGGCGCGACGGCGGGCGGAGTGGCTGCGGGATGCACCGCGGCGAGGCTCGGAAAAAAGGCGGTGATCGCGGAGCCCGGCAGGCACGTCGGCGGGCTCACGAGCGGCGGGCTCGGCTGGACGGACATCGGGAACAAAACCGCGATCGGAGGCTTCGCGCACGACTTTTACAAACGGCTCGGCGGGCACTACGGGCGCGCTGAAGCGTGGTGGTTCGAGCCGCATGTGGCTGAGGATGAATTGCGTGCGCTGCTGCTGTCGGCGGAAGTGCGCGTGCATTTCGGAGCGCGGCTCGCGAGCGTGAAAAAGGACGGTGTGCGG
The DNA here is from genome assembly GCA_038207335.1 of Chthoniobacterales bacterium. GTDB lineage: Bacteria > Verrucomicrobiota > Verrucomicrobiia > Chthoniobacterales > Chthoniobacteraceae > CAIURC01. The sequence goes on along the minus strand of JBBQZX010000023.1, from coordinate 87,833 downwards.
ATCGTGGAAATCGCGATGGAGAGTGGCGATGTGTTCCGCGCAAAGGAATTCATCGACTGCACGTATGAGGGCGACCTGATGGCGAAAGCGGGCGTGAAATATATGGTCGGGCGCGAGGCGAATGCGCGTTTTGGTGAGACGCTGAACGGCGTGCGCGGCAAGACGCCGGCGCATCAATTTGGCGTCGCGGTCGATCCGTATGTGAAGCCGGGTGACCCGAAAAGCGGGCTGCTGCCCTTCGTGCAGCCGGGCGATGGCGGCGCGCCGGGCGATGGCGACAAGTGCGTGCAGGCCTACAATTTTCGCCTCTGCCTGACGAACAACCCGGCAAACCGTCTGCCGATCGCGCCGCCGCCGGGCTACGACGCGAAGCAGTATGAACTCTTCGGACGATACATGGAGGCGCTCGCGGCGGCGGGCGAAAAGCCGAAGCTCAAAACCTTCCTGAAGATCGACATGGTGACGCCGGACAAGACGGATATTAACAACAACGGCGCGTTTTCCACCGACTTCATAGGCGCGAACTACGCCTACCCGGACGCCGATTACGCGACGCGCGAAAAGCTCTGGAAGGCGCATGAGGACTACATCCGCGGGGTGCTCACCTTTCTCGCGACGGATCCGCGCGTGCCGGAAAACGTGCGCGGCGAGATGCAGCAATGGGGCTTTCCCAAAGACGAATTCCAAGACACCGGCGGCTGGCCGCACGCCATGTATGTGCGCGAGGCGCGCCGCATGATCGGCGCCTACGTGATGACCGAGAGCAACTGCCGCGGCACCGAAAAGGCCGACGACGCGGTCGGGCTCGGCGCTTACAACATGGATTCGCACAACTGCCAGCGACTCGTGAAAGACGGGCACGCGCTGAACGAAGGCGACGTACAGGTCGGCGTGAAGCCGTATCCGATTTCCTATCGCTCGATCATCCCGCCGGCGGAGGAATGCACGAATCTCTTCGTGCCGGTCGCGCTCTCCGCGACGCACATCGCGTACGGCTCGATCCGCATGGAGCCGGTTTTCATGATCCTCGGGCAATCGTCCGCGACCGCCGCCGCAATGGCGATCGACGGCTCGGTGTCTGTGCAAAAAGTCGAGTATTCAAAGCTGCGGGAAGCGCTCCTGCGTGACGGGCAGGTGCTCGAATGGGCCGCGACCGCGGACGCAAAACCCGCCTCCTCGAAGCTCGACGGAATCGTCCTCGACGACTCGGAAGCCACGCGAACCGGCGAGTGGACGGCGGGGAACCTGCCCGACACGCGGCGGGTCGGCGGCGGCTACGTTCACGATGGGAATTCGCACAAAGGCGAGGCGGCGCTGACTTGGGCGCCCGACATTTCGGCATCGGGTGAATATGAGATCGTGCTGCACTTTCCACCGAATCCGAACCGCGCGAAAAACGTTCCCGTGACGGTGACGGTGGGCGGCGACGACAAGCTGGTGACGGTCGATGAGCAGGAGAAATCGGGTGCGAAATCGCTCGGTAAATTTCGCCTACCCGCGGGAAAAGGGACACGCGTCTCGGTGAGTAACGCGGGCACGGATGGGTACGTCGTCGCAGATGGTTTGCAACTGATTCGAAGCAGCGAAAAATAATTTATCTTTTCGTTGGACAGGTAGGGTTTTGGGGCAACATTTGCCTCATGCACCGGAAGCTCCCGATTATTATCAGCCTCGTTCTCGCCGCCGCGATCTCCGCCGTCGTGATCCCTCACGAGATCGCACTGGATTCGGCCAAAAGAGACACGACCAATTTTCAAACGGTGAAGAGCTACGTGTCCGGCGCGCTGAGCGTGCTGGCGCCCTCTTCACCGCAAGCGTCCAAACCCGAGGAGAGCACATCTGCCGGAGTCGAGCAACGGCTCGGCCATGCGCGAGTCCCGGCGATGCGCGGTGGTCATAATTACGGCTGGATCCAGCTCCCGCGGGGGACGCCGGTGGAGGTGATCCAGGCGGACGGCGAGTCGCTCGTCGTGCGCTACGACGAAGCGGTGGTGCGGATGCCCGGCAGCGATGTGCGCGAGGGCAAAGTCGTCTTGAAGAGCGACAAGCCGCGCATGACGAAAATCTGACCGGGCGTAAAACGCCCGGTCGCCAGCTCTCCCCCCAAAATGAGAAGCCCGGTTTCAAAGGAGGCCGGGCTTCTCTAGCTTTTTGAAACGCTACGGACGCGGCGGACAGAAGGGGCGCGTAAACACGAGCGATTCCATTTTCCCCGCCGCGCCCGCCGCGCCCGCCGCGTTCGCCGCGGTTACAAAAACCTCCGCATTTTTCTTCCTTGCTTGCCAGATTGGTTCCCGTCTGTAGCCTCCGCGCGTTCCCTCCCCAGTCATCGTAGCGCAGTCACAAAACAACGAAGGGAACCATGCAACCACTCCATACTTTTAACGTCGTCCCGAAGCTGCCCACCGAGCTCGAACCGCTCCGCAAAATCCTCCTGAACCTCTGGTGGACATGGCAGCCAAAAGCCCGCGCGCTTTTCCGCCATCTCGACCCCGCACTGTGGGACCAGACGAATCACAACCCGCTGCGGATGCTGCAACTCTGCAAGCAGGCGCGTCTCGTCGAGGTGTCGCAGGATGACGACTTCCTCCGCGACATGAACGCGGTGTATGACAAATTCACCGCATACCTCGCGCGGCCCGACACATACGGAAAGCTGCGCACCGATTCTCCTTTTTCGAAAAACGCGCCCATCGCCTACTTCTCGGCCGAGTTCGGATTTCACGAGTCGTTCCCGATTTATTCCGGCGGTCTCGGCATCCTCTCGGGCGATCACTGCAAATCCGCGAGCGACCTCGGCCTGAATTTCGTTGCGTTTTCGCTGCTCTATAAACACGGATATTTCCGCCAGCAGATCAACAAGGACGGCTGGCAGGAGAGCATCCGGCTGAATCAAAACTTCAGCCATCTCCCGCTCAGCGGCGCGCTCGACACCGAGGGCAAAACGCTCACCGTCGGCGTCGAGATTTTGGGCCGAATCGTGAAGGCAAAAGTGTGGCAGGTAGCCATCGGGCGGATCACGCTTTACCTGCTGGACACCGACCTGCCGGAAAACTCCGAGGAAGACCGGCAGATCACCGCGCAGCTCTACGGCGGCGACCACGAGATGCGGATCAAGCAGGAGATCGTGCTCGGTATCGGCGGCATCCACGCGCTGAACGCGATGGGCATTAAGCCCGCCGTGCATCACATGAATGAAGGCCACGCAGCGTTCATTTCGCTCGAACTCATCCGGCGCGGCGTGGTCGAGGACAAGCTCGACTTTTACTCGTCGCTCCAGGTCGTCGCGTCGGGAAATATTTTCACGACGCACACGCCGGTGCCCGCGGGCAACGACGCGTTTCCGCTGGAGCTGATGCAGAAATATTTCGGGACCTACCCGGCGAAAGTCGGCATCGATTTTCCGACGTTCGTCAGTTTTGGCCAGACGCGGAACGACCCGACTGAGCCGTTCTCGATGACCATCTTCGCGCTGCGCACGAGTCGCCACGCGAATGGCGTGAGCGCGCTGCACGGGCGTGTGAGCCAGGGGCTGTGGAAGGATGTGTGGCAGGGTGTGCCGCAGACCGAGGTGCCGATCACGAGCGTGACGAACGGCGTCCACACGAAAACGTGGATGGCGCCGGAATTCGCCGCGCTCTACGACAAATATTTGCCCGATTGGGAGGAGCATCTCACCGAGCCCGATTTCTGGCGCGGCGTCTTCGACATCCCGGACGAGGAGCTCTGGAACACACACTCCCGGCTGAAAAATCGCCTCGTGGAATTCGTCCGCTCGCGCGTGCGCACGCAGCGCGAACGGCTCGGCGAATCGCCCGAGGAACTGCGCCATGTGAGCCGGATGCTGAATCCCGAAGTGCTCACGATCGGTTTCGCGCGGCGCTTCGCGACCTACAAGCGCGCGACTTTGCTTTTCAGCGATCCCGCGCGGCTCCTGAAGCTGCTCTCGAATGAAGAGCGGCCTGTGCAATTCATCTTCGCCGGCAAAGCGCATCCGAAAGACGAGCCGGGCAAGGGGTTCATCCAAGAGGTGTATAAATTCTCGCGGATGCCGGAGTTTCAGGATCGCATTGTGTTCGTTGAGAATTACGACCACTACGTCGGACGCCGGATGTATCAGGGCGTCGATTTGTGGCTGAATAATCCGCGGCGTCCGCTCGAGGCGAGCGGCACGAGCGGCATGAAATTGCCGCCGAATGGAGGGCTGAATCTCAGCGTGCTCGATGGCTGGTGGTGCGAAAGTTACAACGGCAAAAACGGCTGGGCGATCGGCGCGGAAATCCCCGAGAGCACGGAAGTCGTCGATCCGAAAATCGAAAATGAGATCGACGTCGCGAGCCTTTTCCGAGTGCTCGAGACGCAGGTCATCCCGCTTTATTACGCGAAGCCGGACGGCAAGCTGCCGATCGCGTGGCTGCAGCTCATGCGCGAGTCGATCCGAAGCGTGACGCCCGTTTTTAACACTCACCGCATGGTGCAGGAATACGCCGAGCGGCTGTATGAACCCGCGGCGCGCGCGCAGATCACGCTAGCCGCTGGCGGCGGGAAAAAGGCGGTAGAGCTCAGCAAATGGAAGAACACGATTCGAAAATCGTGGGACAACATTCGCATCGCCGATGTGAAAGTCGGCGCGGATGCGAGCCATGTATTTGTCGGCGAAACGCTGCCGGTCAGCGTGGTCGCGCATCTCGGGCCGATCGCGCCGGAATTCGTCCGCGTGCAGGCGTATCTCGGCGAGGCAGTGGACAACGAAATCACCAAGGCGAGCACCATCGATCTCAAGCAGACGAAGAAGCTCGAGGGCGACGCGTATCTCTACGAAGGCACGGTTCCGGCGACCGAAAGCGGCAGCTACGGCCTGAGCGTTCGCGTGATCCCGACGCATGCAAATCTCGTGCAAGCGCACGAGCTACGGTTGATCACCTGGGCAAAGTAACCGACTGATTCGCGCCGAATCGGCGCTCATGAAAATTCTCGTCTCCCCCGACAAGTTCAAAGGCTCGCTCTCCGCGTTCGCAGTGGCGGAAGCGATTGCGCGCGGATTTCACAGCGTCTGGCCCGAGGCGGTAATCCAGCTCGCACCGATCGCCGATGGCGGCGAAGGCTTTGCCGAAGCGCTCGGCAAGGCGCTCGGAGGCGAATGGATCGTGGCGAAAGCGACCGACGCGATCGGTCGCGAAATCGACGCGCGATACGTCTGGGTTGAGCGGGAAAAACTTGCGGCGATCGAGATGAGCGAGGCGTCCGGTTTGTGGCGTCTGCAACCCGCGGAGCGTGCGCCGCTGCGGGCGACGACTTTCGGAACCGGCCAGCTCATGCGCGCCGCGATCGAGCGCGGCGCGCGGAAAATCCTCGTTGGTCTGGGCGGCAGCGCGACGACCGACGGCGGCATCGGGATGGCCGAAGCGCTCGGTTACGAGTTCCTCACCAGCTACGGAGAACCGCTCGCTGCGATCCCGTCGAACTTGCTCTCGCTGACGCGGATCGTCGCGGAAAACGCGATCCCATTTCCCGAGATCGTTGCCGCCTCCGACGTGCAAAATCCGCTGCTCGGCGAGAGAGGCACCGCGCGCGTTTTCGCCGCGCAAAAAGGCGCGGACGCAAAGACCATCGAGACGCTCGAGCTGTGCATGGAAAATCTCGCGGACGTGGTGACGCAGGACCTTGATACCGATTTCCGCGCCCACCCCGGCGCGGGCGCGGCGGGCGGAATCGGCTTCGGCCTGCTCGCGTTTTGCGGGGCGAAAATCGAGTCCGGCTTCGACGTCGTCGCCGATGCGATCGGCTTGCGCGCCCGCATCGCCGAGTGCGATCTCGTCATCACCGGCGAAGGGCGCATCGACGCGCAAACGCTGGAGGGCAAAGGCCCTGCGGGCGTCGCCGCTCTCGCGAGATCCCTCGGAAAACCCGTGCTCGCATTTGCCGGCTCCATCGCCGACGACCCCGCCGTGCGCGCGGTCTTCGACGCCGACTGCGCTATCATCGACGAGTCGATTCCCCTCGACGAAGCCATGCGCCGCGGCGCCGAATTCCTCGAACGCGCGGCCCGTCGCGCCGCTCGGCTTATCCAACTTTCACTGCCATTATGAACAAACGCATCGCAATTCTCTTCGCCGGACAGGGGGCGCAACACGTCGGCATGGGCCGCGATCTTCCTGGCGCCGCCGAGCTTTTTTCTCGCGCAGATGAAGCGCTCGGTTTCCCGCTCAGTCGTATCGCATTCGACGGCCCGGTGGAGGAATTGACCGAAACGAAAAACTGCCAGCCCGCGCTATTTGTCCACGGTCTCGCGTGCCTCGCCGCGCTGCGAGCAGAGATCGGCGACTTTCCCATCCACGCTGCGGCTGGCCTTTCGCTCGGCGAATTCACCGCGCACGCAGCAGCAGGGACGTTCGATTTTGAAATTGGTCTGCAGCTCGTCGCTCGGCGCGGGCGCTTCATGCAGGAGGCTTGTGAGCAAAGTTCCGGCGCGATGGCCGCGATGATCGGCGCGGATGAAAACGTCATCCGCGAACTCGCCGCGCAGACCGATGTGGATGTCGCAAATCTCAACAGCCCCGGCCAGATCGTCGTCTCCGGCGAGGCCACGAAAGTCGCGCTCGCGGTCGGCTTGGCAAAAGAGCACGGAGTCCGCATGGCAAAGATGCTCAATGTCGCGGGCGCATACCATTCGCGCCTCATGGATTCCGCATACGTCAAACTCGGCGAAGAACTGGAGCGCACCACGTTCCACACGCCGAAATTCCCCGTCGTCTGCAACGTCGATGCGCGCCCCGTTTCCGAGCCGGATGCAATTCGCCGGTCGCTGCAGGATCAGGTCACCGGAACTGTCCGTTGGTCCGAGACGATGGAATACCTGCTCGACCACGAAAAGTGTGAGCTCTTCATCGAGCTCGGCCCCGGCGGCATCCTCACCGGGCTCCTCAACCGCACGCGGAAAGGAACACCGTGCATCTCGATCACCGACCGCGCCAGCCTCGAAACCGCTCTACCGCAGCTCCGCGACTAGAACTATTGCAGCTTCACGTCGATGCCGAAGAGCCGCCACTTCGGCAGCTCGTACGTGTATTTCAGTGAGAAAATCACGCGGTAAGGCTTCGTCGGAAAGTAGCCGGAGACGATGAGCAGCCCCTCGGTGTTGACCTCCGGCGGCTGGTCGAAAACCGGCTCCAATTCACGGACTCCCGCGAGGCTGATTTTCTTGTCGATGAACGGCTGAAACGTGCGCTGGAGTTGGCCGACGGTGAGCTGGCCTTGCCACAGCTTCGAAGTCTGCGCGTAGAAATCCTCGAACGACCCGGCGCGAATCGCATCGTCGAAAGCGAGCAGTGTCTCGAGCACGAGGTCTTTCACAATCGGCTCGGGCGGCAGCGTGCGATCGACCGCGCCGGCAAAGCTCGCGCCTTTTCCAACCGCCCCAAAAATGTTCGCAGTCACGCCCGTTTCAACGTCGCGGGGCTTCTTGATCGAGAAGATGCGCCACGCGTCGGACTCGTCGCTTAATGTCAGCACCAGCGGGATTTTCGCGCCATTTTTCGTTGTCACTTCGCCGGTGACTTTCGCCGTGCGATCTTCGATCTCAGGGGCGCTCCAGCTCGCGGACGCGAACTCCGTGAGTGCCATTTCCTTCGCAGTCTGCGCGAAGAGTTTCGTGTTCTGCTGCGCCTTGAAGCCGAACGCCGCGCTGTCGTACGCCTCCTCGAGCTGGCCGTTTCCGATCTGCTGGAAAAAAGCGGTCGCTGCTTCCGCCGGGTCGTTCTTTTTTTCGCACGAAGCGAAGGCAAACGCGGCAACGAGAAGGAAAAGCGGCGCAAAAAGCCGTGACATCTTCATGCGAAAAACAACCTCCGAAAACCTCACCGGCTCAACTCGAGCATCCGTCGAATCGGCAACTCGGCTCGCGCGCGGATCGGCTCGGGAATGATAATCTCGGGCGCGAGATTCAGCAGCGCGGCGTGCAGTTTTTCGAGCGTGTTCATCTTCATGAAACGGCAATCGGCGCACGCGCAATGGTCGGTGGGGCCGGGGATGAAAACTTTGTCCGGCATCTCGCGGCGCAAGCGATGGAGCATCCCGGATTCCGTCACGATGACGAACGACTTCGACGGCGACTCGCGGCAATACGTGATCATTTTCTCCGTCGAGCAGACTTCGTCCGCGAGGATGCGCACGGCGTAGGTGCACTCGGGATGCGCGACGATCGGCGAGTCCGGCCACTCGGCGCGCGCACGCTCGATCGAGTCGCGCGTGAATTCCACATGCACGTAGCACGCGCCTTTCCACAGCTCCATCTTGCGTCCAGTCTGCTCCATCACCCACGCGCCGAGATTTTGATCCGGGACGAAAAGGATGTTCCGATCCGCGGGCGCGGCAGTGACGATTTTCACCGCGTTTCCGCTGGTCACGACCACGTCGCTGAGCGCTTTCACGCCGGCGGAGCAGTTGATGTAGGCGATGACGTAGTAGTTTTTCTCGGCGTGCTCGCGGAGAAAACCGGCGAGCTTTTCCGCCGGGCACGACTCGCTCAACGAGCAGCCCGCATCAAGGTCGGGGATGACCACCGTCTTGTTCGGGTTCAGGATTTTCGCCGTCTCGCCCATGAAGTGTACGCCGCAAAATGCGATCACCTCGGCGTCGGTTTTCGCTGCTTCGTAGCTGAGCCCGAGTGAGTCTCCGACGAAATCCGCGAGTTCCTGGATTTCGCGCACCTGGTAGTTGTGCGCTAGGATCACGGCATTCCGTTCGCGCTTGAGTTCCAGGATTTCTTCGACCAAATCGACGCCGAGTGTGGGCATAAAGTTAAGTAAGAGAGGGACGTGAGGCGGTCAATTGTCTCAGGAGAGCGCAGTCCCCGGACTCCACGGTCCGCTCAGTCGAGCAACTCGTACCAGTTATCACGCCGATGCGGCTCGTAGCCGGCGTCGCGAATCAGATCTTCGATCTCCTGCGCGGCGAGGCGGAAGCTCGTGCCCGCGCTGCTGACAACATTTTCCTCCATCATCACGCTGCCGAAATCGTTCGCGCCATACTTCAGCGCAACCTGGCCGATGCGCGGGCCTTGCGTGACCCAAGAGCTTTGCACGTTTGGAAAATTGTCGAGGTAGATGCGGCTGAGCGCCTGCGTCCGCAGATACTCGGCGCTGCCGACGGGCTCCGCGCGGAGGTGCGTGTGGCCGGTGCCGGTGCCCGGCGTGCCCTGCTGAAACGTCCAGCAAATGAACGCCGTGAAGCCGCCCGTGGCGTCCTGCTGATCGCGCAGCCGCTGCAAATGCGCGATGCGATCGTCCACCGTCTCGACGTGCCCGAACATCATGGTCGCGCTGGAGTTCAGCCCGAGTTCGTGCGCGATCGCCATCACTTCGAGCCACTGGTCGCTGTTGCATTTCAGCGGCGCGATCCGGTTGCGGACTTCATCCACGAGGATTTCGCCGCCGCCGCCGGGAATGCTGCCGAGCCCCGCCTCCTTGAATTTCGCGATGACTTCGCGCAGCGGCATTTTGAAGACCTCGGCGAAGTGATTGAACTCCGGCGGGCTGAAACCGTGGATGTTGATGTGCGGATATTTCGCGCGGATGTGCGCGAGCATTTCCAAATACCAGTCGATCCCGAGCCGCGGATGGTGCCCGCCCTGCAGCAGGATTTGCACGCCGCCGATCGCGCTGAGTTCGTCGAGCTTTTCATCGAGCTGGGGCAGGGTGAGGACGTAGTGGTCGTCGTCGCGCTCGGTGCGGTAGAACGCGCAGAACTTGCAGTACACGTTGCAGACGTTCGTGTAGTTGATGTTGCGGTCGATGATGTAGGTGACGATTTCGTTGCCGCGCCCATCGAAGGCGTCGCGCCTCGCGAGCTTGCGGCGGTGGTCGGCGAGTGCGCCGAGTTCATTCAGCGGGAGGCGATAGAGCGCGCGCGCGTCGTCGGGCGTCACGCGGTCGCCAGCGAGTACGCGGTCGGCGATGGAGTCGTCGAGAGCAGCAGTGGGCATCCGTGAGTGTAAGCCGCGGAACGCCCGCCAGTAAAGGGCGCGCGGCGATCAGCGTGGCTCGCCGGTCGCCGCGCCGGACTCGGCCGGCGTGAGGAAGAAGCCGGAGCCGAGCTGCTGCGTTTGCAGGATCGCGCCTTTGAACGTGAGCGTCTTTCCGGTGCCCGGGTCCTTGAACTTGCCGCTGAATCCGCCGTTTGCGGGCGAGATGTTCACGTCGAGTTTGTCCGATCCGGGTGTGACGACCGTGACTTTGTTTTTCGGATCGATGTTCACGGCTTTCTCAATTCCGGCGGGCGGCAGGCCGGCGTCGCTGAGCGTCACGGTGGCATTGCCGGTCGGCGTGGAGGGCGCGAGGCCGGACAGCACGCTGATGTTCTCGCTCTTTGCTGGCCTGATGTATTTTCCCCCGATCAGGTCGGGATGGATGCCAGTCGGCCAGCCGGTGGGGTAGCGTTTTGCGCGCGGATTTGCGGACTTGAACCAATCGAGATCAAGGCCATCGAGGTCGCTGATGCCGGGTTGCGAGCGGAACGCAACCGGTCCACTGATCGAGCCTGAACCGCTGAGGAGCCGGACGTAAAATGGCCAGGTTCCGTTTTTGGAAAGCGCGTTCGCGTAGCTGAACTTCGTGCCGTCCGCGAGTGTGCCGACTATCTTCACGGCTCCGCTTTTGATCACCTTCACAAAGCCGAATCCGTCGCCCTGCGGGAACGTCATGGCGGCGCGGCTCTCTTCGGCGGGCGACTTCGCCGCGAGGAGGACGGTGTATTTACCGAGAAGATCAGAGGGCACGCTCATCAGCGGTGCGACCGGGATTTTCTTACCGGAAAAGAGCGCGCGGTCGGCTTCGACTTTCGCGAATGTGCCGGTGCCGTCGGTGACCATTCCGGTGAGGGTGTCGGTGCCGCGGGCGACGTCGATTTTGAATGAAAACGAGCGCGCGGGCTGGCCGCGATGGACGAGCGCAAACGATGTCGCACCGTTGCGGCCGAAGTGCGCGACGCCGCCGTTATCGACGCGCCCTTTGAATTTGTAACTCACGCCGCCGAGCGCGAGCTTGCCGGTCAGGGCACCGCTCTTCGCGACTGTGACGCGGATGAGCCCCGCGCGGCTGTGCGCCGGCGAGACCGAATCGGGAGAGCGAACGAGACCGTTGTAGGTGCCGATTTCCTCGCGGAACGAGGTGACGAAGATCGTGAAGGTGATGGGATCGCTCGTGTCCACGCCTCCGTCCACGATGCCGCCAGTGTCGTGCAGGCGGACGGTGATGACCGCACTGCCGCTCGCGCCGGGGCGTGGAGTGAAGGTGAGAGTGCCATTCGGCGAGATCGCAGGCGCGGTCGTGAAGATCGTGGGATCGCTCACATCGAGGATGAAATTCACGATCTGCGCGGCCTCGTCCGCCGGTCCAGGCGAGATCGCCGATGCCCATCCATCAATGGTTTGCGGGCCGGTCTCCTCCGCGGCGGATTGGTCGCCGCCACTGGTGAAGCTCGGCGCGTCATTCACAAATGTCGTGCTGATGAGGAAGGTCTGCGCGGCGCTCGTGTCGATGCCGGGCGTCGTGCCGCCGTTGTCGTGCAGCATCACGGTCACGGTCGCGGTGCCGCTCGCGCCTGCCGATGGAGTGAAGGTGAGTGCGCCATCCGGGCCGATCGCGGGCGGCACGCTGAAGAGCGCTGGGTTGTCGTTGCTGACGATGAAATCGAGCGCCTGTCCGCTCTCATCCGCGGGTCCTGCGCTGAGATTCGTCGCCCACCCCGGCACCCGTTGCGCGCCCGCGTTTTGGCGCGCACTTTGATCCGCGCCTTTGACAAACGACGGCGGGTCGTTCACGGGCACGACGGTGATCGTGAAGGTCTGCGGCTCGCTCGTGTCCGCGCCGCCATTCGCCGTGCCGCCGTCGTCGTGCAGCAGCACCGTTACCGTCGCAAAGCCGTTCGCATCGGGCGTGAGAGTGTAGCTCAACGCGCCAGTCGCGCTTACTGCCGGCGGCGAGGTGAAGAGCGCCGCGTTGTCGTTGCTCACGATGAAATCGAGCGCCTGCGCCGCTTCATCCGGCGGACCCGCAGAGATACTTCCCGCCCAGACGGCGACGGTCTGCGCCCCGCTGTCTTCGTTCACGATTTGGTCGGTGCCTTTCGTGAAGGCCGGTGAGTCGTTCACCGCCGTGACGTTCACCGTGAATGTGCGGGTCGCCGTCGGGTTCTCCGCGCCGCCGTCATTGACCGTGACGGTGATCGTCGCCGAGCCGTTGGCATTCGCGACCGGCGTGAAGCGCAGCGTGCCCGTCGCATTCGGACTCGTGAAGTCGATCGACGGCGTGGCGACGATCGCGGGATCGCTGGAGGTCGCGGTGACGACGAGCGTCTGCGATTCATTCGCCGCGCCGGTGCCGATTCCCGCGAGTGGCACACTCTGCTCGGCGGCATCTTCCGCCACGGTCATCGGCGCGAGCGCGTTGAGCGTCGGCGGGTCGTTCACCGCAGTTACATTGATCGTGAATGTCTGCGCCGCGCTGGTATCCACGCCTCCATTCGCTGTGCCGCCGTCGTCGTGGATTTGCACTGTAACCGTCGCGGTTCCATTTGCATCGGGAGCTGCCGTGAAGCTCAACGCGCCAGTCGGCGACACCGCGGGAGCGGAGGAGAAAAGCGCCGCGTTGTCGCTCGAGACGACGAAGTTCAGCGACTGCCCATTTTCATCCGCAGGCCCGGCGCTCAGGGCGCTCGCCCACCCGGGAATCGTCTGCGCACCGGCATCTTCGAGCACCGTCGAGTCCGGCACGCGCGTGAAACTCGGCGCATCATTCACGCCGGTCACCGTCACGGTGAAAGTCTGTGTGACGGCGTCCACGCCGCCATTCGCGGTGCCTCCATCGTCTTGCACGCGGACCGTGATCGTCGCGGTGCCGCTCATGTTCGCCGCCGGCGCGTAGTTCACCGAGCCCGTTGCGCCGGGGCTCGTGTAGGCGATGGACGGCGTCGGAATGAGCGCCGGATTGTCCGAAGTCGCGGTGACCGTGAGCGTCTGAGTTTCATTCACCGGCCCGGTGGAAATGCCCGCGAGTGAGACCGTCTGCACGCCCGGCGCATCTTCCAGAATCGCCGCCGGATTTGCGATCGCCGAGAGCGTCGGCGCATCGTTCACCGGCGTCACATTGATCGTGAAAATCTGCGCCGTGCTGGTGTCCAAGCCGCCGTTTGCAGTGCCGCCATTGTCATGGATTTGAACTGTAACCGTCGCGGTTCCATTGGCATTGGGAGCCGGGAGGAAAGTCAGCGCGCCGCCCGCCGACACCGCGGGTGCGGAGGCAAAAAGCGGAGCGTTGTCATTGGAGACGATGAAGTTCAACGCCTGTCCGCTTTCATCCGCGGGCCCTGCGCTCAGCGCAGTCGCCCAGCCGGGAATCGTCTGCGCACCGGCATCTTCGAGCACCGTCGAGTTCGCGCCTTTTACGAAACTCGGAGCATCGTTCACCGCCGTCACCGTGATCGTGAAAGTCTGTGCCGCGCTGGTGTCCACGCCGCCGCCGTTGTCGTGGATTTGCACGGTGACGGTGGCTGAACCGCTGGCGTTTGCCGTGGGCGTGAATGTCAGCGTCCCATTCGCCGCGACAGCCGGCTGCGCGGAGAAGAGCGCGTTGTTCGTGTTGCTCACGATGAAGTCCAGCGCCTGCCCGCTTTCATCCGCGGGACCCGGGCTGATTGCCGTGGCCCACGCGGCGACGCTGCGCGCGCCTGCATCCTCGAGCACGGACTGATTCGCGCCTTTCGTGAATGTCGGGACGTCGTTCACCGCCGTGACCGCGATCGTGAAAGTCTGCACCGCGCTGGTGTCCACGCCACCGTTCGCTATGCCGCCGTTGTCGTGGATTTGCACGGTGACGGTGGCCGAGCCGCTGGCGTTTGCCGCGGGCGTGAATGTCAGCGTGCCATTTGCCGCGACAGCAGGCTGCGCGGAAAAGAGCGCGTTGTTGTTGTTGGAGACGATGAAATTCAGCACCTGCGAACTCTCATCCGCCGGCCCGGCGCTGAGCGCGGTGGCCCATCCCGAGACCGTTTGCGCCGTCGCATCTTCGAGCACGATCTGCGACGAGCCGCGCGTGAAGCTCGGAGCGTCATTGACCGCCGTCACTGTCAGCGAAAATGGGACGCTCGTGGTATTCCCGTCGCCGTCGGTGACGCGCACTGTGATCGTTGCCGAGCCATTCTGATTCGCCGCGGGCGAGGCAGTCACGGTGCGGTTCCCGCCGCTTCCGCCGAATACGATATTGCCCACCGGCACGAGCGTCGTGTTCGACGAAAGCGCGCTTAGTACGAGGCTCGCGGACGCCGTCCGATCGTCGTTGACCGTGAAGCCGAGCGCGCTGGTCGCCTGGTCTTCGAGAATCGTTTGATTTGCGATCGACGACACCGTCGGCCCGATCAAGAACGGCCCCGGGAGCCCACTGAAATTCGTCTCCACGAAATTCGCCGGAGTCCCGCCGCCGGGTGAAACGCCGATCAAACCATCGACCGCACCGATCGCGAGGATCGTGATCGAGATGCGCCCGTCGAAGAACATCTCGATCTGGAAATTATTCGAGGTTGACGTGTTGAATTCCGGCACCGCCTGCCAGGTCACCGCAAGCCGGTCGGCGAGCTGCCGATATGTGAGGCTGCCCCCCGCGGAAACATCGAGATCGTCGAAAAGCGCGGAGACTCGCGGCAGCGAATAGTGCGCGGCGATCGATTCGCCGAACGTGGTGTCGCCGCTGCCAAAGGTGAGGTATCCGTTGCTGCCGATGAAGACCGTGCCGTAGTCCACCCCGAAAAGCCGCACCAGCGCGCCGCCGGTCAGTGCCACCGCAGAGCTCGTGTCGTCGCCCGCGGCGACCGCCGTGCCGCCGGTGGGATCGGTGGGAAAGGTGGAGGTCACCACGCGGCTCGCGGTGTATCCGCTCGAGGTCGCCACCGGCGTGAAGGCGTAAGTCGCCCCCGCCGTGTCGTTCACATCCGTCGTCGGATTGTCGAAAAGCTCCGTCAGAAAATTCCGCACCCCCGCGTCCGTCACCGACATCGAACGGCTGCCCGAGGTCCACCCCGCGACCTGCGCCGTGACCGTCGGCGTCTGCGTGCCGTCCACGATCCCGTCGTCCACGATCGTCAGCGGGAAAGTCGCGGTATTTTGACCCGAAAGGATCGTGACGCTCGCGGGCACGATCAGTTCCGTCGTGTCATTCGAGGAAAGCGAAACCGCGACGTTTGCGCCCACATTCGCCGCGGTGGTCACCGTGCCTGTGAGTCCCGTCGCTCCTTCCACGGCGGTCGCCGGGAGCGTCACGGTGAGAGTCGTCGTCTCGTTGTCGATGACCGTGATGAACCCCGGCACGCTGCCGTAGCTCGCCGCCGTTGCGTCCACCTGCACCGTCGTCGAGCCGTTCAAAATGGCGTCATTCACCGCGCTCACCGTGAAATTTGCGGACGCCTGTCCGCTCGTCACCACCACGGTAGCCGGCACACTCAAGCGCGCGGGCACACTCGCCGACAGCGTCACCGTCACATTTGCAGTCGGGATCGGATTCAGCGTCACCGTGCCGGTCCCCGACGCTCCGCCCTCCGTCACACTCGCCGGTAGCGTCACGGTCGCCGTGTTATTTACGATCGGCAGGCGGAAGGTGCTGCGCCCCAAGGTGCCTACCACCAGCACGCTGTCCACCGCGCTGAATGTCATGTCGTACACCAGTACATTCGGCAGGCCGCTCCCGAGCCGCGACCACGTCCCGAGATTATCCACGAAGGAACAAAACACCCCCACGTCCGTCCCTGCCGCCACGCAGTCCACGCCGCTCAGCCGGAAAAATTCGAGCGTGTGGATCGACCCCACGCCCGTCAGATTCCCCGTGATATTCGTCCACGCGCCGCCTGAATTCGCGCTGACATAGACGCTCGAGCTGCCCGCCGCAAAAACCCGTCGCCAGTCATTCGTGTCCAGCACGATGTCCTGCACCGTCCCGCCTGGAAATGCCGCCGTCGTATTCGTGATCGCCCCGCCTGCCGTCGTCCGCACCCGCACCGCCGAGCCCGAGCCGTAGTAGAGCACGTCCGGGTTGGGCACCCCGGTGAGCATCCCGCCATACGCGATCGGATTTCCGGTGAAGGTTCCATTCACTCCGAAGCCATCCGCCAGCGCCGTCACCGTATCGCCGCGGTTCAGCGACTCGTACGCCGAATTCGAGCCGCCGATGATCAGCCGCGTCGCATCCACCTCGTTCAGCTCGATCGGCGTCGTGAATTGCACCCCGATGGCCGCTCCGCCATTCAGCACCGTCAGCGCAGGCGATGTGCTGCTCACTTGCGCATTCGCGGCATTGTAAGTCCTCCGGAAAAAGCCGCCCAGATTCTGCGAACTCCCATACCGGATCGACTGCCCGGGCGTGCTCCGATCGTCGATCGCCACGTCGCCGCCATCGCCGCCCGCGATGAAAGTCCAAATCAGCGATCCATTCGCCGACTCGATGTGCGTCCCATTATCCTGAGTCCCCACCATTCCCACATGCGCGACGCTGTCGTAGGCCACATCGTGCGCCTCGAATACCGCCAGATTCCCGATCACCGAGCCCCACGTCCCGGCGCTCGAGAGCGGCGATGTCCGTCGATACAGGCCTCCGTCGTCCCCTTCGATGAGATTCCCATTCGCATCCATCACGAGCTCACGCGAATCCGCGTGCGGCGTCGTGTTCCCCGCGTTCCCGTTCACGATTGTCACGAATTGGCTCCCAGTGGCCAGCGTCGCATCTCCCCGGAAAATATTCCCCGTGAAAGGCGAAGCCGCGATCCGGTCGCCGGAGATATAGACGATGTTCGCACTCGCCCGATCCGCCGCGATCCCAAAGTGAATCTGGCCCTGCGCCCCATTGAATGCCGGCGGCGTATCCAGTTGCGTCCACGATGCGCCCAGCGTCGTCGAGCGCCACACACTCGCAAGCACGTTGTTGTTGATCACCCCCACCCACACCGCGTTCGTCGTCCCATTATTGTGAACCGCCATCTCCACCTTCGTCGTCGCGCTCGTGATGCCCGTGATCCCCGTCGTCACATTCGTCCACGTCGCCCCCGAGTCATCGCTGCGATAAATCCCCGCCGTCCGCACCGCCACGTAGAAGCGCGTCGTCACCGTCGGATCGCCCACCAGATCGCTCACCGGCCCCGTCGGCAGTCCCGTCCCGCTTCCGCCGGAAATTCGTATAAATGACGCTCCTCCATCCGTGCTGCGAAAAAGCCCGTTTCCCCCGCCTCCCGACCACTGATTGTCCGACCCCGCCATGATGATATTCCCGCGCGCGGCCACGCTCGTCAGGTGTTCATTCGAGAAAGTCGAGCCTCCCAGCGCCGTCCACGTATTTCCTCCATCCGTCGTCCGCAGCACCCCGATTGTCGCCCCGCCGACCGCGCCGTAGCTGCTCGTCCGTGCGCTCCCCGCTACGAGCGTCTGAAAAGTCGCATCCGTCGGGTCGAACTCCACCGCCCCGATCGATTGCGACCCCTGCGTATCCGTCAGCGGCGTCCATGTCGGCGTCGCAGCCGTCGCATTCGCCGTCCGCCACACGCCCCCATTCACCGCTCCGATATACAAAATCGCCGGATTCGTCGGATGCACCGCGATCGCCTGGATCGCCCCGGCGATCTCGTTATTCGGTGGCACCGTCACCTGGCCACTCCGCGTCGGCGCCGGCCCCATCGAAGTCCACACCCCGCCCACCTGCGCTGTCGGGATCGGTGGCAGATTCGGCGCGAAAGCCTCCGGTGCCGCCTCCCTCCGCGCCAGCTCCGCCCCATCCGGCTTCGCGAATACCGGAGCCGGGAAACCCTGCTGCTGCGCCCGCGCCATCGGCGCAGCCCAGAGCAGACTAAGTGAAATGGCTGCCGCCGAAAAACGTGCTAGCCGGAGAGAACAAGGGAGGAGGTTCATAATTCAAAATTCAGACCGTCAACCAAGAGAGCCGCGCACCCTTACAAAGACCCTCACGGTTGCGACGATGTGCCGAGGTCCCAGTAAAATAGAAGCACTTTGACAAACAAATTTTCCACCCATTGCAACCGTGCAACCTTCATCGTGAATCGATTGCAAAACTGACCCCCGGCTGCCGGAAGCGGGCCATCGCACCGTCGATGCCGAGGCGGTTGCGGAAGGCGAATTTCGCCGCTCTACAATTGCGGCTCGACGGTCACTGCGCCGGAACCGGTCGGTGTGAGGAAAAAGCCTGAGCCGAGTTGCTGCGATTGCAGGATCGCGCCTTTGAAGATCAGCGTTTTTCTCGTGAGCGGGTCTTTGAATTCCCCGTGGAAGCCGCCGGTCGCACCGGAGATCGTGAGTTCGATTTTGTCCGAACCGGGCGCGACGACGGAGACTTTGTTCTTCGGATCAATGTTCACGGTTTTAACGATTCCGGCGGGCGGGAGGTCGGCACCGGTGAGCGTCACGGTTGCGTTGCCGGCTGGCGCGGAGAGCGCAAGGCCGGGCAGGACGCTGCGGTTTTCGCTCGTGGCAGGCTTGGTGTATTTCGCGCCGATGAGGTCGGGGTGGATGCCAGTGGGCCAGCCGGCGGTGTAGCGTTTTCCGTGTGAGCTCATGGGTTTGAACCAATCGAGATCGAGGCCGTCGAGGTCGCTGATGTCGGGTTGCGGGCGGAACGTAATCGGGCTGCTGAGGGACCCCCCGCCGCTGGCGAGGCGGACGTAAAATGGCCAAGTTCGGTTTTTGGAAAGCGCGTTCGAGCAACTGATTTTCGTGCCGTCTGCGAGTGTGCCGGTGAGCTTCACGACCCCACTTTTGAGCACTTTGACGAAGCCGAATCCGTCGCCCTGCGGGAACGTGGTGGCATCGCGGCCTTCCTCCGCTGGAGACTTCGCGGCGAAAAGAACTGTGTATTTTCCGAGAAGATCGGACGCGACATTCATCAGCGGTGCGACTGGATTTTTCTTCGAGGAAAAGAGCGCGCGGTCGGCGTCAATTTTTGCGAAGGCTCCGGCACCTTCGGAAACCTCGCCGGTGAGGGTGTCGGTGCCGCGGGCGACGTCGATTTTCAATGAAAGCGAACGCGCGGGCTGGCCTCGGTGGACGAGCGCAAACGAAGTCGCGCGGTCGCGACCGAAGTGCGCGACGCCGCCGTTATCTACGCTGCCTTTGAATGCGTAGCTCACGCCGCCGAGCACGAGCTTACCGGTCAAAACGCCGCTCTTTGCGAGTGTGACGCGGATGAGTCCGGCGCGGCGGTTCTCGCGTGCGGCGGAATCGGGAGCGCGGACGAGGCCGTTGTAGGTGCCCGTCTCCTCGCGGAACGATGTGACGAAAATCGTGAAGGTGACGGGATCGCTTGTGTCCACTCCGCCGTCTGCGGTGCCTCCGTTGTCGTGCAGGCGGACGGTGACGATCGAACTGCCGCTTGCGCCGGGTCGCGGGGTGAAGGTGAGCGTGCCGTCAGGGGCGATCGTCGGCGCGGTGGTGAAGATCGTGGAATCGTTCACATCCAGGATGAAATTCACGGCCTGCGCAGCCTCGTCCGCGGGCCCCGGCGAGATCGCCGATGCCCATCCAGCAATGGTTTGCGGGCCGGTCTCCTCCGCGGCCGATTGGTCGCCGCCGGCGGTGAAGCTCGGCGCGTCATTCACAAATGTCGTGCTGATGAGGAAGGTCTGCGCGGCGCTGGTGTCGATGCCGGGAGCCGTCCCGCCGTTGTCGTGAAGCATTACGGTGACGGTCGCAGTGCCGCTCGCGTCTGCCGCTGGAGTGAAAGTGAGTGCGCCATCCGGGCCGATCGCTGGCGGCACGCTGAAGAGCGCCGGGTTGTCGTTTGAGACGATGAAATCGAGCGCCTGTCCGCTTTCGTCCGCGGGTCCTGCACTCAGATTTGTGGCCCAGCCTGGCACTCTCTGAGCGCCCGCATTTTGCCGCGCGCTTTGATCCGCGCCCTTCAGAAACGACGGCGGATCGTTCACGGGCACGACCGTGATCGTGAAGGTCTGCGGCGCGCTCGTGTCCACGCCGCCGTTCGCCGTGCCGCCGTCGTCGTGCAGCAGCACCGTGACGGTCGCAAAGCCGTTTGCATCGGGTGCGAGAGAGTAGCTCAACGCGCCAGTCGCGCTCAATGTCGGCGGAGAGGTGAAGAGCGCCGCGTTGTCATTGCTGACGCTGAAATCGAGCGCTTGCGCTGCTTCATCATGCGGACCCGCGGAGACGCCTCCTGCCCATATGGCGACTGTCTGCGTCTCGGAGTCTTCGTTCACCGTTTGGTCGCTGCCTTTCGTGAATACCGGCGCATCGTTGACCGCGGTGACCCCGACGGTGAAGGTGCGAGTGGTTGTCGGATTTTCCGCGCCGCCGTCGTTGACCGTGACGGTGATCGTCGCCGAACCGTTGGCATTCGCGACTGGCGTGAAGCGCAGGGTGCCCGTCGCATTCGGACTCGTAAAGTCGATGGCCGGCGCCGCGATGATCGCGGGATCGCTGGAGGTCGCGGTGACGACGAGCGTCTGGACTTCATTCGCGGCACCGGTGCCGATTCCTGCGAGCGGCACGCTCTGCTGGGCGGCGTCTTCCGCCACAGTCATGGGCGCGAGAGCGTTGAGCGTTGGCGGGTCGTTCACCGGCGTCACGTTGATCGTGAAAGTCTGTGCCGCGCTGGTATCCGCACCGCCGTTTAGGGTGCCGCCGTCATCGTGGATTTTCACTGTAACCGTCGCGGTTCCATTTGCATCGGAAGCGGTGGTGAAACTCAGCGCGCCGCCCGGCGAGATCGCTGGTGCGGAAGCAAAAAGGGAGGCGTTGTCGTTGGAAACGATGAAGTTGAGCGATTGCCCATTTTCATCCGCTGGCCCGGCGCTCAGGGCGCCCGCCCAGCCGGGAATCATCTGCGCACCGGCATCTTCGAGCACCGTTGAGTCTGGCCCGCGCGTGAAGCTCGGCGCATCATTCACGCCTGTCACCGTCACGGTGAAAGTCTGAGTGACGGCATCCACGCCGCCATTCGCAGTGCCGCCATCGTCTTGCACGCGGACCGTGATTGTCGCGGTGCCGCTCATGTTCGCCGCTGGCGCATAGCTCAGCAAACCCGTCCCGCCGGGGCTTGTGTAGGCGATGGATGGCGTCGCAATGAGCGCCGGATTATCGGACGCGGCGGTGATGGTGAGGACTTGCGATTCGTTCACAGACCCCGTCGAAATTCCGCTGAGATCGATCGTCTGCATGCCCGGCGCGTCCTCGAGAATAGCGGCGGGATTCGCGATGGCCGAGAGCGTCGGCGCGTCGTTCACGGCGTCCACGACGATCGAGAAAGTCTGCGCAGCGCTCGTGTCCACGCCACCGCCCGCGGTGCCGCCGTTGTCGTGAAGCTGCACGGTCACGATTGCGTTGCCGTTTGCGTTTGGAGCGGGCGCATAGGTCAGTGTCCCGTTCACTGTGATCGACGGCTGTGCGGAGAAGAGCGCGTTGTTCGTGTTGCTCACAATGAAGTCCAACACCTGCCCGCTTTCATCCGCCGGCCCCGCACTGAGTGCTGACGCCCAGCCTACGACGGTCCGCGCGGCCGAGTCTTCGAGCACACTTTGATCCGCGCCTTTGGTGAAGCGTGGCGCGTCGTTCACCGCGGTGACCGTGATCGTGAAGGTCTGCGCGGCACTTGTGTCGCTGCCGCCGCTCGCCGTGCCGCCGTTGTCGTGGATTTGCACGAAGAGGATGGCCGAGCCGCTGGCATTCGCGGCGGGCGTGAAAGTCAGCGTGCCATTCGCTGCGACCGCTGGCTGCGTGGAGAAAAGCGCGTTGTTCGTATTGCTCACGATGAAGTCCAGCGCCTGCGCGCTTTCATCCGCGGCTCCCGCGCTAATTGCCGTCGCCCACGCGGCGACCGTGCGCGCGCCAGCGTCCTCGAGCACGGACTGGTTCGCGCCTTTCGTGAATGCCGGGACGTCGTTCACCGCAGTGACCGCGATCGTGAAAGTCTGCACGGCGCTGGTGTCCACCCCGCCGTTCGCGGTGCCGCCATTGTCGTGGATTTGCACGGAGACGATCGCTGAGCCGCTGGCATTCGCGGCAGGCGTGAATGTCAGCGTGCCATTTGCCGCGACCGTCGGTTGAACGGAAAAAAGCGCGTTGTTGCTGTTGGAGACGATGAAATTTAGCACCTGTGAAACCTCATTCGCCGGCCCGGCACTGAGCGCGGTTGCCCATCCAGCGACCGTTTGCGCCGCCGCATCTTCGAGCACGATTTGCGACGAGCCCCGCGTGAAGCTGGGAGCGTCGTTGACCGCCGTCACTGTCACCGAAAATGGCACACTCGTGGTATTTCCGTCGCCGTCGGTGACTTGCATGGTGATTGTCGTCGAGCCGATCTGATTCGCTGCGGGCGAGACGGTCACCGTGCGGTTCGCGCCGCTTCCGCCGAATGCGATGCTGCCTACCGGCACCAGCGTCGTGTTCGACGAAAGCGCGCTCACGATGAGGCTCGAGGACGCCGTCCGATCGTCGCTGACCGTGAAGGCGAGCGCGATAGTCGGCTGATCTTCGAGGATTGTTTGATTCGCGATCGACGACACCGTCGGCCCAATGATGAAGCCTGTGCCGAGCGCGCTAAAATCGGTCTCTACGAAATTCGCCGGGACGCCACCGCCGGGTGAAACGCCGATCAGCCCATCGGTCGCGACGATCGAGAGAATCGTGATCGTGATGCGTCCGTCGAAGAACATTTGGATTTGAAAACTGTTCGAGTTGGTCGTGGCGTATTCCGGCACGTTCTGCCAGGTCACCGCGACGCGGTCCCCGAGCTGGCGATACGTGAGGGTACCGCCGGCGGAGAAATCCAAGTCATCGAAAAGTGCTGAAATGCGCGGGAGCGTGTAGTGGGCGGCGACGGATTCGGCGTACTGCGTGTCACCACTGCCAAAAGTGAGGTAGCCATTGCTGCCCGCGTAGAGGGTGCCGTAGCTGACGCCGAAAAGTTTCACCAGTGCGCCGCCGGAGAGCGTCACCGCAGTGCTCGTGTCGTCGTCTGCGGAGATCGCGGTGCCGCCGGTCGGATCGGTGGGAAAAACGGCAGCCACTCCACGCGTCGCGGTGTATCCGCTTGATGTCGCGATGGGCACGAATGTGTAGGTCGCGCCGGCCGTGTCGTTTGCGGAATCGTCGAAGAGCTCTGTGAGAAAATTCCGCGCTCCGACGTCCGTCACCAACATCGACCCGCTGCCCGAAGTCCACCCCGTGACCTGCGCCGTGATCGTCGGCGTCTGCGTTCCGTCCACGATTCCGTCATCCACGATCGTCAGCGGAAAAGCCGCCGAGTTTTGACCCGAAAGAATCGTGACGGTCGCGGGCACGGTCAGCTCCGTCAAGTCGTTCGAGGAAAGTGACACGGCGACGTTGGCACCCACATTTGCGGCGGTCGTAACCGTTCCCGTGAGCCCGGGAGCCCCTTCCGCGGCGGTCGCGGGAAGCGTCACGCTCAGAGTCGTCGTCTCGTTGTCGATGACTGTGATATTTGCGGGGATGCCCGTGTAACCGGCGGCGCTGGCATTGACGCTCACGCTCGGCGATCCATTGAGCAGCGCATCATTCACAGCGGAAACGGAGAAATTGACCGACGCTTGGCCGCCACTGACGACGACGCTTGCCGGGATGGTGAGCCGCGTGGGTGTGCTGTTGGTGAGATTTACGGTCACCGCCGAAGTGGGCACCGGGTTGATGGTCACGGTGCCACTGCCGGCCGCGCCGCCTTCCATCACGCTCGGCGGGAGCGTGATGATCGCTGTCGGCGGGACGGGTGCCGCCTGGATCGCGGCTCGCGCCATGATGATCCCGCTGCCGGAATCGCGGTCGTAACCGACGCCCTCGATGTCCAGTGCGGTGCTGCTGAGGAGGCTGCGAATCTGCGCGGGAGTGAGCGCAGGATTGTACGATTTTATGAGCGCAGCGATGGCTGCGGCGTGTGGTGCCGCGGCAGACGTGCCGTAGAAAGTGGTGAATCCGCTCACGCTAGTCGCCCCGCCGTCAGCCGCGGTGAAATCGGGCTTTTGCAGCACCGTCCCGCCGGTTGAGGAGAAATTGCCAGGGGTGATCGCCGTGCCATTCGGATTGAAAAAAATGCGCCGAGGGCCGTCGGAACTGAAGCCTTCGACCGGATTGCTCGCGCCACCGACGAAGAAATTCGGACTCGGCGAGTTGTTCACGTCGGTCGCGGCGACGCTGAATGCATTGGCAGCCCCTGCCGCATTATGCCCGCGGACATTGCCTGGCGTGCTGATTGCGATCACCCCCCGGCCGGTATCCAGATGCAGGAACCTGCTCGCCGCCGCCGTTGTTTTCACGATCACTATCCGTTCGCCGACATTCAGCGTGCCTGTGGATTCGTACGGGTCTTGCGTGCCACTCTGGATATTCGTCGAGCTGCGAAGCACTGCCCCGGCCGCATCGGTTACGAACAAATCGTAATCGTTGGTCGAAGCTCCGACCGGATCGGCCCAGAACAAATCCACACGCCGGCTGCTGCCGCCGGAGTTCACCGTGTCGAAAGTGACCGCTCCCCCGAAATCGTGCAGCCGTCCCGCCTTCGAGCCGACCGCCGCCGCGCCGCCGTCCGCGAAATCTCCCTCCCACGTCCCCGACGTTCCCTTGTCCTTGCTGCCGGAGTTTCGCGCGGAGGAAAAATACATCACGCCAGCCGCCGAGACGGTATTCACCGCCTGCGAGATTTGCTGATCCTGAAACGGCGACTCGTTGAAATAAGTCACGTCGTCCACGATGACGGTGCAGCCGGCAGCTTGGAGCGCGAGGATGTTCGATGCGAAACTCGCCGGACCGTTGAAAGCGGTTGCGAAATAAATCTGCGCGTTCGGTGCGAGGTCCTGGACGATTTCCATCATCGCAGTCCCTTCGTCCCCTGAGCCCGCCTGACCGGAGATGACTGTGGTATTCGGGTTGAGATTTCCGCTCGCGATCGACGCCGCGAGCGAATCCACCCCGTCGGACATCACACCGATTTTCACGCCGCTGCCGCCGTTGGTCCGAAAGTCCGTGCGCGCCGTATCCGCGCGATGGGTGCGGTCGCCTTGGGAAGTGACCGAACCCAGATTCGTCTGAGCCCTCCCCGCAGGCGCTACGAAACGAACATCGCGGCGCGCCGCGAGCGTCTCGAGAAAGCCGACGGGCAATTGCGCGCGGATGGCGTCGAACGCCGCGAATTCATTCACCACTAAGCCGCCCGACGCGGCGATGAAATCCAGCAGCGGCTGCGAAACCGTCGCCTTGATGTCCACCAGCACACGCTTCACGGCGTCCGCTTCAATACTCGTTTGCAGGGCAACCACCGCGGGCGTGATCGCTTGATTTCGGGTCTGCTTTGAAAAGTAAATCAACTGCGAATCCAGCTTCCGCTGGGCCGGCGTGCGTGACTCTTTTTCCACGAGCAGCGACGCGATTTGTGCCTGGGTATTCGCGCCGATGCTCTCCGCGGCGAATGCTTTTCCGAGGAGCAGCACTACTGCCGTGAGAATGCAGGTGATCCTCACGCCCAAGAGAGCGCGCCGAAGATTGTGAGTTGTGTTCATGGGGTTTTTGCCTGCTGCTTCCGGTCAAATCGCGCCCGCCGCGCCCGCTCGTGGTCTGCTTAGTTCGTCGCGGCCGTAGCCGCAGGGGAAATGAATTTCACATCGTCGCGCGCCGCCAGCGACTCGATTTTTTCCAGCGGAATCCATGCCCGGATCGTCCGAGAAGCCGCAAAGCTGCTCACGACTTTTCCGCCTGCGCGCTCGATTTGTTCCAAAAGCTCCTGCGACACAGCGGCATCCATATCGACCGAAACGCGCCCATCGGGTCGGATCGTGAGATCTGGCTGCACGGTGGTCGGTTTGTCGAATGGCGGTTCGCCCCGCGCTTTCTTGAGAGCGAGCACGATTTGCGAATCCAGCTTCTTTTGAGCCTCAGTCCGCGCCGCCTTCTCCTGTTCCAGTTCAGCCACATCCTTTGCTGTGGCTTCCGCGGCCGCCAAGGGAGGGACTTCAGATGCTTGCGCTACGGAACATGCTGTCCGCGACAAATAACCGCCTCCCGCGAGCGCTAGTATGCATACGCTCGTTTGCAAATGGCGAGGCAGCGCGTGATCCATTGTGGCGGTTCTGGGTTGGTTGCAAAAACGCGCAAGCAATTTCGTCAGCGGGATTTACTTACCTCCAACACTCCTCCCGGAGCTTTTGAGCTTTCTCATGCCATCGTGAACCATGGGCACCACATAGCACCGCTAAAAGCGTGTGTCACGCAAAACCGCCTTCGCCACAATTCGTGCAATTTTAGCTCAGTCGGCAGAGGACGCGCAAGCCGGGGACGGCGTTGAAATCGCGGTCGAAGGTTAGCAGTACAGCTTCGGAATGGAGGGCGCTGGCTGCGATGAGGAGGTCAGTCACTTGCATCGGACGCCCGAGGCGGTCGAGCTGCCAAGCCAAGGCCGCGGCACCCTCCCATATCGGATTAGTGGTGGGAATATAGATCATCGAGCTGAAAAGCTGCTGCATGCGGTCATGCGACGCCTTATGCTTGACGCCACGCAGCACCTCGAGCGTTACGACCCCACAAGTCGCGAACTCCCAAGTATCGGCGTAAGTAGCAAGCTCCTTGAATGGATCGATGCCCGCGCGGAGTCGATCAATGTAAAAACAGCTATCGACGACCACGCTAGCTGGCATAGTCGGGAGGAGTTTCGGCGACCCGGAGGAGCCTTTCCTCGAACGGATCTTCCCACACGTTTTTAAGTTCCTCGGAGTTCAACCCGAGTCCCGCTTTTGCGAGTTCTTTGAAACGACTCCGCCTCACCATCTCCGTGAGCGCGACTTCGACCGCGCCAGTTTTGCTGGCAACGCCCGTAATCCTCATGACTTCGGAGAGAACACCCTCATCGATGTGCATCGTCATCTTCATGCATGGATGGTATGGCATCCATGCCATACCGCAAGAGTTTATTTCGAAATTTGTTAGTACCTGCCTCACTGCGAACCGCGAACTTACCGCCCTGGGAAAGACTCCGCGATTGCTCGACTGCATCGCGATAGCAGGCGGCTTTCCGCGGCGACGATTCCTTCGTAGCCGTTTCGCAGAACGGGTTCGCTGAAATTTCCGCTGCGCCTCACCAGCACCCGGCCGGTGGCGCCATTTTCGATGCTCCATGAGGCTTCGAGGATTGCATCGCCGCCCGAGCGAGCGTGAAACTGACGCACATCGACGCGCACTTGATACCGGAGCGGTGTGGCCGGGGGCCACGGGTAGATGTGCAGGTTTCCGGTGCCGAGGCGGCGAGCGAGGTTCGTGCCAATGGCGCGCGTGGCGGTGTCGCGGAGGGACCCAGCCCAGCGCTGCTCGTAGGGGATTTCGAAGCGCGTGTCGGAACTTTGAAAGACCAACTCGCCGCGGTCGATGTAATCGGGAAGTGTCACCGGCCCCACACCGAGCGCGAAGCCGGAGCTGTTCGCCGGCGGCGGACCATCGGCGCTGAGCCGGTAATATTGTTCAGGCGTGCTGCACGCGGAGAGGGTGAGCGCGGCGGCGAGTGCGGTGAGGCGGAGCAGAGTCTTCATTTTGGTGAAAAGTGGTTCAGCGTTTGGCTTTCGGAGGCGAGACCGTGCCTTTGGGATTTCCCCAGAGGAGCGAACTGGGCTTTCGCTCGATCGTGCTTGCGAGGGAGTCGATGGAGCGCATGGCGCTGCTAAGGTCCTGAATCGTCACGGCGAGTTCGCGATAGACGGCGGAGTTTTGATTGAAGCCGTCCAATGTTTTCCGAAGCGATGCAAGCGAGGCTTTGAGGTCGGCGGGCAAATTTTGCGTGTCCTTCGAGGCGAGGAGTTTGTCGAGGTTTTCGGAGGCGGATTTCAGCCCGGCGACGGCGGTCTTGGCCTCCTCGGCGGTGCCTCGGATTTCGGCGAGCGCGCCGTTCGCGGTTTTCACCGTTTCGTCGAGCGGCAGCGCCTGGAGTTTGTCGAGGAGGGCGGTGAGCTTGTCCTGGAGTTGGCCGAGGCCGGAGGAGATGGTCGGGATGATGCGGTAGTCACCGATCATCGTGACCTCGGCGGGCGGTGCGTCTTTTGAAATATCGAGGTCCACAAAGAGCTGGCCGGTGATGAGGCTGCCGGTGCGCAGGGTGGCGCGGAGGCCGTCTTGCACGCGTTTCGCGATAAGCTCGGGCCCCGCTGAGAGGTCGCCTTTCGGCAGGTCGGCGATGAGCGTTGGGTCGAGCTTGATGAGCACGGGCACTCGGCGCTCCAAGTCGTCAGGTAGATAGTCGAACGAAATGTCCGCGACGGTGCCGACACGGATGCCGCGGAACTCCACCGGAGCGTCTTTCGCCAGACCGCGCACGCTGTCTTTGAAAAGCAGAAGATACGTTAGCCGCGGATTCAGAGTCATCTCTTCGGTGCTGTCCCTGTTTTCGTAGAGGGGAAAGACCGCGCCATCGGCGGCGGGGTTCGCTGCCACGCCCGTATCGTCAGCCGCGAAGGCCACGCCGCCCGCGACCAGAGACTCCAGCGTGCCCGTGCGCAGCCGCACCCCCGCCGAACTCACGTCGAGATCGATCCCGCTCACATTCCAAAATCGCGAGCGATCCGTGACGAGCGGGCCGTACGGAGCTTGGATGAAAGCCCCGAATTCCACCCGCTGATTCTCCGTACTGAACTTGCGGCTCTCAATCCGCCCGACCTTGATCCCTTTGTACGAGACTGCCGACCCAGGTCCGAGTGATCCCGCGGTATCAGCGACGAGTGTGACGTGCAGCCCCGGCACTCCTTGCGGCGTGACCGGCGGATTTTCGAGCCCGATGAACCGGCGCGAAGTGATCGACGATGCACCCGGATCGAGTTCGATGTAGCTCCCCGAGACGAGCGTCCCGAGGCCCGAAATCCCGCTCCCGCCGAACCGCGGACGCACGACCCAAAATCGCGCGTCCTTCTTCAAAAGCTCCGCCGCCTTGTGGTCAATGCGCAGCATCATGACGACGCCCTTCATGTCCTCCGAAAGCCGCACACTTTCCACCATGCCGATGCCGACACTGCGGCAGAGCACGCCAGTCTTCCCAGCGACGACGCCCTCCGCTGTCTCGAACCGGACTTCGATGAGCGGCCCGAGCGAGGAATAGTGCTGCCAGACGAGCCACAGGCCGAGCAACGCGGCGAGGAGCGGGATGATCCAGACGGGCGAAAGTCGCGCGGCCTTTTTCTTCACCACGGTGGCCTTTGGAAGCGGCGATGAAGGGGGTGGAGCTGGATCGGTCATTTTGAGGAAGCGGGGTGCATACGCGGGCCACCCGCGGCATCCCACAGCAGGCGCGGATCAAATGACATCGCGGCGAGCATCGTGAGGATGATGACGGCTGCGAAAGCCACCGCCGCAGGGCCGGGCTCGATGGACAACAAATTACCGAGCTGCACCACGGCGACGAGTATTGAGACGACGAAGACATCGACCATCGACCAGCGGCCGACGAGTTCCGTGAGCCGGTAAACGCGCGTCATCGCCTGAGGGCGGCGTCCGGTGCGCGTGGAGATGCAGAGCGTTACGATGGCGATCAGCTTCAATATCGGAATGACCACGCTGGCTGTGAAAATGACGATCGCGATGGGATAGGCCTGATGTTCCCAAAAGAGGATGACGCCGCCGAGGATCGTCTTTTCTTCGCCGCCGCCGAAGCCGATCGTGCGCATCATCGGCAGCAGATTCGCCGGCAGGTAGAGCATCACCGCGGCGGCAGTGAGCGCCATCGTGCGCTGGAGACTGTGCGCCTTTCGCAAATGCAGTGCTCCTCCGCACCGCGCGCAGGCACCGAGCTCGACAGGCTGCACTTTGCCACACGCATGGCAGCACGCGAGACCGAGAGCGGCGGCGCTCCCGGGTGGAAAGTGAGCGGTCATGCCAGCGCCTCCAGCTTTTCCCAAAGATCGCGCCGGTCGATCGCCGAGAGCGCGGCGGTGAGGCAGACGATGAGCCCCGCAAATGCCCAAAACGCGACGCCGAGCGTGACCGTCGCGATGCTGCCGAGCTTCATCAAACTCACGAGTACGCCGATCAGAAAGACCTCGATCATATTCCAGGGATCGGTCCCGTAAATCCACCGGCACACAACGAGCGCACCTGGAAGCACGCGTCCGCGGAGCAGTGGCAGCAGCACGTAAAGCATCCCGCTGAGCATGATCGCCGGTGCCGCGAGGATGAACATCGCGACCGCCGCCGCGAGCCATGGACTGCCGTGTGCCTGCAGCTCCGAGACGCTCTGCGCGAGCACGATCCGCGTGCTTTGCCCGCCCGCCTTCAGTTCGATGAATGGGAAGAAATTTGCGACGACAAAAAGCGACGCCGCGCTCAACGCGAGCGCGGCGGAGCGATGCACGGAATTCGGCCTAAACGTGTGCAGCTTGGCCAAGCAGTGTGGGCAGACGACACTCTCGCCGGGGTGCAATTCGCGCGTCTCGAATAGCGCGTCGCAATCGTGGCAAGCCACCATCCGCGAGGAGTGCGGCAGCGCTCCGCCAGCTGTATCGGAGTGGAGAGCGTGCACGAGGAAAAGTTTAGCACGGGCGGCAATCGCCGGGCGGTCCGGACCGATCAGGCTCGCGAATAATTGCGATTGAAGTGAAAGCAGCGCACTCCCGTTAAACGATCCTCCGTCATAGGCATCGTCAACTGGAATTTCGGATTCGGCGTCCCAGTTAGCATTTCCGTCGCGTGGCTGTTAGCGACTATGGCGAATTCCGTGAGCCCGCAGCGCGTGTTTGTGCTGTTCGCCCGACGCGTTCACGGCGCAGGCTCACTGCCCGCTCAATGCTCGATCGTCCGGCCAAACATCTCGTTATCTCGCTGCACGATGTCTCGCCACGGACGCGCGAGGAGTGTGCGCGGGCGCTCGCAGAGCTGCGCGAGTGGGGCGTGGAAAAGTGCTCGCTTCTCGTCATCCCGGATCATCATGGACGCGGGCATTTTCTCGAGGATGCGGCGTTTTGCGAATGGCTGACGGAGCTCACGGGAGCGGGGCATGAGGTCGTGATTCACGGGTCGCAGCATCGGCGCGAGCGACGCGCTGGGGAGGGGCTCGCGGATCGGCTAACGACGCGATTTTACACGGCGGACGAAGGCGAATTCTTCGACCTCGATCGCCCATCGGCGCACGCGCTCGTCTCGAAGGCGCGCGAGGATTTTAACAAAATCGGGCTCGCGCCGACGGGCTTCATCGCGCCGGCGTGGCTGCTCAGCGAGGAGGCGGAGGCTGCGTTGCGAGAGCTGGGGATCGACTACACGACGCGGCTCGGCAGCGTGCGGGATTTGCAAAATGGGCGCACCATGTGGTCGCAATCACTCGTCTGGAGCGTGCGCGCGGGCTGGCGCCGGGCGATGAGCCGGGCCTGGAATTCGTGGCTTTTCTCGCGGCTGGGGGAATGCCCGCTCATGCGAATTTCCATCCATCCCGTCGATGTCGCGCACCCCGCCCTCTGGGCGCAGATCGGCGATCTCACCCGCCGCGCGCTGGCGTCGCGCGAGCCGCTCACTTACGCCGCGTGGATCGAATCTCAGCGCCAGCTTTCCTCGATCTTCCGATGATTTCCCGCGCCGATCTCCACCTCCACTCCCGCCACAGCGACCGCGCGCCGGAGTGGCTTTTCCGCCGCGCCGGGCTGCCCGACAGCTACTCCGATCCGCGCGGGATTTACGACGCGGTGAAGGCGCGTGGGATGGATTTCGTCACGATCACTGACCACGACCGGATCGACGGCTGCCTCGAAATCGCCGACCTGCCCGGCGCGTTCCTCAGCGTGCAGCTCACCGCGCTTTTTCCCGAGGAACGCACCGCCGTGCACCTGCTCGTGTGGGGGGTCAGCGAGGCGCAGCATGGCGACCTCCAGGCGTTGCGCGGGAATATCGTCGACGTGCAGAAATATCTCGCCGCGCACGACCTGGCGCACGCGGTGGCGCATCCGCTCTACGAAACGCACGGGCGCCTCGGCGTCGCGCAGCTCGAAAAACTCGCGCTGCTTTTCCGGCATTTCGAGGGGATCAACGGCCTCCGCAGCGCGCTGCTCAGCGACGTCGCCCGCTTCATTTTCAGCGGCCTCACGTCGGCAAAAATCGAGGAGTTCGCGAACCGCCACGGCATCGCCCCGACGCACGAAGAGCCGTGGAAAAAGGCGCTCGTCGGCGGCTCCGACGACCACGGCGGGCTCTTCCCGGCGTCCGCCTTCACCGAGACTCCGCGGTGCGAAAATGTGCGCGATTTTCTCGCCCACATCCGCGCCGGGCGCTGCGAGCCGCGCGGGGCAGGGGGCACGCCGCTCGCGCTGTCGCACGGCCTTTACAATAACCTGCGGCAATTCATCGCCACGAAAGTCGCGGGCGCGGAAAGCTCGAGTTTCATCGGCAAGGCGTTCTCGCGCTTCATGGAGGGGAAGGATCCGACCGAGTTTTCGTGGGTCGAAAAGATGGGATTCGTCGCGCAGGGGATCGCGTCGGGAAAGATTTTCGAGATGGCCAAGCCCGCCAACATGTCCATCTGGCGGCAGTTCGCGACGCACTTTTCGCAGAGCGACGTAAAAGCGCTGCTCGCCCGCGAAACAGCCGGGGTACAAGAGCCCGAGCGCCGCGCCTTCATCATCGCCAACTTCTTCGCCAACCAGCTCGCCTTCCGTTTCTTCACGCGATTCGTCCGCGAGGCGTCCTCGGGAAATGTCATCGGCGCGATCCAGGAGCTCAGCGTCATGCTCCCCATCCTCGGCACGCTCGCGCCGTACGTTTACGCATTCCAGAGCCAGACGCCGAACCGCGCGTGGCTCGGCGATGTCAGCCGCGCCTTCACCGGCGAACTTGCCCCGCCGCTGCGCAACACCAAGCGCGCGTGGTTCACCGACACCCTCGAGGACGTGAACGGCGTCGCCAACACCATCCGCAGGCTCACCGCCGCGACCATCGCGGAAGGCGGCGACCTCACCGTCGTCACCTCGCGCGGCAGCATCTCGATCACCGGAATCCCGATCAAAAACTTCGCGCCCATCGGCGAGTTCGAGCTGCCCGAGTACGAGCTGCAAAAGCTCAGTTTCCCTCCCATCCTCGAGATCCTCGACTACGTCCAGCGCGAGGGCTTCACCGAGCTCATCATCAGCACGCCCGGCCCCATCGGCCTCACCGCCCTGCTCGCCGCCAAACTCCTCGGCCTCCGCACCAGCGGCATCTACCACACCGACTTCCCGCAGTACGTTCGCATCCTAACCGAGGACGCCGCGCTCGAGACGCTGACATGGACCTTCATGAAAGCCTTCTACGGCCAGCTCGACCGCATTTACGTGAATTCCGAGAGCTACCGCGCCGCCTGGATCGACCGCGGCCTCCCCGCCGACAAATTTCGCATCCTTCCCCGCGGCCTCGACACCGCGCTCTTCCAGCCCTCCCGCCGCGACCCGTCCTTTTGGGAAAAGCGCGGCGCCGTGCCGGGCTCGCCAGTCCTCCTCTACGTCGGGCGCATCTCGAAGGAGAAGAACCTTGATGTCATCGTGCAGATGTGGCGTCGCCTGAAAGACGATGCGCCATCTTCAACCACCCTCGCCATCGTCGGCGACGGCCCCTACGTCGCCGAACTCAAGACCCTCCTCCCCGGCGCCATCTTCACCGGATACCTCGCCGGCCTCGAACTCGCCACCGCCTTCGCGTCCGCCGACATCTTCCTCTTCCCCAGCACCACCGACACCTACGGCAACGTCGTCGTCGAAGCCCTCGCCAGCGGCCTTCCAAACATCGTCTCCGACCAAGGTGGGCCCAAAGACCTCATCATCCCCGGCGAAACCGGCTTCATCACCCGCTCCCTAGACGTGGAAGATTTCACCCGCGCCGTCTGCACCCTCCTCAGCGACCCGGCGCTCCGCAAAAAAATGAGCGCCACCGCCCACCAAGCCGTCCAAGGCCGCGACTGGGCCGAGGCCGGCCGAGTCTTTTGGGAGATGCAGTAGCGCACGTTCGGCAGCGACGAAATGCGCGATCAAGCGACCGCGGCCAAATGCGTTCGTCGCTCCTCGTTTCGCGGGGCGATTCCCGTCGCGACGAATAAATGTCCCAATTCTTACGCGCCTTTTAGCTCTATGCTCTCGTCCGTACCGGCACTTCTTCCGGTCCGCCCAAACCCCAATCTTCCCAATCATGAAATTCCGTTCCCGCCACGCGTTTATCCTCGCCACATCAGCATCCGTCCTCCTCGCGGAATCTGCCTCCGCGCAAACTGCTACGGGTTGGACTGGTGCCGCGGATACGCTCTGGAGCACGAATGCGAACTGGGACAATGGGGCACCTCCCGGCGGCGACACGAACACACGGAGCTTGTTCTTCGGCAATGCGTGGGTGACCGCGGGCAGCACGGGCGCGATTTTCTCGCAGAATGATCTGACGGGGTATGCGGGGCATCGGATCACGTTTGAGGATACGTCGCTGGCGATCGATCCGGCGTTCACGATCACGGGGAATGCATTCACGTTGTTCGATTTCGGGGGGGCTTTTCCGCGGATCGAGAATGATTCGACGTCGTTGCAGACGTTCAATTTGTCGGGGGCGCTGACGCTGAATGGCGGGGCGGGGGGATTTTCGGAGATCGATCCGGTGAATGGCAATTTGCTGTTCTCGGCGACGACGCCGGTGGTGGTGACGGGGGGGCAGCAGTTGAGGATTTTCGGGAATAATGGGAAGACGGTGACTTTCAATGGGGTCATCAGCGGGGCGCTGAGCACGCTGTCGATCAATCAGAACAGCAATGTGGTGTTTGGGGCGGTGAATACTTTTTCGGGGGATACGTTCATCAATGCGGGGGCACTGAGTTTTGCGGAGGGTGGGGGACTGAGCGGGGGGACGCTGCAGCTCGGCGATACTGCGGCGACGGGGGCCGGGGCGACGTTGCGGATCAGCGATGGGGATGGGGGTACGACGGTGGCGCGGCCGATCGTTGTGCGCGCGGGCTCGACGGGGGTGAAGACGATCGCGGCGACGAATGGCTCGGGGACGAATACTTTTTCGGGGACGATCGCGCTGAATGACAATGTGACTTTCGATGTGTCCACGGGGGGCGCGCTGACGGCGAGCGGGGTGGTGTCGGGGGCGAGCGGAGTGACGAAGACGGGGGCGGGGATTCTGAGCCTGACGGCGGCGAATAGTTTCGCGGGCGGGCTGACGATCAATGGAGGGACGGTGCGGCCGACGGTGGTGAATACGATGGCGGGGGGGATCACGATCAATACCGGGGGGACGCTGGAGACGACGACGGGGGGCGCGGACAGCGCGGCTTACACGACGTTCTTCGGGGTCGCGAGCAATCCGATCACGATCAATGGCGGGCGGCTGCTGGATACGAATGCGGCGGACCGGACGGTGACGAACCGGCCGATCACGGTGGGGGCAAATGGGGCGACGATCGAGGTGCTGGGCATCCTGACGGCGTTTCAGGAGGTGGGGGTGATCACGCAACTGCGGTTCGCGACGGCGGCGCCGTTGAATGACATCCTGACGGGAAGCGGGACGCTCACGAAGGACGGGCAGGGGCGGCTGACGCTGAACTCGGGGTCGAGCCCGAATTTCTCGGGCGCGTGGGTCATCAACAACGGGACCGTGGAGGCTCTGAATACGAATTTGGGCAATGCCTCGGCGACGAATACGGTGCTCATCAATGGCGGCATCCTGGCCACGAGCGGCGGGACGGTGGCGCAGGCGATCACGCTGAATGGCGGTGCACTGGCGACGACGGGTGGGAACCGGATCGTGAGCGGGCCGATCACGGCGGCGGCGGATTCGTATGTGTTCCTGAATGACTTCTGGCGCGACTTTGACTCCGCTGGTGCGACGAACAACATCGGACGCACGATCAATCACACGGGGCTGCTGACGGGTAGCGCGGCGATCGGGGTGGCGGTGAACCGGGCGAATTACAATTTCAACAATGGGTCGTTCATCGTGCAGAATCCAGGGAGCACTTACTCGGGGACGATCACGGTGGGGAAAAATCTGCGCCTCGAGAACAACTCGACGACGGGTTTTGGCAAGACGATCGGCACGGCGGCGATCGTGCTGGCAGACGGCGGGCTGAACCTGCGTGACAACGGCAGCGCAGGTGGGGTCACTGGGACGACTTTCGCGTATGGGAACGACGTGTCGGTCGTCGCTGCGAGCGGGATTTTCGCCCGGGGGACGATCGCCGGGAGCGTGTCGATCGACGTGAACCGCGCGAGCGGCACGGTCGCAGCAGGGAATGTTTTCAAGCTGGGCGGCCTGACGAACGGAAGCCAGACGCTGAACGTGACCGGCGGCAACGGTTACGGGCTTGAGTTCGGTGGAGCGAGCACACTCACGGCAAATGCAACTTTCAATGTGACAGCCGGCTCGCTCGGTTTCAGCGGTGGATTGGGTGAAAGTGGCGGCGCGCGTTCGCTGACGAAGATCGGTGCTGGCGCGCTCACTTTCACCTCGGTCGGCAGCTACACCGGAGCGACGACCGTGACAGGCAGCACGCTCTCAGTCGGCGGTGCGGCGGGCAAGCTCACTGCGACGTCTTCCATCGCGCTGACCGATGCCGCGCTCCTCATCGACAACAGTGCAAGCGACTCCGCCGACCGCATCGCGAACGGGGTGGCGATCAACCTCGCAAACAGCTCGATCACGCTGACCTCCCTCGCGAGCGCCGCGAACGACACCGCCGAAAGCCTCGGCACCGTCACCCTTCTCAGCGGCAAGAATGCGATTAACGCCACGCAGACCGCGCCGGGTGTCATCTCTGCACTCACCATCGCCTCGCTTGTGCGTACGTCCGGCGCTACGGTTTCCTTTGGTGGCACCAATCTCGGACAACCGGGCAACAGCTCACGCATCATCCTCGGAAATCAGACGAGCACGCCGTTCATGGGCGCATGGGCCACGGTCGGCGGCTCGTTTGCGAAATACTCCACCAGTCTCGACGGGGGCTTTGGTCTCGGTGTCGCGGCTGTCGATTGCCTCGTCGATACCGATGAATCCACATGGGCGACCGGCCAGAACATCTGCCTCACGGGTACCGCAACCGCGACCCTTACGGCGTCGCGCGTCATTAATTCGCTCAGCTTTGCGAACACATTGGACTCGCGCACGGTCGATGTGGCGGGCAACACCCTGAAAATCGAAAGCGCGGGCATTATTGTCGGCACGAATGCCGCCGTCATCACCGGCAGCGGTGGGCTCACAGCGGGCACCGGCACGGCTGCGGAGTTCATCCTCACGAACAACGCCGCGCTGAATATCGCTGCACCCATCATCGACAACGGCGGGGGCGTCGTCAGTCTCCTGAAGACCGGCACCGGAGCCCTCACGCTCAGCGGAGTGAACACCTTCAGCGGTGACATTCGCGTCGATCAAGGCGCTCTCGTCTTGGGGAACGTTGGCAACCTTGGAACGCCGAGTGCGCTCGGAATATCTTCCACCCTGCGGCTCAGCACCGGGTCGAATCTCGCCCCGCTCCAATACACAGGAGTCAGCGCAGCCACCGATCACGCACTTACCGCAGGCTCCGCGGGGACGAGCGTCGATGTCACCACGAGCGGCGCAGTCCTCACTTGGAATGGAAACATCACGAGCGCCGGACCACTCACGAAGCTGGGAGCGGGCACCTTCGCCATCACAGGCACCAATAACATTTCTGGCGACATCGCCACCACGGCAGGCACTCTTGCCCTCGGCGGGACGACCGGCGTCGGCGGAAGCGCCACAGTCGGTGCCGGCACCACGCTTCGCATCGATGGAGCAGCCACGATCGGCGGCGACCTGAATGTCGGCTTGAACGGCGGCACCGGCAGCGTCATCGGGACCGCGGGAGCCACGCTTTCCATCGGCAGCGGCGCTGCAAGCAGCATCAATATCGGCAGCCGCAACAACGCCGTGAATACGACCACCAATGGCACGCTCGACCTCGCCGCTTCAGCGGGCTTCACGGCGAATGTCGGCAACCTCCGCATCGAAAACGACTTCGGCACGGCGTCGAATGGCGCAATGACCGGCCTCCTCCGCCTGCCCAATTCCTCGACGGCGGTGAACTTCATCACTGCGACCAACGCGTTCCTCGTCGGCAACAGCCCGAATGAGGGCGCTAACGCCACCGCCACCGTGAACTTCGGCGGCGGCAGCACCACGATCGCCACGCCGGCCTTCACCGTCGGCGGCGTGAAAACCAGCGCCCTTGCGAACATCGGTGCTGGCGGCAGCTTGAATTTCAGCACCGCCGCCGGGCGCGCCGCGCTTAGTGTCGGAGTGAACACGGTCGATACCGGCACCACGCCGAGCAGTACATTTGACCTGACCGGCGGCACGGTCACCGGCGGCGTCGGTGCGATCAATATCGGCTACCGCTCCGGCGGCGGGGCGGGAAAAGTCACCGGCGTCCTGAACCTCGGCACCAGCGCCACGACGAATCTCGATGTCAACGTCAGCGCGGGCTTCGCTGCCCGCATCGGCGGGCTCGACTACAGCGTCGGGACGCAACCCACGACCGAGACAGCCACCGGCACCCTCATCATCGGCGGCGGCAATGTGTCCTTCACCTCCACCGTTGCCGCCTCCTCCGCGATTGTAGTCGGCTACTTCAACAACACCGCCCTCACCATCACCGGCGGCACCAACGCCGCGACCGGCACCTTCACCATCGGCGGCGGCAACGTCACCGTCACCTCTGCGGGCACGAACAACGCCATCAACCTCGCCCCTCGCACCGTCAACGGGACGCCTGGCGGCACGCAATCCGCCAGCGCTACGCTCAATATCAACGGTGGCTCGCTGACCGTGAATAACCAGATCGCCGGCAACAGCACGGTCACCAATTCCACCAGTACACTCAATCTCGCAGCCGGCGTCCTGAACATGCAGGGCAAGAACCTGACTAGCATCAACAACGTCAACTTCTCAGGCGGCACCCTGCGCAACCTCGGCACCCTGAATCGCGCCCTCACCCAGACCGGCGAGACCAGCCTCCTCGATGTAGCGGCGAACAACGCAACCATCTCCGGCGCATACGCCGTCACCGATGGCGACATCAACATTGCCGCCAGCCGCACCCTCGCCGCCACCAGCACCGCCCTCAGCGGCACCGCCACCGCGATCGTCAACGGCTCCATCACCGGCAGCCTCACGGTAAATGCCGGTGCAACCGTCATGGGCAGCGGCACCACTGCCGCGCTCACCCTCGCCGGTGGCACCATCGCGCCTGGCAACAGCCCCGGCATCCTCAACACCGGCGCGCTGAGCCTCGGCGGCGGCACCCTGTCACTCGAGCTAAACGGCCTCACCGCAGGCACTGAACACGACCAGATCAACACTATCGGCACCGTCACCCTGACCGCCGACACCGCCTTCACCCTCAGCCTCGGCTTCACCCCGGCGAATAACAGCACCTTCACGATCCTCAACAACGACGCCGCCGACGCCATCGTCCTCGGCGCCAACCGCCTCGTTTACAACGGCAACCGGCTCGAGCAAAACGGATACTTCGTCGCCACCGGCGGCCAGCAGTTCACCATCTCCTACAGCGGCGGCACCGGCAACGACGTCGTCCTCACCGCCATCCCCGAGCCCGCCTCCCTCGCCACCCTCCTCGCCGGCGCCGGCGTCCTGCTCGGCCTCCGCCGCCGCCGTCAGAGCTGAGGCATCGAAAATCACGCGCCGCCGCAGTCGCGGCCGCGTTCCCACGTCCCAGCAGCTTGCGTCGCTTCCGTTGACTTGGGCGGACGGGGCGCCCGCCTTACACTTCGGAGCAAACTGAGCCATTAGCGGAGTGTTGGCTGCCGAATCCTGGGCGACCTGACGCTGAATGAGAAGACTCCGCGAAACAAAGCTTCCGTTCGGGCAGGAACTTCGTTAGCACACCTGTCGACGGTCATGCCTGCGGTCAGTTGCTCGGTTTTCATACCCACACCCATACCCATGAAATCACCTCGTTTCTTCCTCGCTGCCGGCTTCGCGCTGGCGTCCCTGTTGTCCTCTGCTTCGGCGGAGACCTTCCCTATCTTTGAAGACGCGTCTGGGTCGATGGTCTCCCACAACATTTCGGCGGCGTCCGGCAAGGCCACGACGCTGGCCATCTCCTCGAAAAGCACCGCCTACATCAGCTTCGCGGTCAGCTCGTCGGGCATCGATCCGGCGACGGTGACCGCGGCCCGGCTGGTCCTCTTCCTGCCGAAGGCGAGCAAGACCGGCACGCTTTCGATCTTCAACCTCGGCAGCAGCTTCACCGAGACGTTTGCGGGCCCCGGTCCGCAGCCCGCGCCGGAGGGTTTTCCGTTACTCGCGGCGATCGACCTGGCCCAGACTCCTCTCAAGAAGGACTACTTCGTCGCCGACATCACCACGCAGGTAAAAGCGTGGCTGACCGACCCGACCACTGAGCATGGCATCGGGATCTTTGGCAGCAGCGGCGGCACCGCGACCATCGCCAGCAAGGAAGGCCCCGGCAGCGGCCACCCGGCCTACATCGAGGTCGATGTGAGCCCCAGTGGCGGCACCGTCTCTGGCACCACGGCCAGCTTCACCGGGCCCGTCGGCATCGGCACCCCCACGCCCGCCGTTCTCTTGGAAGTGGTGGGAGACGGAGACGACGCAATCTTGGGCCTCACGCAAAAGGGGAGTGGCGGATCGGGAGTGCTCTTCGACAATTCCGCTCAGAAATACTTCAGCGGCATCTTCGGCAATACCAATCGCTGGAGCATCTACGACATCACCAACGGGAACGCAGAGCGCCTCACCGTCCTCGCCAATGGCAATGTCGGCATCGGCACCAGCGCGCCCGGCTTCAAGCTCACCGTTGCCGGCGGCGGCGACACCCAGCTCGCCCTTCAGAGCACCAGCACCAACGGGCGGACCTACAGCTTCCAGAGCAGCAACGGCGGCGTCGCCCTCGGCGACGGCTCCTTCCAGATCATCGATCGCACAGCAGGAGTCGCGCGCCTGTTCATCACCAAGGATGGCAACGTCGGCATCGGCGCCAGCACCGCCAGCATCCCCGCCGCCAAGCTCGACGTCCGCGGCGACGTGAAGCTCGGCTCGACCGGCCAGTTCTTCGCCACGGCTGGAAAAGAAAACCTCGCGATCATCCGCGGCGCGGTCGGCGGCACCCTCGCCAACCCGAGCCGCGACGCCGGCACCGGCTTCACCGTGGCGCGAAGCGCGGGCAAACCGACCGGCGTTTACACCATCACCTTCGATACCCCGTTCTCTGGCGACGCCGTCGCCACGGTCACCGCGATCGGCACGAGCGTGCCCATGATCGCCATCATCTCCGACTACACCAACGCGACAATCCAGGTCAGCACCTTTGCCACCAACGGCACCCTGACCGACGGGCAGTTCGGATTCATCGCCACCGGCCCGAAATAGCGGAAGAGTCGCAGGCTCGTCGGTCTTTTGCCGCTCGTCCCGAGCTGAGCTTGGGAACGGGGAAACAACGAGGGAGCGGTGGCCGGTGCGCAGCGCGGTTTCGGCGGG
Source organism: Chthoniobacterales bacterium (assembly GCA_038207335.1). Classification (GTDB taxonomy): domain Bacteria; phylum Verrucomicrobiota; class Verrucomicrobiia; order Chthoniobacterales; family Chthoniobacteraceae; genus CAIURC01. The sequence goes on along the minus strand of JBBQZX010000023.1, from coordinate 46,339 downwards.
AGCTTCCCCGGTCCCGGCGATCACAGTGGGATGCTCACCTTCGCCGGAAGGCTGAAGGAGGTGAGAGCGCAGAGCGTGTGCAGCGGCGGGTAGAGGCCGGCCTGTTTCAAGTCGTGCTCGGGGTGGAGCAGGAGTGGACCTTGCCCGCGGCGGGGTATCTGCATGGACAACGAGCCTCCTTGTTAACGCAGGACCCCCTCCGACAGTTCCCGCGCTAACAAGCAGTCTCCTTGTCCCGGACAAGAAGCCTCCTTGTCCTGCACCGGCAGCGTCCTTGTCCTGCACGGGCAGGCTTGTCGTCCCGCACGAGCCTCGGCTTGGAGCCTGCCGTGCACTTTGGCGGTCGCTTCGATGCCGGGTTGCTGCAATGCCAGCGGCGTTTCGTCCTCGATCCTCGGATTGGCGCGGGGCGCGAGCGCCTGCTCCGGGTGGGCGGGCGAAAGGGTGTGAGCCCCCGGCGGGGTTGGGCCCGTCGGGCTGCCATTTTTGGCCCGTCGGTCCGGGCGGCGAAGATCGCGGCCTTGCAAATCCGCATTCGCCGCCGCGGCTCGACATCGGGTGCTGGGGCGCGCGAAGATGCGGACCTTATGAAAGATGAAATGATCCTGGTCGTGCGGCGGGGGCTTTTTGAGGAGTTGGGGGCGTTTCAGGGGCTGAGTTTTGAGGTGGGGCGGTGGTTGCCGGCGCTGCTGGACCGGGGGAATAACTTTTTCACGCCGCGCGCGCCGGCGGAGCAGGACCCTTTGCTGAAGCAGATCATCCCGTATGTGCTGCTGGTGCATGAGGGACGCGTGCTGCATTACGTCCGCGGGAAAAAGGCGGGCGAGCAGCGGCTGGTGGCAAAGGGCTCGATCGGCATCGGCGGCCACATGAATGACGACGACGAGGGGCTGTTTGCGCTGGATCGCGCGGCTTACGATGCGGGGGTGCAGCGTGAGGTCGGGGAGGAGCTGCGGCTCGGGGCGAAATACACGAATCACGCGGTCGCGCTTTTGAACGACGACAGCAACGACGTCGGGCGCGTGCATCTCGGAATCGTCCACATTTTCCAGCTCGAAAGTGACGATGTGCAGAAAGGCGAGGCGATGATCACGGAGCTGCAATTTCTCGATCGCCCGCAACTCGCCGTCCGGCGCGATGCGCTGGAGTCGTGGTCGCAGATTTGCGCGGATCGGCTCGATGACTTGCTCGCGGCGGCGCGGTAGATTTCCCTCACACCCATGGACGCCACTTTCCTCAGCATCCTCCGCGGCGGCATCGAGGCCGGCGCATCGGACATCCACATCAAGCCGCACGGGGCGATCATCTTCCGCATCAACCGGCAGCTCGTGCCCGCCGATGGCGACAAGCCGGATGCCGAGTGGATGGAGGCGCTGCTTGCTGAGATCGTGCCGCCGCGCCTGCGCCAGCGGCTGACGAGCGAGCACGAGGCGGATTTCGCGCTGGCGGTGCCGACGGTAGGGCGCTTCCGCGTGAATGTCTTCCAGCAGCGCGGCGACTACACGCTCGCGCTGCGGATCGTGAAGACGGAGGTGCGCACTTTTTCCGAGCTGAATCTGCCGGAGACGACGGCGCGAATCTCGGAGGCGGCGCGCGGGATCATCATCATCGCGGGGGCGATCGGCTCGGGGAAATCGACGACCCTGGCGGCGATGCTGGACCACATCAACACGACTTCGCGCAAGCACATCATCACGCTGGAGGACCCGATCGAGTTCCTGCTGCGCGACAAGGAATCCGTGATCGAGCAGCGCGAGGTGGGACTCGACACGGCGACCTTTGCGACCGGCCTGCGGCATGTGCTGCGGCAGGATCCCGACGTGCTCGTGATCGGCGAGATGCGCGATGCCGAGAGCGCGGCGGCGGCGATGAGCGCGGCGAATATCGGGCACCTCGTCATCACGACGCTGCATACGTCGGACGCGACGAAATCGGTCCAGCGCATCCTCGAGTTTTTCCCGGCGGACGAGCGCGATTACGCGCGGAAACTTTTCGCCGACACGCTGCACGCGGTCGTCTGCCAGCGGCTTGTCCGCAGCACGAAAGGCGGGATTTTACCCGCGCTGGAAATCCTGCTGAACAACACCGCCGTCGCGAACCTGATCGCGAACGACCGCATGGATAAACTCCCCGGCGCGATGGACCTCGGCGCCGGCGACGGGATGCAGACATTCGACGGCGCGTTGCAAAACATGGTGCTCGAGAATCTCATCACGCGTGAGGAAGCGATCGCGCACGCGGCGAATCCCGAGGGCCTGCAGATGGCTTTCAAGGGCGTCGTGCTCAGCGAATCTCGCCGCATCCTCGGGTCGCGGTGAGCGGAGGCAAACCCGCCAAAGCACGCTCACGTTGAGCGCGAGTTGCGATACACATTTCAACACCCTGACGGAATGAACCGCTTGGGAACCCAAATACCACCAATGAAAAAACTCATCATCGCCGTCGCAGCCGCGGCACTCTGCGTCGCCTGCGAGCAGCACACCGCCCCGCCAACCGGCGGCGACACCACGATCGTCAACCCGGCTCCCACGAAGGAGACGAACACGACCATCGTGACGCCCGCAGCACCCGCCGACAAAAAGACCGAGACCAACACCTCGACGACCACGACTCCTGCCGGAAGCACGACGGAAAAAAGCACAAAGACTACGACTGAGTAGCCGCAGCATCACCTAGCAAATTAGCCTCCACTTGGCGGACAAGAGTCCGCCGAGCTGGAGGCTTTTTTCTTCAGAGCGTCCCGGCTTCGAGCTGGTCAAGGTAGATAAACTCGGGCGATCGGACACCGGCGTCTGAGCGGATTTTCACCAGTCTCGGAGACTCGAAAAATGCCCGCGCGTCCGCGACTGAAGTCCACGCCGAGAAGTGAACAATGTGGTTCGGGTCGTCGTGGTCTTTGAGCATTTGATAAGTCCGCTCACCGGCTTCGCGCCGGATGTCGGAAGCCGCGGCGAAAACTTTTTTCCACGCCAGATAGTCGGCGACCTCGTGGATGATGAGAACGTGCTGAATGAAGTACAGCCACATTGTTTGAAGCCGGAGCGGCTGCCAACATGAAGAGGTGATTTGCCGCTTGCATTCCCGCTCGCTCGGCACCCCTTTCTCTCCGCCATGAATGACCCCCGCCACTACACCCGCCGTCAGCAACTCCGCATCCTCCTGCCTGCCATCGCTCTCGGGCTCGGCTTCAAAGGCGGCAAGCTCGGCGACGAGGCGGAGCAAAAGGAGCACAAGCCGTTTTCATTCATCGCGGTGAACGACCTGCATTTTCTCGACGCGGAGTGCCGCCCGTTTTTTGAAAAGGTCGTGCTCGAAATGAAGCGGAGCGCGCCGAATGCCGCATTTTGCCTGGTCTCAGGTGATCTCAGCGATCGGGGCACACCGGAGGCGCTCACGGCGATTCGCGAGATCCTCAGCGGACTCGACATGCCAGTCCATGTCGTGCCGGGAAATCATGACTATCTTTCGCAGACCGATCGCTCGGGCTACGACGCAATTTTTCCCGATCATTTGAATCGGCATTTCACGCACGAGGGCTGGCAATTCATCGGACTCGACACGACGGACGGCACGAAAGCCAGCGACACGATGATCGCCGCGAGCACGTTCGACTTTCTCGATGAAGCGAAGCTCGATCCGAAAATGCCGACCGTCGTTTTCACGCATTTCCCGCTCGGCGAGGGCGTGAAGATGCGGCCAAAAAACGGCGCGGAGTTGCTCGGAAAACTGCTCGATGTGAATTTGCGCGGCGTCTTCAGCGGCCACTGGCACGGTGCGAGCGAGCGCGATGTGAACGACGCGGTGATCCTCACCGATCGCTGCTGCTCGCGCTTCCGCATGAATCACGACGGTTCGCCGCTGAAGGGTTGGTTCGTCTGCGAAGCGACGCCCGAGGGGATTTTGGAGCACCACTTTGCCGAGGCACCGGCGGTGGAGAATCCGGTCGCCGCGCCTGCGGCCACTGCGCCCGTTCCCGCTGCGAAGTCGTAGGCGTGTAGCGCGCTCCCCGGACTCCCGGACGAAACGTGCAGCGCAAGATGGGAGCCCGCGCTACTCCTTCTTTGCCGCCGGCACCGGGATTTTTTTGAACTTCCGCGTCAAATCCACCAGCGGCTGCTCGACCCCAAGTCGCTCCAAACTCGACGCCCCCACAAACCCCACACACCCCGTATTCTGATTTACAAAAGCCGCGTCGTCCGGCGTCGCAATCGGGCCGCCGTGCGAGAGGAAGTAGATGTCGTTTCGCACCGTGTTGGCCGCCGCTATGATCTCATTCGTCCGCTTCACCGCGTGGTCCATCGTCACCACCGCGCCGGTTACGCCGATTGAGCCGCCGACCGTCGTCCCGACGTGCGCGATGATCGCATCTGCCCCCGCCTCCGCCATCGCGGTCGCCTCTTCCGGCGTCGCGACGTAAACGATAGTGAAAAGGTCCATCCGGTGCGCAAGCGACACCATCTCGAACTCTTTTTTCACGCTCATCCCCGTCTCTTCCAGCACCCCGCGGAAATGCCCATCGATGATCGTGTGCGTCGGAAAATTATTTACGCCGGAGAAGCCCATCTCTTTCACCCGCCCAAGCCAGTGCCACATCCGTCGCCGCGGGTCCGTCGCATGCACGCCGCAGATCACCGGCACCTCCTCCACGATTGGCAGCACCTCGTATTCACCGATGTCCATCGCTACTTGATTCGCGTCGCCGTACGCCATCAGTCCCGCGGTCGAGCCGTGCCCCGCCATGCGGAAACGCCCGCTATTATAAATGATGATCAGGTCCGCGCCGCCCTTCTCGATGAACTTCGCGCTGATTCCCGTGCCAGCTCCCGCGGCGATGATCGGCTCCCCGCGGCTGAGCGAGGCATCGAGCCGATCGCGGACTTCCTGGCGAGTGTAGGGGTTTCCTTTTCCGGTCCAAGGGTTGGGCATGGTCGTGTGTTTGGTGGGTTGAAAATAGGGGTCGTGATGGAAGCGAATTCGCGTCCGGCGTGGAAGCTTTGTCTCGCCTCGCGGCGAAAAATCGCTCCTCTCCGCAGTCCTTCATCGCCCGCGAATGCTGTGTCCAAGCCGCTTCGCAGTCGATCCGGCGGGAGCGTTTACGCCCGATGTTCAACGCAAAAACTCGTCGTCCACGGCCATTGACGCCATCGGGCATCCCCCCCATATTCCCCGCCCTTTGCACTCAGACGACCATCCAGAGAGAGATACAGAAATGGAACATATTCGCAACATCGCCATCATCGCCCACGTCGATCACGGCAAGACCACGCTCGTTGATCAGCTGCTCAAACAGAGCGGCACTTTCCGCGCCAACGAAGCGAAATCCACGGAGATCCGCATCATGGATTCGATGGATCTGGAGCGCGAAAAAGGAATCACGATCAAGGCGAAAAACGCGGCGTTCCGCTGGCATGACTATCACGTCAACATCGTGGATACTCCCGGCCACGCGGACTTCGGCGGCGAGGTCGAGCGCATCATGAAGATGGTCAACGGCGTTTTGCTCGTCGTCGATGCGCACGACGGCCCGCAGGCGCAGACGAAGTTCGTCCTCAAAAAGGCGCTTGAAAATGGCGCTAAGCCGATCGTCGTCATCAACAAGATCGACCGGGAAAACGCCCGCCCGCACAAAGTCCTCGACATGGTTTTCGAGCTCTTCCTCGAGCTCAACGCGACGGATATCCAGCTCGACTTTCCTGTCGTTTACGCCTCCGCCCGCGACGGCTACGCGATGAAGGAAATCCACGAAAAGAGCGAGACGATGGAACCGCTTTTTGAGGCGATCATCAAACATATCCCCGCCCCGCAGCCTTCCGACGTGAGCTACTTCCAGATGCTCATCTCGAATCTCGACTACTCCGATTACCTCGGCCGAATCGCCTACGGTCGCATCATCAGCGGTCGCGTGAAAGTCGGCGATTCAATCGTGCACATCACCACTGCAGGCAAGCGCGAGCGGGCAAATGTCACTGCACTTTTCGGCCACGTCGGTCTGCAAAAAGTGGAAATCAAAAATGCCAGCGCCGGCGACATCGTGGGGCTCTGCGGTTTTGAGGATGCCTTCATCGGCGAGACGCTCACCGATACGGAGGAGCGCCTGCCGCTGCCATTCGTCGATATCGATCCGCCGACGATCACGATGAAAATTTGCATCAACGACGGCCCGCTCGCCGGTCGCGAGGGGAAGCTCCTCACCGCGCGGCAGGTTCGCGAGCGGCTTGTCCGCGAAACGCGCACGAACGTCTCGATCATCTTCAGCGACACTGACGTCGCCGGTCACTTTGAAGTGCAGGCGCGCGGCGAGATGCAGATCGCGATCATCGTCGAGCAGATGCGGCGCGAAGGATTCGAGCTTCTCGTCTCCCGTCCGGAAGTGATCTACCAGCGCGACGAAGACGGTAAACTTCTCGAGCCGATGGAGAACCTTTACGTTGATGTGCCGAATGATTCGCTCGGCGACATCCTCCAATCGCTCGCCGGCCGCAAAGCCGACATCGTCCACATGGAGCACAATCCGCACAGCGTCACCGTTCAAGCGGTGGTGCCGACACGCGGCCTGATCGGCTTCGAGACCGACCTAGTGAACAGCACGAAAGGCCACGGGATCATGTCGCACATTTTCAAAGAATACGGTCCTCACAAAGGCGACATCCCGACCCGCAACAATGGTGTCCTCGTCGCCATGGAGCAGGGCATCAGCACCAGCTATTCGCTCGAGACGATCCAGGAACGCGGTCGCCTGTTCATCGGGCCGCAAGCCGAGATTTACGAAGGCATGATCATCGGTGAAAACGCCCGGCCAGACGACATGCCGGTCAATCCGTGCCGAGCGAAAAAGCTCAGCAACATGCGCTCGACCGGCGACGGCAAAGGCATCTCACTGGCCCCGCCACTCACGATGACGCTCGAGCGTTCGCTCGAATACATCGCGCCCGACGAATACGTTGAAGTCACGCCCAAGAGCCTCCGCCTCCGCAAAAAGCTCCTCAGCGCCAGCGCCCGCAAACGCGCGCAACCCCAAGTCGCGTAACACAGGCAACCAGCCTGGCTGGACGCACGCTTGTAACTCGCCGCACGGCGCGATCCGTCGCATCTTCACCCGATGCGCCGCCTCGTCCTTCTCGTCGCTTTCGTCTTTTTCGTCACTGCGACTCTCCGTGCCGCGGACGCCACCCTTCGCTTTCTCGAAGCCCGCGTCGCCTCCGACACCGGCGATTTCATCTCGTGGAATCGCCTCGCAGACACGCGCTTGCGCCTGCTCGCGAGCACCGGCCGCCTCGAGTATCTCCGCGCCGCAGCTGAGGCCGTGGAGCAGACGTTCAAAGTCTCCACGCCCGATATCAATCACGGCGGTCTTGCCGCCCGCGCCCACGTCGAACTGGCCGCGCACCGGTTCGGCGACTCCCGCAAGACCGCCGACCAACTCGTTGGTATTCTCACCGGCAGCCCTGCGCCGTTGCAGCAACTCGGCGACGCGCTCCTGAACCTCGGCGATTACGACGCGTGCAAAAACGCGTGGGACCGCGCCGTCGCCGCCGATGCGAATCCAATCGGAATGGAGCCGCGGCTCGCGCAACTCGACCTCATCCACGGCCGCGTCGCAAAAGCGACCGAGCGGCTCACGGCCGCGCTCGAAGCCGCGAAAAATCTAACACCGCCTTCGCCTGAAACCGTCGCGTGGCTAGAAGTTCAGCGCGGTGAAATTGCCTTCCGCTCCGGCGATTGGGACGCCGCCGAAACGTCCTACGACGCAGCGCTCGCCGCGCAGCCGGACTATTGGGCCGTGCTCGATCACCTTGCCGAACTCCGCGGCGCGCAAGGCAAACTCGACGAAGCCGTCGCGCTCTACACGAAAGTCATCACGACGACCGAGCGCCCTGAACTGATGCAAGCCCTAGGCGATCTCTACCTTTTCGCCGGGAAACGCGAGGAGGCAAAGCGGTGGCACGAGCGCGCCCTCGCTGGCTATCTCGCATCGGTCGAAAAAGGCGAAGTCCTCTTCTTCCACCATCTCGCTGGCTTCTACGCCGACTCGGTCGAAGACCCGGAAAAAGCAGTCGAGTGGGCCGAAAAAGATGCTGCGCTCCGCCACGGAATCCAAGCAGACGACTCGCTCGCGTGGGCATTGCAAAAAGCAGGCAAACTCGATGAAGCGCTCGCCCTTTCAAAAAAAGCCCGGCTCACCGGAACGCGTGACGCGCACATCCTCTACCACGCCGGAATGATCGAGATGAGTTCCGGCGAAATCGCCGCCGGGAAAAGCACTCTCAAAGCCGCCTTCACCGCCAACCCCCGCTACAATACTTTCCACGTTCACCGTTGAGCCGGTCAGCGGTTTGAAACCACGAAGCACGAAGGCGGAGAGAGGGTTACAACCAGTCACAGCGGCGATTTCTTCCTCTTCGTGCCTTCGTGGTTCAAAAGCCACGCGCCAGCGTGCTGCTCACAGCTCGAAAAACGACGACAGCTTCGCCAAAATTCCTGCGGTGTATTCTCGCTGTTTGGCGGCGATTTCGGCCTTCTCCATCGTCGCTGCGATCACTCCCTCGGTTTCCATTTTGCGCTTCGCGAGCAGCTCGCCGAGTCTTTCCACAAGACGCTGATTTTGCTGTAAAAGCTCGGCCAGGACAGGCTTCTCGAGTTCCCACATTTCGCAGTCCACGCGCGCGATGACCGTGGCATTCCTCGCGGCGCCAGTGAGCAGCGACATCTCACCGAAACAGTCACCTTCCTTTAGCGTCGCGACGCGTGTCTCGTGCTTGTCCGAGCGGACAAAAACATCGGCCTCACCTTTCAAGAGAATGAACATCGACTCGCCGCTTTGTCCTTGCTGGATGATCTTCTCGTTTCTTCCGAATTTGAGGAGCCTCGCATTGAGCAGCAGCCGGCTCATCTGCGCTTCGTCGAGGCACTGGAAGAACTCTTGATTGCGCATCAAGTCCTGCGCGGCTTCGAGCGTCTTCTCGTGGCGAGGCTGTGGCTTCTCGACTTGTAATGTGCGGATGGGGAAGGGGATGCGCAGATTGCTGCGCTGCGCTTCGTACCAGACGTTGGTGCGGATTCCGTCGCAGATGTCGTTGAAACTCGCCTCGTTTTCCATCCAGAACTTGATCTCGTAAATGACTGCTGAGTCGCCGAACTCGCGCAGGAATACCTTCGGCGGCGGAGTGGTAAGGACGCCATTTGCGTTCGCAGCGGCGCGCGCCATGCAGTCCTTCACGAAATTCGGCGCGACGTGATATTCAAACCCAATACGGATGCGGATGGCGTGCTGTTTCGTCGGGTAAGTCAGATTGGTGATCGTGGCGCCGACGATGTTCTTGTTGGGAATGTCTAGGTAGATGTCGTCGTTGTTGCGCAGCTTGGTGGAGCGCCAGTTGACTTCGATGACTTCGGCGTGCCCGTCGTCGATGACGAGCCAGTCGCCGATTTTGAATGGCTTGCCGATTTCCAGGGCCACACCGGCGATGATGTTTCCGAGCAAATCCTGCATGGCAAAACCGATAATGCCGACGACGACGGTGGAGCCGAAAACGAAGCCGCCGAGGTCCTTTCCGTAGATGACGGAGACGATGACGAGCGCGGTGGTGACGAAGAAGACGAGGCCTAAAATCTGGCTGAGAAATTTCGGCGGCGGTGCCTTGTGTTTTCGCTCAAACCACAGCTCCCAAAAGTATCGGCGGACGAGTGCGATGATGACGAATGTGCCGAGCAGCGCGATGGCAGCGCCGAGGTCGCGTTTGAGGCTAGCGAGACTGATCGAGTAGCCGGTCCAGACGCCCGCGCCTTCGGCTTGCGCGCGAGCGACTTTCAGATTTTCCGAAAGGTCGGCGACTTGTTGCTCCAAAAGTTTTAGCCGTTCGGCATCGATCGCGCTGACTGCGGGAGGCGCGTTTCCTTTTTCCCGCATAATGGCCTGCCCGCAAAAGAGGAGCGGTATGAAGAGCGAAATCGCAGCGCAGAAAAAAAAGTAGAGGAAGCCAAGGCGCACGCCTTGGCGTCGCTTCAGCCAGCGGCCGATGGCGAGCGAAGTTATGAAAATGACCGGTGCCAGAACCGCAGCGATCACCAATTGGGTCCCATCCGTGAGGGGGAGCATGGGCGCGGATTGTAGGAAGGAAGCGAAGAGGCGCAAGGCGGCAGGTCAGTCTGAATCCCGTTCGATGAAGAGCCGTCCAGCGCGTCGCCGCGCGTGGGCGTTGTCTGGGAGATTCACTTTTGCGGTGCGCGTGGTGAGGAGAGAGCGGACCCGCTCGATGAGATCGAAGGAAAGATCGCGAACGCTGTTTTCCCGCAGCCATGCGTGGATGACGCGGCGCTGGAGTGGCGTGGGGAGGTCGCGCGCTTGCTCGACTGAGAGGTCTGCAGAGACGGGTGGGAGCTGGGTTTGGAGGAAAAGTTCGTCATCGCGCAGGAGCGCGGCGGTGCGCAAAAGTGCGGCGCAGATGTCGCGACCGAAGATGTCTTCAAGCGCGGGAAGGAGTTCTTGACGGATGCGGTTGCGGGTGTGGTGCGCAGTGAGATTCGAGGAGTCGTCGCGGAATTGCAGCGCGTGGCTCGCGATGTAGTCGTCGATGAATTCGCGCGTGACGCCGAGCAGCGGACGGATAATGCGGAGTTCAATGTCATTGAATTGGCGCGTCGATGCCGGCCGCATCCCGCTGAGGCCGCCGGGTGCGGCACCGCGGAAGAGATTGAAGAGGATCGTCTCGACTTGATCGTCGGCGTGATGCGCGAGGAAGACGCCGGCGCATTTTCGTTCGGCGCAGACTCGCGCGAAGACTTCGTAGCGCGCGTCGCGGGCAGTGGTTTCGAGCGAACGGCGACTTTCGCGGGCGCGAGCGGGGATGTCTTCGCGAAAGATGAGCGGCTGGAGTTCGTAACGGCACGCGAGCCTTTCCACGAAATGCGCATCGTCGGCGCTGTCGGCGCGAATGGCGTGGTCGATGTGGCAGACGATGAGCGAGCGGTATCCGTGCGCGAGGAGCAGGTGCAGAAGCGCGACGGAATCGCGTCCGCCGGAGACGCCGATGAGGTAAGTTGCCTCGGGCGGATGTGCCGCGACGCACTGCACGGCTGCGGCATCAAGCGCGCTCTTCACCCCGTGGGTCTGGCAACGGGAGGGGAAATTCGCTCCCCTCCGAAATGCCCGCGCAATGCCTCGGGGATGAGGATGGAGCCGTCGGCTTGCTGGTAAGTTTCGAGCAGCGCGACAAAGAGTCGCGGGAGCGCTGTGCCGGAGCCGTTCAGTGTGTGGCAGAATTGGTTTTTGCCGTCTTCGCCTTTGAACCGCAGACCCATCCGGCGAGCCTGGAAGTCGCCGAAATGCGAGCAACTGGAGACTTCGAGATAAGCGTTTTGGCCGGGTGCCCAGACTTCGATGTCGTACGTTTTTGCGGAGCCGAATCCGATGTCGCCGGTGCAGAGTTCGATGGTGCGAAAATGTAATCCGAGCAGTTGCAGAACTTTTTCTGCGTCGGCGGTGAGCGATTCCAGCTCGGCTTCGGCTGTTTCTGGACGCGTGATTTTCACCAGCTCAACTTTATCGAACTGATGCAGTCGGATGAGCCCGCGCGTGCCGAGCCCGGCGGCTCCCGCCTCGCGCCGGAAGCACGGCGTGTAAGCGGTGTAGCGCTTCGGCAGGTCGCGGAGCGCTAGGAATTCATCGCGGTGGAGATTCGTGACGGGCACCTCCGCGGTGGGCGCGAGGTAGAGTTCGTCGCGCTCACAGCGGTATTGCTGCTCCTCGAATTTCGGGAGCTGCGCGGTGCCGATGAGCGCGTCGGCGCGGACGACAAATGGCGGCGAGACCTCGGTGTAGCCGTGCTCGCGGGTGTGGAGGTCGAGCAGGAAATTGATGAGCGCGCGCTCGAGCCGCGCGCCCGCGCCGATGAATGCGACAAAGGCGCTGCCGCTGATTTTCGCGGCGCGCTCGAAATCGAGCAGGCCGAGGTTTTCGCTCAACTCGATGTGGCTTTTCGGAGTGAAAGTGAACGCCGGCGCTTCTCCCCACACGCGCACGACGGGGTTCGCGCTGGCATCTTCGCCGACTGGGCAGGCGGCGTGAGGGAGATTCGGGATTTGCAAAAGCAGGTCGCGCTGCTGCTGATCGAGCGTGGCGGCTTGCGCGTCGAGCTGTGCGATTTCATCGCCGATTCCGCGCACTTGCGCCTCGGTTTCCGCGGTGTCTTCGCCGCGCGATTTGCGCCCGCCGATTTCTTTGCTGAGCCGCTTACGATCGGCTTGGAGCTGCTGGAGCTGCGTCTCGGCGGCGCGGCGCTGGCGGTCGCACGCGAGGATTTCATCGACGCGCAAATGGGCGTCGCCGCCGCGCGTGGCGAGGCGGGCTTTGATGAAGTCGGGTTGGTCGCGGATGAGCCGGATATCGAGCATGGCAGCGGAAGCTAAGACAGGCGCACGGGCGAAGGCAATCACACGGGGCGCTCGGCGATTCTTGCGTTGCGTTTTTCTCGGCTTCGCGCAGAAGTTTTGGCCATGGCGAAAGATGACGCTATTAAAACGGAAGGCACCGTCCGCGAGGTGCTGCCGGGGCACGATGTTCCGTGTCGCGCTGCCGAATGGCGCGCTGGTGCTCGGACATATTTCAGGGAAGATGCGCAAGCATTTCATCCGCATAGTGCCGGGGGACAAAGTGGAACTCGAGTTGTCGCCTTACGACCTGACGAAGGCGCGCATCATTTTCCGCGAACAATGACCGCACGATAAGCGCGAACGAGGGTCGAGAACCGTTAAAGTTATCAGCAGGCCAGTCGAGCAGGCAGCACCGCTGCGACGCTGCAAAAACAATCCATCATTTATGCCCGACAATCAAAACAACCCCGGATCGAACCCGGAATCGAACAATCCCGGCGCGACTAAGCCGTCGCAGCCGAGCGTGAAAGAAACCCTCGCGAGCACGAAGCAGCATCTGAAGGAAGCGGCCGGTTCGCTCACGTCAGACCTCGAAAACTCGAAGGGCCATGTGAAGCAGGCGGCAGAGGAATTGCGCGCAGCGGCGGAAGCAAAGGCAAGCGAACTGCGGGCTCGTGCCGAGGGTGCGGCGCACGATTTGCGCGGACGCGCCGAGGACTTGAAGGGGCGCGCGGAGCACGCCTACACCGATGCGCGGGATCGCGCGCGTACGCTCCAGGAAGACGGTGAGGAGTATGTGCGCCAGAATCCGATGCGCGCGCTGTGCACCGCCGTTTGCGCTGGATTCCTGATTGGGCTGGTCATCCGGCGCTAAACCGCGTGCCTTCAGCTCTCCACGATTCGCCGAGAGGCTCGCAGTCGGATGCCGGCTTGTTTCGGCATCTGTCCGGGATTCTTTCGGCCTTTCTCGATTACCTAAAGGCGCGGCTCGAGCTCGCCGGGCTCGAGGGGAAGGATGCCGGCATCCGAATTGCGATCGTCATCGCGCTTGCTGTCATCGCGCTCGTGGTGGTCGTCTTCGGCTACTTTTTCCTGTGCCTCGCGGTCGTGTTTTTGATCGCGTGGGCGATCGGCACCGAGCACGCGTGGATATGGGTGACGCTCAGTATGGGTCTGCTGCACTTCGGCGTGGCGATCGCGTGCGTTTTGATCGCGAAGGCGCGCCTCTCGGCACCGATGTTCCCGGCGACGTTGCAGGAGTTTAAAAAGGACCACGAATGGCTGAACTCGAAGACCGCAAACGCGCTTTAATCCGCGATCTCGAACGCGCACGCTCTGAGCTGAGCGCGCACGCTACCGGGGCGCGGGCGCATCTTCATCCGGCTGCGAAAATCCAGCAGGGCTTTATCCGTCATCGCTTTGCATGGATGGGCGCGGCGGGTTTGTTCGGGCTGATTTTGTCGAAAATCGGGGGCGGTAAAAAACAGATCACGATCGGCAAAAAGGATAGCAAGCCGGCGGAAAAAGCGGGTGCTGCCGCACTCGGGCTCGGCGTGTTGAAGATCACATTCGACCTGCTGCGGCCAGTGCTGATGAGGTGGGCGGCAGGGCGTGTGCAGGGGCTCGCAGGCGGGCCGAGGCGACGGTAAGGGCGGACGTTTTCTCCGCAGAAGTGGGAGGGGCGCCCAAAGCCAGACGGACTAGGCGATGCGACTACAGGCCTTGGTCTTCAGGCGGGAGGAAGACACGAAAGCGGGGCTTGTCGATCGCTTTCATGTAGGCCTCGTGCGGGCTGACGATGCCTTGCTGCATCACCGTCCAGATTGCGTCGTCCATGAATTGCATCCCCTGGCCTTTGCCGCCGACGATCACGTCCTGAAGCTTCTGCGTCGCACCTTCGCGAATGATCGCGCTCGCGGCGCTGTTGACGACGAGGATCTCATTCACCGCGATTCGGCCACCGCCGTCGGAGCGTTTCATGAGGAGCTGCGCGACCACGCCGCGGAGGGAGTTCGCGAGCATCGTGCGGACCTGCGCCTGCTGGTCGCTGGGGAAAACGTCAATCATGCGATCGACGGTTTTACGCGCGTTGTTCGTGTGCAAAGTGCCGAAGACGAGGAGGCCGGTTTCCGCCGCGGTGAGCGCAAGCTGGATCGTTTCCAAGTCGCGCATCTCACCGACGAGCACGATGTCCGCATCCTCGCGGAGCGCTGCTTTCAGGCCGATGGGAAAGCTGCTCGCATGCTCGGGCACTTCGCGCTGTGTGATAATGCACTTCTTGTTGGAATGCACGAATTCGATCGGCTCCTCGACGGTGATGATGTGCCGCTGAAAGCTCGAATTGATATAATCAATCAGCGCCGCAAGGGTCGTCGATTTTCCCGAGCCGGTAGGTCCTGTGACGAGTACGAGCCCGCCGCGGAGATGGCCGAACTCCTTGACCACAGCCGGGATGCCCAGCTGATCGAGCGACATGATTTTCGTCGGGATCAGACGAAAGACAGCTCCGTAGCCGTGCGTCTGCTTGAGAAAATTGCAGCGAAAACGCGAGTGCTCATCCATCTCGTACGCGAAGTCGAGGTCGCCGGATTCCTCGTAGCGCGCCCAACGATCGGGCCCGCAGATTTCACTCATCATAAATGCCATCTCGTCGTGCGAAAGCACTTCGTCACGGATGGGAACGATCTCGCCATGGCGCCGGATTTTCGGTGCCTCGCCCTCGCCGAGGTGAAGATCTGACGCACCCGCATTGATGAGCACTTCAAAAAATTGATCGATGTAGGCCATGGAGAATTAGCGACCGAGGATTACCAAAATCTTAATGTTTGAAATGCTGCCGCATGAGCGCCTTTTGGTCGGCGCGGGCGTAAGCCTCTTCCTGGGAGATGATTCCGTTGTCGTAGAGTTCGGTCAGCGCGTCGTCCATGAGCCTCATGCCTTGCTTTCTGCCGGTCTGGATGATGCCGGGTAGCATGTAGGTTTTCGCTTCGCGGATCACGTTTCCGACGGCAGGCGTGTTGGTCAAAATCTCGAGCGCAAGCGCTCGGCCGATGCCGTCCTTTTTCGGCACGAGCTGCTGCGAGATGATGCCGCGCAAACTTTCGCTGACCATGATGCGAATCTGTTCGCGCTGATCGGTCGGGAAGACATCGAGCACGCGGTCGAGTGTGCGGGAGGCGTTGCCGGTGTGGAGCGTGCCGAGGACGAGATGGCCCGTTTCGGATGCGGTGATCGCGAGTTGGATCGTTTCCAGATCGCGCATTTCACCGACCATGATGACGTCAGGGTCTTCGCGCAGCGCGCCGCGCAGAGCCGCGCCAAATGAACGTGTGTGCGTATGCACTTCCCGCTGCGTGACATGGCAACCTTTCGACGTGATCACGTATTCGATCGGGTCCTCGAGCGTAATGATGTGTTCGTGCCGCGTGGTGTTGATCTCCTCGACGAGCGCCGCGAGCGTAGTGGACTTTCCCGAGCCGACCGAGCCGGTTACGAGGACCAGGCCGTTTTGATATTGGGTGAGAAGCTTCAGCGATTCGGGCAACCCGAGCTGGTCCATTGTGCGGACGTTTGTCTTGATGATTCGGAAGACGAGATCGATGCCGAGTCGATGCCGGACGACGCTGGCGCGGAATCGTCCGAACGGAGTGGCATACGCAAAATCGACGTCGCCACGATCTTGCAGGATCGCTTTTTGCTCGTCGGCGAGAAATCCCATCGCGAGCGATTCGGTGTCGGCCGCGCTGAGCGTATCGGCTTGCAGCCAGATTGCTTCGAGGCTGCCGAAGCGCCGCCAGATCGGCTTCGCGTTGACGCCCAGATGAATATCGGACGCATCGGATTCCTGCCCGATTTGCAGGTATTGATCGACGTGAGCAAGCGTGTGGACTTCGCCGCCGCCGGGGGAAACTGTGTCAGCCATGCGGTGCCCACAGTGCGAACGCGCACGCTCCGACGCAACAAGTTTGTCGTCTTAAGCAGCGACTATTTGAAGGCCTTGTCGTTCGGATTTCCGCCGGATTGGATGTAGGCGATAAGGTCTAGGAGTTCGTCGGGATTCAGCGTGTTGATGAGCCCCGGCGGCATCATTGAGACGGGATACGGCGCGCGAAATTTCACGCTCGCGGCATCGACTGGTGTGAGGTCGTTTGGCGCGAGTGGGCTGGCCATCACGAAGAGCTTTCCATTTTCCTCCACGACCACGCGGCCGATCACGAGATCGCCGTTCTTGAGCGTGATCTGCTCGCTGCCGTACTGGTCGCTGATGACCTTCGACGGTTCGACGATGTTCTCGGTCAGGTCTCGCAGCGTGTAGCGATTGCCCGCGCCAGTGAGGTCCGGGCCGATGTTGCCGCCGGTGCCGTTGAAGTGATGGCATGTGCTGCACAGCGTGGACGTGAACATCGCCTTGCCCTGCTCAAAATTGCGCTTCTTCAAGCCATCCTTCGCGAGCGCCGCCACGTCATCGACGCTGTAGTTTTTGCCGGGCCCTTTCGGCGCCACGAAGTTGGCCGACGCGGCGGGAGGCGCGGCTTTGGAAAGGTCTGCGAGGGCGTTGCGCTCACCCGCGTCGGTCACGCAATTAGCGAGCGCCTCGGTGCGGATGTTCTCGAGAAATTTCGGGAAGCTATTGCCGCCGCGCCACGCCTGAGTGCGCGGGAACCAAGCAAAGAAGCTCTTTCGAAGCGCGGGTGTCCATCCGGCGGTCGCGTTGCGCAGCGCGTATGCGTAGTAAATCGCCTGCTTGTTTGGACGGCTCGAGTGCATCGCATCGACTGCCTTTGCGTAGTTTTCGTTGCGCGCGAGCACGGCGTCGTCGGCGATCGTGGTGTCGGTATCCACAGTCGTGTCGAGCAACGGCACTGTCTTCGCCACGACGGTCTGCGAGTCGAGGAAAACGAGCAGTCCGACAAGTTCGCGATCCGCGCGCCAATCGGCGTTCGGGAAGAGCGGTTCGAGGCGCGCGGCAACTTTTGCGCAAACCTCCGGCGCGGGCTTGCCGAGACGGGTGAAAGCGAGCTCGTACGCGCGCAGGAGCTGGAGGCGGCCGTCCGCGTCGAGCTTTGTAAAATCATGCTTCGCGAGCACCGCAAGGATTTTCGCCTGAAGCTCCCGATCCTCCGGCAGCGTTGGCCAGATGCCGGCGTTTGTGTTGCCCGGCGCGCCATTTTGCGCGAGCGCGGCGGCGGCTGCGGCGGGGCTGCGACCGATGCGCGCCAGCGCGATGAGCGCCTCGATCGAGGCTTGCGGATTGGTCTCCGCGAGCGCGCGGGCGTTCCACTTCGCCGCCGGCTGCCGCTCGATCGCGATGCGTGCCGCGGTGCGGACGAAGCGATCCGCGTGAGCCAGCGACGGCCACGCTTTATCGATTGCATCCGGACCGGTGCCGGGAAGATGCAGCGTCTCGAGGTCGCGCCGCAATTTCATCGCGGCGGGGATTGCGTACGGCGCGGCAGGCGTGGTGCTCTCGCTGCCCGTGTAGGTCACGCGATACAGCGCGGACTGCGTTTTGCGCCCGCCGACTGCGAAGTACATCGCGCCGTCTTTCGGATGGATGATCATGTCTGTGAGCGGCAGCGGCTTGCCCGAGACGAACTCCGTTTTCTCCGCCTTGAACGTCGCGCCGTCCGGCGTCAGCAGCACCGCGTACATCGTCCCGTAAGTCCAATCCGCTGCGAAAAACGCGCGCTGATATTTCGCGGGAAATTTCGCGCCTGTGCCGAAGACGACGCCCGTCGGCGAGCCCGGCCCGATGTCCAGCGTCCCCGGCAGCGAGTCTTCGAAATAGGTCTGCCACTTTCCCGCGCCGCTGCGCCAGCCGTAATCAGCGCCGCTTACCGCGTGGACGATGCGTGTGGGGCGATACCACGGCGATCCGATGTCCCACTCCATGTCGGCGTCAAAGGTGAAGAGCTCGCCGTTCGCGTCGAAGGCGATGTCGAATTCGTTGCGATAGCCGTCATCGAAAAGCTCCACCGTCTTGCCCTCGGGATCGGCTTTATAAATCACGCCGCCCGGCGCGACGATGCCCTTTGCGTGGCCATTTCCATCCCACATCCGCGGGATTATTTCATCCTCCTGCCACGCCCGCGGCGCGCGTGATTCTTCAAAGTGATCCGCCGGTTTCGTGTGGTTGCCGTTGTTGAAAAAGAGCGATTTTCCATCTGGGCTCACGACGATCGAATGTGGCCCGTGCTCGCCGCTGCCCTCGGAATGCCGGAGCAATTCAGCCTTGTCGAATTGGTCGTCTCCATCCGTGTCGCGCACGCGCCAAAGGCCGTGCTCGGGCGCTTCGCCGGGCTTGAAATTCGCATTGTCCTGGAGCTGCAGATACAGGCTGCCAAAGGCGTAGAGCGATCCGTGCGCGCCGGCGATCGTCTTGCCATCGACGCTTTTCGGCATCGGCAGCGGCTCCACTTTCGTCCCCTCGCTCGTGCCGATCGGCGGCACAGTCACGCGATAAAATCCGCCGTTTTGATCGCCCATGATGAGCCGCCCTTTCGGATCAACCGTCATCGAAACCCACGACCCCTGATCCGCTTTCGGCACGGTGTAGAGCAACTCCACTTTGAAGCCCGGGGCGACCTCGATGCTCTCCGCGTCCGTCACCACCTGCGATGCAGCCCCGCGCCGCCCGCCCTTTTTCGCGCCCGCAAAAACATCGCCCCACGGTGCCGCGCCATATTTCGCGATCACCACCGCGGGCTTTGCCAGCGAACTCCCCGCCGGAGTGATCTGCCAGTCATCGCCCGTCTCGACGACCTGTTTTTTCCCATCCGCCGTCTCGATCGTCAGAATCGCGACCACCGCCGCCGTTCCGTCAGCATTCCTCGCGTCGATCCGAAATTCATTCACGCCGACCTTCAAAAGTTTGGTTACATCGGCCTTCACGGGCTCCATCCAATCGGGATTTTCCGCCGCCGTTTTCCCGTTCAAAATCGCGGTCGCGCCATTGTCGCAAGTCAGCGCGAGCGTCGCGGATTTCACAGCACCGGCGACGCTGAATTGCTTTACGAAAGTCGCTTTTTCCCCGTCCTGTGCGTGTTTTGAACTCCAGATCCACTGGGGCTCCGCGAGTACTTTGAGCGGGAGAAAAGCAATTGTGCCGGTGAGGATCGCGAGGGAGGTGAGCGAGACGTTTTTCATGGGTAAGAGATGATTCTTGAGCAGGGGAGATTCTGCGGGGAGTGGATAAATTAGGAGCGACGATCAGCGGCGGCGCAGTGGGCGGAGTTGCGCATTGATTTCGCTGGGCTCGAATCGGTAGATCGCCCCAGTCGCGCTGTCTAAGGCGACGCCGGGCGTGATGCCGACGGCAGCGTTTCCAAATTCCCAGTCGCTCAATTTCCGCACGAGCTTCACTTCGTACGGTTCGTAGCCGGCCGCCTCGATCGTGACGACGTGGTCGCTGCGGAGCGACGGGTGCAGCACGCCAGGAGTGGTAGCGCGCGTGTCGCCGTCGAGCTTCAGCAGCGCGCCGGGCGGGTCGCTGGTCACGCGGATGGTCTTGTGCGTGCCGGTGACTATGCTCGCGCAGCCGGGCAGGAAAACGAGCGCGGCAAGGAGCGCGAGGGGACGCAGAAATTTCATGCGGGCAAGTTCACCGAGCCGGCGCGGGAGGGGAAGTCGGAACGCATTCCGCGACAGCTTACGCGACTTTTTCCGTCTCCCGCTTGAGGTGCAATCGCACAACCCGACGCCCGTCGGTTTCCGTGATCGTCACGACGTAATCTTCGATGTGCGTTTGCTCTCCCTGCTTCGGCAGATGGCCGATGAGATGCGTGACGTATCCGCCGATCGTGCTCACATCCGCGCTCTCGAGTTCCAAGCCCATGAGGTCGTTCAGCTCGTACAATCCGAGCGACCCCTCGACCTCGAATTCGCCTTCGCTTACCTGCCGCAGCTCCGGCTTCTCGGCGTCGAATTCGTCCTGAATATCGCCCACCAGTTCCTCCAGTACATTGTCGAGCGTCACGACTCCGACCGTGCCGCCGTACTCGTCCACGACCAGCGCGAGATGCCCGTGTTTCGTCAGGAAAAAGGTGAGTAGTTTTTCCAGCGGCATCATTTCCGGCACTGGGAAAATCTCGCGTTTGATCGCGTGCAGGTCGGGCTTTTCCTGACGCATGAGCAAGAGCAAATCCTTGATGTGAACGAGCCCGACGGTGTCGTCGAGATGCCCCTCGCACAGCGGAAAACGCGTGTGCCGCGACTCCAGCGCGGTCTTCAGATTTTCCTCGAACGTCTCCTCCGTGTTCAGAAAAACGACCTCGCCGCGCGGCGTGGTGATGTCGCGCACTACGCGCCGCCGCATGTCGAGCGCGTTGATGAGAATCTCTTTTCCGAGCGACGTGACTTCGTCCGATTTTTCGCTCTCCGCGAGGATGATCCGCAGCTCCTCCTCGCTGTGCGCGAGCTCCGCGTCGCCGACCGGCGTGATGCGGAGCCACTTGCGCAGGATAAGATTGGACGACCAGTTCAGCGTCCAGATGACCGGCTTGAAAACTGTGTTGAATAGCTGGAGCGGACGGACCAGCAGCAGCGCCATCGAGAGCGGATCGCGGATGGAAAGATACTTCGGCGCGAGTTCGCCGAGGATGATGTGGAGGAAGGTGATCGCGACGAATCCGATACCGACCGATAGCCCTGAGATGAGGCCGGGCGACGTGATGCCGACGAGGAAAAAGAACGGTTGGAGCAGGTGTGAAAAGTACGGCTCGCCGATCCAGCCCAGCGCGAGGCTGGCCATCGTGACGCCGAACTGCGTGCAGGAAAGATAGGCGTCGAGATGGCCGGTGATGTGTCGAGCGAGTTTGGCGCGCGAGTCGCCTTCCTCCACGAGGGTGTCGAGCTGGCTGCTACGCACTTTGATGAGCGCGAACTCTGCCGCGACGAAAAAGCCGTTAAGCAAAACGATGACGACGATCGCGACGAGATTCGCCGTGATGACGCCGGGCGCATCCCACTGCGACGCGAGTCCGCCGTGCTCAGCGAGCATCGAGGGGAAGGTCATCGGGTGAAAAAGAAACGAGCCGCGGGCTCAGAAAGAGCCCGCGACTCGAAGGAAGGAAATCTGTGGGAAGGAGCTTACCAGCTCGATTTTGTCACGCCGGGGATGAACCCATTGGACGCCAGTTCGCGAAACGCGATACGCGAAAGTTTGAAGCGGCCGATGAATGCGCGCTTGCGGCCGGTGGCCAGGCAGCGCTTGCTGCCGCGCACCGGGCTCGCATCCCGCGGGAGCAGGGAGAGGCCGATGTAATCGCCTGCCGCCTTGAGTTCCGCGCGCTTTGCGGCGTACTTGGCGACGGTGGCGGCTTTGCGTTTTTCTTTTTCGAGCGAACTGGTTTTTGCCATACGAAGGGCGCGGAATGTAGGAGGCATTCCGGCAATTGCAACGCATTTTTCTGCGCGTTCTGCTCGCGTCTCCAAGCATTTCTAAAACCGCGTCGCCTGCCCCACCGTCACCTGCCGAATCGCCTCGTGCAGCGCGGCGATTCGGAAAGGCTTCATCACCACCATGTCCACCACATCGGTCGCAATCTCCATTTCGTGCGCCGCACCCGAACCTGTCACGAGCAGGATCGGAATTTCGGGAGCGATTGCCCTGATCTCCCGCGCGAGCGCGATGCCATCCATCCACGGCATCGCGCGATCCGTCAGCACGATGTCCCACTTTCCATCGCGGAAACGCTCCAACCCCGTCACTCCATCCGCAGCCTCGCCCACGAAATGCCCCTCCCTCTCCAGGCTCCAGCGCAGCACCTCGCGGATCGACGTCTCATCATCGACGACGAGAATTCGCAACGGTTGCGGGCCTTCGAGCGGAGGCGTGGCTTTGCGGGAGTGGTGAAAATGGCACGTGCGGGGCGCTGCGTTGCGGGAAGGTGAGGTGGAAGTATTCATGTTCACCGTATTCCCCGCGCACTCCTGCGGTTTGTGACACATCGCCGCATTTTTTATTATGCCGACTCCGCAAAGAATTAGCGAAGGCACCTGCCCGACCAGGGTTCGAACCTAGACTAGGCGAGTCAAAGTCGCCTGTGCTACCATTACACCATCGGGCAAGGAGGCGGAGAAGGAAGCACCTCGCGCCGCGTCGGGCAATCGCAAAACCGAAGGAGTTGGGTGGTTTTTAACGGCGGCGATCGCGGCACGCGCGGCGGAAAGGACGAGAGGAAAAAATCGGAGAGTGCGCTACCGGGAGGCGTCCGTGCCTCATCTGAATGTTCCCCATTTTCCCCTCCCGATTTTTCGCGGCACCGCGCAGCTTTTGAGCGCAATGCTCCGCTACTTCGCTTCCCTTTCCACCGGCCGGATCGTCCTTTGGTGTTACCTGCTTTGGTATCTCGTCACGGTTTTCCACCACTTCGATCCGTCGCCGCGCATCTGGCTGAACTCGCTGGGAATCAGCGCAGTCATTGGCTTTGCGCTGATCCTGAGCGTCGGCGGAAAGTCCGCGAGCAAACCGGATGGATGGCAGACGTTCCGACTTTTCCTGATGCCTTTTTGTGTCTCGAGCTTTTCGTCGCTGATCAAAAATCAAGGCTTCACCCTGATCGTGCCACCGACGCTCAAGGAGCTCTTATCATCGGTCGGCGCGTGCGCGGCGTTCGTGATTTTCGTGTACGCGGTGCAAATGTCGCACCGCTCGCGCGAGTAGCTGGGAATCAAGCTGGGTGGCCGATTCGGGACTGGCGCTGTTGGCTACCGATGGATGAGATTTTTCCCGGTCATCTCCGCGGGCTGCGGGACGCCTAGCATCGCGAGGAGCGTGGGCGAGACGTCGGCGAGGATGCCGCTGTCGAGGGTGGCTCCGGCGGTGTCTGGGGCAACGTAGAGGAGGTGGACGAGATTGGTCGTGTGAGCGGTGTTCGGTGAGCCGTCGGCGTTGCGCATTTGCTCGCAGTTTCCGTGGTCGGCGGTGATGAGGAGTTGCCCGCCGAGGGCGAGGGTTTTCTCGACGACCTGCCGCACGGCGTCGTCGATGGTCTCGACGGCGCGGATCCCGGCGGGGACGACGCCAGTGTGGCCGACCATGTCGGGGTTTGCGAAATTCAGGATGACGAGGTCGTAGCGGTCGAGGCGCTCAAGGACGCGGCGCGTGACTTCCGGCGCGCTCATCTCGGGCTTGAAATCGTAGGTCGGCACGTCTTTCGGCGACGGCACGATTTCGCGGTCTTCGCCGGGAAACGGAGCCTCTGTGCCGCCGTTGAAAAAGAAAGTGACGTGCGGATATTTTTCGGTCTCGGCGATGCGCAGTTGTTTCAGCCCCGCTGCGCTGACGACTTCGCCGAGGATGCGAGCGAGCGATTGCGGCATGAATGCGACGGGGCAGCCGTAAGACTTGTCATAATCGGTCAGCGTGACGTAGTGGACGGCGGGATGGACTTCACGATCGAAGTTCACGAATTCCTTTTGGAGAAAAGCGATCGAGAGCTGACGCGCGCGGTCGGCGCGGAAATTGAACCACAGCACGACATCGCCATCGCGGACGCGCTGCTCATTGGTGTGCGAGAAGATGATCGGCAGCAGGAACTCATCGCCGCGCGGTTCCTTTTCATAGGCGGCGTGGACGGCGGCGCTGGGCGGCAAGTCCGACACCGCGCCGCGACCGAGGACAATGGCGTCCCACGCGAGTTTATTGCGATCCCAGCGCTGGTCGCGATCCATCGCGTAGTAGCGCCCGATGACCGTCGCGATTTGCGCGCCGCTGGGCATCAGCCCGGCTTGGACTTTGGTCAGAAAATCCGCGCCGCCAGTCGGCGATGTGTCGCGACCATCGGTGATCGCATGGACCATGATGTCGTTCACGCCTGCATCGTGTGCGGCTTTGGCTAGCGCGATGAGATGATTCTGATGGCTGTGTACGCCGCCGTCGGAGACCAGTCCGAGGAAATGCAGGCGCGAATTTTTGGCCTTCGCGAACGCTTCCTGAAGTACGGCGTTCGTGGCGAGTTCGCCGTCGGCGATGGCTTTGTTGATGCGCGTGAGGTCCTGATAAACGATGCGTCCCGCGCCGAGATTCAGATGGCCGACCTCGCTGTTGCCCATCTGGCCTTCCGGAAGTCCGACGTCCATGCCGCTCGCGCTGAGCCGCGCCTGCGGATACGCGGCATAGAGCTTCTCGTGGAAAGGCGTGCGCGCGAGAAGCGTGGCATCGCCATTGGCCTCGGCGTGCGCGGCCCCGCCGGGATTGACCCCCCAACC
This sequence comes from Chthoniobacterales bacterium, assembly GCA_038207335.1. Taxonomy (GTDB): domain Bacteria; phylum Verrucomicrobiota; class Verrucomicrobiia; order Chthoniobacterales; family Chthoniobacteraceae; genus CAIURC01. The sequence goes on along the minus strand of JBBQZX010000023.1, from coordinate 21,760 downwards.
ATCACGAATAATGAGCACAACAGGCTTAGACATAAGGCCGCGGAATCAAGCAGCGAAGCGGTTCGCGAGCGAGCGCGGAATTTTTTCGCTGTCGTCGGGGTTAGCGATCCCTGTGACAGCTTAATTCACCGAAACCCAAATTTTCCGCCGAGCGCCAAACAATCTGCGAGGGGCTTCAGTCCACCGGTGCAGGTTTCGTCGCTCAAATTCGCGGCGGCGGCGCAGACACCGATGCGCAGCGACTCCTCCACCGGCATCGCCTCATGCACGCCAAGCAGGACGCCTGCTGTGAAGGCATCTCCCGCGCCGGCCGCGCCTTTGATATATCCCTCCGGCAGGCGTACGCTGCCGTGCTCGTGCCATGTGCCGTTCCGCGAAAGAGCGCACGCGCCTTCGGGAAAATGCACGACGACCTGCTCGCGCACGCCGGCCTCGATGAGTGCGTCCATCGCCTCGCGCAGCGCGGCGCGGTCGAGCGCATCGCCGTCGCGGATTGTGCGCCCCGTCACGCGTCCGGCCTCGAATTCATTCATCACGCACACATCGACGTGCGGCAGCGCGGGCAGCACTATTTTCGCAAAACGGTCACTGTCCTCGCTCACACAATCGATCGAAGTCCGCATCCCCGAGGCCTGCGCGCGGGCGAGAATTTCCGCGCCGATCGTGCCGTGCGTCGCGCTCGGCGAATCGATGCGATCGAGCAGCAGCAGGTATCCGAGATGGAACATGCGCGCGTTAGATCTCGTAAAATCAAAGTGCTCGGAGTCGAGCAGCGCATTGGCTCCGCGGGCGTGGAAAAAGGTCCGGCGGCCGTTGCTCTGGACGGTCATCACGTCGGTGTAACTTGTGGGCGCGGTGGAGATTTTCTTCATCTGCGCAGCGGCGATACCGAGCCGCGCACAGTCGTCGAAAATGCTCTGCCCGTCTTCGTCGTCGCCGACGAGCCCGGCGGCTTCGAGCGGGAAAGGAACGCCCATCAGCGCGAGATCGACGAGGATATTGTAAGGCGAGCCGCCGGTGCCGCGCGAGGTACCGAGGATATTCGAGAGCGCGTCCTGCGCGGGCCAGGTGTCCACCATTTTTACATGGTCGATAATCCAATTTCCGCCTGCGAGGATGCCGTTTCGGGGAGTCATAAAGTCAGCCGTCCACCAAGCAAGAATCCGTGCCTGCGGACAAGCGTTTTAGACGGAGCGATGAGATTTCAGCAGAAAAACGGGAGAATAGCGCCGCCCCTTTCCTGTTTTTCTGTTTTCCTGCTCAAATCCAAATCCGTCTTCACCAAAAGAATGCTTGCCCGGGCGCGCGCGGCTCCTTTGAGTTTCGATGTCTGTCTGGATCGCATTCCGTATGAAGAAACTCTCTCTGCTCGCCCTGCTCGCCGCCGCTCCGTGCCTTTTCGCGGAAACTGATCCCACGCCTGCGACCAAGTCCGAGGCACCCGCGAAAATCAACGTGCAGGGCCTCTCGACTCAGATGATCGACGAAGTTGTGGTGCCTGTGCCGAACGAAGTTTTCCGCGTGCTCGACAAGCTCGGCAAGCCGAATTGGAACGAAGTTTTACGCCCGATGAGAGGCGTCGCGAAAGCACCGAGCGGCGGGGCCGAGCAGACCTCGCTCCTGCTTGGCACGGTGATCGCCGAGGGTTTCATTGCGGTCGAGGCCGAGAATGCCGAGGAAGTCAAAAAGATCGGCAAGAGCGTGCTGAATCTTTCGCGTGCGATCAATGTGGAGAAAGCCGTGCAGCGCCGCAGCCAGAGCATCATCGACGCGGCGGATGGCAAGGACTGGAACAAAGTGCGCGTTGAACTCGACGGCGCTCTCGCCGATGTGCGGCAGGCGATGACGCTCCTGCACAGCGAAGAACTTTCGCAGCTCGTCAGTCTTGGCGGTTGGATTCGCGGCACCGAGGCGCTCACGCAGGTCGTGAAAAAGCGCTTCAGCAAAGACGGCGCGGAGCTGCTGCATCAGCCCATGCTCCTCGACTATTTTGAAAAGCGCATCTCCACGATGGACAAGCGACGGCAGACGGCGCTTGTCATGCAGGTTCAAAAAGGACTCATCGAGATTCGCCCTCTCATGGGCGTGGCCGATGGCGTGGATATTTCAGAAAAGACCGTGAACGAAGTCGGCGGCATCGCCGGCGATTTGATCAAGGCCATTCAATCGAAGTCGAACTAACCGGGAACCTTTTTTGTGAAGCGATTTGCCACTTTATTCATCACGCTTTTGTGCGTGTTTTTCATCGCCGGAAAAGCGCACGGCACCATCGACGACGCGCTCTCTTTTGCGCTCGAAGCCGCCGACCCGTATGTAAAGGAAGGCTACACCGTCCGCGAGGATTACTGGGGGGGAGACCTCGCGGTGAAGAGCAGCAAAGCCATTGTCCATCAGCTTTTCAAAGGCAACGAATACTGGTTCTGGATGGGCTCGGATCAAAAGGCCGCGAAGATTTCGATCCATATCTACGACAGCGACGGGAACCTTGCGGAGGTCGAGTCGTGGCAGAAGCCCCACATGGCCGCGGCGCGCATCGTGCCGAAGAAAACGGGCTCGTACTACCTGATCGTCGAGATCGAGAAATCGCCGGACGAGCGCACGTATTGGTCGCTGGCGTACGGCTTCCACTGATGCCGTCCGCGGTAAAATCGCGCTGATGGCGGACGCGCAGACTTTGCAGTTTGAAAGCGCGCGGGTGCTCGCGCTGCTCCACGCGAACGACCTCAAGCTGCTGAAGAATGTCGAAGACGCGCTGGAGGTTAAAATCACGGCTCGGGACGGCTGGCTGCGGGTCGAGGGGGAGTCCGTGCGGGTCGAGCAGACTCGGCGGCTTTTCGATCAACTCGATCGCGCGCGGCAGAGCGGACTCACCATCCGGCGGCACGAATTTCTCTACGCTCTGCGCTCGATCGCGGAGTCGGAATCCGGCGGGCTTGACGAACTCGTCGATACGAAAATCGTCTGCTCGCCGAAACGCGCACCGATCATCCCGCGCACCGCCGGGCAGCGTGCCTACATCCGCGAGATCATGCGACACGACATGGTTTTCGGTGTCGGCCCGGCGGGCACAGGGAAGACTTATCTCGCGATGGCGATGGCGGTTTCAGCGCTGAAAAAGGAGCAGGTCACGCGGATTATTTTGACGCGCCCGGCGGTGGAGGCGGGCGAGGCGCTCGGCTTTTTGCCCGGCGATTTGAAAGAGAAGATCATGCCGTATCTGCGCCCACTCTACGATGCGCTGCACGACATGATGGACCCCGAGGAAATGGAGCGGCTCATGGAGCGCGGCGTCATCGAAATTGCGCCGCTCGCCTACATGCGGGGGCGAACGCTGAACCACGCGTTCATCGTGCTCGACGAGGCGCAGAATACGACAATGGAGCAGATGTTCATGTTCCTCACCCGCATGGGAGCTGAGTCAAAATGCGTGATCACGGGCGACCAGACGCAGATCGATTTACCCACGAACAAACGCTCCGGGCTCGTCGAGTCGCTGCACGCGCTACGCGATGTGGAGGCCATTTCGTTCTGCCATTTTGGAGAGGGCGACGTCATCCGGCATGAACTCGTGCAGTCGATCGTCCGCGCGTATCGCCGGCACCGCGGCGCGGGACAGCCGGTGAAATAATGAGCGCGGATGTGACCGCAAGCGGCGTGCGATACCACACTTGGTGCCGGGAAAATCGCGAGGTGATTTTGGAAATCAACGGCTCTCGGCTGCTGCCGATGCCGCGCGAGGACGGCGGAATTCACACCGCGTTCGATACGCAGGGACGCGCCGGCGACACCTATAAATTCCGGCTCGAATGCGGTGAATCTTTTCCCGATCCCGAGGCGCGCTCGCAGGCAGGCACAGTCCACGAAGCCTCGCTGGTGGTTGATCCGACGACTTTCAACTGGAACGATGGCGCGTGGAAGAGGCCCGCATTTCGCGACCTCGTGATTTACGAAATGCACGTCGGCACGTTCACGCAGGAGGGGACGTTTCGCGCCGCGATCACGAAGCTGCCGCACCTGCGCGCGCTAGGCGTGAACGCGCTCGAGATCATGCCGGTCGCCGACTTTCCCGGCGCGAGAAACTGGGGCTACGACGGTGTGCTGATCTATGCGCCGGCGCGCGTTTACGGCTCGCCGGACGATCTCCGGGCGCTCGTCGATGCAGCGCACGCGAGCGGGATCGCGGTAATCCTCGACGTCGTCTATAACCACCTCGGCCCGAGCGGAAATTACCTCGCGCGATTCAGCCGCGATTTTTTCACCGACCGCCACTACACGCCGTGGGGACAGGCTTTCAATTTCGACGGCGCGAATTCGCGCTCTGTTCGCGATTTTTTTGTGCGGAATCCGATCTACTGGATGGAGGAGTTTCACATCGACGGCTTCCGCTTCGATGCGACGCACGCGATCCTCGACGACTCGAAGCCGCACATTTTCGAGGAGTTCACGGAGACGATCCACGCGCTCGGCGGATACGCGATCGCCGAGGATTCCGAAAATGAAGCGCGGATGCTGCGTGCGGTTTCCGATGGCGGATACGGCTTCGATGCGGTGTGGGCAGACGACTTTCACCACACCGTCCGCGTGAGCCAGACGGCGGAGAAGTCGTCGTATTTCCAGGACTTCCACGGCACGACGGAGGAGGTCGTGGAGACGCTGCAGCACGGCTGGTTTTATCGAGGCCAGCAGTCGGCGCGGCGCAAGCGCAAGCGCGGGACGGAGTGCGACCGGTTGCCGCCGCAGCAGTTCGTGCATTGCATCTCGAACCATGACCAGGCGGGCAACCGCGCATTTGGCGAGCGGCTCAGCGCGACCGTTTCGCCCGCCGGTTACCGCGCGCTTTCAGCGATGATCTGCCTCACGCCATTCACGCCGATGCTCTTCATGGGGCAGGAGTGGGATGCCTCCACACCGTTCCAATTCTTCACCGATCACGAGCCGGAGCTTGGCGCGCTCATTACCGCCGGGCGGCGGAAAGAGTTCGCGGATTTCCCGGAATTCAGCGACGAGCGGGCGTTGGAAAAAATCCCTGACCCACAGGCCGAAGAGACTTTTCTCCGATCAAAGCTCGACTGGTCAGAACTCTCTTCCGAGCCGCACGCGCAGATGTTCGCGCTCTACCGCGAGTGCCTCGCGCAGCGCCGCGAGCGCGGGCTTTTCCGCCCGCCCGCACGCGACGGCTGGCGCGTGGAACTCGCGGAGTTCGGTGTTGGCATCATTCTTTTCGAGGGGCAAGAGGCGAATCATCTGCTGCTATTCGACCTTTCCGGCGGACATCGCGGCGCACTGAAAACGCGCGGCGGGGAGCGCTGGGAATTGCTGCTTTCCAGCAACGAAATACGCTTTGGCGGAGACGGTCGCGCGAGCTTCGATCTTGACACACAACACTGCGAATTCTCCGAGCCGGAAGTCCTCCTCCTGCGCGCAACCGATTTGAAATCATGACTCTACCCCTCGACAAAAAAGTAGCCGGCGTCCTCGTCCCCGTCTTCGCCGTTCGCGGCGAGGGCGACCTCGGAATCGGGGACACGCAATCGCTCATGGAGTTCATCGGCTGGGCCGCGGCACGCGGATTTCGCATCGTGAAAATCCTACCGATCAACGAAACCGGCGGCGACCACAGCCCCTACAACGCAATCAGCTCCATCGCGCTCGATCCGGCCACGTTGCGGACTTCGTGCGCGGCGATTCCCGATATTTTGCCGGCCGAATTCGATCGCATCTCGAATGAATTCCCCGCACTCGAGCCGGACTCGGAACTCGTCGATTACTCCGTCGTGAAGCCGCTGAAAATGCGGCTTCTGGAGGCGGCGTTCGCGCGGTTTAAAATGCGGCAGTTGCATCGCAAGAGGAAGCGCTCGCGGGAGTTTGCGGCATTCGTCGCGGAGCAGTCGTCGTGGCTGGAAAATTACGCACTTTTCCGCGCACTCATGGAGCGCAATGGTGTCGGCGAAATCTGGACGGAATGGCCGGAGGCGCATCGCACGCTGGAGGGCGCGAAGGGGTGGGTGGAGACGCTGCGGCCGCGCGCGGCGCAGGTTCATCGGTCGCGCATCGAGTTCTTCAGCTACGTGCAGTGGCAGGCATTCCGGCAATGGCGCGCGGTAAAGGCGCACGCCGAAAAGCGCGGCGTCGCGCTGATGGGCGACATTCCGTTTGGCGTTAGTCTTTACAGCGCGGATGTGTGGGCGCAGCGCGAGATTTTCCAAACCGAATGGTCCGGCGGCACCCCACCCGACACGGTTTTTAAGCACGACGAATTCGTGCAGAAGTGGGGGCAAAACTGGGGTATTCCGCTGTACGATTGGGACGCGATGCGCGCCCGAGATTTCGCGTGGTGGCGGCGGCGCGTGCGGGGTGTGCGCGAATTCTTCGACCTCTTCCGCATCGATCACGTCCTCGGATTTTATCGCATCTACGGCTTCCCATTTCGGCCCGAACGCAACGCGGAATTTCTGCCACTCAGCACCGATGAAGCGCGCGCGCGGACTGGCGGACTGGAGCCACATTTTCACCCTGCGCCAGACGACACGGAGGAGCGTTGCGAGCGGAATCGGCGCGACGGCGAGGAGTATCTGCGCGCTGTGCTGGCGGAGGCGGGTGTCGGGTCGGTGATCGGCGAAGACCTCGGCGTGGTGCCGCCTTACGTGCGGCCGAATCTCACGTCCCTCGGAATCGCAGGATACAAAATCCCACAGTGGGAAAAGCAGCACGACGGGCGGCTCATTCCGGGAGGAGAATATCAGCGGCTTTCGCTCGCGACTTACGGCACGCACGATCACGAGCCGCTGCGGACGATGTGGGAGCACCTCACCGCCGAGAATGCCGGGAGCGGAGCGGAATATGAGCTCCGCGTGCTGTGCGAGTACGCCGGCATCGGCGAGCCGTCGCGAGAGTTCACGCCTGAGATACACGCGTCGTTGCTCGCGTCGCTGTTCGCGTCGAATTCGTGGATCGCGGTGCTGATGATCACGGACGTGTTCGCGCGTTGTGAGAGGTTCAATTTTCCCGGCGTCTCGGGCTCGGAAAACTGGACGCAGCGGATGCACGCACCGATCCGCGACCTAGCGCACGATGCGACCAGCGAGCGCGTGGCGGACCTGATTCGCGAGTCGGGCCGAGGGTGAAATTCATCGTGGGCGAGGCGGTGTGAGATGCGGGACCGAGGCCGCTGCGCGCGCATGAAATTCGGCTCGCGTGTCTGGCGTCCGCCGCGCACTTTTTGCGCCCCATGAAATCTCTCCGCCCACTCGCCATTTGTCTGCCGATGCTGATTCTAGGCGGGTGCGCGAGCAACAGCGTGGTCAACCTTTCGCACTACGACGAGGCTCGTCCACAGTTCAATCTCATGGAAGCGGAAGGCGTAGTTGGTGTCATCCACGAGGCGACTTTTCCCGTGGGAAATGTCGATGAGGCTTACGGCTTGCGACAGGATACGGCGCTCGCGGACGGGCTGCTTTGGGGCGCGTATCATTTTGCCGATGGCACCGATCCGGTCCGGCAGGCGGATCATTTTCTCGAGACCGTCGAGGCCCGCTGGCGTAGCGGCGTGGCCACACGGAAATCGGCAGGCGTTCTGCTGGTGCTCGATTTCGAGCAAAACGATCACTATCCCGGCGGCACGATGCGCCCGGAACAGGCCGTGGCGTTCATCGAGCGAATCCACGAGCGGACTGGAAAATATCCGGGGCTCTACACGAACGAGCACCGCGTCGAGCGCGTGATCGACGGGCCGAATGTTGATCCGGCGGTAAAGCGCGCGCTGTCGCGATGCTGGCTGTGGATCGCGAACTACCACTACAAGCCGCGCCACACCGAGCCGTGGCCGAGCTGGAGCCTGTGGCAATACACCGGCGACGGCACCTGCGACCTGCCGCGCTCCGCCTATCCTACGCGCGTGGCGAATCTGCGAAATGTGGAGCGCAATATTTTCCCCGGCAGCAAAGGCGCCGCACGCAGCTTCTGGCGCGAGCACGCGTGGAAGCCGCGAGGCTGACCGGAGGGTTACCCACTCGGTGCGCGAGGCATCCCGTAGCCACGCCACGCGCGAATCTTCCCGTTCACAGCAGTCGTCCCGCTTGCGGGTCACCTTCGTCCACCATCATGAGTTCAACCCGCCGAATGCCCGTGCCAATGGAATCGGCTCGGATTTCTGCGGAGCGGGAAACTCGGCTCGAAATGGCTGCGGGTGGCGAGCGACCACTCGCTCTCATCGTGGAGCAGGATGCCGCGCTGGGAGATTTTATGTCGGAGACGCTATCGGCGGTGTTCCGCATCGTTCGGGCGGGGGACGGAATTCTCGGGCTCGAACTGGCCCAGGAGCATCTGCCAGACTTGATCTTGAGCGAGCTCGCCTCGCCGAAAATGGGCGGGCGAGAGTTAATGCGCGGGATTCGCGAAAACGCCGCGCTCGACGCCACGCCCGTGATTTTGCTCGCCGCCGCCGAGGATGCCGGCGCGCTGGCGGAGGCGCTCGCCGAGGGCGCGCAGGATTATCTCACAAAGCCTTTTTCTGCCGCCGAACTCCTTGCGCGGGCAAACAGCCAGGTCGTCTCGAAGCTCGTCCGTGATACGCTCCGGCGCGAACTGGCCTCGCAGGACAACGATATCGCACAGCTCGCCACGGAACTCGCGCAGCGCGCGCGGCAACTCGAGCGCGCAAAGGAAAACGCCGAGGAGGCGAATCGCGCGAAAGACCAATTTCTCGCGGTGCTCAGCCACGAGCTGCGGACGCCGCTCACTCCCGTGCTCGCCGCCGCGATCGAGCTGGAATCCACAGGCGGGCGAAACCCGGAGACGCTGCGCGATTCGCTGCGGCTCATCCGGCGCAACGTCGAACTTGAGGCGCGCCTCATCGACGACTTGCTCGATTTTACCCGCATCACCAAAGGCCGAATGCAGCTCAACCTCGCGCCCATGGACGCGCACCAAGCGATCCGCGGAGCGGTCGAGATGTGCCAGCCAGAGATCGAGAAGAAAGGGCACCGCTTGGAGACTGCGCTGGATGCGGCGGAGTCGAGTGTGCGTGGCGATGCCCCGCGGCTGCTCCAGATTTTTTGGAATCTCATTTCAAATGCGGTGAAATTCACGTCCGCCGGGGGGCGGATCACGGTGCGGACGGCAAATCGCGACGCTCGGTTCACCGTTGAAATCAGCGACACGGGTATCGGGATCGATCCCGCTGCGATGCCGCGGATTTTCCAGCCATTCATGCAGGGTGAGCAGTCTTTGACGCGAAAGTTTGGCGGTCTCGGCCTCGGCCTCACTATCGCGAAAGCGCTCGCCGACGCGCACGGCGGGCACATCCGTGCGTCAAGCTCCGGGGGCGACGCCGGGACGACGATGCGCGTCGAGTTGCCTCTCGCGTCCGCGCTCACGGTCGCCCGGGCCACGACGCAGCCGAGTGCGCCCGCGTCTCCGGCGCGCCCGGCGCTACGCATCCTGCTGGTCGAAGATCACGAAGACACGCGCCACGCGATGACGCGGCTGCTCGAGAGGTGGGGCTATTCGGTAGTCGTCGCCGGGAGCGTCCGCGAGGCGCTCAGCCGGGCCGAGCGCGACAGTTTCGACCTGCTCCTCAGCGACCTCGGACTGCCGGATGGCCACGGCACCGATGTACTGCGCGAACTGCGCAAAAAGAGCGACATCACCGCCGTGGCTATGAGCGGTTTCGGCATGGAGCACGATCTGGCGCGTACCCGCGAAGCCGGCTTCCTCGCGCACCTCGTGAAGCCGATCGCCGCGCAAAAACTCCGCGAGACGATCGAAACCGCCGCCGCGCTGTAGCCGCCGGCATCGGGGAAACCCTGACACGAATGTCACTTAGCGCGCCCGGCCACTCCGGGACATTTCCGCTTGACCACCGCCATACTCCGCCCATTATGCCGCGCTTCTCCGCCGGAAACGGCAAAAAAACGCTATGCAAGGAAGTTTGGGAAACTCAATTTGGACATTTTGCTACTTCGTCGTCCTTTTCGGACTCTCCCTCTACGGTCTGCATCGTTACGTCATCGTTTACCTGTTCCTCAAAAATCGGCACAACGCCCCGCAACCGCTTTCTGAGTTCAAGGAGTTGCCCCGGATCACGGTCCAGCTCCCGATTTTCAACGAGCTCTACGTCGTCGAGCGGCTCCTGAATTCCGTCGCCTCGCTCGATTACCCTCGCGAAATTCTGCAGATCCAAGTGCTCGACGACTCCACCGACCAAACTACGCAGATCGCCGCAGATCGCGTCGCGGAGTTGCGCGCCACCGGGCTAGATATCGAGATGATCCACCGTGAGAATCGCGTCGGTTTCAAAGCTGGCGCTCTCGAAAATGGAGTGGCCACTTGCACCGGCGAGTTCATCCTCATTCTCGACGCCGACTTCGTCCCGAAACCCGACATGCTACGCCGGACGATCCAGTTTTTCACCGACCCTAAGGTCGGCATGATCCAGACGCGATGGGGCCATCTGAACCGCACCTACTCGCTTCTCACCCGTGTCCAGGCGATGTTCCTCGACGGCCATCTCCTGCTCGAGCAGACCGCCCGCAGCCGAAGCGGGCGTTTTTTCAATTTCAACGGTACCGCCGGACTCTGGCGCCGCTCCTGTATTGCCGACGCCGGCGGCTGGCAACACGACACGCTTACCGAAGACCTCGATCTCAGCTACCGCGCGCAGCTCAAGGGTTGGAAATTCGTCTTCCTGTCTGACCTCGTTACGCCCGCCGAGTTGCCCGTCGATATGAACGGCTTCAAGTCGCAGCAGCATCGTTGGACCAAAGGCTCGATCCAGACGTGCATGAAGCTCCTGCCATCCGTTTGGCGCGCAGAGCTGCCGCTGCTCATCAAGCTCGAAGCAACGGCGCACCTCACCTCGAACTACGCCTATTTGCTCCTGCTTTTCCTCTGCATCCTGCTTCATCCGTCCGCCGGCGGCGGCACGCACAGCATGTTGCGCACGTTCCTACTCGATATCCCGATCTTTATCTCCGCATCACTCCCGGCCGCGGTTTTCTACATCTGCACACAGCGTGAGTTACACCCGAAGACGTGGCTGCGCGACATGTTCCTGCTGCCGCCGCTCATCGGCCTAGGCATCGGTCTCGCGGTGAATAATGCACGCGCCGTCCTTGAGGCTACCGTCGGGCATCAGTCCGAATTCACACGCACGCCAAAATACGGAATCGAGCGCAAAACACAGTCCTGGAAACGCTCGAAATACTCGCCGCTGAAAAGCGCGATTCCGCTCTTCGAGCTGGGCTTCGCGAGCTACTTCACCTACTTCCTCGTTTTCGCTGTGCGAAATGCGCAATGGCTCTCCGTTCCTTTCCTGCTCTTGTTTGCGGGCGGGTTCGGATACGTCGCGCTCTGTTCCATCGCTCAATGGTTTCCGCAACTGCGGATGCCTTGGCGCGACACGGGCACCGCGCTTGCCGCGTAAAAGAGAACTCATTTTGACCGCGAATTACACGAATTTCTCGGATGTCCTTTCTGAAGAATCCGCGCTCTCCCCTTTTCGAATTTTTCTTTTCCCTCTGGTCTGGCAGCCGCCTTGCTAAACTCATGCTGAACAACCGAATCACTCATCCGATCCCGATTTTCTGCGCGATTCTCGCCATTTCACTGGCGATTCTTCCATCGAGTGCATCGGCATCAACTTCGATCGTGGTCAGTGTGAAAGATCAAAAGCTCGCGCTAATCCGCGACGGCGAAAAGATCGCGACGTACAACATCTCCACGTCGAAATTCGGAGTCGGCGACAAACCGCGCAGCTACAGCACGCCGCTCGGGAAGCTCGAAGTCGCCGAGCGCGTCGGCGACGGACTGCCAATCGGCGCCGTGATGAAAGCGCGGCAGGCGACCGGCGAAGTGCTCTCCGTGAATGCGAAAGGTCGCGACCCGATCGTGACGCGCATCCTCCATCTGCGCGGACTCGAGCCGGGAAACGCCAACGCCTACGAGCGCGGCATCTACATCCACGGCACGCCCGTCGAGCGACTCATCGGCAAGCCCGAAAGCTGGGGCTGCATCCGCATGAGATCGAAAGACGTGATCGCCGTCTTTGACGCCGCGCCTCTTGGCACGCCGGTTGAGATCATGGAGGAGCCGATCAAGCGCCTCATCCCCGGCATGTTGATCGCCACACGTCCCGAGCCTGCGCCCATCATCGCCGAAGCGCCGACGCGCAAACTTTCCGAGCAGCAAATCGAAGCGCTCGCTGCAAAAGCGCCGCTTGCCAAACAGCCCGGAATCCAAATCGCCGCTGCAAAAACCGACGTTGCACCTGCGTCGAAGCGGTCCGACAAAAAGCATTCAACAGCGTCCACCGACCCTCTCGCTTCCGTGAATGTAACAGGGACCTCGCATCCGAGCACTGCGCCCGCTTCCGAACTGCCCTCTCTCGGCGGCATCGCAAATCTCCACGACATACACTCCCGCGAAACCGCCGAGCACCGCGCCGCCGGCCTCACGCTTTCGCTCTGGTAGCGCGCTCGGGATTGTCTCCCGCTCAGAGGTCCGGTAGCCCGTGGCATCCGCGATGCTAAATGCTCCGGCATGATCCCGCGCTTCCTTCTGCTCGCAGCCGCCATCGCCTCAGCGCCCCACGTCCACGCGGAGCGCAGCATCATCATCAGCGTGCCGCAGCAGAAGCTCAGCATCTTCGACCACAATACCTGCATCGCGCAATTTCCTGTCTCCACCTCCCGATTCGGCCTCGGCGACCGTCCGCGCAGCTACGCCACTCCGCTCGGCACACTCACGGTAGCCGATAAAATCGGGGCCGGCGCGCCGTCGGGTGCGGTCTTCAAAGGTTGCCGTCCTACCGGCGAAGTCCTCCGCCCAAACGCCGCCGGGCGCGACCCGATCGTCACGCGCATCCTGCGCCTTCGCGGACTCGAAGCCGGCAACGCTCGCGCGTATGATCGTGGCATCTACATCCACGGCACGCCGGTCGAGCGAAAGATCGGACGTCCAGCGAGTTACGGCTGCATTCGGATGCGTTCTCGAGACATCGTCCGCGTCTTCGACAACATCCCCGTCGGCACTCGCGTTGAAATCGTAAACGCCTCCACCACCCGTGGCGCGCACCGCATCGCGGCCCAGCCTCGGAGCGCGGTCGGAGAGAGTTGATTTGGAGTGCGGCGGCAGAGCGAAGCGCCGCGGCGGGGAGCACGCAGACTTTGAGTCACGAAGTGAAGAAGTGAAGCCGTGGGCATCCTAGAGGCGATTGGCAGAAGCGCGGGTGCGACGTTGAAAAAAGAACGCTCGGAACTGCCGGGCGCTGTTATTCCGCGGTGATTTCCGGTTTTCTTCGCGGCTTGTCGCGCTGGCTTCGATGTCCGTGACTCGCGGAACGAGCGTGGCGTGGTAGTTCCGCAGCGCCGCGCTCCGAGCGGCAGAGGCAGCCGCAGGTTTCCACGCTGGTTATCGCCGGAAATGAGCGGTTATCAGCGTTCCACATGGGCACTTTCCGCCCAAAAATATCTTCTAACAAATGGGAGATTTTTCTTTCCAACCCACCAGATGTTGTGGTTCCATCGCGAATCACCCCAACAGGGAGTGGATGCGAGGCGCGAATTCAGGTGGAATTCACCGGTTATCCACAAGCTGTTGGTTCAACTCCCCAGCGTTATGCCCAAGTTATCCACAAATCGTCTCATGGTCTCTCAATCCATCACTGCCAGCAGCGCTCCGCGCGTCAAAATTGCCGATTCCCGGCGTCCCAAAAACACAGGCCTGAAATTCGACCGCGTCTTCAGCCAGAAAACTGTCGCGCCTTTCGACGAGCTCGAATGGGAGCAGCGCACGGCGGAAATCACCGATGACTCGGGGAAGGCGATTTTCAAGCAGGAGAATATCGAGGTGCCTAAATCGTGGTCGCCGCTCGCGACGAAGATCGCGGTCTCGAAGTATTTCTACGGCGACATCGCGCACGGAAATGATCCGTACAAAAACGGCGGGCGCGAGCGCTCGGTGAAGCAACTCGTGCATCGCGTGACGCGCACGATCAGCGACTGGGGCATCGCCGACGGATATTTCGCGGATGCCGAAAGCGCCGAGACTTTCTACAACGAACTGACGTGGTTGTGCGTGAACCAGCACGGCGCGTTCAACTCGCCGGTGTGGTTCAATGTCGGCCTGCATCACCAGTACGGAACGGGCAAGGATCGCGGAGAGGGGAACTATTTTTACGACCACACGCTCGGTCTCGCGCGGCGCGCGCCGACGCAGTACGAGTATCCGCAGGGCAGCGCCTGCTTCATCCAGTCGGTGAATGACACGATGGAGGACATCATGCGGCTCGCGATGTCCGAGGCCATGCTTTTCAAATATGGCAGCGGCACGGGGAGCGATCTTTCGACGCTGCGGAGCACGCGCGAGAAGCTGAGCGGCGGCGGGAAGCCGAGCGGACCGCTGAGTTTTCTGAAAGTGTATGACCAAGTCGCGAATGTCGTGAAGTCCGGCGGGAAGACGCGGCGCGCGGCTAAGATGAATACGCTGAAGGACTGGCATCCGGACATCGAGGAATTCATCGAGGCCAAGACGAAGGAGGAGAAGAAGGCGTGGGCGCTGATGGAGCAGGGCTATGATGGCAGCTACAATGGCGAGGCTTACGGGTCGATCATGTACCAGAATGAAAACCTGTCGGTGCGCGTGAGCGATGAGTTCATGCAGGCGGCGATCGAGGGGCGCGAGTGGTGGACGAAGCGCGTGACGGATGGCGAGCCTTGCGAGAAAAAGCAGGCGTCGGCGCTGCTGCGGAAGATCGCGGAAGGCACGCATGTTTGCGGCGATCCGGGGATGCAGTTCGACACGACGATCGACCAGTGGCACACGTGCAAAGGCACGGCGCGGCAGAACTCCACGAACCCGTGCAGCGAGTATCTTTTCCTCGACAACACGGCGTGCAATCTCGCGTCGCTGAATCTGCTGAAATTCAAGAAGCCGGACGGCGCGTTCGACGTGGAGCGGTTCAAGGCGGCGGTGCGCATCTACATCACGGCGCAGGAAATCCTCGTCGATAACGCGAGTTATCCGATCAAGGAGATCGCGGAAAATTCGCACATCTTCCGCACGCTCGGGCTCGGATATGCAAACCTCGGCGCGCTCATCATGAGCTACGGGCTCGGCTACGACAGTGACGAGGGTCGGGCGCTCGCGGGGGCGATCACGGCGATCATGACGGGCCACGCGTACGAGCAGAGCGCGAAGCTCGCGAAGGCGATGGGGCCGTTCGCCGGATACCGCGATGCGCGGTGCAGCGGCGTCGAGAAGCCGGTCACGAAAGACAACGTCGCGCCGATGCTCGAAGTCATCGAGTTGCACCGCAAACACGTCGCCGACATTCAGGCGAGCGAGCGGTTCGGGTTCTTGAAAGAGGAGGCACAGCGTGTGTGGGACGGCGCGCTTTCGCTCGGCAAAAAGCACGGATATCGCAACGCGCAGGTCACTGTGCTCGCTCCGACCGGGACGATCGGCTTCCTCATGGACTGCGACACGACGGGGATCGAGCCCGACATCGCGCTCGTGAAATACAAGTTGCTCGCCGGCGGCGGGATGCTGAAAATCGTGAACCAGACGGTGAAGCCGGCGCTGCAAAACCTCGGCTATGGGGCCGACGACATCGAGCGCATCGTCCAGCACATCGACAAATACGACACCCTCGAGGACGTGCAGGACGAGCAGACCGGCACCGTTATCCAGAGCGGCTTGAAAGAAGAGCACCTCCCCGTCTTCGACTGCGCCTTCAAGCCTCACCGCGGCACGCGCAGCCTCCATTATCGCGGCCACATCCGCATGATGGCGGCGGCCCAGCCGTTCCTCAGCGGTGCGATCTCCAAGACCGTCAATCTTCCCGAGACCGCCACCGTGGACGACATCGTCAACACCTACGTCGAAGGCTGGAAGCTCGGCCTCAAAGCCATCGCCATCTACCGCGACGGCTCGAAACGCAGCGCCCCGCTCAACGTCAAGAAGACCAAAGACATGGGCGGCGAAGTGGCCAGCGCCCCGAGCGCCAACGGCACCGTCTCCGACGCCGGCGCCGCGCTCTCGAGCAAGGAAGAGCTCGAGTCCCGCATCCTCGCCCTCGACCAGGAAGTCTCCGCGCTCCGGGCCCAGTCCGGCCAACCCGTCCGCAACCGCATGCCCGACACCCGCGTCGCCGTCAACCACACCTTCGAAATCGCCGGCCACAAAGGCTACCTCACCGTCGGCCTTTTCGAGGACGGCCAGCCCGGCGAGCTCTTCATCCAGATGAACAAAGAAGGCAGCACCATCGGCGGCCTCATGGACACCGTCGCCACCCTCACCAGCATCTCGCTCCAGTATGGCGTGCCGCTCCAGAGCTTAGTGAAAAAGTTCGCCTACCAGCGCTTCGAGCCTTCCGGCTTCACGAAGAACCCCGACATTCGCAACGCCACCAGCATCACCGACTACGTCTTCCGCTGGCTCGGCTGCCAATTCATCAAAGGCTACAAAGAAGCCACCTCGCCCCACAAAGGCCAGAGCGACCTCCCCATGCGCGAACTCGCCGAAATCGACAAACGCTCCATCAACCGCCCCGTCTCCGACCTCCAGCGCGAAAGTGGCGACGTCATCGACATCGTCGGTCACCAGGGCAGCAGCGAAGGCCAGCCGCACCTCATCCTCCCCACGAAGACCCACTACGACCAAGTCCAGACCGCCCTCGGAAACATGTTTATGGATATCACCTGCTCGAACTGCGGCAGCAGCAAAGTGATTCGCGCCGGGGCGTGCGGCTGCTGCACGGAATGCGGCACGAGCCAAGGCTGCAGCTAGACTCGAAATGACCACGAAACCAACCACCAGCGAAGACCCGCGCGACATCGGCCCGATCCTCGCAGATTAAATTTCCAGACTCCTTCACAGGCCGCGCCGGTTTCCGGCGCGGCCTTTTTTTCGCCCGATACGCGTGTTTTACATGGCACGCGCGATGTGGGGTTGGAAAACCACCCAACACATGAATAACAGTATCTTCTACATCATCGGAGTCATCGTCGTCGTCGTCGTCGTCCTGAAGCTCATCGGCCTCTGGTGAGCCGCGGGCGCGGCACGCGTCCACAGATGTTCCGGAAAGCGCACTCGTCCCGCTTGCTGCTGGGGAGCCCGCTAGTCCAGAGTGCTGGTTTCGGCGCCGCTGAAACGAACTTTTAAACCGCTCGATCGTCGGGAGATGAGTGTGCCGTGACGTCGCGCAGTTTGAAAAGTCCGTCGTGTCGGCACGACATGACCGGCACGCGGGAAGGGTGCGCCACCCGCACGTTCGCCGGTGCGAGCACTCAAAAAGGACCGAGCGTAAATAAAGCTGCGCCCACGCGGTCGGAGCTTCTTTCAAAACACCTTCAGCCGCGACTCAGCGCAGCGCGGAGTAGGTTTCGCCGGGCTTCGATTCCGTTGCGACGACGTTGATCGTCCCTCCGACATCGGCTGGCACTTCACTGCCGTCGGCGGACTTGATGTTCATTTTGAGCCGATACTGATCGACCGGCATCAGCCCCTCGACTTCGATCAGCACGCTCTTTTTGTCGTCGCTGACCTTCACCCCGGTGATCGTGAGGTCGTCGCGGCCTTTCTGCATCGGGTCGCTCGGCTTGTACTCTGCCGAGCCGTAATCGGAGGTCCAACGGTAGTTGCTCACCTGCAGTGCGTAGTTTTCTTTGTCCCCTGCGGCGGCAGGGTCGAGCGGGCTCGTGAAACCGACGTGGATTCCTTTGTCCGTGATGTGGATCGCATTCTGCATGCAGACGGGCTTCCCGGTGTAGCGCACGCGCTGCACGGCAGCGTCTTTCGCGCCATTGGTCTGCCAGCCTTTGAGCCCGGCGACGTAGAGCTGCCCGTCGATCGGGCTGAAGCGCGCGCGCATCGTGCCGGTGTCGAACTTCAGCGGGAACTTCACGACCGCGCCCTGCATCAGGTCGCCGACGCGCTCTTGGAGCACCTCGAAGAGTGAGCTTTTCCCGTAGGACAGATACAAGAGCTGGCCTTTGAGCGGGCCCCATTTGTCGCTCATCTCCCAGATGTGCGCGCCGCAGGAGTTGTCCCAGTCGTAGGGAATCCAGCAGAGATGGGGCGCGTGCGAGGTCGGCGGTGGGTCGATGTGAGAAAGGTCGGGCACTTCGACGAACTCACCTTTTTTCGCGTAGTGGATGTAATCGACAGGAACCCAGGTGCCCTGATTGTCGCCGAGTGTGATCTCGCCGTTCGGGCCGACGCCCATGCCATTCGGAGCGCGGATGCCGGCAGCGAAGACCTCGAATTTCTGGCCGTCCTTCGAAACCTTGAAGACGCAACCGTTGTGGTCGCTGAGAGGACCCCAGCCGCGTCCGCCAGGATTCACCGGCCCGCCTTTTGTGAAGTAGAAATTCCCCTCGGGATCGGTCTCGAGATCGAATGTGAACTCGTGGAAGCCGGGCGTGACCTGCACGTCGTTGTTGAAGTTCTCGTAAAGGTCGGCCTCACCGTCGCCATTGAGATCATGCAGTCGCGTGATCTGGTCGCGCCCGAGGACGTAGATTTGGTCATCGACGATCTTCAAGCCGAGCGCCTGAAACAGTCCGCTCGCGTAACGTTTCCACTGCAAATTTTCCAGCTTCGCATCGACGCCCGAGACGATCCAAACGTCGCCGCTCCATGTGCTGACTGCCATGCGCCCGTCCTTGAAAAAGTCGAGCCCAGCGATGCGAAACCATGACTTGTAGGCGTTGTCGAAAGGCACGGTCAGCGTGTCCACGACATACGCGCCTTTGTCATCCGTGCCGAGCGACCCCGTAGTCTTCGCGACCTCCGGCCAGTGAGGCGCGCCGCCTTTGGTGAATTGCTTGAGATCGACCGGTTTGCTCGCGCCCTTGATCGCGCTGGCGAGCTTCCCGGCGTCGGCCTGCGGGCCTTTTGCAAACACGACCTTGAACTGTTGACCGGCTGCGAAGGCCGGTAGTTGCAGCAAAACGCGCGATCCGTCCGCCACGAATTTCGCGCCAGCGGGCGCGCCGATGACGCCGATGACGAGGCGCGCGTCCGGGTTTTTCGCATCGTCGCTGACGATCGCGTGATCTCCTTCCGCCGTCGCTATTGTGCCCTCCACGCCATCCGCGATGAGCAGATTCGACGGTGCTCCGGGCGCGACGACGTTAAAAGTGCGTGAGAGCAATTTCGCGTCGCCCGCCGTCTCGATCGCGGGCATTTCCATGACCATCGCGCCGCCGACCGTGTAAGCCAAAACCACGTTGTCGCCACTGAGATAGAGGCCTTTGTATTTCGCCCACTCCTTTGGCAGCGGGCCGAATGGGACTTTCGCCGCGCCGGGTCCGGTCGGCAGTTTTCGCGGGTCAGCGAAGTCGGTGCCTTTGCTCCAGCCGGGTCCGGGATTCGTCTGGAAAACCATATCCACGCCTTCCTTTGGGCTCGGGCTCGGGCCGTGTCCGCCATCGAAAGTGACACCTTTCAATTTGATCCAGCCGCCCGTCCAGCCGCCAGCCATGCGGAGCAGTTCGGTGTCGAAAAGCAGTGTTCCCTCGGCGTCCTGCCCTTCGGCTTTGCCGAGCTTGATTGCGATGCCTTTGTTGGTCACCGAGCCTTTGCCATCGAGCGTGCTCTTGCCCTCGGCATTGAGATATGTCGCTGACAAAAAGCGCCCGTAATCCATTTCCTCCCATTTGTTCGCAGCATTGGCGAACGTCGCGGAGAGCGTGTAAATGGCGGTGAGCAGCAGCGGTGATCGGAGATTCATGCGGATGATTTGAATGGTGAAAAAAACGCGCGTATGGCCGCGCGTTGGAACGGATTCAATCGTCGAGGAGCGGGGAAATTAGAAGGGGTTTTTTGCAGTTGGACTGCCGTGATTTTCGATGCGCGCTCCCCGGATTCGGATTCGTCAATCGCTCGCGAATCAAGCATCCAAACCACTTCCCGGCGCATCGTGGATAATACCGCCAAATAAAATCCGCGTGACTCGGATTGTCGGCGCAACATGAAATTCCACACGCTCGTTGCCGTCACCATGTTTCCCCTCGGAACGATCGCAGTGCATGCCGACACCATCCGGCTCGCCGATGGCACACTCATCGAGGGGCAGATCGTCGCGCCCGCCGAGGTCATCATCAAGACCGCCACCGGCGACCGCAAAGTCGCGTTTTCGCTCCTGCCCGCGGAGTTTCAAAAAATCTATGCACCCAAATCCACCGACACTCGCGCAACTGCCGAAGCCAAGGCGCTCGCCGAAGTTAAAGCGGCTGCCGTAAGCGACGAAGATCTTTCCGCTCTCGCGAATGAAGTGAACCTCGACACTTGGCAGCAGGTTGCGGCGATCGGCTCGTTTCGCGACAAAGCCGAGAAGCGCGGCACCGGAGGGCTCATCGTCACGAAAGCCTTCAATGCGCTCGATGAAAACTGGGTCACCGTCTATTCGCCGAAGGACGCGGTCGGCGAGGCTTGGAATTGGAACGACCAAGTGGCGCGGGCGAAAGCGATGCTCGACCGGTCGCCGCAATTCATGCAGCGCCGGTGGCTCGAGCTTTTCATCAAGGCCGGCGAAGCGGTTGAGCGGCGCGACTCGAACGACTTCGCGCAGGCCGTCCGCGACATGAAGCGCAACCCAATCGCCAGCACCGGGACGGCGTCCGCCGAAACTAACCGTAACTTTTTTCCAGCAAAATAATGCGAAACGGGTTAGCTAGGTCGAAATTCTTCAAACCCCCACTCATCATGTTCGGAAAACAAAAACGCAAAGCCGCCTGGGTCTCCACCGCTCTCGAGCGCTACGAACGCCCTCTCCTGCAGTATGCGATGAGCATTCTCGGCGAGATCGAGCGCGCGCGGGATGTCGTGCAAGAGACTTTCATGCGCCTGCACAATCAGGAGCAGGAGAACATTGAGGGGCACCTTTCGCAGTGGCTTTTCACCGTCTGCCGGAATTGTGCACTGAAGTCCCTCAAAAAGGAAGACCGCTACATTTACATCGAGGCGAGCGAATTTGAGCAGAAGCGGTGTGAGGGGCTCACGCCGCTCATGGAGCTTGAGCGCAAGGAGCGCACCGCGCGCTTGATGCAACTTGTTAAAGAACTTCCCAAGAACCAGCAGGAGGTCGTCCGCCTCCGCTTTCACCACCACCATTCGTACCAGGAAATCAGCGACATCACCGGCCTCAGCGTCGGCAATGTCGGCTTCCTGTTAAACGCCGCCATGCGGAATCTCCGCACCAAGATGGAGCGCGACGACAAGGACGAAAAAATCATCTACCTGAAAAAAGGAGCAGCCTGAAAATGAGAGGGAAAATCAGCGATCAAGACCTAACCGATTACGCGCTCAACGAGTTGCCGCCGGAGGAGCGGCTCTACATCGAGTCGATGCTGGCCGTCTCCGAGGAGTGCCGGAACGACATCTACGAGATGATCGAATTCGGGCAATTGCTCGAGGAAGGTTTCGAGGGCGAAGAGACGCAGGCGCAAGTCGTCTGGCTCACCGGAGAGCAGCGTCGGAAGCTCGTGAATCATCGTGGCGGTCCAGTCGTCTGGCAGCGCGCGGCGGGTATCGTCGCCCTCGCGGCCTGTGCGGCATTTGCGCTCACGCACGCTTCGTTTTGGCAAATGCGAAATGCCTCGCGCGACAGTGGGTTCTTTGCGAGCCAGGTTTCCGTGACGGACGCCGGTGGCGCGCCGACGCAGGTCGCCTTCACCACGCCGCTCGCGAGCTTCGCTGCATTTGCCGACGACGCCTCGCGCCGCCTGCCAGCCGCAGCCGCCGACGCGATCGACACGAC